>NZ_JBFMMP010000013.1:0-154681 GCF_040790145.1 Massilia aurea
CCCTCGTAAACCAATGCCTGCAACCCCTACTTCCTAAGTCAAGCAAATTATTCCGGACAGCAGTGCGCCTTCGCGGGAACGACGTGCGAAAGATGCGTGTCGTCGACTTGGCGATTGGCCGCTCACCCTGAAACCGTCATTCCCGCGGAGGCGGGAATCCAAGCCCGCACCGCCGCCGCCGCCGACATCAGCGCCCAGGCGGCGCCCGGTACTCCGGGAACATCTCCTTATACAAGAACTCGGTCAACCGCGCCTCGTCCGCCGGCCGCGCGCTGAGCTTGACCACGCGCCCCAGGCGGTGCGAATCCCACTCGAAGTCGCCGTTCTTTTCCTTGCGGATCAGCTCGATCATCTTCTTGATCACGGCTGTTTCGATGTCGCGCTCGCTGCCCTGCTCCACCGTCACGGCCGTCAGCCAGCGCCGCTTGAAGGTCGGGTTCCAGCCGCGGAACTTCAGGTCCATCGTATTGAACGTTTTGTTCGTCACCGAGAAGATGCCGCCCGACTCGTTGCTGTCGTCGCGGCCGCGGCCGTTGATCGCGGCGATGTTCGCCAGCGCGTTGCGGTTGCCGCGGGCCGCGTCGCTTTCCGGTGTTTCCACTTCGCTGCCGGTCGGCGCGCCGCGCCGTTCGCGCTGGGCTTTCACGTAGGCCGCCATGTCCATCTCGGGCGGAACCTCGGTTTTCGGCTGCGGCGGCTGTGGCGGCGGGGTGCGCTCGACCGGCTTTTCGTCGGGAATGGTGATTGTGTCCGGCAAGCGCTGGACGAACACGCGTTCCGGCGGCGTCGGCCGTGGCGTTTCACGCCGTGGCGATGGTTTTGGCGTCGGCTTCGGCTTTTGCTCGCGCTGCGCCTTGGTCGGCTGTTGCAATGGCTGGACGAACACGACGTCGGTTTCGCGGTCGGACGCCGGGCGCGCTGTTTTCTGTTCTTTTTCAGGCGGCTTGAAGATAAAGATCGCGAGCAACAGCAAGTGCAGCGCGATCGTACCGATCAGGCCGGCCCGGCCGGATCCTTTGCGCTCGTAGTGAGGCGCCGGACGTGCCAACGGCTGCCCGCAGTGGGAGCAAACTTCGCTGTCCTGGTCGTAGGAGTGGGAATGGTCACGCAAGGTAGATCGGTATCCTGGAAGCGACGTCTAAAAAAACAGCAGAGAGCCGCAGTCTAACCGTTTTACAGGGCCAACGCATCACGCCAGCGAGCGGGCAGCCCCGCCACTGGCGTTGATGGTTGTTACCAAATGTTTCCAGCGTCAAGCATGCTGGGCAGCCGGGACATCGTCGGCCTTCGCCAGCTGTTCGTCGGTCATCGGCCCGGTGCCGCTGAAACGGTCGAGGTACAGGTAGATCACGGGCGTGATGTACAGCGTGATCACTTGCGAGAAGATCAAGCCGCCGCACACCGCCAGGCCCAGCGGCTGGCGCAGCTCGGCGCCGGCGCCAATGCCCAGCGCGATCGGCAGCGCGCCCATCAGCGCGGCCAGCGTCGTCATCAGGATCGGGCGGAAGCGCAGGATGCACGCTTCGCGAATCGCCTCCTGGGGACTCATGCCGAGATTGCGCTGCGCGTCGAGTGCGAAGTCGATCATCATGATGGCGTTTTTCTTGACGATACCAATGAGCATCAGGATGCCGATCATCGCGATCAGCGTCAGGTCCTTGTCGAAGATCCACAACGTCAGCAGCGCACCGACCGCCGCCGACGGCAAGCCGGCCAGGATCGTGAGCGGGTGGATATAGCTTTCATACAGCACGCCCAGCAGCACGTAGATGACGCCGATGGCCGTCAGGATCAGGATCAATTGGCTCGACTGCGTATCCTGGAACACCGCCGCGTCGCCGCCGTAGGTGGCGATCACGGACGCCGGCAACTTCATCTGCGCGCCCATCTGTTCGATGGCGGCGGTGGCGTCGCCCAGCGGCACGCCCGGGGCCAGGTTGAACGACAGCGTGATCGCCTGCAGTTGCCCCTGGTGATTGACCTGCAGCGGGCCGACCGTGCGGCGCACGGTGGCGATGCTCGACAGTTTGACGAGGTCGCCCGATTTTGAACGCACCGATACGCGCGACAGCGCTTCGTCGTAGTAGCGGTCGCTGGCGGCCGCTTCCAGAATCACGTAGTAGCTGGCGGCGGTGGAATAGATGGTCGAGACCTGGCGTTCGCCGAACGAGGCGTACATCACGGTGCGGATATCGTCCATCTCCAGGCCCAGCAATGCCGCCTTGTCACGGTCGATATCCACCGTTGCCTGCAGGGCCTTGTTTTGCGAATCGCTGTTGACGTCGCGGAAGCGCGCGTCCATGCGCATGCCCTCCAGGAACCGCTCGGCCCAGCCACCGATCTCGCCGCCAGAGACGCTTTGCAGCGTGTACTGGTAGCGCGCCTTGCTCTGGCGTCCACCCAGTTGCAGGTTTTGCTGGGGCGACATGAACACTTGCACGCCCGGCACGGCGCGCGTGGCCTTGCGCAGGTCGTCGATCACGAGATCCATCGGCGGGCGTTCGCCGCGCGGCTTGAGCACCAGGAACATGCGGCCCGTGTTGCCGCCGCCGCTGAACGAGGTGGTGTCCTGCACGTAGGGATTGGCGCGGACGATGTCGACGACCTTGCCCTGCAGTTCGGCCAGCGCGACCGACGACGTGTCTTCGGACGCCTCGACGTTCACGCGGATCTGGCCGATGTCTTCTTCGGGGAAGAAGCCCTTTGGCATGGTCATGTACAGCACGGCCGTCAGCACGAAGGTGCCCAGCGCCAGCATCAGCACCAGAAAGCGGTGGCGCAGCGCCGTGTCGAGCGTGCGGCCATAACCGTTGCGCACATTGGTGAACATGGCTTCGAAGCGGCGACCGATCCACGACATGTCTTTTGGATCGACGTGGCCGCCATCCTTGAGCAGGCGCGAGCACAGCATTGGCACGAGTGTGAGCGACACGACGGCCGAGACCATCACGGCCAGGCCGACGATCACGGCGAATTCTCGGAACAGCAGGCCGATCACGCCCGGCATGAAGAAGATCGGGATGAACACGGCCACCAGCGAGATCGAGATCGAGATGATGGTAAAGCCCATTTCGCGCGCACCGATGAGCGAGGCCTGCATCGGCTTCTTGCCCATCTCCATGTGGCGCACGATGTTTTCCAGCACCACGATGGCATCGTCGACGACCAGGCCCACGGCCAGCGTGATGCCCAGCAGCGAGATATTGTCGAGGCTATAGCCCAGCCAATACAGGAGGGACAGCGCGCCCAGCAACGAAATCGGCACCGTCACCGCAGGGATGAACGTGGCGGCCGCGCGGTGCAGGAACAGGAAAATGACCAGGATCACCAGCAGCACCGTGCCCAGCAAGGTCAGGTTGACATCGTGGATCGCTTCGCGGATCGACAGCGAGCGATCGTTGACGAGCTCGATCTTGATCGAGGCCGGCAATTGCCCTTCGAAACGCGGGATCAGCGCGCGCACGGCGTCGACCACCTCGACCGTATTGGCATTCGGCTGGCGCTGCACCATCAGCGAGATCGAGCGCTCACCGTTCAGGCTACCCATGGCCTTGACCGACTGGTAGCTGTCTTGCACGTCGGCGATGTCTTTCAGGCGCACCGGCAGCCCCTCGCGCGTGGCGACGATCAGGTTGGCGAAGTCGGCCGCTTTCATGAGCTGGCCGCCGCCCTGGATGGTCAGCGCCTGGGTCGGGCCGTCGAGGATGCCCAGTGGCGTGTTCGAGTTGGCCGCGCGCAAGGCTGCGGCCAGTTCGTCCATCGAGATATTGCGGGCGTTCATCAGGTCGGACTTGGCGCGCACGCGCACCGCGAAACGCTTGCCGCCATTGATCGAGACTTGCGACACGCCCTGCACGGTAGAGATCGCCGGCGAGATCAGGTTCTCGGCGTAATCGTTCAGCTCCGAGAGGTCCATTGACGGCGAGGTCAGGTGCATGAACAGGATCGGGGCGTCGGCCGGGTTGACCTTGCGGTAGGCCGGCAGTTCGGTCATTTCAAGGGGCAGGCGGCGCTGGGCCACCAGCAGCGCGGCCTGGACATCCACAGCTGCCTTGTCGACATCGATTTCGGTGTCGAATTCGAGCGTGATATTGGTGTCTCCCTGGGTGCTGCTCGACGTGATCAGCTTGATGCCGGCGATGGTCGAGAATTGCTTCTCGAGCGGCAGCGCGACCGACGAGGCCATCGTCTCGGGGCTGGCGCCGGGCAGGTTGGCCGAGACGTTGATGACCGGCGTGTTATAGCTCGGCAGCGCGGCGACCGGGATCTTCATGTACGACAGGATGCCGACCAGCACCAGGCTGATCGACAGCAGCACCACCATCACCGGACGGCGGATACACAGTTCGGACAGGTTCATGCCTGCTCACCCTGCTTGGGTTGCGGGGCGGCCGCAGGCTTGACCGCAGGTTTGACAACTTCGGCCAGGCGCACCTTTCCGCCCGGGCGCAGGTTCTGCTTGCCTTCGGTGATCACCTGCTCGTTGCCCGTCAGGCCGGTGACGGCGGCGTGGTCGCCAAATGCATACACGCGCTTGACCGGCACCTGACGGGCCGAGTTGCCGTCAGCCAGCACGTACACGAACGTGCCGTTGGTGGCCGTGATGATCGCCGTTTGCGGGATCACGACGGCGTCCTTGAGCGTCTGCACGACCACGCGCGCGGTGACGTACTGGCCCGGCCACAGCGACGTGTCGTTGTTGGAGAATTCGCCCTTGACGCGGATGGTGCCGGCCTGTGCATCGACGGCATTGTCGATGAAGCTCAGGCGGCCAGCGACCGGTTTCGCATCGGCGCCAGCCGTCACGAGGACGTCGACATTGCCGGCTTTCTGGGCGCCGAGCAGCGCGCCGAGGGTCGATTCGGGCAGCGTGAACGAGACATTGATCGGGTCGAGCTGGGTGATCGTGGTCAGCGATGTCGTCATCTGGACCAGCGCGCCCGGGTGGACGTCGATGGCGCCCACGCGACCCGACATCGGCGCGCGGATCGACGTGTAGCTGGCGCTGACCTGCGTCGCGCGCATCGCGGCCTGGTTCGACTGCACCAGCGCGCGCTGGGCTTCAACTTGACTGAGCAAGGAGTCGAGCGCGCTCTGGGCCAGGAAGTTTTGCGACACCAGTTCCTGGCTGCGCTTGTACTGGCGATCGAGGTCGGCCAGCGTGGCACGGTCGCGCGCCACCTGTGCTTCGGCGCGCGCGACGTTGGCCAGGTCGGCGCGGTCGTCGAGCGAGAACATCAATTCGCCTTCCTTGACGAACTGGCCTTCCCGGATGTGGACCTTGCGGATCGTGGTGACGGTTTGCGGATGCAGGTTCACGGTGCGCAGCGGGGTCACGGTGCCGTTGGCGAAGAGCTCGACGCCCACGTCGCGCCGCTCGGGCTTGACCACGTTGACGGTCACCGGTGGCGGACCGCCGCCCGGCCCTTGGGCGCCAGCTTTTTCGGCCTCGGCCGCATTGCCCTGATTGAGATACCAGCCACCGGCCACGACCAACGCCGCCACGACGGCGATGACGCCGACATTTTTCTTGTTCATGCTTGTCCCTTGCCGCCAGTGCCGACGGCTCTTTCCATTGATGATGTGCTTGATGCGCCGTGCGCGCGCATTGTCCCACACTGTTATTACGTCTTTATTTTTGCTTGTTGGTTTTGACGACTTTATTTATTCGGGTAGTACGCCGGCAGCATCAGCGTCACTTCGAGCCCGCCTTCCGGGTGGTTCGCCAGGCTGATGCTCCCGCCGTGCTGCTCGGTGATATTGCGCGCGATCGTCAGGCCCAGGCCCGTGCCGCCCGATTCGCGCGAGCGCGACGTCTCGACGCGGTAGAACGGATCGAACACCCGAATCAGTTCACTGCGCGGAATACCGGGGCCGTTGTCGCGGATCCGGATGCGCGCGGTGCCGCTCGTACGGTCGACGTTCACCCGCGCCTCGCGCCCGTACTTGACCGCGTTGTCGATCAGGTTGACCAGGCAGCGGCGCATGTCGATCGGCCGGCCCAGCACCGCCATCGAGGCCTTGCCAGTGAGTGTGACGGCCTGGCCGGCGTCGGTCGCGTCGGCGCACACCGCCTCGAGCAGCGAGTCGAGGTCCATCATCTGCATCGTCTCGGTCGTGTCCATGCTGCGCGCCAGCACCAGGCCTTCGCGCACCATTTGCTGCATCGCCGACAGGTCGCCGATCAGTCGCTCCTGCAGTTCGGTATCGGACACCTTCTCGAGCCGCAGGCGCATGCGCGTGAGGGGTGTCTGCAAATCATGTGTGATCGCGGCCAGCATCTGCGTGCGCTGGAAGATGTACTGGCGGATGCGCGCCTGCATCGCATTGAAGGCGGCGCTGGCCTGGCGGATCTCGATCGCGCCGACCAGGTCGAGCGGCGGGCGGTTGATGTCCTGGCCGAGGTCTTGTGCGGCCTGTGCGAGCTGCTTGAACGGGCGCGCGGTCATGCGGGCGACCAGGTAGGCCAGCACCGCGAGGCTGGCCAGGAACAGGCCGAAGATGCCGCGAAAATCGGTGTCGGGATTGTTGGGCTGGCGCGGCGGCAGCACCGACAGATGCAGCACCGCGCCGTCGCGCAGGCGCACATTGAGCATCTCGCAGGCGCCTTGCCAGGTCATGGTGATCAGGCCATACATCACGGGGAATTCCAGCGGGGCATCGCAGGGTGCGGGACGCCCCGCTGCCGAGAACACCTGATAGCCCTTGCCCAGGCGCGTGGCCAGCGAACGGGCGAACCAGGTCGCCGGCGCCGGCTTGTGCAGCGCCTCGCCCACCTCGAGCTGCAGGCCAGGGCGGTTGGCGACGTCGAGATAGATCGAGCGCGCCGAGGCCGGCACGATCTCGGTGGCCATGATCAGCTGCTCGGCGCGCTCGAGCGCATTCGCATCGCGATTGCGCTCGTAGTCGCGCATGCGCTGGTAGTCGGCGGCCAGTTGCGTGAGCGCGACCGAGGTCAGGATACCCAGCAACAGCGTGACGAACACGCGGCCGGTCATCGACCCGAAGAACGCTTTCACGCCGCCGGCTCCACGGTCACCTGCCCGGCCAGCACATAGCCGCCGTTGCGCACGGTCTTGATAATCTGTGGCATGCGCGCGTCTTCGCCCAGCTTCTGGCGCAGGCGGCTGATCTGGATGTCGATCGAGCGGTCGAACGGATCGGCGTCGCGGCCTTGCGTGAGGTTGAGCAGCTGGTCGCGGTTGAGTACCCGGTTCGGGTGCTCGAGGAACACGCGCAGCAGGCGGAACTCGGCGCCCGAGAGCATGATGACGATGCCATCCGGGTTCAGCAGGTGGCGCGCGGTAAGGTCGAGCGTCCAGCCCGAGAAGCGCATCTGCTGCACATTCTCGGATGGCGTATTGGACGGCATGGCGTGCGAGCGGCGCAGCACGCTGCGGATGCGCGCCAGCAGCTCGCGCGGCTCGAACGGCTTGGGCAGATAGTCGTCGGCGCCCATTTCGAGGCCCAGGATGCGGTCGAGCGGTTCGTTGCGGGCGGTGAGCATGATCACCGGCAGGCTCGAGGTGGCGCGCAGCTTGCGGCACAGCGTCAGGCCATCGTCGCCGGGCATGTTCAGGTCGAGCACGATGAGGTCGGGACGCGTTTCGTCGAGCGTCTTCCACATCGCGTTGCCGTCGGGGGCGGCCAGCGTCCGGTAGCCGTTCGACTCGAGGTAGTCGGCCAGCAGCGTGCGGATGTCGCGGTCGTCGTCGACGATCAGAATCGTAGAGGGATTATCCATAACCGCAATTATCCGAATTTATGACAACCCCGGAGGAAGTTTTTGTATCGCTCTGTATAAGCCGATGGGCGCGAAACATATGGATACAAAGTGTGCGGCCGGGGAAATGCCGTGGTTACAGTTTTGACCCACGATGGGTCCTGTGCAGCAAGCGTTTCAAATGCCCGGCCAGGGATGCACAGCCCACAGACTCTCACACAAAGGATCCACCATGAACACCCTTCGCAAACACCTCGTGATCGCCTTCACCGCTGCCGGTCTGCTTGGCGGCGCCGTCGGCGCCCAGGCCCAGAGCGCCGCCCCTGCTGACGGCCGCCAGGCATCGACCTTGAGCGCCGAGCAGCGCGTGGCCAAGAAGGCCGAATGGCAAGCCAAGGCGGGCGAGCGCCACGCCAAGATGGCGCAGAAGCGCGCCGAGCACCAAGCCAGGCTGCAGACGGCGCTGAACCTCAATGCGCAGCAAAAACCCGCATGGGATGCGTTTGTTGCCAGCCAGGCGCCCGCGAAGAAAGGCGACCGCGCTGGCCGTCCGGACCGCGCCGCCTGGGCCAGCTTGAGCGCGCCGCAGCGCATGGAGAAGCAGATCGCCATGCAGAAAGCGCGCACCGCGCATATGGAGTCGCGTTTGACGGCGCTGAACAGCTTCTATGCGGTGCTGACGCCAGAGCAGCGCAAGACCTTTGATGCGCAGGCCAAGCACCGCAAGGGTGGGCGGCATCACCAGCATCGCGCACACGCGTGATTGAGTCGGGTCGGCGGCGTTGCCGCCGACCCGACGTCATTTCAAACGCTCCAGCGACGTCTTGAACTTCTCTGCATTCTGATAGCCGATCACCCGGCTATCGGCAATCTCTTTCCCATGCCCGTCAAACAGGATGATGCCCGGCGGCCCGAACAGGCCGAAGCGCTTGAGCATCGCCTTGTCCGCCGCATCGTTGGCCGTCACGTCGACCTGCAGCAGCACCGTACCGACCAGCCTGGCCTGCACCGTTGGATCGACGAAGGTGAACTTTTCCATCTCCTTGCAGGACACGCACCAGTCGGCATAAAAGTCGAGCATGACCGTCTTGCCGGCATTGGCCACCAGGGCCGCGTCGAGCTGGTCGACCGTCTTGATGCGGGTGAACTGGAGTCCGTGGTTCCCCTGCGCGCCGCTCAGGTGCGCCAGAGGCGCAAATGCATCACGCCCGCCGCTGGCCACGCCCGCCAGCTGCATGCCGCCCATCAGCGCGAACGCGGCGCCAAAGGCCATCGCGGCCCAGTGGCGCGTGTGGCGCAGCAGGTAGAAACCATACCCCAGCAGCAACGCGGCCCACAGCAGCATCTGCGCTACCGCCGGGATCACGGGCGAGACGAGCCAGATCGCCATCGCCAGCATCAGCACGCCGAACAGGCGCTTGACCGACTCCATCCACGCGCCCACGCGAGGCAGGAGCGCGCCGGCCGAGACGCCCACCAGCAGCAGCGGAATGCTCATCCCCACCGCCATCGAGAACAGCGCCGCGCCGCCAAGGAACACGTCACGCGTCTGGCTGATGTAGACCAGCGCGCCGGCCAGCGGCGCGGCCACGCACGGGCCGACGATCAGTGCCGAGATGGCGCCCATCGCGAACACGCCGGCAAGCTTGCCAGACTGCTGGCGGTTGGACGCATTGCTCAAGCTGGTCTGCAGCGCGGTCGGAAGTTGTAACTGATAGAAACCGAACATCGACAGCGACATCGCCACGATCAGCAAGGCGAAGGTGCCCAGCACCCAGGGATTTTGCAGCGCGGCGGCCAGGCCTTCGCCAGCCAGGCCGGCAGCCACGCCCAGCAGCGTGTACACGATCGCCATGCCCAGCGAATACGTCACTGACAGCAGCAGGCCGCGCGCGCGGCTGACGTTCTTGCCCTCGCCCACGATGATCGACGACAGGATCGGCACCATCGGCAGCACGCACGGCGTAAAGGCCAAACCCAGGCCCAGCAGGATGAACGCGGGGACGATCGCGAGCAGGCTGCCGCCGCCGAGGATGCCGGCGATATTGGAGAGGTCGGATTGCGCAGGTGGCGATGGTGGTGCTGGTGGTGCTGATGGCGAGGCCGGCGAGGCGTCTGCCGGCGCGATGGGCGCGGCCGGGACTGAGTCGGCCATTGGCGTGGCCGACAGCGGCGTCGACACGCCGCCCCGTGGCACTGCGGCGCCGATCGGCAGCGCTGGCGGCGCGGCGCCGCCCTCCCCCGCGCTCAGGCTGGCGGTATGGTCTTGCGGCGGATAGCACAGGCCAGCGTCGGCGCATCCCTGGCTGGTCGCGATCAACGTGAACGCGCCGTCGCCCTCGACCGGGATACGGATCGTCAGCACGCCCTTGTAGGTTTCCACGTCCTTCTCGAACGTCTGGTCATACTTCACGGTGCCGGGCGGAATCGCCGGCGCGCCCAGCTTGACGGTCGGGTTGCTCGACTTGAAAGCGAAGCGCTCGCGGTACATATAGTAGGCCGGCGCGATCTGGTACGTGACTTCGGCCGTGTGCGGATCGGCCATGCGCGCCTCGAATTTGAAGGCCACGGCGGGATCGAGGAATGCCTCGGCGGCGCGGGCTGGCGCAGCGGCGAACAGCGTGAAGAAGGCAAACAGCGTCAGGCAGGCGGCAAGCCAGTGCCGAAGGAGGAATCGGGGCATGGAGATCGATTGGTTTGTGACAGAGCACGGGCATGGTACACCGGCTGCCTGGGGCGTGCGGGGCAGGCCCGATCGACAGGCGAAAAAAAACCAGGCCGAAGCCTGGTCTTTTCAAACGACAGTCGATTACTCGGCGGTCGGTGCTTCTTCTTCCGAAGTCACTTCTGGACGATCCAGCAGTTCGACGTAAGCCATTGGTGCATTGTCGCCAACGCGGAAACCCATCTTCAGGATACGCAGGTAGCCGCCGTTGCGGTTTGCGTAGCGTGGACCCAGCTCAGCGAACAGCTTCAGGACCATTTCGCGGTCGCGCAGGCGAGCGAAGGCCAGGCGCTTGTTCGCCAGGGTGTCAGTCTTGCCCAGGGTCAGGATCGGTTCGATGACGCGACGCAGTTCCTTGGCTTTTGGGACGGTGGTCTTGATGGCTTCATGACGCAGCAGCGAAACAGTCATGTTGCGCAGCATTGCCAGACGGTGGGACGAGGTACGATTCAGCTTACGAAGGCCGTGACGGTGACGCATGGTAATTCCTTTCGGGTGTTTTCAATGCCAGTTCTTCGATCGTTCGTGCCCTTATCAGTAAGAGCACGTCCGCGGACCGGTTCGGGGTTAGGGTTTTACTACGTTTTTCATCCAAAAAGGATCTGGCTCTGCCAGTCCTTTTTGTCTGATTCCATCCGAAAGTAGGTGTGTACTTTCGGATGAATATTATTTCTCCAGGCCGGCTGGTGGCCAGTTTTCGAGTTTCATGCCCAGGGTCAGGCCGCGCGAAGCAAGGACTTCCTTGATTTCGTTGAGCGACTTGCGGCCCAGGTTTGGCGTCTTGAGCAGTTCGTTTTCCGAACGCTGGATCAGGTCGCCGATGTAGTAGATGTTTTCTGCTTTCAGGCAGTTGGCCGAACGGACGGTCAGTTCCAGGTCGTCGACTGGACGCAGCAGGATCGGATCGACCAGCGGTGCGCGCGATGGTGCTTCCGCGGCGGCTTCGGTGCCTTCCAGGGCAGCGAACACGTTCAGCTGGTCAACCAGGACGCGGGCCGACTGGCGGATCGCTTCTTCTGGGGTGATAACGCCGTTCGTTTCGATGTTGATGATCAGCTTGTCCAGGTCGGTACGCTGTTCGACACGGGCCGATTCAACAGCGTACGACACGCGGCGCACTGGCGAGAACGAGGCGTCCAGGATGATGCGGCCGATGGTCTTGTTGGTGTCTTCCGACAGGCGACGGACGTTGCCCGGCACATAGCCACGGCCTTTTTCGACCTTGATCTGCATGTCCAGCTTGCCACCGGCGGTCAGGTGAGCGATCACGTGATCCGGATTGACCAGCTCGACGTCGTGCGGCAGGTCGATGTCCGATGCCAGGACGGCGCCTTCGCCTTCCTTCTTCAGGGTCAGGTTGACCGAGTCGCGGTTGTGGACTTTGAAGACCACGCCCTTCAGGTTCAGCAGCAGGTCGACGACGTCTTCCTGGACGCCATCGAGCGACGAGTATTCATGCACGACACCAGCGATCGTCACTTCGGTCGGCGCGTAGCCAACCATCGACGACAGCAGCACGCGGCGCAGTGCGTTGCCGAGGGTGTGGCCATAGCCACGCTCGAACGGCTCCATCACAACTTTCGCATGGCCGGCGCCCAGTGCTTCGACGTCGATGATACGTGGCTTCAACAAACTATTTTGCATGAACGTAGTCCTTTTCAATACCCTCGGCTCGTTACACCGATAAGGCTGATGGCTTGATGGAAAACGCCTGCCGGAGCAGGCGGTAAAACGAATTGGGTGCGACGGTGAGGAAGAAACTTTGATTCCGGAGAATTTGCTGTTCTTTGCGGGTGCCGGTCCGAGACCGCTGCGCTCGCACAACCACTCCCGTCGTTCCCGCGTAGGCCTCGGCGGCCCCGCGGGAACCCAAGTTGCTCGATCTAGCCAGCAAACTTGGATCCCCGCCTGCGCGGGGACGACCGCCAGGAGCCGACAACGTCGGCTCTGTCGCGGTCGATTAACGCGAGTACAGTTCGACGATCAGCGCTTCGTTGACGTCAGCAGCGATTTCGTTACGCTCTGGGAACGAACGGAAGGTGCCTTCCAGCTTCTTGGCATCGACCGACACCCAGCTTGGGAAACCGATTTGCTCAGCCAGCGACAGGGCTTCAGCGATACGCACTTGCTTCTTGGCCTTTTCACGAACAGCGACGACGTCGCCGGTCTTGACCTGGTACGAAGCAATGTTCACGACCTGGCCGTTGACGGTGAAGGCTTTGTGGCTGACCAGCTGACGTGCTTCAGCGCGGGTCGAACCGAAACCCATGCGGTACGTCACGTTGTCCAGACGCGCTTCCAGCAGCTTCAGCAGCGTTTCGCCGGTGTTACCCTTGCGACGCGATGCTTCGGCGAAGTAGCGGCGGAACTGGCGTTCCAGGATGCCGTACATGCGCTTGACTTTTTGCTTTTCGCGCAGCTGATTGCCGTAGTCCGAGGTGCGGGCACCCGACTTGACACCGTGCTGGCCTGGCTTGATGTCCAGTTTGCACTTCGAGTCGAGCGAGCGACGTGCGCTCTTGAGGAACAGGTCAGTGCCTTCACGGCGCGACAGTTTTGCTTTTGGTCCGATATAACGTGCCACGTTAGATTCCTTTAATAATTGATCACGCCCCAGAGTACAAATGCACCCAGGCGCTAGTCCAGCTCTGGAAAGTCAGGCCGGACGTGGCTTGCATCACCCGCCACCAAGATGGCAGGCGACAAGAGCCGGGCAGTATAACCCATTTACGGGCAACTGCACCGGCTTTTCTTGAAAACACAACGGGGCTATGCGCCCCGAGCATCGATCATCCATCACATGGGCTGGTGGCGAACCACCCTCCCCTGCAATTTAGATACGGCGACGCTTTGGTGGACGGCAACCGTTGTGTGGAACTGGGGTGACGTCCTGGATCTCGGTGATCTTGATGCCGAGGTTGTTCAGTGCGCGCACAGCCGATTCACGGCCTGGGCCTGGGCCCTTGATACGCACTTCCAGGTTCTTCACGCCCGATTCCTGAGCGACCTTGCCAGCAGCTTCGGCAGCAACCTGCGCTGCGAACGGGGTCGATTTGCGCGAACCCTTGAAGCCGGCGCCGCCGGAAGTTGCCCACGACAGAGCATTGCCCTGACGATCGGTGATCGTGATGATCGTGTTGTTGAAGGACGCGTGCACGTGGGCGATGCCCTCGGCAACGTTCTTCTTGACTTTCTTGCGGACGCGCGCTGCTGCCGCGCTGCTTTGTTGCTTGGCCATAGTCGGTTCCTAGATTATTTCTTGAGCGATTGAGCTGCCTTGCGCGGACCTTTACGGGTACGAGCATTGGTGCGGGTACGCTGACCGCGGACCGGCAGGCCCTTACGGTGACGCATGCCGCGGTAGCAGCCCAAGTCCATCAGACGCTTGATGTTCATGGACAGTTCGCGGCGCAGATCGCCTTCCACGACAAACTTCGCGACTTCGTCACGCAGCTTCTCGAGTTCGTTATCGTCCAGGTCCTTGACTTTTTTGGTGGTCGCGATACCGGTTGCGTCGCAGATTTTCTGCGAACGCGGACGGCCAACACCGTAGATCGCCGTCAGGCCGATAACAGTGTGCTGATGATTTGGGATGTTAACCCCTGCAATACGTGCCATTCGTTATTCCTCGAAATTAACCTTGACGCTGCTTGTGACGCGGCTCGACGCAGATCACACGGACCACGCCCTTGCGCTTGATGATCTTGCAGTTGCGGCAGATCCGCTTGACTGAAGCGTTAACTTTCATTTTGCACTCTCTTCGGTTCGTTTACTTGATGATGTGTTTTTACTTGGTGCCGAATACGATGCGGGCCCGGGACCTTGAAAACGGGGTGAACTTCACCGTTACCAGGTCACCCGGGCAGAAGCGAACACGCATTCTACCCGAGTTCGACCCCAGGACCACATTTCGTTTTCCAGCTTCACGCGGAACGTCGCGTTTGGGAGAGTCTTTCAACCCTCCCCTTGCCTTCGGATGACATCGTCTTCTGCCATTCGCGCCATGCACCCGACAACTTATCGCGTCGGGACGCCACCCTTGAAGTTCGCCTTGCGCAGCAGTGAATCATATTGCTGCGACATGACGTAGTTCTGTACTTGTGCCATGAAGTCCATCGTCACCACAACGATGATCAGGAGCGACGTGCCACCGAAGTAGAAGGGAACCTTCCACTGGGCGGTCATGAACTCCGGCACCAGGCACACCAGGGTGATGTAGACAGCACCAGCCAGGGTCAGGCGCATCAGGATCTTGTCGATATAGCGAGCGGTCTGATCACCCGGACGGATGCCCGGTACAAACGCGCCACTTTTCTTCAAGTTGTCCGCCGTTTCCTTGCTGTTAAAGACCAGCGCGGTATAGAAGAAGCAGAAGAACACGATCGCCACCGCATACAGCAACGCGTGGATTGGTTCCCCCGGCGCCATCGACGCCGCCAGATCCTTCAGGAACCCGATCACCGGGCCGCTGGAATCCTTGCCACGGGTGAACCAGTCGACAATCGTCGCCGGGAACAGAATGATCGACGACGCGAAGATCGGCGGGATCACGCCTGCCATGTTCAGCTTCAAGGGCAGGTGGCTGGTTTGGCCACCGTAGATCTTGTTGCCGACCTGGCGTTTCGCGTAATTAACCAGAATCTTGCGCTGTCCGCGTTCCACGAACACCACCGCATACGTCACCGCAGCGATCAGCAGAACGATCAGGATGGCCGAGAAGCTGCCGATCGAACCGTTCGAGACTAGGGTAAACAAGCCACCCAGCGCCGACGGCAAACCTGCTGCGATACCGGCAAAGATGATGATCGAAATGCCATTGCCAAGACCACGCTCGGTGATCTGCTCGCCCAGCCACATCAAGAACATGGTGCCGGTCAAGAGGGTCACGATGGTGACGAAGCGGAAAGCCAGACCAGGGTCAATGACCAGGCCAGGCTGCGCTTCGAGCGCGACTGCGATACCGAACGCCTGGAACAACGCCAGCGCAACCGTGAAGTAACGGGTGTACTGGGTGATCTTGCGGCGGCCGGACTCGCCCTCTTTCTTCAATGCCTCGAGCTGCGGCGAAACGATCGATGCGAGCTGCATGATGATCGAAGCCGAAATGTAAGGCATGATGCCGAGCGCGAACACGGTAAAGCGGGACAAGGCGCCACCCGAGAACATGTTGAACATGCCCAGGATGCCGCCTTCGTTCTGCTTGAACAGCGCAGCGAGCTGCACCGGGTCAATCCCGGGAACCGGGATGTGAGCACCGATGCGGTACACGACCAATGCGCCAAGCAAAAACCACAGCCGGGCCCATGGGAATCCGGAAGCGGCGCTTTTACCAAGTTGTGAATTAGTCGCCAATTTTTGCTCCGATCAGGCAGCAGTCGCTTTACGCGACCGAGCCGCCAGCTGCTTCGATTGCCGCTTTAGCGCCGGCGCTCACTTTCAGGCCTTTGAGGTTCACCGCTTTGGTGATCTCGCCGGACAGGATGACGCGCACGTCACGTGCCAGAACCGACAGGACGCCAGCCGCTTTGAGCACCAGGATGTCGACTTCGCCGACGGCCAGGTTGTTCAGATCGGACAGACGCACTTCAGCCTTGAACGTTGCGTTCAGCGATTTGAAACCACGCTTTGGCAGACGACGCTGCAGAGGCATTTGACCGCCTTCGAAGCCGACTTTGTGGAAGCCGCCCGAACGCGACTTTTGACCCTTGTGACCGCGACCGGCAGTCTTGCCCAGGCCAGAGCCGATACCGCGGCCGACGCGACGCTTGTAGTGCTTGGCGCCGTCAGCTGGTTGAATGGTATTGAGTTCCATTGATTTCTCCGTTCGCAAGCCCGAGGGCTTACGAAACAACTTTCACGAGGTACGATACTTTGTTGATCATGCCACGCACGGACGGGGTGTCTTGCAACTCGGAGACCGAGTTGACGCGACGCAGACCCAGACCGCGCACGGTGGCACGGTGATCCTGACGGGTACCGATCAGGCCCTTGACGAGCTGAACTTTAACGGTGTTAGCCATGTGATTTCCCCTTAACCCAGGATGTCTTCGACCGACTTGCCGCGCTTGGCAGCGATGTCGGAAGCAGTGCTCATTTTCGACAGACCGTCGAGAGTTGCGCGCACCAGGTTGTATGGATTCGACGAGCCGGTCGATTTAGCGACCACGTCCGTCACGCCCATCACTTCGAAGATAGCGCGCATTGCGCCACCAGCGATCACGCCGGTACCAGGTTTCGCTGGCATCATCATGACGCGCGAGGCGCCGTGACGACCGGACACGGTGTGATGCAGGGTACCGTTCTTGAGTGGCACCTTGATCAGGTTGCGGCGGGCTTCTTCCATCGCTTTTTGCACGCCGACTGGAACTTCTTTCGACTTGCCTTTGCCCATGCCGATGCGGCCATCGCCGTCACCGACAACGGTCAGCGCTGCAAAACCCATGATACGACCACCCTTGACCACTTTGGTCACGCGGTTGATCGCGATCATTTTCTCGCGCATGCCATCATCCGGCTTGTCGCTTGCCATTTTCGCTTGCATTTTTGCCATGACGATTCTTCCTTAGAACTTCAGACCGGCTTCACGCGCGGCTTCCGCCAGCGCCTTCACCCGACCGTGGTAACGGAAACCCGAGCGATCGAACGCAACTTCGGTGATTCCTGCTTTCAGTGCTTTTTCTGCGACGCGCTTGCCGACCAGAGCGGCTGCTGCAGCGTTGCCGCCGGCGCCAGTCTGACCTGCCAGCTCGGCGCGCACTTCAGCTTCCAGAGTCGAAGCCGACACCAGTACTTTTGCGTCCGGGCTGATCAGGTTCGCATAGATATGCAGGTTGGTGCGGTGAACCGACAGACGGTTCACGCCAAGCTGCGAGATCTTGATGCGGGTCTGACGTCCACGACGCAGACGTGATTCTTTCTTGTCCATGTCAGCTCCGATTATTTCTTCTTGGTTTCTTTAAGCTTCACCACTTCGTCCGAATAACGGACACCCTTGCCTTTGTAAGGCTCAGGCGAGCGGTAAGCGCGAACTTCAGCGGCAACCTGGCCGACCTTTTGACGATCGATACCCTTGATCAGGATCTCGGTCGGGGTCGGAGTTGCTGCAGTAACGCCTTCCGGCATTGCGTGCAGCACCGGGTGCGAGAAGCCCAGGGACAGGTTCAGGGCGTTGCCCTGCACTGCTGCCTTGTAGCCCACGCCGACCAGGTTCAGCTTCTTCTCGAAGCCCTTGGTCACGCCGGTTACCATGTTGTTGACCAGAGCACGCAGGGTGCCGGACATGGCGTTCGATTCACGCGACTCGTCGACTACGTCGAAGGTCAGCGTGCCATTGTTGTTTTCCACTTTGACCAGGCCGTTCAGGGCTTGGGTCAGGGTACCCAGCGGGCCCTTGACGGTGATCGACGACGCGTTGATCGCGACTTCGGCACCGGCAGGGACGGCGATAGGCATCTTAGCTACTCGAGACATCGTCTACTCCTTAAGCCACGTAGCAAATCACTTCGCCACCGACACCGGTAGCGCGCGCTTTGCGATCAGTCATGACGCCTTGCGGAGTCGACACGATTGCCACGCCCAGGCCGTTCATGACGGTTGGGATCTCGTCTTTACCTTTGTAGATACGCAGGCCTGGACGGGACACGCGCTCAAGGCGCTCGATGACCGGACGGCCAGTGTAATACTTCAAACCGATTTTCAGTTCCGCTTTACCACCTTCGGAGGTGACAGCGAAATCCTCAATGTAACCCTCGTCCTTCAGGACGTTGGCAATGGCAACCTTGACTTTTGACGACGGCATTGCGACCGTGGTTTTCTGAACAACTTGTGCGTTGCGAATGCGGGTCAGCATATCGGCGATAGGATCGCTCATACTCATTGCATATTCTCCTATTACCAGCTTGCTTTGGTCATACCAGGAATTTCGCCCTTCATGGCGAATTCGCGGAGTTTAATACGTGCCAGACCGAATTTACGGAAAGTGCCACGTGGACGGCCAGTGATGGCGCAGCGGTTACGCTGACGGGTCGGCGCCGAGTTGCGCGGCAGAGCCTGCAGCTTCAGACGCGCTTCGTAGCGTTCTTCTTCCGTCTTCGACTGGTCGTCGATGATCGCTTTCAGAGCGGCACGCTTCGGGGCGAATTTCTCCACCAGGTCTGCACGCTTCTTTTCGCGGTTAATCAGTGAAAGTTTTGCCATTGCTCTTAGTTCCTGAACGGGAATTTGAAGGCGGCGAGCAGCGCTTTGGCTTCTTCGTCGGTCTTAGCAGTCGTGGTGATCGAGATGTTCATGCCACGCAGTGCATCGATCTTGTCATAGTCGATCTCTGGGAAGATGATCTGTTCTTTGACACCGATGTTGTAGTTGCCGCGACCATCGAACGATTTACCATTGACACCGCGGAAGTCACGCACGCGCGGCAGAGCCACGGTGATGAAACGGTCCAGGAATTCGTACATGCGGGCGCCGCGCAGGGTCACCATCGTGCCGATCGGGTAGCCTTCGCGGATCTTGAAACCAGCGATTGCCTTGCGTGCCTTGGTGACCACTGGCTTCTGGCCGGCGATCTTCGTCAGGTCGCCAGTGGCGTGCTCGATGATCTTCTTGTCAGCGACTGCTTCCGACAGACCCATGTTCAGGGTGATCTTGGTCAGACGTGGCACTTCCATCACCGACTTGTAACCGAATTTCTCGGTCAGCTCGGCGACGACTTTTTCTTTGTAAATTGCTTGGAGACGGGCCATTTATTCTTACCCCTTCACTACTTCGCCGCTCGACTTGAAGACGCGGACTTTTTTACCGTCCTGGTCTTTGAAGCCAACGCGGTCTGCCTTGCCGGTCGCTGCATTGAACAGCGCGACATTCGACACGTGAATCGGCATTGTCTTGTCGACGATACCACCAGTAACACCGGTCATCGGGTTAGGCTTGGTCGCTTTTTTAGCGACGTTGATGCCTTCGACGATGACGTGTTCAGCGTCTACACGCTGTTGAACGACACCGCGCTTGCCCTTGTCTTTCCCGGCCAGAACGATGACTTCGTCGTTTTTACGAATCTTATCCATGTCGAATCCTTACAGAACTTCAGGTGCCAGCGACACGATCTTCATGAACTTTTCAGTGCGCAGCTCGCGCGTCACTGGTCCGAAGATACGGGTACCGATTGGCTCCAGCTTGGCGTTCAGCAGGACAGCGGCATTGCCGTCGAACTTGACCAGGGAACCATCCGGGCGGCGCACACCTTTAGCGGTGCGCACAACCACGGCATTGTAAATTTCACCTTTTTTGACGCGGCCACGTGGGGCTGCGACTTTAACGGTGACCTTGATGATGTCGCCAATGCTCGCGTAACGGCGCTTCGAGCCGCCCAACACCTTGATGCACAGAACTTCCTTTGCACCCGTGTTGTCGGCTACTTCGAGCCGGCTTTCGGTTTGAATCATAGTATTTTCTTTCCCAACTTAAGCCGAAGAAACCCCACATTGTGTGGGCCTGCGGTCAGTCTTGGTCCCGCCGTAACGCCCCTGCTGGAGCACCACGATTGGGTGATTGGACTTTCCAATAACGCTTTCGTTACAGGCCGCACTTGCCGAGGGGGACAAACTGCGGCAACACATGAACGAAGCCCGCTAGTATCTCAGATACCAGCGGGCCACGCAAGACAATTTTTAAAGCTTAGAGGACTGGTGCTACCAACAGCACCTGGGTGACCGTCCAGGCTTTCGTCTTCGAGATCGGGCGACCTTCTGCGATCTCGACGGTGTCGCCAATTTTCGCTTCGTTCGCTTCGTCGTGCGCGTGATACTTGTTCGAGCGCACGATGATCTTGCCGTACAGCGGATGCTTGACGTGACGTTCGATCAGGACGGTTACCGTCTTGTCCATTTTGTCGGACACGACTTTACCGACCAGCGTACGCTTCAGCGCCGTTTTAGTGGTGTCGTTCATTTGGCTTCCTTCGTGTTCATCACAGTCTTCACACGCGCGATATCGCGACGTACTTTCTTGAGCTGCGAGGTATTCCCGAGCTGCTGGGTGGCGACTTGCATGCGCAGACCGAATTGGGCCTTGAGCAGCTCGTTCAGCTCCTTCTGCAGCGCTTCCTGGTCCTTGCCGCGGAGTTCCGATGCTTTCATATACAACTCCTGTTATTGACCGACCTGGCGAACCACGAACGTGGTAGCCAGTGGCAGTTTGGCAGCGGCCAGGCGGAATGCTTCGCGCGCCAGGGTTTCATCAACGCCGTCCATCTCATACAGGACTTTGCCTGGCTGGATTTCAGCGACGTAGTATTCCGGGTTACCTTTACCGTTACCCATACGAACTTCAGCTGGCTTGTTCGAAATCGGCTTGTCCGGGAAGATACGGATCCAGATACGACCGCCACGCTTGATGTGACGGGTCATGGCACGACGTGCCGCTTCGATCTGACGTGCCGTGATACGGCCGCGGGCAACTGCCTTCAGACCGAATTCACCGAACGAGACCGCGGTGCCGCGGGTGTGCGAAATGCCGGTGTTACGGCCTTTCTGCTCTTTACGATACTTCCTGCGCGATGGTTGCAGCATGCTTATTCTCCTGCTTTCTCAGCTGGGGCAGCAGCAGGTGCAGCGGCAGCCGGGGTCGCCAGCTTGACAGCTGGACGAGCGCGGACAACTGGCGCTGCGGCTGGACGTGCGCCGCCTGCTGGGCGTGGGCCGCGCGATGGCTTGCCATCGTCACGACGTGGGCCGCGTGGCTTCTTGTCGTCCGGCGGGGTGTCGATGACTGGTGCTTCGCCGGTGACCGAACGGTCGCCCTTGTAGACCCAGACCTTGACGCCGATGATGCCGTACGTGGTCGATGCTTCGCTGGTGCCGTAGTCGATATCGGCGCGCAGGGTGTGAAGTGGCACGCGACCTTCGCGGTACCATTCGGTACGTGCGATTTCGATGCCGTTCAGACGACCCGACGACATGATCTTGATGCCGACAGCGCCCAGACGCATTGCATTTTGCATCGCGCGCTTCATTGCACGACGGAACATGATGCGCTTTTCGAGCTGTTGCGAGATCGAATCGGCGATCAGTTGCGAATCGATCTCAGGCTTGCGGATCTCTTCGATATTGACGTGCACTGGCACGCCCATGATCTTCGCCAGCGACGACTTCAGCACTTCGATGTCTTCGCCTTTTTTACCGATCACGACACCTGGACGCGACGAGTAAATGGTGAAACGCGCGTTCTTGGCAGGACGCTCGATGACGATGCGACCGACCGAAGCGTTCTTCAGCTTCTTTTTCAGGAAAGCGCGTGCTTCCAGGTCTTCCTGCAACATGGCAGCGAAGTTGCCGTTACCAGCATACCAACGCGACGACCAGTTACGGGTGACCGCCAGGCGGAAGCCGGTTGGGTGGATTTTCTGACCCATTCTGTGACTCCTTAGTTACCGACAGTCACGTAAATGTGACAGGATTGTTTAGAAATACGATCGCCGCGGCCTTTTGCACGTGCCGTGAAACGCTTCAGGATCGGGCCCTTTTCGACATAGATCTGAACGATTTTCAGTTCGTCGATGTCCGCGCCATCATTGTGTTCCGCGTTGGCGATTGCCGACTCGAGAACCTTCTTGATGATCGTCGCGCCCTTTTTCGGGCTGAATTGCAGAATGTTGAGTGCTGCGTCAACTTTCTTGCCGCGGATCAGATCGGCCACCAGGCGGCCTTTTTGTTCCGACAGGCGCACGCCTTTGAGGATAGCTTTAGTTTCCATTATTTTTTCGCCTTCTTGTCAGCGGCGTGGCCCTTGAACGTACGGGTCAGCGCGAACTCGCCGAGCTTGTGGCCGACCATGTTCTCCGACACATACACAGGAACGTGCAGCTTGCCGTTGTGAACAGCGATCGTCAGACCGATGAAGTCTGGGGAGATCGTCGAGCGGCGCGACCAGGTTTTGACTGGCTTTTTGTCTTTGTTCGCTTGCGCGGCTTCGACTTTTTTCACCAGGTGGGCGTCAATGAACGGCCCTTTTTTCAATGAACGAGTCATTTTTTATCCTTATTTCTTGCCGCGGCGCGAAACGATCATCGACGAAGTACGCTTGTTCGAACGCGTCTTCTTACCCTTGGTCTGCTGGCCCCATGGGGACACTGGGTGACGACCGGCTGCAGTTTTACCTTCACCACCACCGTGCGGGTGATCGACAGGGTTCATGACCACACCGCGAACGGTTGGACGAACACCACGCCAGCGCATCGCGCCAGCTTTACCGATCTTGCGCAGGCTGTGTTCGGCATTGCCGACTTCGCCAATGGTAGCGCGGCACTCGATGTGCACGCGACGGACTTCACCCGAGCGCAGGCGAACCTGAGCGTAGGTGCCTTCACGCGCCATCAGCACGACGCCGGCGCCGGCGGTACGGGCCATCTGGGCACCCTTACCTGGCAGCATTTCGACGCAGTTCATGACGGTACCGACCGGGATGTTGCGGATCGGCAGGCAGTTACCGGCCTTGATCGGCGCTTCCGAGCCATTCATGATGCTATCGCCGACAGCCATGTTCTTGGTGGCGATGACATACTGACGCTCACCGTCCGCGTAGCACAGCAGTGCAATGTGCGCGGTGCGGTTCGGGTCGTATTCGATACGCTCGACCTTGGCAGGGATGCCGTCCTTCTGGCGCTTGAAGTCGACCAGACGGTAATGCTGCTTGTGACCGCCGCCCATGTGACGGGTGGTGATGTGACCGTTGTTGTTACGGCCGGCAGTTTTCGATTTCTTTTCAACCAGGGCTGCGAACGGACGACCTTTGTACAGGCCTTCGGTCACAACTTTCACCATGCCGCGACGGCCTGGGGAGGTTGGCTTCATCTTAACGAGTGCCATTATTTAGCCTCCTCGACAAAATTGATTTCCTGGCCTGGCTTCAGGCACACGAAAGCACGCTTGGTGTGGTTGCGACGACCGTTGAAACGGCCCGAACGCTTCTGCTTGCCTTCACGGTTCAGGGTCTGGACCGATTCGACCTCGACCTTGAACAGCATTTCGACAGCAGCCTTGATTTCTGGCTTGGTCGCGTCAGGCAGAACCTTGAACACGATCTGCTCGTTCTTTTCCGCGACGAAGGTAGCCTTCTCGGAAATGATCGGAGCCAGCAGCACCTTCATCAGGCGCTCTTCGCTAAATTTGATTGCGGCGCTCATGCGTACATCTCCTCGATCTTGGCCAGAGCAGCTTTCGTGACCAGGACTTTCTTGTAGAACACCAGCGACATCGGGTCAGCGTGCTTAGGCTCAACGACCAGAACGTGCGGCAGATTGCGCGATGCCAGCTCGAGGTTTTCGTCGATCGTGTCGGCGATCACCAGGACCGAGTCCAGGCCCATGCCCTGCAGCTTTTGCGACAGCAGCTTGGTCTTTGGTGCATCGATCGTCAGGTTCTCGACCACGCTCAGACGGCCTTCGCGGGCCAGTTGCGAGAAGATCGAGCAGATACCTGCGCGGAACATCTTCTTGTTAACTTTGTGCGTGAAGTTTTCTTCTGGGCTGTTCGGGAAGATACGACCACCGCCGCGCCACAGTGGCGACGACGACATACCAGCACGAGCGCGGCCGGTACCTTTTTGGCGCCATGGCTTCTTGGTCGTGTGGTGGACTTCTTCACGATCTTTCTGCTTGCGGTTACCGCCACGTGCGTTAGCAGCGTAGGCGACGACGACTTGGTGAATCAGGGCTTCGTTGTATTCACGACCGAACACTTCATCGGCGGCTGCAACATTGGCGCCGTCTTGACCTTGCTCATTCAGGAGCTTCAGTTCCATGGCTTACGCTCCTTTCTTGAGTTTGGTTTTGACAGCTGGCTTGACGACCACTTGGCCGTTCTTCGCGCCAGGAACGGCACCCTTGATCAGCAGCAGCTGACGTTCGGTGTCGATGCGAGCCACTTCCAGGTTCTGGGTGGTGACGGTGACGTCGCCCATGTGACCGGTCATGCGCTTGCCTGGGAAGACGCGGCCTGGATCCTGGGCCATACCGATCGAGCCAGGAACATTGTGCGAACGCGAGTTACCGTGGGTAGCACGGCCAGAAGCGAAGTTGTGACGCTTGATGGTACCGGCGTAGCCCTTACCGATCGAGGTGCCTTGCACGTCGATTTTCTGGCCCACTTCGAACAGCGAAGCATCGATGGTGTCACCGGCTTTGAGTTCGGCGGCTTTGGTGGAATCGATGCGGAATTCTTTCAGCATCGTACCGGCTTCGACGCCAGCTTTGGCGTAGTGACCGGCAGCGGCTTTCGTCACGCGCGAAGCACGACGTTGACCGTAGACGACCTGAACTGCGGTGTAGCCATCAGTTTCAGGGGTTTTGATTTGTGCGACACGGTTGTTCGACACGTCCAGCACAGTGACAGGGATTGAATCGCCGTCATCCGTGAAGATACGCATCATGCCAACCTTGCGACCGAGAAGGCCCAAGCTCATTTTTTCTCCATTCCCACCTACGATTGGGCGGGGGTAGTTGAACTACTAAATAATACGGGCAATAAAAGACGCACCCGTACCGAAGCCGGCTAGTATAGCGCGCAAACGGCAACGGCGCAACAGGAAAAATCGGCATCGAAACCGGTCCTGTTGCGTTTTTGGCAGTATCTGGAGAATGAAGAATCCGTTCAAGCTGAACGGCACAGACAAGGCACATAACTGCATCTTGTCTCTACAGGCTTCAACCATTGCTGGGAGCCTGCGATTTGAAAGTCTGGTGGGCGGTGCAGGATTCGAACCTGCGACCCCTTGGATGTCGACCAAGTATTCTAACCAACTGAACTAACCGCCCGGGGAGCCGAATTATACGAGGCATGGCCGAACTATTGCAATAGCTTTTTTTGGCGAATCAACATTCTGGCAGAACATCGCGCCTACCGCCGGCAAGCAGGCAAGACGAATCGCCGGTTGTCGATACCTTCGCAAAATGCTATTGTACAAATGTAGTTTGCAACACCCCTCTGTCTTTCTCCGGTCCGCCCGCCTCTCCGGCGCCGAGCGCGGACCCACACCCGCTCCGTCAGTCCAACCCTGGTCTGCTGGCGGACGCATTGCTGTAAGGATTACCATGACTGTCATCGATACGCAACGCTGGCCCCGCCTGCTCGACCCATCCCGCCTCGTCCTCGCCACCGACCTCGACGGTACGCTGCTGGCCGGCACCCATGAAGCGCGGCGCCGCATCCGCGAGCTCTTTTCCGGCGCCCTGCCCGACGCCAAGCTGGTGTTCGTCACCGGCCGCGGCCTGGAAACCGTCATCCCGCTGCTGAGCGATCCGACCGTCCCGCGTCCCCACTACATCATCGCCGACGTCGGCGCGACCATCGTCGACGCCGACCTGCGTCCGGTCGAGCCGATCGCGCACGAGATCGCAGCGCGCTGGCCCGGCACCCATGAAGTGCTGCGCGCACTCAGCGGCTTTCCGGGCCTTAGGCGCCAGCTGGTGCCGCAGGAACGGCGCTGCTCGTTCTACGCAACCGAATCCGCGATCACGCCTGAGCTGCGCGCTGCCGTCGACGCGCTCGGCTGCGACCTGCTGTTCTCGGCCGGCCGCTACCTGGACGTACTGCCGCGCGGCGTTGGCAAGGGCGTCGCCGTGCGCCGCCTGGCAGAAGTGGCCGGCTTTGATCCGGCCCATATCCTGGTGGCGGGCGACACGCTCAATGACCTGTCGATGTTCGAAGCCGGCTTTCGCGGCGTGGTGGTCGGCGCGGCCGAACCGGCGCTGGTCGAAGCGGTGCGCAAGTCGCCGCGCGTGGTGGTGGCCGATGCCGCCGGCTGCGGGGGCATCCTCGAGGCCCTGGGCCGCCATGGCCTGCGCTTCGACGGCGACGACAGCCCGCCCGACACGCCAGTGTGCGGCGACGCCGAACTGGTGATGGTGTATCACCGCCTGCCGTACGACGAAGTGGTTGAAAATGGCGTGACCTACGCGCGCCGCCCCAAAAGCCCGAACGGCATCATGCCCACCCTGTTGAGCTTTTTCGCCAGCGGGCGCAAGGGCTCGTGGGTGGCCTGGTCGCAGCAGAACAGCCGCGCGCCAAACGGTTTCGTGCCGCACGTGGCGGTCGATCCCCAGCATTACCCGCACCTGAAGGCCGCCCGCATCGCCCTCACGCCCGACGACATCGACCAGTTCTACAAGAAGTTCTCGAAAGAGGCGTTCTGGCCGATCATCTTCTCGTTCCCCGATAAAGCCGTGTTCCACCAGGACCACTGGGAACGCTACCTCGAGATCAACCGTCTGTTCGCCGAGCAGACCGCGCGCGAAGCGGCGTACGGCGCCACCGCCTGGATCCACGACTACAACCTGTGGAT
Source organism: Massilia aurea (assembly GCF_040790145.1). Lineage (GTDB taxonomy): Bacteria > Pseudomonadota > Gammaproteobacteria > Burkholderiales > Burkholderiaceae_D > Telluria > Telluria aurea_C. The sequence goes on from NZ_JBFMMP010000013.1 coordinate 26,781, forward strand.
GGTGCCGGCCTTCTTGCGTCCGCTGCGCCCCGACCTGAAGATCGCCTTCTTCCACCACACCGCCTTCCCGTCGAGCGACGTCTTCAACATCCTGCCATGGCGGCGCGACATCATCGGCAGCCTGCTGCAGTGCGATTACGTGGGCTTTCATATTCCGCGCTACGTCGAGAACTTCGTCGATGCTGCCCGCTCGTGCGCGCCGGTGCAGATCGTCGAAGGCGTCGACTGCGCGCCGCGCTTTCTCACGTTCGGCTGCGCGCTGGGGGTCGACCACATGACCACCGCGCTCGATGTGGCCGGGCGCCGGGTCGCGCTGGGCGCGCATCCGGTGGGCACCAACACGGCGCTGATCGGCGCGCTGGCAGACACCGCCGCCGTGCAGCAGCAGATCGCCGAAATCGACGCTTACCTTGACGGCAAGATCGGCATCGTCTCGATCGAGCGCCTCGATTACGTGAAAGGCTCGCTTGAAAAGCTGCAAGCCTACGAGCGCATGCTGGAACAGCACCCGGAATTGCTGGGCAAGGTCACGCTGCTGAACATCATCACGCCGGCCGCCAGCGGCATGGACATCTACGACAGCCTGCGCGAAGACCTGGACCGCATCGTCGGGCGCATCAACGGGCGCTTCTCCACCATGGACTGGGTGCCGGTGCGCTACTTCTACCGTTCGCTCCCATTCGAGCAAGTCGTGGCCCACTACGCCGCCTGTGACATCGCCTGGATCACGCCGCTGCGCGATGGCCTGAACCTGGTGGCCAAGGAATACATCGCCACCCGCCATGCGACGGGCCGGCCCGGCACGCTGGTGCTGTCCGAGTTTGCCGGCGCCGCCGTCGAACTGCACGGCGCGCTGCTGGTCAACCCGTACGACGCCAACGCGATGAGCGCCACGCTGTACCACGCGCTGACGATGGGCGCTGACGAAGTGGCCTACCGCGCCGGACGCATGGCGGCGATCGTGCTCGGTCACGACGTGACGCGCTGGGGCGACGACTTCCTGGCCGCGCTGGCGGACCTGCCGCCGCCGGGCAAGGTGCTGCCGGTCGAAGAACGCGCCGCCGCCTGACCCGAAAAAAGGATTGTTCATGGATTACCTCATCCTGAAAAACCCGGTGGCCGACTGGCTGGTCGCCCTGGTGGCCATGGCGGCGGTGGCCGCCGGCCTGGACGCGCTGAAATCGATCGTCGCGCGGCGTCTTGGCGTGCGGGCCGCGCGTACGACCACGCTATTGGACGACATCGCCGTGGCCACGCTGCGTTCAACCAAGCTGCTGGTGGTGGCCCTCGTGGGCCTGTACGTCGGCGTCAGCTTGCTGGTGCTGCCCGAAAAAGCCAGCCTGTTCATCAGCCGCCTCACGATCACGGCGCTGCTGGTGCAGGTCGCGATCTGGGGCGACAACGGCCTGCGCACCTGGCTGCTCGTCACGCGCGCGCAGCGCAGCGAAGACCCGGACCGCGTCACCTCGTCGGCCGCGATCACCTTTTTGATCCGCGTGGCGCTGTGGGCGATCGTGGCACTGATGGTGCTCGACAATCTGGGCGTGAACATCACCACGCTCGTGGCCAGCCTGGGTATCGGCGGTATCGCCATCGCGCTGGCTGTGCAGAGCATCCTGGGCGACCTGTTCGCGTCGCTCTCGATCGTGCTCGACAAGCCGTTCGTCGTGGGCGACTTCATCATCGTCGACAAGATGCTCGGCACGGTCGAGAAGATCGGCCTGAAGACCACGCGCGTGCGCAGCCTGGGCGGCGAGCAGATCGTGTTCTCGAATAACGACCTGCTGAAAAGCCGCATCCAGAACCTGCGCCGGATGGAATCGCGGCGCGTGGTGTTCGGCTTCGGCGTCTCGCACCGGACGCCGGAACCGGTATTGCGCGCGCTGCCGTCGATGCTGGAAGAGATCGTGCGCGCCCAGCCGCAGGTGCGCTTCGACCGCGCCCACCTGAGCGGCCTGGCCGCGCCGAGCTTCAACTACGAGATCGTGTACTACGTCGACAATACCGACTACACCATCTATATGGATGTGCAGCAGGAGATCTACCTGCGCATCCTGGCGCTGTTGCAGGCGCAGGGTGTGGCGCTGGCGCTGCCGATGCAGACCGTGCAGGTGGCGCGCGAGGCGCGGCCGCGTGCCGAAGCGCCGGCTGGCAACGATGCGGGACCGTCGCTCGAAAAGGCTGCCTGAGGCCCGGGAGCGTAGCACTGCGGCATGCGATGGGCGATCGGCCGGCTGTGACATCTGGTGGCCGCCAACGCCCGTAAGTACGTACATCCTCCTATGAAAACGGTTGAAATCCGCGCGCCGTGGCCCCATGTACAATTGATCAATAACCGCCTATATTGGCGAAACAATCCCCGAGGTTCGCCAGTCCACCGGCGGCCAGTCAACCCTCAACGGAACAAGGAGTTCGTATGGCAATCAGTCTGCAAAAAGGCGGCAACGTCAACCTGAGCAAGGAAGCACCGGGCCTCACCAAGGTCATCATCGGTCTGGGCTGGGATCCCCGCTCGACCGACGGTTCGGCCTTCGACCTGGACGGCAGCGCCTTCCTGCTCAAGACCGACGCCAAAGTGCGCGGCGATACCGACTTCATCTTCTATAACAACCTGAAATCCACCGATGGTTCGGTTGTCCACGCGGGCGACAACACCACCGGCCAGGGCGAAGGCGACGATGAGAAAGTCACGGTCGACCTGACCCGCGTGCCGGCCGACATCGACAAGATCTCGTTCTGCGTCACCATCCACGATGCCGAAGCGCGCCGCCAGAGCTTTGGCCAGGTCAGCAAGGCGTACATCCGCTGCCTGAACGCCGCCGGCGAAGCCGAGATCGCCCGCTACGACCTGTCCGAAGACAGCTCGACCGAAACCGCGATGATCTTCGGTGAACTGTACCGTCACGGCAGCGAATGGAAATTCCGCGCCGTCGGCCAGGGCTTCAAGGGCGGCCTTGGTCCATTGGCCCGCTCGTTCGGCGTCAACGTCTGAGCCGTTCGCATCGTCCTCCCCAGGGCCCGCCCCATGCGCGGGCCCTGTCTGCAACAACTTCAAGAAAGAGCGCATGCGCGTTTGGTACAACAGGACTTTTTCGTCCGTCAATGCTGCGATCAAGCTGATTCGCGAGGCCGACACCGACGGCCGTTTCACCATCATCCACAGCAACGCCAACCGCCATGCGCCCGCCGCGCGCCTGGCCCACGAATTCCATATCGAGCCGGTCGGCCTGAAAAGCGAGGCGTATATCGACTGGTGCCTGACCTTCTGCCGCGAGCAAAAGATCGACATCTTCGTGCCGGGCCGTGAAGCCACGCTGCTGGCGTCCGAGCTGGGCCGCTTTGCCGACATCGGCACGCGCGTGCTGTCAGCTGCGCCGCCGGCCGAACTCAAACGCATCCACGACAAGGCCGACTTCTACGCCCAGACCGTGCTGCCCGACGCGCCGGTGGCCGAGTTCCGCGTGTTTGAAAACATCGCCCAATTCGACGCCGCCTGGGCCGAGCTGCGTCCACGTCACGCGAAGCTGTGCGTGAAACCGTCGCATTCGATCTATGGCCTGGGCTTTGCCATCGTCGACGAAGTGCGCAGCAGCGCCGCGCTGCTGCTGGCCGGCGCCGAGTACCACGTCGGCTACGACGACCTGCGCCGCGGCCTGGCCGAACTCGGCGAGTTCCGCACCATGCTGCTGATGGAATTCCTCGAAGGCCCCGAATACAGCGTCGACTGCGTCGGCGACAACGGTCGCCTGGTGGCTGCCGTCGTGCGCCGCAAGCTGTCGCAAGCGGGCAGCGGCCAGCTGATCGACATGCGGCAGGACATCCTCGACGCCACCACGCGCCTGTGCGCCGACTACCGCCTCAATGGCGTCTTCAACGCCCAGTTCCGCGAAGGCGGCGGACGCCCGCGCCTGTTGGAAATCAATCCGCGCATGTCGGGCGGGATCGCCATGGCCTGCCTGGCCGGCCCCAACCTGCCGTACATCGCGCTGCGCTGCTTCGCCGACGGGTTCGAGAGCGTCACGGTGCCGCCGGTGGCCAACGGCATGCGCGTGGCCGAACTGAGCGTGGCGACGGAACTGGCATGACGGTATCCGCCTCACAGCGCATCGAACTGCCCACCGGGACGCTTGACCTGCGCATCGACAGCTGCGCAGCCGAGGTCGACGACCTGCTCGGCTTTGCTGCGCGCGCCAACGCCAAACGCGGCTTTCTTTTCTTGAGCAAGGTGCTGGGCAAGCACTGGCCGGCGTCGCCGCGCGCCATGCTGGCGGTGCACGAACGCCTGGCCGCGACCGTGCCGCCGGTCGATGGACCGGTGGTGTTCATCGCGATGGCAGAAACCGCCATTGGTCTGGGCCAGGGCGTGTTCGAAGCCTGGCTGTGCAATCATCCCGGTCAAAAAGCGCTGTTCCTCTACACCACGCGCTACCGCGTGGGCGACGGCCCGCTGATCGAATTCGCCGAAGCGCACAGCCACGCGCCGCGCCAGTTTCTGCACGAGCCGACCGATCCGGCGCTGCACGCGCTGTTCATGGCGGCGCGCACCGTCGTGATGGTCGACGATGAAGCCAGCACCGGCAACACGTTCGTCAACCTGGCTGCGGCCTGCCAGCGCCTGAACCCGGGCATCGAGCGCGTGCACCTGGCGACGATCACCAATTTCATGGGCCTGGCCGCCCCCGGCGCGCTCGATGCACGCTTCGGCCTGCCGGCCACCATCGGCGCGCTGGTCGACGGCGAATTTTCGTTCGCCCAAGGCCCACTGCCGCCGGACCAGGGCGCGGCCCAGCGCTTCGAGCATGACGCCGACCGCGGCGCCAGCAGCGCCTTCGGCCGCCTCGGTATCGATCATGTGTTGAAGGCCCCAAGCGCACTGGCCGCGCAACTAGCCGGCGAATTCGCGCCCGGCAGCCGCGTGCTGGTGCTGGGCACCGGCGAATTCATGCACGCCTCCACGCTGCTCGGCGCGGCCCTGCAAGAACGCGGCGTCGACGTGGTGGTGCAGTCGACCACCCGCTCGCCAATCCTGACCTGGGGCGCGGTAAGCCACGCGTTGACCTTCCCCGACAACTATGGCGAAGGCATCGCCAACTACCTGTACAACGTCGCGCCCGGCCAGTATGACCATGTCCTGCTGTGCTTTGAAACCGTCCCCGGCCCGGCGCTGTTCGCGCTGGCCGGGACCCTGCGCGCGCGCCTGTTCCACTTCCAGTGCGAGGACCACGTTGAAGAAGTTCCTGTTCGCTGACCTGGACGATACGCTGTTCCAGACCTTCGGCAAGTGCGGCGCGCACCGGGACACTCCCGATGCGCTGCAGCCTGCCGCGTATTACAAGGATGGCAGCATCTGTTCGTACACCACCCCGGCCCAGCGCTCGTTTCTCGCGCTGCTGCAGGACGGGATGACGATGATTCCGACCACCGCGCGCGACCTCGACGGCCTGCGCCGCGTGCACCTGCCGTTCGACAGCTACGCCGTCATCAACTACGGCGGCGTCGTGCTCGAACCGGGCGGCGCGCTCGACCAGCCCTGGCTCGACGGCATGCGCACGGCGATGCACGCCGCCCTGCCCGGCCTCGTGGAACTGGCCGCGCACATCGACGCCCATGGCGCGCGCACCGGCTATGCTGGCCGCGCGCGCATGATCGAGGATTTCGGCACGCCGTTCTTCCTGGTCGTGAAAGACCCGGACAAGCTGGCCGAGCGCCTCGCGCCACTTGAACGCGACGTCGTCCAGCCGTGGCTGGACGATGGCAACCGCGACTACTTCATCCACCGCAACGGCAACAATTTGGCGATCCTGCCCAAGGCGCTGAACAAGGCCAATGCGGTAGCCCACATCACCGCGCGCCTGAAGGCCGAATACGGCGAGATCGTCACGTTCGGCATGGGCGACAGCCGCTCGGATGCGCGCTTCATGGCCGCCTGCGACTACGCGATCATCCCGCGCGGCACGCAGCTGGCCGGCATTACCGTGGGGGCGCTGTGACGGGGCATACCCACTTTTCGGGCAGCTATCGCGCCGGTGAAGTCGACTTCTTGCTGCGCCGGCTGCCGCAGCAAGACTTCGTCGACGTCGCCGAAAAGGAAGCGCTGATCCAGAGCGGGCAGCGTCACTACAGCCAGATGCTCTCGCCCGAATCAGCGCCGTCAGAGCGCTACATGCGCTTGTTCGACGCCGCCTGCGCCGCAAACAACCCGCGCATGGCGCAGGACTGCCTGCGCCTGGCCGACCTGATCGCCGGGCGCCGCGAGGGCCAGGTCACGATCGTGTCGCTGGCGCGTGCCGGCACGCCGGTGGGCGTGGTCGTCACGCGCCTGCTGCGCGAACGGTTCGGGCGCGACGCCGTGCATTACTGCGTGTCGATCGTGCGCGACCGCGGCATCGACGCCGCCGCCCTGCGCCATATCCTGGCCCAGGGCCACGCGCCGGCATCGATCGTGTTTGTCGACGGCTGGACGGGCAAGGGCGTCATCGCGCGCGAGCTGGCCCGCTCGATCGACGTGTTCAACGTCCGTCATGGCACGGCGATCGACCCGGGCCTGTACGTGCTGTCCGACCTGGCCGGCGCCGCCGCCTGCGCCGCCTCGTGCGACGACTACCTGATCCCGTCGAGCATCCTGAATTCCACGGTATCGGGCCTGGTGAGCCGCACCGTCATGCTCGATGACATGGACGCGGATGACTTCCACGGCTGCGTCGTGTATGCGGCGTTTGCCGACATCGACCGCTCGCAGTCGTTTGCCGATGGCTTGACCGCACTGGCGCTGGCGGCCGATGTGCGCGACGCGCGGGCGATCGACGCGCACGCCGCGCGCGAACGCTCGCAAACCTATATCGCGGGCGCCATGCGGCGCTATGGCGTGGCCGACGTCAACCTGGTCAAGCCAGGCATTGGCGAAGCCACGCGCGTGCTGCTGCGGCGCGTGCCGCGCCTGCTGGTGCTGCGCAGCCTGGACGCACCGGATGTCGCGCACCTGGCCGTCCTGGCCGACGAAAAACAGGTGCCGGTCGAGATCGACCCGCACCTGCCCTATCACGCAGTATCCCTGATCAGGAGTGCAGCCGATGGCTAAATCACTGGGCGCGTCGTTGTACGTGCCGGCCAATCACAAGGATCTCGCCGAGATCGCCAATGGCGACTTGATTGCGCAGGCGCGTTCGCTGATCTTCTGCCTTGAAGACGCCATCGCCGACCGGGAACTGAGCTATTCGCTGTTCAACCTGTCGGTGGTGCTGGCCAATATGCGCGTGGACGTGGCGGCCGACCGCTTTGTCCGCGTGCGCAACACCGACGTGCTGGCGCGCGTGCTGGCCATGCCGGGCGTCGAGAAGCTGACCGGCTTCGTGCTGCCCAAGATCACGCGCCACAATTTCGACAGCTACTTCCGGCTGCTGCGCCACACCGAGCATGTGTTGATGCCGACGCTCGAAACAGCAGAAGCGTTCGACGACCACGAAATGCAGGGACTGCGCGCGGTGCTCGAAGCGCCCGGCGTGCGCCATCGCATCCTGGCGCTGCGCATCGGCGGCAACGATCTGCTGGCGCTCCTGGGCCTGCGCCGGCCGCGCGGCATGACGCTGTACCGCACGCCGCTGGGCCCCGTCATCTCGCGCCTGGTCACCACATTCCGGCCTTACGGCTTCATGCTGACCGCACCGGTATTCGAATACCTCGACCTGCCCGAACTGCTGGACCAGGAAGTGATCGAAGACCTTGCGCACGGCATGATCGGCAAGACCGCCATCCATCCCACCCAGATCGCGCCGATCGAGCAGCACTTCAAGGTGTCGCCGCAAGACCTGGCAGTAGCGCGCGCCATTCTCGACCAGTCGGCACCGGCCGTGTTTCGCATGAACGACGCCATGTGCGAAGTCGCCACCCATCGCGCCTGGGCCGAACGCACCGTCGAGCAATCGCGCCTGTTCGGTTTCCATGGCGCTGAGCTGGACCACAAACCATTCCTGGAAGGGGAACCCTCATGAACTCTCAGTTGACTACCTATTCTCGCGGCCAAAAAGGCAAGCTGGCCGATCTCGGCAGCGGCCACGTCTTCAACGTCGACATCGACATCGCCGCCAATGGCGCCTCGGTCGACGTCTCTTGCTTCGGCCTGGATGCGAACGACAAGCTCTCGGACGACCGCTACATGGTCTTTTACAACCAGCTGGCCAGCCCGGAAGGCGCGGTGCGCTTGAACCAGTCGCCAGGGCGCGCCAGTTTCGCCGTGAACCTCGACCAACTGCCGGCATCGATCGCCAAGCTGGTGTTCGTGGCCGCGATCGACGGCGCAGCCAGCATGCGCACGCTGGGCGCCAGTTCGCTCACGCTGGGCAGCGCGCTGCGCTTCCCGTGGTCGGGCGCCGACTTCGGCGACGAGAAAGCCGTGATCGTGGGCGAGCTGTATCGCCGCGACGGCCAGTGGCGCTTCGGCGCGGTCGGCCAGGGCTTCGCCGGCGGCCTGTCGACGCTGCTCGCGCACTTCGGCGGCGCGGAGGCGGGATCGTCGGCCAAGCCTGCTGCGCCAGTGTCCACGCCAGCCCCGACACCAGCACCGGCGCCGGCCGCGCCGCGTGTCTCGCTATCGAAGATCACGCTCGACAAGCGCGGCGACAAGGTCTCGCTCGACAAGCGCGCCGGCGGCGGCTATGGCCGTATCCACGTCAACCTGAACTGGAACCAGGCCGCCATCGCGCCGCCGCCTCCTGCCGCGCCGCCACCGGCCGCAGCAGCCAAGGGCGGCGGCTTCCTCGATCGTCTCACCAGCATGGCGGGCGACCTCGCGAACAAGGCGGGTGAAATGGCCAACAAGGCGCAGGCCTCGCGCAAGGGCCGCACCGGCATCGACCTCGATCTCGGCTGCATGTATGAACTGAGCGACGGCCGGCGCGGCCTGGTGCAGGCACTGGGCAACACGTTCGGCGACTACGAGCGCGATCCGTTCATCAAGCTCGACGCCGATGACCGCACGGGCGCCGCCGCCAATGGCGAGAACCTGTTCATCAACGGCGAGCGCTTCGACCAGATCAAGCGCGCCGTGATCTTTTCGTTCATCTACGAAGGTGCTGCCAACTGGGGCGTGACCAATGGCGTGGTGACGATCGCCGCGCCAGGCCAAGCGCCGGTGGAAGTCAAGCTCGATGGCGGCGACCGCCAGATCATGTGCGCGATCGCGCTCATTGAAAACCGCGGCGGCCAACTGGTGATCACCAAGCTGGCCGAGTACTTCCAGCAGCAAGGCACGACCAGCGCGCACGAGCTGATGGACCGCCACTTCGGGTTCGGCATGCGCTGGAAGACTGGCAGCAAATAAGCGAGGCGAAAGCCGGGGTCGCAAAAGCCGGTGTCAGGTCTGACATTCGGACACAGCCTCATCTTTGGTAACGGTTTTAGTCGACGGCTGCGCGATCTTCGCCAGCGAGCACTCACCCAATACGGTTGTGGGTGATGAATAGCCTAGCGCAGAGTTCGTGTCTGAATGTCAGACCTGACACCGGCTTTTCTCTCGCGTGCCCTGCCCGGCACGTCAGAGAGGCCGCAGACTTTTACGGCGCGGCGATCGCGCCTTTGCCGGGCGCTGGTGTCAGTTCGCGCCCGTAGCCGCTGGCGTTGAGGATGCCCACCGGATCGCGCAGCTCGATCAATTCATTCATGGCGGCGCGCTTGTCGGGTGCGCGGGCGACGTAGGCTTCGGCGATGCGCATGCCAATCCAGTACCCGGCCTCGATCGGCCATCCCTCGGGCGCGATGCCGTAATTGGCGAACCAGCGCTTGAAGCGCGGGCTGTCGTTATCGGCCAGCACCGCCTGGCGGTCCCGCTGGAATTCCTGCCATAGCCACGCTTCGCGCTCGCGGGCCCACTTGTCGCGGTCCAGGCTTGGCACCTCGCCCGTGACGATACTGGCGAGGTAGTCGGCGACGCCTTCAATCAACGCTTGGGTCAGCATGGGGTCCGCCTGCGCTTGTAGCGTCACATCGCGCTGCCAGGTGTGCACCGTTTCGTGGGCAAAGAAGCCGCGCATGGTGGTGCGGAACTGCTCGGGTGTTGCGCCCAGTGCGCACGTCACTTCCAGGCCGATCACCTGCGCCTCGGCGCTGGCGGTGCCGCCCGAATTGCCCGCGCCGAAGACGACCTTGATGGGTGGCAGCGGGCGCTCCGGCAGCAGGCCGGCAAAGGCCAGGTAGATCGCCCGCAGATCGCTGCGCAAGGCTGGCAACTGCGGCAGGCAGTCGCGTATCGCCTGTCGATACAGATCGGGTTTGGCCGCGACCACGCGCGCCAGACGATTGGCGTCGACGATACGTATCGGGGTAAAAATCCTCACGCCCATTCCCGCTCCGTCGAGGTATCCACGCTGCAGGTCGGCCGCCTTGGGCACCGCGCCTTCCTTCATGAGCTGCGCAAAGCGCAGCGCATCGGTCGCGTCGATATCGACGGTCAGCGGATCGACTGTGCCAGCAAACACGGTGCTGGTGCAGCACATCAACAGCGGTACTAGCCAACGCCCTATCGTCATTGTGCATCTCCTCGTGTGGTGGCTACCATTTGCAGCCGGTGTCGGTGATCGTATCGATGGCGAGCGGTATCAGCATGACGAGGTTCAGCGACGTGCCACCGGAATACTTGGTTTGGCAGTCCGGACGCTTCGCCTCGTTCACCGCCCGCGACAGCTTGTTGTCGTCCCGCGCGTGCATCTGTTCGGAAGTGCGCAAGCGTTCCAGCGCCGTCGGCACCCGCTCTTTTTCTACCTGTCTTGCTGCGCCGCGCAGCGATTCCATGTCCAGTTTTCCGGTCGCGGGCGGTGCAGCTTCGGTCAGCGCATCCGGTACGCTCGCCTGCGGCATGGCAAGAACAAGCACCGACTCTGGCGGCGCCTGCTGCACGTGCGGCGTCGTAGTACGACGTGGCCGCGTCGCTGGAACCACGCCGGATGGCGGCGCACTCCGTGCCTGTGGCGCGGGCTTCGTCGGCGCAGGAATGAGCGCAAGCATCATGTAGTCTGCCGGCGCGCTGTCCGTATCGATACGTGGGCTGGCGTAGTGCAGCAGCGCGAATACGAACAGGACGTGCGCCAGTGCGATCAGGGCGCCCGACCCGAGGCGGATTCCAGCACCGCGTGTCGGGTTCAGCACGACGCGCTGGCCGGCAGCCCGGATTGGCGCAAGCGTGCCGCCAGCAATTCTGGCCGGTCGAGATAGAGGAACACATATTTCGGCAGGTGAGTCGTCGTCTGATGAAACAGAATGTCGACCTGCGCATCCTCGTGCAGCACCATTACACAGTTGGGTTTGTCGAATGGCGTCACCACCAGCGTATCGGTGCGCGCCGCACCGTGACGATGGCGCCAGGCCGGCAACAGCATGTCTACCGACTCCACGCGCGCGATCGCTCCCAGCGGCAGCATGCCGTCGACCCGCGCGCCCACGCGCAGGTGCAGGGCGTCCAGCGTCATCACATGCCGCCCTTCCCCGATATGCCAGCGGTCGCCCAATACCCAGGCCAGCGTGTAGACCAGGGCGACGGCGCCGAGCACGTGGATCAGGACCAGCGCGTCGGCATCCTTGATGAACAGGTGAAGCAGCAGCGCATGCGTTGGCAGCTCGAGCAGCAGCGCGACGAACACCACGGCGCGCGCCGTGCCGTAGGCGCCACGTTGGAGGTACGTCAGTGCGACGCCAGCGGGCAGCGCGACAGGTGCCGAACGGCCCTGCAAACGGTGCAAGAAGCCAAGCCACAGCAGGCGATCGAGCTTGAGCAATCCGATCATCTCGGGCGGCAGCAGCGCCGTCACCCGCGCATGCCACGCCGCCCCGGTCAACTGCGCGCGGCGCAGACGTTTCCAGGCGTCGGGTGCGTGGGCGATGTCCTTCGCGATCAGCAGAAGCAACGGCAGCGCGAGCCCCGCATCATGCAGCAGCGGCCTGGCGGCGGCGGGCGCGAGCATCTTTGCGAACGCGGTCAGTGACAGCGCGGCAAACGCCCAACCGGCGAGATCACGCCAGGACATGGCGCGCAAGGTAGAGGCGAAATGAAGGGAGGGCATGTTATGGGCAATCAGACAAGCAAACCCGTCGATTACATCACGCCCTGCCAGCCTGAACAACGTTTCGTTGCCGTCACGATGCAGATGATGCCTCGGGCATGCATCGTGTATGCATCATTCAGGCGCCCACAATGACAAAAGCCAGGTTGCCCGCAATGCGGTCAACCTGGCTTATGCAGCATCGGCGGAATAAACCGCCAACACTTCGATTCAATTACTGCAGTTTGATTTCGACATCGACGCCAGCTGGCAGGTCGAGTTTCATCAGTGCGTCAACGGTCTTGTCGGTTGGGTCCACGATGTCCATCAGACGCTGGTGCGTACGGATTTCGAACTGGTCGCGCGAGGTCTTGTTCACGTGTGGCGAACGCAGCACGTCGAAACGCTGGATACGGGTTGGCAGTGGGACTGGGCCTTTGACGACGGCGCCGGTGCGCTTCGCGGTCTCGACGATTTCCAGGGCCGACTGGTCGATCAGCTTGTAGTCGAATGCTTTCAGGCGAATACGGATTTTCTGGTTAGCGGACATGCTATTTCCTTTAAAAGAACGTTCCGGCTTGGTGCCGGCAATGTGGTCGAGATACTTCGTTACTGCACAAGAGGCGGGAGTATAGCATCGTTCCCACCCAAACAGATGGGGACAGACCGAAAAGTCTGTCCCCATCGTTGTGTCAATCAGACTCTCCCAAAAGAGAGCCGATCCACCATCTTGCCCTGATTAGTTAGGCAGGATTTTTGCAACAACGCCGGCGCCGACGGTACGGCCACCTTCGCGGATTGCGAAGCGCAGACCTTCTTCCATCGCGATCGGGTTGATCAGCTTGACGGTGATCGACACGTTATCGCCTGGCATGACCATTTCTTTGTCTGCTGGCAGCTCGATCGAACCGGTCACGTCAGTCGTACGGAAGTAGAACTGTGGACGATAGTTGTTGAAGAACGGCGTGTGACGGCCGCCTTCATCTTTCGACAGAACGTAGATCTCGCCGGTGAAGTGGTTGTGCGGCTTGATCGAACCTGGCTTAGCCAGGACTTGACCACGCTGGACATCTTCACGCTTGGTGCCGCGCAGCAGCAGGCCGACGTTGTCGCCAGCTTGACCCTGGTCCAGCAGCTTGCGGAACATTTCCACGCCGGTGCAAGTGGTCTTGACGGTGTCGATGATGCCGACGATTTCGATTTCTTCGCCGACTTTGACAACGCCGCGCTCGACACGACCGGTCACAACGGTACCGCGACCCGAGATCGAGAACACGTCTTCCACTGGCATCAGGAAGGCGCCGTCAACAGCGCGCTCTGGCGTTGGGATGTAGGTATCGAGGGCTTCGGCCAGACGGGTGATGCACTCTTCGCCCATTTCGCCTGGTTTGCCTTCGAGGGCCATACGTGCCGAACCCTTGATGATTGGGACGTCGTCGCCTGGGAACTCGTACTTCGACAGAAGCTCGCGCACTTCCATTTCGACCAGTTCCAGCAGTTCTGCGTCGTCGACCAGGTCGCACTTGTTCAGGAACACGATGATGTATGGAACGCCAACTTGACGGGCCAGCAGGATGTGCTCGCGGGTCTGTGGCATTGGGCCGTCAGCGGCCGAGCACACCAGGATCGCGCCGTCCATCTGCGCAGCACCGGTAATCATGTTCTTGATGTAGTCGGCGTGGCCTGGGCAGTCAACGTGAGCGTAGTGACGGTTTTCGGTCTCGTACTCGACGTGCGCGGTGTTGATGGTGATGCCGCGTGCTTTTTCTTCCGGTGCTGCATCGATCTGGTCGTAGGCTTTCGCTTCGCCGCCGAATTTCTTCGACAGGACGGTTGCGATTGCAGCGGTCAGGGTGGTTTTACCGTGGTCAACGTGACCGATGGTGCCGACGTTGACGTGCGGCTTGGTCCGTTCGAATTTACCTTTTGCCATTTCCAGATTCCTTTAAGAGAAACGATATATTTTGTTTGACCGGGAGACAGGACGTCCCGTCTCCCGTGTAGTGCTAATTACTTCGACTTGGCAGTGACGATAGCGTCAATCACGTGCTTAGGCGCTTCCGAATAGTGCTTGAATTCCATCGTGTAGGTCGCACGGCCCTGGGTCGCCGAACGCAGCGAGGTCGAGTAACCAAACATTTCCGACAGTGGCACTTCGGCTTTGATGATCTTGCCGCCGCCGCCTGGAATTTCGTCCATGCCCTGAACCATACCGCGACGCGACGACAGATCGCCCATCACCGAACCAGCGTAGTCTTCCGGCGTTTCGACTTCCACGGCCATCATCGGCTCGAGGATGACCGGGCTGGCCTTGCGGCAGCCGTCTTTGAACGCCATCGAACCGGCCATGCGGAATGCATTTTCGTTCGAGTCGACATCGTGGTACGAACCGAAGGTGACGGTGACCTTGACGTCAACGACCGGGTAACCAGCCAGCACGCCCGAGGTCAGGGTTTCGCGCACACCTTTTTCGACTGCAGGGATGTATTCGCGAGGAATGACACCGCCCTTGATCGCGTCGACGAACTCGAAGCCTTTGCCCGGCTCTTGCGGCTCGATCGACAGGACTGCGTGACCGTACTGACCACGACCGCCCGACTGCTTGACGAACTTGCCTTCGACGTCGGTGACTGCCTTGCGGATCGTTTCGCGGTATGCAACCTGTGGCTTGCCGACGGTTGCTTCCACGTTGAATTCACGCTTCATGCGGTCAACGATAATTTCCAGGTGCAGCTCGCCCATACCACCGATGATGGTCTGGCCCGATTCTTCATCGGTACGCACGCGGAACGACGGATCTTCTTGTGCCAGGCGGTTCAGTGCCAGGCCCATTTTTTCCTGGTCGGCCTTGGTTTTTGGCTCGACTGCCTGCTGGATGACTGGCTCAGGGAAGACCATTTTTTCCAGCGTGATGATCGACGATGGATCGCACAGGGTTTCGCCCGTGGTTGCATCTTTCAGGCCGACCGCAGCGGCGATGTCGCCGGCGTGGACTTCCTTGATCTCTTCGCGCTGGTTCGCGTGCATCTGCAGAATACGACCAAGACGTTCTTTCTTGTTCTTGATCGGATTGTAGACGGTGTCGCCCGACTTGATCGTGCCCGAGTAGACGCGGAAGAAGATCAGCTGACCAACGAACGGGTCGGTCATGATCTTGAATGCCAGCGCCGAGAACTTCTCGTCGTCTTCTGCCTTGCGGGTGACCGGCTGGTCATCCTCATCGGTACCCGTGACTGGCGGGATGTCGATTGGCGATGGCAGGTATTCGATCACGCCGTCGAGCATGGCTTGCACGCCCTTGTTCTTGAACGCGGTGCCGCACATCATCGGGACGATTTCCGATGCGATGGTACGCTGACGCAGAGCGGCCTTGATCTCTTCTTCCGAGAGGTCGCCTTCTTCCAGGTACTTGTTCATCAGCTCTTCGGTCGCTTCAGCAGCGGTCTCGACCAGCTTTTCACGCCATTCGTTGGCTTCGTCTTGCAGCTCGGCAGGGATGTCGCGGTAGTCGAACTTCATGCCTTGCGACGCGTCGTCCCAGTACACGGCCTTCATCTTGACCAGATCGACCACGCCCAGGAAGTTCTCTTCGGCGCCGATCGGGATCTGCAGCGGAATCGGGTTCGCCTTCAGGCGAGCGCGCATCTGCTCGTAGACCTTGAAGAAGTTCGCACCGGTGCGGTCCATCTTGTTGACGAAGGCCAGACGCGGCACTTTGTACTTGTTAGCCTGACGCCACACGGTTTCCGACTGTGGCTGCACGCCGCCGACTGCGCAGTAAACCATGCAGGCGCCGTCGAGCACGCGCATCGAGCGTTCGACTTCAATCGTGAAGTCGACGTGGCCCGGCGTGTCGATGATGTTGATGTGGTGTGGCGCGAAGTTGTTGGCCATACCGCTCCAGAAGCAGGTCGTCGCTGCCGAAGTAATGGTAATGCCGCGCTCTTGCTCTTGCTCCATCCAGTCCATCGTCGCTGCGCCATCGTGCACTTCGCCGATTTTGTGGTTGACGCCCGTGTAGAACAGGACGCGTTCGGTGGTGGTGGTTTTACCAGCATCGATGTGAGCCGAAATACCGATGTTGCGGTAGCGCTCGATGGGGGTCTTGCGTGCCATAATTTTTCCTAAATCTTTGAATGGACAAAACCGAGCATCATCTTGATGATCAAAATGAGCCCGGCCTGAACAACAGATACTACGGGGACTGGTAGCACAAGGAAATATTCCTTGGCCTTCGTCCTCTTGCTTAGAAGCGGAAGTGCGAGAACGCCTTGTTCGCTTCTGCCATGCGGTGCACTTCGTCACGACGCTTCATTGCGCCGCCGCGGCCTTCAGCCGCTTCCAGCAGTTCACCACCCAGACGTTGCGGCATGGATTTTTCGCTGCGCTTGTTTGCGGCTTCGCGCAACCAACGCATGGACAGCGCCATACGACGAACCGGACGAACTTCCACTGGCACCTGGTAGTTGGCGCCACCGACACGGCGGGACTTGACTTCCACCAGCGGCTTAGCGTTGTTGATCGCGGTCGTGAACACTTCCAGCGGGTCTTTGCCCGACTTGGATTGAATGTGTTCGAATGCACCGTAGATGATGTTTTCTGCGACCGACTTTTTGCCGGACAGCATCAGAACGTTGACGAATTTGGCGACATCCGTGTTGCCGAATTTTGGATCCGGCAGGATTTCGCGCTTGGGTACTTCACGACGACGTGGCATTTCGATTCCTTCATGTCTTCAGTTGAGTGCGGGATCCGCACTCGCGAAAGGCCCTCTTGACCCTTCACTTACTCGGCCTTGCGGCCGGCTCAACTTATCTAATTAATATGACGTGTCAGTGACACGGCAAAGAAGAATTACTTCTTCGCAGCCTTGGCACGCTTCGCGCCGTACTTCGAGCGAGCTTGCTTACGGTCTTTGACGCCCTGGGTATCCAGTGCACCGCGAACCATGTGGTAACGCACACCCGGCAAGTCTTTCACACGGCCGCCGCGCAGCAGCACGACACTGTGTTCTTGCAGGTTGTGGCCTTCACCACCGATGTACGAAATGACTTCGAAACCGTTGGTCAGACGCACTTTGGCGACTTTACGCAGCGCCGAGTTTGGCTTCTTAGGCGTGGTGGTGTACACACGGGTGCACACGCCGCGCTTTTGCGGGCAGTTTTCCAGTGCCGGCGACTTGCTCTTCACAACCGCAGCTTCACGCGGTTTGCGAATCAGTTGATTGATGGTTGGCATCGTTCCTAATCCAACAAAGTACTACTTATTAATGACCCGAACCGGCAGTGTGCTGATCCGGGGACTAAAACCTAGTCCCGAAGAGACTGACAGCGGAGGCGACGAAAGCCACTCGGCAAATGGAGCGGCTGCGAATGCGTATACGATGTGCAGGATAAATCGAGAACCTGCGAGTATAGGCGCATTGTGATGATGGGTCAACCAGTTTGCTGATTTTGCAGGCAGTACCGCGCTGTCTTGACGTAAACCATGGTCGATGTGGCATGCCCGCTACAGCTCGGCGTGCCGGGCGATCTCGACAAACGCGTCGAGATACGTCGTGCCCGCATCGACCTCGCGCGTGCCCAGGAAAATCTGCTTGAACACGCCCGCTTCTCCCAGCCGCACCGGCGCCACCGGCATGCGCCCCGCGTACTCCTCGACCAGCCAGCGCGGCAGCGCCGCCACGCCGCGGCCGCTGGCCACCATCTGCAGCATGATGTCGGTGGTTTCAATGGCCTTGCGCTCGCGCGGCGCACAGCCGGCCGGCAGGAAGAACTGGTTATAGACATCGAGCCGTTCGATATCGACCGGGTAGGTAATCAATACTTCATCCGACAAATCGCGCGGCGCCGCATGCGCACGCCCGGCCAGCCGATGGCTGCTGGGCACCACCAGCACCTGCTCGTAATCGAACACCGGCACGAAGCGCAGGCCCGGCTTGAACAGGGGATCGGGCGTGACGAGCAAGTCGATCTCGTACTCGAACAGCGCCTTCAGGCCGCCGAACTGGAAACGCTGCTTGACGTCGACATCGACCTCGGGCCACGCCGCAAGGTAGGGCTCCACCACCTTCAGCAGCCACTGATAGCAGGGATGGCACTCCATCCCGATGCGCAGCGTACCGCGCTCGCCGCGCGCGTATTCGCGCATCTGGCCTTCGGCATGTTCGAGCTGCGGCAGCACCCGTTCGGCCAGCGCCAGCAGCGCGTGGCCGGCCTGCGTCAGGCGCAGTGACCGGCCTTCGCGGGTCCATACCGGCGTGCCGAGGCCCAGTTCAAGCTTCTTCACCGTGTGGCTGAGCGCCGACTGCGTCAGGCATAGCACGTCGGCCGCGGCAGTGAGCGAACCCCGGCGATCGACCTCGCGAATGATGGACAGGTGAATACGCTCGATCATGAATCATGAATGAATTTGATGGATGAAAGCGCATCATACCAATTCAGTTCATGGGTTGACTGTCCTGATGCAGGAAGTCGGCGATCGCCTTGACCAGCTGGGGTGAGACCGGCAGGCTCGGATCGCCATAGCTGGCCACCTGCAGTTCGGGCTCGGCGCGCACGTGCTTGAACACGTGGTTCATGCCCGGGATGATCGCCAGCTTCGCCCCGGCGCGAGCGCCATGCAGCCGGTTGGCCTGCACCACGTCCACCTGGATATCGGTATTGCCCTGCACGACCAGTACCGGCATCGTCAACCCGGCGATGCGCTCGGCTGGCACGTACTTGAACCATGAGATCAGATACGGCTGCACGCTCGGCCGGAACAACGTCGCCAGCGCCGGCGGCACCGGATCGACGATCACGCCGCTCTCCAGCGCGGCCAGGATCCGCTCGCTTTCCTTCTCCAGATCGGGCGGCAGCTTGCCCTCGAGCTGCTTGCGCAAGAGCGTCGACGCGCCATCGGCAATGCCGGCAATCGACACGAACGCTGCGGCGTCGGCCTGCTGCGCGGCCAGCATGCCGATCAGCGAGCCTTCGCTGTGCCCGATCACCGCCACCGATGCAAAGCGCGGATCGGCTTTCAGCCTGGCGACCCAGGCCGCCGCATCGTCGGCAAACATCTCGAAGCGCAGCGCCGCTTCGGCCGGCCCGGCCGCGTGGCTGCCGCCGATGCCGCGCTTGTCGTAGCGGACCGTCGCGATGCCGGCATCGGCCAGCCCCGCAGCCAGCAGCTTGAGACTGTCGTTGCGGCCGGGGATCAGCGAGCTGTTGCCGTCACGGTCGGTGGGGCCGGAGCCGGCGATGATCAGGGCCAGGCGCGGCTTGCTGGCGCCGGTCGGCAGTTCGAGCGTGCCGGCCAGCTGGCCGGTGGGCGTCTCGAGCACGATCGGCGTCTCGGCCGCGTGGCCACTGGCGGCAGCGCCGATGGCGAACCACAGCACCAGGCTGCGAAGATGGACGGCGATCGGTCTGGACATGGCATCTTTCATCAATAGCATACGTTCTCAGGCTGCTGCGGCGACATCGCCCTGCTCGCGGCAAAAGTCGACGATACGGTTCAGCGCCGCCTCGGCCTCGTATTCGTCCAGGCCGATGCCGAAGTGGTAGCGATGGGTGGCGGTATCGATCTCGATGCGCCCCTGGCCGAAGCCCAGGGAATCCCATTTTCCTTCCGGCGTCCACGCTTCGTGCCTGGGCAGTAGGCGCACGGCGCGGATCTCATGGGCCATGAATGCCAGCGGGATGGACGCCGGCAGGCTGCCTTCGCGCGCGATGTACAGCGTATCCCGGAACACGAAATTGCGGTACAGCGCGCACGCGGCCAGCACCATGATGGCCAGTGCGCAGGCAGTAAGCAGCACGAACTCGAACGACGGTTGACCTTCCCAGCCATTAGCCAGGCCGGACGCCACGACCCAGACAAAGGCGACCGACATGAACGCCGGGAAGCCGCGCTTCTGGGTGGGACAAACGATATGCAGGCGGGGACTGGGACGCATTCCTCTTCTTCGGCAGCGGCAAGAACCGGGAAAGATACCATTTCCACGGCAGCACAGCGAATTCAAGCGCCCTGCAGAGCGCCCGCGAACCAGCCCAGTTCCCCGTCGAGCGCCGCGCGGATCGGCCCCGGGGTGAGGCCCGTCCAGCGCTTGAACGAGCGCCGGAAGTTGGCCGCATCATGAAAACCCAAGTGGCGCGCCACCGCGTCGTTGTCGGCGCGTTCGGCCTGGAACAGCCACAGCGCCACGTGCGTGCGCACCTGATCGAGTTCGCCCTGGAAGTGCGTATGGTGGCGCAGCAGCTGGCGTTTGAACGTGGCCGGGCTGACACCGAAGTCGCCCGCCGTGCGCTCCAGCGTGGGCACGGCGCGCACATGCGCCAGCAGATAATCGTAGAGCGCCGCCAGCAGGCCCGGTGCGGGCACCGGTTCCAGCTCGGCCGCCTGCAGGGCCAGGCGCGCCGCCATCCCGCTGGCGCGCGGCCATGGCCGATCGAGCCAGCTTGCCGGCAGCAGCATCGCGTCGAGCTGGCAGCCGAATTTCAGCTCGGCGCCCAGGTGCACGTGGTGCTGCTCGATGTGGCGCGGCGCGCCGCGATTGAAGCAGAAGCGCCACGGCAGGCGCTCGCCGCCCAGCCAGCGGCACAGCGCCACCACGGCCGTCATGTGCATCTCGACCAGGGCCGGGCGCAGGCTCGGCGCCCCGTAGGCATCGACCCAGTACAGCAGCGCCACGTCGTCCCAGGTCTCGAAGCGCGGGCGCAGCAGCGGCGTCAGGCGGGTGTAAAAGCGGCACAGGACATGGAGCAGCGTGCGCAGGTCCGGCGCCTGCGCCAGCGCGTGGCTGGCCGCGCCGTCGTGCCCCGGCAGCAGCAACTGGCCCAGCATGAAGCTGGTGTCCGGGCTGTCCAGCAGCCGCAGGGTGTTCGCCAGCTGCCGCAGGTAGCCGTCGGGCGAGACCGCGTCGCCAGAGGACAGTCCGGTGCCGCGCAGCAGGTCGGCGTCGGATGCATCGCGCGAGCGGCCATATTCCAGCGCCAGCGCGCTATGCCGGTACGCAGCCGGCGAGGGCTCCGTGGCCGCCTGCCAGGCGATCACACCGCGTCCATCCGACGATCCATCTGACGACATAGCGCGGCCAGCAGCGCATCCGGTGCGCCCCGCGCCGGCGCGCAGCCATGGCGCAGCGTGATGTCCACCCGGCCCGTGGGGCCGTGATGGCGCATCGACGACACCATGCGGCACAGGTGCTCGGCGGCGGCGCGCGCATCCGGCTCGGCCAGGCCCGGCATCAGCACGGCGAAGCGGTCGCCCGCGTAGCGGCACAGCAGGTCGTCGTTACGCAGGTTCAGCAGCAGCATGTGGGCAACCGCCTGCAGCACGCGGTCGCCTTCCGGCTGGCCGTGCTCGCGGTTGATGCGGTGGAAGGCGTCGATATCGAACAGCACCAGCGAACCGCCGCCGCCATCCACCTTGCAGCGTTTGCTCTCGATATGCAGTTGCGCGCGCAGGTAGGCCGCGTCGGCCAGCTGCGTGATGCGGTCGAACGGCCGGTGGTTGCGAAACAGCCGCTCGCGCTTGCGCATATGGTCCGACAGCGTGGCCTGCTCGCGCCGCCAATAAACCATGCCGACGGTCAGGATCAGCATCCCCAGCGGCAGCAGCGATTCGAGCACGTTGTCCCACATCGCGGCCTTCTCGACGTCGAATACTTCATCGAGGCAGTCGGCCCACGAACCCAGCATGATGCAGGCCAGGCCGCCGGCCAGCAGGCGCGTGACCACGCCATCGGGCCGGCTGGTCAGCACCAGCAGGCACCACAGCGCCGCCAGCAGGGCCGTGCCGCCCTCGCTGGCGATGTCCACCAGGTCCCACTGCCCGAGCGGGATGGCCGGGCCGGCGCTGGTGAACAAGAACACGACGGCGCCGAGCAGGCCGGCGATCAACAGGACGTGGCGAATCAGGGTGGACATGGGAGGCATCGTCAAGACAGATCGTCGGAACATAGCGCAGCCAGATGACCGCCGGATGACAGGATGACAAAACCGTGGCGCCATCGCACAGGGTCAAAACGGCTCACACCAACGTATGCAGCGCCCCCATCGTGGCATCCGTCCCATGGCGCAGCCGGCAGGCGCCGGGTCAATTCGGCTCAGGTACGCCGTTGCACGGACTTGCTGCGCGATGGCGACCGGAAGTCGTCACCAATACGTCACATTCAGGCACCAGAATCCGCCGCATCCCAACCATTGAACGCCCCCCACATGCGCCACTTTGCCCTCCCCGCCCTTACCGCCGGCCTGCTGGCCGCCGTTGGCGTCCACGCCGCCGAACCGGCCAGCGTGATCGTCACCGGCCAGCGCGCCAGCCTGGCGCGCGCCATCGCCGCCCAGGAGCAGGCCGACAATATCGTCAGTGTCGTCAGCAGCGATGACATCGGCCACCTGCCGGACAAGAACGCGGCCGAAGCGCTGGCGCGTATGCCGGGCGTCTCGGTCCAGCGCGACCAGGGCGAAGGCCGCTACGTGGTGGTGCGCGGCCTCGATGCCAACTACAACAGCGTGACCATCAACGGCGCGCTGGTGCCGTCGCCGGAAGCGACGCGCCGCGCGGTGGCGCTGGACGTGCTGCCGGCCGGGATGGTGCGCTCGCTCGAAGTAACCAAGTCCGCTACGCCAGACCAGGACGCGATTTCTCTCGGCGGCAGCGTCGAGGTCAAGACCTTGTCTGCGTTCGACCTGCCGGGCAAGCTGCTCAACATCGGCGCCGCCGTCGGCCACGACACCAACACGAGCCAGAACAGCCCGAGCGCCAACCTGCTGTGGGCCCAGCGCTTCATGGACGGCAAGCTCGGCATCGCTGCCGGCCTGTCCGGCGAAAAGCGCAAGTTCGGTTCGGACAATGTGGAAACCGGCGGCGACTGGAACGGCAACCGCATCTCGGGCCTCGAGCTGCGCGACTACCTGCCTACCCGCGAACGCCGCGCCGGCGCCATCAACCTCGACTACCGTCCGGACGCAGCAACCAGCTACGCACTGCGCGGCTTCATCAGCCGCTTCTCGGACGAAGAATCGCGCGACCGCATGACGGTGGGCGACTTCGAGGGCAATGAAGAAGGTGTGCTCGAGGGCGAACTCGATACCGCCACGGTCGAGCGCCGCCTGCGCCAGCGCAAGTACACGCAAGAGATTCGCTCGCTCACCGGCTCTGTCGATCGCCGCATGGGCCTCTGGAAGCTGCACGCCGAAGCAGCGGCCAGCAGCGCCACCGACAAGACCCCGGATGCGATTGCCGATGCGCGGTTTACCAACATCGAGAGCGTCAAAGGCATCGGCTTCATTAATACCCGTGCGCCGCACCTGATCGCTCCCGCCGGCGTGGCCGACGCGGCCAACTACGAACTCGATTCGTTCGCGCTCGAACGCGCCGCCGCCAGGGACGCCACTCGCCAACTGCGCCTGGACCTGCAGCGCGATTTCGAGGCTGGCGACTGGAACGGCGCAGTCAAGTTCGGCGCCAAGACGACGCGCCGCGACAAGAAGACCGACACCGAGGCCTGGGAATACGGCAGCGACGATCCGGAAGATGGCGACTATTTCGGCGCCGGATCGACCTCGATGAGCGCATTCGTGAACGACACGCGCCTGGATTACCCGTTCGCCAATCTTGGCTACGCCATCGATCCGGCCCTGGTGCGTGCGCGCCTGGCCGGCCTGGCGCGCGACCCGGCCCGCGTGGCGGTCGACTCGGCGCTGGACGACTTCAAGCTGCAGGAAGACATCGACGCCGCCTACCTGCAAACGAGCTTGCGCCGTGGCGCCTGGTCACTGCTGGCCGGCGTACGCGCCGAGCACACGCGCTTCAAGGCCGACGGCTCGCAAGTGGCCGACGACGAGATCACCGCGCGCTCGGCAAGCCGCTCGTACACGAACTGGCTGCCCGGCGCGCACCTGCGCTTCGACATCGACCAGGCCACCAGCCTGCGCGCCGCCTGGAGCAACTCGGTCGTGCGCGCCAACTTCGCGCAACTGGCCCCGGGCGTCTCCCGGGACGGCGACGACGAAGCGACGATCGGCAATCCCGACCTGGCGCCGCTGCGCTCGCACAACCTGGACCTGGGCATCGAGCGCATGATCGGCGGCGACGGCGTGGTGTCGGCCTATGTCTTCACCAAGGCGATCCGCGACTTCACCTACACCACCGATCTCGCCGGCAGTGGCGAGTGGGCCGACTACAGCAGCGCGATCTCGTACAAGAACGGCGACAAGGCGCGCGTGCGCGGCATCGAGCTGGCCTGGCAGCAGCCGCTGCGCATGCTGCCAGCGCCGTTCAACGGCCTACTGGTCGGGATCAACGGCAGCATCACCAGTTCGCGCGCCGACATCGACAGCGCCGATGGCGACGGTGGCCGCGCTGCGCGCACCATCCGCATGCCGGGCCAGTCGAACCGCGTCGGCAACGTGATGGTCGGCTACGAAGCCGGCCCCTTCAGCGCGCGCCTGGCGCTGAACTACAAGTCGCCCTACCTGCTGGAGCTGGGCGAAGATACGCTGGACGCCACGCAAGACCGCTTTGTCGACACGCAGAAGCAGCTGGACCTGTCGATGTCGTGGAGACTGGACAAGCGCTGGCAGGTCACGTTCGACGCCAGCAACCTGAATAACGAAAAATACTATGTGTACCTGGGCGACAAGTCGCGCAATGCGCAACACGAACAATACGGCCGCACCTACAAGATTGGCCTGAAAGCGAGCATCTTCTGATGAACAAGACCGTATCCCCGATCCTGCTGGCCGTACTGCTGGCGTGTTCCCTGGCCGCACCGGCGTCTGGCGCCAAGCCCACGGTGCCGGCAGCCCTGAACGACGCCGAGGAACTGGCCCCGCTGCCCGGCGGCGCCTGGCTAGCCCTCGACAAGCGCGCGCTGCGCCTGGTCGACGCCGATGGCCGCGAGCGCGCCACCCTGCCGCTGCGGGGCGAAAAGCTCGACCTGCGCCCGCTGGATGGCGGCGCGCTGGCGATCGTCGTCGACGCCAATACCGAACGCGCACTACCGGTGCGCATCGATTTCAAGGCCGGCACGCTGCGTGCGCTGCCCGTGCTGCCGGAAACCGGTTTCGGCATCGAGGCTGCTTGCATGTACCGCGACGCCCAGCAGCTCGATTATGTGTTCCTGGTTGCGAAGGATGGCCAGGCGCAGCAATGGTTGCTGGGTAGTGGCGCCAGCAGCGAGCACCGCCTGGTGCGGCGCCTGGCGCTGCCGTCCGGCGTCGAGACGTGCCGCGTCGACGACGCGCATGGCACGCTGTTCGCGGCCGAGGAAGGCCTGGGCCTGTGGGCGTATGGCGCCGATGCCGAAGGCCCGCCGGCCCGTACGCCGGTGGCGCTGCAGGCGCCGCATGGCGGCTTGAACGGCGAGTTGACGGCGCTGGCCGTGCTGCCGGGCGGCGTGGCCGCCATCGACGACAAGGGCTCCCTGCTGACATGGAAACGCGACGGCAAGCACTGGCGCGCCCTGCCGGGCCGTCCGCTTGGCGCCGAGCAGCTGGTAACGCTCGAACCTGCCTCGGCCCGCTTGATGGTGCGCACCGACAAAGGCTGGCAAGCGCCGGCGCTGGCGTGGAAGGCCGGCAGCGCGCCACCGAAACGCCTGCCGATCGTGCTGCCGCGCATGCAGACCGAACCCGTTGCGCAACTGGGCGACGCCGCCGACGATCCGGCGATCTGGGTCCATCCGACCGACCCGGCCAAGTCACGCATCCTCGGCACCAACAAGAAGCAGGGCATGCTGGTGTACGACCTGCAGGGCCGTCAGACCCAACTGCTGGCTGCGGGTCGCCTGAACAACGTCGACCTGCGCCAGGACGTGCGCTTCGGCGCTGAGCGCTTCGACCTGGCCGTGGCCACGCAGCGCGACGAGCATGCGATGGTGCTGTTTGCAATCGATGGGCAGGGAACGTTGCGCGAAGCGGCGCGCCTGCCAACGAGCCTGGGCGACATCTACGGCACCTGCCTTCTGCGCACGCCGGAAGGTGGCCTGGACGCCTTCGTCAACGACAAGGACGGCCGCTACGAGCATTACCAGATCACGCGCACGGGCGGCCAGTTCGGTGCGCGGCTGGCGCGCACGTTCAAGCTGGCCAGCCAGCCCGAAGGGTGCGTGGCGGACGACCGCAGCGGCCTGCTGTTCGTGGGCGAAGAAGACCGCGGCCTGTGGGTGACGTCGGCACGGGCCGACCAGCCGGCGACGTTGAAGATGGTGATGCCGGTGGGCGAATGGCTGCATGACGATGTCGAGGGGATGGGCATCTATCACGGCGCGAAAAAAAGCTATCTGGTGGTGTCGAGCCAGGGCAATAACAGCTACGTGGTGTTCGATGCGGCGGCGCCGTTTGCCGTGCGCGGCGCGTTCCGGGTGGGGCTCGATGCGGTGAACGGGATCGATGGCGCGTCGGAGACCGATGGGCTGGAGGTAACGTCGGCCAACCTGGGCGGCCCGTTCGCACGCGGCATGCTGGTGGTGCACGACGGGTTCAAGCGCATGCCGGATGGGGCGCAGAATTACAAGGCGGTGGCGTGGGAGGATATTGCGAAGGCGCTAATGCTGGATGAGGGTGAAAAATAGGCGACGGTCTTCCCATCGCCAGCCCAAAGACCGTCGTTCCAGCGGAGGCTGGAACCTAAGTACGCTGCGGGCCACGACAAATTTTGTGGCCAAGGATACAACTTGGGTCCCAGCCGCTGGGACGACGCGCTGAGGACGGTGGCATCACAACGGCGGCGCCGGCGTCGATGCCGGATTTTCCGGCAGCGGCATGAACTCCGCATCATCCGCATCCGGCAGCTTCATCTTCCCCGCCTTCCAGTCCGACGCCGCCTGCGCCAGCCGGTCTTTCGACGACGACACGAAGTTCCAGTAGATGAAGCGCTCGCCCACCGGCTCCCCGCCCAGCACCATCACCGACGACGGTGCGATGGCGCGCACGCGCGAGGCGTTCGCCCCCAGCACCAGCATCCGCCCGCTCTCGTAGCGTGTACCGCCCACCTCCACCGCCCCGGTGGCGATGTACAACGCGCGCTCCTTGTAGCCGCCCGGGATCTCGGCGCTGGCGCCGGCCGCCATGTCCAGATGGGCGTAGAACAGCGGCGAGTGCGTCCTGGCGGCGGCCGTCAAGCCATACGCGCTGCCGGCGATCAGCTGGCCGGTCACGCCCGCTTCGCTCCACTGCGGCAAATCGTCGCCCGCGTGGTGCGAAAAGGAGGGTGCGACTTCTTCCTGCCCGTCCGGCAGCGCCACCCAGGCCTGGATGCCGTGCAGATGGTCGCCCTGCGCCCGCGCGCGCTCGAAGCGCTCGCTGTGCGTGATGCCGCGCCCCGCCGTCATCCAGTTGACTTCATGCGGCCGCACGGCCAGTTCGTAACCCAGGCTGTCGCGATGCATCATCTCGCCAGAGAACAAGTAGGTGACCGTCGACAGGCCGATATGCGGGTGGGGCCGTACATCGACGCTGCGGTCGATGCCCTGCGGCAGATCGAGCGGCCCGATGTGGTCGAAGAAGATAAAGGGGCCCACCATCCGCTGCCGGGCAAACGGCAGCACCCGGCCCACTTCGATATTCCCGCCAAGGTTATGGCGGCGCTGTTCGATCACCAGGTCGATCATGGGGTTGCTCCTTATACGGCGTTTTCGACATTGAAACCGTCATGGTTCTCGAACACGCCCATGAAGCCCGGCACGCTCGCCTCGCGCGACCAGTCGCGCTGCAGCTCGCAATACAGTTGCACGCGGCTGATCAGCTTCACGCCGGCCTGCTCCATGCGGCGCAGTGCTGCGTCGTGCGCGGCCAGCGACGTGCCGCCGACCGCATCGACCGGCACATAGACTTCATACCCTTCCTGGATCGCGTCGAGCGCGGGGAACGCCAGGCAGGCCTCGGTCCAGAGCGCGGTCATGATCAGCTTGCGGCGGCCGAGCGCTTTCACCGCCGCCTTGAATTGCACGTCTTCCCAGCTGTTGATCGAGGTGCGGTCGTAGGTCGGCAGGTGGCCGAGTACTTCCTGCAACTGGGCGATCGGCGGCTTGTTGCGGCCCGTGGCGACGTTGACGGTCGAATGGATGATCGGCAGCTTGTAGTTGAGCGCGGCCTTGGCGACGCTGGTGATATTGAAGACCATTTCGTCGCGCGACATCGAGCGGATCGACGCCACCTGGATCGGCTGGTAGTCGATGATGATCAGGGCCGAATTCTCGGGCGTAAGCAGGTGGTCGGTCTGCGGATTACGGATGGTTTCGGTCGTCATGATATGGGCTTCCTTGATGAGAGTGGAACCAGTATTGTGGGGTTCCCCTCCCTGCTCCGGTAGCGCCGTCGTGCGCCGAACAGCGTCGCGCAAAGCGGAACCCGGCGTCAGTGGCCACGCGATTGCGCAACCAGCGGCATCGCTTCAAAATACTCGATCAGGATCTCGGTGAGGATCCGTATCTTGCGGGCCGGATGCCGGCCGGGAGGGCGCACGACATACGCACCGGCCGGCGGCGCCTGATGGCGCATCATGACGGGCACCAGCGCCCCGGAGTTCAAATGCTCCTGGATCAGCATGTCGGGCAGGTACGCGATGCCCAGCCCGGCGACGGCGGCCGACACCAAGGCGGTGCCGTTGTCGGCCTTGAAGCGCCCGTGCGGGTGCAGCCAGGTGATGTTGTCGCCATCCATGAACGGCCAGGTTTCCGTGCCCTGCATCAGGGCCTCGTGGGTGAGGAATTCTTCCAGCGTTTCGGGCGTCCCGTTCGTTGCGATGTAGTCGGGGCTGGCCACCGCCGTTGCCGTCATCGGGCACACGCAGCGCGCCACCAAGTTGGAGTCCTGCAGGTAGCCGACCCGGATCGCGCAGTCGTAGCCTTCGGCGATCAGGTCGACGATATGGTCGCTGTAGCAGGTGTGGATGTGCAGCTTCGGATGGCGGCGCGCCATTTCGGCCAGCACCGGCGCAAAGTGCGTCGGGCCGAACGACAGCGGCGCCGCGATGCGCAGGCGCCCGCGCAGCGCGCCCTCGGGCAGCAGCATCTCCTTGGCCTGGTCGATTTCGGCGCAGACCCGGGCGGCATAGTCGCGAAACGTCACGCCGGCCTCGGTCAGCGCCGCGCCGCGCGTGGTGCGCGAGAGCAGCTGGACGCCCAGGTCGGCTTCCAGCCGGCCCAGGCGCCGGCTGACGATCGACTTCGATACGCCAAGGCGCAGGGCGGCAGGCGAGATGCCACCGGCATCGGCCACTTCGACGAACGTCTCGAGTTCTTCGATGTCCACGTCAAGCCCCCTTGCTTTTGACGTTCAGCGGTTCGGGAATCACGTGGCTGTACAGGCGGTCGCGCCCCGACATCTCGTCGCCCTGCACCTGCTCGGACAGCCGCTCGGCGTCGCGCTGGCGAATATCCTGCGCCGCTTCTTCGATGTCGACTTCCGCGACACCCACTGCGCGCAAGCCCTGTGCGCCCATCAGGTATGCCGATTCGACCGTCTCGCGGATCTGGAACTCGACACCGGCGCGGATCAGTTCCACCGAATGCCGGCGATCGAAGCTGCGTACCAGCAGCTTCGCCTGCGGGAATTCGTGCTGCGCCAGTTCGACGATGCGCAGCGCGGCCTTGGGGTCGTCGATGCAGATCATGATCGCATCGGCCTCGCCGGCGCCCGAGTGGCGCAGCGTGTCGAGCCGCGTGCCATCGCCAAAGTGCACCTTGAACCCATAGCGCTCGGCGTCGCGGATGCGGTCCGGATTCTCGTCGATGACGGCCAGCTTGATGCCGCTGGAGAGCAGCACCTGCGTCGCCATCTGGCCAAAGCGGCCGAAGCCGATCACCAGGATGCGGCCCTTGAGCTCGAGCGCCGCATCGACGCCGTCCATCGAGGCCTCGATGTGCAGGAAGCGGTCGGCGACGATCGTCAGGAACGGCGACGCCGTCATCGACAGGATGACCACGGTGGCGAACAAGGCGTTTTCGCGCGCATCGAGCACGCCGGCCGTGAGGGCCGCGGCGTACAGCACGAAGGCGAACTCGCCGCCCTGCAGGAACATCGACGTGCGGTGCAGGGCCGGGTGATTTGCGCTGCCGAACAGGCGCGCCACTGCATACACCATCACGCCCTTGGCGAGCATGAACGCGAGCAGCAGCGCCAGCAGCAACTGCCATTCGGCGGCCACGATGGCCAGGTCGAGCGACATGCCGACGGCCAAAAAGAACAGACCCATGAGCAGGCCGCGAAACGGCTCGATATCGCTTTCGATCTGGTGCCGGTAGCTCGAATTGGACAGCATCACGCCGGCCAAAAACGCGCCCATCGCCATCGACAGGCCGGCGTACGCCATCAAGAGCGCCGCGCACAGCACGACCAGCAGGGCGCCGGCGGTGAGCACTTCGCGGGTGCGGGCTTTGGCCAGCAGGGCGAAGAACGTGTTCAGGCCCCAGCGCGATACGGCCAGCAGCACGCTCAGCGCACCAAGGGCGATGAGCACCTTCGTCCAGCTGAACGCCTCTTGCGAGAGCGGCGACAAAAAGGCGACCACCGCCAGCAGCGGCACGATCATCAGGTCTTCGAACAGCAGGATGGCGACCGACTTCTGCCCTTCGGCGCCGGAGATTTCGCCGCGCTCCTGCAGCACCATCATGATGACGGCGGTGGACGACAGCACGAAGCCCGCCCCGGCCACGAAGGCGGCGGGCAGCGAGAAGCCGAAGCCGAGATACGCGGTCAGTGTCAGGGCGACGGTGGCCGCCGCAACCTGCGCCAGGCCCAGGCCGAAGATCTGGCCGCGCATGGCCCACAGCTTGGGCGGGCGCAGCTCGAGGCCGATCACGAACAGGAACATCACCACGCCCAGCTCGGAGATATGCAGGATGGACTCGGGATTTGTCAGCAGGCCCAGCGCCGATGGGCCGACCAGGATGCCGGCGGCGAAATAGCCGAGCACCGAGCCCAGGCCCAGTTTGCGGAACAACGGCACCGCAATGACGGCCACCCCCATCAGGATGACCATCGGTCCGATCATCTGCCCCATGCTCGTGTCAGCCATCAGTTTGTCTCTCTTTTTGCGTGTAAGCGTTCCGGCATGGTAGCCCCATCGTTGTCATTCTTGGTAGAAAGAGAATAACGCCACCGACGTCACCCTGGCTACCCCCGGATATACCGATCTGTGTTGCAAGAAGTGGAACGAGCGCCGTTGCCAATAGCGCGACACTGCCGGACGGGCGCCGCGACTACCGCTGCGAATGTGACGGGCGCAGACTCGTGATTCCACAACCACACCGGAGTATCCAGACCATGACCATTCGTAACGGCCTCAACTCACTGCTTCGCCCCGAAGACTCGGTACTCGTCCTGATCGACCATCAACCGTTCCAGCTCGCGAACCTGAACAGCCATGAGCCGCACATGGTCATCAACAACACGGTGGCCCTGGCCAAGATGGCCAAGGCCTTCAATGTGCCAACCATCCTGACGACCGTGGTCGCTGGCCGTGGCGGCAACCTGTTCCAGCAGATTATCGACGTCTTCCCGGACCAGGAAATCATCGACCGTACCTTCATCAATACCTGGGAAGACCCGAAGGTGGTGGACCTGGTCAAGGCCACCGGCCGCAAGCAGCTGGTCATGGCCGGCCTGTGGACCGAAATCTGCGTCGCCATGCCGGCGATCCAGGCCCTGGGCGAAGGCTGGGACGTCACCGTCATCACCGATGCCTGCGGTGGCGTGTCGGTCGAAGCGCACCAGGTAGCCATCCAGCGCATGATCGCCGCCGGCGCGAACATGATGACCTGGATGGCGCTGGCCGGCGAATGGCAACGCGACTGGGCCCGTGCGGATACCGCGACGCGCTTCACCGAAGTGCTCACGCAACACGGCGGCGGCAGCGGCATCGCCTATCTGTGGGAGCAGCAGCTGCTCAATACGCCGGTGGCAGGCTAAGGCGCACGCCGAGCCGGTGGCGCGCCTGCCGCCGGCTCCAGCATATGACTGCTCAACCAGCGCGCGACCTCCGCCGCCCGGCCCTCGATCTGCGCCCCGAAGCCCTGTGTCGCCAGCAGCGCGATCCCATTCGGGTTGCGCAGCACGCCCTGCTGCAGCACCGGCTGGCCGCTGGTCGTGTCGATGAAAACGGGGTCGAACCCCTCCTGCAGCAGCGGCGCGAGCACCAGATTGTGCGACGACACCAGCACCAGGTCGCGGCTTGACAACTGCTCGAGCACCGCCGCCGCAGCCGACACCGACTCGAGGTGATTCGTACCGCGAAACACTTCATCGATCAGGCACACGCCCGCCGGCTGGCCCGCCGCGTCGAGCAGTTCGCGCGCACGCCGCAACTCCGCCATGTACAGGCTCTCGCCACCGAGCAGAGAATCCTCGTTCTGCATGCTCGCGCGCACCGGCACCGCGGGCAGGCGCGCCCGCGTGGCATAACAAAAGCCGAACGCGCGCGCTGTGATCAGGTTCAGGCCGACCATGCGCAGGAAGGTGCTCTTGCCCGACGCGTTCTGGCCCGAGATGAACGCGCCGCGCCCCTGCAGCGCCAGCGACAGCGGCGCCGGCTGCGCCATCAGCGGATGCACGCCGCCATCGAGCAGCAGCTCGCGCGCCTCGCCCCGCTCGGTCCAGCACCAGCGCGGCATCGCGTTCAGGTGCCGCGCCAACGCCACGTCGGCTTCCAGGTCGGCGCACGCCAGGTAGCACTCGCGCAGAATAGCGCGCTGCTCGTGCACGATGCGCGCCGTCCGGAAATAATGCGCGATATTCCCGGCGGCGAACCAGTCGGCGTACTGCCTGCCACCCGGGATCATGCGCAGGGTGAATGGCCGGTCGAGGCGCACGTGCAAGCGCCCGGCGGCCGCGCGGGCGGCCACGAACGGTTCGGTCAGGGCCCCGCCGCTCTTGCCGAGCAAGCCAACAACCGCCAGCAGCGCACCGAGCGAACGGATGGTGGCGATCCAGCCCTCGACCTGCTGGTGATAGCGGATCTGCAGCGCCATCAGCGGCGCGAGCGCGGCCAGCGTCAGCACCCAGCCGAACGGCAGCGTGACCAGCGCGGCGACCGACGCCACCAGCAGCACCGGCAGCATCCACAGCCAGCGCGACCACCAGGGCGTGACGGGCGGCGCTTCACTGAACAGCAGCGCTGTCACGTCGACGTCGGCGTGGCGCAGCAGGCGCATGTGCGCGGCCAGCGCAGTCAGGTGCGCCGGGTCGTCGATCAGGGTTTGCAGGCGGGTGCGCTGGACGGCGCATGCGGCATCAATCACGCCCGCGCGCAGGCGTCGGTGCAGCATCTGGCGGCCGAAGATGCTGGTGTCGGGCGCCAGCTTGTCTTCGAACGATGGGAGCAGCAGATCGTCCCAGGTCTGGGTGTCGATGCTGGCCGGGTTGATCCCGTCCTGGTCGTGCAGACGCCGGATGTCCTGCGACGTGAAGAAGTGGTTCGGCGCCGGCGCGGTCGATGGCAACAGCGTGGAGACGGCGGAACGCCAAAGGTGATGCAGATGGTCGAACGACGACAAGGTCAGTCCTGAAAGAGCCGGCGGCGCCGGTTGCCAATCGAATATGCAGACGCCATGGCGAACTTGCAAGATAGAAAATATTCCGAGCGTGAAATTATGTCTTTTGCATAATCAAACGACGCTACCGTGAATGTTCGTTTCCCAACATACCGCCCCTGTAAACACTGGCACGATGCCCTTCGACCCTCTCGATAACAATGACCAAGAAAGGCAGGCCACTCATGAAACGCGCTTCGCTCGCCGCTGCACTGTGTCTGGTGTTCGGCGCCGCCGCCGCCCAGCAAGGCGACGGCACCCAGTTCTCCACCAAGATCAACGTCTGGAAGCCCAACAAGGTCGAAGCGACACCCGAACGCATCCGCGCCCTGAAGGCGCCGCCGGGCTTCACGGTGAGCGCGTTCGCCACCGGCCTGAAAAACGCGCGCATCATCGCGGTGGCGCCGAGCGGCGACATCTATGTGAGCCGGCGCGACCAGGGCGATGTGCTGCTGCTGCGCGACGCCGACAATGACGGCCGCGCCGACGGCGCACCGGTCACCGTGGCCAACCGCGCCGGCGCGCACGGCCTGGCGATCCGCGACAACAAGCTGTATCTGGTGACGGTGAAAGAGCTGTTCGTCGCCGACATCCAGAAGGATGGCCGCCTGGGCGAACTCAAGATGCTCATTGGCGACCTGCCCGACTCGGGCCAGCACCCGAACCGCACCATGGCCTTCGGCCCGGACGGCATGCTGTACCTCTCCGTGGGCAGCACCTGCAACACCTGCAACGAGAGCAATCCCGAAAACGCCACGCTGCTGCGCATTTCGCCCGACGGTAAATCGCGCACCATCTTCGCCAGCGGCCTGCGCAACCTGATCGGCTACGCCTGGCATCCAACCACGGGCGAACTATGGGGCTTCGACCATGGCATCGACTTCCTCGGCGACGACGTGCAGCCGGAAGAAATCAACAAGATCGAACTGGGTAAACAATATGGCTGGCCGCACGTCTACGGCGCCGGCGAGATCTACCCGCAAAGCACACCGGTGGGCGAGATCACCAAACAAGAGTGGAAGAAGCGCAGCACGCCGATGGTGCTGGGCTACACGGCCCACGCAGCGCCGATGCAGTGGGTGTTTGGCGCCGGCAGCGCGTTCCCGGCCGAATACCAGGGCGACGCGTTCGTGACGATGCGCGGCTCGTGGAACCGGGTGCCGGCGTCCGGTTACGAGATCGTGCGCGTGCGCTACCAGAACGGGCAGCCAACGAAGGTCGAACCGTTCGTCACGGGCTTTTTAACGGATGGCGGCAAGACCCATATCGCGCGGCCGGTCGGGCTGGCGATGGCAAAGGATGGTGCGCTCTTGATGGCCGACGATGCGAATGGCGTGATTTATCGGGTGGCCTATACGGGTGGCAAGGCGGGCATGCCGGCCAAAGCGCCTGCTGGCCCGATGGAAGCACAGGCCAGCAAGGGCAGCAATGTGCCGCTGGCGCTCAAGCGCCCCGAAACCGACACTAAGGGTCAGCTGACAGTGTCGTCACCCAGCTTTGCCGCCAACGGCACGATGCACGAGCGCTACACCGAATACGCCGACGGCATCTCGCCGGCGCTGTCGTGGCCAGCGGTGGCGGGTGCGAAGTCGTACGCGGTCATCATGGAAGACCCGGACGCCAAGCCGGCCTTGCCGTTCGTGCACTGGGTGATGTGGAACATCCCGGCGACGATCACCAGTGTGCCCGAAGGCGTGCAGGAACAGGCGCGCCTGTCGGATCCGGACGGCGTGCTGCAGGGCCGTACGACGCGCGGCTCGACCGGCTACTACGGACCCAAGCCGCCGGTGGGCGAGCCTGCGCACCGCTACCACTTCCAGGTCGTGGCGCTCGACACGATGCTGGACGTGCCGTTCGGCGCCGACCGCGATCAGGTGCTGGCCGCGATGAAGGGGCATGTACTGGCCAAGGGGGAGATCGTTGGCAAGTACGGGCAGAAGCAGAAGCCGCAGAAGTGAGGCAGAGTAATCAGCATCGTTAGCTTAAGCACGTCGTTCCCGCGGAAGCGGGAACCCAAGTTTGCACGCGTATCTGCTACGTTAAACGCTACAGGTACGCTGAGGACTTGGATTCCCGCCTCCGCGGGAATGACGTGCCAGCGACCTGTCCGCGGCCGCCCGGACGGACACTGCGGACAGCGGTGTCCGTCATTGCCTTGCTTATGAATCAATAACTTAACCCCTGGCACGGATCGTGCAATAACGACCATCACACCGTCGTTACTGGACCACCATGATCCGCGAACCATCCCAGCAGGACACCATCCTGACGCCGCCCCCGGCGCACAAACTCAAACGCCGCGCCTTGATGATCGGCGCGGCCGCCGCACTGGTCGCCGTCAGCGCCACCCTGTACGCCGCCTGGAACAACAGCGAACACTCGGTCTCGGCCAGCCGCATCCGCATTGCCGAAGTCGGGCGCGGCACGCTGGTGCGCGATGCCGCCGTCAACGGCCGCGTGGTCGCCGCCGTCAGCCCCACCCTGTATGCCACTGCCCCCGCCACCGTCAACCTGAAGGTCGCTGCCGGCGACACCGTCAAGAAGGGCGACGTGCTGGCGCTGCTCGAGTCGCCCGACCTGACCGACGCCCTCAAGCGCGAAGTGTCGACCTACGAGCAGCTCAAGGCCGAAGTGGCGCGCCAGCAGATCCTGTCGCGCAAGCAGAAACTGCTGGCGCAGCGCGAAGCCGACACCGCCGAGATCGACCGCCTGTCGGCCCAGCGCACGCTGGAACGCTACGACAGCGTGGGCACGGTCGGTATCATCGCCAAGATCGACTACCAGAAGGCCAAGGACGCCGTCAACTCGGCCGGCATCCGCGCCAGCCATGCCAAGCAGGCGGCGGTGCTCGAAGGCGACGACGTCGAACTGGCCATCAAGACCAAGACCAACGAACTCGAACGCCAGCGCCTGTCGATGGCCAACGCCCAGCGCCGCGTCGACGAGCTGACCGTGCGCGCGCCGGTCGATGGCTTCATCGGCACGCTCAATGTCCAGAACCGCATGGTGGTCGCCACCAACGCGCCGTTGATGACGCTGGTCGATCTGTCGCGCCTGGAAGTCGAACTCGAGGTGCCCGAAACCTACGCCGGCGACATGGGCCTGGGCATGAGCGCCGAGATCACCCTGCCCTCGGGCCGCGCCACCGGCAAGCTGTCGGCGCTGTCGCCCGAAGTGGTCAAGAACCAGGTGCTGGCGCGGGTGCGCTTCGATGGGGCGCAACCGAAAGGCCTGCGCCAGAGCCAGCGCATCAGCGCGCGCCTGTTGATCGAAGAAAAACCGAATGTGCTGATGGTGCAGCGTGGCCCGTTCGTCGAGAACGAGGGCGGGCGCCATGCCTACGTGATGCAGGACGGCGTCGCCGTGCGCACACCGATCCGGATCGGCGCCACCAGCATCTCGGCCGTCGAAATCATCGACGGCCTGAAGGCCGGCGACAAGGTGGTGGTCTCGGGCACCGATGCCTTCGACAATGCTGCGCGCGTTTCAATCAACTAATCACCCCAAGGAGCCCAATATGCTGCGCATGAATAATCTGAGCAAGGTGTACCGTACCCACATGATCGAAACGCACGCGCTGCGCGGCTTCGAAATCCACGTCAACCAGGGCGAATTCGTGACCGTGACCGGCCCGTCCGGCTCGGGCAAGACCAGCTTTCTGAACATCGCCGGCCTGCTCGAAGAATTCACGTCGGGCGAATTCATTCTCGACGGGGTCAACGTCAAAGGGCTGGACGACACCGCGCGCTCACGCCTGCGCAACGAAAAGCTCGGCTTCATCTTCCAGGGCTTCAACCTAATCCCCGACCTGAACCTGTTCGACAACGTGGACGTGCCTCTGCGCTACCGCGGCTTCAATGCGCGCGAGCGCAAGGAGCGCATCGAGGACGCCCTGACCAAGGTCGGCCTGGCCTCGCGCATGAAGCACTATCCAGCCGAATTGTCGGGCGGCCAGCAGCAGCGCGTGGCGATCGCACGCGCGCTGGCCGGCAGCCCAAAACTGCTGCTGGCCGATGAACCGACCGGTAACCTCGATACGCAGATGGCGCGCGGCGTGATGGAACTGCTCGAAGAAATCAACGCGGCCGGCACCACGATCCTGATGGTGACCCACGACCCCGAGCTGGCCGTGCGCACCCACCGCAACGTGCACATCATCGACGGCCAGGTCTCGGATCTGGTGCGGCGCGCGCCGTCGCTGGCGGATGCCGACACCGTCGTTTCGGCATAAGGAGCGAACATGTTCGGCTATTACTTCATGCTTGGCGTGCGCAGCCTGCGCCGCAATCCGTATCTCACCGCGCTGATGGTGCTCACGCTGGCGATCGGCGTGGCGGCCAGCGTGTCGACGCTGACGATCCTGCACATGATGTCGGGCGATCCGATTCCGGGCAAGAGCGCGCGCCTGTTCGTGCCGTTCATCGACAACGGCGGGCGTGACAGCTACGTCGCGGGGTCGGCGCCGGTCGACATGCAATCGACCTACCAGGATGCGATGAACCTGCTGCGCAACCCGCCGGCCGAACGCGGCGCCGCCATGTTCGGCACCGGCATTCCGGTCGAGCCGCCGCGCGCCGGCATGCCGGCGTTCCAGGCCTATGGCCTGGCGCCGACACGTGATTTCTTCGCCATGTTCGATGTGCCGTTCCGGCACGGCCAGCCGTGGAGCGTGGAGGACGAGGCGCGCGGCGCCAATGTGGTGGTCCTGAACCGCACCGTGGCCGAAAAACTGTTCGGCGACGCCAACCCGGTCGGGCAACGCCTGCGCATGGGCGGCGAACCGTTCACCGTGGTGGGCGTACTTGGTGACTGGAATCCGATGCCGCGCTACTACAAACTGATCGGAAGCGGCCCGGCCACCGGCGAAGAATTCATGATCCCGCTGGCCACGGCGGTGCGCAAGGAGCTGCAGCCTTACGGCAGCGTCAATTGCAGCCAGACCCGCGATCCGGGCTATGCCAGCCTACTGGCTTCGGAGTGCACCTGGATCCAGCTCTGGTTCGAGACCCGGTCTGGGGCCGAACGCGCAGACCTGCACGGCGCCCTCGAGAATTACGCCAGCGAGCAGCGCAAGCTGGGCCGCCTGCCGCGCCCCGCGCCCGTCGAGCTGTACGACGTGATGGCGTGGATGGAAAAGC
Source organism: Massilia aurea (assembly GCF_040790145.1). Lineage (GTDB taxonomy): Bacteria > Pseudomonadota > Gammaproteobacteria > Burkholderiales > Burkholderiaceae_D > Telluria > Telluria aurea_C. The sequence goes on from NZ_JBFMMP010000013.1 coordinate 65,465, forward strand.
AGAAGGTGGTGGGCAACGACACCAGGTTGTCGGCGTGGCTCGCCTTTGGTTTCCTGGCCCTGTGCCTGGTCAACACCGTCGGTCTGCTGCTGGCCAAGTTCTCGGTCCGCGCGCCCGAAGTGGGCGTGCGCCGCGCGCTGGGGGCATCGAAGCGCGACATCTTTCGCCAGTTCCTGATCGAGACCGGCGTCATCGGCCTGGCTGGCGGCGTACTGGGGCTGGCGCTGGCCATCGGCGCGCTGGCACTGATCGGCATGCAGAGCAAGGACGTGGCAGCGGTAGCGCGGATGGACTGGCAAATGCTGGCGCTGACCTTCGTGCTGTCGATTGCAGCCTCGATGCTTGCCGGCCTGCTGCCGACCTGGCGCGCCTGCCAGGTCACGCCAGCCATCCAGCTCAAATCGCAATGAACGTTCATCAAGCAACCAAGAGAGACTGAACATGGAAATCCGTCCCATCCTGTCGGCGCTCATGCGCAACAAGACCGGCCCTATCCTGGTGGCCATGCAGGTCGCCCTGAGCCTGGCGATCCTGGCCAATGCCCTGCACATCGTCAACGACCGGCGCGCAGTGGCGGCGCGCCCATCGGGCCTGCAGGACGAAGCCTCGACCTTCTATTTCTCGCTGCGTAACCTGAACCAGGACACGCCCGAGCAGATGCTCGCCGCGATCAAGCGCCAGGTCGAGGTGCTGCGCGCGGTACCGGGCATGGCGGCGGTGGCGCAGGTGTCACAGATGCCGATGTCGAACAGCGGCGGCACCACCAGCGTCGCCGCCGATCCGCGCCAGGCGCGCGAGAGTGGCTATGCGTCGACCTATTTCACGGGCGACTCGATGATCAGGGCGCTGGGCCTGCAACTGATCGAAGGGCGCGATTTTGCCGGCCCGGACATCCCCGAAGTGAACGAAACGACCAACGCCGAGATGCCGACGCAGATGATCGTCACCAGCGCCCTGGCCGCGAAGCTGTGGCCAGGCGTGCCGGCTGTGGGCAAGACCCTGTACTTCGGTACCGGCGACGGGGCCACCGGCGCCCGGGTAATCGGCGTCGTTGAGCGCCTGGCGAGCGCACACGCCGAAGTGGGCGAGCGCGGCGAGTTCTCGATGATCATGCCGGCGCGCCAGTATGGCCTCAACATGGCGATGTATGCAATGCGCAGCGAGCCGGGACAGCGCGACCGCGTGATGCAGGAGGCCGAGCGGGCCTTGCGCGCCTCGTCGGCCACGCCGATGATCATGCGCATCAAGACGGTCGATGGCGATCGCACGAGCCGCTACCGCGCCGACATGGCGCTCTCGTGGATGCTCCTCACGGTCAGCGCGCTGTTGCTGCTGGTAACCTGCAGCGGGATCGTCGGCATGGCCAGCCTGTGGGTAACCCAGCGCCGCAAGCAGATCGGCGTGCGGCGCGCGCTGGGCGCCCGCAAGATCGACATCCTGCGCTACTTCATCATCGAGAACGTGATGATCACCAGCGCCGGCGTGGTCGGTGGCGTGCTGCTGGGCGTGGGCCTGAACCAGCTGCTGGTCACCAAGCTCGAAATGGCGCGCCTGCCGGTGCCCTATCTGATCGGCGGCGCCGTCATGTTCTGGGTGATCGGCGTCCTGGCGGCGTATGGCCCGGCCTGGCGCGCGGCCAGCACCTCGCCGGCGCTGGCCACCCGCAGCCTGTGAGCACGCGCGCGGGTGCTATGCTGGCGGCCATGCCCACCGTTCTCATCATCGACGACAACGCCGCCGTCGCCATGGCGCTCGACGTGCTGTTCTCGCTGCACGATATCGCGGCGCTGCGCGCGTCTTCTCCCGAAGAAGGCCTGGCCCTGCTGGCGCGCGAGCCGGTCGACCTGGTCATCCAGGACATGAACTTCACGGCCGACACCACGTCGGGCGCAGAAGGCGTGGCGCTGTTTCGCGACATCCGCGCGCGTTATCCCGACCTGCCCGTGATCCTTCTCACCGCCTGGACGCACCTGGACGCGGCGGTCGACCTGATCAAGCTGGGTGCCGCCGACTACCTGCCCAAGCCGTGGAACGACGATCGCCTGCTGGCCAGCGTCAGTAACCTGATCGAACTGGGGCAAGCCAACCGCGCGCTGGGCAGCCGCCTGCAGCACGAACGCCGCGCGCGGCGCGAGCTGGAGCAAAATTTCGACCTGCGCGGCCTGGTGTGGCAAGACCCGGCCACCGAACGCGTGCTGCATCTGGCCTGCCAGGTCGCGCGCGCCGACGTGCCTGTATTGATTACGGGCCCGAACGGCACCGGCAAGGAACGCATCGCCGACATCATCAAGGCCAACTCGCAGGTGGCCGATGGCCCGTTCGTGGTGCTCAATTGCGGCGCGCTGCCGGCCGAACTGATCGAGGCTGAACTGTTCGGCGCCGATGCCGGCGCTTACACGGGCGCGTCGAAAGCCCGCGAAGGCAAGTTCGAAGCGGCCGACGGCGGCACGCTGTTTTTGGATGAAATCGGCAACCTGCCGCTGGCCGGGCAAATGAAGCTGCTGCGGGTGCTGGAAACAGGCCGCTTCGAGCGCCTTGGCTCGAACCGCGAGCGCCAGGTCAAGGTGCGCGTGATCAGCGCCACCAACGCCGACCTGGGCGCGATGATCCGCGCTGGCACCTTTCGCGAAGACCTGTTCTACCGCCTGAACGTGATCGAGCTGCGCCTGCCGCCGCTGGGCGCGCGCCCTGGCGACATCCTGCCGCTGGCGCGTGCTTTCCTCGCGCCCGGCAAACAGCTGCACCCGGCGAGCGAAGCGATGCTGATGGCGTACCCGTGGCCCGGCAATGTGCGCGAACTGAAAAACGTCATGGCGCGCGCCAGCCTGCTGTCGACTGGCGCCACCGTCATGGTGGCCGACCTGGGGCTGCCCGCAGCAATCGTGACGCCAGCCGAAGCGGAGCCCGACCGCGCGGCGATCGTGGCGGCATTGGCGCGCGCGGGCGGCGTGGTGGCGCAGGCTGCCCTCGAGCTTGGCCTGTCGCGCCAGGCGCTGTACCGCCGCATGGAGCGCCTGGGCATCGCGCGGCCATGAGCGAGGCCAGGTTTTCACTGGTCACGCGACTGTCGGCGCTGGTCGGCACCCTGCTCGCGCTGGCCGTGCTCGCCGCACTGATCCTGGATCACCTGCTGCCGGGTCAAACGCTGCTGGTGGCGGTACTCTGCCTGCTTGGCCTGGTGCCGCTCGCCGTCATCACGCTGCGCGCGCAGCTCCAGCCGGTGCTGTCGCTGTTCCGGGCATTGGAGGGCACCGTCGACAGCTACCGCGATGGCGACTTTTCTTGCAGCCTGCACTGGCCGCACAACGATGAACTCAGTGACCTGATCGCGGCCCACAACAACCTGGGCAACGTGTTGCGCGAGCAGCGCCTGGGCCTGGCCCAGCGCGAACTGCTGCTCGACTCGATGGTGCAGAACACCCCGGTGGCGATGTTGCTGGTGGCCGAATCCCGGTCGACCGGCGGCGCCATCGTGTTTGCCAATATCGCGGCGCGCCAACTGCTGACGCAAGGCCGCAAGCTTGAAGGGCACAGTTTGCAGACGGTGCTCGAAGGCGCCTCGGCGGCCCTGCGCGACGCGTTGGCGCGTGGTGGCGACGGCCTGTTTACCGCCGGCGAAGGCGAAGATGAAGAGGTGTATCACCTGGCGCGCAGCACGTTCACCTTGAATGGCCGGCGCCACGAACTGCTGCTGCTGCGCCACCTGACGGTGGAGTTGCGGCGCCAGGAAGTGCAAACCTGGAAAAAAGTCATCCGCGTGATCAGCCATGAATTGAACAACTCACTGGCGCCACTGGCCTCGCTCGCGCACTCCGGCGCCGAACTGGTACGGCGCGGCCAGCTCGAGCGCCTGCCGCAGATCCTGGAGACAATCGGCGAGCGCACGCGGCACCTGGAAAGCTTCATCTCCGGCTACGCGCGCTTTGCCAAGCTGCCGACGCCGCGCCTGGAAGCGTGCAGCTGGCTTGCCCTGGTCACGCGCCTGGCCGGCCAGGTACCGTTTGCCGTCGATGGCGAGCTGCCTTCGGACGCCGCCTGGATCGACGCCGCGCAGCTCGAACAGGCGCTGCTCAATCTGCTGAAGAACGCGCACGAATCAGGCTCCGCACCCGAGGATGTACAGCTGCAGGTGCGGCGCGTGCAGGACCACGTGCGCATCGACGTGATGGATCGCGGCAGCGGCATGAGCGACGCGGTGCTCACACACGCGCTGGTGCCGTTCTATTCCACCAAGCGCGCCGGCACCGGCCTGGGGCTGGCCCTGGCGCGCGAGATCGCCGAGGCGCACGGCGGGCGCATCCTGCTTGCCAATCGCGACGGCGGCGGCCTGGTCGTGACGCTGTTCCTGCCGGCGCTGCCACCTGCCAGCTGAAATCGCACCGGCGCCTCTGGTAACATCGCGCCATGTCTTCCACCGCCATCGATCCCCGCTTCGCCCAACCCGGCCATCCGCCCGCCACCATCGACGAATTCGAGGGCGTGCGCTTCCTGCACCTTGGCACCTCGTGGGTGCAGGGCGCAATGCGGCTGGCCAAGCCGGACGCGATCGAGCTCGAATACGTGCAGATGATGATGATGTGGACGCTGTTCCAGCACGCGCCGCGCCACATCGTGCAGCTTGGCCTGGGCAGCGCGGCGCTGACCAAGTTCACGTATGCGCGCTTTCCCGACGCGCGCGTGACGGCCGTCGAACTGAACCCCAACGTGATCGCGATCTGCCGCGCGCAGTTCGGCCTGCCCGAAAACGATGCGCGGCTGGACGTGCGCGAACAGAACGCGATGGACTTCGTACTCGACCCGGCCAACCACGGCAAGGTCGACGTGCTGCAGGTGGATTTGTATGACCAGGATGCGCGCGGCCCGGTGCTCGATTCGGAAGAGTTTTACCAGGGGTGCCTGGATTGCCTGGCGCCGGGCGGCGTCATGACGGCCAATGTCTTCGGCGACTTCAGCAACTACGACAAGAATTTCCTGAACATGGAACAGGTCTTCGACGCCGTGGTGTGGCTGCCCGAAGTACACGATGCGAACGTGGTGGTGGTGGCGTTCCGGGACGCCCCGCAGCTGGACTTTTCCGTGCTCTACGAGCGCGCCGGCGAGATCAAGCGACGCCTGAACCTGCCGGCCAAGAACTGGGTGAATGGTCTCAAGGAGTGGATGCGCGACCATCAAGGTTGATGTGATGGCGTGGCGTGGCCGGCTGGTGGCCTGCCACGCCCAGTTCGGACGCCGGCACCGGCGCGCCGAGCACCGCGAACACCGTGCCGCATGACTCGCGCTCGAGCGCCAGCACCGGGAATACCCGTTCCAGGTTGGCGTACTTGGCCCACGCGCCAGCGCCGCGCGACTGCGACGGCGGGATCGACATCGCGGCATAACCACGTGCGCCCCCCTCCATCGCGGCGATGCTGCGGCCACGCGCCGCCCGCACATCGTCGGGCACATCATCTGGCGCGTCGAGGCAGCGCACGCGCAGCTGCGCCCCCGGCAGCGGATGGTCGCTGATCTTCTGGTTGGGCGCGTGCCAGAGCTGCATCAGCACGATGCCGGTGGCGCTGTGGGCGTCCCACGCGCTCGCCAGGCTGCCGTAGTGCTCAAGGCCGTAGCGCTTGCAAAGCTGGGTGATATTCATGCTAATCGTTCCGTTGCCGTTGGCGCCGTTCCCCGATGCGCCGGGCGGCGGGATCCTGCATGGCGCGCAGCAGGATCGCTCGTGAGACATTGCAGCTTTCGAGATACACCAATCCTGCCGTGACGCCCCGCGTCTCGGCCAGGAACAACGCATATTCGGTTGCGAGCGCCGTGCGCTCGTCGGTTCGTCGCTGGATCATGGAGTGTTGCCTAAGGTGCTCGGCGGAAGTGCCCGCCTGTCGTCATGCCAATCTGGCATCAGTTCATGTCTATCGTAACGTGCCTGATACCGCGCACATTTGAAAAACTTGTTAAATAAGGTAACAATAAAACAATACTTTTCAAACATTATTTCTCAGCAAAAACTGCTTATGACTCAAGGCATTACGCGGATGTCGTGACAATGCGCTTCAGAATCCCAGGTCGTCGTTTTTGTGCCACGGATAATGGACAGAGGCACCTTCATATTTGCTTATTTCAAATGCTTCGTAGCCCGTATTTACAACCTATTGCTAGTATTAAATAACGCCCTGATAACAGGGCGATATAAAAAATCTTACTTGCAGAGGATCGAGGATGACGAAGAACACATTACCGAAGCGTGCACTGCTGGCGTCCGCCCTGATGGCGGCGCTATCCCCCGCCGGTGCCCAGGAAACCGATAGCACTATGTCGCAAGTCGTGGTGCTCGGCTCGCGCACACAGGCCAAAACGGCGCTCGACACCGCCGTACCGGTGGGCCTGATCAGCACCAGGGATATCCAGTCGGCCGGCACGCTTGAACTGGGCAAGGTGCTGCAAGACCTCGACCCGTCGTTCAACTTCACGTCGACCTTTGTCAGCGACGGCACCGATATCATCCGTCCGGCCACGCTGCGCGGCCTGGGTCCGGACCAGCTGCTGGTGCTCATCAACGGCAAGCGCCGCCACCAGCAGGCGCTGGTCAATGTGCAGCAGACGATCGGGCGCGGCTCGGCCGGCACCGACATCAACGCCATCCCGCTCTCGGCCATCCAGTCAATCGAGGTGCTGCGCGACGGCGCCGCCGCCCAGTACGGATCGGACGCCATCGCGGGCGTCATCAACATCATCCTCAAGAAGGGCGTGGGCAACGGCATCGTCAGCGCCAGCGCCGGTACCACCGACGAAGGCGACGGCGACACCTACTCGGCCAGCGCCAGCCGCGGCTTCGCGCTGGGCAGCGACGGCGGCTACCTGAACCTGTCGGTCGAGGCGCGCAAGCGCGACGAAACCAACCGCGCCGGCGTCGATTCGGCGCGCGTCGATCCACCGCGCGTGACCCAGCGCCTGGGCGACAGCAACGCCAAGGATTACTACCTGTGGATGAATTCCGCGCTGCCGACCGGCGGCGGCGGGCTGTATGCGTTTGGCGGCGCCTCGAAACGCAAGGGCGATTCGGGCGGTTTCTTCCGCCCGAGCGAAGACTCGCGCAACGTGCCGAGCGTGTACCCTGAAGGCTTCCTGCCGAATATCGTCACCACCGTGCAGGATGCCTCGCTCGCCGTCGGCTACCGCCACGATTTGACGAAGGACTGGAGCGTGGATGCGAGCGTGAACCACGGCCGCAGCCAGCTGCAGTTCCATGAACGGAACTCGATCAACGTCAGCTACTGGTACGAGACGGGCGACTCGCCGCGCGAAGCCGACACCGGCACGCTCAAGTTCGAGCAGACCACGTTCAATCTCGATTTCAAGGGCCCGGTGAATCTGCTGGGCGGCGAACTGTTCGTGGCCACCGGCTTCGAATGGCGCCGCGATAACTATGAGATCGAAGCGGGCGACCCGGTGTCGTACCAGTACGGCCGCACCAACAACCCCGCCATCATCATCCGCGACCAGAACGGCGGGATCGCGGCATCCGGCATCCAGGGCTTCCCCGGCTACACGCCATCGACGGCAGTGGACGAAGGCCGCCACAACACGGCGTACTACCTCGACCTGGAGCGAAAATTCGGCGCCGACGTGTCGGTTGGCGCGGCCGTGCGGCACGAGCGCTATTCGGACTTCGGCAACACCACCATCGGCAAGCTCAACGCGCGCTGGGACCCGAGCCGCACGTTCGGCCTGCGCGGCAGCGCGTCGACGGGCTTTCGCGCACCGGGCGTACAGCAGAAGTTCTACAGCTCGGTCTCGACCAACCTGAATTCGGCCGGCGTGCTGACCGAGACGCTGACAGCGCGCGAAGACAGCGCGGTCACGCGCGCCTTCGGCATCGCACCGCTGAAGGAAGAAACGTCGAAGAGCGCCAGCATCGGCGTGATCCTGCGGCCGACCACGAGCTTCTCGCTGACGGCCGACGTGTACCGCACCAAGATCGATGACCGCATCGTCTTCTCGAGCACGATTTCGCCAGAGTCGGGCGCCTGCGCGACGCCGGCGGCCTGCCCGATCCGCACGATCCTCGATCCGCTGCGCGTGGGGCAGGCGCAGTTCTTCACCAATGCGATCGATACGTCGACGACGGGCCTCGACGTGGTGGCGCAGCAGACCATACGCGGCCAGGGTTCGACGTTGATCTTGTCGGGGCAGCTGGGCTTCAACAAGACCGAAGTCAAGGCGCGCAATTCGCAATCGCCCGTGCTGACGGGCGCGCAGCTGTTCGACGATGCGCAGGTGACGCTGATCGAACGCGGGCAGCCGCGCAAGCACCACGTGGTGTCGGCCGACTATACGGCGGGCGCCTGGAACGTGACCGGCCGTGCCAATTATTTCGGCGAGGTACAGGGCCAGGGCTTCACGGCGCCGTTCGTGCAGACGTGGGAAGCAAAATGGATCGTCGATCTGACGGGCCGCTACACATTCAACAAGAGCCTGAGCCTGTCGGCGGGGATCAACAACCTGTTCGACACCTATCCGACCAAATGGGATCCGGTGCGCGCGGCGCCGTTCCCGCAGCTCGGCTTCACGTACTGCTGGGAGACGTGCCCGTTCGGCATGAACGGGCGCACGGCGTATGTAAAGGCCGACTACACGTTCTGATGGGCTGATGTCTGGAACAGCGCGTGCACGTCGAGCCGCGTGCCGGATCGTTCCGCTTCGTAGCCTGGCAGCGCCGCCAGCACCGCCTTGAACGCGGTGCTGGCCATGACATCCTGCGCCTTTGTCACCAGCGGCGCGTCGAGCAGCTTCTTGTCGCAGGCGAGGAAGTACTGCTCGCGGATGATCGGAATGAAATCGAGGTCGAAGCGCCGCGCCGCCGTCTCGACGCCGAAACTGACGTCGGCCATACCGCTTGCCACATACGCCGCCACCGCCGCATGGGTAAATTCGGCCACCGAGTTACCTGAAATTCTGGCGTGGTCGATCCCGGCCCTGGCCAGCAAAAGTTCGAGCAGCACGCGCGTGCCCGAGCCCTGCTGGCGATTCACGAAGCGAAGATCCGGCCGCACCAGGTCTGCCAACCCCGTGACGTGCTTCGGATTGCCTTTCGCGACAAAGATGCCCTGCGTGCGATACGCCAGGTGGATCAGCGCGTGGCGCGCCGGGTCGAGCCAGGCGCGGTACTTGGCCGCCGCCGCGTGCTCGAACTCGCCGACCGGCAGATGAAAGCCGGCCAGCTCGCATTCGCCGCGCGCCAGCGCCGCCACGGCCTCGGTGCTGCCGCGGTACTTGATGTCGACCGTGACGCCCTGCGCTTCCAGCTGCGCCACCAGCGCCGCCACCGCGAAGCCGTGCGAGGCCGTCAGGCGCAGCACCTGCACGTCGAGCGCCAGCACGCTGGCCAGCTCCTGCTGCAATTCGGAGGCAAGGCTGTCGAGTAGAGGCGTGAGCCGCGCAGCGATGCGGCGGTCGGCCCAGATCAGCTTTTCGGCCAGGGGCGAGAGCACCGTGCCCTGCCCGCGCACCTTGACCACCAGCTCCGCGCCGAACTGCGTGCTGAACTGCGTGAGCAGGCCCCACGCGTGGCGGTACGAGATGCGGCGCTGGGTGGCGGCCTTGCTGATGCTGCCCGATTCGCTCACCGCCGCCAGCAAGCCGAGCAAGGCGGGCAGCGCCGTGGGCCTGCCGGCGGCGTCGCGCAAGAACCAGTCGGGACGGATTTCAACCTTCATCATATGCAAAATCCTTCATATTGAAGACGTGCGAACCGGGTGCTAACCTGCTGTCAGTACGTGCAGTCTAGTCCATCGCAGTCGAGTCCAACCATATGTTCAGCAGAACATATGACACCGAAGGAACTGGCATGAACCATGCAGACCGTATCCGCGACATTCTCGACCTGTTCGGCCCCGGCCCGGGGCAAGACCAGTTGTTACCCGTCCTGCATGCGCTGCAAGACCAGCTGGGCTACGTGCCGCCCGAATCGGTCGACCTCATCGCCCAGGGCTTCAACCTGTCGCGCGCCGAGGTGCATGGCGTGGTCACCTTCTACCACTTCTTCCGCACCACGCCGCCGGCGCGCTGCACGGTGCAGATCTGCCGCGCCGAGTCGTGCCAGAGCATGGGGAGCGACGCGCTGCTGGCGCATGCCGAAGGCCGGCTGGGCTGCGGCCTGCACCAGCACAGCCTTGACGGCGCCTTCGCGCTCGAGCCGGTGTACTGCCTGGGCCAGTGCGCCACGTCGCCGACAATCATGATCAACAACGCGGTGCATGCACGCGTCACGCCGGCCCGCTTCGATGCGCTGCTCGCCAGCGCCACGGAGGCCGTATGACCGTGCGCATCTACGTCCCCGGCGATTCGGCCGCACTGGCGCTTGGCGCGCACGACGTCGCCCGGGCCATCGCCCTGGAGGCGGTGCAGCGCGGCATCGACGTCGAGATCGTCCGCAACGGCACGCGCGGCCTGCTGTATCTGGAGCCGCTCGTCGAAGTCGAGACGCCCGCCGGGCGCATCGGCTTCGGCCCGGTCGACGTCAGCGACGTGAAAACGCTGTTCGACGCCGGCTTCTACGCGGGCGGCTGCAGCCACCCGCTGGCGCACGGCATGGTCGAACAGATTCCGTACCTCGCGCGGCAAACGCGCCTGACGTTCGCGCGCAGCGGCGTCACCGATCCGCTGTCTCTCGCCGACTACGAAGCGCACGGCGGCTACCGCGGCCTGCGCAATGCCATCGGCATGACGCCGGCGGAGATCGTGGCGACGGTGACGGCGTCCGGCCTGCGCGGGCGCGGCGGCGCCGCCTTCCCCACCGGGATCAAATGGAACACCGTGCTCCGCGCGCCAGGCGCCGAAAAATACATCGTCTGCAATGCCGACGAAGGCGACTCGGGTACCTTCGCCGACCGCATCGTCATGGAGAGCGACCCGTTCGTGCTGGTCGAGGGCATGACGATCGCCGGCATGGCCGTGGGCGCCACGCGCGGCTTCATCTACGTGCGCAGCGAATACCCGCACTCGATCGACGCGCTGAACCACGCCATCGGCATCGCCCGGCTGCGCGGCTACCTCGGCGCCAACGTGCTGGGCTCCGGGCGCGCGTTCGAGCTCGCCGTGCGCAAGGGCGCCGGCGCCTACATCTGCGGCGAAGAAACCGCGCTGCTCGAGAGCATCGAGGGCAAGCGCGGCGTTGTCCGCGCGAAGCCGCCGCTACCCGCGCTGGCGGGCCTGTTCGGCAGGCCGACCGTCATCAACAACGTGCTGTCTCTCGCGGCGGTGCCGCTGATCCTCGACCAGGGCGCCCAGTTCTATCAAGACTTCGGCATGGGCCGCTCGCGCGGCACGCTGCCGGTGCAGCTGGCCGGGAATATCAAGAACGGCGGCCTGATCGAGCTGGCGTTCGGCGTCACGCTGCGCGAAATACTGTACGACTTCGGCGGCGGCAGCGCCTCGGGACGGCCGATCAAGGCGGTGCAGGTGGGTGGCCCGCTGGGCGCCTACCTGCCCGAAGCGCAATGGGACACGCCGCTCGATTACGAAGCGTTTGCCTCGCTGTGGGCGGTGCTGGGCCACGGAGGCATCGTCGTGCACGACGACCGCGCCGACATGGCCAAGCTGGCGCGCTATGCGATGGAATTCTGCGCCATCGAATCGTGCGGCAAATGCACGCCATGCCGCATCGGCGCGACCCGCGGGGTGGAAGTCATCGACAAGATACGAGAAGGCAGCGACCGCCCGCGGCAGGTGATCCTGCTGCGCTCTTTGTGCGACACGATGTTGAATGGTTCGCTGTGCGCGATGGGCGGCATGACACCGTACCCGGTGCTGTCTGCGCTGAACCACTTCCCGCAAGATTTCGGCCAGGTGGCCGGCAATGAACGCGCCGCATAGGAGATCACCATGATCGAAACCATCCTCACCCGTGACTTCGGGACGCCGATGTCCGTCGCTACCGCCATGATCACCTTGACCATCGACGGCTACAGCGTCACGGTCCCGGTGGGCACCTCGGTCATGCGCGCCGCCGCCGAAAACGCCATCAACATCCCCAAACTGTGCGCGACCGACAGCCTGGAGCCGTTCGGCTCGTGCCGCCTGTGCCTGGTGGAGATCGAAGGCCGGCGCGGCTATCCGGCATCGTGCACCACGCCGGCCGAAGCGGGCATGGTCGTGCGCACCCAGTCACCCAAGCTGCAAGAGGTGCGCAAGGGCGTGATGGAGCTGTACATCTCCGACCACCCGCTCGACTGCCTCACCTGCCCGGCCAACGGCAATTGCGAGCTGCAGGACATGGCCGGCGTGACGGGCCTGCGCGAGGTGCGCTACGGGTACGAGGGCGAGAATCACCTCAAGCTGGGCAAAGACGAATCGAATCCCTACTTCACCTTCGACTCATCGAAGTGCATCGTCTGCAACCGCTGCGTGCGCGCCTGCGAAGAAACCCAGGGCACGTTTGCGCTGACGATTTCCGGGCGCGGTTTCGATGCGCGCGTGTCGGCCGGCCAGGACCAATCATTCATGGAATCCGAATGCGTCTCGTGCGGCGCCTGCGTCGAAGCCTGCCCAACCGCGACACTCACCGAAAAATCCATCATCTGGCTCGGCCAGGCGGAGCACAGCATCACGACGACATGCGCGTATTGCGGCGTCGGTTGCTCGCTCAAGGCCGAGATGAAGGGTAATCAGGTGGTGCGCATGGTGCCGGCCAAGGATGGCAAGGCCAACGAAGGCCACGCGTGCGTCAAGGGCCGCTTCGCGTGGGGTTATGCCACCCACAAAGACCGCATCCTCAAGCCGATGATCCGCGCGAAGATCACCGATCCGTGGCAAGAGGTTTCCTGGGACGAGGCGCTCGATTACGCGGCATCCGAATTCAAGCGCATCCAGGCAAAGCACGGGCGCGATGCAATTGGCGGCATCGTCTCGTCGCGTTGCACGAACGAAGAAGGCTATCTGGTACAAAAGCTCGTGCGCGCTGCCTTCGGCAACAACAACGTCGACACGTGCGCCCGCGTTTGCCATTCGCCGACCGGCTTCGGCCTGAAACAGACGCTGGGCGAATCGGCCGGCACGCAAACCTTCAAGTCGGTCGAGCAATCCGATGTGATCCTGGTGATCGGCGCCAACCCCACCGACGGCCACCCGGTATTCGCCTCGCGCATGAAGAAGCGGCTGCGCCAGGGTGCGCGCCTGATCGTGATCGATCCGCGCCGCATCGACCTGGTCAAGTCGCCGCACGTACACGCTGACTATCACCTGCAACTGCGCCCGGGCTCGAACGTCGCGGTGCTCAGCGCGCTGGCCCACGTGATCGTCACCGAAGGCCTGCTGCATGAAGCGTTCATCGCCGAGCGTTGCGACGTGCGCGCGTTTGCGCAGTGGCGCGAATTCGTCGCGCTGCCGGCCAACTCGCCCGAGGCCACCTTCGAGATCACCGGGGTGCCGGCGCAGCAGGTGCGTGACGCCGCCCGCCTGTTCGCCACCGGCGGCAATGGCGCCATCTTCTATGGCCTGGGCGTGACCGAGCACGCGCAAGGCTCGACCGCCGTGATGGCGATCGCCAACCTGGCCATGGCCACCGGTAACGTCGGCCGCGAAGGCGTGGGCGTCAATCCGCTGCGCGGGCAAAACAACGTGCAGGGCTCGTGTGACATCGGCTCGTTCCCGCACGAGCTGCCCGGCTACCGGCACGTGTCCGACACCACCGTGCGCACGCTGTTCGAGCAGGCGTGGAACGTGCCGCTGCAGGCCGAACCGGGCCTGCGCATCCCGAACATGTTCGATGCGGCGCTCGACGGCAGCTTCATGGGCCTGTATTGCCAGGGCGAAGACATCGTCCAGTCCGACCCCAACACCCAGCACGTGACGTCCGCACTCGAAGCGATGGAGTGCATCGTCGTGCAGGACATCTTCCTGAACGAGACAGCAAAGTATGCCCACGTGCTGCTGCCGGGGTCCTCGTTCCTGGAGAAGGATGGCACCTTCACCAACGCCGAGCGCCGCATCTCGCGCGTGCGCAAGGTGATGCCGCCAAAGGCCGGCTACGCCGACTGGGAAGTGACGGTGCAGCTGTCGAACCGCCTGGGCTACCCGATGCATTACCGTCATCCGTCCGAGATCATGGATGAAATCGCGCTGCTCACGCCAACGTTCGCCGGCGTGAGCTACGCGCGGCTCGACCAGCTGGGCAGCATCCAGTGGCCGTGCAATGCGGATGCGCCGGATGGCACACCGACGATGCACGTCGACCAGTTCGTGCGCGGCAAGGGGCGCTTTATCATCACGCAATATGTGGCGACCGACGAAAAGGTGACGCGCAAATTCCCGCTGATCCTGACCACGGGCCGCATCCTGTCGCAATACAACGTCGGCGCCCAGACGCGCCGCACCGAGAACGTGCGCTGGCATGCCGAAGACCGGCTCGAGATCCACCCGCACGATGCGCAGGAACGGGGCATCAAGGATGGCGAGTGGGTCGGCATCCATAGCCGCGCCGGTGAAACCGTGCTGCGCGCGATGGTCACCGAGCGGATGCAGCCGGGTGTGGTGTACACGACGTTCCACTTCCCGGAATCGGGCGCGAATGTGATCACGACCGAAAATTCGGATTGGGCCACCAACTGCCCCGAGTACAAGGTGACGGCGGTGCAGGTGATGCCGGTGCAGCAGCAGTCGGAATGGCAGCTGGAGTACGCCCGGTTCAATGAGGCGCAGCTCGAGTTGGCGCAAGTGTCATGATCGACGAGCTCGATATCGCACTCACTGCGCCGACTGCGCGCATGGCGGTGAGGCAGCTGCGTGCGGGGGTCTGGTCTGATGCGGAGGACGACCTGGCCGAGGAAGTGCCGGTGGCGCTGGAGTACAACGGCGTGTCGCACGCGGTGATGCTGGCGACGCCGGCGGACATCGCTGAATTTGCGCTGGGGTTTTCGCTGAGCGAAGGGATTATCGGGTCGGTGCGTGAGTTTTACGACGTCGACATCTCGGAAAGCGCAGAGGGGATCACTGCGCGCATCGAAATTGCGAGCGGTGCGTTTGCGCGGTTGAAGGATCGGCGGCGCAGCATGGTGGGGCGGACTGGGTGCGGCTTGTGCGGCGTTGACAGCCTGGCGCAGGTGATCCGGCCGTTGGCTTGTGTGGGGCCGGCGCGGGCGCTGTCGGCTGGGGCGATACGGCGGGCACTGGCTGGGGTCAAGGGATTGCAACCGTTGAACCGTCAGACGGGCGCAATGCACGCCGCGTTGTGGTGCGATGCGCACGGCGTGCTGCGCGCCGGATTCGAGGACGTTGGCCGCCACAACGCACTGGATAAACTGATCGGCGCATTGGCCCGCGACGGGGTTGATCTAGCCGCCGGCTTCGCGTTGATCACCAGCCGCGCCAGTGTCGAGATGGTGCAGAAGGCGGCAACGGTGGGCATATCGGCGCTGGTAGCAATTTCGGCGCCGACAGCACTGGCAGCACGCACGGCGCAGGCTTGCGGCCTCACGCTGGTGGCGTTCGCGCGCGGTAACGACTTCGTCGCCTACGCGCACGGCGATAACATCGACATGGACGCAGCATGAACATCGAGAACCTGGTCACGATGGCCAACCAGATCGGCACCTTCTACGCGTCGTACCCAGACCAGCGAGAGGGCCGCACCGAGATCGCCAATCACCTGCAGCGCTACTGGGCGCCGCGCATGCGCGAACAGCTGTTTGCGCACATTGACGTCGAAGAGGGTGAGGGGCTGCATGCGATCGTGCTGGTGGCGATCATGGAGCATCGGCGGGATAAAGCGACGCCGCCACCGCCGGGTGGGGATGCGGGATGATCCAGCAATCCATTAAAAAAGAGCAACTTCAAACAGCGAGTGTCAGGTCTGACATTCGGACACGACCTCTTCAATAAACAGCGAGTGTCAGGTCTGACATTCGGACACGACCTCGTCAATAGCCGCTCATTTCGCTGTTGAAAGTGCAAAACCACCGTTCGTCTTCATGATCGATCTTGACGCAGATACTCCGCTTGTTTCGCTGACGTTTGCTAATGTCGA
Source organism: Massilia aurea (assembly GCF_040790145.1). Taxonomy (GTDB): domain Bacteria; phylum Pseudomonadota; class Gammaproteobacteria; order Burkholderiales; family Burkholderiaceae_D; genus Telluria; species Telluria aurea_C. Next base: position 81,474 of record NZ_JBFMMP010000013.1, read on the forward strand.
GGCCGTGTCCGAATGTCAGACCTGACACCGGCTTTTTTTGACACTGGCTTTTTCTTCAGCGCCGTTCCCGCCACCACAACGTCATCAATAAGGCGGTGAAGGCAAGCGCGAACGGCCACGATGGTATCGGGCGGGTTGGTCCATCTTCGGCTTTGATCTGCGACCGGGCCATGTAGTGTGCGGTTGCGTCGCGCGACTGTGCCGACTGCCATTGCGGCCAGTCGTTCGCGGCGTACACGTAGATCGCATTCGCACCGGCTTTCTGGTCTTGCATCTGCAGCCAGCCCGATTGTCGCGGCCAGAATGCTACGCATGATGTGTCAGTGCGATCCCCACGCCGTTGCCAGCCCAGCGATTGCTTCAAGTCCGGGAACGTAACCTGACCATCGACGCCACGTGCGCACACTTCCAGGCGCTGCCCTGTCAACGGCATCTCACCCGGGGCCAGCCATTCAGTCTGCTGCGCCTGTTCGACACCCACGCGGTCCAGCACACCCTGCCACCACAGCGTCAGCGCGCGCGGTTTGGCGATCGCGTGACGATGCCATTCCGTCACACCGAGCCAGGCGATGCGGCCTCTTTGCCAGTCGCGGGTCCAGACCATATTCTCGGAACCGGTCCACGGACCGGTATCGCGCGAAACCGGCAGCAGCGACGCCACCGGCATTTCCAGTGGCGCGTCGATCTTCGCACCCAACGGCTGCGCGCGCAGCGGCAGTTGCAGCGTCCGCGACCACACGCCTGGATCGTTCGCATTCCCGCCCAACACCAGCAGCGGCATGCCATCGGCGACGCGTCCTAACAAAGCCGTGCGTTCCCCCGCCGCCATCCTTTCAAAACGCACAGCATCGATCACCATCAAATTCGGCGACGCCATCTCTTCGCGCGGCGCTTCGGTGCGCGTGATCGCGCGGCCCAGCGTCACCTGCCAGTCGAGCAGCGCACCGCTGGTGGTCATCATGTCGTTCAGCACCCGCAGGTCGAACGACGGTGCGCTGAAGCGGCCAACGACTTTCAGCGGCGCCGGCTCGTGCACGATGAACGGAATCGGCCCTTCTGCAATCACCTTGTCCTTGGCATCGAGCAGCCGCGCCTTGAGTACCACGCGCTCGGCCACCGGCGGCATCCACTCCACGCGCAGGTCGCCATTGCCACGCGCCTGCGCGATGCTCTGCCCATTCTCGGCCAGCAGCTCCAACCGCGCGTCACCCTTGTCTTCACGCTTGATCGTCAGCGTGAACAGACGCCCCAGCGCCACCTGGCTCGGAAACTCCAGCCGCAGCGCCCCGCCCCGTGGTGCTTCCCAGCGCAACGGCCGTGCCGGGAGATCGTTCCATTCTGCCGCGCGCAGGCCATCGCCCGTCAAGGTCAGGCTGCTCACACCCTCCAGTGACGCCGGTGGCGCCGCCGGATCGATGGCCAGCGTGCGGCCTGCCTCGCCCGGCATGCGCAGCTCCATCGCGAACAGCCCCAGACTGCCCGCCGCCACGACAATCAGCAACGCATCGATCCACTGGCGCCGGCGCAGATACAGCCCGGCGCTGACGAGGCCCGTCAGTGCGATAACGGCGATGAGCCAATTCTGGTTCATGGTTTGACTGCTCCACCTGACTCGCGCCAGCTACGTGCAAACGCCGTATCGACGCTGGTCTTGGCCTGCAACAGCACCTGCCCCTCCCCTGCGCCTGCACGCAACCACGCGCGCAGCACCGGGCGACAAGCGATGCAGCCGTCGGCCACGTCCTGGATCGCGCGCTGCGCCGCCAGGCGCTGCTCGTCTTGACCAATACGCGTGCGCACCCAGTCATTCACGGTGCGCATCCACAGCGCCGGCAGTGCTGCCTCGCCAGAGAGCGCCCCCACCAGCGTGCGCAGGTCTTCCGGCAGCGGCGCTTCGTGATCCGCCTGCGTGCGGCGATAGCTCGCGGCGCCGTCCATCTCGCCCGTCATGCGCTTTTCTTCCTTGATTGGTGGCGGCGTGAACGCGGTCTTGTGCAGATAGATGCGCTCGGCCTGCTGCAGCTCCTTGATCGCTTCTAACGCCTTGTGTTCCGGCGCCAGCGCGCTTTTCGGCGTGATCGCGCGCAGCGATTTTTCGGCGTCCCACATCGCGACCAGTGCGCGGCGCAGGACCTTCTTGGTGCCTTCGTCGTACATCGTCGCGTTCTCGGCTTCGTCGTGCGCGTGGCCGTACGTTTCGAGGATCTGCTGTGTTTCATTGACGATGCCACCCTTGCGCTGATTCTGCTCGCCATGGTCATGGTCATGTCCACCCGGCGCGTGACCGTGGCCCTCGTGGCCTTCCTCTTCAGCGGGCGTCTCTGCGGCACTCGGGGCCTTCGCGGCTTCTTCGCCGAACAGCGTCGACTCTTCGCCCAGGAACTGGCCGTAACGACGGCGCAACTGCGCCTGGTCGTCGCCGATCCGCTCGCTGCGGTCGCGCACGTCGGCAGCCGCCATCTTCGTGCTGCGCATGTCGGCGATCAGCTGTTCGGTGTCGATGATGATCTGCCGCTGGCTGCGCAGCGACGCCGGCTTTACCAGCGACGGCATCGCGGCACTCTCTTCCTCGGCTTCCTGCTCCGGCGCCGGACGGCGCACGGTGTACGTTGGCGACTGCACCGTCTGCGCGCGGCCTGCGTTGTCCGTCGCGCGCACAAAAAAGTACAACTCGTCGCCCGGCTCCATGGCCAGTTCGCTCAACGCCCACTGCTTCGACCAGTTGCGCAGCTTTGGATTGTTCGATGCCGGCAGCGGCATTTCGCGGTCCGTGAAGCGCACGTTCTCGCCACTGCCCTGCGCCAGCGTCATGTGCAGCGTCGCGCGGCTGATGCGATAGTCGTCCTTCACCTGGACCGTCATCGTGGTGCTGGTCGCATTGTCGCGCAGATCCTGAATCATCTGCGTCGGCGCGCTGATGGTGATCTCGGGCGGCGCATCGGGAATCACGCGCAGCGTGTGGCGCGCGCCGCGCCAGCGCCACACCACCGATTCGGTCGCCGTCCAACGCGCGCATTGCTCGCCCGGCTCGAGCACCTCGCCATTGCCCAATTCGATCTTGTTGTTGCCGCCCGTGCCCCCGGTCAGGCACCACGTCACGACCGTCTGCTCCGGCACCTGCAAGTCGCGCGGTGCGGATTCGGATGCGGCCACGCCGGTGTAGGCGGGCGGCGCGAGCTTGATGTTCAGACCAGCCAGCGTGGCGGCCGTTGCGCTGCTGACTGGGCTTGGCGGCGTGATCGCGCCCTCTTCCGACGGCCGCGTTGTCGCATACCACACCATCGCCGCCAGTACCGCGCTCACCAGGATGATCGGCACGCCAATGGACACATGCTGGCGCGCGATCTGGCGCAGCTGCTGGCGCGTTACGGCTGCATCGAGCCGAGCGAACAGCCGTTGCTGCTGCAGGCGCGCGATCGGCGTATCGGCGGCGTCGAGCAGGGCCGCGCTATCCTCCATCTCGGGCACCGCGCCATCGAGCCATGCGGGCCATTCATACGCGACGCGGCGGCGCAGCTTGACCCAGTCCAGCGCGCACCAGCCAGCCCAGGCAAGCAAGCCGGGGCCGGACGGGATAGCCAGCCAGGGCAAGGCCCCGCCAATCCACAACGGCATGCGGCGCAGCTGGGCTGCGCGCCATACGCGCCTGGTGATCTCAACGCCTCCGTGCATGCGTGAGACTCCTTTCAATTACAAATAAGCCAACCAGGATGGCCAGCAGGATGTCGCGCAACGCGCCGCTCGGCTCGGGCGCATTGGCGCCTTTCGAGGCCGGGAACACTTGCGACGCCATCGTATAAGGACGCGGCCCGATGTGCAGGTGCTGCCAGGTGTCGAGCAGCGTGCGCGCGGCATCGACAGTCTGCGGCGGCCATGCGGGATGGTGCCACAGGCGGCCACGCGCGCTGTCGGCGTACTGCAAGCCATCGAGTGTGGGCGCTTTCGCCAGTTCAGGGAACGCCGCCGGGTTGGTCACCCACCACAGCGAGGCGCGCAGTGTCGCGGGCGGCGCCTCAGCACGGTCCCAGATGATCAGGTCGAGCGCGGCGCTAGGGGTGTCATCCACGACGATCTTTTCGACGCCGTCCTGCGCCGCGAACAGACGGCGCCAGGCTTGAGCGCGCTCGCTGGCGATGTACACGTGCCGCTCCGCCTTACTTGGCGCAGTCGGCTGCGTGCGCACCGTTACCTCGCGGCCGAACACCGGTTTCGCCGCGGGCATCGGCACGTCGCCCAGCACCAGCAGCCGTGCATCACTGGCCCATTCGCGCTCGTGCGTGTGCACCCAGCTCAAAACCCGCGCGGCCGGTAGCGTCACGCGTTCGGCCCCAACCAGTCCGGCCTGCGTGACTTCACGCTCGACCCAGGCGGAATCCGCGCCGTTCGCGACAACGACCGTATCGCCACGCCATGGATACACGGGATCGGCCAGCCAGGCGATCAGGCAAGCCAGCAACAGAAGGCGGGCCAAGAGCAAGAGCGGATCGCTCCAGCGCCACACGCGCGTCTGGCGCGGCTCGGTGCGCGGCAGGAAGCGCGCAGTGGCCATGAGCGCCGCCTGGTTCTGGACGCGCTTGCGCCGGTGCCACCAGATCGGCAGCAGCAAGATGGGTAAAGCGAACCACCAGAGTGCGTTCATATCGGTATTACCTCGATGGCCGGCGCAGCCAGCGCCGCAGCACGTCGCCGGGCGCCTGCTCGATCGCGGCCAGCGTCAGCGGCATGTCATTCTTGCGGCACTGCGCTGTCACCTGGTTGAAGTGTTCCATGCGGTTGCGGCGGTAGCCTTCCTTCAGATCGGCGCCAAAGCGGAACACACCTTCTTCGTGCTCCGGGTCGCGGTAGGCCTGCGTATCTGGAAAGCTGGCGTCGATCTCGGCCTGCGTCTGCAGGCACAGCACGCGTACGTCGTGGCGCATCTGGCGCAGCCGGGTCAGGGCCAGCGACAGCGGCGACGGCCAGTCGAGCAGGTCGCTCGCCGCGTAGATTGCGCTTGGCGATAAAGCAAAATGCAGGCTCGCCTTGAGCGTTGCCGCATCGGGAAGCTGACCAAGCGCAGAAACGCGTTGAAGCTGGGCCAGCACGCGCTGCAGGTGGCGCGGGCCGCGATTGGCCGGCGTGAACGTCACCTTGCCGTCGCTCAGGATGATCAGGCCGAACGCATCGCCCTGGCGCTGCGCGATGGCAGCGACGCAGGCCAGCAGCGTGCGCGCATAGGTCAGCTTATCGACGCCTTCCACGCTGCGGCTTGGCTCCGCCATCGACGCACTCGCGTCGAGAATGAGCCAGACCGCCACGTGGCTGTCGCGCTCCGCCTCGCGTACAAAATAGCGGTCGGCGCGCGCGGCCAGCTTCCAGTCGACGCGGCGCCACTCGTCGCCAGGCACATACGAACGGTACTCGGAGAACTCGACACCCGCGCCGCGTTCGCGCCCGGTGTGGATGCCGTGCCCAAGCCCGGCCAGCACGTGGCGGATCACGAGGTCGAGTTTTGTCGTGTGCGCGATCAGCGCCGTATTGGCTAACGACATTCTGCGCTCACCAATTACGACACCTTGATCTCGCGGTACAGCGCCTGCAGCACGTCGGCGATGGCGATGCCGTCCGCCTCGGCCTCGAAGTTGCGCAGCACGCGGTGCGCCAGCACCGGCAGCAGCATCGCGCCGATGTCATCTCGGGTTACTGCCAGCCTGCCCTGCATCAGCGCGCGCGCTTTCGATGCCAGCACCAGCGCCTGGCCGGCGCGCGGGCCGGCGCCCCAGCCGATATGCTTTTTCACTGCATCCACCGTCGTTTCGCTCGGGCGCGTGGCGCGTACCAGGCGCGTGGCGTAGCGCACCAGGTGCTCGCCGATCTCGATGTCGCGCACCAGCTGCTGCAGACGCAGCAAGGTCGCGACATCCATCACCGGTTCGGCGTCCTGCAAGCCGGCGTGCGTGGTGCGCGAGACCATCAGCACTTCTTCGTCCTCGGTCGGGTACACGACGTCGATGCGCAGCAGGAAGCGGTCCAGCTGCGCTTCGGGCAGCGGATAGGTGCCGGCCTGCTCGATCGGATTCTGCGTGGCCAGCACAAAAAATGGGCGCGGCAGCTTGTGGGTCTGGCCGGCGAACGTCACCGAGCGTTCCTGCATCGCCTCTAACAACGCCGATTGCGTCTTCGGCGGCGCGCGGTTGATCTCGTCGGCCAGCAGCACTTGCGTGAATACCGGACCTGGCTGGAAGCGGAACGCGCGCTGGCGCGTGGCCTGGTCTTCTTCGAGGATCTCGGTGCCGACGATATCCGACGGCATCAGGTCGGGCGTGAACTGCACGCGGCGAAACTGCATGTCGGTGGCCTGCGCCAGCGATTTCACGAGCAGGGTCTTGCCCAGTCCCGGCACGCCTTCGACCAGCGCGTGGCCGCCCGCCAGCAGGCACGTGACGAGCAGGTTGACGACGTCTTCCTGGCCGATGATCACGCGCGCCATGCTGGCTTTGAGTTCGCCCACTTTCGCCGTCAACGCGGCGATTTCCTGTTCATCCCAAGCTATTGAAGTACTTTCGGCCACTGATCATGCTCCCAACGCATATTGAATGATATTGACCGCAAAGCGGGTGTTGTCGACCGCCAGGAAACGCTTGTTGCGGAAGTCGTAATCCCACTCGCAGCCATAGTCCTTGTTCGAGTACAGAACGCGCACGCGCCCGCCAATCTCGATCGCCTTCAGGTATTCGTGCACCAGATCGTCGCCCCAGCCGTTGAGCTCCATGCCGGTGGTCGGCGGGCCGTCCTCGAACTTGAAGAAGCACGAGTACAACGGATGCGTATTCGGGATCTTCTTCATCGCGTTCAGGCCGAAGATCTTCGCCATCTCGGCCTCGAACGACTTGGCGAACAAGCCGTCGATGTCGTGGTTGCAGTCGTCGACAAAGACAAAACCGCCGCCGCGCACGTATTGTTCGAAGTTGCGCCGCTCTGCTGGCGTGAACTGCACCAGCTTGTGGCCGGCCAGGTAGCAGAACGGCGCCTGCAGCATCTTCGGGTCGGACAAGGCCACCATGCGTTCCGTCGTATCGACCCGCAACGTGGTGTACTCCACCAGGGAGTTCAGCACGTTGCTCGGCATGCGGACATCCACATCCCAGTTGCCCGATTCGTACATCAGGCGCGTGAAGTAGAAGTCAAAACTGGCCATGTCCGTGCCCTGCCGTCAGACCGCGTCCGACAGCGACGTGAAGTTGAAGTCGCGCACCTTCATTGGCGGCAGCACCATCTGGAACGGCACTTCGTCGCCACCGATGATCTGCGGCTTGCCCAGTTCGTCGATGTTATTCAGGATCGTGACCGGGCTTTCGTTGAAGCGGAAGTTCTTGAGCGGGTACTTGATCTTGCCGTTTTCGACGTAGAACGTGCCGTCGCGGGTCAGGCCCGTGAGCAGCAGCGACTGCGGATCGACCATGCGGATATACCAGGTGCGCGTGACGACGATGCCCTTCTTGGTCCCTTCGATCAGCTCTTCCAGCGACTTGGTGCCGCCGGCCATGATCATGTTGCCGTGGCCTGCGGTGGCGCGCTTGCCGGTCTTTTGCGCCCAGTAGCGCGAGTATTCCAGCGAGGCGATGCGGCCGTCCTTGATCATCTGGGTGCGTTCGCGCGGCAGCAGCGATTCGTTGTCCCATGGCGCGACCGGTACATCCTTGTCCCACGGGTCGGCCCACACATTGACCTGGCTGTCGAACAGCTTGTCGCCCAGGCGGTTGCCGCCGCCCTTCTTGGCCAGGAAGCTGCGGCCTTCGTCGGCCTGGCGCGCCGAGAACGCGCTGAACATATTGCCGAGGATTTCGGACGTCGCCGCCGGCTCCAGGATCACCGTGTAGCGGCCCGGCTCCAGCGAACGCGCTTCGACGGAGCGCAGCGCTTTCTCAATGGCGATCTCCGACGCTTCACGCGCATCGAAGCGCGCCGCATCGACTGCCGCGCGGGTGACCCAGCCCGAACCGCGACCATCTTCGGTGCGCGCGGTAAGGCTGAACGACAGGTCGGTAAAGTCCTGGTGGCCAAACACGCCGTTGGAATTGGCGATGGTCGAAAAACGCGTGCTGTCGGTGAAGAAGCCAGCGGTGACCAGTTTTTTTGCGCGCGCCATCTCGATGCTGGTGGCGGCGACCGAGGCCCGGAAGTCCGGGTCGATCGCGGCGGTGGCCGGCACGAAGGTGCTGGTCGCGCGGTATTCCTGCTTCGTAATCGCCGGCATGAACTCCGGGTTTTCCGGCGACAGGCGCGCCAGTTCTTCGGCGCGGCGCACGGCTTTTTCAAGCGACTTGTCGTCGAACTCGTTGACCATGGCGGTGCCGCTGCGTTTGCCGAAGGCCACGCGCACGACGAGCTGCATGTCTTCGGTCAGGCCGGCGGTCGAGACGCTGTTGCGCGCGAAGCGCACGTTGCCGACACGGCTGCCTTCGATCGACACGGTGCACTCGTCGGCTTTCGACATGGCGAGCACGCGGTCGGTGATGCGTTTTGCTTGTTCCTGATTGAGCGCTTTCATCTTGGTTTCCTCAGCCAATCTTGCGTGCGGTGTTGATGACATTGATGCCGTTGAAGCGCGTGGTGCTCGAACCGTGCGAGACCGCGCTCACCTGGCTTGGCTGGCCCTTGCCATCGAAGAAGGACCCGCCCATGCGCCAATCGCGCTCGTCGCAGATGCTCGAGCAGGCATTCCAGAATTCCTGGGTATTGGCCTGATACGCCACGTCTTCGAGCGGCGCGACGATCTTGCCGTTCTTGATCTCGTAGTACAGCGTGCCGCCAAACTGGAAGTTGTAGCGCTGCTGGTCGATCGAGTACGACCCGCGGCCCAGAATGTAGATGCCCTTCTTGACGTCGGCTACCATTTCGTCGGGCGTCAGGCGCGCCTTGCCCGGCTCGAGCGAGACGTTCGGCATGCGCTGGAATTGCACCGTGCTCCAGCTGTCGGCGTACGAGCAGCCGTGCGATTCCTTTTCGCCGATGATGTGGGCCTGGTCGCGTGTGGCCTGATAGTTCACCAGGATGCCGTTGCGGATGATGTCCCACTTCTTGGCCGGCACGCCTTCGTCGTCGTAGCCGATCAGGCCCAGCGAACCAGGCGTGGTGCGGTCCGCCACAAAATTGACGCGGTCGGCACCATATTTGAATTTCTTCGACTCCCACTTGTCGAGGCCCACGAAGCTGGTGCCGGCGTAGTTGGCTTCATAGCCGAGCACGCGGTCTAGCTCCGTCGGGTGGCCGACGTTTTCGTGGATGGTCAGGAACAGGTGGTCGGGGCTCAGTACCAGGTCGTACTTGCCCGGCTCGACCGACTTGGCCGACAGCTTTTCGCGCGCCTGCTTGCCGGCCAGGCGTGCATCTTCAATGATGTCGTAAGCGTTCTTGTACAAGGTCGTGACGCCACCGGCGGCGCGCACCTTGTTCTCGGCGCGCGCGTCGAAGTATTCATAGCCCATCGACGCCGGGGCGCCCAGGCCGCCGCGCGAACGGAACTTGCCGGTCTTCTTGTCAACGGCAGTGGCATTGATCGGCGCCCACAGACGGTGGATGTCCTGGTCGATGTACGAGCCGTCGGTGGAGGCAAAGTACTTTTGCTGGTTGATCTGGAACAGCGACGCGGTCATGAAGTTCGCGCCTGCATCCAGGCCGGCCTTGTTGGCGGCGATGAGCATGTCGGCTTTTTCCTTCACCGGCAGCGTGCGCCAATCCTTTTTCAGCGGCGTGGCCCACGATACTTCGCCGACGCCCTTGACCGGCGCCAGGCGCACCGGTTCGGTCTGCAGCCGGGCGTTGGCCTTGGCGATCGCCACGGCCTGGCGCGCAGCGGTTGCGACGCCGTCGACCGTCATGCTGTTGGTCGAGGCGAAGCCGTAGGCGCCGCCCGCGATCACGCGGATGCCGACGCCGCTCGATTCGGTGTTGTTGATGCTCTCGACGTTCAGGTCTTGCGCGATGATGAACTGGTTCAGGTAGCGGCCGATGCGCACGTCGCAGTAGGTCGCGCCGGCCTGCGTGGCCGCGTTCATCGCGGTGTCGGCCAGGGCTTTCTTGGCGCTGGCGGCCATGGGATTGAGCAGGTCTTCGGCCGCGATGGCGTTGCCGAAGACGGGAATGAGCATGGCGCCAGCAGTGCCGGCGCCGATATGCAGGAATTTTCGACGTTCCATGTGTTGTCCGTTCGCGTATACGTTTGCTGAGGCGCTTGTGTTAGCGCCTGCACGTCATTCCCGCGAAGGCGGGAACCTAAGTTTGCATGCGTCGTGGCGGCTCATGAAAACTTGGGTTCCCGCCTCCGCGGGAACGACGGTCTTGAGGCTGTTGGTACTTACACCGCGTCCGACAGTGACGTGAAGTTGAAGTCGCGGATCTTCATCGACGGGATCAGCATCGAGTAGCGCGCTTCATCCGCCCCGATCACTACCGGCTTGCCGATTTCCTCGATATTGTTCAGCATCGACACCGGGCTCTCGTTGAAACGGAAGTTCTTGATCGGGTGCTTGATCTTGCCGTTTTCAACGTAGAACGTGCCGTCGCGCGTCAGGCCCGTGAGCAGCACCGATTGCGGATCGACCATGCGGATATACCAGGTGCGCGTGACCAGCACGCCCTTCTTGGTGTTGGCGATCAGCTCTTCGGTCGTCTTGTTGGTGCCGGCCATGATGATGTTGCCGGCCGCGCCCACGGCGCGCTGGTTCTTCTGCTGCGCCCAGTAGCGCGAGTAGTTCAGCGCATTGATCTTGCCGTCCTTGACCAGGTCGGCGCGCTCGCGCGGCAGCATATTGTCGTCCCACGGCAGCACGGCGACATCCTTGTCCCACGGGTCGGACCAGATGTTGACCTGCTGGTCGAACAGCTTGTCGCCCAAACGATTCTTGCCGCCGGCTTTCGACAGGAAGCTGCGGCCTTCATCGGCGCGGCGCGCATCGAAGCCGTTCAGCATGAAGCTGAGCAGGTCGGACGTGGCGGCCGGTTCCATGATGACCGTGTAGCGGCCCGGCTCGAGCGCCTTGGCGTCGACCGAGCGCAGTGCCTTCTCGATCGCGATTTCAGCCGCTTCGCGTGGGTCGAACTTGGTGACGTCGCGCGCCGAGCGCTTGACCCAGCCCGAACCGCGGCCGTCTTCGGTGCGCACCGTCAGCGTGAAGTCGAGCGAGGTCGCGACCTGGTGGCCGAACAGGCCATTCGAGTTGGCGATGGTTTCAAAGCTGGTGCGGTCGGTGAAGAAGCCGGCCGAGACCAGGCCGCGCTTGCGGCAACCTTCGATGGCGTAGGCCGCAGCCTGCGCGCGGTATTCCGGATCGATGTCGGCGGTCTTCTGCACGAACGTATCCGATGGTTTATAGGCGGTCTTGGCGATGGCAGGAATAAATTCCGGATTGTCCGGCGCCAGGCGTGCCAGGTCTTCGGCGCGGCGCACCGCGCGCTCGATCGACTTGTCGTCGAATTCGTTGACGGTGGCGGTGCCCTGCTTTTTACCGAAGGCCACCTGCACCTGGATGCGGGTGTCGTCGGCCAGGCCGGCGGTGGAGACGGCATTGCGCGCGAAGCGGATATTGCCGATGCGGTTGCCCTCGATGTTGACGATGCACTCGTCGGCCTTGGTCAGCGACAGCACGCGGTCGGTGATGCGCTTGGTTTGTTCCTGAGTGAGAATGCTCATGTGCGTCCCTGCCTTAGCCGATCTTGCGAGCGGTGTTGATCACATTGATGCCATTGAAACGCGTGGTCGACGAACCATGCGAGACGATACTGATCTGCGGCGGCTGTCCTTTGCCGTCGAAGAACGAACCGCCCATGCGCCAGTCGCGCTCATCGCAGATGGCGCTGCAGGCGCCCCAGAATTCCTGGGTGTTCGACTGGTAGGCCACGTCTTCCAGCATCTGGCCGATCTTGCCGTCCTTGATTTCGTAGAACAGCTGGCCGCCGAACTGCGAGTTGTAGCGCTGCTGGTCGATCGAGAACGAACCGTCACCGACGATGTAGATGCCCTTCTTGATCCCCTTGACCATTTGGTCAGGCGTCAGCTTGGTCTTGCCCGGTGCGAGCGAGACGTTCGGCATGCGCTGGAACTGGACCGTGTTCCAGCCGTCCGCATACGAGCAGCCGTGCGATTCTTTTTCGCCGATGATGTGGGCCTGGTCGCGCGTGGCCTGAAAGTTGACCAGGATGCCGTCCTTGATGATGTCCCAGCGCTTCGACTGCACGCCTTCGTCGTCGAAACCAATGGCGCCGAGCGAGCCAGGCGTGGTCTTGTCGGCGAAGATGTTGACGATCGGCGCGCCGTACTTGAAGGTCTTCGATTGCAGCTTCTCGAGCGTGGCGAAGCTGGTGCCGGCGTAGTTGGCTTCGAAGCCCAGCACGCGATCGAGTTCGGTCGGGTGGCCGACGTTCTCGTGGATGGTCAGCCACAGGTGTTCGGGCGCGAGCATCAGGTCATACTTGCCCGGCTGGACCGACTTTGCGGTCAGCTTGCGCTTGGCGTCGCGGCCGGCGGCGCGGGCATCTTCGACGATGTCATACGAGTCGGTGTACAGCGTGGCGATGCCGCCGGCTGCCTTGATCTTGTGTTCGGGACGCGCATCGAAGTACTCGTAGCCTTTGCCCACCGGGGAACTGAGGCCGTCGCGCGAGCGGAACTTGCCGGTGGCCTTGTCGACGGCGGTGGCCGACAGCGGCGCCCACAGGCGATGCACGTCCTGGTCGATGTACGAGCCGTCGGTCGAGGCAAAGTACTTCTGCTGGTTCACCTGGAACAGCATCGACTGCATGAAGTTCGCGCCGCCTTCCATGCCGGCCTTGTTGGCGGCGATCAGCATGTCGGTCTTCTCGGCGATCGGCACGGTGCGCCAGTCCTTCTTGATCGGCGTGCTCCACGAAACGTCGCCCACGCCCTTGACTGGTGCGAGGCGCACCGGTTCGGTCTGCAGCTTGGCGTTGGCTTTGGCGATCGCCACGGCCTGGCGCGCGGCGTTGGCGATGCCGTCGGTCGACATGTCGGATGTCGCCGCGAAGCCGTAGGCGCCGTTCACGATCACGCGTACGCCAACCCCGGCGGACTCGGTGTTGGCCACGTTTTCGACGTTCAGGTCGCGCGTGGTGATGAACTGGTTGAGGTAGCGGCCGATGCGCACGTCGGCGTAGCTGGCGCCGGCCTTGGTGGCGGCATTGAGCGCAACGTCGGCCAGCGCCTTCTTGGCGGCCACCGGCATGCTGCTGGTGAGTTCTTCGGCAGCGATGGCGCGTCCGAAAGGCAGCAGCATCGACGCGGCTACACCGCTGCTGAGATTAAGAAAGGTACGGCGTTCCATGAGATCTCCTGAATAACCTTCGTCCGGGCAGCGGGTCCGCAAACAGCTCGGGCCGCTCTTGTAATTACAGCTCTTATGTTTTGGTTGTATGACAGATGAAACCGTGACAAACCGCGCAACCATAGCAGTAACTTAAGACTTTGAATAGGCAATTGTTGTGCCACCTCAATGCACAATTTTGTACGTACTTTGTGTAGCTTCTTTTCTTTCGCGCGAACCGTCATGACTGGCAAGAACGCTGCATGCATATGCATATGTGACGAATGCTTGACTGTGCGCCGTGCCTGCCGGATCATCAGCGCGGCGACGACGGCGCACCGCCGTCGTCAACCATCCTGGAGACCTCGCACGATGAAACGATTGATCCTGGCCGCGCTGCTGGCAACCGGCATGGCCGGCGCCGCCCACGCGGACGACGCCCTGAAATCCGCCATCGCCGGCGAACACCGCGCTGCCGCCAACAAGGCCCGCGACGCATTTCGCCACCCTTACGAAACCTTGAGCTTCTTCGGCATCAAGCCGACCATGACGGTCATCGAACTCTCCCCGGGCGGCGGCTGGTACACCGAGATCCTGGCGCCCTACCTGCGCGACAACGGCAAGCTGCTGGGCGCTGCCGGTTCGCCTGAATCCCGCGGCGGCAAGGCCTATCGCGACAAGCTGGCTGCCGACGCCAAGGTGTATGACAAGGTGATGCCGGTGGTATTCGAGCCGCCCACGCGTTTTGAGCTGGGCGCGCCGAACAGCGCCGACATGGTCGTCACCTTCCGCAACCTGCACAACTGGCTCGGTTCGGGCGACGAAGCCGTGGTCACCACGCTGAAAGAAGTGCACAAGGTCCTGAAGCCGAACGGCGTGCTGGGTGTGGTCGAGCACCGCCTGCCGGCCAAGATGACGCAGGATGCCAAAGCGTCGAGCGGCTACATGCACGAAGCGTATGTGATCCGCATGGCCGACCTGGCAGGCTTCAAGCTGGCAGCCAAGTCGGAAGTGAACGCCAATCCGAAGGACACCGCAGACCATGAAAAAGGCGTGTGGACGCTGCCGCCGGTGCTGGCCAACAAGGACAAGGATCGCGAGAAGTACATGGCGATCGGCGAGAGCGATCGCATGACGCTCAAGTTCGTGAAAAAATAAGCAGAGTGCATGACGGGGAAGGCCACGGTCTTCCCCGTAGGTTCTTTTGCAGCGGACGTGTATATTCTTCCGGTTGATATCCGCCTCGCGCAACCGAAGGAAACCATGAAGACTCTGCGATTTGCCGTTCTCGTGCTGGCCGTGTCCGGCGCGCTGCATGCCCAGGAAGTTGTGCCGCCAGAGGCACCGCCCACCACTGTCCCCACACCGGCCGTTCCCGCCGCCTCCCGCACCACCACGCCCGCCCCCGCCCTGCCTGCGGTCGAAAATTCGGTCGTGAAGATTTTCGCCACCGTGCGCCGCCCCGACCCGTACAAACCCTGGACCAAGTCTGCCCCCGCGGCCGTCACGGGTTCGGGCGTCATCATTGAGGGCAAGCGTATCCTGACCAATGCCCACGTGGTGGGCTACGCCAGCCAGGTCGAGGTGCAGGCCAGCCAGTCGGGCGACAAGGTGTCGGCCAAGGTCATCGCGCTGGCGCGCGGGCTCGATCTGGCGGTGCTGGAACTGGACGACCCGTCGTTCTTCGACAAGCGCCCGCCGGTGCCGCGTGCCGCCGTGCTGCCGGACGTGCGCCAGCAGGTGTTCGCTTACGGCTATCCGGTTGGCGGCAACTCGCTCTCGACCACCACCGGCATCATCTCGCGCGTTGAATTCGTCAACTACGGCGCCTTCAGCTCGGGCCTGCGCATCCAGATCGATGCGCCGATCAACCCGGGCAACAGCGGCGGCCCGGTGATCGCAGGCGAGCGCATGATCGGCTTGGCGTTCGCCAACGTGACCAATGCGCAGAGCATCGGCTACGTGATCCCGAACGAAGAGATCGAACTGTTCCTGCGCGACGTGGCCGACGGCGCCTACGACGGCAAGCCGCTCTTGCACGACAGCGTGCAGACACTGGAAAGCCCGGCGCTGCGCCAGTACCTCAAGCTCGATAAATCGGTGGAGGGCGCCGTTGTGCACCGGCCGTATCGCACTGATGCATCATGGCCGCTGAAGGAGTGGGACGTCATCACGCACATCGGCGAGCACGCGATCGATAATCAGGCGATGGTCAAGCTGGGCGCGAGCCTGCGCGTGCGCTTCCAGTACCGCATCCAGCAGGTGGCGAAGAACGGCAAGGTGCCGATGACGATCATCCGCGGCGGCAAGCCGATGAAGGTCGAGGTGCCGGCGACCGGTGCGCGGCCCTTGCTGATCCCGGATCTGGACGGCGGCTACCCGTCGTACTTCATCTACGGCCCGATCGTTTTCTCGCGCGCGACGAGTGAATTCATGGGCTTTGTCAGCGGCAGCGCGCCTGGCATGAATGCGTTTGCGTTCAACGCGAATCCTTTGGTGACGCAGCGCGGGGATTCGCCGACGCCGGAGCGCGAAGAGCTGGTGGTGATCAGCGCGCCATTCTTCCCGCACAAGCTGGTAAGCGGCTACAGCAACCGCTTTGGCTCGGTGGTGGAGTCGGTCAATGGCAAGCCGGTGCGCAGCCTGGCGCACCTGGTGGAAGTGCTGCGGGATCTGAAGGACGAGCAGATCGTGCTGAAGTTCGACCAGCGCTATGGCGAGACGATGATCTTGCCGCGCCAGGCGACGCTCGATGCGACCGAAGGCATCCTGTCGGACAACGGGGTCAGGTCGCAGGGGTCGGATGACATGATGAAGGTGTGGGGGCGTAAATAAGCTATCGCGGCTCATGCAGACTTGGGTTCCCGCCTTCGCGGGAACGACGTTTCAATCGACGTGGCCACGTCCCCCGCCCGTCATTCCCGCGAAGGCGGGAATCCCAGTCCGACGAGCAGCCAATACGATAAGAAACGCCCGCATACATCGCGGGCGTTTTTCATTCTTACTTCGCCTTCTTCACCGGCACAAACATCAAATCCTGGAAGTCATAACTGAAATCCGTCTCGGTCGACACGGGCTTCATGCGCAGCCGCTCGATCGAACCATCCGGCTCCAGCGAAAACGTCGCATACGCATCCGCGTTGAAGTTGCGCTCCTTCCAGCGCACGATGAAGGTATCGTGCTGGAAGTGCTCCATCTCGCCGGTCAGGTCGGGCGTGCGCGCGAATGACATCACCAGCTTGCTGCCGGCGCGTTTGATCGTCACCTTGCCGTACCAGGCGTCTTCGTACTCGCCTTCGTAATCCCGCAGCGCCAGCGACGGCTTCGACGCCTTCGCCCGACCGGTGCTTTCATTTTTCACGCGCACCGCTTCCTTCGCGCTCGCCTCGTTCGCCACGTCGGCGATGCGGCCGATCCAGTCGGTCGGCGCCACGCCCAGGTACCCGTCGAGCAGGCGGTATTGCAGCGCATTGAGCGACGGGCCGCTTTCGGCGTTGGTGAAGATCGCGATGCCCAGCTTCGCTTCCGGCACCAGCATCACGCGCGAATAAAAGCCCTGCAGCGCGCCGCCATGCATCGCCACCAGCTTGCCCTGGTAGTCGCGCAGCTGGAAGCCCAGGCCGTAGGCCATGAAGTTCGGCTTGGTCGCGGCCAGCGGCGGTTTCGGCTGGTTGATCACCATCGGCGTTTGCGCCGTCCACATCTCGCGCGCCTGTTTCTCGGACCACAGGCGCATTTCCTTGCCGTCGGCGCCGTTCGGCAGGCGGCCGCTGTCGAGTAGCACGTTCATCCAGCGCGCAATGTCTTCGGCGTTGGTGTTGATGCCCACCGCGCCAATCGCGTTCGCCACCGGCATCGGCTTGACCACGGCCGCCTTGCCATTGATCTTGCTGTGCGGGGCCGACACGTTCATGCCGGCCGTGTGCGCGGCCAGGCTCGTGGTGGTGGCGGTCATGCCAACCGGATCGAGGATCCATTCGCGCATCGTCGTGCCCCAGTCCTTGCCGGACTTTTGCGCGATGATCTTGCCGGCGACGATGTACAGCAGGTTGTCGTAGGCATAGCTGTTACGGAAGCTCGTCGCCGGCTTGATATAGCGAAGGTTGTGGATGATTTCATCCGTGGTGAAGGTGGTGGTCGGCCACCACATCAAGTCACCCGCGCCGAGCCCCAGGCCGCTGCGGTGCGTGAGCAGGTCGCGCACCGTCATCTCGGCCGTCACGTAGCTGTCGTACATGCGAAAGTCGGGCAGGTGCTTGATGACCGGGTCGTCCCAATTGAGCTTGCCCTGGTCGACCAGCATCGCCAGGCCGGCGGCGGTAAAGGCCTTGGAGTTCGAGGCGATCTCGAACAGCGTCTTGCCGTCAACCGGCGTGGGGTCGCCAAGTTTGCGTACGCCAAAGCCCTGCGCGACGACGACCTTGCCGTCCTTGACCACCGCAATGGCGATGCCCGGCACATCGAAGGTTTTCAACACGCGCGCGACGTCGGCTTCCAGGTTGTAGGCCGGGGCGGCGGCGGCAGTTGCCGGCGCCGCCGTCGTTTGCGCGACCGCCAGGCCGGCGCCGCAGAATGCGACCAGCACCGCGCCGGCGATGTGGTTCAGGATGCCCATGGAAGTACGCTTCATCATTGCTTGCCCATCGCTTTGTCGACGCTCGATTGCGTCTCGGGGTGATAGCGCTCGCGCGCCTTTTTATAGATACCTTCGGCCCAAGAACGGTCCTCAGGCGTCTGGCGCAGCGCGGCGTACAGCGGCACCACGAACTTCTGGCGGCCCACGCTCATCAGGAACGCTTCCATCTGCGGGCGCACCGCGCGGTAGCCGGCGTGCACCGACGCGCGGTAGAAGCGGAACGCCACTTCGTTGTTGGTCGACTTGGCCAGGCCGTAAGCGCGGTCGAGTTCCGCCAGTTTGGTAGCGTCAGCCTTCTTGTCGATATCGTTCAAGAACTTCATCCACTCGGCGGCGTTCCAGTCCTTCGCGTTCAGCTGCGCGGTCGATACAGTGCCCTCCGTCCAGCCGTCGATCGCGGCATTGAGCTTGGCCAGGCGCTGCGACACGGCGCGCTGGCCGCTGGCCGGGATGCCCGGGCCGTGGATCCACTCGTCGAGCTCCGCATCGGTCATGATGGTCGGGTTCTTCGCCAGCAGCTGCGTGCGCAGGAAGGCGATGAACTGTTCGTTCGTCACGCTCTGGAACGCGTGCTGGTCGAACCAGCTGCGCAGGAATACGTCGAACGCCGCGCGGCCGGCGCGCTGCTCGAGCGTGTGCAGGAACCAGGCGCCTTTCGGGTAGGCCAGCGACGTGTCCGGGTAGTCCGCAGCATCGGTGTCGGCCTGGCGCGAGACCAATGCCTGCTTGGCCGGCGGCAGATCCTTGAGCATTTCCAGCGCTTCTTCCTGCTCGAGCTGCAGGTTCATGAGCGCGACTTCCTTGCCGTAGATCTCCTCGAGGATGCGGGTGGTGACGTAGGTGGTAAAACCTTCGTTGAGCCACCAGTGCTTCCAGGTCGCGTTGGTCACCAGGTTGCCCGACCAGCTGTGCGCCAGTTCGTGCGCGACCAGGTCGACCAGGCTGCGGTCGCCCGCGATCATGGTCGGGGTCAGGAAGGTCAGGCGCGGATTTTCCATGCCGCCGATCGGGAACGACGGCGGCAGCACCAGCATGTCGTAACGCCCCCAGCGATACGGGCCGTACAGCTTCTCGGCCGCTTCGACCATTTTCTCGGTGTCGGCCAGTTCGTACTCGGCCGCCTTGATGCGCAGCGGCTCGGCGTAGACGCCCGTGCGGCCGCCCAGCGTGCGCGCTTCCAGCTCGCCGATGCCGATCGCCAGCAGGTACGACGGAATCGGCTGCGGCATCGTGAACTTCCAGCCGCCCTTGCCGGTGGCTTTCATGTCGTTATCGGCGCTCATCACCACGCGCAGGCCTTCCGGCGCCTCGATACGGGCGGTGTAGGTAAAGCGCACGGCCGGCGTGTCCTGGATCGGCACCCACGAGCGGGCATTGATCGCCTGCGACTGGCTGAACATGAACGGGTACTTGCCCGACATCGTCTGCACCGGTTGCAGCCATTGCAGCGCGGTGGCCGTCGGCGCGGTGCGGTAATGGATGCGTACCTTGGTCTGCCGGGCCGGCAGCTTGATCTGCAGCGGCTGGCCTTTCTCTTCGTCGAAGGTGCCGAGCGCGTAGTCGGCCTTGCGCCAGGCGCCTTTTGCATCCTGCGCTTCGATCTTCGAGATGGTCAGCTCGCGCGTGTCGAGGTCAAGCGTGGTGGCTTTCTTGTCGATCCAGTTCAGGGTCAGCTCGGCATAGCCGTCCAGGCTTTTCTTGGCAAAGTCGGCCTTCAGGTCGAGGTGCAGGGCGGTGGTCTTGACCTGGTCGTATTTGGCGTAGCTGAGTGGATCGAGCGCGAACGCGTAGGCGCTCCACGCGCCCAGGAAGGCTGCGGTGGTGGCGCGCAGCAGGGTGCTTTTGTTCATGGTCTCTCGCGGATAATGACAGCCCGGCCGGGCTGAAGGCGGGAGCAGAATAGCATGGCAGCAGGGTCAGCGAAAGCGCCCGGGAGCCGCGCGCCAGCGTATCAATACGCGGCCTGCGTGACCCAGACAGGTGCGGACCAGAGGACCTTGCCGTCGTCCTGCGTCACCTTCGCATAATAGAAGTGTTCTCCCGGCGCCGGCGTGAATGTCGTCTCGGCCTGTTCCGACATACGCGTGACCTCGCCATTGCGCCCCGGGACACCTTCCATGATCGCCACCACCGCCACCGCCTTGCCGCCTACGCTGGCGAAGTTCGCCTTCAAGGTCAGCGGGCCGCGGTTGGTGAACTGCTCGCCCATCACGTGGCCGTTGGCCGTCAAGACCAGCTGCGATTCCTTGTCCATCGTCGCGAACACGCGGCGCGCCCTGAGCGCCTCGACGAAACTTGCACGGTTCAAGCCCATGCCAGTCGGCAGCAGCACGCCGGTGCGGTTGGTATACGACGCGCCCCAGTTGGCGCAGTGGTTGTCCTGGTTCGTGCTGATGGCGAGCCGGTAACCGGCTTCCAGCAGGCGGTTGCACGCGCCCTCGAAATTGGTACGGCGGGTTTCGGTCTCGCTCACGTTGCCGGAGAACGCGCTGGTGTTCATTACCTCGCACAGGACCATCGCCACGCCGCCATCTTCGGTGTACGCGAGCGGCACGCCGTCGACCTGGAACTGGCCGGATGGCGCCGGATGGTTGAACTGGCCCACCCAGCCGCGCGTTCGCATCAGGGTGTACAGCGCCGCATAGTCGCCGCGCGGCGTGACGGTATCGGCGATCGGCTCGCCGTTGGCGTTGGTCTCCCAGCCAAGCAGCTCGTCGCTGTTGAAGATGTTGACATGGCCGCCGTTGTCGATCACGCCCCACTCGAGGCCATACAGCGCCAGGAAGCCGGGATGCTGCGCCCTGAACGTGCCGGCGGCCGCCAGCCCCACGCGGTACAGGGCTTTCGCGGCAGCCGGGTCGGCGTCCGGCGTGCTGCCCGAAGACCCATCGAACATGTGGTTGTGTTCCGACGCGACCAGGATGTCCAGGCCGCGCGCGTGGGCGTAAGCGAAGGCGTCGGCCGGGCCATGCGGCGCCGTTTGCGGGCGCTGCGCGCTCTTGCATGCGGCGACATCGGCGCCGCCGTCGCTGTGGTTGGTCTGGCTGTGCAGGTTCGCCAGGTAGACGGTGTAGGGCAGCGCGCCAGGGGCCGGCGCGGCGCTCGGCATGAACGCGCCCGGCAACGGCGCGAAAGCAGGCGTGGCCAGCGCGCGCGGCGCACCGACCGAGATCTCCCATTCCTGGTCGATCTCGTCATGCGCGTCACCCTCTACCGACGCGCGCAGGCGCACGCGGTAGATGCCTTCCGGCGCCGGCTTGGCGCCCAGGCGGCCCGACCAGGGTACCGGCACGATGATCTCGTCGGCGATCAGTAGCGCCCGGCCGCGCCACTGCAGCACGGTGCGAGCGCCAGGTGCGCGCAGGTCGAGGCGCCAGTCGACGCTGGCCGGATGGGCCAGGCCGGGGTACGCGAATGTCAGCGTGAACGTGCGCGCGGGCAGCGCGCCGGGGTGAAACGGCGCGTGCAACGATGCGTCGAATTCCTGGTGTTCGGAAGGCGTGGCATTGGCCAGGCTGCAGCACAATGACAGCGAAAGCAGGGGGAGGAATGGGGTTTTCATGATGTCAAGTTTGCAACTCCCCTACCCTGCCGCCTTGCGCCATGCGTGCTTCGCCTTGCCATCCTGACCACGCTTATTGATGAGTTTCAAGGAAGACAACTTGCGTGCGCACCGGGCGCCGGTTATGTTGCCGCATGATCGACAAACTCGATATCACCCACCTTCGCACGCTCGATGCGCTCGCGCGCTTTGCCACCATCTCGGCGGCGGCCGAGCACCTGGACGTGTCGCAGCAGGCGGTCAGCCTGCAACTGAAGAAAATCCGCACGATCCTGGGCGACCCGCTGTTCGTGCGCACCGGCCAGGGGATGGCGCCCACGCCGTATGCAAAACTGATCGCGCCGCATATCGCGCAGGTGCTGGCCGGCCTGCATGCGATTCCGCTGCCGTCGGCCGTGCGGCCGGAAACCACCGAGCGTACGCTGGTAATCTCGGGCACCGATTACACCCAGAAGGTGATCGTGGCCGACCTGGTGCGCGACCTGCGCAGCGCGGCGCCCAAGGTGAAGATCGCGGTGGTCGACCTTGAAGTGAGCGGCCTGACGCGCAAGCTGCACCAGGGCGAGATCGACGTGATCTTCACGGCCGAGGGCATCGCTGCGCCAGGCCTCGTGTCGATGCCGCTGTTCCTCGAGCAGTACCGCTGCGTGACCGGCAACCGCGCATTGGCCGACGCCGGATTGACGTCGCTGGCCGCACTGGTGGAGCACGACTTCATCATCACCAATCCGGGCGGGCACAGTTTTACGGGGTCAGCCGATGACTGGTTCGCGCGCCAGGGCTTGCAGCGGCGCGTGGTGGCGTCGGCGCCGTCGTTTTTCATGGCGCTCGAGTACCTGAAGGGATCGGACCTGGTCGCGTTCATCCCCGCGCGCCTGCTGCCGTGCGATGGCATCCACGAACTCGCGCTGCCGAAGTACCCGCCCGGCTACGGCGTGGTCGCGGCCTTTCACCCCACGGCGCAGAACGATTCGTTCATGATGTGGATGCTCGAGCGCGTCAAGGCGCGGCTTGTATCGGCTACAAGCGGCGCGCCATTGCCGCGCGGGGCGGGCCTGTCTATGCTTGAAGATTAACGTCACAAGCAAAGGACCTTCATGACCATCGAACGCATCAACCCACCTGCCCTGTACGACGGCACGCCGCACGGCCTGTCGCACGCCACGGTCGACCCTGACACCGGCCTGGTGTTCGTGTCCGGCCAGGTCGACTGGGACCAGGATTACCGGGTCAGGCACACCACGCTGGCCGAGCAGACCGAAGGCGCGGCGCGCAACCTGCTCACGGTGCTGGCGGCCGCCGGCTCGTCGGTCGAACAGATCCTGCACCTGCGCGTGTATGTGCGCGGCGAGATCGGCGAGCACCTCGAGACCGTCGCGCCGATCCTGGTGCAGCACCTGGGCTTCCCGCGCCCTGCCCTCACCGGCATCGGCGTGACGTCGCTGGCGTCACCCGACACGCTGATCGAAATCGAGGCCGTCGCGAAGGTCGTTCGTCGCTAGCTTGCTTCACTGTTTAGTAAACTCGCTAAACAGCCGAGTAAAACCCGGTAATGATTGCCGGGAAACCCGACTCCACATATAAGTTGCAAACAGGCTCGAGCGCGCGCGTCGATGACATCGTCCGCGCGCTAGAATGCCTCTGGCGCAGCGTATCAAGAACAGGCGGCGGGCTATCGCTCCCGCCACGTGTGGAGTCACCATGACAGCTCGTTTCAAGCCCTTTTCCGTTGCCGCGCTCGCGGCCCTGTTGTTTAGTGCGGCGCCGCTCCAGGCAGCCGAACCGGGTTCCCCGGCCGCGGCCGTGAACGTCTTCATCGGCACCGGCGGCGACGGCCACACCTTCCCCGGCGCCAGCCGCCCGTTCGGGATGGTGCAGCTCAGCCCCGACACCCAGCACCGCCACTTCCGCCAGAGTTATCCGTGGGCCGCCGGCTACAACCACGGCGACGGCTCGATCCTCGGCTTCTCGCACACGCACTTCTCGGGCAGCGGCCACTCGGACCTGGGCGACGTGCTCCTGATGCCGTACAGCGGCGAGACCAAGCTCGAACCGGGCTATCCGGAGCGGCCATTCTCGGGCTACCGCTCACGCTTCTCGCACGACCAGGAACAGGCCGAACCCGGCTACTACGCGGTGCGCCTGAAAGACCATGACGTCGACGTCGAACTGACCGCGAGCGAACGTGTCGGCCTGCACCGCTACAAATTCAAGGCGGGCGAGCCGGCCAAGGTGCTGCTCGACCTGCGCAGCAGCATCTACAACTACGACGACAAGAACCTGTGGTCGCGCCTGCGCATGCGCGACGCCACCACCGTCACCGGCATGCGCGAGACGCGCGGCTGGGCGCCGGGCCGCCAGCTGTATTTCGCGATCCGGTTCTCGCGCCCGATCGACACGCGCCAGCTGCTCAACCGCGAAGAAGCAATCGAGTACAAGGGCTTCGCCCAGCCAGGCAAGACGCCGGCCGACCGGGCGCTGGTCGAAGGCAAGGCGCTGATGGGCGACTTCAACTTCGGCGTACCGGAAGATGGCACGCTGCTGGTGAAGGTCGCGCTGTCACCCGTGAGCGAAGACAATGCCATCGCCAACCTGGCCGAGATGCCGGGCTGGGACTTCGACGCCGAACGCCGGCGCGCCGGCAAGGCCTGGGACGAGGCGCTGGGCGCCGTCAAGGTCGACGCACCGGCGTCGATGCGCACCCAGTTCTACACGGCGCTGTACCACACGATGCTGGCGCCCTCGCTGTTCATGGACCTCGACGGCAGCTACCGCGGCCCGGACAACGCGGTGCACAAGGCCAAGGGCTTCCGCTTCCACTCGACCTTCTCGCTGTGGGACACCTACCGCGCGCTGCACCCGCTGCTCACCATCGTCGCGCCCGAGCAGCGCAACGCCGACTTCGTCAATTCGCTGATCGCCTCGCAGCAGCACAGCCCCTACGGCGTGCTGCCGGTGTGGCAGTTCCACGGCCTGGAAACCTGGACCATGATCGGTTACCACGCCGTGCCCGTGATCGCCGACGCCTACATGAAAGGCATCCGCGGCTTCGACGCCGACAAGGCCCTGGCCGCGATGACCGCCAGCGCCGAATACGGCCCGTACGGCGGCCTGGAACATTATATGAAGCTGGGCTACGTGCCGATCGACCTGGAAAAGGAAGCGGCCTCCAAGACCGTCGAATACGCCTACGACGACTGGACCATCGCGCGCATGGCCGAGAAGATGGGCAAGAAGGACATCGCGGCGCGCTACTACAAGCGCGCCCAGAACTACCGCAATGTGTTCGACAAGGCCACGGGCTTCATCCGCGCCCGCAAATCCACCGGCGAATTCCGCACCCCGTTCAATCCGGAGCAGTCGAACTTCGGCAGCGACTACACCGAGGGCAGCGCGTGGCAGTATTCCTGGTATATGCCGCACGATAACGCGGGCCTGATCGGCTTCCTGGGTGGCGACGCCAGGCTGGTGGCGAAGATGGACGAAGTGTTCGACGCCAAGGTCGACGAGAACCTGTACGCCCACATGGAAGACATCTCGGGCCTGATCGGCCACTACGCCCACGGCAACGAGCCGTCGCACCACGTGGCCTACCTGTACAACTACGCCGGCGCGCCATGGCGCACGCAGGAACGCCTCGCCAACATCATGGCCACGCAGTACAGCGACAAGCCGGAAGGCCTGTCGGGCAACGACGATCTGGGCCAGATGTCGGCCTGGTTCGCGTTCACCGCGCTGGGCTTCTATCCGGTGGCGCCGGGCAGCAACGAGTACGTGATCGGCCGCCCGTTCCTCGACAAGGCCACCATGAACCTGCCGAACGGGAAGCGCTTCACCGTGCGCGCCGAGAACCTGTCCGCCACCAACGGCTACGTCGGCCGTGTGACGCTGAACGGCAAACCGCTCGCACGTACCTTCCTGCGCCATGAAGACATTACCGCCGGCGGAGAACTGGTGTTTACCATGCAGGCGACGCCGAACAAGGACTGGGGCACGGCCAAGGACGCGCGCCCTTACACGCAAACCAGGTATTGATCGGGAGCCGTCGATGAACATCCTGCGCTATGCCGCCACCGTTGTATTAACCTGCGTCGCGACCGGTGCCAGCGCGCAGACGGTCGACAAGGTCGACGACCCGGTGGAGTGGGTGAACACCCTGATGGGCACCGACAGCAAGATGGAACTGTCGAACGGGAACACCTATCCGGCGATCACGGTGCCATGGGGGATGAACCTGTGGACGCCGCAGACCGGCAAAATGGGCAACGGCTGGGCCTACACCTACGACGCCGACCAGATCCGCGGCTTCAAGCAGACGCACCAGCCGTCGCCGTGGATGAACGACTATGGCCAGTTCGCTGTCATGCCCGTCACCGGCAAAAAGCGCTTCAATCAGGACGAACGCGCATCGTGGTTCTCGCACCGGTCCGAAACCGCCAAGCCGTACTACTACAGCGTTTACCTGGCCGACTCGGACGTGACGACCGAGATCACGCCAACCGAGCGCGCCGTGCAGTTTCGCTTCACGTTCCCGAAGTCCGACGACAGCTACATCGTCGTCGATGCGTTCGACAAGGGCTCGTACGTCAAGATCCTGCCCGGCCAGCGGCGCGTGATCGGCTACAGCACCCGCTATGCGCGCGGCCCGCTGCCGAAGAACTTCCGCAATTATTTCGTGATCGAATTCGACCAGCCGTTCACGTCGACCGACACCTGGCAGGGCGACAAGCTGCAAGAGGGGCAACTGGAAACGGACGGCCTGCACAGCGGCGCCCTGCTCGGCTTCAAGACCAGCAAGGGCCAGAAGGTGCACATGCGCGTGGCCTCGTCGTTCATCAGCTTTGAACAGGCGGAGCTGAACCTGCGGCGCGAACTGGGCCAGGATGATTTCGACGCCACGCGCGCGAAAGCGAAAACGGCGTGGAACGCGGTGCTCGGCAAAATCAAGGTGGAAGGCGGCACGGTCGACCAGACCCGCACCTTCTATTCATCGCTGTACCGCACCGTGCAGTTCCCGAACAAACTGTACGAAATCGACGCGAACAATCAGCCGATCCACTGGAGCCCCTATACGGGCGAGGTGCTGCCGGGGCGGATGTTCGCCGGGACCGGCTTCTGGGACACGTTCCGCGCGCTGTACCCGTTCCTGAACCTGGTCTACCCGGCGATCAACCGCGAGATGCAGGAAGGCCTGGTCAACGCGTTCAAGGAAGGCGGCTGGCTGCCCGAGTGGTCCAGCCCCGGCTACGCCAACATCATGATCGGGAATAACTCGGCCTCGGTCGTGGCCGACGCCTGGATCAAGGGCGTGCGCGGTCAGGACATCGAGACGCTGTGGACGGCCCTGAAGCACGGCGCCAACAACGAAGGGCCGATGACGGCGGTGGGCCGCGCAGGCGTGAAGTACTACAACGAACTCGGTTACGTGCCGTACGACGTGGGCATCAACGAGAATGCCGCGCGCACGCTCGAATACGCGTACGACGACTTCACGATCTACCAGCTCGGCAAAGCGCTCGGCAAGCCTGCAAGCGAGATCGACATCTACGCCCAGCGCAGCATGAACTACAAGAAGCTGTTCGATCCCGAGTCGGGCCTGATGCGCGGGAAGAACCGCGACGGCAGCTTCCAGACGCCGTTCAACCCGTTCAAATGGGGCGACGCCTTCACCGAAGGGAATAGCTGGCATTACTCGTGGTCGGTGTTCCATGACGTGGCGGGCCTGGTCGACCTGATGGGCGGGCGCGACGCGTTCGTGAAGAAGCTCGATACCGTGTTCGACCTGCCGCCGATCTACGACGAGAGCTATTACAAGTCGGTGATCCACGAGATCCGCGAAATGCAGATCGCGAACATGGGCCAGTACGCGCACGGCAACCAGCCGATCCAGCACATGATCTACCTGTACAACTACGCGGGCGCGCCGTGGAAGGCCCAGTACTGGCTACGCGAGACGATGGACCGCATGTACGCGCCCACGCCCGACGGCTACTGCGGCGACGAAGACAATGGCCAGACCTCGGCCTGGTATGTGTTCTCGGCGCTCGGCTTTTATCCGGTCACGCCCGGCGTGAACCAGTACGTGGTCGGCACCCCGCTGTTCAAGAAAGCGACGGTCGAACTGGAAAAAGGCAAGCGCATCACGATCAATGCGAGCGGCGGCGGCCGTTATGTCGACAAGCTCAGCATCGGCAAACGCGCGATCGAGCGCAACTGGCTCGGGCACGACGAACTGACCAAAGGCGCCACGCTCGACTTCCGCATGTCGACCCAGCCGAACAAGACACGCGGCACGAAGCCGGATGACGCGCCGTACTCGTTCTCGCGCGACCCTCAGCGCCCCGGACAATAAGCATGGCCGTCACCATCCGCGACATCGCCCGCGCCACGGGTTACTCCATCGGCACGGTGTCGCGCGCGCTGAAGAACCAGGACGGCCTGACCGACAAGACGCGCACGCGCATCTGCGCCAAGGCGCGCGAACTCGGCTACGACTTCGGCAATCTGCGCCAGGGCGACATCCGCCGCGTCGCGTTTCTGCTGCACCGCCAGCACAATACGCAATCGGCCAGCCCGTTCTACCTGCCGGTGCTGCACGGCGCCGAGGATGCCTGCCGCAAGCGCGGCATCGCGCTGTCGTTCGTCATCGTCGGCCCGGCCGAACCGGTGCTCGATCTCGTGCGCCTGCACCAGCCGGACGCGCTGATGTGCGCCGGCTTTTTTGAGCCGGAACTGGTGGCCGCGCTGCGCGACACCGGCAAGCCCCTGGTGTTGCTCGACATGCGCCTGCCCGGCTACCGCTCGGTCAATCCCGACCACGCGCTGGGCGGCTACCTGGCCACGCGCCACCTGATCAAGCTGGGACGGCGCCGCATCGCCATGCTCACCGGCCCGCTGTCGCACCACAGCATCCTCGAGCGCTACCGGGGCTTTCGCCGCGCCCTGTTCGAGGCGCGCATGCTGGCCGATCCCGACCTCGAGATCCAGCTGCCCAGCATCGGCGATACGCAGGACAATCTGCACGCGGCGGTCGACGCCCTGCTCGCGCGCGAGCCACGGCCCGATGCGCTGTTCTGCTACAACGACAGTGCCGCGCTCACGGCCATGCGCCACTGCCTGGCGCGCGGCCTGAAGATCCCGCACGACATCGCGATCGTGGGCTTTGACGATATCAGCGCCGCCGCCGCCGCGATTCCGCCGCTCTCGAGCATCAATATCGACAAGGATCTGCTGGGCCGGATGGGCGTGGACCTCTTGATGAACAAGACCGCCACGTCCGGCCTCGAACAGACGCTCACGGTACGACTGATGGTCCGCGAGAGCAGCACCGACGATTGAACGACCCCTCATTTTTTCGCACTTTTTTTGCAATCCATGCCGACCCATCCCGACTTCTTCTCTGCCGACACGCTCACCAGGCATATCGCCGACACCATGGCGTTCTACTACCCGCGCTGCGTCGACGCCAGCGGTGGCTTCTACCACTACTTCAAGGACGACGGCGCGGTCTACGACGAGACGACGCGCCACCTGGTCTCGAGCACGCGCTTCGTCTACGTCTTCGCCAGCGCGTATCGCCACTTTGACAATCCGGACTACCAGGGCATGGTGCGCCATGGCGTGGACTTCCTGCGCCGCGTGCACCGCGACCCCGTCACGGGCGGCTACGCCTGGCAGCTCGAATGGCAGGATGGCCAGGCGCGCGTCATCGACGGCGACAACCACTGCTACGGCCTTGCCTTTGTCCTGCTGGCATACTCGCACGCCCTGATGGCCGGCGTGCTCGAAGCCCGCGCCTGGATCCATGAAACGTTCGCGCTGATGGAGCAGCAGTTCTGGGAAGCCGAACACGGGCTGTACGCCGACCAGGCCAGCGCCGACTGGTCGACCCTGGCGCCGTACCGCGGACAGAACGCCAATATGCATGCGTGCGAGGCACTGCTGGCGGCCTGGCGCGCCACTGGTCACACGCCGTTCCTGCACCGCGCCGAACTGCTGGCCTGGAACATCACCCAGCGCCAGGCGGCGCGCGCCAACAGCAAGATCTGGGAACACTACCGCCCGGACTGGACGCCAGACTGGGAATACAACCTGGACGACAAGGCCAATCTGTTCCGCCCGTGGGGCTATCAACCGGGCCACTTCACCGAATGGAGCAAGCTGCTGCTGCAGCTGGAAGTACATGCCGAGCTCCTGACCCGCGACCCGGTCTGGCTGCTGCCGACCGCGCGCGAGCTGTACGCCAGCGCCCTGCGCCACGCGACCGATCACGAGCACGGTGGCCTGCACTACGGCTTCGCGCCCGACGGCACGGTGTGCGATGCCGACAAATACTTCTGGGTGCAGGCCGAGACGCTGGCCGCCAGCGCCATGCTCGGCGCGCGCACGGGCGAATCCCAGTACTGGAACGACTACGAGCGCCTGTGGGCGTATAGCTGGGAGCATTTCGTCGACCACGAACACGGCGCCTGGTACCGCATCCTCCGCGCCGATAACAGCAAGTACTCGGACGAGAAGAGCCCCGCCGGCAAGGTCGATTACCACACCATGGGCGCCTGCTACGACATCATCCCGGCACTGGCGACGCGCCATGACTAGGCACGCGACCATCGTCTGCGCTGGCGAGGCGCTGACCGACCTGCTGCGCCAGGACGGCGACTTGTGGCGCAGCCACGTGGGTGG
Organism: Massilia aurea; assembly: GCF_040790145.1. Classification (GTDB taxonomy): domain Bacteria; phylum Pseudomonadota; class Gammaproteobacteria; order Burkholderiales; family Burkholderiaceae_D; genus Telluria; species Telluria aurea_C. The sequence continues at coordinate 111,652 of NZ_JBFMMP010000013.1, forward strand.
CTCGACCTGGAACGTGGCGCGCGCGCTGGCCGCGCTGGGCGCCGCCAGCGGTTTCGCCGGCGCCATCAGCCGCTGTGTATTCGGCGATGCGCTGTGGCGCGCCAGCGATGCTGCGGGCCTGGACCTGCGCTACCTGCAACGGGTCGACAAGTCGCCGCTGCTGGCGATCGTCCCGGACAGCACCCCGCCGCAATACTTCTTCATCGGCGACGATGCGGCCGATTTGTACTTCGATCCGAAGAAGATGCCATCCGCCTGGCCGCAAGAGGCGCAATGGATGCACTTCGGCGGCATCAGCCTGGCGCGCGGCGCGCTTGACCTCACGCTGATCGCCTTGGCCGAACAGGCGAAAGCGCACGGCCTGCGCATCAGCTACGACCCGAACTGGCGCAACCTGATGGGGCCCGCCTACGACGCGACGCTGCAGCGTATGAGCGAACTGGCCGACGTCATCAAGGTGTCCGACGAAGACCTGCGCGCGCTGTTTCGCAGCCACGACACGCTTGGCTCCCTGGGACGCCTGCGCGCGCTCAATCCGGCGGCGCTGGTCTTGCTCACGCGCGGCGCAGGTGGAGCGTCGCTGTATCGCGGGGCGCAAGCGTGGCACGCCAAGGCGCCGGCGATTGACGTCATCGACACGGTGGGTGCGGGCGATGCGGGGATGGCAGGGCTGATTTATTCGCTGCAGCAGTCGCCTGACGCGGGCATGGATGCGCATCTGGCGTTCGCGGTGGCGGCGGGGAGCACAGCGTGCCGGGTGGCAGGGGCGCATGCGCCGGGGTTGGCCGATGTGCAGGCGTTGTGTGACGGGGTGATCGTCACACGCTGAATCAAGCCTTCACGCCCGGCGTCCCCGCAATCCACAATTCCACCCGATGATCGCGCCGGTCATCCTGCAATTCGAACGTCCAGTCAGGACATGGCTGCCCATCGAGCAGCAAACCTTCCATCCCGTCCCCCGCGCGCACCGTGATCTCGTAGATCGCGCTGTGATAACGGTAGCGCAGGCGGAAACCATCCCAGCCCGGCGCCAGATGCGGCGTCAGGTGCAGGCGCGCGCCGTTGCGCTCCACGCCCAGCAGCGCCTCGATCGCGAGCAGCCAGGTGGCCCCGGCAGATGCGGTGTACACGCCGCCGATGGCGCGCCCGACATGCGGCGCGACCGTGCGGATGCCGCCGCCGAGGAAGTATGGCGGCGCTGCGCTGTCGACCGTGCGGACTGGCGCGTGCGGATCGAGCATGCCGGCCAGTTGCCAAGCGCGGCCGGTGTCACCCAGCCGCGCGAAGCCGGTCGCTGCCAGTGCGACCGCGCCGTGGTCCTGGCCCGGACTGGCCACGACGCGCTCGCTCCAGTGCCCATCGACCGCCGGATCGCACAGCAGCGTGACGCCGTGTGCATCGTCCACCAGGCGCTGGGCGGCGGCGCGCAGCGCGGCCGGGGCCCGTTCGGCGTCGGCCTGCACTGCCCAGCCCTGCGTCGACAGCTCGACGCGGCAAGCGGCGTTGGCGATCGAGCCGAGCGCATTGCTGCTATCGAGCCACGTCCAGCGGTACCATTCGCCGTCCCAGCCGTGTTCTTCGCACTGCGCTTTGAGCGCCAGCCCGGCGCCACGGCAAGTGGTGGCGAAACCGAAGTCGCCGCGCCGGTCGGCCACCTCGGCGAAGCGCTGCAGCACGGTCGCCATGAAGAAGCCCGTGCGCACGCTCTCGACACGGCCGGTACCATCATCGTCGTGCAGGCGCGCTGCCGCCAATGGCAGGCCGCGCTTGCCGAAGCGCAGGCAGCCGCGCAAGCCATGCACGCAGTGCTGGTACAGATCGTCCCCGGCGGCCAGGCGCGTCGCCTCGCCATGATCGGCGCCGAACGGCAGCACGTGCAACAGCGCCTGGTCGCCAGTCATGGCGAGGTAGTGCGTCAGCGCGTACGGCAGCCACAGGAAATCGTCGACCGCCGGCGATGGCATCGTGGACTGCGCCGTGGCGAACTCGCGCGCTGCGCGCAGCAATGCGTCGCGCAGTAATTCAGGCCGGGCATGCGTGCTTGCGAGCAGCGATTGCAGGCGCATGGCGGGACAGCGCTCGCCCCACACCGCGCTGATGGCCTGGTAAGGTAGCCAGGTGTTCACGCGCAGGTCGAGCGATGCATCGGGCGAGCGCAGTTCGACCGCGCCCAGCGTGGTATCCCACCAGTCGCGCAGGCGTTCCCACGCCGCGTCGGCTGCGCGCGCGCCGCCGTGCAGTTGCACTTCGCGGCTGGCGTCAAGCGTGCCGGGGCCGGCCACGCCCAGCACGAACACCAGTTCGCGCTCTTCGCCTGGCGCCAGCGTGACCGGCACCTGCAAGGCCGCGCACGGATCGAACCCGGCACCGCTGGCGCCGGACAGGCTGCTGCGATCCAGCGCCGCCGGCTGCGCGATGCCTTTCTCGCGGCCGATGAATTCAGCGCGGTCGCACGTCGTGGCGACATCTTCGGCGTCGACATGGAAGAACCCTACCTTGTCGCGGAAGGCGTCGCTGAACGCATTGCGCGCGAACAGCGCGCCGCTGGCCAGGTCGACGCCGGTGACAATTTGATGGCCCGCCGTCGCATCGACCGTGTCGAGCTGCCACGCCACGAAGCCCGTCACGCTCAGCCGACGCGGCGCATCGCTGTCGTTGCGCAGCCGCAGTACGCTGTACTTGAGTGACGTATCGGGCGCCACGAAACAGCGCAGTGCCGAATGGATGCCGGCCGTATCGTGTTCGAACACGGTGTAACCGACACCGTGGCGCGTCACGTAGGCTTCCGGCGATGGCGCCGGCCATGGCGCGGGCGACCAGAACGCACCACTGTCTTCGTCGCGCAGATAAAACGCTTCGCCGTCCTGCGGCGCGACGTCGTCGCTGCCGGCGGTCAGGCGCGTATCGCGCGCGCCGCACCACGTTATCGCATGACCGCGTTCCGACAGCACCGAGCCAAAGTCGGCGTTGGCCAGCAGATTGACCCACGGCGCCTGTGGTACCGGGACCAATGCGCCGCTGCGCACCTCGTACTCGCGGCCGTCCGGCGTGAAGCCGCCGATGCCATTGTCGAACAGGCGTTCGGGCGGCACCGTTGGCAACGCCTCCGTCGTCCACGGCGTGGCGGTCTGCGCAGCGACGAACGGCGGCGGCAAGGCGGCGCCGGGCCGCGCCGCGCGACGCAGCTGGTCGGCCAGGTCGCCGCGACCCGACAACAGCAGCACGCGCGCGCTCGAGCGCAGCAGGATGCGGTCTTCCTGCGCCACATCCTCGCGCAGGAATACATGCACGCCGCCGGGGGCATCGAAGCTGTCGGGGTCGACCAGCGCCACGGCCAGTCCCATCACCTGTTCGCGCACGGCGCGGCTGTCGCACAGCACCAGCAGGTCGACGCCAAAGCCGCGGCGGCGCCAGTAGGCATGCGCTTGCAGCACCTGGCGCGCCAGGCCCGTATCCGGGCCGTCGGTCAGCTGGAGAAGCAGCGCCGGGCGCATGCCGTCGATACCGCACGCCAGCAGATCGGCGCGGCCGCGCGCATTGCGGGCGATGACGGCCGGATCGGCGCGCAGGGCCGGCACCGGCTGGACCAGGCAGCCGGCCAGGCGGTTGTAGAGCTGCGCATCGGCTTCGCTCACGTCCGTGCGGCGCAGGAAGGCCTGGGCCTGCGTCCAGGCAGCGTCAATCGCGCGGTCGACCGCATGGCCGGCGCTGTAGCGGGCCGCCAGTTCGCGCGCCATCGCCCGGCTGGCGGCAACGCCCAGCACCAGGTCGACGGTGATCGCTTGTTGCGGCGCCAACGTAACAGTGCGACGCAGTGCCAGCAGCGGTTCGTCCGGTTCGGTGACGAGGCCCGGCAGCGCGCCGCCGGCACCGATCGCCTGCGGCGCGCGCAGCTCGTGACCACGGCCGATGAAGCGCGCGCGGTCCGTTTCCACCGTCACGGCGGGCGCGATGTCGCGCACGGCCATGCGGTGCATGACGACGGGCGCGTCGGCCGCCGTCACGCACAGCAGGCTGTCGATGGTGGCGTCGAATTCGATCATCACATGACTGCGGCCGCCCTGCTCCAGCGCCGGCCCGGCCAGCGCCACGCTGCTGGTCAGTTCCAGCGTGAGCGCCTGCTGGCCCTCATTGACGATGCGGATGCGGCGCAGCTCGACGTCATCGTCCGGCGCCACCACGATATCGGTGTGCATGGCCAGGCCATTGTCCAGACAGCGCATGCTGGCACGGCCTTCGGAGAATACGGTTTCGCGTTCTCCCTCGAGCAGACTGCTCGGCCAGACCTGGCCGGATGCGACGTCGCGCACATGACACGTCAAGCCGGATTCGCCGGCGCCGGTGCGGCTGATTTGTCTGCCATCCCAGCTGCTGGCGCCAGTGCCGTCGCTCGCGACGACCAGGTGATAACGGCCGTTCGACAACAGCTGGACTTCGGGCAGCGCCGGCGCCTCGAGTCCGATCACGCGGGCATACGGGTGCGCCGTCACGCCGTGGCCTGCGACTGCGGCGCCGGTGTAGCGCCGCTCGGCGGCAGCGCCGGACACCGGCACCGGCTCTTGCAGTAACGGCAGCGCGGCGCGGAACTCGGGGTCGCGGCAGAAGCGGCGCTGCATCGGTTCGCCCAGCAAATGGCGGGCCAGCGCCAGTAGCAGCATGGCCTGGTGGCGCGCGACATACGCCCGCACGACGATCTGGCGCTCGCCTTGCGGCAGGCGCGCCGGCGCGTAGTCGAGCGCTTCATACAAACCCAGTTCGCCGAGCATGCCTTGCGCAGCGAAAGCGCGCAGGTTGGTGCTGGCCAGGCCGGGCGTCACGCCCAGCGCCAACGCGGCGGCGTAGGGCGCGGCCACCAGATCGTCGTCAAACTGGCGCTGCAGCGCGGCGGCGGGCAAGCCGAACTGGCCGGAGCGGTAACGCGCCGCGGCGTCCACCGCATTGCAACGGGATTGCGAAAAGCCCCACAGCACACCCTTGCCCTTGGCATGCGCGGCTTGCGCGCGCACCAGTGCGCGGGCCGCGCCATCGAGCAGCGTGTCGCGCCAGCCCGGCATCCAGAGTTGCGGCGCCAGCAGATCGGCCATGGCGCCACGGCGCGACAGCAGCAATGTGGTGGCACCTGCACCGGCGCCGGCCATGCGCAGCGGCCGGCCGAGCGACCACCAGTGCTGCTGCGGCAGCTGGTCCTGGGCCACAGCGGCGAAGCTGGCCATGCGCGATTCGGCCGCCAGCAGGTCGCAGCTGTCGCTGTCCAGGCGCTGGTCGCGCACGTGGTAGCCGGCGGCCAGCTGGCCGGTAGCGGGATCGACCAGCGCGCCGAAGTCCATGCGCGCTGCCTCGCGCGCCGCGTCGGCCAGCGCGGCAAGCTGCTCGATGCGCTCTTGTGCGCAGGCGCGGCCCGCGTCCACCAGGGCAAGCAAGCCGACGCCGCCAGTTGCCGGCGCACCCAGCTGCGCCAGCTCACGCAGCGTCGGGATGCGGGTGAGGCTGGCATCGAGCACATATTCCTGGACGGCCCGCATCCATGGCGCCAGCGAATACAAGTCGTGCAGCTGCGCTTCGCAGCCAGCACGCAGGCGCTCGATCCAGGCGGCCAGCGTGGGGTCGGCATCGTCAGGCAAGCTGGCCGCCAGGCGCTCGGCATTGGCCACCGCCAGGCGCAGGCAATCGGCAAGACCCGGCAGCGTATCGAGCGCGCGGCAGCGTTCGGGCGCCATGGCGCCGTCCATCTCGTCGAGCGCGTGCAGGAAGGATGCCGGCGCGCCCTGCGCATGGTCGCGCACGACCAGCAGCGTGGCACGGATGCCATCCGGCGCCGCGGCGGCGATCGGCTGGTCGGGCAGTTCGTCCATGCCGACGGCGAAGGTGCGCAGCGCCAGCACCAGGCTGCCGCTGGCGGCGGTATCGACGTAGTGCGGCTCGAGCGGCGCCAGCGTGGCGCCGTCGTAGCGGCGCATCAGGTGCCCTTGCCAGCGCTCGAGCAGCGCCAGCGACGCGAATATACCTTCGCCGCGCTCGAGCAGGCCGCCCAGTGGCAGGAAACCGAAGTCGCGCGCGCTCAGTGTCGCCAGCAGGCCCAGGCCGATGCCGTCCGGCGAGACGCGCATATCGACGGCGGGTTCGGGATGTTCGAGCACGGCCTTGGGCGCCAGGCCGTGGCCGTTGGCGCTGTATTGTTCGAAGAAGCCCCAGGTGCGGCGCGCCAGCGCGCGCAGGAACAGGTCTTGCGCCGGTGAGAGGCGCACGCTGCGCCGGGTCACCTGGCCCGTCCACCAGGCCAGCACCGGTGACAGGAACCATACCAGCAGCAGCGGCGCCGTGGCGAACAGGGCATACGGATTGGCGAAGCTCACCAGCATGGCGGTGCCCATCGCCAGCAGCGGCGGGAACCACATGGCGCGCCCGTTGATTTCCAGCGAGCGCGCCGGAAGTGCTGCCGCTTGCGTATCGAGCAGACCGCGCTGCGTCACGTGGCGGCGCCACAGGCCGCGCACGAGCGCGTGGGCATCGACCAGCGCCGCATGCGGCAGGAACGCCGCCCACAAGGCGCAGCGCGTGAGCGTCACGCGGGCGCCGCGCGCCCAGCCGTCGAGGTGCTGGCGCCACGGTGCGTCGGGCGGCCGGTCACCCAGCGCGACCAGCATACCCACCAGCGCCGGCACGAACACGATCGCCAGCACGGCCGCCGTCCAGAACACGGGCGCGGCCAGCAGGCTCCAGCACAGGATCAGCAGCGCGAGCGAAGCCGACGCCACCAGGCTGGCGCGCAACCCGTCAAACAGATACCAGCGCACGTGAGAGTGCTTGATGCAATCCGGGCCGCGCCCGAGCCGGTGCGCCGATTGCCAGGCCGCGCGCACGGCGCGGTGCCGGCGCAGCATATGTTCACCGTAGGTGGCCGGGCGCAGCGCGTCCACGCGCACGTCGGCCATGCGGCCGGCGCGCAGGCGGTCCTGCTCGACGGGGCCCGGCAACGCGCGTCCCTCGTCGTGAAGCGTGTCGCCGCAGGCACGGCGCCAGGCATCCACGTCATGGATCGCCACCCAGCCGTGGCCTGCACCCTGCGCGACGCCGCCCAGGCGGGCCAAGCGCGGCGCGCGGTGGCTTGGGGGCGCGGCGCCACGCGCCGGCAGCAGCATGCCGTGGCCTTCGAGCACGCGCCCGCTGTCGTCCTGCACCGGCAAGTGCAGCGGATGCGCCATCGCGGCCACCAGGCTGCGCGCGGCATCGCGCGGCAGGCCGGCATTGGCATCCTGCGCAATCACGTAGCGCATCGCGGCGCCAGCGCCGGTGTTGCCGGCGGTGAGCAGAAAGCGCGAGCGCGCGCCGCACAGCCAGGCGTTCAGATCGGCGATCTGGCCGCGCTGGCGTTCCTGGCCGATCCAGGCTTGCTGGTCGATGCTCCAGGTACGTGGCCGCACCAGCAGCATGAATGGCGCCTGGTCGTACCGGCCATTCAAGCGCTCGATGGCGGCGCGGGCCTGCGCCAGCAACGCCTCATCCGCCGGCAGTGTTTCGCTGGCGGCATCGGGTAAATCAAGCAGCAGGCAAAAGCGCAGATTGGGGTCGCGGTTGCCGAGGTAGCGCACTTCGAGCGCTTCGTGCAGCGGCTCGATGGCGGCGGCATCGCCCGCTTGCGCGCAGACGGCGACGACGGTTCGGCATGTGTCGGGGATGCCGGCGCTGAAGTCCATGCGCGGCGTGGCGGCCGGCACGGCGCGCCAGCGCTCCATCATGCGCACCAGGGACAGCGCCAGTTCGCTGGCGCCCGGCAGCGCCAGCACGGCAATCAACGCCAGCAACCACGCGCCGGCATCGCCCTGGCGGGCGTGGACGACGATCGCGACGACAAACGACAACGTGAGCAGCGCGGTCGCGCCGATGCGCAGCGCGACCGGCGCCTTGTTGGCGAGGGCTGGCAGGTAATGACCGACGTGGCGCTTGCGCACGTCCAGGCCACCTTCGCCCGGTGCGCGGTGCGTGCCGGCCAGCGTCAGCGCGGCGTGCGCGACGTCGACCTCGTCGACCTTGCCGGCCAGCGCCTGGCGCGCGATCGCGTGCCGGTAGCTGTCGCGCGTGGCGCCGTCCATGTGCTCGTAACTGCCATCGGGATCGGTGCGCAGCAGCGCGTCGACCGCGCCATGGGTTTCGGCGAAGGCGCGCCAGTCGATGCCGCCAAGCAGACGCAGGCTGGCCAGGGTGTTTCCGGCCGAGATGGCATCCTCGGCCTGTTCGCTGTGTTCGCGCTGCGTTTGCTGCGCGATGCTGCTGTCGCCATCGGCCAGGCGCGCGTCGAGCCAGTCCAGTACCTGGGTCACGGCGCCGCCGCGGCCATGCAGGCGCCGCGCCAGTTCGGCGATGAAGTGGTCGTTCGCTTCCACGCTGCGCATCATGTCGGCCACGAGCAGGATGAGGTCACCGGGCCGCGTCTCGGCGGTGTCGAGCAGGCGCACGGCCCAGGCGGCGGCTTGTTCATGCGCGGCGCAGGCGCGCGCCGCACGCGCGGCCAGGCGCCGCAGGTTGTCGATCAAGGCCAGGCGCAGGAGCGCCGGCAGCGCGTCCAGTTCGGCGATGCGCAGCGGCGCGCCCTCTTGGTACGCGGCGACGAACAGCGCCAGTTCTTCGGCGTCGACGCGGCCATCGCCATGCGCGACCACGTCGAGCACCAGGCGCCAGGCGCGCACGGCGCCATCGGGCGCCAGTGTCGGCAAGGTGGCGGCGCCAGGCCGCAAGCCGGCACGCGCCAGGCGCACCTGGGCGTCGAGCAGGTGATGCTGGTCGAGCAGGCGCGCGCCGGCGGGCGGCAACGCGAAGCCAGCGCGCGCGGCATGATCGAGCGCGTCACACGCTGCGTCGATGGCGTCGGCATTCGTGGCCAGCAGCACGCGCAAGGCCTGGGCGCCGCCCTTGCCCGCCGTGGTGTTGGGGACTGCATGACGCGCCGCCAACTGGCGTGCGTGTTCCGCGCGCTGGAGCGCGCTGGTTGGTGCTGCGCGCCAGGGCGCATCGTCGCCGGTTGCGGGCGGCGCATCATGCGGCGCGCGCTCCCCGGCGGGCAGGTTGTGGTTCTTGACGTTCAACGGGGGCCTCGGGACTGAGCGTGCGCGGCAGACCGCTGGAGCACGGTGGCGTCCGGGGCGGATCAGGGCAGGAAACGCTGGGCGCGCACGGCTTACCCCATGCTAGGCAAAGAGCGACGTCGTTACTGTGCGCTGGCGAACACACCCCACCGACGCGCGAGATTGGCGTCGGTGAAATCGGCGTCGGTGAAACAAGCCCCGAGGATCAAGTGGCGAGCGCGAAACCGCCCACCAGCGACCAGGCGTCTGGATGGCCCATGGCGCGCAAGGCATGCGCGGCGCGGGCGCTGCGCATGCCGCTGCGGCAGACGAACAGCAGTGGCGCAGTCGCGCCCAGCCATGAGGGCGCGTGCCCGGCAAAGCAGGCCAGCGGCACATTCTGCACTGCGCGGCCGTGCAAACGTACGTCGCCTGCGACGCTGTGTTCACGCAGGTCGCGCACGTCGATCACGATCGCATCCGGGTGCGCGGCGAGCCAGTCACGGGCAGCATCGGCGGCCACCAGCACTGTCGTATCGGTTTGACAGTCATGCGCCGGCTCGGCGCCATCCGCCTGCATTGGCGTGGCCAGCACGGCGCCGCAGCGTGCGATGCGCTCGCAGGCCAGGTCGAGCGCCGCATCGCCCTGCAGCGCGCCAAACGACAGGCGCACCGCCGCAGCGCTGCGCCAGGCCGGCACGCCCATCGCGTCGAGCACATAGCTTGACGCGGCCTTCCCCGCCGAACACGCCGAGCCGGCACTGACCCGCATGCCGGCGGCGTCGAACAGGTCGAGCAGCGTGGCGCTGGACACGTCCGGTACCGAGAAGTTGATGGTCGTAGGAAGCGACTGCGCCAGCGGCGCGTTGAACACGATGCCGGGCAAGGCCGCTTCGAGCGCCGTCATCAGGCGCGCGCGGCACGCCACCAGCGCCGCCGCGTCACGGAACGTGTCGCCCCGTTCCAGCGCCGCGAATACCGCGCCCAGGGCCGCGATGCCGGCCATGTTTTCGGTACCCGAGCGCTGGCCGTCTTCCTGGCCGCCGCCGCACATCAGCGGCGTGTACGGCGCGCCCTGGCGCACGTACAGCATGCCGATGCCTTTCGGCGCATACAGCTTGTGTCCCGAGAATGGCGCGTAATCGATGCGGCTCGCGGCCAGGTCGAGCGGCAGCTTGCCCAGCGCCTGCACGCAATCGACCAGCCACAACGCGTCGCTGCCCGTCTCGTGCAGCACGGCTTCGATGCCGCGCAGGTCGGACACCACGCCGGTTTCATTATTCGCCGCCATCGTGCACACCATCGCCACGCGTGGCGCCAGCGCGCGCAGCACGTCGAGGCGATGACGGCCATCGCCATCGACCGGCAGCACGCGCAGCTCGAGGCCCGTGCCGAGCAGGCGGTTCCAGTGCGCCAGGCTTTCGGGCACGGCCTTGTGTTCGGTCGCGCCAATCAGGACCACGTCGCCGCAGGGCTCACCGCGCGCGCGCCGCTCGCGCACCGCGCACAGGGCGGACAGTACGGCGGTCTGGATGCCTTCGGTGGCGCCGCTGTTGAACATCAATCTACCGTTACCGGCGCCGACGATCCGGCCCGCGCTGGCGCGCACCCCTTCGCGCAGCGCCCGTGCGCGCAGGCCCGTCGCGTGGCTGCTGCTTGGATTGCCGAAGCCGTCCTGCATGGCGGCCATGGCGGCAGCGGCGGCGGCCGGCAGAACGGGTGACGTGGCATTGGTGTCGAGGTAGATTTCGGTCTGCATGGATAGGTGTCAAGAATATAAAAAAGGTGTCGCACAACATGTTATTGTCCAGTAATATGGTACGACCTAAAGACGGTCGATACGTCCTAAACTTTCTGGTTTTCAATCAAACAGTAGGGTAATTATTCTTAAAATCAGCAATGCGGAATATGAATTCACTCGACAAGTTTGATTGCGCCATCCTCGCTGCGCTGCAGGCGGATGCCACCCTCTCCATTTCAGGCCTGAGCGAAAAGGTCGGTTTATCCAGCACCCCCTGCTGGAAACGGGTCAAGCGCCTGGAAGAAGAAGGCTTCATCGAAAGCCGCGTCAGCATCGTCAACCGCGAAAAGGTCGGCTTGCCCGTCACCGTGTTCGTGAGCGTCAAGACCACCGAACACGATGAAAAATGGCTGGCGCGCTTTGCCGCCGCCGTGATCGCGCTGCCCGAGGTGCTGGAATTTCATCGCATGAGCGGCGACGTCGATTACCTGCTCAAGGTTGTTACCACCGATATCGCCGGCTACGACCGCTTCTACAAGAAGCTGATCAAGACCGCGCGTTTGACCGGCGTGTCGTCGGCCTTCTCGATGGAGCAGATCAAGTCCACCACCGCCCTGCCGCTCGAACTGATCTCGCACGGCACGCCGGCCTGAGTCTTTACAGGCGTTCTGCGCTTTCGCCGCGTGCGTAAATCGTGCGATGATGGCGCCCGTCCACATCAACGGGAGACTCAGTCAATGCCATCGAAACTCACCATGGCGCCGCTGGCGCTGGCGGCACTGTTTGCCACCATCGGCGCGCACGCGCACGCCGCCGAGCAGGTCGTCAAGATCGGCGTCAGCGGTCCACTGTCGGGCGCCAACGCGTTCGCCGGCAAGGACAATGAAAACGGTGTCCGCCTGGCCATCGAAGAACTCAACGCACAGAAGATCCAGGTCGGCGCCAACGTGCTGCGCTTCGTGCTGCAATCCGAAGACGACGCGGGCGACCCGAAACAGGGCGTGACCGTGGCCCAGAAATTCGCCGACGCCGGCGTCAAGTTCGTGCTGGGGCCTTACAACTCGGGCGTGGCGATTCCTGCCTCGCGCGTCTACAACGACAGCGGCATCCTGATGTCGACCGTGGGCACCAATCCCAAGATCACCGCCAGCGGCTACCCGACCGTGTTTCGCATCGTCGCCAGCGACACGCAGGTGGGCGCCTCGGTCGCCGGCTACGCGGCCAAGGAACTGAAAATCAAGAACATCGGCGTGATTGACGATCGCACTGCGTTTGGGCAGGGCATCGCGATGGAGTTCAAGCGCCAGGCGCAGCAGGCCGGCATCAAGGTCGCGGGCCACGAGTTCACCAATGACAAGGCAAGCGACTTCGCCGCCATCCTCACCTCGCTGCGCGCCAGGAAAGTCGACGCCATCTTCTATGGCGGCTACGCGCCGCAGGCCGCGCCGATGGTGCGCCAGATGAAGCAGCTCGGCCTGAACGTGCCGCTCCTGGGCGGCGACACGCTGTGCAGCCCCGAGATGGCGCGCCTTGGCGGCGCCGCCGTCGGCGAGAACGTGCGCTGCGCGCAGGCCGGCGCGATCGTCGCCAAACAGCCGGGCGGCGCGGCCTTTTTGGCCGGCTACAAGAAGCGCTTCGGGCGCGAACCGGACGTGTACGCACCATCGTTCTACGACCAGACCAAGTTCATCGCGCAGGCGATCCAGACGGCCAAGACAGTCGACGCGAAAGCGGTTGGCGTCGCGATGCACACGATCAGCTACCAGGGCGTGGTCGGCAACTACGGCTATGACGCCAAGGGCAACCTGAAGAAAACGGCCGTCACCGTGTACACGTTCAAGAACGGTGCCCTGACGCCGCTGGCAAGCTACTGATTCCCCCAAGAGGATTTCGATCAAGATGAACCCATTCTTCAAACTTGGCGCGCTGGCCACGGCCGCCCTGCTGATGTGCGCCAGTGCTGGCGCGGCGCCGGCTGCCCAGGCGGCGCCTGCGACGGCACCGGCTGCCGATGCCCAGGCCCAGGCCGGCAAGGCGATCAACAAACTGGTCGACGAGTATTACGACGCCTACGCGCGCTTCGAGCCGGTCTGGGCGACCGAGTCGGGCGACGGCCGCTTCGATGACCAGCTTGGCCTGGCGATCGCGCCGAAGAAACGCGCTGCCCAGTTCGCGCTGTATCGCGGTTTCCTGAAGCGCCTGGACGCGATCCCGCGCGAGCGCCTGAATCCGCGCGACCAGGCCAGCTATGACATCGTCAAGTTCGAGCTCGACACCGCGCTGCGCCTGGGCGCCTTCCCCGAGCACCTGCTGCCGGTGGACCAGATGTTCAACATGCCGGTCTTCATGGCCAACTACGCCGGCGGCCAGGGCGCGCAGCCGCTTGCCACGCCGCAGGATTACCGCAATTTCCTGAGCCGCCTGGACCAGATGGTCGCGTACATCGACCAGGCGATCGCCAATATGCGCGAAGGCGTCAAGCGCGGCGTCGTGCATCCGCGCGAGCCGATGATGTCGCTGCTGCCGCAACTGAAGGCGCTGGTCGCGGCCACGCCGGAAGCGAGCATCTTCTATAGCCCGATCAAGGCGCTGCCGGCCGGTTTTTCAAGCGCCGACAAGAGCACATTGACCGCGTCGTACCGCAAGGCCATCGCGGATAAACTCAATCCGGCACTGGCGCGACTGGCGACGTATGTCGAGAAGGACTACCTGCCGGCCACCCGCACGACGGCCGGCTGGGGCGCACTGCCGAACGGCGCCGAGTGGTACAAGGCGCGCGTGGCGGCGATGACCACCACGTCGTTGACGCCCGAGCAGATCCACGAGATCGGCCAGAAGGAAGTAGCGCGCATCCAGGGCGAGTACGGCAAGATCGGCCCCAGCATGGGTTACACGGGCCCCGCCGCTGGCTTGCCGCGCTGGGTGTCGGAGCAGCCGAAGTACAAGCCGTTCACGTCCGACAAACAGGTGATTGCCGTGTTCGAGAAGATCGACGCCGACGTGCGCACCAAGCTGCCGAAGCTGTTTTCGCTGATGCCGAAGGCGCCGCTAGAGGTGCGCCTGGAGCCGGAACTGACGCGCGAGACGGCGTCGGACCACTACTCGTCACCGGCGGCGGATGGTTCGCGCCCGGGCGTGTTCTGGTCGGTGGTGAACGACCCGACCAAATACGGCAGCACCGGCATGGTCACGCTGTACCTGCACGAAGGCCAGCCGGGCCACCACTTCCATATCGCGCTGAACCAGGAACTGGGGCTGCCGAACTTCCGCAAATTCGGCGGCAATACGGCGTTCACCGAAGGCTGGGCGCTGTACGCCGAGACGCTGGGCAAGGAGATGGGCCTGTTCGACAAGCCGGAAGATTATTTCGGCCACCTGAACGACGAGATGCTGCGCGCGGCGCGCCTGGTGGTGGACACCGGGATGCATACCAAGGGCTGGAGCCGGGATCAGGCGATCACCTACTTCCGCGAGACGCTGGGCTACTCGGAGCTGGAAGCGCGCGCGCAGATCGAGCGCTATATGGTGATGCCGGGCCAGGCGCTGGCGTACAAGATCGGTTCGCTCAAGATCATGGAACTGCGTCAGCGCGCGCAGGCGGCGATGGGTGACAAATTCAGCCTGCCGGCATTCCACAAGGTGGTGCTCGATGAAGGCACGCTGCCGCTGGCGGTGCTGGAGGCGAAGGTGGATCGCTGGATTGCGGCGTCGAAGTAACGCGCCCTCAAACATCGTCGTTCCCGCGGAGGCGGGAATGACGTTTTTATGGTGCGGGCCGTTGATCAGTCGCTCGCTTAGCGCTCGATCATGAACACCGGATACCGCCGCCACTCTGGCTCGCGGTACCGCGCGCAGTTGGCGAAGATGAAGTCCAGCACCGCTTCCTGGTTCGTCAGCAGCCCTGGATTCTCCAGCTTCCACCCTTCGAACTTCGCCGCCAGCGCCGGCTCTTGCACCAGCAGCTTCTCGGCCTCGTCCTCGAACACGTATTCCGAATACGCTTCTTTTTTCTCCAGCACGCTGTTGAAGAAGCCCCAGCGGAAGAAGCTGTCGTGCGCCAGCGGCTCGAGCGTTTCGACCGCGTAGCGCGCGTTGTCCTGGTCCAGCGGCACCAGGTAATCCCCGGCGCGCAGCTGCACGCTGCCGTGGCGCCGTTCGAGCACCACGTCGTCATGGAACATGTGGCCTTCATAGGCCGTCGGGCGCGACGTCACCCAATCGATCTGATAGTACGCCACGTGCTGCACGCGGTCGGCCTCGACGCGCTCCATGCGCACGCCATTCCACTGCAGCCGTTCGATCGCCTCGCGCCACTGCTGCGGCACCACGTACGCTTGCGGCGCCGGCACCGCCCGTTCCACCGGGAAGCTGTTGTAATAGGCGATGTCGCGCTCCCAGACGCTGCTGCGGTCGTAGTACAGGCGCGCATAGTCGCCCAGCACGCTCTTCTTGTACTTGGCCTCGTAGCCCTTGAAACGGAAGCTCGAAGGATTGGCTTCGTCCATCTTCCAGCGCACCGGCCACTCGCCGCGCGTGCGCCCTTCTTCCCTTGCCGCGCGGCGCAGTTGCTGGATGCGCGCGGCGTTCTGCACGGTGAACGCCAGCGCGACATCGACCAGCGCGCGCATCGATTCGTAGCGGTCCTTGAATGGCTTGAGCATGTGGGTCTCGGGCATGAAGCCGATCGTGTGGTGCAGCGCCGCGTAGCCGGTCGAGAAGCGCGCGGTTTCCAGGAATTCGGCGATGCCATGGTCCGGGCTGTCCTGCACCGGGTTCACGTACGGGCACGTTGGCCAGCCACGCGCTTCCATCCCGGCGTACATCGCCGGCAGCATGTCGGCACGCAGGAAATCGCCAAGGCCGCCACCGAGCTTGTCGGCCTGGGTGTGGATCAGCGTCATCGTGTAGCTGTAGTCGGCGCCGTTGGACGTGTGGGTGTCGACCATCACGTCCGGATCCCAGGCCGTGAACAATTCGTTGAACACGCGCGCGGTCAGGGTGTCGCACTTGACGAAGTCGCGGTTCAGATCCAGGTGGCGGCTGTTACCGCGAAAGCCGAACTGCTCTGGCCCGTCCTGGTTCACGCGCGACGTGTTGGCGCGATTGAAGGCGCCGTCGACGTTGTACAGCGGGACGAACAGGAACACGGTCGTGCCCAGCGCAGCCAAACGTTCAGGCTCGAGGCAAAAATCGCGCACCAGCGCCATGCAGCCATCGACGCCTTCCGGCTCGCCCGGGTGGATGCCGTTGTTGTTGAAGAAGACCGCGCGACCGGCGGCCTTGATCGCGGCGCGATCGAACACGCCGTCGCTGCTGACCACACCGGCGTGGATCGGCACGCCCGCATCCGACACGCCTACCTTCTCGAAGCGCAGCACCGCTGGATACTGGCGCGCGAGGTCTTCGTACCAGGCGATGCAGTCGGCCCAGGTGGTGGTCTGGTTCAGGTTTCCCTGTTCGTAGGGCGTGAGCAGTTCAGTGGCCATGGTGGTTTTCGCTTCTAAAAAAGGTCGTGCTTACAGAATGACGCTTGGGGTTGCGACCGGCGCGCTCGGCGCCGGCGGCGCCAGGGTCAATGGCAGGGCGATGGCGACGTCGGTGCCTTCGCCGGGACTCGAGCGCACCTCGATCGTGCCGTGCAGCGCGTAGGCGCGCTCGCGCATGCCGATGATGCCGATGCCTTCCGATGCACTGGCGGTGTCGAAGCCGGCGCCATCGTCGACCACGCGGATGCGCAGCATGCCCTTGCCTTCGTCGAGCAGCAGACTCACGTGCGCCGAGCGTGCGGCGGCGTGCTTCATGACGTTCGACAGCGCCTCTTGCACGATGCGGTAGGCCGAGATGGCCAACTCGTTCGACAGGCGCGCGAAGTCGCCTTCGCTGTGCAGGTCGAAGCGGCAGCCGGACGTGGTGTCGTAGTGGCGCACCATCTCTTCGACCGCGCCGTGCAGGCCGAGCATGTCGAGCACTTCAGGGCGCAATCGGCGCACCAGGCGTCGGCCGTTGGCGTACAGGTCGAGCGCGAGCTTGGTGATGGCTTCGGATTTGCGGCGGATTTCCACGACCTCGGGGCCGGGCGGGGCCTTGTTCGCCAGCAGGCCGATCGCCTGCGCCTCCAGGCGCGCCGCGATCAGCGACGCATTGAGTTCGTCGTGGATCTCCACCGCGATGCTCTTGCGTTCATCTTCGATGATCTCGTTGACCTTCTGGATCAGTTTGCGTTTGTCGGCATCGGCGCGCAGCGCTTCGTTGCGCGAGGCGAGCAGGTCGCGCGTGCGCTCGGCCACCTTGTTCTCGAGGTCGCGCTTGGATTCGCCCAGGGCCAGGGACATCTCGCCAATGGACGATTGCAGCTCGCCGATCTCGCCGCCGGTGGTCACCGGTGGATGGACGCGGAAGTTACCGCCCCGGATCTGGCGCAGCGTACCGATCGCTTCGCGCAGCGGCACGATCAGCGAGCGCGCCAGCACCCAGGCCAGGATGCCGCTGGCGGCCAGCGCCAGCGCGGCCATCGACAGCTCGATCTGGAAACGGTCGGTCTGCTTGGCCATCATGTTCGCTGGCGACATCGTCACGCGCACCCAGCCCACCACTTCGGTGGTGAGCGTGGGCGGGCGCGAATCGCTGGACGCCGACACGTGCGGCGTGCCGTTATCGGAGAACAGGTTGATCCACACGACCTGCTTGCGGATCGGGGCTTCGTAGTAATGCGACTGGGCGTCGTTGGCCGACTCGGACACCACGCGCACGGCGGCGCGGCCGCTGCCGTCGATGACGTCGACCCGGTAGATGCTGCGGTCGGACTGCACCAGGCCATTGATCGTCAGGCGCAGGTCGGACAGGTTGCCCGAGATGACGTTGTACTCGGATGTCTCGGACAACGCGCGCGCCAGGATGCGGCCACGCTCGGCCAGTTCTTCGGCCACCTGGGCGCGGTGCGCGTACCACGAGTACCAGACAAAGGACGTAAACAGCAGGATCACCGGCAGCATCGTGATGACGGCCATGCGCCGCCCGACACCCCAGCCGCGCCAGAAACGCAGGTTCATCGCGCCGCCGGCGCCGGCGCTGGGCGGGCGAAGTTGCGCGCGGCGTCGGTCAGGCGCAGGTCGAGCGAGCTGGCCACGCCTTCGTTGATGATGGTGCGGAAGTAGCGCGGGAACTGCGGCGCGGCGAGTTCGCCGGTGCGCACGAAATCGGCCGCCATCTCGGCCACCTGGGCGTTGATTTCTTCGACTTCGGAATACGTCGTGGCCAGCGCGCCCACCTTGACCATGTCGGCCGAGAAGCCGATCACGCCCTGCTTGCGGCGGTAGGTCGAGAGCAGGATGTTGCGCACGTTTTCGGCGTTGTAGATGTCGCTGTCGGGCAGCGCCAGCAGCGTCTCGGCGCGCGTCATGCTATTGAGCGTGTGATTCAGGTCGTCGCCCGGCGTGAACATCTGGATCTCGGCGGCGTCGTGCAGCACGGGCCGCAGGAAGGCGGTGTCGGGGCCGAGCAGCACACCCACGCGCACCGGACGGCCGTACAGCAGTTCGGCCAGGCGCATCTGGTCGTCCGGCGCCGGCTCGGCATACACCGCCGTGATGGCCGTGCGGCGGGGCTTGGGCAGGCGCGCCGTCAGGCCGCGCCAGACCTGGCTCGAGGTATAGGCCGAGATGACGACGCAGTCGCAGCGGCGCGACAGCGCATCGCGCAGCGCGGTCGGGCCGATGGCGATGTACAGCATGCGGCGCTTTTGCGCGAGCTCGTTGCGAAACGCGGCGAACGTCGGTGCCAGGCGCTTGTACAGGTCGTCCACGATGCGGTGCGTGACCGCGCTGTCGTCGCCGGTGATGATCTGGAAGCGGTAGCCCTGCACTTCTTCGCGCTCGCGTTCCGTTTGCGGGGCCTGGGCAGCGTGGGCGCCGGCCGCGGCCAGCACCAGCGTCAACGCGATCAGCGGGGCCAGTGAACGTGTGCGTGAAGCGCTCTGCATCCGGCGCAGGAGACTCGTCATCGCTTACGGCTCGATCAGGCCGTGCTTGACGGCCAGCAGGGTGATGCTGGCCTGGCGGTGCACGCCCAACTTCTCTTTGATCGACTGGCTGATATTGCTGATGGTCTTGGTCGACAAATCGAGCCGTTCGGCGATTTCGGCATTGGTCATGCCCTCGGCCATGAACTTGAAGATCTCCAGGCCACGCTCGTCGAGCTGCGACTGCGGCGTGACTTCGCCACGCACGGCCATGCTGGCCAGGCGCGAGGCGATGTGCGGCAGGAAGTACAGCTTGCCCTCGTGCGCGTGACGCACGGCGGTGGCCAGGTCGGCCGGGTCGCAATCCTTGGTGACGAAGGCATGGGCACCGAGGCGGTAGGTTTCCTTGATCAGGCTGTCCTGGTCAAACTGGCTCAGGAAGACAATCTTGGCTGCGGGGTCGGACTTGAGGATGGCCTGGGCCGCATCCATGCCGGTCAGCTCGGTGCCGAAGCGCATGTCGAGCACGGCAACGTCGGGCTGCTCGGCCGCGTACAGGGCGGTGGCCTCGCTCGGGGTCTTGGCCTGGCCCACCACCTGCATGCCCGCCGCTTCGAGCGACATGGCGAAACCGGTCATGACGATGGGGTGATCGTCGGCCAGCATGACGCGGATGGGTTTGTTCTGTTCTGCCAATTTGTTCTCCTGGCGCGGGGGCCTGTGTTGCGCGTGCATGGTTGATTGCTGCTTGCACGGCCGGGGCGATGGGCCTCGGAATAGAGGGGAATTATTTCATACAACGGGCGGGGAAGCGATGGGTAAAGGGCGCGGCTGACACGTGAGCGTGATGTACATGGGGCGGTTGGACGCGTAGGCGGCGGAGCCGCCTACGCCACGTTCTTTTAAATGGAAGAAAATTTACTTCATTATGGATTTGCAAATTGCTAGCACCTAGCATATATTGATTCCATCAGCAGTAGATGTGCACCCTTCAACGGTTTGAACACGAACAAGGAGGTTCCATGCATTTTTCTGATATCCACGATGGCGCCGGCGGCAAGGCCGGCAAGTTTGCCCTGGTCGCCGGTCTGCACGTACTGGTCGCGATGGGCGTCATCAGCGTGATGAACGCGAAGTCGATCTCGCTGCCCGCCATGCTTGACGACACCATGGTCTGGATGACGCCGGAGGTGCCGCCGCCGTCACCGCCGCCCGAACCGCCCAAGCCGCAAGTCAAGACTGCGCCGCCCGAGGTCGTGGTGCCGAAGGTCGAAGTCGAGGTGGCCGCGCAGCCGCCCGAACCCACCGTCCAGGCCAGCACCGAGCCGGCGCCGGAACCGACCCCGCCGATGCAGTCCGAAGCGCCACCGGCGCCGAGCGCCCAGCCGTCGGCCAACAGCGGCCAGATGCGCAGCGCCGTACTGGCCGACGCCAACGGCTGCGCCAAGCCTGACTACCCGGTGCGCGCCGCGCGCAACGGCGAAACGGGCACCGTGACGCTGGCCCTGCTGGTCGGCGCCGATGGCCGGGTACAGGATTCGCGCATCCAGTCGTCGAGCGGCTCGCGCGATCTCGATCGCGCCGCCGTCAATGCCCTGAGCATGTGCAAGTTCCAGCCCGCGATGAACGGCGGCGCCGCCGAAGCCGGGTGGGCGCAGCTGGCCTATGTCTGGACGCTCGAGTAGTCGATACCAGCCCTCTTTCGCCCGCCCCTCCTGATTCGGCGGGCTTTTTTTCGCCCCTATGTCCTGTGCATGGAGAGATCGACCTATGGATGCCGCACGCGCTTTTGCACCAGCCATCAACGTCACCGGATCCGTGCACGCCCTGGGCGGCGCAGCCGTACTGGCCCTGCTCGCCGTGCTGGCCTGGCTGGCGCTGGCGCCGCCCGCCGTGCCGGCGCCTGGCGCATCGATCGCCTCCACTGCCTGGGATGGGCGCGCGATCGAACACCAGCGGGTGCTGGCCGCCAGTCCCCGCTCGATCGCGGGCAGCGGCAATGCGCGTGCACGCGCCTACCTGGTGACGCAATTGCGGGCGATGGGACTGGCGCCCGTCGTGCAGCGCGCCACCGTGCGCAAGTCGGTCACCCGGTTCTTTGGCGGGATTCACCACACGATCGGCGTGGTGCATAACGTCGTCGTCACGATTCCCGGTGTCGCGCCCGATGCTGCGCGCCGCCCCGCCGTGCTGCTGGCCACCCACTACGATAGCGGCGCCGCGCCGCGTGACGCCCTGCCAGGTGCCGCCACCGCCAGCGCCCTGCTTGAAACCGCGCGCGCATTGCGCGCCGCCTCGCCGGCGAATGCGCTGGCCAATGCGCCCGCTAACGATATTGTCCTGCTGTTTGCCGACGGCGAGCGTGTCGGCGCGCTTGGGACACAAGCGTTTGTCGAACAGCACCCGCTGGCAGCGCGCATCGGCATGGCGCTCAAGTTCGATGGCGCCGTCGATGGCCCACTACGCATGCTGGAGGCC
The DNA here is from genome assembly GCF_040790145.1 of Massilia aurea. Lineage (GTDB taxonomy): Bacteria > Pseudomonadota > Gammaproteobacteria > Burkholderiales > Burkholderiaceae_D > Telluria > Telluria aurea_C. Next base: position 132,887 of record NZ_JBFMMP010000013.1, read on the forward strand.
AGTGGCGCGGGCGCAGCAGGCCTGGCGGGCTGGATGCGGGCGGCGCCCGAACTGCGCGGCGCATCCGCAAACGCGACGCTGGCGTGGCTGCTGGGCGACGCGCCCCACATCGGCCCGCTCACCCGACTCGATGCGCCGGTGCTGCTGTTCGCGGCCGGCGAGCCACGCGCAACTGGCGCCGCGCCGCGTCAGCTGGGCGACGCCATGCTGCGCCTCGCGCACGCGTATGGCGCGGCGCCGCTGGCGCATGGCAGGCAGGCGGCGCACGTCTACTTTTTTGTGCCCATCGTCGGCCCCGTCCACCATGCGGCGTGGCTCGTGTGGGCGCTGGCGATCCTGTCCTGCCTGATGCTGGCCGGCGCCTGGCGCCGGCAGTTCGGCCAGGACGGCGTGCCCGAAGCAGCGCAGGGCGCATTCGGCGTGTGCTTCCTGCTGCTCGTGGTGCGCGTGGGTACCTGGAGCTGGGGGCATGAGTTGGCGGCCGCCGGCGTGGCGGGTGACCAGCGCCTGCCCTTGACCGTGGCGGTCGTCACGGCCGGCGTGTTCATGGGCGGCTTGTACCTGCTGCGCCGCAGTGTCGGCACGGCCGCGACGGTGCTCGGCGCGCTGGCCTGGCCGCTGCTGTTGCTGATCCCCGCCGCCGTGTTCCTGCCGTCGATCGCCCCGCTGCTGGCCTGGCCGCTGGTGGCGGCGCTCGGCGCCTTCACGCTGCTGCATACGCGCTGGGGCGCACGCCAGGGTGGTACGGTGCGCCTGCTGGTGCTGCTGGCCGGCCTGGCGCCGGCCGCGTGCCTGCTCCCGCCGGCGCTGCGCGACGCCTGGCGCTTGCTCGCACCTGGCCGCATGTATGCCCCGCCGATGCTGATGGCGCTGCCCGTGCTGTGCTATGCCAGCCCCTTGCTGATGCTGCGCATCGGGCCCGCCGTTGCCGGCGCGCTGGCGCTGATGCTTGCCGCCTGCCTGGCACTGCCGGGTGGCGTGGCGGTGCAGGAAGCACGGTCGGCAGAACCCGCGAGCATCGAGCAACTGGTCTATTACAAGGACATGAACACGTGGCGCGCCTATTGGCTGCTGCCGCAGCAGCGGCTGGACGACTGGCGGCGCAACCTGTTTCCGGGCCGTGCCAGGCCCACGGTGTTTGTCGAGGTCTTTGGCCTGCGCAGCGCGTCGCAGTGGTATGCCGTGGCGCCGCGCGACGATGCGATTGCGTTCCCCGAGTGCTTCATCCTGCGCAACCGCGTCGGGAAGGTGCGGCTGGCCAGATTCACGGTGCGCTCGGCAAACCGCGCGCCGCATATCGCGTTGTCCATGCACGGGGCCAGGGCGCTGCGCTCGCGCGTCGACGGCGTGACGCTCAGTGACAAGGAAAGCACGTGGTCGCTGTCGCTGTACGGGATGGAAGACCGCTTGCTGCAGTTCGAGATCGAGAGCGCGCCGAAGGAGATCTTCGCCATCACGGTACAAGAACACATGCCTGGCCTGCCCCGCCATCTCTTGCCAGCGGGCGCTCCGGGCGTGGCGCCGCAGCTGGGCCGGACGGTGTCGACCGATATCCTGCGGTTCTACTGACAAGTTGTCATAAAATGGCCGGCGCACGCCACGAGTGTGCCCTTCCCGATGAATGGCTTGATTAACTATGCAGCGTCAACTTCGCAGCATTCACTTCGCAGCAGGAATCCATGCACAAGATCGTCTCTACCCTCGTCCTCTCCGCCCTCGCCGGCAGCCTGGCGCTGGCCTACCCGGCCCACGCCCAGACCAAGTCCAAAGCCACCGTGCAGGAAGCGCCGCTGCGCGCGCACATGGCGTTCCTGTCGTCCGACGCGCTTGAAGGCCGCGGTACCGGCCAGCGCGGCGGCGAACTGACCGTCACGTATCTCGAGACGCAAGCCGCCGCCGTGGGCCTGAAACCAGGCAACGGCAAGAGCTTCCGTCAGGCAGTCAAGATCGCCGGCGTGCGCTCGCTGCCAGAGAAAAGCAATGTCGGTGTCCAGGCCAACGGCAAGGCGGTGCCGCTGCAGTTCGGCGCGGACTGGGTCTGGGGTCCGGGCGACGGCAAGGCCGATCACACGCTCGACGCTGAAATGGTTTTTGTGGGCTACGGCATCGTGGCGCCGGAAGAAAAGTGGGATGACTTCAAGGGCATGGACGTCAAGGGCAAAGTGCTGGTGATGATGGTGAACGATCCGGCGCCCACCGCCGCCGAACCGAATCGCTTCAACGGCGCGGGCCTGACCTACAACGGCCGCTGGACCTATAAATTTGAAGAAGCGGCGCGCCAGGGCGCAGCAGGCGTGCTGTTGATCCACACCGATGCATCGGCCTCGTATGGCTGGAGCGTAATCCAGAACAGCTGGGCCAGCGCCGAGCGCTTCCAGCTCACTGAAGGCAAAGTGGGCAGCGGCCTGCAGGGCTGGATGACCGACGACACGGCGCGCAAGGTGTTCGCGGCCGGCGGCCAGGACCTCGACAAGCTGCGCGCGGCTGCCGAAGACAAGAACTTCAAGCCGGTCGCGCTCAATGCCCGCGTCAAGGGCGAGGCGCGCGCGCAGGTGCGTTCGCTGGAAGAGTTCAACGTGGCCGGCGTCGTGCCAGGCACCGATCCGAAGCTGAAAGACGAAGTGGTGATCTACACGGCGCACTGGGATCACATGGGCAAGCAGGGCACCGAGGGCGACACCATCTTCAACGGCGCGGTCGACAACGCATCGGGCACTGGCGCGCTGCTGGCGATGGCCGCCGAAGCGGTGAAGCACCCGGCCAAGCGCAGCCAGATGTTCCTGTGGGTGGGCGCCGAAGAACAAGGCCTGCTGGGCAGCGCCGCCTACGTGACCGCGCCACTGTGGCCGATCGCGAAGACCGCCGCTAACCTGAACCTCGATAGCCTGAACTGGGTTGGCCTGGTCAAGGACGTCAGCGTGCCGGGCAGCGATCGCACCGAACTGGGCGCGATGGCGGCGACCGTTGCCAAGTCGATGGGCCTGGCCATTGCACCGGCCAAGCCGGACCTGGGCGGCGGCTACTTCCGCAGCGACCACTTCAGCTTCGCCAAGGCCGGCGTGCCCGCCTTCTCGGTTGGCGCCGGCAGCAGCTGGGTGAAAGACGTCGAGGCGAACAATGCCAAGGCCAAGCTGTATCGCGCGCGCTATCACCAGGTGGGCGACGAATACGATCCGAGCTGGGATCTGTCGGGCATGGTGCAGCAGGCGCAGTTCACGCTGAACCTGGGCCGCGCGGTGGCCGACGCGCCGAAGATGCCGGCGTGGAAAGCGGGCGACCCGTTCGGCAAAGCGCGCGTGACCGCCAAATAAAGCGGCAGCGAGCGAATAGCCTCAGACGCAAGCGACGTCGTCCCCGCGGAGGCGGGGACCCAAGTTATTGAAGCGGGCCGGCAGACGATGCGCCATCGTCTCCCGGCCCGTTGTAGCATCTGGATATCCACCACCGCAAAAGGCACCACATGCAGGAGAACGAACTGACGCTGGGCGACGGCCGGGTGCTGCACTACTACGACTGGCAGCCGGAGTTCGATGAACCCGAACTGACCGTGTTCTGGCACCACGGCACACCGAACATCGGCAAGCCGCCCGCCCCGCTGTTCGCCGCGGCAAGCGAGATGGGCATCCGCTGGATCGGCTACGACCGACCCGGCTACGGCGGCTCGAGCGCGAGGCGCGATCGCAATGTCGCCTCGAGCGCCGAGGATGTCGCGCGCATCGCCGACCAGCTCGGGATCGAGCACTTCGCGGTGATGGGGCACTCGGGCGGCGGGCCGCACGCGCTGGCCTGCGCGGCGCTGCTGCCCAAGCGGGTGATCGCGGCCGTCAGCATCGCCGGCCTGGCGCCGTTCGATGCGGCAGGACTCGAGTGGTTCAAGGGGATGACCGAATCAGGCGCGGCGTCGCTGCGTGCGGCCGCGCAGGGGCATGCGGCCAAGGCGCAGCACGAGGCGCAGAACCAGGCATTCGATCGCGAGATGTTTACGCCGGAGGATTGGGCGGAGCTGTCCGGGACATGGTCGTGGTTCGATAGCGTGGTGCGGCCGGCGCTGAGCGAGGGGCCGGGTGGCCTGATCGACGACGATCTGGCGTATGTCGCGCCATGGGGCTTCGACTGCGCGCGCATCGTGCAGCCGGTACTGCTGGTGCATGGGGCGCAGGACCGGGTGGTGCCGTGTGCGCACAGCGAATGGCTGGCGCGTAGCTGCCGCTCGGCGCGGCTGTGGCAGCGGCCGGATGACGGGCATATCTCGGTGTTGAACAGTGCGGCGTCGGCGTTGGCGTGGTTAAGGGAGCAGGCCAGCGATGGGTGAAACGATGCTGGCCGATCGTTTTCAAGCGATCGGCCAGCGGGCGCGTACTGAACTACCGGATTACTGGATCACGCCACAAGCCATGCGGCCGCCGCCGCCACCCAGTGGTGCCGGATGGTCGGCATGGTTATCGCCACCGACGTGGACCATCAGGGCCTTGCCCTTGAGGTCAGCCAGTTTCAGGCGCGGGGCCAGCACTGGATTGGTCGCCATGCCCTTGGCATCGACGGAGAGGCCTGGCAAGTCGCCCAGGTGGCCGTCGCCCCATGGGGTACCGTGTTTCTTGGTGTTGGCCGGGTCAAGGTGACCGCCCGCGGCGCCTGCAGGGACGGTCTTGCCGTCCGCCTGGTTCGGGGCGCAATTGCCGTTGGCGTGCACGTGGAAGCCATGCAAGCCCGGGGTGAGGTCCTTGAGCTCGGGAGTGAACACGACGCCGTATTTGGTTTCAGTGATCGCGACGTTGCCGATGCTGGCGCCTTCGCCTTTGTCGGTGGCCATTTTCAGGGTGACCGACATGTCAGCAGCGCTGGCGGAGGCGCACACGGCGCCGAACAGGATGGCACTCATCCATTGTTTGTTCATGGTTCACTCCTTGGCAAAATTTTCGGGATATTGAAAAGACAAGTTAGTGTAGACCATTCCATGCCGAGGGGGTGCGCGGCTGACCTGGTTCGGCAATGTGAGACCGGACACGCCAATAACTTCCGTCAGGCGCTTTTTGACGCCGTGTCATCGACCACTTTGAAGTGGTGCAGCACCTCGTCGCACGACATGACCGTGGCATATTCGCCATGCAGATTTGCCAACGCCATCAAATGAACTTCCTCGGCGCTGCGATGCGTGCCGCCGAAATCCATCTTGTCGAAGGCAAACGTCGCGTCCGACACCACGATGGTGGAAAAACCCAGATTGCCCGCCGTGCGCGCACTGGACTCGACCGAGTTATTCGTGCTGACGCCGACGATCACGAGGGTCGTGATGCCGCGCACATGCAACCAGCGCTCAAGCCCGGTTTGAATGAAGGCGTCCGGCACATTCTTTTCAACCACATGCTCGTGTGCCATCGGCGCGAAGCGCGGCTGGAAGTCGACGCCCGGCTGGCCCGGCGCGAACACGGACGCAGGTGAACGGCTGATGTGGCGGACGCTGATCACGGGGTGGCCTGCCCCCCGCCAAGCGGCATGCAGGCGGGCGATCGTGTCCTCCGCGGCTGGGTTATTGCGGGGTGGGAGGGTATCGAACTGCATGCCCTGTTGCATATCGATGATGATCAGGGCTGGGGGCTGCGGCATGTTCAACCTTCACTCGACGAAATAGCTAAATTAGAAGTCCAGACGGCTCAGTAAAATTGCTTGATTGATGGGCCTTGTCTGCGAAACGACGCATTTACAGATATGACGACCTTTATACAGCGCTTAGGCATTCGATGACTATCCAGCGACTATACCCACTCATCTTTCTATGTACGCTACCAGCTATCGCAGCCGATAGCGATCCCGCGCTGTACCAGCAAACGGCTGCGTCATACCGGCTCTATGGCGGCAGCCTCGGGGACCCAACCGCGCCCAAGCCAAACGACAGGAAAATAGCATTTACTATTGAAGGCGACGCTGCCAGGGGGATTTTTGACGCAATCGGGCCGGACAAGCGCGACCTTTGCACAGCGGGTAGCGGAATGCGTGTCCGTCATAAAGATGGCGAAAAGCTCACATGCACGCGAAGCAAAGCGAACAACTATGTGTGCAGCTTTGGATTCGATCTCATGACCGGCAAGAGCATCGGCGGCGGCATTTGCTAACGCGTCCTGATGTTGATTAGTCGAAGCTGAGTTGTCTAGGGGCTTTATTGAAATCACACTTCGATGAATGCGCGGTAGCCTTCCGGCTCTGCACCAGAGGGTGTCATATTCGTGTGGAGACCGTCTAACTTGACTGCGCCTAACTTGGGGCGACACCGAATGGTTGACCATCCCTTCTGCGGCCTACGCCTGCCGCGTCAATCATTTCAACAGGGACGCCATCATGGCAAAGTATTCAGAAGAAAGAGGACATCCACGCTCTCCGGCCTGTGCACGATCAAAAATCGCACTCCGATTCGATGGAAATACGTTGCACGCATCCGGAACCAAATCGTCACTTATTTTCCCGGCGGTATCAGGCAAGCCGGACAAAAAAGGCCGGTTCGATTACTCCACTGTTCGGCAACGCATTCCTTTCCAAGACCAATCCCAGCCGGCCAATATTGGATTCAGCCATCTGAGCTTTGGGAAAATAATTGGCTGAAAAGTGCCCTGCATTCTTCTCGAGGCGCATTGGGCAACTTCAGACTGACAATCCATCCATATCCTCTGACACATACACATGATAGAGGGGGGTTTTCATCCATGGAGGTAGCGCTGCCGGCAGCGCCGGCTGCATCGATTTGATCCACTATATGGGTATGTTTGTGAAGCGACTCAAGCAGGAACTGGAAGGACTGCCAGAATGCTATATCGCACTCACCGTCGACTACTGAAGCTGGCTTTGGGGCTTTTCTGGCAGATTGGAGTACTTGCCTCACTGCTTTGTCTCGTCGGCGCCCGCATCAAGCCCTGGCTCGGCACGCTCTGCTTCGTCCCAGCCGCGATCTGGTTTCTCAGCCTGTTCCTGGAAATCCATTCGCCTGACGTGAGCCCATATCTGCGCCTTGAACAAGGCATCGGATATTTCATTCACGCCTACGCAGCTTTCGGCATCACCGTATGCGGCCTTGTCGCAGGTTACATCTGGCATCGCAAAAAAACCACCTGACGATCACCTCGGCAAACCTGGCAGACGAAAAAAAACGGCACCCCTCAGGGTGCCGTTTTCACTAGCAGTTCAAGCGATTACTCGCCGTCGTTATGCTGCTCGACCGAAGCCGATGCAACCTGCTGGTCTTCCATCGCTTGCAGCTCGGCAGCCATATTGGCTTTCTCTTGCTGCAGCAGTGCCTGGCGCTCTTCCGCTTCCCACACTTCCTTCTCTTTGCGAGCGCGGTGGAATGCCAGACCCGTACCGCCCGGGATCAGGCGACCGACGATGACGTTCTCTTTCAGGCCGCGCAGACCGTCGCGCTTGCCCATGATCGCCGCTTCGGTCAGCACGCGGGTGGTTTCCTGGAACGATGCGGCCGAGATGAACGAATCGGTCGACAGCGATGCCTTGGTAATACCCAGCAGCACGTTTTCGTACGTTGCCGGCAGCTTGCCCACCGCGTTCATGCGGTCGTTCTGGTCCAGCAGCTCCGAACGCTCGACCTGCTCGCCGATGATGTAGTCGGTGTCGCCTGCTTCGACGATCTGAACACGACGCAGCATCTGGCGAACGATCACCTCGATGTGCTTGTCGTTGATCTTCACGCCTTGCAGACGGTACACGTCCTGCACTTCGTCGACGATGTAGCGGGCCAGCGATTCGATACCCAGCAGGCGCAGGATGTCTTGCGGATCGGCTGGGCCGTCGACAATCATCTCGCCCTTGTTCACGACTTGACCATCGTGGACCAGCACTTGCTTGTCCTTGGTGATCAGGAACTCGTGCTTGTTGCCGTCCATATCGGTGATCTCAAGGCGTTGCTTGCCCTTGGTCTCTTTACCGAACGCGACGGTACCGGTGACTTCCGCCAGCATGCCGGCGTCTTTCGGCGAACGTGCTTCGAACAGCTCGGCAACGCGTGGCAGACCACCGGTAATGTCTCGCGTTTTCTGCGATTCAGTCGGGATACGTGCCAGCACTTCACCGACGGACACTTGCTGACCGTCCTTGACCATGATCAGCGAGCCGACCTGGAAACCAATCGCCACGGCGTGTTCGGTGCCGGCGATCTTGACTTCCTGGTTCTCTTCGTTCAGCAGCTTGACCTGCGGACGCAGCACCTTGCCGGCAGAACCACGACGCTTCGGATCGATCGCAACCAGGGTCGACAGACCGGTCACATCGTCCACCTGGCGAGCGACGGTGACGCCTTCTTCCACGTTTTCGAAACGGATGGTACCAGCGTACTCGGTGATGATCGGACGGGTCAGCGGATCCCACGTTGCCAGGGCGACGCCGGCTTTGACAGCCTGGCCATCCTTGACGATCAGGGTCGCGCCGTACGGCACCTTGTGACGCTCGCGCTCACGGCCGTGATCGTCCGTGATCAGCACTTCGCCCGAACGGGTAATGACGATTTGCGCGCCCTTGCCGTTGGTGACGTAACGCATGGTTGCCGTGAAGCGAACCGTACCGTTCGACTTGGCTTCGACCGACGAGGCCACTGCCGCACGCGATGCCGCACCACCGATGTGGAACGTACGCATGGTCAGCTGGGTACCCGGCTCACCAATCGACTGTGCTGCCACGACGCCGACTGCTTCGCCGCTGTTGACCAGCATGCCGCGGCCCAGGTCGCGACCGTAGCACTTGGCGCACAGGCCGAAGCGCGTGTCGCAGTTCAGTGGCGTACGGACCTTGACTTCGTCGATGCCGACGCGTTCGATCTCTTCGACCATGTCTTCGTCCAGCAGCGTGCCGGCTTCGAACAGGGTTTCCTGGGTTTCAGGATTGACGACATCGGTACCGGTGACACGGCCGAGGATACGGTCGCGCAGGGCTTCGATGACTTCACCACCTTCGACCAGCGCCTTCATGTGCGTGCCGTTGTTGGTGCCGCAATCGTCCTCGATCACCACCAGATCTTGCGTGACGTCGACCAGACGGCGGGTCAGGTAACCCGAGTTTGCGGTCTTCAGCGCGGTATCGGCCAGACCTTTACGAGCGCCGTGGGTCGAAATGAAGTACTGAAGAACGTTCAGGCCTTCGCGGAAGTTCGCGGTAATCGGCGTTTCGATAATCGAACCGTCCGGTTTCGCCATCAGGCCACGCATACCGGCCAGCTGACGAATCTGGGCTGCCGAACCACGGGCGCCCGAGTCGGCCATCATGTAAATCGCGTTGAACGATTCTTGCGTGCCTTCGGTACCGTCGCGCTTGGTGACCGGCTCGATCTTGAGCTGGTCCATCATCGCCTTGCCGACTTCATCGGAGGTCTTGCCCCAGATGTCGACGACCTTGTTGTAGCGCTCGCCGGCCGTGACCAGACCCGAGCTGTACTGCTGCTCGATCTGTTTCACTTCGGCTTCGGCGGCGGCGATCATGCCCTTCTTGACGTCCGGGATCATCATGTCGTCGACGGCGATCGAGATACCGGCGCGCGTTGCCAGGCGGAAGCCCGACTGCATCAGCTTGTCGGCGAACACGACGGTCGCACGCAGACCGCACTTGCGGAACGACGTGTTGATCAGCTTCGAGATTTCTTTCTTCTTCAGCGAACGATTCAGCACCGAGAATGGCAAGCCTTTTGGCAGGATCTCGGACAGGATCGCACGGCCGACCGTGGTCTCGTAGCGGGTCAGGGTCTGGTCGAAGCCGCCTTCGGCGTTGCGTGGGAATTCCACGATACGCACGGTGATGCGGGTCGCCAGTTCGACTTCTTTATTGTCGTACGCGCGGATGACTTCCGACACGTCCGGGAACATCATGCCTTCGCCCTTGGCGTTGATCGCCTCGCGCGATGCGTAGTACAGACCCAGCACGATATCCTGGGACGGCACGATCGACGGTTCGCCGTTCGATGGGAACAGGATGTTGTTCGACGCCAGCATCAGCGTACGTGCTTCCATCTGCGCTTCGATCGACAGCGGGACGTGGACAGCCATCTGGTCACCGTCGAAGTCGGCGTTGAACGCCGCGCAAACGAGTGGGTGCAGCTGGATGGCCTTGCCTTCGATCAGGACTGGCTCGAACGCCTGGATACCGAGACGGTGCAGCGTTGGCGCACGGTTCAGCATGATCGGGTGTTCCTTGATGACTTCTTCCAGGATGTCCCAGACCACTGGCTCTTGCACTTCAACCAGTTTCTTCGCAGCCTTGATGGTCGTAGCCAGACCCATCAGTTCAAGCTTGTTGAAGATGAATGGTTTGAACAGCTCGAGAGCCATCAGTTTTGGCAGGCCGCACTGGTGCAGTTTCAGCTGCGGGCCGACCACGATGACCGAACGGCCCGAGTAGTCGACGCGCTTGCCCAGCAAGTTCTGACGGAAACGACCGCCCTTACCCTTGATCATCTCGGCCAGCGACTTCAGCGGACGCTTGTTGGCGCCGGTCATCGCTTTACCGCGACGGCCGTTGTCCAGCAGCGAATCGACCGCTTCTTGCAGCATGCGCTTTTCGTTACGCGTAATGATCTCTGGCGCGCGCAGTTCCATCAGGCGCTTCAGGCGGTTATTACGGTTGATGACGCGGCGATACAGGTCGTTCAGGTCGGACGTGGCGAAACGGCCACCGTCCAGCGGGACGAGCGGACGCAGTTCTGGCGGCAGCACCGGCAGAACTTCCATGATCATCCATTCAGGCTTGATGCCCGAACGCTGGAACGCCTCGAGCACTTTCAGGCGCTTGGCGTATTTCTTGATCTTGGCTTCGGACTTCGACTCTTTGAGTTCGACGCGCAGGGCGTCGGCATCGCGGTGGATGTCGATCGAGCGCAGCAGTTCACGGATACCTTCGGCGCCCATGAAGGCGGTGAAGTCGTCGCCGTACTCTTCGTACTTGGCGGCGTAGTCGTCTTCCGACATGATCTGGCTCTTCTTGAGCGGGGTCATGCCTGGATCGGTGACGACGTATGCTTCGAAGTACAGCACGCGTTCGATGTCCCGCAGCGTCATGTCCAGGACCATGCCCAGACGCGATGGCAGCGACTTCAGGAACCAGATGTGCGCCACTGGCGAGGCCAGCTCGATGTGGCCCATGCGCTCACGGCGCACCTTGGCCAGCGTCACTTCGACGCCGCACTTCTCGCAGATCACGCCGCGGTGCTTCAGGCGCTTGTATTTGCCGCACAGGCATTCGTAGTCCTTGATAGGACCAAAGATTTTTGCGCAGAACAGGCCGTCGCGCTCAGGCTTGAACGTGCGGTAGTTGATGGTTTCCGGCTTCTTGACTTCGCCGAACGACCACGAACGGATTTTTTCAGGCGACGCCAGGCCAATCTTGATGGCGTCGAAACTTTCGTTTTGCTGAACTTGCTTGAATAGATCGAGCAGTGCTTTCATGTATCACTCCAGGTGATTGAATTCTTTACTGACTTGCTTGCCGCCAGCTCCCTCACTGATTTTCGCCAGTGCTTGCATAACTCGCTACCCTTAAAACCGTCATTCCCGCGCAGGCGGGAATCCAAGTTTGCCGGCTGAATCACCGGGCTCAGGTTCCCGCCTGCGCGGGAACGACGGTCTCGAGGGCGCGAAGCCAGCCCGGAGGCTGACGGCCCTGCTGCCTGCTTTAGTTGCGCTCGAGATCGATATCGATACCCAGCGAACGGATTTCCTTCACCAGCACGTTGAACGACTCTGGCATGCCGGCTTCGATCACGTGGTCGCCTTTGACCAGATTCTCGTAGACCTTCGTACGGCCGTTCACGTCATCCGACTTCACAGTCAGCATCTCTTGCAGCACGTACGATGCGCCGTACGCTTCCAGTGCCCACACCTCCATCTCACCGAAGCGCTGGCCGCCGAACTGGGCTTTACCGCCCAGTGGCTGCTGCGTCACGAGCGAGTACGGACCGGTCGAACGCGCGTGCATCTTGTCGTCGACCAGGTGGTGCAGTTTCAGCATGTGCATGAAGCCGACGGTGACCTTGCGCTCGAATGCTTCGCCGGTGCGGCCGTCGAACATCGTGACCTGGTTCTTCGACGGGGTCATGCCCAGGTTGGCAGCGATGTCATCCGGGAACGCCAGATCCAGCATACGACGAATGTCTTCTTCGTGGGCGCCATCGAAGACCGGGGTCGCGAACGGCACGCCGTTCTTGAGGTTGCCCGCCAGGGTCAGGATTTCTTCATCGCTGAAGCTGTCCAGGTCTTCCTTGCGGCCGGTTTCGTTGTAAATCTTGCCCAGGAACGTGCGCAGGTCTTGTGCCTTTGCTTGCGCCTGCAGCATTTCGCCGATGCGCCAGCCCAGGCCCTTGGCCGCCCAACCGAGGTGGGTTTCCAGGATCTGACCGACGTTCATGCGCGATGGCACGCCCAGCGGGTTCAGCACGACGTCGGCTGGACGACCGTCCGCCATGAACGGCATGTCTTCCACCGGCACGATACGCGAGACCACACCCTTGTTACCGTGACGGCCTGCCATCTTGTCGCCCGACTGCAGGCGGCGCTTGACGGCCAGGTAGACCTTGACCATCTTCTGCACGCCTGGCTGCAGCTCGTCGCCCTGCGTGAGCTTCTTGCGCTTCTCTTCGAAGGCCAGGTCGAACTGGTGACGCTTCTCGTTGATCGATTCCTTGATCGCTTCGAGTGCGTTCGCGGTGTCGTCTTCTGCCGGGCGGATGTCGAACCAGTGGAACTTGTCCAGATCGGCCAGGTAGTCGGCGGTGATCGCGGCGCCCTTGGCCAGCTTTTTAGGGCCGCCATTGACGATCTTGCCGATCAGCATACGCTCCAGACGCTCGAAGGCATCGCCCTCGACAATACGCATCTGGTCGTTCAGGTCCAGGCGATAGCGCTTGAGTTCATCGTCGATGATCTGCTGGGCGCGCTTGTCGCGCTGGATGCCTTCGCGGGTGAACACCTGGACGTCGATCACGGTGCCGACCATGCCCGAAGGCACGCGCAGCGAGGTGTCTTTCACGTCCGACGCTTTTTCGCCGAAGATCGCGCGCAGCAGCTTTTCTTCTGGGGTCAGCTGGGTCTCGCCTTTTGGCGTGACCTTACCGACCAGCACGTCGCCGGCCTGCACTTCGGCGCCGATGTAGACGATGCCCGATTCATCCAGACGCGCCAGCTGATTTTCAGCCAGGTTCGAGATGTCGCGGGTGATTTCTTCCGCGCCCAGCTTGGTGTCACGCGCCACGACCGACAGCTCTTCGATGTGAATCGAGGTGTAGCGGTCATCCTTGACGACGTTTTCCGAGATCAGGATCGAATCTTCGAAGTTCAGACCGTTCCACGGCATGAACGCCACCAGCATGTTCTGACCCAGGGCCAGTTCGCCCAGGTCGGTCGATGCGCCGTCGGCAATCACGTCGCCACGGGCAACGCGGTCGCCAACCTGCACGATCGGACGCTGGTTGATGTTGGTGTTCTGGTTCGAACGGGTGTACTTGATCAGGTTGTAGATGTCGACGCCGACTTCACCAGCCTGTGCTTCATCGTCGTTCACGCGAATGACGACGCGGCCCGCATCGATGTAGTCGACCATACCGCCACGCAGTGCCTGCACGGTGGTGCCCGAGTCGACTGCCACGGTGCGTTCGATACCGGTACCGACCACGGCCTTTTCAGGACGCAGGCAAGGCACGGCCTGGCGCTGCATGTTGGCGCCCATCAGTGCACGGTTCGCATCATCGTGTTCCAGGAACGGAATCAGCGAAGCGGCGACCGAGACGATCTGGCCTGGGGCCACGTCCATGTACTGGATACGCTCTGGCGAGACCAGGATCGTTTCGCCGGCTTCACGGGCCGAGACCAGCTCGTCGACCAGTTGACCTTCTTCGTTGATCGCTGCATTCGCCTGGGCGATGATGTAGCGGCCTTCTTCGATGGCCGACAGGTAATCGATCTGCTCGGTGACCTTGGAGCCTTCGACCTTGCGGTACGGGGTTTCCAGGAAGCCGTATTCGTTCAGGCGGGCGTACAGTGCCAGCGAGTTGATCAGGCCGATGTTCGGGCCTTCAGGCGTTTCGATCGGGCACACGCGGCCGTAGTGGGTCGGGTGCACGTCGCGCACCTCGAAGCCAGCACGTTCGCGGGTCAGACCGCCAGGGCCCAGAGCGGAGACGCGACGCTTGTGGGTCACTTCCGACAGCGGGTTGGTCTGGTCCATGAACTGGGACAGCTGCGACGAACCGAAGAATTCGCGGATCGCGGCCGAAATCGGCTTGCTGTTGATCAGGTCATGCGGCATCAGGTTGTCGGCTTCGGCTTGACCCAGACGCTCTTTGACAGCGCGTTCCACGCGGACCAGGCCAGCGCGGAATTGATTCTCGGCCAGCTCGCCGACGCAACGGACGCGACGGTTACCCAGGTGATCGATGTCATCGACTTCGCCGCGGCCATTGCGCAGCTCGACGAGGATCTTGATCACGGCCAGGATGTCTTCGTTCGACATGGTCATGTCGCCGGTCAGTTCATCACGGCCAATACGGCGGTTGAACTTCATGCGGCCGACAGCCGACAGGTCGTAGCGTTCCGGCATGTAGAACAGGCCGTTGAACAGGGCTTCGACCGATTCTTCGGTTGGCGGTTCGCCAGGACGCATCATGCGGTAGATCGCCACGCGCGCCGCGGTGCGGTCAGCGGTGTCGTCAGTGCGCAGGGTTTGCGAGATGTAGCCGCCCTGGTCCAGATCGTTGGTGTACAGCGTCTGGATGTCGGTCACGTCTGCATCGCGCAGCTTGCCCAGCAGTTCTTCGGTCAGCTCGTCGTTGGCGACGGCGATGACTTCACCGGTGTCCTGGTCGACGATGTTCTTGGCCAGCACGCGGCCGAGCAGGTAGTCTTCAGGGACCGAGATGGTCTTGATGCCGGCAGCTTCGATGTCACGGACGTGCTTGGCGTTGATACGCTTGTCCTTGGTGACGATGGTCTTGCCCGACTTCGGATCGACGATGTCGAAACGCGCGACTTCGCCGCGCAGGCGCTCTGGCACGAACTCGAGTTCGCCGCCGTCGTTGCGCACGACGAAGTTGTCGAAGACGAAGAAGTTCGCCAGGATCTGTTCCGGCGTCATGCCGATGGCCTTGAGCAGAATCGTCACTGGCATCTTGCGGCGACGGTCGACGCGGAAGAACAGGATATCTTTCGGGTCGAACTCGAAGTCGAGCCACGAGCCGCGGTAAGGAATGATCCGTGCCGAGAACAGGAGCTTGCCCGACGAGTGCGTCTTGCCGCGGTCGTGCTCGAAGAACACGCCCGGCGAACGGTGCAGCTGGGACACGATCACGCGCTCGGTGCCGTTGATCACGAACGAACCGTTCGTGGTCATCAGTGGCAGCTCGCCCATGTAGACTTCTTGTTCCTTCATTTCCTTGACGACCGGCTTGGTCGGCGATTCCTTGTCCAGGATCACCAGACGCACCTTGGCGCGCAGCGGCGACGCGAAGGTCAGGCCACGCTGCTGGCACTCTTTCACGTCAAACGCAGGGTCACCCAGCACATACGACAGGAATTCGAGGCGCGCAAAACCATTGTGCGACACGATAGGGAAGATCGAAGAAAAAGCCGACTGCAGACCCTCGGCCTTGCGCCCCGACGGGACGGCATCAGCCTGGAGGAAGTTCTCGTAGGATTCCAGCTGGGTAGCCAGCAGGTAGGGAACGTTGTGAACGTTGGCGCGTTTCGCGAACGACTTGCGAATACGCTTCTTCTCAGTAAATGAGTAGTGCATGGACACTCCGTGAGTGACAGAAAGGATGAAGAATTCAGGATTTGCCAGTGGCACGCGCCACCACCACACACAATTCCTGAAGTCTCTTACTCTTTCGCGCCAGATGAAAAGGACAAGCAAACTGCTGTGTTACGATGTTTCGGAGCCGATCCCGCCAGCTCGATTTTGCCACCCTCTGCCGACGTCTGTCGCAGGGACGACAAAAGAGCCAAAGCCGCAATTCCCGCCTTCCGGCAAGTTTTGCAAGCTTTGACTCCCGCATCAGGCGCTGCGAACAGCGCCCTTTGCCTATGTATTACTTCAGCTCGGCCTTGGCGCCAGCTTCTTCCAGCTTCTTCTTGGCTGCTTCAGCTTCTGCTTTTGGCAGGGCTTCTTTCACAGTCTTAGGAGCGCCGTCGACGACGTCTTTGGCTTCTTTCAGGCCCAGACCGGTGATTTCACGGACTGCCTTGATGACGCCGACTTTGTTCGCGCCGATTTCGGTCAGAACAACGTTGAACTCGGTCTGCTCTTCAACAGCAGCGGCGCCAGCGCCACCACCAGCTGCCGGTGCTGCCATTGCAGCTGCCGACACGCCGAACTTCTCTTCGAATGCCTTGACCAGTTCGTTCAGGTCCATGACGGACATTTCGCTCACTGCGTTCAGGATATCGTCTTTGCTAATTGCCATTTGAAACTCCAGTTTTGATTTGTATGTAGTTCAGGTTGGTACTTGAAAAAAAGGGGAAGCTTACGCTTCTGCAGGTGCTTCTTCTGCGGCCGGAGCTGCTTCGGAAGTGCCTTCGCCTTTTTTCGCTGCCAGGGCAGCCAGACCACGTGCAAAGCCCGACACCGGAGCCAACATGACGCCCAACAGCTGCGAGATGAGAACTTCACGGGATGGGATGCTTGCCAACGAGGTAACGCCAGCTACGTCGAGCTGCTTACCTGCGTAGTTACCGGCTTTGATGACCAGTTTGTCGTTGGTTTTAGCGAAGTCATTGATGACTTTAGCTGCAGCAACGGCATCGTCCGAGATCGAATAGATCAGCGGACCGGTCATGGAATCAGCCAGCGAGGCAAACTGCGTGCCTTCGACAGAGCGACGAGCCAGCGTGTTCTTCAGAACACGCAGGTACACGCCCTGGGCACGTGCGGTTGCACGGAGCTTGGTCAAGTGACTAACCTGGATGCCACGGTACTCGGCGACGACGATGGTTTGCGCAGATGCTACTTTTGCGGAAACTTCTTCGACGACGGCCTTTTTGTCATTCAGATTAAGACCCACGGTCAATCTCCTTAAATGATGAGAACGAGATGTTCACATCGGTTCGAACACACGGCGTCCGAAGTTAAGAAGCCTTAAACTGAGCGGATGAATTCACGCAGCTGGACTACAAAACTTGTTCGGGTACACCATCTGCGTTGGGTAGTTCTTTTTAACCTCCTGCATAACCTTCAGCATTCGGCCCAACGGTCTTTGATTGTCTGTCGCAGCGGTTAATTGCTGCGACAGCCCAAAGATTCGCGCCACAAAATTGTGACGACTTAATTCTTGCAAACTTAGGCAGCGATCGAAGCGTGATCGACGCGCACGCCTGCACCCATCGTCGACGACAGGGCGACCTTGCGCAGGTACACACCTTTCGACGTGGTTGGCTTGGCTTTGTTCAGGGCGTCGATCAGGGCAACCAGGTTGCTCTTCAGATCTGCGTCGGTGAACGATGCACGGCCGATCGTTGCGTGAACGATACCTGCCTTGTCGGTACGGTACTGGACCTGACCGGCTTTGGCGTTCTTGACGGCGGTTGCGACGTCTGGGGTCACGGTGCCGACTTTCGGGTTAGGCATCAGGCCACGTGGGCCCAGGATCTGACCCAGGGTACCGACGATACGCATGGTGTCTGGCGAAGCGATGACGATATCGAAAGGCATGTCGCCGGCTTTGACGCGCTCGGCCAGGTCTTCCATACCGACGATGTCGGCGCCGGCTGCTTTAGCAGCTTCGGCCTTCTCGCCCGTTGCGAACACAGCAACGCGCACGGTCTTGCCGGTGCCAGCTGGCAGCACGACCGAACCGCGAACCACTTGGTCCGACTTCTTCGGGTCCACGCCCAGTTGCACCGAGACGTCGATCGACTCGTTGAACTTGGCAGTGGCGAATTCCTTGACCAGCGACAGAGCGTTGTCGAAGGCGTAGACTTTATTGCGGTCTACTTTAGCTTTGATAGCTTTAACGCGTTTGGACAGCTTAGCCATTACAGACCCTCCACCGTGATGCCCATCGAACGTGCCGAGCCAGCGATGATACGCACTGCTGCGTCCATGTCGGCGGCGGTCAGGTCCGGCTGCTTGGTTTTTGCGATTTCTTCAGCTTGAGCGCGGGTCAGCGATGCAACCTTGTCGGTGTGCGGCTTGGCCGAACCTTTGGTGATGCCGGCGGCTTTCTTGATCAGGTACGTTGCCGGTGGGGTCTTCATCACGAAGGTGAACGACTTGTCGGCGAACGCGGTGATCACGACCGGGATTGGCATGCCTGGCTCGACACCCTGGGTCTGGGCGTTGAACGCCTTGCAGAATTCCATGATGTTCAGACCGCGCTGACCCAGTGCTGGACCGATCGGTGGGGATGGGTTTGCTTTACCAGCTGGAACTTGCAGCTTGATAAAGCCAATGATTTTCTTTGCCATGAAAGGCTCCTATCTTTGACTTGAGTAGTAGCGCCCCACCGCGACTACTCGTCTCGGCGGGGCTCCTCTTACCGGATTCCGCCTGACTACTGCGACGCTCCGATGGTAGCGTTTAGACTTTCTCTACTTGCCCGAACTCCAGTTCCACCGGAGTCGCGCGGCCGAAGATGGTAACAGAAACTCGCACCTTCGACTTTTCGTAATTGACTTCTTCGACGTTGCCGTTGAAATCGGTGAACGGGCCTTCTTTGATACGGACCTGCTCGCCCACTTCGTACAACGTCTTCGGCCGAGGCTTCTCGACACCCTCTTGCACCTGCTGCATGATCTTGTCGATCTCGCGCGCCGGAATTGGGGTCGGCTTGTTCGATTTGCCGCCGATGAAACCAGTGACCTTGCTGGTGTTTTTCACCAGGTGCCAGGTCTCGTCGGTCATTTCCATCTCAACCAGCACGTAACCCGGGAAGAAGCGGCGCTCGGTAACGGCTTTGGTGCCGTTGCGCATCTCGACAACTTCCTCGGTTGGCACCAGGATCTGGCCAAACTGTTCTTGCATGCCGCCGCGTTCGATCCGCTCGGTCAGGGCGCGCATGACGCTCTTTTCCATACCCGAGTAGACGTGAACCACGTACCAGCGCTTGTTGCTGACCGGGACACTCACCGGTGCGGCTGCCTCAGCAGCTGCTTCTTGCTCAGGAGCGCCAGACGCCGGAACGCCGGCCGCCGGAATTTCTTCCGGCGCGGTATCTTCTTGCACGTTTTCGCTCATGTTTATTTCCAACCCAGGACAAAGTCGTACAACAGGAGCTCGAGAAGTTTGTCGGTGCCCCACAGGAAAATCGCCATCACGACCACGAAGGCAAACACGATGCCGGTGATCTGCAAGGCTTCACGGCGGGTCGGCCAAACGACCTTCTTGGTCTCGCGCACCGATTCCTTGGCAAAGCTCAGGAAATCACGACCAGTGGTGGAAGTCCACAAAAGCAGGACAGCAAAAACTAAACCAGCCAAAAGGGCGCCTGCGGCGACCAAGGCTGGTTTGTTCTGGCCTGTCAGGTAAAAGAACCCGACGACGCCTGCAATCGCTGCAACCACCGCCAGCGCGACCTTGAACTTGTCATTCGAGGTGCTGACAGTTTGCACGGATTGATTAGACATTCTTCTTTACTTTCGGTGCCTGGCACCAGAATTCGGTGGCAGGGGCGGAGGGAATCGAACCCGCGACCTTCGGTTTTGGAGACCGACGCTCTGCCAATTGAGCTACACCCCTACGAAAACTTCCAGCTGAATCCAGCATTATACAGCAAGCGTGCGCCCGCTGACAATGCTGTTCGAGGGAAACGGGATCGCTCCCGCTCCCCTCTGCTCTGCTTAGTTAGGCAGAATCTTTGCGACCACGCCGGCGCCGACGGTACGGCCACCTTCGCGGATTGCGAAGCGCAGACCTTCTTCCATCGCGATCGGGTTGATCAGCTTGACGGTGATCGACACGTTATCGCCTGGCATGACCATTTCTTTGTCTGCTGGCAGCTCGATCGAACCGGTCACGTCAGTCGTACGGAAGTAGAACTGTGGACGATAGTTGTTGAAGAACGGGGTGTGACGGCCGCCTTCATCTTTCGACAGAACGTAGATCTCGCCGGTGAAGTGGTTGTGCGGCTTGATCGAACCTGGCTTTGCCAGGACTTGACCACGCTGGACATCTTCACGCTTGGTGCCGCGCAGCAGCAGGCCGACGTTGTCGCCAGCTTGACCCTGGTCCAGCAGCTTGCGGAACATTTCCACGCCGGTGCAAGTGGTCTTGACGGTGTCGATGATGCCGACGATTTCGATTTCTTCGCCGACTTTGACAACGCCGCGCTCGACACGACCGGTCACAACGGTACCGCGACCCGAGATCGAGAACACGTCTTCCACTGGCATCAGGAACGCACCGTCAACAGCGCGCTCTGGCGTTGGGATGTAGGTGTCGAGGGCTTCGGCCAGACGGGTGATGCACTCTTCGCCCATTTCGCCTGGTTTGCCTTCGAGGGCCATACGTGCCGAACCCTTGATGATTGGGACGTCGTCGCCTGGGAACTCGTACTTCGACAGAAGCTCACGCACTTCCATTTCGACCAGTTCCAGCAGTTCTGCGTCGTCGACCAGGTCGCACTTGTTCAGGAACACGATGATGTACGGAACGCCAACTTGACGGGCCAGCAGGATGTGCTCGCGGGTCTGTGGCATTGGGCCGTCAGCGGCCGAGCACACCAGGATCGCGCCGTCCATCTGCGCAGCACCGGTAATCATGTTCTTGATGTAGTCGGCGTGGCCTGGGCAGTCAACGTGAGCGTAGTGACGGTTTTCGGTCTCGTACTCGACGTGCGCGGTGTTGATGGTGATGCCGCGTGCTTTTTCTTCTGGTGCCGCGTCGATCTGGTCGTAGGCCTTGGCTTCGCCGCCGAATTTCTTCGACAGGACGGTAGCGATTGCAGCCGTCAGGGTGGTTTTGCCGTGGTCAACGTGACCGATGGTGCCGACGTTAACGTGCGGCTTGGTCCGTTCGAATTTACCTTTTGCCATTTCAGACTCCTAAGATCTAACGATATTTTTGAGAATTACCAGGCACACCTGACGGACGAGTGCAACGCGACTGCCGTACAAAATTCTGGTGCCCTTGACGTGGATTGAACACGTGGCCTCTCCCTTACCAAGGGAGTGCTCTACCACTGAGCTACAAGGGCTGATTTGGTGCGATGTTCAATTTGCACACCGCGAAACACTGGAGCGGGTGAAGGGAATCGAACCCTCGTCGTAAGCTTGGAAGGCTTCTGCTCTACCATTGAGCTACACCCGCGAGGTACAACTTCAATTCGACTTCACGATCTTCTTTTTGGTGGTGGGGGCTGGATTCGAACCAGCGTACTCAGAGAGGGCAGATTTACAGTCTGCTGCCTTTAACCACTCGGCCACCCCACCGCGAAGAACCGCAGAGTATGAAGCAAGCTCAACGTACTGTCAATCAGGTATGGGTGGAAGGTTTTTCCACTTCGCCTGACAGCGTTGCTTCGGGGCGTGATTGTAACGGTCGGACTGTAAAGTCGCAAGGGTCATTTTGCGGACGGTATAAAAAACTTTGCAGGTGGAATTGAAAATGGCGGCGTCATTGCTCAAATTGGCTCGACGGTATTTCCAGCGCAATATCCCAACGTCGTTCCAGCGGAGGCTGGAACCCAAGTACGATGCTCAGCCGTTATCGCTTTTAAAGGCGTATCGGCATGCGGATAAACTGGGATTCCCGCCTGCGCGCACTGCTGTCCGGAATAATTTGCTTGACTTAGGAAGTAGGGGTTGCAGGCATTGGTTTACGAGGGTTAACCTC
>NZ_JBFMMP010000014.1:0-134564 GCF_040790145.1 Massilia aurea
TCGGCGTGATCCATTCTGGCAAGCCCTATGACCCAAAATTTGCGCCTTAGGGCTTGACAGGGGAGACGGTATCTACGTGGTAGGGTTGGCGCGGCCGGCGAGACAGCTTCGCTGCCGACGCGTCCAAATACACCCAACCCCACCCACAACGTACCCAAACGCCGCGGTATAATCGCCCCGTTTTGGTGCTCTCGCGCGCATTTCAGTGCGCGAAGTTAAACGGGAAACACGACAGGACTGCGCCGCGCGCCGTGCTGGAAGTGTGCTGCCCCCGCAACGGTCAACAAGCGCCGCGCCCGCATAGCCTGCGCCGCGGCAGACGAACTCGAACACCACTGCGCATGCTGCGCAGGACGGTGAGGGCGTCCCGCTTGCCAGCCCGGATACCGGCCAAAAACAGGTTGAAGCGCCATGCGCTTCCTTCGACGCCAGACTGCGGGGACGCAGCCAGGCGCCCTTTACCGAGAACACATTCATCATGATTTTTGCAGCTCCCGCGCGCCGCGCGCCCCTCGCCCTGGCGTGCGCCTTCGCCATGTCCACCATCGCCGCCAACGCCGTTGCGCAGTCTGTGGCACAAGAAACGCTGGCCCCCGTCGTCGTCACCGCCGCACGCTTTCCGGCCACCGCCACGCCGATCGGCGCCACCGTGATCACCGCCGAACAGATCCGCAACGCGGGCGTGGCCGACGTGAATGCCGCGATCCGCAGGATCGGCGGCGTCTTTGGCCGCCAGAGCCTGGACGGCTCGCCCGACTTCACCCTCGACATGCGCGGCTTCGGCACCAACAGCGCGCAAAACGTGGTGGTGATGGTCGACGGCGTGCGCCTGAATGAAAACGAGCTGACCAACACGGTGCTGTCGAGCATCCCGGTCGACACGGTCGAGCGCATCGAAATCACGCGCGGCGGCAGCAGCGTGCTGTACGGTGACGGCGCCACCGGCGGCGTGATCCAGATCTTCACCCGCCGCCCATCCGGCAGCGGCACGCGCGGCACGCTGTTTGCCGAAGCGGGGCGCTTCGACGCGCGCGACCTGCGCGCCTCCGTCGCGCACGGCGCCGGCCCGTGGTCGTTCGACGCCGCCGTGGCCGACCGCAGCACCGACAACTACCGCGAGAACAACAAGTACGAGCAGACGAGCTTCAGCGGCGGTGTGCAGTACGCCTACGCGCCGAACGGCCGCGCCGGCCTGCGCTTCGAGAGTTCGCGATCCGATTCGCGCCTGCCGGGTTCGCTGACCGAAGCGCAATTCCAGGCCAATCCGACCCAGAGCAATACGCTGGACGATTTCGGCTCGCTCGACACCGACCGCATCAGCGCCTTCGTCGAGCACCGCATCGGCGCCGTCGAACTGGCGGCCGAGCTGTCGCATCGCGAGCGCGATGTGGGCTCGACCTATGTGTTCTCGGGCTTCCCATCGGCCTCGCGCTACCAGGCCGAGCAGACCCAGTTTTCGCCGCGCCTGCGCCACACATCGATGCTCGGCGACCAGCGCAATGAATTCGTCACCGGCATCGACCTGACCCGCTGGGATCGCCAGGTGACGTCGAGCTTCTCGGCCGGCGACGCCGAGCAAGAGTCCAAGGCCATCTACGTGCGTGACGAACTGACCTGGAACGCGCCGCACAATGCGCGCCTGGCTGTTGGCGCGCGTCATGAACGCTTCGACAAGGAATACGCCGATCCGCTCGCGTTCGTTACCCCTGAAGACACCGAGCAGTCGATCAATGCCTTCAGCGTCGAAGGCAGCTTCGACGTGGCGCCCGCGGTCACCGTGTTTGCCAAGGCCGGTCGCAGCTATCGCATCGCCAACATCGACGAAAACTCGTACCGCTCGAGCCCGGGCGTGCTGGCGCCGCAAACCTCGCGCGACCTCGAGCTGGGCGTCTCCGCCGGCAACGACGCGCGCAAGGCCACTGCGCGCGTGTTCCGCCATCGCCTGACGAACGAACTCTTCTTCGACCCGACGCTCGCCGGCGGCTTCGGCGCCAACACCAACCTCGACCCGACCCGCCGCCAGGGCGTCGAGTTCGAAGGCAATGCATTGTTGGGGAACAGCCTGCGCCTCACCGGCGCCTGGCAGTACGTGCAATCCGAGTTCCGCGATGGCCCGAACACCGGCCGTGACATGGTGCTGGTGCCGAAGCACGTCGTGACGACGCGCCTGGCCTGGACGCCGGGCAATGGGCACAGCGCCGACGTCGGCGCGCAGTGGGTCGCGAGCCAGCGTTTCGGTGACGACTTCGCCAACAGCTGCGATGCGCGCGTGCCGTCATACACCACGGTCGATGCCCGCTATGCCCGGCGCCTGGGTGACTGGGAAGTGGCGGTCTCGGGCCTGAACCTGCTCGACCGCCAGCATTACAGCTATGCGTTCAGCTGCCGCGCCGGCATTTATCCGAGCGATGGCCGCCAGCTGAAGGTGTCGCTGCGCTTCGATTTCTGATCGACCATCAAGCGGGCGGGGTTTGTATCGTGTATTGGCAGCCGTGTTTCAGCGGTAAGCAAATGCAATAAATCGCGCCCTGCAGACAGGGGACATGCAAAAAGTGGTAATCTCGCGGTCGTTCGCTCAATCATATATGTGGAAGGATGTTATGCGTACTCTGCGTTTTGCCCTCGTTGCTGCCGCCCTGGTTGCCGGTTTTGCCAATGCTTCACCGACTGATCCACGCGTCGGTTCCGAATACACCGTGCTGGCCGCCCCGCAGCCGACCCAGGCCATCGGCAAGAAGGTCGAAGTCGTCGAATTCTTCGCCTACCACTGCGGCGCCTGCAATGCATTTGAACCAACGCTCAATGCGTGGATCAAAAAGCAGGGTGACAACATCGTGATGCGTCGCATCCCGCTGCCGTTCCAGGGCCCGAGCGATCCTGAGGCACGCCTGTTCCTGACGCTCGACGCCATGGGCAAGCTCGAGCAATACCACGACCGCGTGTTCCGCGCCGTGCACGTCGAGCGCAAGCGCCTGATGAAGGATGACGACATCATCGCATGGGCAGCCGCCAACGGCCTGGATAAAGCGAAGTTCCTCGAAGCGTGGAACTCGTTCGGCGTGCAGACCAAGCTCAAGCGTCTGCCGGCAGTTGCCGAAGCGTACAAGGCCAGCAGCACGCCAACCGTGGTCATCGATGGTAAATACGTCGTGTCGCCGGCAACGGTGGCGCAGTCGAACAAGATCCAGGACATGGGCCAGCTGATGACGGCCACCGGCCAGGTTCTCGATGCACTGGTAACGAAAGCAGCCCAGACCAAATGAGCGACGACGTCGAACGCGACATCCTCAAGATCTACGAAGGGTCACGGCCCAAAGAGGAAGAGCTGTTTGAGACCAGCAACGTGAACCACGTCGCGTGGTCGCTGGCGGCGTTGTTCGCCCTGGCGACCATCTGGCTCAGTATTGCGCTGGTCAATGCCGAAAACCAGCGCCATGCGCTGGCGACGAATCAATGTCCGGACATGGTCTTCAAGTCCGGGTTCGACAAGGCGTGCCTGGTCACGGTGCGCTCGCGCGACCATTGGTGGGAGCACCTCTGGTTCGGCGTGGCGAATGTGCGGCCTGCGCCGCATAATGTGGGGAAGTAATAGCAGCAATGACGGCCAGCAGGTAAGCTCGGCAGTACCGCAGCGGCGTCCCAGGGGCGCCGCTCTGTCTTTCATGCCGCTCTTTTCTCCTGGGCCGTGACGACGCATTGTCTGCGCAGCCTGGCGCTGTGTCAGCGATTACACCAGTACCGGATGCGCGCTCCGTACGCTCCAGCGCCGCAGCGCCACCGAGGCCCACACCGCCAGCACGCCGCCAACGATCAGCACCAGCCGCGTGTCGATCAGCGTCAGCACGGCCCCGAGAAGCGCCATCAAAATATTGGCCAGGCAGAAGATGGTCGATAGCAGCGCCATCACCGAACCCTGGCCGTGGGCTGCGAATTCGTCGGCCGCCCAGGTTTGCAGCGCCGTGTTGTAGAACGCGTGCGGCGCGCCGAACAGGATGATGCCGGCGATGCCGATCCACAGGTTGCCAAAGCCAACGCACAGGATCGCGGTGGCACCAACGGCGGCGTACCAGGCCGCGCGCCGCCGTCCTTCTACCGTGCTGGCATGGCCGGCAAACAGCGCCGCGGTCGTCATCAACGCGCACATGCCCATGTTCACGATGGAAATCTGCCGCGCGTCGTAGCCGCCCACGTCGACCAGCCACAGTGGAAAGTACTCGTACAGCGACGCCACCCCGCAGCAATAGCCCAGGTGGATGATGAACAGCGTGCGCAGCGGCGCGTGGCGCAGCAGCGTGAGCGCGTGGCGCTCCCGCGCTACCGTCCACCAGCGCAGGCCGTGCGTCGCCGGCGGCGTGGCGGGAATCGTCAGGAACACGCACAGTGTGCCCAGCAGCAGGGCGAGCGCGGCGATACCGAACGGCACCTCGGCGCCCAGCGTCATCGTGAAGCCGCCCAGCAGCGGACCGACAAGCCAGCCCAGGTTGAACGACCCATTGAGCCAGGACAGCGCATGATTGCGCATGGGCCCCACGATGCGTTCGATCACCAGGGCACGCATGATGGCGCCATTGCCTTCGAGCAGGCCGGTGAAAAAGCGCGCCACCAGGAACAGCAGATACGATTCCATCACCATCGCCACGGCCGTGAGCAGGTGCCCGAGCGCCGCGCCAACCGTGGTCAGCAGCAGCGTGCGGCGCCGGCCGAAACTGTCGGACAACGGGCCCAGCACCGCGCTGCCAATCAGGAGGCCCAGCGGATTGATCATCAGCGCAATGCCCAGCAGCAGCTTGGGCGGCAGGCCGAGGAAGCTGTTGAGCCCATGGATGCTGCCATCGGCAAACAGCGGCGCGAGCATCGGGTAGGGCAGGGAGGCGCCGACGGTCGAGAGCAGGGCCAGCCCGCACAGGGTGGCGATCAGGAAGCGTTCGTTCATTTCATGGTCTCCGGCGACGACGGCAGCCGCACCACGAAGCGCGCGCCGCCGAGGGTTGATGTCTCCACGCGCAGCGTGCCGCCGTGCAGCACGACGGCCTTGCGCGCAATCGACAGGCCCAGCCCGAACCCGCCGGTGGCGCGGTCGCGGCTGCGGTCGAGCCGGTAGAACGGCTCGAACACCTTGTCGCGCTCGGCCTCGGGAATGCCGGGCCCGTCATCGTCGACGGCGATCTCGATGCCGCCCGGTCCCCGCTCGGCCGCCAGCACGACCCGGCCGGCCGCATATTTCTGGGCATTGCGCAGCAAGTTGCTGATCACGCGCGCGAGCAGGCGGGCGTCGACCTCGATCGTGCCGAGCCCGTCGCCAAACCGGCAGGTGATGTCCTGGGACGATGGCGGCAGCGTCGCGCAGCAGTCGCGCAGCAAGGCGGACAAATCGACCGTGGCGCGCTGCAGCGTGCCCGCGCTGTCGAGTTTACTCATATCGAGCAACTCCTTGACCAGGTCGTTCAGCTCGCGCAGGTCGCCCTCCATGGCGGCGATGCGCCGGCTCAGGTCCGGGTCGTTCGCGCGCGCGTCGAGCAGTTCGAGGCCAAATTCGAGGCGTGCAATGGGTGTGCGCAATTCGTGCGACACCGAATGCAGCAGGCTGCGCTGCGCCGCCATCAGTTCTTCGATGCGGCCGGCCATGTGGTTGATGCGTTCGGCCAGCGGATAGACGATCTCGGAGCGCTTGAGTTGCGCGCGTGCCGACAGCTTGCCGGCACCGAACTCGTCGGCCATGCGCGACAGCGACTGCAGGGCGCGCCAGTGCGAACGCGACCACAGCGCGATCGGCACCAGCAGGGCAATGGCGACGATCACGAAGCGCAGCAGCTCCATCTTGAGCTCCTTGCCGATGTCGATCGGCAGGTTCTGTGCATGCAACACGTCGTCATTGCTGCCGATATAGCGCTCGCCCGACAAATCCACGCGCCGGTACAGGGCGCGCTCGCTGACGTCGAGCACGATCGCGCCCCGCTCGAGGTCAGCGCGCTGGCCGGCGTCCAGGCGTTCGCGCACGTCGGCCAGCGGCAGCAGGTCGTAGCGCACCGGCGAGACTTCGCGCACATTGTTCAGGCGCGTGAGCCATTCGTCGCCGGGCGCTTCGTCCACATAGTGTTCAAGCAAAAAGATCTGGGCTGCGGCCTGGCGCCGCCCGATGTCTTCCAGCGGGTCGCCGAACAGGCGCGCGAAGGCAAAATAGATGACGAACGTCGCCGCGGTAATCGACAGCATGACGAGCATGAAGAACCGGAAAAATAGCCGGTTCACGGGCACATCCCGGGTGACTGTCGGTGACGAAGTGCGGCCAAAAGCATGGTTTCTCCTGAGCCGGCGATTGTACATTGGCAATGCTGGAACGGTAAGCCTGGAGGCCGGCGCACGTTCCACGTCTTACAAATTGACGACAATTGGTGGACATCTGAGGGGTGAATCGCAGAGGCTGCGCCGGGTACTATCTACCTCATCATCAGGTTTCCGTTTGCCCACTGGTGCGCAGGTGTCAGTGGGTTTTTTTATACCGGTCAGAGCGAAAACGCTGAATTGTCACTATCCGATGGGAGAGCGAAGCTTGCTCGACGTAAAATATCAGCAACCGAACTCCCGGAACGCCCTCACGATGAAACAGTTTTTCGCCCTGGCCCTCGCCGCTGCAAGTAGTGCAGCGAGCGGGCAGATGCCGGCCACTAACCCGATGCCCGACGGCAGCCGCGATATGTATGCGGGGCTGGGCGCCGTGTCGCGGGCGCGATACGAGGGCGCGGACAGCAGCAAGACATCGGTCTTGCCGGTGCTCCAGGTTCAGTGGAGCAATGGTGTATTCATCTCCGGCATGAGCGCCGGGATGCATCTGTCGACCGATCCCAAGCTCGAGTTCGGCCCACTGGTATCGCTTCACGCCAACCGCGACGAGTCCGGCAACGGCGGCATCGTCGATGGCGTCGGCGTATCGACACTGCTGCCATTGGCCGCACGCGTGCAGCGCGAGAATCCACTGGCCGGCATGCCGGACATCGGCACCCGGGTCGAAGGCGGCGCCTTCCTGAACTATTACCTGAACCCCGCCTGGCGTTTCACCAGCAACGTGCTGATCGGCTCAGGCAGGGAGCGCGACGGCGCGCGCATGGAACTGGGCGTACAGCGCCTGGCCGTGGCCATCGCCCCACAGCACACGGTCTCGTTCAATGCCGGCGTCACGCTGGTCAACCGCGACTACAACCGCAGCTATTTCGGTGTGACTGACAACGAGGCCTGGAGCAGCGGCAATCCCGTGTACCGCCCGGGCGGCGGCCTGAAAGATGTGCGCGTCGGCGCGCGCTGGAACTGGGCCCTGAGTCCATCGTGGATGCTCACCACCAATGTCCAAGCGACGCGCCTGACCGGCAGCGTGCGCCATAGCCCGCTCGTCGAGCGGCCCACCAACGTGACGGTTTCGACCGCCTTCGCTATCCGCTTCTGATGATGCAACGCGCCCACATTACCGCCTGCGTGACCCTGCTGCTGACGGCCGGCGTTGCCGTCGCGCAGGCGAACGCTGCGGAATGGGTGAGCTATCGGGATGCCTACCGCGCGATGGTGGTGTTCGATAAATATGGCGGCCCCAAGAGCCTGCTGCAGAATGCGCTGCAGGTGCGGCCGGGCGCCAGGGGGATGCTGGACGGCGGTGCGAGCCTGCTCATCAAAGGCCGCACGCTGCAGACCAGCCTGGTGCTCGATCCGTTGGGTCGCACGACACTGCCGCTGCTCAAGGCCGCCTACGACGAGAATGCCGTGCTGGCGCCCAACCGCGCGCTGGGCGGCTTCACGGTGCGCCCGCGCATCTCGCTGGCGCTGCGCGCCGACGGCTCGTACGACGTCGCCGAACTGCGTGCGGCCTGCGAGCAGGCGCTGGGCTTTGCCCGCTACGGTGATGCCTCGGCGCGCAGCCAGGCGTGCGTGGGCGTGCGGCTGGTGTTCGCCAAGACCGCTCCCGAGGCCGGCGCCCGGGTGCGCACGGGTGGCGCCGAGACCGCCTTGCCTGTCACGCGCGCGCCGGCCTTTGCGGGCGATATCGATGATGATTTTCCGGTCGTCACCTACCGCTTCGGGCCGAGCGACGCGGCCCAGGTAGTGACGTACAACGCGCCGCTGGCGATCGTGCCGCTGTTCGAATAAGCGATGCTTGATCGACAGGCGTAAAGATCGCAATCAAAAAAACCTGCCGCGGCAGGTTTTTTTGATTGCGGCGCCTTGTTCAATTCCAGGCCGACGGCGAGAACAAATAACCTTCGCCCCATACCGTCTTGATCTTTTCCGAATCGGCATCGTCGAACTTGCGGCGCAGTTTCGAGATGCAATTGTCGATACTGCGGTCGAGTCCATCGAACTCGATGCCGCGCATCTTCTTGAGCAGGGCGTCGCGCGAGAGCACGCGCCCGGCCGCCTCGGCCAGTACCAGCAGCAATTTGTATTCGGTATTCGACAGGATGCAGGGCTGGCCGCGCCAGATCACGCTGCGGTCGCTGGTGACGATGCGCAGCGCGCCAAATTGCAGGATGCGCGAATCGACGCCCGACTTGGCCTGGGCGCGCCGCATCAGGGCGCGCAGGCGCGCCAGCAGCACGCGCGGCTGGACCGGCTTGTTGACGAAGTCGTCGGCGCCTTGCTCCAGGCCCGAGACTTCATCGTACGAGTCTTCGCGCGCGGTGAGGATCAGGATCGGGACGTCGGAGTGCTCGCGGATCTGGCGGCACACCACCATGCCATCGAGGCCCGGCAGCATCAGGTCGAGGATCACGACGTCCGGCGTCAATTCCTTGAAACGTTCGAGCGCGACGTCGCCGCGCGTGACCAGGTCGATCGCGAACTCATAACTGGACAGGTATTCGGTAACGAGCTCGGCCAGGCGAGCATCGTCTTCCACCAACATTACACGGTGCATACAGTTCCTCCTCGGGTCGGCCATTGTAGCGGGGTGCGTGCGCGAATGGCACATCCTGCGAGAAACGAGACAAGTCATTACAGTTTGACGACAACCTCCTGAAACGACAACGGCCCGCTTGCGCGGGCCGTTGTTACGTCCATGTCACGCCAGGGCAGCGCGAGACATTCAGTGTTTCGTCATAATTAAGTTCGGAACAGACTCCCTAAGGCCAGACGTCTCTACAGTCCTCATTCGCCGATCATACAGATCAGAACAAATGCGCATTTATGCCTATGCGAAGCGCCAGAGAAAATAATAAAGTTCAGAACATCTAGTCAGCTCGAGCATGTCAGATAGTGTTCTCAATCGACGCTAGGTGCTGCTAACGTGCCGTTGCCGTGCGTCCATAAATGTGAGTACGAACAACCAACGCCATCGAGCCTCGCATGAGCGCGACGTATAGGCTAGCGGTGTTTAGCCCGGTCGCGTTGAGGATTGCTGCAACCTCAGCCTCCCATGACAGGAGACTTAAAGGCTGTGACAGCAGCGTAAAGATTTTTACGACGATCTGACCCGATGTCGGGGGGGCTCCGAGCCCGTCCTCTGACAGCGCTGCAGCCTTAGTGTGCCGAAGCCGCCTGTTTGCACATCATCAGAACCCCAGAGTCACGAATTCTTAGGCGGTCTCCCATTAGACCATTTGCATGGTATGGTTTGATCAAGCCATTCGCGGTCATTTTCAAGACACCATCTTTTTGCGCGCTTGGGCATGTTTACTCGATTTGTGATCCCAGCATCAATAGCTATGATGATCATTCTTCGGCAACGCGCTCGTCTGTCTGCGAACGATAGGCCTTTGTATTTCGTTGGCGGCATCGTCGAATTAAGCCAGCAAGCATCGAATAGCCGGCAAAGTTCAAACGCTATCGGGGCGCTGCGTCGAACCGAACTCGGGATCCTGCAACCGTTCTTTATCGCATCGATGATGCTTTTCCGGCTCATCATTCTAACTTTCACGCTGAACGGATCGTCGGAATGATAAAGCTTGTCAAGCCAAGCATTGTCATTCTTGCCGCTCCAGATAACAGATCGAAGTATTGCCTCCTGTGATTCGTCGATCGTAAATCGTTCCTGCAGCAAGACATCCCGGATAGAAGCTCGGTGAGAGTTTCTCAATTTGTGCCAGTTCATAGCACTTCTAAGGAAGGAGAAATTGAAATCAGACGCCTTGAGATTTGACGGGGAGACTATGCCTTCTGCCTTGAAGTCGATTTCGTCCAACGCAACGAGTAGCCTAGCGCCCCTATACTGATCTACTCTAAATTGCCGCGTTGCCTCTACTTGAGTTCCGTCGATTAGCATCGTACCAATCTTTGTTGGCAGGCCTTGGACATCACAAACTCGCTCGATAGCTTTTAGCAGTGCGGATGCATCACACGCTAGCTCGTCCAGTATTGCCTGACATTCGTCCGACAAAACATGAGTAAGTTTGGCCTCACGCTCGAGTTTGGTCCGGCTTCGCTTCCGGCCTGTATACCCTTCAGCTTCTAGCGCAGCCATAACCGCTAAATGTCCGCCAGGACTCTGGATGGTGTCTTGAGAAATAAGCGCTTGCGTCAAGAATTTGCGGGTTATCATCACTTGCAGAAGGGATTGAAGTTGTTCAAGACTCTCAACCGCCCAACGCTTTAAAAGCACTTCAATGAGTTTTTCTGTTCGCTGATCTATTGACCGGCCTGCCCGTTGATAAAACTGAGAATACAACTGCTTACGGTCCGCACTTGCGAGTCCGACCGGGATTCCATGTGTAGCTAAGTCGCACAACTCAACAAACCGCAAGTGTACAGACAGTTGAGGCATATCTTCCTCAAAAAAACCATAGCTTCCGCAATGAGGGCATGTTTCGCTGGGCGGCTGCCATGAGTCCTCGGAAGCAGTCGGCAACCTACATTTAGCGCACAGACCGGACAGTGGAATCAAGTGTACTGGGCAGTGGGTTACGCCAGGAAGCTGATGTACTGTCCTCCAATGTCCTATCCCATACGCCATTTCATCATCGCGTCTACACATCTTACAGAAATTCAGGTGCTCTTTAATAAGACGGATCTTATGGCCGGAACTTCCCGTTACGAACTTATTTATGAAACGAGCATCACCTGAAAGCTGGTTATCTCGCCAGAGCCGTTTCCGCTCAACCGACAAGGGGCCGCTATAGAACCCGAACAGAGTAGCGTGCTCGAAAAGATAATCAACCGAAATACTATCTTGTGGCAGCACCTGCATAAGCTTTCCAAGGTTTGCGCCAAACGGGTCAACGGAGCGTACGTACTCGTTATCAAACAAGATCATCTTGCTTGCCCGGATGGAACGATTGCGGGCCAATACGTGGTACGCGATACAGCGCGAGAAGACCATTGCTTCGTCCGGAGCGCTCGGGAAGAAAGGTAGAACTTTCCGTTTAGAATAAGGCGGGCGAATGAACATTATGACTCCGTGAGCGGTCAAGCTTGGCACAAGGGCAATTGTGCTTCAGTCGATGTTTGATAAAAATCTTCCCCACAATTAGAACAGTAAATCCGAGCGATATTCTGTTTAGCCAGTTTGAGTGATCGCAAATGCAAATCGGTGAGTCCACATATTATGACTTAAATTGCAAAAGCTGAAGTTGGCGCAAAATGAACGAATCCGAAGGCTCAAAAGACGAAGCGTTATCGTTTCTGCCGGTGTTTCTTCCAGATGAAACGTTGTATAGCCTCTGCGCCAGATTCCATTACATGAGCGGAAACCGTTTGGCATCGACTACCAGCCATCAACTATTCGGAGTGCGTGATGCCGCTATGTTGCACGATTTCCCACCGAATTTGTCCACGTTTGAAGCACGGACCAGAGGACTACTCGGGAATGTGGCCTATTTATCTCAAGACCGAACTTTGCTAAAGTTCTACGCTCCTTATCAGCCTGCCAAAAGGATTAGCGCCGGCATCGAAGCTTTGGCCGGGGCAGGAATCAATCGTTTAAAATTTCGTCTCGGTCTGCCGTCAAGTCGCATCGGTGCCGCGCATCCGCTTAAGGCATGTGTTAAATGCATCGAAGAAGAAATCGATATGTACGGAACGGCCTACTGGCATCTGCTTCATCAGCATCCTGCCGTATGGATTTGTCCAGAACATGGTGAACTGCTTATGCGGTCGACAGGAAAGTCACGGACGCTCAACAAGCTGCAATGG
This sequence comes from Massilia aurea, assembly GCF_040790145.1. GTDB lineage: Bacteria > Pseudomonadota > Gammaproteobacteria > Burkholderiales > Burkholderiaceae_D > Telluria > Telluria aurea_C. The sequence continues at coordinate 12,109 of NZ_JBFMMP010000014.1, forward strand.
GTGCTGCCACATACTGTAGGCGACGATGAATGGAAATCTCTTCCATCTCGGCTAAACCATCAAGCACTCTTGCTTACACGTTTGGCCAAATTCGCAGTTGGAATTCTGTCCTCCTCTAAGTTGGAACTTGAACCACATTCGTTAAGGCAGAGTTATCTGCGCGGAGCAAAAGCAGCAGGGTGGCTTACGCGGACTGGAAACGTCCGATTTAGAGCCGTGCGACAGGAATTTTTAAGGCAAGCAGCGGCACTGGTAGACATTCCGGAATTTGGTTTTATCGAGTCTGTGAACGGGGGCAGCGGTGGATTTCTGGCGAAACTGCTTCGCAATCCACGATCGCATTTGCATCCGGCAAAGCACTTCTTGGTAAAAGCTTTGTTGTTCGAAGATTGGCCAAGTTTTTTGAATTGCTACACGGAAATGGTCGAGGTTTCATATCAGCCTGCAATGGTGTCTTTCTCCGTTCCGCGCGCCGATCCGCGAGTCGATGCACTACTTATGCTTGTGGCGGCAGGTGAAAAGTCACTTGCGCAGGCGGCAAGGGATCTAGATCTGCCTTATGACGTCGCAAGATACTGGTTGAAGCGCGCGGGGATCGTTTATGTGCGCCCCAGACCGCCTTCCACGAGCAAGACGAGTTGAGTCAGTTTCTTTGATTGAGCAAATCTTTCAGGCCTGCTACTAAACTGGCGCCGACTCCTTCTCCTCGGATGTCGTCTGATCCCAACTTCTCTTTCTGCTCAACAGCTTTTTTTCGCCTGTTAGCTGTCCGGGTCTGCTCAGCTTTTAATCGCTTAGCTAGCGGATGCTCGCTTGGTGGGGGAGCGGGGTGTTCAATCTTTGCAAAGTTTTCCCCCGCGATCTCACCGGCGCCCGAGGTCGTGTTTGTTTCCTCTATGCACTCATCTGGGATTTTCCCGGATTTTGTTCCAGGCGTGTCATGGCGTTGCTTCTCCTTTAACCATATCGCTAGAAAACGCTCGACGGGCACATCATTGCAGGTGCGAAGCATGTTGGGATCTCTATTGACCAGTCCGTTGATTAACGGATGGTTTGCAACCATTCGAGGACCCGAAAAAGCAGCGTTAATGTGTTTGGGAAGCACCTCGCTCTTTCCAGACCGCAGCGCAATGAGCTGACTTTCTATGTTAAGACGTACGACGAAGTCCGTTATGCCACCGCTGTAGGAGAAAGCGACGCTACGGAAATGTTGATACGCTCGCTCATTTTGCTGCTCCATGACGTTGAACGAGAGAGTATGGTCGACAATATTGTAGAAATCGTCGTCTGTGCCGTCCAAAGAAGGAAGCATTTCAAACACCCCTCCACTCGATAGTCTCCGCACATTCTGGGACGATTTCTCAAGCTCTGTGAATCCCAGAGGATTTCCAATTAACACTATTGGGATTCCAAAGTTGAGAATCCGTAAGAAAAAGGTAGTTAGCTGGCTTCGCCATTTGGAGTTATTAAAATTTTTTTCTTGAATTTCCTCTATAATCAGCATACCGCAGAGATGGGTGCTTAATATAACTCCAACGACAATTGCTAACTTATCGATCGAAAATCTTCCGGAGTATTGTTTCGCGTAATTTGTATCAAGTTGCTTGTCCACTTCCATCAGAATAGACGTTAAGAAGCCGTCTCTGCTGCCGTCGTTGCTCATATCTACTTTAATCCATGATACTTGCCTCACGTATTCAAATCCTGGTATCGCCCCGTTCATATGTTCGTATACTTGCTGGCTGAGCAAATCGGTGTAGCGGTTGGTAATTGCCGTCTTTCCAGTCCCAGTTATTCCTTTGATAATCATGCCTCGTGCAGAGGTGCTTAGCCAAGGGATCGAGGCCGGGTTGAAATCCTTCGATTTGGTGAACTGTGCAATTTGAGCTCGATCCCTACGGACTTTTGGGTTGGCAGGATGACGGTGCCAATAATGTTCCCGATGAAGGTTTTGGAGTGCAGCTACGATATCAATGCCGCTGGTGGTGGGTACGAAATTTTGCTCGTATAGAACAAGCAGCTCTTCCCTGGATGAAGCGTCTAAGCTGGCGAGCTTATGGCCGTTGAGTGGCCGGTTTGTCAGCCGATGAGGGAGATGTTGGAATGCGATCCTTGGCCCTAGAGGAGTTAAAAGTGGGTTTTCGCCGTATATCGAATCCAATGGGCTCGCAGCTACTACACTGTTTTCATTGTTGGTCATTCTGTCCCCGCATAAATCGTCTTAGTGCTTCCAGCGCTGGATTCACGATTTCGTCATCTGGTTCGTCAACGAATTCCACATGCTGTACCGGATCCGTCGCGTTGACGTGCAATTTGGAGCTGCTTCGTGCTTTTTTATGTTCGATCCCCGGCATGCTCCCTGACGGTGTTTCTTGAGAAGGGGATTGGGAAAGATGCGTCGCTAACCATGCTGTTTCGTCCTGCCTGTTTTTACCTATCTCACTATAATGGTCAGCTTTGCTCATTGGCTTAGCTAATGACTTCAACTCGCCTTGCTTCTCGGCCTGCGCCTGACTGAGCATTGCTTGTCGATTCGTGACGATAACCATGCGCTTCTGTTCGTCCTGTCCGCGAGTATCTAGTTCTATGATCTTGTCCTCATCCTTCATGGCAACCAGATCCGCGACAGTAGCCTGGTTGTACAGGATCGGATCAGAATGGATATTTCTTAGTTCTGCGAGGCCCCGCTCAGTCTGAAACCATACTGACCTTGGATCTATCGGGTTGCATCGAACTGTAATTCTGCGGTTGCCTTTGCGCCGAGCTTGCTCCAGGAGTCCTAATTCAACCAGGCAATCTGCCATATATCTTGCGTTCGGAATTCGTTCAGTCCTCGCGCCCTGATCTTCTCGAAGCAGGTACACTCCGGATTCAGTCAGCGTCGCTGGTACGGAAGGGTAAAGGTGGGCACGAAGTATCGCAATGTCGGGAACAAAATCGGATATATAACCTCGGTCAATAAGCCAGCGGTAGATTGAAATCCGGGTCGGCACTACCTGTGCACGCCGCATTTCGGCGTCTAAAAGATGAGAAACCTTTTCCTCGTTGTTGTGATATAAGATTTCGCGGATCAGTTCACGCATGTATTCAAAATAATTGACGCAGGCATTAATTGCCGGATGAGGTTTCCCGCGCCGACGTGGCTGGCCATAGGTTGTACCGTCCAGTTGGTGATCGAGTCGGGCATGCAGAAGATGGTGTTTAGACTCAGCCACGCCATTAAATTGCGGCTGACCGCTAGGAATGTTATCGACACTAGCACCGAACTGGTCAAGCGCTTGCCGGCTCAGTTCATTCCGATATTCGCCATTGTCGCCCAGATAGGTACGGGTGGCGCAGGCGGGCCACTCATCCTCACTGATCGTTATGCCGAACCGTGCACAAAAATCAACTTTGCTCGACGCCCCGTGTGCTACAGCTAAGAGAAAAGTTTGCGCCGATGGAGCGTCAAAGCCGCAATGAAGGCCGATAATTAGATTACTTCTGCTTTCAGTAATCAAAAGTCGGTTAACTGGGCCCACGGTTTTAAGGCGCGATGTTACGGATTTTAAGTATGCGTCATTAGTAGTCGTATCACAAACCGCTTGCATTCCCACTGCAGGCATTCCGTCTTCAGCACTGCCCGAGATTCCGCGATATTTTTTCGACCAATCTATTTCGCCTAGTTGTATTCTTGAGGCGGTTAGACGTGGATCTCCCGCCGGTCCCCATCGTTCGAATTGCGCAGGGGTCGGCCGAAGATCGCTAGGCAAGAGGATGGGCGTTTGTATCCCGTTCTGACCTTCCCACCGCTCGCTGTAAAAAACTCCCATGGTTTCCAGATATGCCTGCGATCTGGTTCGTCCTTGGCTTAGAAAGTATCGCCAGCCGAAGCTGAGCTTCTCCTTGTCATCGTCAGACAGGAAGTAGCCCTTGTTTGCATTGATGTCAGCTCTCGCCTTTGCGTTCGGCCTGCCCAGTTTCGTTTTTTGCTTACGCTCCTTACCGCCCGCCCCGGAGCGCCAATAATCAGGAATGAGTGCGTTTTTTGAGAAATTTCCAGCCCAGTAGCTGTGCAGGTCATCGTAGAGTTTCGCTCTGGATCGTTTGGTCAATTCCGCCTGTTGTTTGACCCATAAGGTAACCAAACCGCGTTCCAAGATCTCTCCCGTTGAGTATGAATTTATTAAACGTTCAAGTATCGCGTATCTGTTGTTCCTTCGATCAATGATTGTGCAAGATCCGTCTTTATTTGAATATCTGGCGCGGATCTCAGCGTCACTCAACAGGAAAACTGCAGGTGGGGTTAGTTGGATCTTGACAATTTTTTTATCGATCAGGAGCTTTGCGAGATCGCTGCATGCAAGCGAAGTTGGTGCCCTGATGTGTCGTTCGCCATCTCCAGCTACAGGTAGCCGAATGACCCATACCATGTTCTGGGCATGATTTTTGTGAATAATTCGAAATGTTGGGCGTTCGATCATGCTATCCGAGCCTGTCGACGCATACACCTCTCCAATTCCTAGCTCCTCACCCATGCTCAGGGCGACGCGCACTTCTTGTCCGCTGCCGTTTATCTTGCCGGCAGTTGAGGTTTCACGGATCTGCATGATCAACCTCTCCAAGTAATTCATGTTGCAATAGCGCTCGGATGCGTATGCCACCCCCTCGGGCGGGCTGTGTCATCAATAATGGCTGTGTCAGGTCTATGTCGAGCTCTTGCATCCACGTCAAGTAGCGAAAGGCGGAACAACCAAGCTTTCTCGTCCACCCTACATGGTGTCGGGCTTCCTCGATAGCTTCATCGATAGAGATGCAAAATGCTTTTTCATTTAACCGATCATGAAATTCGCCTAAATGCGGATCGTTTAGGAGATCGGCTACTACGTGTTCATCAGGCATCAGCCAGTCCAAGTTTGCGAGCAGCTCGTTACCGAATACTTCGCTATCGACAACGATATGCCGAATTCTTATGTACTTGCTGTACAGCCGCTCCAGTTCGAGACGTTCTAGCGGCCGTGATAGCCGGTCGTCGCCCAGTACAATTTCGCGATTTTTGCAAGCGACGGCAATTAAGTTGGGTACGTGTTTGCGCTGTACGGTCACCATGAAGTCCGTAGTTGCGACATAAGGAAGGTTTGTGCCGACGAAAACCCCATGAGGAATGTCAGCCTTTTCGGCTATCTCCAAGAGTCCTGGAGCGTCAGGAAGCACAAGCTGTTCGGTCCCGGGCGCCCCGACGAGTGGATGAGTGTGCGGCCAAGGCCAAAGTGGAAACTGTTCCCGGATGTCCACGGCCCCAAGCCAAAGAAGAGCTCGAGCGATTTTCTTTTCTTGGCGCGACTTGAAGTCACATGAACGGTTCAGACCATAGAGCACTCGGCCGGAAGATTGTGTACCAATCTTGCTGATTGCTGATCGAGTGTTCTTTAACCATGGACGATAGTTTTCGCCATGTCCCTGCCCATACCCAGCACTGATCATGTTGATCAGTTTCTTTTCTGTCATTCTCGTTTGGCGGGCCATCTGTGCATCCAGCAGGGAAGGAACACTTCAGTAGACATCAAGCTTGACTAGATGTTCCAGACCCTACAGGCTTTACAATTGGTAGGGCGCAAGGGGGGCACATGTTTCCTCTGCCGCGGTAGTTGATCGTCCCGGTTGGCAATACTGGCGGCACGAATATCAGTATGTTCAAACGGTTGCCGATTGATCCAGGTATTCAAAAACTGATCAGGTAAGGCACAGCTGGCGCGACTGGAACGGGGGGCTGGTCGCCTTGTCTGGATGGTGACGATCGACCGCCCCCAATTTCCGGTCGGTCAGATTTTCTCGATCTGCCGATTAACCGCCTTGACCGCACGCTCGTTGCGTTCGCTGTAGCGGTCGGTCAGGTAGTCGGTGCGCCCGCGCGTCAGCAAGGTGAACTTGAACAGTTCCTCCATCACTTCGACCACGCGGTCGTAGTAGGCCGAGGGCTTCATGCGTCCCTCGTCGTCAAACTCCTTGTAGGCCATCGGCACCGAGGACTGGTTCGGGATCGTGATCATGCGCATCCAGCGGCCCAGCAGGCGCAACGTGTTGACGACGTTAAAGGACTGTGAGCCGCCGCACACCTGCATCACGGCCAGGGTACGGCCCTGGCTCGGGCGCACGGCGCCTTGCTCGAGGGGGATCCAGTCGATCTGGTTCTTCATCACTGCAGTGACCGCGCCGTGGCGTTCCGGGCTACACCATACATGGCCCTCGGACCACAAGCACAGCTCTCCAGCTCGACCACCTTCGGGTGCGTCTCCGGCACGCTCCCGACCATCGGCAACTCCATTGGATCGAAGATTTTTACATCGGCACCGAATTGATCAAGGATGCGTGCGGCCTCATAGGTAAGGAAGCGGCTGAAAGAGCGTTCGCGTAGCGAGCCATAGAGCAGCAGGATGCGCGGCGGGTGGTTCATGTCGCCATCCGGACTCCTTAAGGCTGAGCATGGGCATGCCGGGTTTGCCTTCAATCTTTCCCTTCCGCGCCCTGAAGCCAATGAGCCAACCGAAGCTTTCATGGTGTCGAAGATGGTAGGACTCGACGCCGGAAGCGCGGGAATCCTAGCAGGCAGGTATGAGAGGGGCATCAACGACCACATCGTCAATATTGGCTGGCTGACAGCGATAAACAACCATATGGTCGAGAAACTGGGCGAGATGACGCGGTTGAATTCCGAGCTGCCGAGGGACTGGTTCGCCAAATATGACTACGGGAATGGGATAGTCATCCAGGCCGGCCCGAACCTGAAATCGCACCGGTCGAGCTGGATCCAAAGCCGTCGATCTACGTGTTGCCGGCTATGACCTTGAAAGACGTGCGCATCGCCGAAATTGGCGCTCTGCATGGAGGTTCGATGGATGGTGAGCCTCGTCTGACAGGCTTGGCCGCAGCGCGTTGGCTGTCGCGCTTTGATGTTCCTGAGGGTGACCTGCTGCGCTACAAATCCAAACTGCTGAGCGAGCCGAAACTGACTTCAAAAACAACACTGCCAAGATCACTGGAATAAAGGTCAGGGCTACCGAACACAACGAGCGAGCGCTCAAGGCGATCAACCGCTAGATTGAAAAGCTAGGAGGTGTGCAGAGTCTTGGGAGAGGTGACCTGCATGAGCAGTTCGTACAGGATAAACGACTTGGACGGTAGCTCAGACTCCTGTCAGAAAGGTATGATTACAGTTCAATATCTTTTTGCGAGATCAGATGATCACGATTAATACAGCCAAAGGTCCCTTCAAAGTGGAATCTTGGGAAGACGTGCTTGTTCGGCCCGGCTTTACCCCTGACCTGGATCCGGATCAGCACAAGTTGGATTCAGTGATCGGTCGTTATGTATTCGGAGATATGGTTAAGTGCGGCCTTTCCAACTGCCACACGCTGCATGCACGAGGCTATATCGTGGCAACGAAGGGTGGTCGGGAGACGAATATCGGGAAGGACTGTGGCAAGAAGTACTTTGGTTTGGACTTCGACCATATGGCCAAACAGTTCGATATCGATATGGCAGCGTATGAGAATCGTGACCTTCTGTGGAGTTTCAGTTTTCAAATCGAGGAACTAGAAGCAAAAATTGCAGCGTTGCGCGTGTCCGACAAGGGCGCAGACTGGGTCAACAGGAATGCGAACGCCCTAACCAATCCAGGCAAACTGCCGTTGGCAATTACTAGACAGATCAGTGAGCTAGTGAAGCAAAAGTCTGGCAGGTACACCAGAGAGCGCGAGGCTACCGTCCAGGAGGCCGAGGATATGGAGGTGAGGGCCGGCCGCAAACTCGAACGACCGCTGTATGTCACCGATTATGAAGCCAACATTCGCGGTATCGAAGCGCTCTACCCGGAGAACGATCTTCGTGAGCTGCTCATGGTCCAGATTCTTGATGAGTTGAAAGCGTTCAAGAAACTATCTATCGATGAGTTGACTAACGCTCAGTTGATCCGCTGGAAGAAGTGGGCGACCTCAGTAGACTTAACTCTTGATAAGGCAAGTGAATCCGTTGCTTATGGACGGGTGCTTCTGACAAAAGAAAATCTTGAGCCGCTGTCGAGACTAGAGAACTTAGACAGGAACGGCGAGCTGGAGCGATTCAACGCTTTCCTGGAACAACTTGGATAACAGCATAAAGGGTTGTGGGGAGTGCGAACGTGACTGTGTCGGGCTGACTACCGAATAGCGAGTATTGACTTCCGAATACTCTCAGCACTAGACGGCATTGCACCACCCTGGAGCGCTAACTTGTGGAACTCTTCCGCAGCTTCGTGAGGACTAAGCCGAGCTGATCGCACAGCAGCACGCGCAGCAGGAACCAAGTCCTTGATGTCCCAGCTGTCAAATGTCCAGAGAAGGACATAGTCTCCTTGAAGAATCTGTCTCGCTTCGCCAACTTTGCCGGTAGACCAATGGTTGCTTACTTTTCAGTGAGATATGATTACGACCTAATTGTTGCCCAAAGTTATGTTGTGCGAGTGGAATGTACGTTGACAGTACGTTGAGTGCTGGACTCTATTGGCAATATTGGAGTGAAATACTGTCGGAAATCGGAGGACGCATGACAACGGGAACAAACATCGAGTGGACCGAAATGACTTGGAACCCGACAGTCGGTTGTACGAAGATTTCACCAGGGTGCAAAAACTGCTATGCCGAGAAAATGGCGGAGCGCTTGATGGCAATGTCTACGCCTGGGTACGAAAATGGCTTCACGCTGACGCTGCTACCAAACCGGCTTGAAGATCCTCTACGTCGAAAGAAGCCGACCGTTTACTTCGTCAATTCGATGTCCGACCTGTTTCACGAAGATGTGCCGTTCGATTATATCGACAGCGTTTTCGAAGTGATCACAAGGGCGCATTGGCATACCTTCCAAATCCTGACCAAGCGCGCAGACAAGCTGGCTCACTACTTCGAGACCCGGACAGCGCCGGTAAATGCCTGGCTTGGCGTTTCGGTCGAAGACAGGAAATACGGCATCCCACGGATTGACCAGTTGCGCACTGTGAACGCAACTGTGCGGTTCCTGTCGATCGAGCCGCTGCTGGAAGACTTGGGCGAGATGAACTTGACCGATATTCATTGGGTGATCGTCGGTGGCGAGTCCGGACCGAAAGCGCGTCCGATGAAACAGGAGTGGGTCGAGTCGATTCAGGTGCAGTGCGAGGAGCAGGCTGCGGCATTCTTCTTCAAGCAGTGGGGAGGATGGGGTGCCGACGGAAAGCGGCGAGCCAAGAAGTCGAACGGCCGCCTCATCAATGGACGTACATACGACGAAATGCCGGCAGCGATATAGGTAACTTATGCTCAGTCAGTACACCTGGAAGCATGGACTCGAGGCGATCGCACAACACAGCGTCGCGAAGCATCGCATTTTGCAAGCTTATCTGTCCGAATACTTCAAGGTGCTGATGGGTGGGCGCCGGGATGAATTCAAGCTGACGCTGGTCGACGGTTTCGCGGGCGGTGGACGGTACTACCACGAGGATACTCATAAACCCGTGCGTGGCTCACCACTCATCCTGCTGGACGCCGCAAGGGAAGCCGAAGCTCGCGTCAACCACGGCCGCACGCATCCCGTGCGCTTTGATCTGTCGTACTTCTTTATCGAAGCGAGAAAGGAAGCGTACCTGCACCTGCTGAAGGTGCTTGACGAAGAGGGCCACAGCGGACGTCTCGAAGATGACATCTTCGTCAAGCATGCAAATTTTCTCGCTCAGGCCAAGCCAATTATCGAGTTCATCAGGAAGAAAAGCCCACGTAACGGCCGGTCGATCTTTGTGTTGGATCAGTTCGGCTACAACGCGGTGCCGACGACGATCATCCGAGAAATCTTGCACACACTGCCCGGCGCGGAGGTAATCCTCACGTTCGGGGTCGACTCGCTGCTGAACTTCGCAAATGAAACCATTCTGGCCAACGGTCTCAACAAGCTCGGCATGCCGGCGCTTTTGTCTGGTAAGTCTATCCGCGACATCAAGCAGTCCGACCGCGACTGGCGGCTATTCATCCAGTCTACGCTCTATCAGTCGCTGGTCCGCAACTGCGGTGCCAAGCATTTCACGCCATTCTTCATCCGCAACAAGCATGGCCATGGTGACTACTGGCTGATCCATCTGTCACAGCACCACAAGGCACGTGACGTGATGACGAACGTCCACTGGCAGAACCATAATCATTTCATCCACTATGCCGGTGCAGGCCTCGATATGTTCAACATGCTCGGATATGACCCCAAGTTCGATCACGATCACCTGGGCCAGAGCATGCTCGGGTTCGAGTTCGACATGCCCGCTCGCGAGAAGAGTGTTAGCGCACTCATGGAGCAGATCCCAAAAATCATCTATGCGCACGATGATGGACTCACTTACGAGTCGCTCTATGTTTCGACCTGCAATGAGTCACCGGCGACGTCGGAAATCTACCAGGATGCGCTCGCACAGCTTGTCGCTCACGGTGCCGCGGCTGTATTGGGGCCGGGCGGTGAGCATCGGCGCTCCGCACGGCAGATCAAGCCGACCGACCGCATCGTTCCGCCGCCGCAGAGGCCGCTGTTTTCCCTCTGATACCGTCAGAACAGTGGAAGATTCTGGTCTGGCATACTCGACTTTCGCGACTCGCGCTTCGACGCAGTTCCGAACTTTCCGAGGATGTGTGAAGCGATCTTCTTGGCAAGCCCGACGGCTTTGGGGGCTGGGTTGGAGATGCAGCAAAATAGCGCGAACAAAGGGGCACCGTTGGGCGAACGGAGGTACAACGGATCGCTCACCCATCCCTTGAACACCGCAGCCAGCCGGCGGTGTACGAAGCCGGCAATGTCTCCAGGAGTAGCTACCCTGATTTTGCTTTCGCCCTCGCCGAGCAAGCCCGCTTGGCCATCAGCCTTATAGAAGTGTTCGCGCCAGGCAGGGGTACCCAGCACCTCATCCAATGAGTTGGACTTGGACTGGTCGACCTTTTCGAAGTCCTTCGCGGCTTGGCGGTAGACGCCGCTCAGCGGGAACAGGTACCAAACGTCGAGTGCCTCGGTCGCGGCTATTTTCTGCAACGTGGCCCACGGAACCGTCATGCCATAGGGGTCAAGGAATAGGACTCCGCGGCACTGGTCCCAGTTGAGCGTGCGAAGTATTTTGTTGATGGCAAGGTTCGCATCGTCATGGTGAACGCGGACCCGATTTCCATATCCGGTCGCCAGCTTGGTCAGCTCATGAACATGCGCCTGGTTCAGGTCAATCAGATGTACCTGATCGAAGGCAGGGGTCGTTTGCAGCGCGATCTTTGCAGAACCCTCGATCGTCTCGACGGTTTGCTCGTCCGTCTTGATCTCACATTCGCCAGTGCCAGCAAACGCATCGATATAGATGCGCTTGAACGGCTGGCTGGGCAGCGGCCTATACTGTAGTGCCTGGTTGAACGAAGCCAAATACCGTCCGAGAACGTCCAGCTTAATCTGGGTCCATGGGCCGCCAAAAGTGTGCTTCATCAGTTAGCTTTTCGTCGTGAGAAGTCAGTAGAGACGGATCCGCCACACTTCGCTCAAGAAAGGCCCGAAGCAAGTTGCCTTAAGTGTCCCATCTTCCGTGTCTTGATGAGTATAAGCAAATTTCGGTATCGGTACATGGGAAACGTTGAGTGCATAGTCCGCTCGTGAACCGCCCCGGCTTTCATGGAGGCCGGTTAGTGTAAGTCAGGCCGGGATAGCCTGACTGCTCAAGCGGACGGAGCGACTAACACCAGCGTAAGCGCGACCGGCATATCGGAGAGCACCGTCGGTGCCTTAGCGACGATTGCTAGTGACTGGCTGGCGGCGTCTCGGAGTCGCACGCCGAGCAGTCGCACGTCATGAACTTGGTCGTCTCAACGGCTTTTTAATACGCACCGTCTGCCATTTGTTCCAATGGGCCTGGCCATAGTGGACAGCGTGTTTGAGACGCATCCGAAGGTGGTAGCGACTCACAGAAACAAAGCCGGAGAGGATCGAGAACCAGGCGGCAATGTGTCTACACAGATTGCAGGCAACCTGTCATGCAAGCTTTGCTAACGTCGATTAAGAGGAACGGAACCTGTGCCCGACGACAGCACTGTGACATACGGGAAATTTAGTTCACAGTGATCGGCTCGCAAAACCCCGTAGAACAAAGCGGTTCGCGACGACCGCAAAAAATTGACGACCCCCCCACATATTTAAGTGTTATAAATAGCGCAGTGTGACATTGCGGAGCTAACCCCATGGCAGACTTGGTTTTTGAGACATTACGGGCCGTCGGGCCGTGCGCGAGTGGCGACCTGGTCGAGTGCTTGATCGCAGACCATGGGCTGACTGCCGCGGCAGCGCGACAACGTCTTTCCCGCAGCACGACCATCAAAAAACTCGCCCATTTACCCCTGCAGCGCAACGCCCGATTCGTTTATCTTCAAGAGCACTACGGCTCGCCGACGTTTTGGGAGTCACTTGTACGGGTGCTGAGGGAAAATAGTGTTTCTTACGGTGGGGGCTTGGCTGCATTGCTGGCCCGTGGTGGAATCATGCCGAAGGTTCACTTCGCAATAGCCTGTGGGTCTCCTTTGAAACAGAAGGGACACCTCTCCCCGACAGCAATTTTTGACCGCTTGCATGCCGCGAAGCTCATCCAATCCTTGGACGTCCCAGGCGTTGGTGAGTGTGTTGAACTATCCAACCAAGTCGCGCCGGAGAGCTATGAACTAGCTCGAATGCGGGCACGTCTTCGCACGGAGGAGATACTCCTTCGAGCAGTCCGGGATTGGGCCAGAAAACTGGGACTAGCCAGCTTCGAAAAAATCGCGATCAGGGACGAGGAAGCCGACGGTAGTCAGCCGCGTGTTGGCACGTTTTGTTGGGATTTGACAGGCCCGTCGTACCTTGCGCCAATGGTCCAGTGGTCTGAATCTGGACTCAAGCCAGGTTTCCTTGTTTGCGATGTCCTCTTAGGCGGGAATCTGAAAGCAGAACACCTCCGCCCATTCATTAGTAAATGTAAGACGCTCCGTAGCTTACGGAACGTTGGGCGATGCCTGCAAGTCTTCATCGCTGATGGATACGAAAAGGACGCCCTGGCGCTAGCTCGAAGCGAAGGAGTTATTCCGGCTACGCCAGAGTCCCTGTTCGGTGAGGAGGTTGCCAAGGCACTGAGTCAGCTTACGGAGCTTCTCGGAGACCTTTACCCAAGGACGGAGAACCTTGAGAAGCTGGATGCGGTATTTAGTCGCCTCAGCCGGATTGAGGGCGCTGCTGTCAACTTGCGCGGCGCTCTGTTTGAGTACCTTGCTGCTGAGATGGTTCGCAGCACGAGTACCTACACCGATATACGGATGAACGAAATCTTCCGTGATGAAACCGGGCGCGCTGCTGAGGTTGACGTCCTCGTGGTGGACAACAACAAGACGGTCCGATTCATTGAGTGCAAAGGGTATAAGCCTGGCGGATCGGTGCCTGACGAGATGGTTGCCCGCTGGCTTAACGACCGTATTCCGTTAATAAGAAAGGTCGCAATGAAAAACTCTTTCTGGAGCAGTTGTACGTTCCAGTTTGAGTTCTGGACAACTGGGCAGTTATCGGCCGAAGCTGGCGCCATGGTGACCAAGGCAAGTCAAATGGTTCGAAAGTACAGTCTTGATGTAGTGGACCAGGCGGCCCTAGAGGCATTGGGCAAAGCCTCCAACAACACAGCTTTGAAAAAAACGTTACAGGAACACTTTTTAGCTCATCCGTTTGAAACTGGAGTACTGGCCTCTAAGCGAAGACGAAAGTTACCAATTCCCGATCCGGTGACTCTAACGAAGAGAGAAATGCCGGGCGAAGATAACTTCTCTATACCACTCTTAGCCATTAAAATGGCCGAACAGAACCCGGATGAACAATAAAATCTGCCCTACACCTGCAGGCCGAGGTCAGTGATGGGGCAGGCCTCATAGTTCAGCAACTAAACGCGGCTATGCCACGGGCGCTTGACAGGCTGCCCAAGCAAGACAGACGATTTTCATTTTGCGACACGAGGCGCTTAAGTATGACTACTCAAGAACGTATTTTCAATAAAACATTCAACCCGGGCGACGATGACGGAATGTTCAACGCATGCGTTGGTGAAAACGGATTTGTCGACAAGCAAACGTACAGTATCGGATTTGCTGAGGCAGTCGATATCCTTACCTCCGCACTTGAGGCGATGGATGAGAGAGCTAACCTTGACACGCTAATTTACCCGATCTGTTTTTGCGCGCGGCATCATGTTGAACTATTTTTAAAGGCGCAGATCGATCAGATCGCAGGGATGCGCGGATTGACTCCTAAATTACCTGGCAAGCAAGGCGCGTCTGTCTCGTCGACACATGACCTGGGTAACCTATGGACAGTCTTCGCTTCGCTCGCTGTGGCCACCGATCGGCGGTATATTCAACATGTAGCGGAAATCGAGGAATTTGTTCAAGACATCGCGCAGATTGACCCCACTGGACAAACTTTCCGGTATCCGACAGACACAGAGAGTGTAAAACATCTCATTGCTACGCCTGTAATTAATGTCCTGTCGTTGCGCCGCCGTTTCAAGGCTCTCGTTAGCAAGATCGAGGCAATAGAGCTTCTTTCAGACGCGCTATCTCACGAATATCGCCACGGCAGTCATACTACTAAACTTTCTCGAGCGGATCTTCAGTATATCGCTTTAAACCTTCCTTTGTACGAAACTTGGGCGAGGAGCGACGACGTTGTCAAAGCAAAGGCGCGGATAATGCAGATGTTCGCTATCAGCAGCAATGATTTTAATCGTGCGGCGGCGGTAATCAAGGGCCACCCGGAATTTGCGCCAAACATTGGCTTGTACGTACCCATCGCTGGATTGGATCGGGGAGTAATCGACAATTTCAGCCGTATCTTGAGTGACGAGTTAAGCGTACAAGCTTGGTCAACAGATGAAATGGGCACTATCGAAGCTATTTACGAAATTGCGAGAGCAGATCACCTGAGCGAGGAATTTCAGTCAGTGCAGCAACACCTGAAGCGCGAGTTCGCGTTTGAACGTTACACTCAGGGGCAGCTCGGCCATCGGGCTCGGTCGATTCCCCGATTCTTAGCCGGTCTACAAAAGTTGGGTCAGTTGGACTTGGCTGAATATGCTCGGCACTCCCTCGACGCTTCCAACCTTTTGAACCGACTCAAAAGGGAAAATGAGGAGTTTGCTAGGCGGCATCCAAACATCGGAATGTCACTGGTGAGGGACCAGATTAAGGCCAGCAGTTCGACCGAGTCGGAGCCTTCATGTGATGCTGGCAAGACTTAGAGCGCCTAGCAAGTCCTTTCGACGTACGTCCAATAGAACAGATGAGACAGCTGGCAAGCGAACGAACGCTTGGTGTGTGTTGGCATGTCGCTCACGACGGATGCGCTGGCTGAAGACGATGAAGCCGTTCAAGGGTTCGCTCAACGGCGCATTCCCATCGTTCGCGTGACTCCAGCAGTAGCACAAGTAACCGGAAGTCGTCGCGCCTGCATTAAAAATAGTCATTGTATTTTGCGAAGAGTAAGATATCCTACTCCGGTGTGTGCAATATCTTACTAGATTATGCTTCTACAAAACACGCTGCTGCTTGAACGCGATTGGCGAGGATCCATGGATGACCTCGCACGCAAAGCATCGGAGCTAAGCGCAGCCTATCCAGTCGAAGGTACTGCTCATCTTTCCAGTACCACACGCGCGTTAATCATCAGCTACAGAGCGAGGCAGATCCTTCCGCCAGCCCAAGGCAAGCAGTTTACTTGGGAACATCTGGTCCGCCTCTTGGCAGCGCGTTTTCTCGTAATGCGCGGCTGGAATCGCGATGCAGTGGCGAAACGGCTTCAAGAGTGGTCGACCGAATATTTAGCGGCGAACCTTAATGAAATCGCTGCAGAAACAAGCACAAGCGTTGCCGCATCCGATTCAGAGTCAGACGACATCAGGCGTCTGGAACAGGTGACAGTTGCCGTACGTCTTCTTGCTGCGGGAATTGTCGAACAGTTTGGTCGCGCCCGACGAGGCGAAGTCGTCGTCCAGGACCCTTCGATGAGTCCGCTCCTTGCACAGGCCATGCTCCTCTTCGCCGGCATATTCTTGGAAAAGGGGCGAGACAATTTGCTCGGCTCCGTGCATGAATTGCTGGTGCGGTGCCAGCAACCGCTTTCCAGTGCCACCTTTGGCCTCGATCTCTTCTCCCATAGGTTCTTCCCATATCAAGGCATGGTGTTGATTGATCCCGACCGCCGTATTCCGACACTCGATTGCGCTGAGCTCGCTCAGCAATCATCGTCGGAGCTCGACTTGAGGGAGCAGCTCGCCTTTGATGCCTTACGAAGTGTCAGTGAGCAGTTTGTAGGGCGCCAGGAGGAAGCGTATTCCAAACTAAGACTGTGGATCGCGGAACATCCGGTAACTACCGCAACTGAGATGCGCCTTTTCGAACGGGAGAACAATCTTCAATTGGCCGCCAGCTTCCTTTCCGGTTGCTATGAGCCAGTGGGGCCACGCCACCTCGTTAATGGTGAGCTGCATCTGTGCTCAGCCTGCGGAGTACCGATGAGGCGGTCCCGCGGAGCACCACGCTTTTACGCGTGCACGATACATCAATGCCCCGAATTCGATGCCCCGGTGGAAAGCGTCGCCAGAGAGGTGACTTCCGAAACCGTAATCGCCCGCGCGCATATCTTATTGTACTGGATCGCCCCCGGCCTCGATGAATCGGCGGTCTACCGGCACGCGCTCAAACTGGGTCTTCTCCCTCGTGCATACCCTGGTCGCGATGCATGCGATATCAGTTTCGACGGAGATACGGTTGGTGTGGACGTGAAGAGCTATTCGAATCCTTACGTGCTGGTTGACAAGCTGAACAAATCGTCGCTGGGCGGCTTGGGCCTGTATTCGACTCGAATCATCGCGATTAACGACCACGTCCTTACCCGCTTTTACGGCTACCTGGACATTCTTCGGCAGCGCTACAGCGGGCCAGCAGTACGCTTCATGTCCGTGCGTGAGCTGATGAAATCGCTGGAGGTGCCGTTTTGAATCCACAACGCCTCCAGGAGTTGGGCCTGCAGCGGCTCGATCTTCTCTGCGCTTTCCTGCATTACGAGTTGGGCGAGTCCTCTCTGGCCCACGCCCCAGTTGTACTGATGGGCTACCGATCTATCTCGCGTACACCACTCTTTGCAGGCCGGCAGATTGCTCTTCAAAACCTGCGTCAATGCTGCGATGGCTTGGGGACGCTCGCATCCATTCGGGCGGCTGCAGTCCGTTATAACGACAAGCTGCAAGCAACTGGCGGACGAGGCCACCGCTTTGAGATCAACGAGAAGACACTAGATTTCAAGCCAGTCTTCGACCTCTTGAGTGACGCGCTACGTGTTGCCCTCGACGAGCTGAATCGAGCCGAGCCGCCAGCACCGCACGGATTTGAATTGGCCAAGCTTGGCATACCCACTTATCTGCGCATCTCCCACGCAGGGGAGGACAGGCGCTACGAGATCCAAAGACTGCCTCGTAACCTTCCCGAACCATTAAAGCACCGGCCGCGCAATCAGGCGGCTGCGACATCGCTCAGGGTCCCTTGGGCCGACTTGCTGCGTGAAGCAGACCAGATGGATGACATCGATCGTCAACTGGCCGTTGCTCGCAGCGGGAACTGGGGTGCACGCATGCGGGCGATAGCGCTGACTTCACCCGGTGCGGACGGGCAACTCAGCTTTGAGGGCTCGATCACTCTGGATGGGATTAAACACCTCATCGGCCTGCCGGGTGCGGGCAAGACCACGTTGCTGGTTTGCCTTCTTCGTTACCTCGGAACCAGACAGGTGAAAACAGCCGTCTTTTTCCCGTCCATCGAAGTGTGTCGCCAATACCTTGAAGACCTGCAGCGGTACGAAATCAATGTCGGGCTGCTCGTCGGCCAGAGCGGGGACACAAAACAGCGGCATGCTTTCAAGTTGGGGGAATCCCTCGCAACAGGTGATCCACTGCGTGGCTTTGGCCGAAGCACCATTTCGGCGCCTTTGTTCGAGGGAGTGTGTGCACTGCCACGCCTAACGAGCGCGCCGCCCGACGTTTTCAAAATCGACGACCAGTTTTGTTATGCCGTCCTGCAGGCGCCGGAGGACAAGCCGACGGGAAAACCGACCCCACGCTTGTGCCCAGCCTGGTCTGTGTGTTCGCGCAACCGTGCCGCTCGAATGCTTCCGGCAGCTGACGTCTGGCTTGGCCACATCCGGTCCGCTGATACGGTCGTTCCGGCCCACACTACGGACATGGACGAGCGCTACTTCGAACGTATCGCACGCGAATTTGACGTGGTGATCTTTGATGAGGCCGACAGCGCTCAACAGGCCTTGGATATGATGGGCGTCTCGCAGCTCAAGCTCTCGGGATACCGATATTCGTTCCATGAAAGCCTGCAAAATGCCTCGCTGCGTATGATCGCGGCCGGTGCAAATGCGCGACTGCGCGATCAGTCGTTCGCGCAGTTTGCAATCGAGTGCGCCGAATTCGAAAAACTCAACGTCACGCTCGTTTCTGCTATCCATCGTCTGGACGACTCGCTTCGGCAAGCGTTATCTGGCCTTCTGCTCACCCCGTTACGCCTGATCGGGGATTGGCTGACACCGAAGCGACAAAGTGGCCTTAACCCGGGGGCAGCGTACAAGGACGATCTCATACGCACCAAGGAAGCCTTGAGCTTTATTTGGGAGGACGCGGCCATCGCAGCATTCCAGGCGCGGCGCAACCAGGCTCGTGCGCAGGAGCGCAATACCGACCAGTGGCGTCGCCTCGCCGAAGCCCTTCGCTGCCCGCTGCAAGACTTGGCTCGTGATGCAGACTTGCTGCAGAGCCACCTGGCGATGTGGATCAACGCGGGATCGCAAAACGACAGAAGTGAACAGGAAGATGCGATCGAGAGCGTGCTTTCACCGTACCTGCGCGCCGTCGAGCCTGGCCGCCTGACACTACTGGTGCGCCTGCTGATCGCAGTCACATTCACTGTGCTTTGCTACAGGCGCCTTTCCTACAGGTTAAATGAACTGTCACGTGAGGGTGTCATCGAGGCCATCCGATCGGACGAGCGTTGTTCGGACGACCTGCTTGCCGCCTGCCCCGACAACTTACTTGGAAGCTTGTCGGGTGTACGCTTCTTCCTAGGAGACAGTGCTGATTCCGTTCGTACCGATGAGCCCGGCGTGCAACTGCAATACGTGGTCTTCTCGGGCGCTCCCCGTGCATTTATGTACCGGCTGCATGAATGGAACACTTTCCATGACCTGACTTCGCACGCGCCGGCTGTTCTCCTCACGAGCGCTACCAGTTTTATGCCGGCGAGCCCAGCTTTTCATATCGACGTCGCGCCCTCTTATCTGCTGCGGCGGCGCGAGCCGTACGAGGGCACTTCAGCCTCGCAATATGCTTTTCGCCCCATCGCTGATCCCGATGCTTCTGATCATGCCCCCCTGCGTTATAGCGGGGTACGCTCGGAAGCCATTCGCCTTTCCAATCTTCGGAAAATGACATCAGCTCTGTTGGAAGGTGGCTTAGGAGATGCACGAGTTGCTGTTGATTGCGCCCACTTTGACGTGCGGGACGGAATTCGCCGCAAGGCAGCATTTGTCGTCAACAGCTACGAGCAATGTGTGGCGCTCAAGCGTTTTATTGATCAGAAGTTCGCATTGTGGCGCGATCGCACTGTGGCCGTGGTGAAGGAAATCCCGGATGACGCGGCCACTCGGGGGTTCGTCACTGCAAGCATGGTCGAAGCTTTAGGTGACGACCCGAACTGGGATTTACTCATCTTTCCCATGGGTGCCCTGGGGCGTGGAACGAACATCGTGTTTTCGAGCGGATCGCGTCAACGGGACGCTACACTGGGTACGCTTTACTTCCTGACCAGACCGCACCCGTCGCCGGACGACCTCGGTTTCCTCGTCAGCATGGGTGCGCGTGCCACGATGCAGTTTGATTCCCGTGACCTGAATGGCGTTACCAGGCTCGCCGATTGTGGGGATGAGTTGCGCCGTGCGCGAGGAGGGTTGTACCGTGATGTCGGGCACCTCTTGCGCCACCCTTTATACGCGCGCTCATTGCGGAAGGACCTGTTTACCCCGTTCACCGCCAATGTGGCGGTTCCACTCCTGCAGACGATCGGGCGTGCAATGCGCAATGGTTGTCCGGTGCAGTGCGTATTTGTTGACCGCGCGTGGGCGGAAAACTCAAGCACGGGAGGCACTGACGACGAGAGCACCAGCATGTTGGTCCAGCTGCGCTCGATTCTGGAACAGGGATGCGAGAGCGCTGACGCACAGGAGGCACTGCTTTTCCGGGAACTGTATGGCCCGTTCCTGGAGCCATTCCGAAATGTGGTCGGACTTCACTCGTCGTTCGACTCGACAAAACAGGAAGATGAAGTCGATCTAGTCGACATCAGCCCGCTGTGGGCTGCCGATAGTCCCGTCAACGAGGATAACTAAATGCCAGTTACGTTTGACCACACCCCGATGGCCCTGCAGTTCGGAGGAACAACATTCACCTACACCAAGACGTTGTTCAGCGTCGGGTGGACAGATGAGACGACGCAGGTGTTGCGCCAGATAGCGGAACGGGCGAGCCAGTATGTGAAAGAGAGCGGCAAGGGCACGTTTGTTCATCTCCCCTTCGTCACATTCTGGACCCAGTTGCAACTGGTGCATGATGGCTGGATTTCGCTTGCGCGCGACCTCGGGACCAAACAGCTTGGATTTAAGTCGGCGTCCAGCCGTCCCTTTGGCTACCTCAGTGGCGAGGCTGTCGACGTTGAACGTTTGACTGATACTGCGGCGCGCTGGATCGATGGACCGTTGACTCACTTTGTACAAAAGTTCGGTGTGCCCATCACCAGTATCGAGCGGCTGCGTGAGCTGACGCGGATGATGCGCCTTTTCAGCTGCGAACGATCCACGGTCCAGCTCTTTCCCTGGGGGGCGCTCGCAAATGAGCAACTTCCATACGCAGTGGCACCAGGCGAACTTGCCACGCTCCTCGCTGGCAAGGAAATCTTTCCGGGTCTAGGCTCCGTCGTTCGGGTTGTTGGCGCACCTGCGAACAGCGCCGAGCTCATGACCTTCCCGGTAGCGGCGGCGGGCGGCGAGTTCAGCCTTGTTTGCCAACTGTCTCTCCAGACTCTTCCTGGTGCGAAAGAACCAGCGATCCATATTGGCTTCACACGGCGGCGCTGGGCGGGTTCGCTCGAGAAAAACCCAATGAAGGCCAAGCGGATCGGCGGCTACGTTTTTTCAGAAGATCGCCCGCATACCGCCTTCCGTTTCGACCTCGACTTTGATCGAGAGAACGGTTGGGTTGCCGACCCTGCGTATGAGGAGCTCGAGCGCGCGATCGGCCTGCTGCCCGAATACCGCGACGAGCGCATCGTGGTTTATCCACATCACAACGGAACGCGCGCCCTGGTCATGCATAGTGATGGGTTGGCCGTCGACAAATCTTCTCGGCTCCACGCCGGAGTACCTGTGGCCGACCAACTTGCCGCATACCGAAGCGTGCTTGACGTCCTGGCACCCGTCGGGTTTGTTCCTTTTACTGGGCACGAAGAGGTCAAGGGCGCCCCAAAGGGGCCGGCGCGTATTGGTGTCTTGCGCGCGTCGCTAATTCTCAAGCGGTTGTTGGAAAGCTCGGGTAGAGACTTGCCTGATCATCAAGACGAGGGCACCTTGCTCGATCGTCGCGTAATCGAGCTCACCAAGCGTTCGCTTTCGGACTGGTTTGGAAAAGACCGACCGGCGTTAGACCAGCGTTATCCCAATCTGGCAGGTGTGGTGGCTGAGATGGTCCGCGAAAGTGGGATTGCTGCTAAAGAGAAACGACAGACGCTCTGCGTGCTGGTGCAGTCGCCACTAGAGAAGCCGTGGGTTGAAGCAGTCGTACAACTGATGTTGGGCGACTCCGTCAAGCTCATGGTTGGAGAAGTGCCGGCCGGTGTGCATGGACCTCGCCGGCAGCTTTCGCCTACGCCTACGTCGAACGCCGAGCGAATGCGAGAACGCATGGATATCTGGCGCCGGTTCGCTCGCGACAACCGATTGGACGAGAATACGATGGTGCTCGTTCAGGCCGACGACTGGTATCCGTTCGAGGGAAAAAATTACCCCGACGACAGCGTGAACAAGGCGGCGTGCCGACGGGCGCTCGCCGCGGAGGTAGGTGCCACTGTTCAGTACCTGTTGCCGGCTCGGGCTCATAAGCTCGATAACTATCTCATGCGCCTGCAGGCAGCAATCCTGGACTTGGTGTACGGGCACAGCGGCTGCATCTTAGGTCTACCTGCTGCGGTTGAAGCTTGCTTCCCAACTGCCGGTAATCCACCGAAGTACTTGGTGGCGATGGGATCGGTCAGCGTAGAGATGGGTGGGCGCCAAGGAACAGTCCTTGCGGCGGTGCGGTATGACGTGGCCGTTGGGCGGCCGGAGATCCGGCTAGCGCACATGGAAGCCGAAGAAGTGAATACGCCTTGGCTCACGTTCGAGGAAGGCCTTCGCTACGTGGCGCGGCGCACGCGGCTCGAAGTTCCCAAGGGCCAGCAAGCTTCCACCTTTTTTCAACGTTTCATGGCTGAAGTGCTCGACGATACCGCGAAAATCGATCCTAACGCTGTGGTTTTCATTGACTCAACGCGACTCGTCTCAATGTGGAAGAAGCTCGGGGATAAGGGGGCAAAGTTTGGCATGCAATCGCTTGACGCGGATAACGCACCACGTCAGGTGTGGGGTCAGTTGAGACTGATCCGCGTGCGGGAACAAGCTCCTACGATGGTCAATGTCAGAAAGGATGGGCCGCTACTGCCGTCGGGCGTCCCCCTTGAGGTGGCGACATCCGTTAAGCGGCTCTTCTCGATCGGAGGGACTCAGGCACCTACGTACTGGTCCTACGGCCCGCCTGGCCAAAAGAAACGCGGCACGAGCTGCTATCGTTCGATGCTCTTGCCGGATAAATCCCGCACTGCGACAGTTGAGTTCGAGCCCGAATATGGTCAACATCAGACCCCGAGGGGGACCGAATTCGTGATTCTTCAGGCTCAAGAACAGGACGACCCCAGGCACTTGGCTCAATTCGCTGAGCGGTTAAGGCTGGGTGTTGTTCAGGCTCGAGGGGATATCTGGGTTAAGGTTCCGTCTCCGCTCTTCGCCATTAGCAAACTGGCCGACTACATGGAATATTGAGCTGTCTGCGCTTTCGTCAACACTGCTTCCGTAAAGGGCGACGCTTGTAAATCGAGGACCGGGCGGCAATCGTACCTGCCCGTCCTCGCTTGCCGCGGGGACCGGTCGGGTCAGCGCTTCGCTGAGCGCCAAGAGTTCAACAGCTCTATTGGATCCGGCGGATTCGTTTTCGCAAAGAATTCTGTGCCGATGATTAGTGGCCTATACCGCACGTGGTAACGCTCCGCAAATGTCGATGCGCGCCCAATGAAGATCATGTCCTCGAATTGCGCCGGTGCGCTGTAGTGCTTCACCAGCCTCGGAGGGAGCGCGGCATCAATAATGGTGTCATCACCAAGGGATACCCAGGCATGGAGCGCCTAGTGCCCAGTAAGGGGTAACACAGACGAGCGTTGTGTGGACGATTCCGCTCCAGCGGGCGAACGTGGTCATGGTGTATTTCTCCTCGGCGGACGTTGAGCGTTTAGCGTCCGTCGCGAAAGGCACCATGCGACGTTATGTTTGGATAAGAAGATGTGTCCCGTTCAAGCCGCTCAAAACTTAGGCCGGGCGCCTAGACGATACCTCGTCTGACGCTAATTCTGCCAGAGACATGCAGTGGCTGACAAGGTATGCAAGAAAAACCAGGAGCCAAGGCGAGCAGTCCGGCCCTGCGCCTATCTGGCCGCTTTCCTCATTACGGTTTGAATCTCGACGGCCGCAGGCGCGGGCTCGCATTTTCAATGTCCCCGATGGCGCTCGGTCATTGATGCGTGGACGTCTGCCTTTTGGAGAAGGGGGCATGTATAGGAAGCTGAGCTGTGATAAGGGTCCATAGGTCGTCAGACAGCAGTGATTTTGCCGTGGCATCAGTCCGGCTAATAACGGACTTACCATCCTAATGCGAGCCTCGCGAACGACCGCTACCGACCCCATTACGGACCTTCGTAGCTTGCTCTTTGTAGATTCAGCTATACGAAGAATCATCGGGAGCCGAGCCATGCCCGCGTTCTGTGTTGAATCCGCTTCGGTTCCGAAACAGATTCATCATTTGAGAACCAACGTTCGATGTCGACGTCGTGAGCAAGGCTTCCATGCCTTTGATCAGTTCATACAGCAGGGATTCCAATGACCGCCCGTCTGTCCAGTTGCTACCAATCGTCCTAAGCTAGGGATGACGGAGCTAAAGATGACCCTGGGTCATCGTCCAGCAAACTGACTGGCTTCAAGTTTAGATCCTTACGAGCAATTAGTTCTCCAAAATCTGACCAACGTTTGCTATTTACACCAATCAAATTTGCACCGTAATAGCTGAAAAAGGCTGAATAGTGATTTTGCTTCGTTATCGCATCCATACAACTTCTAACAATAATCTGCCTCTCGATTGATGCCATATCCTGACCATATAAGTTGATCATCGGCAGCCAATTGTAGAGGGATCGGCAATTATCGAAAACGAACATATCTAAATACATTTCTCTACTTTTTGCTTGGTACTTTGCACGCCAATGTTGATTTGTATTTGCATGGTAGGAGTTCCCCATATGATTTATAGCAAGTTCAATCCATAGATGCTCCATCGGCACGTCACAAAATATTCCTCCGTGCGGATCAGGTAATGCGGAAATCACTTGATCGATAGAGTCGGACAACATCTCTGATAGCGTTTCCTTGTACGAATATTGTGCATTCCTTAACAAGTCATATAGCTGAACACTTTCAAGCAAAGACGCCGCTCCATTCTTCCTTGAGAACTGCTCGTACCAATATTTACTAACGGCATTTTTCGATTCTTTCAAGCGCAGCATGAAGTTCCATATCGGGAATTCTTGGTGATTCTCGAACACCTCTCCCCCGGATACTTGGAACTTGTCTTCAAGCTCCTCGGTCATGTCACTTTCTTCCGATTCATAATCGCGAAGCGTCATCATTTTTTCAATGCAAGCCCTGATCTTAGGGTCATCGATTTTAAGAAGCATTCTTTTTAATGAAGGATTATTGGCGATCCTCCACATCGGCTGCATATAGCCGGCAATCATAACCGGATAATGGCTTGAGAACGCACTATATGCAGCGCCAAAATTTGATCGAATGGCATTTTCGTATATCGGCTGATCCTTTACGTACTCAAAGTCGCCCTCGGCAACCGCACAATCGTAGGATTCTTGATCAATAAATCCATAAGTATCGGCGCCTTCAGCGAAGAAGCCAGATTTTTCAGGACCTAAGAGAACGTCTGACTCCAAAAAAGGTTGGCTTCTAAAGTAAGATGCAAGGAATTCGATATTTTCTTCGGTTGCGTCTGGAACGCAGCTATTTATAACCAAAATCCCCAAATCACTCAACGAATTGTTTTCGAAAACAGAATTAATTGTTAGGAGAGGCTTTGATTGTTTGCTGAAGAGAGGAGCTGTAAAATCTAGGTAAATTATGTCGAATTTAAAAGAGGTAATTTTCAAGAGGTCAGAAATTGAGCCGTTAAAAATCTTCAACGTAGGATACGTCTTCTTTGCTTTCGTCAAGGCAGAGTGATAAATCTCCTTATCTGATTCGATCGCCCACACATTCTCAACCAGAATTCCAAGGTCAGTCATGATTGTGAGATCATTTTCTGGCTCAGGTCCGCAAAAATATGCAACCTTTAACTGCTGCGGTTGCTTTTTTTCGTAAGAGTTATTGGAAAAATCCGTCCAGCTCTCGATGAACCTTTCATCTGGATCCCGATCCAACTTATCGGGTAGAATCTCATCAAAGGCATAATCCCATAACCTACGAATATAGTTAGGATTCAAAATACGTTGATGCTCCCGCTCAATGGTCAATTTCTTAACAGCATTTGACCAAATTTCAATTCGACTCTTTTCTTTTACTTCTTGCTTATAAGTTGTGCTATTGCTCATTTTAAATAAATTTAATTTTAATTCCTAATCTGGCTATGGTTCTTAAGCACTCCGTCTGCAGAAGCTGTCTTCTTATTAATAGCAAACATGGGGTAGATGTTTTTGTAAAGGGTGTAGTTTTTGGCAGCCAGGCTACGATCTTGCTAGCGGCAAAAATGCGGGGATTCTAACGGAGCCGGTTTTTGAAATTGGCAACATAGTGCGCACTTCGTTAGTTGTCGTTATGAGGTTCTAGATTGTGGATTCCGAGGTGATTAATTTGATAAAGCTGAATCGCCGCTGCAGTTTACGACAGTCTGTACCGGCAAGCACCTTCGCCCGTCTGCTTCTAACCGGCCATAGAGCTACCCGGCCCATCCGCTCTCCATCCAAGCGACTCAAGTCATTGTTCTGTCACGCTGGCAGGCGGCGTCTGAGATGAAATATTATGAGCTTCATTGATGATGTGGGAATATATTTCCATTGCTGCTTCTCTATGACGTGAAAGTGACGGATAGAAGTGAATCTCATGCTGGAATTCCGGCCACTGGCCAGATTGCTGCCTGCAGAGAAATGCCACCTCCGCTTCGACCGTCTCTAGGTCCCTAAGAGTTGCGAGCTGCCCTTTGTGTTCCGCAGTCCAAATACATAGAGTCAGCCTATGCCTTAGATGCTTCCACTTATAACCGTGATACCCGCCTTCGCCTTTTGCTCGCAATCCAAGTGAAAGGCGGGACGACATTGCCTGTGAGGCAACACCCACATAGATGAGTTTGCCGTTAGCTGCCACTGTGTAAAGTTTGGGCCACTGGCTTGAGCTGTAGGGCTTTATGAACTTGCACGTGACTCCATCCATAAAGAGGCGATACGGGCCTACATCAGCTAGCTCAAGGTGATAGGTCTGTGGGGATGAAAGCTTCATGGGAAAAGGTTCTCACGTTGGAAGTCAACGGCTTCCATTTTAAGTCCGTTGAGCCGACCTATTAGGCGCTGCTGTTCCGCGAGTGATTGCGTTCCGATATGGCACCCAAATTCCGAGACGCTTCATCTCCGCAATCGAATCATCGCGCGACCCAAGGCGGATTCTGCATTTTGTCAGAAATGCGTTCACGATGGCCTCAGGTCGACTGCGGGGTTTTCCACCTAGCTCATCATTCAATCGAATGGCTTGATGGGCTACTGATTTAAGAATTCCATCCAGTCCAAGCATGGCGACCAGTCTCTCATTCATGTCGGTAGCAATGAGGCGGAGAATATGGGAGCTCATAATCGCTAAAGTTGGTGGGATGTGAATGTTCTCGTTGACCTCAAATGTCATCAGGCCGCGATCCGGCCCCTCCTGGAGCGATGCCAAGGCTGTCGATAATTCTGAATGAGTCGACAACGTTGCTAGCGCTTTGGAGGCTCGGGAGTTTCGATGTGCAATGCAGTTTCTGCACAGACGGAAATAGCGAAGAAGCGGCTGGAGATTGGAGATCCCAGCAGAACTCCAGTTCATCGAAGCATAAAATCGAAAAACTCGGTCCACCTTTTCTTCATCTTCTTCTGTGCCATCAGCATCGTCTAGCTCTTCGTCTTTTGGTCTATTGCTACCTAGCCCCCTGCTAACTTCTGCCTCTGTTCCGATGAGGAAGTCGTCGAACGCGGAAAAGATCGCCATCAGAGCAAACGCCGAAATCGCGGAGTCTTGCGCACGCTGGACGTCGATTGTCAAGTTTCTGACTGGCGGGGCATTCCACGAGGGGTGGCTGGCAGTAATGAGTTCTCCCAACTGGTTTTGCAGGATCGGTTCGCCGGCATGTCGCACTAAGAGCAGTGCCGCAGAGTGCGCGACCTTGATATGGATGTTAATTCGCTCGTGGAAAGAGTGAAATGCTTGGAATGGCTGGAGTCGTGCGCCGGAAATGTCTATCATGGCTTCGCTATCTAACGTAAAATGGACGTCACGTTGACGCCTTTATGGGCTAAGTGTGACTTCTTAATTTGGCTACTGCAATCTCCACTAGTACGCAAGGTCGGCAGTGTTCGTCATCTACCTTAAGAACATCTGTGAAATGCCATGGACAAAATTGCGGGACCTCATATATGGTAGATATCAAACGATCGCCTAAATGTTTGTTACGTTCGTGCGAATTACGTGCGCTTCTGGCCTCAAAAGCGGACAGTTGGAATGGCTCAGTGTACGAGCTTGTTGCTCTAAGAGCAAGAAAGGGGTTTGGTTAGGCGCTCTAAAGCTCGACGATTCACAAAGAAGCGAATTTCTCATGCGTGGCTATTTCACCAAGCTCAGAACGCTGATAACAGTTCCATATTGGACTCGAAACGACTGGGAACGGACTTGGTATCGAGACGCTTCACGATCTGAGAACCAATGTTGGCCGACATCAATCTTGATGCGACTCTTTCCCTCGCCCTCGCCATAGACGAGCTCAAAGGCATCCGTAGCATAGTGAAGCTCCCTATTGAGGAACAAATTTTCGGGAGCACTCGGACTTTTGAAGAACCAAGCCAAGCCCTTGCGCACATGACATACTACCCAGGCGGGAACGGGGGACGTGCGGACCATTTTGATGCATGTCGCCGTAATGCTGGCGTTGAAGGTCGCGCCTAGCTTCTGAGCGGTATCGACCGTTAACGGTTTACCGTCTGCTGCAGGAATGAAAAGGTAGCTCGGTAACAGGAGCTGACTTGCGAAGCTATTGGCGATCGCCTCGCCGTCTCGAGAAGCGTCGCTTTGGGGGCCAATGTCGCGGCTTGTGCATAGGAATCCACTACGCCCTCGATCGAGTCTTAAGTGGCCAAGCTCATGCGCCAATGAGAACCTCTGCCGAGCCAGTATGCTCTTTGAGTTGATGGTAATCGCAGCCTTGGCACCATTGACAACCAGCCGGGCCTCGCATCCGCATAGAGGGCGGCGATGAACAGTCGCTCCCATGTCTAGAGCAATTGCGTCAAGATCAATGTCCGCAGGATCAGCGATCCCATAGCTCCATAGGAGCGACTCGGCTGGACTAAGCGCCGAAAGCTCAATTGAATTCATCGTCGTCCTTGATCGCTCCCGTTTCAATAAAATCATCCCAGAGCGAGAGCCAATCACTATCTGAGATAGATCTCCCATCGCGGAATGCGACAGCTAAGCCTGGATTAATCGCTAAGATGTCCTGAATGCGCTTCTTAATTACCTCTAAAGACGGTCGTAGGGCAGAACGATCACGGCGGTTGTTTTGGGAATCCGCTAACCGCTGCCGAGCTTGAGTCAGCCTCTGTCGCTTTGCGCTCGCAACCAATGTCATCGCACTTGAGCGAAAATCGCGCGCTAGTTTGGCTGTGTCTATTCCATCCTCCCTCGCTTCCGCCATGATCTGCTCGTCTGTGAGCGCGTCGAGGTCGGCTTCGAACGCTTTAGCTATCCGACCGATTTTTGCGAGGGAGTTCTTAGGTACGGCGTGCTTCATTTGGTCCTCCTTCCGCGAAAAATGACATCTGCGCCGCGGCGCAATTTTTTTCTCGCGGACTCATATTCGGTAATAGACATTCCGAACTCCTCGACAAGAACACGCCTTGGGATGCCGTCCTCTAAAGCGGCAAGCACCAATTCAACAATGTCATCGCCTGCAAAATGGCCCTTTAATTCGTCCAGGTTAGCCTCCAAGGCGGCGAGTTCCGCCTTTTCAATAAGAGTTTCGTCCGTCCCCCTTTCGCCTTGGAAACTTGCAAAATACCCTTCTGATCCCTCGTCGTCAGTCGACAACAGATCGCACTCGGTAAACTCATTAAGCGCTTGCGTCGAATGCCGTTGTCCATGTGCGATGCTCCTCATCGCACCGAAGATGTAGACCTCGAAGGGCAAGTCTAGAGGCCATTGCCGTGTTCCCTCAAGCGTCCGAGCGACCGCTTCGTTGAAGAGCGCCATCACATTATTGTCTGACATGCCGGCAACCAGAAAACGCGCTTTTTTGCAGAGACGGAGGATGTCCGGTTCGGTGAGAGCGCATATTGCTCGTTCCAGCCGCGTCACGATATCGCCGTGCGGCCCCAGGTCTATCTGTTCAGGTTGTTGAGTCAATGTGTTCACCTCCTCCCGTCTATGTGGGCTGACCCCAGGCCAAAGTCGGACAAAATTTTTTTGTCCGACTTTATGGAAACGGTCGCCTCTACTCATGTGGGCGCTTCCGTCCCTCGATCTTAAAGGAGTTTTCATGGCAAAGAAGAGCAATCAACATGTCGTTCCCAACTCGACGGGGGGCTGGGCAGTTCGTCGAGAAAATTCGGATCGCGCAACGGCGATTCTGCCTACAAAGCAAGCAGCCGTAGACCGAGCGCGAGAAATCGCATCAAACCAGGGCGTCGAGCTAGTGATCCATGGGCGCGATGGCAAAATCCAAAGCAAGGACAGCCACGGCAACGATCCATTCCCACCCCCTGGCTAACGCCACGTTGCGCGTTAATAGAGTGTGTCGCCCTGAGCACGGCAGGTCCGCAAATCACTGTCGAGGGGCGCGATCCCTCATCGCTGAAATGCACCGCTCAGGGCTGTTGCGACAAGGCTACGGATGAGGTGCATCGCCGCGTGAACGGCAATTAGTGTCTCGTGCGGTAGGTCCGGGATAGGGTGGGGCTGCCCGAAGCTACGTTTGCGAGACGGCGACGTTTGGTCAACTTCACTTTGGTCCGCCCAGGAACCGGTCGCTAAATCAATCTTTCTGTCTAAATATTGTACATACCGAGGAAGCATGAACTTTCTGAAATTTGATCTAGGTAGTCGCAAGCGCGGTGAAGTTGTCGAAGTCACGCTCACTAACGGCGCCAACGTGAGGTTAATGTCGAGCTCAGATTTTTCCAGCTATCAGGCGGGCCGCCAACATAGGTACATCGGTGGCCTTGCTAAACGTTCGCCGCTGCGTCTGCAGATTCCCAATTCCGGTCGTTGGTATGTCGCTGTTGACATGCAAGGACTGCGTGGTAGTACGAAAGCTTCGGTGCGTGTCGTGCCTGGCGTGTTGCCAGAGATTCAGGACCGGCCGCTAACGGAGGTTCCCGGCTTGGTACGTGACGAGGTCCCGAGCCCAGCAGAGTCCGGTGGGGAGACGCATGACGTCTTTATCTCTCATGCGTCGGAAGACAAGGATGATTTCGTGCGCCCGCTGGCCAATGCTCTGATTGGGCATGGGCTGAATGTTTGGTTTGACGAAATGACCCTGCGCATAGGCGACAGCCTACGGCAAAAAATCGACAAGGGCTTAGCCAACAGCCGCGTCGGTCTTGTAGTGCTCTCTCCGGCCTTCATAAAGAAGGGATGGACAAATTACGAGCTCGACGGCATCGTGACAAGGACGGTGTCTGGAGAGCAGGTCCTGTTGCCGATTTGGCACAACATTACGAAGCAGCAAGTGGTGAATTTCAGCCCATCGCTGGCCGACAAAGTGGCACGCAGCACGGCGACACACACTATCGATGAGATTGCTGCCGAAATTGCAGAGCTGCTTCAGTCCTATGAGTCGGTATAGGCCCTTATCCGTGGAGCGCGAATTTCCTCGAGCCCATTAAAGGGCTGGGTGGCCTGAGGCGTCGCCGCCTTATATTCTCACTCAAAAAAATCGACATTAGAATACGGAGCAGAAATGAGTAGATTTTTATGGGAAATAACCAATTCCCCCTACAAATCCCAATGTTTGGGCGAAACCCGTGATTTCGGACAAAAACCTGATGTAACGCTCATCGATCTGTACTCGGGAAAGCAACCATCCGTCATCGACAACGAATTCCTTTCCTCCGGTAAACGCAAGTTTCAGATTGGTGCATCCGCACTGCTGGATTCGAATTTGGCGGACGATCTAGTTAAGCTCGCGAACAGGGGCAATGTCTCAGAAGGGTTTCTAGAGTTTTTTAGGTTCCTCACCGAGAATAAATGGGATTTCTCGCTGCAATTTTACTACCAAGAGCATTTTGCCAAAAGCGGTGCGTCCGACGCCTTTTTCGAGAATGCTACGAGACGCACGGAGGCACTACTCAAATTACAGTCCATGGACGAAGAGCAGTGGCTAAGGACCGGCGAAATTGTCGAGAACCCTGAAGCTATAGCGCACTACTTAGTTCTCGAATCAGCTACATCAATAGGGGAAGCAGCCCGCAATAGAGTTGAGCGTTTTGCCGAGACATTCCCGATAAAGTCGCTAGAGAACATGATTCGCGCCATTGAGGTCGCTCTTGCCAAAATGGTTTTGCTGCGCAGGTTTGACAGGAAGAACATTTCCAGTATGGACCAGTGGGCAGAGTACAAAGATTTTCTAAAAGATGAACTTGGCATGTTTATGGGTCGCGAAGCCTTGCTCGCGCTCCATTATTTCAATGACCTTGCGGGACGGTTACTGGGTACACAGCCAAACACGCCCTGGGACACCGCACGTGCAAACATAAAGTCGACTGCCTGGGACCTGTATTTCCTGAGGTTTGCAGATCAAATGTTCGATTGGGATGGGCAATTGCTCATGCTTCCATACCCGGCCACTAACGAGCGGGCACTAGCGAATTTTGCGAAGCTAACGAAAATTGAGCGTTTGATACCAGCGGCAGCTGGAGGTCTGACGCCAGTAGTTAGCTATGATCTGAGTTTGCTTGGTCCGAAGAGCCCTCCAAGAGGCATTGATATAGGCACCGGTCGGGTTGATCGGGGGACCGTTGACGATGCGCTCTACGATGCAACTGTTGGCCGGCTAAATCGCTTGCTTCCAAGCTGAAGAGGTCGTTGGAAAGCGCCGACTTACGCTTACCACTTTCATCGCCACTCCAAAATCCTCGGCAGTAGATGGGGATTCGTCTTACCAGTTATAGGCGAAAACGCGCTCGCGTGCACCGTCGAGTGCCGTGGCTTCTGGAGGAATGTCTTGGCCTACCGTTTATCGGCCTTGTCTGACGACGATCGATGTCAGCGGGGGCAGCCTGTTCGATGCAGTAGAAAGCGACGTGCCTTAAAATCCTGTCGAGCGTGCAGCCTGCTTTTCGACGGTACGTCGAGACTGATAGGCCCTCAGGCTCGCCGAGTTCGGCAATCTCTAGAGCTGGGTAGCCTCGCAGCCAAAAAAAAGGTTGCCAGTCTCGGTCCGGTCGATAGGACTGCCTCAAACAGTGTCTCCAACTCAATTATCTTGTCTCAGAATTTATTAGTTGTCGACAACCGTCTGTTGAGCCCATTGGGAAAGTATCGGTGCGTTACTTCCGTCCGTCGGCTTTAACAGCTTTTCGGCGGAATGAGACCTTATTTCCACGGACTCGGTACAAGAAGTCGAAATCGTAACAAAAACGGCCCGCGTAACACAGCGGGCCGAAAAAGTACACGTTAGGCAGATCGTTGTTCCGATCTTTATTCGTGCACAGTCTTGAGCGCTACCTGTTTGTTCCGATCTTTATTAAGTTGTTCCGAACTTAATTATGACGAAACATTCAGGCCATTCAGGCCATGTTCTTGTTCACGAAGTCCCAGTTGGCGACATTCCAGAACGCTTCCAGGAACTTCGCGCGCGCGTTGCGGTAGTCGATGTAGTAAGCGTGTTCCCAGACGTCGGCCGTCAGCAGCGGCGTGTCGGTGGTGGTCAGTGGCGTGGCGGCGTTCGACGTGTTGACGATGTCGACGCTGCCGTCGGCCTTTTGCACCAGCCAGGTCCAGCCCGAACCGAAGTTGCCCAGTGCCGATTTATTGAACTCTTCCTTGAACTTGTCGACAGAACCCCATTTGGCGTTAATCGCGTCCAGTGCCTTGCCGGTTGGCGCGCCGCCGCCGTTCGGGGTCATGCAGTGCCAGAAGAAGGTGTGGTTCCAGACCTGGGCCGAATTGTTGAACACGCCGCCCGACGACTTCTTGACGATCTCTTCCAGTGGCATCTCTTCGAACTCGGTGCCCTTGATCATATTGTTCAAGTTGGTCACATAGGTCTGGTGGTGCTTGCCGTGGTGGTATTCCAGGGTCTCGGCCGAGATGTGCGGTTGCAGGGCGTCCTTGGCATACGGCAGTGCTGGCAGGGTGTGTTCCATGATGAATCCTTGTTGGGTTGGAAAGGTTGCGGTTCTGATAGCGGCGCTATTCTAAACTGGATGCGGCGATGTTGCATCGTCGCATCTTCTTTCCAAGCAGCCAGGGTTCGTTACCCGAGCACGCTCTGTACCTGCGCCACGCCGACCTCGGCGCTGCCATTGGCCAAGCGGATAAGCAATGTCTCGCGCGCATGGATCTGGGCCGGGTCGCGCACGATCTGCCCTTTACCATCGCGCACGATGGCGTAGCCGCGCTCGAGCGTGCGCTGCGGGTTGAGCAGTTCCAGCTGCGCCGCCAGGCCGTTCAGGGCGTCGCGCCGCCCCTTGAGGTTGTTCCGCAGGCTGGTGTGCAGGTGTCGGCCATCCGATGCCAGATGCGCCCGCAGTGCGCGCATGTCGGGCCGGTGCCGGCTCCACCGTTGCTGGAGTTGCGCCAGCACCAGGCCCTGGCGGTTGAGCGGCAGCTTGACAGCGTGCGTCATGGCCGTGGCCAGCGCCAGCAGCTTGAGGCGCTGGTGGCCGATCTGGGCCGATGGGCTCAGCAGGCGGCGGCTCAGGTTATCGAGACCCTGGCTCGCGTCGGCCAGGCGGCGATCCAGCGCGCGTTGCAGGTCGAGCGCGTCGCCGTGCAGCGAGGCGAGCCAGTCGGCGCGGGGCGTGGCGGCCAGTTCGGCGGCGGCGGTGGGCGTCGCGGCACGCACGTCGGCGGCGAAGTCGGCAATGGTGACGTCGGTTTCGTGGCCCACGCCCGAGACCACGGGAATCGCGCAGGCGTCGATCGCGCGCGCCACGCATTCTTCATTAAAACTCCACAGGTCTTCGATCGAGCCGCCGCCACGGCACACCAGCAGCACGTCGACTTCGGCCCGGCGCGAGGCCGTCATGATCGCTTCGGCGATCTTGTCGGCGGCGAACTGGCCCTGGACCGGTGTCGGATACAGCACCACGTGCACATGGGGCGCGCGCCGGCGCAGGGCGGTCAGCACGTCGCGCAGCGCCGCGGCGCCGGGGCTGGTGACGATGCCGATGCTGCGTGGGAACAGCGGCAGCGGCCGCTTGCGGTCGGCGTCGAACATGCCTTGCGCAGCCAGCTTTTCCTTGAGCCGCAAGAACGCCTCGTACAACTGGCCGACGCCGGCGCGCCGGATCGCCTCGACATTGATCTGGTAGTCGCCGCGCGCGCCATACAGCGTGACCAGGGCGCGCACCTCGACCTTGTCGCCTTCGCGCGGGATGAAGCCGGCCGCCTGCGCGCGACCACGGAACATCACGGCGCGCACCTGGGCCGCGTCGTCCTTGAGCGTGAAGTACCAGTGGCCCGACGCCGCGCGGGTGAAATTGGAAATTTCGCCACCGATCCAGGTCAGCGGGAAAGTCCGCTCGAGCAGGCGCGCCACTTGCTGGTTCAGGGCAGTGACGCTCAGAACGGCAGGGGGCATGTAGGCGGAATCGGCGTCGCTGGTCGGGAACATGATCGGTCGCGAAAAATCGGAGAGCAGCGATTATAGCCGCCCACGCTCGCCGGTTTCGCCATGATGGCAATCCGCAGACAAAAGACGATTATTGCTGCTTTTCAATGCAATCTATTGAAATTCGTTTGAAATCAAGAGCTTGAGAGGTTGGTAATGTCGTTTGAGAGCAGTTTATCCACACAATCTGTGGGGAACTCTGGCGCCTGCCATCATGCTGCGCGCCGCTTGGGCAGGCGCAGTGGAATTGTTACGAAACAATGACTTAAGCGCATTGCGGCAGGCTTGATCACAAAGTTGTCCACAGAATCTGTGCACAGCTTTCTTGTTGCCGCTCGGACGTTTTGATCGTGACTGTTGTCGTTCGGGACGTCAAGGTTGCGTTCGAGCGCACTGCCTGAATTTGTCGCATCGCCGGTAGTTCCCTTTAGAATCAGAAACTTAGGCCGCTAACTTGAGGCTTCCTCACACTCTTATCCACACAAAGTGTGCATAGGGCGAATATTCTGTGCACAACGGCCGTGGAAGCCAAATAAACGTGGCATTCACCCGCGAAAAGGCACGTTTTATTGGCATTAGTAGTCATGTGCTCAAATTTTAAGCGTTGATATATTTTTGATTTAAATCAAGGGCTTAATGTCATAAAAGGTGTCTTGCTCACACTTTTGTCCACAATAAGTGTGTGGAAGTACACAGAAGAACAGCCGGGCAACCTCGTCCAGGTGCTGCCTCCAAAACAGGCTTGCTGCTGAAGTCGTTTGAAATCAACGGCTTATGCGTTATCAATCACCCTTGCGCACAATTTTGTCCACAGAATGTGTTCGCAACTACATACCGTGAGTGCGGCGTTGCCAAACGAACCATTGCTGAATCGCCCGATTGAGCCAAGTCATGAGACTGCCACTTTCTTGCGCAGGCGCAGAAAGCCCTTTGAAATCAACATGCTTATGGCGCGTCCAGCGCCTTGCGCACAATTTTATCCACAGAAGATGTGCAGAACTCTACTTGCCGCTTCGCTGCCAACTTGCTACATTGCCGAATTGACTTTTTTCCTCTCAGGAGTATCTCTTGCTCGCCATCTTTCAAGCCGCAGGTTGGCCTATCTGGTTCCTGCTGTTCGCCTCGATCGTTGCCGTCGCCCTCATCGTCGAACGCCTGATCACGCTGCGCCGCGAGAAAATCCTCCCCCGCAATCTGCTCGATGAAGTCATCCGCGTGCACCACACTGGCAAGGCCACGCCGGACGTGATCAGCAAGCTGGAACAGAATTCGCCGCTTGGCACCGTGCTGGCCGCGGCGCTGCGCAATGTCGACACCCCGCGCGACGTGATGAAAGAGTCGATCGAGGAAGCCGGCCGCGGCGTGGCCCAGAACCTCGAACGCTTCCTGACCACGCTCGGCACCATCGCCTCGCTCGCCCCGCTGATGGGCCTGTTCGGCACGGTGGTGGGCATGATCGAGATCTTCGGCGCGTCGTCGCCAACCGGCGGGAATAATCCGGCCCAGCTGGCCCACGGCATCTCGGTGGCGCTGTACAACACCGGCTTCGGCCTGGCCATCGCCATGCCGGCACTGGTCGCCTACCGCCACTTCCGCAACCTGGTCGACACCTATATCGTCGACATGGAACTGCAGGCCGTGAAGTTTGTCGACGTCGTCCACGGTGCCCGCAAATGATGGATTTTCGCCGTGGCCGCAAGCGCGAGGATCCGGAGATCAACCTGATCCCGTTCATCGACGTGCTGCTCGTGGTCCTGATCTTCCTGATGGTCTCGACCACCTACAGCAAGTTCACCGAACTGCAGATCACCTTGCCGACGGCCGAGGCCGAGAAGCAGGCGCAAAAGCCGTTCGAGCTCAATGTCACGGTTGACGCCAAGGGCAACTACACGGTCAATAACACGCCGGTGGCCTTCACCAGCGTGGCGGGCCTGGCGCAAGATATGAAGAACGCGGCGCGCACGCCGGACGGCCAGGTGGTGGCCAGCCCGGTCGTGATCGTCAACGCCGACCAGTTCGCGATGCACCAGATGGTGATCAATGTGCTGGAAGCGGCGCGCGTGGCCGGCTACGACAAGCTGACCTTCGCCGCCCAGACCGGCGCCGCCAAGTAACCTCACCGGCCTGCGACGAGCGGGCCGGCATTCTCTCGCATGGCATCCTCCCTCGAATCGACCCTGACCCGCGCATGGCTGCGGCGCGGCCCGCTGGCGATCCTGCTGCTGCCGGTGGCGCTGCTGTTCGGCGCGCTGGCCGCCGTGCGCCGTTGGCTGTTTCGGTACGGCTTCAAGGCCGCCGAACGGCTGCCGGTGCCGGTCATCGTGGTCGGTAACATCTTTATTGGCGGCACCGGCAAGACGCCGCTGACGATCTGGCTGGCCGAGGCACTGCGCGCGGCCGGCATGCAGCCGGGCATCATTTCGCGTGGCCACGGCGGCCAGGCGGGCGCGCCGCGCGCGGTCACGCCGCAGTCCGATCCGCGCGACGTGGGCGACGAACCGCTCTTGATTGCCCAGCATACCGGGTGTGCGGTCGTCATCGGGCGCCAGCGCGCCGAGGCGGGCAGGGCGCTGCTGGCGGCGCACCCGGACGTCGACGTGATCATCACCGACGACGGCCTGCAGCATTACGCGTTGGCGCGCGACATCGAGATTGTGCTGTTCGACGGCCGGGGCGTGGGCAATGGCTGGCTGCTGCCGGCCGGGCCGCTGCGCGAGCCGGCGTCGCGCCGGCGCGATTTTACGGTGGTCAATGTCACCGAGATTACGCCGGCGCTGGCGCAGTCGGTCGGTGGTCATCCTTACCGCATGTTGCTGTCGGGCCAGTATGCCGAGCCGCTGCACGGCGGCGGGGAGCGCGTGCCATTGGCCGATCTGCGCGGCCAGCGCATTGTCGCCGCCGCCGGCATCGGCAATCCGGGCCGCTTTTTCACGATGCTGCGCGCGGCCGGCCTGGCGCCGGGCGAGCTGGCCTTGCCCGACCATCACGACTTCCTGGACGACCCGTTTGCGCTTCTCGACACCGACATCATCCTGATCACGGAGAAGGATGCAGTAAAATGTCGACAAATTGATAATCTGAAGGACGATCCGCGTTTGTGGGTCGTGCCGGTGACGGCGCAGCTCGACCCTGCGCTGGCTGAACAAATCGTGGAGAAATGTCGTGGACGCTCGCCTGCTTGATATCCTGGTCTGCCCGTTGTGCAAAGGGCCGCTTGAACTCGACAAAAAGGCGCAGGAGCTGACCTGCCGCGCCGACCGCCTCGCGTATCCGATCCGCGACGGCATCCCGATCATGTGGGCCGACCAGGCCCGCAAGATCGAGCCTGCTTGATTCGCCCGGCATGAGCTTTACCGTCATCATCCCGGCGCGCCTGGCGTCGACCCGCCTGCCGAACAAGCCGCTGGCCGACCTGGGCGGCAAGCCGATGGTGGTGCGCGTGGCCGAGCGTGCCCGTGAATCGGGCGCGGCCCGGATCATCGTCGCCACCGACCACGCCGACATCGCCGCCGCCTGCGCCGAGCATGGCGTGAGCGCCGTGCTCACGCGCGCCGATCACCCGTCCGGCACCGATCGCATCGCCGAAGTGGCGCAGGTGCTGGGCCTGGCCGGTGATGACGTCGTCGTCAACCTGCAGGGCGACGAACCGCTGATCGACCCGCGCCTGTTGGCGGCCTGCGCCGCCCGTATCGGCGCCGACGTGCCGATGGCCACCTGCGCGCATCCGATCCTCGATGCCGCCGAGGTGTTCAACCCGAACGTGGTCAAGGTCGTGCTCGACAGGCACGGGCGCGCATTGTATTTCTCGCGCGCCACGATTCCATGGCACCGCGACGCCTTCGCCCAGACGCTCGAGTCGCTTCCCAGCGGCTACGCGCCGCTGCGCCACATCGGGCTGTATGCATATAGCAACGCTTTCTTGCAGGCTTATCCGAAATTGACAGTGTCGCCGCTTGAATCGATCGAGGCGCTGGAGCAGTTGCGCGTGCTGTGGCACGGGTACCCCATCGCCGTCCACATCACTGACAGCGCACCGCCAGCGGGCGTCGACACCCCGGAGGATCTGGCGCGGGTGCGTTTGCATTACACGTCTTGATGTAAACCACAAGGGCCGCAAAGAGCTCTCTGCGCAGGATCAAATATCCTCGCTGCAAGGGCTTGCGGCTGGCTTTTACGCCAACTTTTGTGGTAACTTCCGTCTCTACCAGGTAAGCGCAATATCAAAAAGATCACCGTATTCGTCATTTTACTTTTCTCTATTTTCTAGAAACTCAGGAAACTCATGCGTCTCATTCTGTTAGGAGCACCCGGTGCGGGCAAGGGCACCCAGGCCAATTTCATCAAAGAAAAGTTCGGCATCCCGCAAATCTCGACCGGCGACATGCTGCGCGCCGCGATCAAGGCTGGCACCGAACTGGGCCTGGCCGCCAAAAAAGTGATGGATGCCGGCCAACTCGTGTCGGACGACATCATCATTGGCCTGGTCAAGGAGCGCCTGAAGGACGCAGATTGCCAGAACGGCTACCTGTTCGACGGCTTCCCGCGCACCATCGCGCAGGCTGAAGCGATGAAGGACAGCGGCGTGACCATCGATTACGTCCTCGAGATCGACGTCCCGGATGAACTGATCCTCGAACGCATGACGGGCCGCCGCTCGCACGCTGCCTCGGGCCGCGTGTACCACGTCAAGTTCAACCCGCCAAAAGTCGCCGACACCGACGACGTCACCGGCGAGCAGCTGATCCAGCGCGACGACGACAAGGCCGAGACCGTGTCGAAACGCCTCGAGGTGTATCACAACCAGACCAAGGTGCTGCTGGGTTACTACGGCAAGTGGGCCGAGTCGGGCCTGCCAGGTGCGCCAAAGTACCGCCGCATCACGGGCGTCGGCCCGGTCGAGCAGGTGCGTGACAACGCGTTTGCGGCGCTGGCTGAATAAGACAGCTTAAAAAGTACCACCACGTCGTTCCTGCGGAGGCGGGAACGACGTTTTTGGGCTGTCGGCAAATTGTCTTCAGCGCTGATCGCCACTTTCCCAAGAAAAACCTCGACCGTCATTACACCGTACAATTGTGAGCAATTGTTTCCCGTGCGCCGTGTGCGGGTTGGCAAGACGATAATAAGTTATCCGTCTACAACCCTGAGAGGTCTTCCATGAAAAAGAACAACGCCATCCTCGCCATGCTGCTGGCTTTTGCCGCTGCCAGCGCCAGTGCCCAGACGACGGGTGCCACCCAGGGGCAGCCGGCCACCGGCGAGACGTACCGTCCATCCCTCGACGGCCAGCAGAGCGCGACGCCGGCAGCGCCGATCGACATGCAGCCGAAGACGCAGGAAGAAAAAGCCACCGGCCGCCAGGAACCATCGCGTCTGAAGGATATCGATCCGGCCACGCATCCGGCGCCGCAGAATGTACGTCCGCAGCCGACGCCGTCGCCGAAGACCCAGCAAGAGCAGGGCGTGCAACCGACGGCCCGCCGTTCGGTCCAGCAGCAGATCGACAGCGCCGCACGCCTGGCCTCGCCGAACGCGCCAACCGTCGTCGCACCTGCCACGAGCGCGCCAACGCCGGTCGTGCCCACCACCAGCCAGGTGGGCCCGTGCATCGGCGCGACCTGCGTTGATGCCACCGGCGCCACGACCACCGGCACTGTCGGCAGCGCGAGCGTGAACAGCGCCGGTCGCCTGTGCAACCGCAGCGGCACCACGGTGCAGTGTTTCTGAAGTAAGCCAGGCCGGTCGTCCCGACAATTCGCTTTTTCCTGCTTGACGTTTACGTAAACGTTAAAGACGGGCAAAATAGGCGCACAAGAATTTTCACAAGGGACAACCATGCACATCCAGGATAACGTCTTCATCGTCACCGGTGGCGCCTCCGGTCTTGGCGCGGCCACCGCGCGCATGCTCGCCGAACATGGCGCGACCGTCGTCATCGCCGACGTCCAGGTCGAGGCCGGCCAGGCGCTCGCCACCGAATTGCAAGGCCAGTTCGTCCGCTGCGACGTCACCCAGGAAGCCGACGCCCAGGCCGTCGTCGATGCTGCAGTCGCGCTGGGCGCGCTGCGCGGCCTGGTCAATTGCGCCGGCGTGGCGCCGGCCGTGAAGACTGTCGGCAAGGACGGCCCGCACCCGCTGGACGTGTTCCAGCGCGCCGTGAACATCAACCTGGTCGGCACCTTCAATATGGCGCGCCTGGCCGCCGAGGCGATGGGCAAGACCGAAGCGGTCGAGCATGGCGAGCGCGGCATCATCATCAATACGGCGTCGGTCGCCGCCTTCGACGGCCAGATGGGGCAGGCGGCCTACGCGTCGTCCAAGGCAGCGGTGGCCGGCCTGACCCTGCCAATGGCGCGCGACCTGGCCCGCAACGGCATTCGCGTGATGACCATCGCGCCGGGCATTTTCGAGACGCCCATGCTGATGAACATGCCGCAGGAAGTGCGCGATTCGCTGGGCAAGATGGTGCCGTTCCCGCCACGCCTGGGGTTGCCAACCGAATTTGCCCACCTGGCGCGCGCGATCATCGAGAACGTGATGCTCAATGGCGAGACGATCCGCCTCGATGGCGCGATCCGCATGCAGCCGAAATAGGCTTTTTAATAACGTGTCCTGAAAGCATTTCGAAGATGCTGTAGCATGTCTTCGATGTCGGGCGCATGGCATTGGCCATGCGCCCGTTTGCTTTCATGGAGATCCGTTTGAACACACTCAGCAAGCTTGCACTCGGCCTGGCATTGGCCGGCGCCACGACCACGCCCCTGTGGGCCCAGGATTCACTGCAGGCCGCGCCCGAGGCGGCGACCGGCTACACCGAGAAAAACGGCTGGCAAGCCCGCAAGTACATGGTCACCGCCGCCAATCCGTTGGCGGTCGAGGCCGGCTACCAGATCCTGCGCCAGGGCGGGGCCGCCATCGATGCGGCCATCGCCACGCAACTGGTGCTGACGTTGGTCGAGCCGCAATCGTCCGGCATCGGCGGCGGCGCCTTCATGGTCCACTACGACGGCAAGCAAACGCAGGCGTTTGACGGCCGCGAAACCGCGCCGAGCAAGGCCGACGAGCACCTGTTCGAACGCCCCGACGGCACGCCGCTCTCACGCACCGAAGGCGTGGTCGGCGGCCGCTCGGTCGGCGCGCCCGGCGTGCTGCGCATGCTCGAGATGGCGCACCGCCAGCACGGCAAGCTGCCGTGGAAAGCGCTGTTCGCACCGGCGATTCGCCTGTCGGAACAAGGCTTCAAGGTCAGCCCGCGCATGAACAAGATGCTGGCCGGCGAAACCTTCCTGATCAAGGACCCGGTGGCCGCCGCCTACTTCTATGACGCGTCGGGCAAGCCGTGGCCGGTGGGGCATGTGCTGAAGAATCCGGCGCTGGCTGCTACGCTGCGCGAGATCGCCGCCGGCGGCGCCGACGTGTTCTACACGGGCCGCTTCGCGCGCGACATCGCCGCCAAGGTGGCCGCGCATCCAACCAATCCCGGCCTGCTGTCGGCCAGGGACATCGCCGACTACCGGGCGAAGGTGCGCACGCCCGTCTGCAGCGACTATCGCGCTTACACCGTATGCGGCATGCCGCCGCCGTCGTCGGGCGGGATTGCCGTGGCGCAGATGCTGGGCATGTTCGAGACCTTCGACATGAAAGCGCTCGCGCCGAAGGACGGCGTGCCGGGCGCCGAAGCCGTGCACGTGTTCTCGGAAGTGGGGCGGCTAGCCTACGCCGACCGCAATCGCTACGCGGCCGACGCCGACTTCGTGCCACTACCGGGGCGCGGCATCCCGAGCCTGATCGACAAGGGCTACCTGACCGCGCGCGCCAGGCTGGTGGGCGCGCGCTCGATGGGCGAGGCGAAAGCCGGCACGCCGCCGGGGATGGACGTTGCGTGGGGCACCGACAACGCCATCGAAACGCCGTCGACCTCGCACATCTCGGTGGTCGACGGCAATGGCGCTGGCCTGGCCATCACGACGACGATCGAAGACGCATTCGGTTCGCGCCAGATGGTCGATGGCTTCATGCTGAATAACCAGCTGACCGACTTTTCGTTCAGCGCGCGCGACGCCGATGGCCCGGTGGCCAACCGCGTCGAAGCGAATAAACGGCCGCGCAGCGCGATGTCGCCGACCATCGTGTTCGAGCGCGACAGTGGCAGGCTGGTGCTCGCCATTGGTTCGCCCGGTGGCCCGGCCATCATCAATTATGTGGCCAAGGTGCTGGTCGGCACGCTTGACTGGGGCCTGAACGTGCAGCAGGCGATCGCGCTGCCGAACTTTGGCAGCCGCAACGGGCCGACCGAGCTGGAAAAAGGGCGCTTCCCCGAAGCCACGCTCGACGTGCTGCGCGCGCGCGGGCATGCGGTTCGCGTGAGCGAGCAGACGTCGGGCCTGCACGGCATCGAGCGCATATCGGTAAAAGGCGTGCCGATGTGGTTCGGTGGCGCCGATCCGCGCCGGGAAGGCGTTGCCAGGGGCGATTAGGACGTGCGAGGAATGAAAAGCCGACTCGGGTGAGTCGGCTTTTTTATTTGATGAGCTGCAGGTCTTTGAACGCGGCGCGAAGCTCTTGCGGCAGCGTGTCCAGATCGACGTATTGATTCGACAGTTCCACGCGCAGTTTGTTTTTGCTGCCATAGGCTGCAACAAGCCGCTTCGCGTAGTCGGTCAGCAGTCGCCGTTGAATGTCCTGAGAATATTCTTTTGTAAAAGTTCGCCCCAGGAGTCTGTCGGCGCCTTCGTGCTCGATCATGACGCACGCCCGGTTTTGCATCATGATGAGTGGCCCATATTCATCGACGACATATCGGGGAAAACGGGCATCCCCGAGGCGGTGCCGAACTTCATAGCCGTTGAGCAGGTAATAAAGCCGGCCGGACGTGTCGCTGGCGCTGGCGAAAATAAAGAAGGCGCGTCGTTGATGCCCTCCGTCGGTCAGTACCGGGCAATCGTTCAGCAATTGCTGCGGTACGGTCGCAAACTGGATCGAGGCGGGTTCATACCGAAGGCCGAGGACTGGATCTTGCAAAAGACGTGGCATCGGTTGGGCGCAAGACAGTCCGCTCGCGATACCGAGCAAGACGGCGCAGACAAGTGGCTTGATCATGTTGGATGACATCGCAGCGTCCCCTCTATTTCAGCAGGCGCAGGTCTTTGAACGCGTGGCGCAGTTCATCCGGTAGCATGTCGAGATCCACGCGCTGCTTCAAGATCTGCACCCGAAGCGGCTCCTTGCCACCGAAGG
The DNA here is from genome assembly GCF_040790145.1 of Massilia aurea. Classification (GTDB taxonomy): domain Bacteria; phylum Pseudomonadota; class Gammaproteobacteria; order Burkholderiales; family Burkholderiaceae_D; genus Telluria; species Telluria aurea_C. The sequence continues at coordinate 56,933 of NZ_JBFMMP010000014.1, forward strand.
CTGTGGCCAGCCGGTCTGCGAAGTCGATTGCCAGGCGCTGGTGCACATCTTCGGGGTATTCTTCATTGAATACCGGATCCCTGAATGTTTCTCTGGCGTCGTTATCGATAACCAGGCACTCGGGACCTCGACTTCGCACGATCAATCCATGCCCGCCAGTAAAATACTCGAGCAAGTCGGGAGGCCCGGGCTTTTTCCGAACATCATAGCCATTGAGAAGGTAATAGGTCCAGCCAGAGGCATCGCCAGCTTTCGCGAAAACAAAATGTACGCCGCTACTATGTTCGTCGTTCGCTAAAGTGGAACACCCGGCGATTGCCTGCATGGACAACGGCTCGAAACGTATTTTTGCATGCTCATACCGTAATTCCATGAGCGGATCCCGAAGAATACGCGGTGGCGGTTGCGCCGACAGATTGCCGCTCGCGCTGATGAGCAAGGCTACGGTGACAAGCTGCTTATGGACGGTAGAAAACATGGGATGGCCTTTTCTTTCTATAGTTTGCGCCTGACCAAAAGTCGCGTTGTTTGAAATCCGAGATCCAGATTTTTCCATCGTACGCGGCGATATGGCCAGAAGGGCTTTCAGCTGAATGAGGCTGGATGACGACCACATCGCCTTTCATGGGAATGAAGGTGTCTGAATTTTCCACAACAAGACGATGAAAGCCGAGCCGCAGCAGTACGGGTCCCCAGTCTTTTGTATGGCCGGGGTGTGTTCCGTTTGTGGACGCGCCGCCAGCAGCCAAGGCCAGGCGGACATATTTGGCACACATCCCCTGACTGTACTGTTTCGCATTGTTCCGTAGGTGAGTGGTGTATGTTTCGACATCAACAGGCATGTCGATACCTACACGGTTCTGTTCTGCGCCAGATTCCACCCACCAACCGTGGACCCGCCACCACCACCGCTGATCTTCTGCTGGCTGTACTTCCAGCGCACCTTGGAGAACTTCAAACAGATGTTTTCCGCCAGCAGGGAGCCCGCCTCGATGCCCGGCGTCACCTGACCGATCAGCACGTTCTCCAGCTCGATCTCGAAGTACTTGATCGGCGTTCCATCGCCGTCGGCGCGCATGAATTCAAATTTGGCCTTCGGTATCGTCTTGCCGGTCGCGCAGGTTTGCATGAGGATGGGCGAAGACAGGTCGGCCAGCTTGTGGAACATGATGTCGTCAAGCTCGCAGCGCTCTGCGGTATGACCACCGCTGGAAGACGAACACGCCGAGCGGGGCTGCATGATGCCCCAGTGAACAGAGGAACACTCGATCCAGTCCTTGTGAGCGCTGTTCTGTGATTCGCCCTTGATGTCATCTATTTGCAGGTACACGTCGCTTGCCATAGTGCCTCCGAATATGATCGAGTGTTCAGTTCGCAATCATAGATAACGTGCACAGCGCCATTGCCTTCCCGGGCGAATCGATTGATGCCGTGCGCGTAAGTACAAGCTCCGGTAAAATAGTCGGTTGACGAAAACCGATCGAGGCAGGTATGAGGCAAAGTAACAACATCGTCGACAAGGTCGCATGCGAGAAAAGCAAGGCGAAGAGTGACGCGCTGCATATCAATCTGGCGATCACTTTCGTCTGCGCATACGCGCTCTGGGGCGGGCTGCAAGGATTGTCGCAGGGGTTCAACGGCGCGTGGGAGTACGGTTTGCTGGGCGTGGTCGGGCTGTACGGTGCACTGTATCGCTGGATTCGATTCATCGATCTCTACACGAACTGGGACATGTGACGCGCACGACGCGCACGCTCTCGATCGATGTCTGCCACGGTCTCTGCCGGGTCAATCCCGACAGCCAGGCGACAGTGAGCGACATATTCGTGTCATTTCCACCCCTTATTTGCCTCAAGACAAGCAGAATTTGCTAACCTGCTGGCGTGGACAGCAAACAGAAAACCGGATTGATCCTGACAGGGGGAGGAGCGCGCGCCGCCTATCAGGCCGGGGTTTTGCACGCCATCGCCCGCATCTTGCAGGAGGCCGGCCATCCGCCCGAGAAGATGCCGTTCGATATCATCTGCGGTACCTCGGCCGGCGCTCTGAATGCTGCCGCGCTGGCCTGCCGCGCCGATAACTTCGTCAGCGCCGTGCGCGGCTTGCTGGCGGTGTGGGAAAACGTCCAGGTCGGCGCCGTGTACCGGGCCGACTCGCTGTCGGTGCTGCGCTCGGGCGCGCGCTGGCTCTCGCTGCTGTCGTTCGGCTGGTTGCTGCGCCAGTGGCGCGCCGCGCCGCCCGCGTCCCTGCTCGATAACACGCCGCTGGCGGGCCTGCTGCATCGCGTGCTCGACCTGCCGCGCCTGGACGCCAATCTCGCCGACGGCAAGCTGCACGCGCTGGCGATCACCGCGTCGTCGTACAGCAGCGGCCATCACCTGACGTTTTACCAGAGCGCGGCCCGGGTCGAACCGTGGGTGCGCCATGGCCGTGTGGCGCTGGCCACGCAGATCGGCGTCGAGCACTTGCTGGCCTCGAGCGCCATTCCCTTCGTGTTTCCGGCCGTGCCGCTGTACCTGGCCGGGCGCCGCGAATTCTGCGGCGACGGCTCGATGCGCCAGGCGGCGCCGATCGCGCCGGCGATCCACCTGGGCGCCACGCGCGTGCTGGTCGTGGGCGCCGGGCGCGTGACCGAGCCGCGCGTGGACGATCCGGGCCAGGGCGGCTATCCGAGCCTGGCGCAGGTGGCGGGCCATGCGCTGTCATCGATTTTTCTCGATAGCCTGGCGGCCGACGTCGAGCGTCTCGAACGCGTGAACGACACGCTGGCGCGCATCCCGCCCGAAGCCCGCGCGCAGATGCCGCTGCGTGAAGTAAAACTGCTGATGATCTCGCCGTCCGAGCGGCTCGACGACATCGCGGCGCGCCACACATCGAGCCTGCCGGCGCCCGTGCGCACGCTGCTTGGCGCACTCGGCGCGCTTGAATCGCGCGGGGCGACGCTGGCGTCGTACCTGCTGTTCGAAGCCAGCTACACGCGCGAGCTGATTCGCCTTGGCGAGCACGATACCCTGGCGCGGCGCGGCGACGTACTGGCCTTCTTCGCGGAGTGACGGTGCTGCGGTCTTTCCTGATCCTGGCGCTGCTGGCGCTGACCATCGTGTTCGCACCGGTCGCGCGGGCCACGGCGCCCGAGCCGACGCTGCGCTTCGAGCACCTGTCGGTGCAGCACGGCCTGGCGCAAGAGTCGGTGCTGTCGATCCTGCAGGACCGCGATGGCTTCATGTGGTTCGGCACCCAGTCCGGCCTGTCGCGCTACGACGGCTACCGCTTCGTGAACTACCGCAGCGAGATCGGCAACCCGCGCAGCCTGGCCAGCAACTGGGTGCGCGTGATGCTGCGCGATCGCCACGGGCGCATGTGGCTTGGCACCGATGGCGGCCTGAATCGCTACGACCCGGCCACCCGCAGCTTTACACTGTACGCGCCGAACGAGCCGGCGCGGCGCGGGGCCGGCAACCGCCAGATCAAGACGATGATCAGCGATGGCCAGGACGGCCTGTGGATCGGCACGGCCGACGGCCTGCAGCACTTCGACATCGACACCGGCAAGTTCACGGTCTGGCACCACCTTCCAAAGGATCCGCGCACGCTACGCGACGATAATATCGACGCCCTGGCGCTGGGCGGCGACGGACGCCTGTGGATCGGCAGTGCGGCAGGCCTGGACAGTTTGAGTGCGGACCGCCTGCGCATCGAGCACCACGCATCTGATCTGGCCGGGCGCGACGTTCCGGTGCATGCGCTGCTGGTCGACAGCCAGCAGCGGTTGTGGGTAGGCCGTAACGGACGGCTCGAACGCCACGGCCCGGGCGGGCCGGGCCAGGGCGTGCTGCACCGCTTCGGGCCGGCCGACGGCATCGGCAGTGAATGGATCACTACCCTGCATCAGGATGCCGAAGGCACGGTGTGGGTGGGAACGCACGACGAAGGCCTGTACCGCTGGCGCGCGCAGGGAGACCGCTTCGACGCCTTCCGTCACGCTGTCGCCGACCGCCACAGCCTGGCCGACAATTATGTATCGGCGTTGTATCGCGACCGCGTGGGCACCTTCTGGGCCGGCACCTGGTACGGCGGGGTCTCTCGCGTGGACCTGGGCGGCGGCGGCTTCGCGCGCATCGTCGGGCGCCCCGGCGCACCCGATTCGCTGGCCGACAACAAGATCCGCGCGCTGCTGCAGGATGGTGACCACCTGTGGGTCGGCTCGGCCACCGCGCTGCACCGGTTCGATCCGGCCACCGGCAAGGCCGACGTGTACCGGCACCAGAAGGATAACCCGAACAGCCTGATCGACGTGCCGGCAGCGGCCATCGTGCGCGATCGCGCCGGCCTGCTGTGGATCGGTAGCCGTGGCGGCGTCACCAGCTTCGATCCGGCCACGCGGCGCTTCCGGCGCCAGGTGCTGCCTGGGGACGCCGACGCCAACCAGGTGCGCTCGATGCTGGTCGATCGCGACGACGCGATCTGGATCGGCACGCGCGGCGGCATGCACCGGCTGGCGGCCGGCACGCGCGCGGTGACGAGTTACCGGCACGACCCGGCCAGGTTCACCAGCCTGACCGACAACATCGTGCGGCCGATGCTGGAAGACCGGCACGGGCGTTTCTGGGTCGGGACGTTCTCGGGCCTGGAACTGCTGGACCGCGCCAGCGGGCGGTTCCGCCACTTCCGCCACGATCCGTTCGACCCGAACAGCATCAGCCACAACGAAGTGCAGTCGCTGCTCGAAGACAGCCGGGGCGATATCTGGATCGGCACCGGCGTGGGCCTGAACCGCATGGCCACGGGGCCGGACGGCACGCTGAGCTTCACACGCTACACCACGCGCGACGGCCTGGTCGACGATTCGGTGTCGGCCATCCTGGAAGACGCGGACGGGCGCATCTGGGCCAGCACCTCGAGCGGCATCTCGAGCTTCGACCCGGCCAGCGGACGCTGGCGCAGCTACAGGGCGGCCGACGGCATCAGCGAAGGCGCGTTCTTCGATTCGGCCGCGCTCAGGACGAGCGACGGCACCCTGTACTTCGGCGGCTTCAATGGGCTGACCGCGTTCGATCCGCGCGCGATCCATGACAACCGCATCCCGCCGCGCCCGGTGATCACCGGCCTGCAGGTGTTCAACCGGCCAGTGGAGCAGGTGTTTCCGGGCCTGCTGCCGGGACCGGTCGAGCATGCCAGCACCATCACGCTGCCGTCCGACGCCGCCGTGATCACGATCGAGTTTGCGGCGCTGCATTTCGCTGCGCCCGAGCGCAACCGCTTCGCCTACCGCCTTGATGGTTTCGATGCGGGCTGGGTCAATGCCGGCGCCGACAAGCGCTTTGCGACCTACACCAATCTCGATCCGGGCACCTATGTGTTCCGGGTGAGGGCGGCCAACAAGGACGATATCTGGAGCGAAGACGTGGCCGCGCTGGCCATCACGATCGAGCCGCCGCCGTGGGGCACCGCGTGGTTCCGGATCGGCTTGATCATGTCGATCTGCGCCGCGATCTACATCGGCATGCGCATCCGCTTTGCCAGCCTGCGCCGCCAGAAGGAGCGCCTGGAGCACCAGGTGAGCGCGCGCACCGAACAGGTCGAGCAGCAGAACCGCATGCTCGAGCACCAGACGCAGGAATTGCGCGAGCAGGAGCGGCGCGGCCGCCATCAGAGCAACGAGCTGGCGCGCGCCTACCGCGCCTTGCAGGACAACGAAGAGGTGCTGCGCCAGGCCAAGGAGCGCGCCGAAGATGCGACGCGCCAGAAGTCGGAATTTCTGGCCAATATGAGCCACGAGATGCGCACGCCTCTGGCCGGTGTAATCGGCATGCTGGGCTTCGCGCTGCGCGACCTGGCGCTGCGCGAGAACACGCGCGAGCAGATCCTGCGCGGCCAGGCCAATGCCCAGGCCCTGCTGGCGATCATCAACGACCTGCTCGACTTTTCGAAGATCGAGGCCGGCAAGCTGACGGTGGAGCGGATCGACTTCGACCTGCACGTCAAGATGCGCAACGTGGCCAGCCTGTTCCACGAGCAGGCGGCCATGATGGACCTGGAATTTTCGGTGCTGGTCGACGACAACGTGCCGCGCTACGTGGTGGGCGATCCGACGCGCGTGCGCCAGGTGCTGGTCAACCTGGTCGGCAATGCCTTCAAGTTCACCCGGGTGGGCGGCGTGACGATCCATGTGGCGTGCCGGCCGGGCGATCAGCATGGCGTGCACGAACACCATATGATCCGCTTCACGGTGCGCGACACCGGCATCGGCATCCCGGCCGCCGCCTTGCCGCGCCTGTTCCAGAAATTCGAGCAGGCCGACACCACCACCACGCGCCGCTACGGCGGCACGGGCCTGGGCCTGGCGATCTGCCGCCAGCTGGTCGAGCTGATGGGCGGGACCATCGGCGTCAACAGCGTCGAAGGCGAGGGCAGCGTGTTCTCGGTGCTGCTGCCGCTGCGCGACGGTATCGAGCCGGCCCACATCCCGCACGTGGCGCGCGCGCCGCACAGCCACCGGCTGGCGATCCTGTGCGCCGAGGATTTCCCGACCAACCAGATCATCGCGCGCCTGATGGTCGAAGAGATGGGCCATGCGATCGACATCGTGGACAACGGCGCCCTCGCGGTGGCCGCGTGCGCCCGCAAGCGCTACGACCTGGTGCTGATGGATGGGCGCATGCCGGAGATGGACGGCGCCAGCGCCACGCGCCTGATCCGCAGCGGCGGGCCGCACAACGCGCCGGTGCTCGACCAGCACGTGATGATCGTGGCGCTCACCGCCAACGCCAGCGGCGAAGACCGCGCCCGTTACCTGGCCTGCGGCATGGATGCGTTCCTGACCAAGCCGATCGACGAAGCGGCGCTGCACCTGCAACTGGCACGCGCCATCGAACGGCAGCTGCAGCGCGGGTTTTCCCTGCCGCTGATGGCAACGCAGCCGGTGGCCGCGCCGACGCCTGCATCCGTGCCAGCCGCACCCACACCGGCCGCTCTCGACGCGATGTTCGGCGTGCAGGCGTCGCCACGACCGGCCGCACCCGTCGACGCCCTGGCGCTTCGCTTGCGCACTGCATTCTGCAATGACCTGCCGCGCCGGCGCGCCGAACTGGGCGCCGCGCTGGCGAGCGATGACTACGAGGCCGCGGGCCGCATCCTGCATGGCCTGCGCGGCAGCGCTGCCTACCTGAGCGAGCCGGCGCTGGAAACGCTGTGCGGCGAGCTGGAAGCAGCCGCCGACAGGCAGGACGCGCAGCGCCTGCGCGCCGGCCTGCCGCAGCTGGCCGAATTTCTCGACACCTTCGAAACGGGGGCGCCGTCATGACACCTGCTTATAATGCAGGTCCGTGACGAAGCTGGTGGAGACGCGATGAAGGTGCTGGTGATCGACGACGACGTGGTGGCGCGCATGATGCTGCTGCATCTGGTGGACAGCTGCGGCAGCCATGCGATCGTCGAAGCCGACGATGGCGCCGACGCCTGGCGCCAGCTCGAACAGGGGCTGCGGCCCGACATCGTGTTCTGCGACCTGCGCATGCCGCACCTGTCCGGCCTCGAACTGCTGCAGCGCGTGCGCCAGGCCGCACCGCTGGCCGCGCTGCCGTTCGTGCTGGTCTCGGCGGCGTCCGACAGCGCCACGATGGACGAGGCGGCGCTGGCCGGCGCCAGCGGCTACATCGTCAAGCCGTTTCGCCAGGAGGACGTGCGGGCCCAGTTCGAGCGCCTCTTTCCACCGTTTGACGCGAACGACGAAGCGCCGGACGCCGTGGCGCGCCGGCTCGGCATCGACCTCGATCGCCTGCGCCTGTATCTCGATGGCCTGTTGCACCAGTTGCAGGCGGCGCAGGGCGGGGTGAGCGAAGGTGCGGGGCAACTGGCGCGCTTGCGTGAGGGCTGCGTCATGCTTGGCCTGCACGACGCCGCAGCGGCGCTCGATCGCCCTCCGCTGGCGGCAGGCCTGGCGTTGGCGCAGGTGGCGGTGGCGCGCCAGATCGCACGCGTGGCGGGTGCGTGAATTGGCGGCTTCCAATGGTTGATGCCGGCGGCATGACCGCGCGAGAAATCCGCTTGCCGGTGATTTGCTTTGGATTTAAAGTATCCCACGCTTGTTGCCAGGCCGGCGCTGCCGGCCGGCTGCTTCGTTTTTAGTCGGGATCACCATGAACGACGTCACGAAGACCCTCACCAATGTGGCCACTGAGGCCACTGAGGCAACGCTGTCCCTTTCGGGCCATACCGACGGCTTTGCGCGCGCGCACCTGCCGCCGCTTGACGCCTGGCCCGACTTCCTGTTCGACCTGCCCGAGCTGCAGTATCCCGCGCGCCTGAACTGCGCGAGCGAACTGCTGGACGGCGCCATCGCGCGCGGCTGGGGCGGGCGCACGGCGCTGATCGGCGCGCATGAACGCCTGACCTATGCGCAGTTGCTGGCGCAGGCCGACCGCGTCGCCCACGTGCTGCGCCACGACCTGGGCCTGCCCACCGGCAGCCGGGTGCTGGTGCGTGGCGCGAATTGCCCGATGATGGCGGCCTGCATCCTCGGCGCGATCAAGGCCGGCTGCATCGTGCTGCCAACAATGCCGCTGCTGCGCGCGCGCGAGCTGGGCGCCATCGCCGACAAGGCGCGCATCAACGCGGTGCTGTGCGCCGGTGGCCTGGTCGACGAAATCGACGCGCTCGGCCTGCGCATCCCGGTGCTGGTGTACGACGATCCGGCGCCCGACGCACTCGAAGAACGCATGGCCGGCTACGACGCCCCGTTCATCGCGGCCGATACCGCGCGCGATGACGTATGTCTGATCAGTTTTACGTCCGGCACCACCGGCATCCCCAAAGGTACCATGCACTTTCACCGCGACGTGCTGGCCGTGTGCGACTGCTTCCCGCGCCACACGCTCGGTGCACGTGCCGACGATATCTTCATCGGCACGCCGCCGCTGGCGTTCACGTTCGGACTGGGCGGCCTGCTGCTGTTTCCGCTGCGCGTGGGCGGCGCGGGCGTCCTGCTCGAACGCCTCACGCCCGAAACGCTGCTGGCGGCGATTGCCGACTACCGCGCCACCGTGTGCTTCACGGCGCCCACCTTTTACCGTCTGATGGCGGTGCAGGCGGCGCGCTTCGACCTGGCCAGTCTGCGCGCCAGCGTGTCGGCGGGCGAGCCGCTGCCGCTGGCCACGCGCGACGCCTGGGAGGCGGCGACGGGCCTGGCGATGATCGACGGGATCGGCGCGACCGAACTGCTGCACATCTTCATCGCCAGCGCGGGCGCGGCCATCCGCCCCGGCGCGACCGGCAAGCCAGTCGCTGGCTACCAGGCCTGCATCCTCGATGCCGAGGGCAGGCCCGTCGGCCCGGGCGTGACCGGGCGCCTGGCGGTGAAAGGCCCCACCGGTTGCCGCTACCTGGACGACGAGCGCCAGTTCGATTACGTGCAGGGTGGCTGGAACATCACGGGCGACGCCTACGAGATGGACGCCGACGGATATTTCTACTACCGCTCGCGCACAGACGATATGATCATCTCGGCCGGCTACAACATCGCCGGCGCCGAAGTGGAAGACGCGCTGCTGCACCATCCAGCGGTGGCCGAGTGCGGCGTCGTAGGGCGGCTCGACCCCGATCGCGGGCAGGTGGTCGAAGCCCACGTCGTGCTGCGCGCGGGGCAGGTGGGGTCGGACAATCTGGCGCACGAATTGCAAGAATTCGTGAAAGAACAGATCGCACCGTATAAATACCCGAGGGCCATTTTGTTCAAGGAACAACTGCCTCGCACCGAAACCGGTAAACTACAACGCTTTAAATTACGCACGAACGCAGATTGAGGAAAGCATGCAGGAAGTTGATGGACGTGAACAAGACCCAGCAATGGGCGGGGCAGCCGAGCTGGACATGGAAAGCCGCCTGACGGACGAACATCACCAATCGCTGCGCTTGTGGCTGCGCATGCTGTCGTGCACGACGCGCATCGAGAACGAAATCCGCAGCCGCCTGCGCACAACGTTCGACATCACGTTGCCGCGCTTCGACCTGATGGCGCAGCTCGAGCGTCATCCGGATGGCCTGCGCATGGGCGAACTGTCCAAGCGCATGATGGTCACCGGCGGCAATATCACCGGGATCACGGATCAGCTCGAGCGCGAGCAGCTGGTGGTGCGGGTGCAGGACGTGAACGACCGGCGCGCATCGGCCGTCAAGCTCACGCCGGCGGGGCGCGCGGCGTTCGACGAAATGGCGGCGGTGCACGAGCGCTGGATCGAAGAGATGCTGGCCGATGTGGCGCCGGAAGACAAGGCGACGATGATCGCGCTGCTGTCGACCATGAAGCGCAGTTTGCGGGTGGATGACGGGGTGTAGCCGGCATGTGCATCAAGGCACTGCCCTAAGCCGCTAGCGGCTGGTACAATTCGGCTCGCGTGTCGCCATAGTACAACGGATAGTACAAGGTCCTCCTAAGACTTAGATGCAGGTTCGATTCCTGCTGGCGACACCAGTCCTGCCTCGTTGTCCCGGATCTTCGTTCCCGCCTCCATCGCCGATGGGGAAAGAAATGAGGGCGCAAGCCGTTGAGTCGGTACAATGTGCCCCTTACTCAATCAACGCACCTTTTCCCCCCGCGCCAGGTTTTTTCTTCGCGCGACGAAACGCATACCGATCATGGCTGTCATCTCCATTAGTTCCGCTCAACTTGCTTTCGGCCACGTGCCGCTGCTCGACCACGCTGATTTCTCCCTCGAGACCGGCGAACGTGTCGGCCTCATCGGCCGCAACGGCACCGGCAAATCCTCGCTCCTGAAAGTCATCTCGGGCCGCTCGCGCCTGGACGATGGCTTGCTGGTCATGCAGCAGGGCGTGTCCATCGCCTATGTCGAGCAAGAGCCTGTGTTCGACCTGAGCATGAGCGTATTCGCCGTCGTCGCCGGCGGCATGGGCGACCAGCAGGCGATGCTGACCGAATACGAAGAGCTGACCGGCAAGTTCGGCCAGGGCGATGACGACGCGCTGATGGACCGCATGCACGTGCTGCAAACCAAGCTCGACGCGAACGACGGCTGGAACCTGGCGCACAAGGTCGAGACCACGCTCGATCGCCTGAACCTGGCCGGCGACGCCCTGATGGGCACGCTGTCGGGTGGTATGCAAAAGCGCGTCGCGCTGGCCGTGGCGCTGGTGTCGGCGCCGGACGTGCTGCTGCTCGACGAGCCGACCAACCACCTGGACTTCACGTCGATCAAATGGCTCGAGAGCCTGTTGCGCGAGTTCCGCGGTTCGGTCCTGTTCATCACCCACGATCGTAGTTTCCTGGACAACGTTGCCACCCGCATCATTGAACTCGACCGCGGCCGTCTGCTGTCGTTCCCGGGCAACTTCACCACCTATCAGGCGCGCAAGCAAGAGCTGCTGGCCAATGAAGAAGTGGAGAACGCCAAGTTCGATAAATTCCTCGCACAAGAAGAAGTGTGGATCCGCAAGGGCGTACAGGCACGCCGTACCCGCGACGAAGGCCGCGTGCGCCGGCTGGAGGCGTTGCGCGCGCAGCGTTCGGTGCGCCGCGACCAGCAGGGCCAGATCAAGCTCGACGTGGCCACGGGCGAACGCTCGGGCAAGATCGTCGCCGATCTCGAGAACATCTCGAAAATGTACGGCGAGAAGGTCATCGTCGACAACTTCACCGGTACGCTGATGCGCGGCGACAAGGTCGGCCTGATCGGCCCGAACGGCGCCGGCAAGACCACGCTGCTCAAGATCATCCTGGGCGAAGAAACCGCCGACAGCGGCAAAGTGCGCCTGGGTACCAAGCTCAATGTCGCGTACTTCGACCAGATGCGCACCCAGCTCAATGAAGAGGCCAGCCTGGCCGACACCATTGCGCCGGGCAGCGACTGGGTCGAGATCAATGGCCAGCGCCGTCACGTGATGACATACCTGAACGACTTCCTGTTCTCGCCGGAACGTGCGCGCTCGCCCGTCAAGTCGCTCTCCGGTGGCGAGCGCAACCGCCTGCTGCTGGCGCGCCTGTTCGCCAAGCCGGCCAATTGCCTGGTGCTCGATGAGCCGACCAACGACCTGGACATCGACACGCTCGAACTGCTTGAAGAGCTGCTGGAAGAGTACACCGGCACCGTGTTCCTGGTCAGCCACGATCGCACCTTCCTGGATAATGTCGTCACGCAAGTGATCGTCGCCGAAGGCGCCGGCAAGTGGCGCGAGTTCGTTGGTGGCTACACCGACTGGGAACGCGTCAAGGCGGCAACGCCAGTGGTCCAGGCGCCGGTCAAGACGAGCGCGCCGAAAGCGGACGACACGGCCGCGCCGGCCGCCAAGAAGGTCAAGCTGAGCTACAAGGAGCAGCGTGAACTGGAAGAATTGCCGAAGTTGATCGCCACGCTCGAAGATGAACAGTCCGCCATCACGGCGCAGCTGAACGGTCCTGATTTCTACAAGCAGAACCCGGCCGACGCCAAGCGCATCAATGCGCGCTTTGCCGAAATCGAAGACTTGCTGCTCGACGCGCTCGAGCGCTGGGAAACGATCGAAGCGCGCTCGCGCGGCGTGTGATTTGTAAGGGCAATGGCTGTGCGGAACGACTTGTATGACTGACCACCACGAATCGCGTACCGCACTGCCAGAGCACCCCGGTTCCGCGGCCCCCGTGGCCGGGGAGCCTTTCCTGACCCGCGCCGCCTGGGCGCGCATCCTGCCATTCGGCACCTATATCCTGTTCATCGCGCTCGGCGACCTGCTCGAGCGCATGGGCATGAGCCGCGCCGAGCTGCGCTGGCTGTATCCGGTGCAAGTCGGCGCCGTGCTGGCGCTGCTGGCCATCTGCTGGCGCCAGTACGACGAATTGCACCGGTTTGCCTTGCGCTTCACGCACACGCTCGTTGCCATCGGCGTCGGCGTGATCGTGCTGGTCTTGTGGGTCAATCTCGACCTGCCATGGATGACGATCGGCAGCTCGCCCGGCTACGATCCGCGCACGGATGGCGAGATCGACTGGCTGCTGGTGACGATCCGCATCGCCGGCGCCGCGCTGATTGTGCCCGTCATGGAAGAGTTGTTCTGGCGCTCTTTCTTGATGCGGTGGGTCGAACAGGCCAATTTCAAACTCGTTGATCCGGCGCGTATCGGATTCAAGGCTTTCGTGATCCCATGCGTGCTGTTCGGCTTTGAACACACGCTGTGGCTGGCCGGCATTGTGGCCGGCGTGGCCTACGGCGTGTTGTACATGCGGCACCGCAATCTGTGGTCGCCCATCCTGGCCCACGCTGTCACGAACGGATTGCTGGGCTTCTGGGTCGTCTGCACAGGAGGCTGGCAGTTCTGGTAATTCCTCCGGTAGCACGACCAGTGGAAAGACGACGAACATGCCAGCCTCCTCAGTGTTGCATCGCCTCCCGCCGGTCGCGCTACTCGCCGGTGCCTTCTGGCTGCCTTCAGCGGCAGCCGCCACGCCGCCAGAAGAAGGCATGCAACTCCTTGCCGGCATCGGCTGGGCTCACGACGACAACCTCCTGCGCCAGGTCGATGGCGCGCCCGCATTCGATGGCCAGCGCAGCGACAGCTATCGCACGCTCGAAGCCGGTGTGGTGTACAACAAACGCATCAGCCGCCAGCGCATCGCGGCCACGGCCAAAGTGTCGAAGGTCGCATTCGATCATTTCGACCAGCTCGACTACGACGGGCGTGATCTTCAAGCCACCTGGTTCTGGGACATCGGCAGCCAGTTCGAGGGCCATCTCAAGGGCTTGTCTATCCAGACACTCGCGCCGTACACCGACTTCAACAGCGACCAGCGCAACCTGCGCGAGCAGCGCCGCCAGGAATTCGACGCCGGCTGGAACATGCACCCGAGCTGGAAATTGCGCGTCGGCGCCGCGCGCGACAAGGCAAGCTACGAGCTGGCGATCCAGCGCTTCAACAATCGCACCGAAAAAACGTTCGAAACCGAGCTGTTGTATCAGCCCAGGACCGGCAGCGCGATCGGCCTGGTGGCGCGCCGGGTCAAGGGCAATTATCCGTACCGGCGCCCTTTCATCGGCAGTGTCCTGCTTGACGATTTCACCCAGGACGAACTCAAGCTGCGCGTGAACTGGCTGGCCTCCGGTGCCACGACCATCCAGGGCCTGGCCGGCTATGTGCGGCGCGAGCAGCCATCGTACGGTGAGGGCGCCACGAGCGGTGTCAACGGCCGCGTCAGCGCGTTCCATACGCCAGGCGGCAAGATCAGCTATAACGCGGCCGTGTGGCGCGAGTTCGCGCCCATCGAAAGCCCGTTCGTCAGCTACACGCTCAACAAGGGCGCCAGCATCGGCGCCTCCTGGTTTGCCAGCGCCAAGGTAACGGTCGAAGCCAACGCCATCTACGAGCGGCGCAGCTATACGGCGCGCGGCGACTTCGCCGGGGCCGACGCGCTGCGCGACGCGATCCGCTCGGCCAGTGTGCGCGCCGTGTGGCAGGTGCGGCCAAAGGTGCAGGTGGTGGCCGCCTGCGTCCACCAGGCGCGCAGCGGTTCGGCGCTGCTCGGCACCGGCAAGTTCGATGCCAACGTGGTGCAGGTCGGCGCCAACGTCCTGTTCTGACGACAATCCAGGCGACCGGGCGGCCCATGACGGTCAACGACATTCCGATCATTTCGTTTTTCCAGCGCGTGCTCGATCCCTTGATCGTGATGGGCGTGCTGTACCTCGCCACGCTGGTGTTCGGCCAACCGTTCTCGGGCTATTGCCTGGTGCTCATGGTGCTGGCGTTCTTTATCTCATCGGCCGTGTACCAGCACATTGACCCCTACCGCACCTGGCGCAGCGGCCGCATGCTGGCTTACGCGCGCGACACGCTGTTCGGCTGGTGCCTGACGCTGGCCGTGCTGTACTTCCTCGGCTCGGCCAGCGGCATGCGCTACTACTACGACGTGCGTGTGCTCCTGGCCTGGGCCATTGCCACACCGCTCATCATCGTGGCCAGTCACATCGCGGTGCGCGTGCGAAGCCGCCAGCGCGCAGGCAACGCGGGACACTCGGTACGGTCGATTGTCGTGGCCGGCGCCAACGACGTGGGCCTGAAGTTCGCCGACGTGTGCGAGCGGCATCCGAACCTGTTCATGCAGGTACAGGGTTTCTTCGATGACCGCGGCGCGGGGCGTCATCCCGAGGACCTGAACTATCCGATGCTGGGCCGCATGGCCGATATTCCCGGCTATGTGCGTCAACAGAATATCAAGATGATTTTCATCAGCCAGCCGGTATCGGCCCAGCCGCGCATGCGCGGCCTGATCGACGAATTGCAGGACACCACCGCCTCGGTCTATTTCCTGCCCGATGTGTATGTGTTCGACCTGATGCAGGCCCGTTTCGATACCGTGGGCGGCATGCCCGTGATCGCGATCAGCGAAACGCCGTTCATGGGGTTCAACAGCGTCATCAAGCGCGGCGTCGACCTGGTCGTCAGCGTGACCGCGCTGCTACTGCTGGCGCCGCTGATGGTGCTGATCGCCATTGCCATCAAGTTCGATTCGCCCGGTCCGGTACTGTTCCGGCAGCGCCGCTACGGGCTGTATGGTGAAGCGATCACCATTTATAAATTCCGTTCGATGTCGGTGACCGACGACGGGCCGCACATCGTCCAGGCGCACCAGGGTGATGCGCGCGTGACGCGCCTGGGACGGCTGCTGCGCCGCGGCTCGCTCGACGAGCTGCCACAGTTCATCAATGCGCTGCAAGGCCGGATGAGCGTGGTCGGGCCACGCCCGCACGCGGTGGCGCACAACGAGCTGTATCGCAAGCTCATCAAGGGCTACATGCTCAGGCACAAGGTCAAGCCGGGCATCACCGGCTGGGCCCAGGTCAATGGCTTGCGCGGGGAGACGGCCACGCTCGACAAGATGGAAGCGCGCATCCAGTACGACCTCGACTATCTGCGCAACTGGTCGCCGTGGCTCGATGTATGGATCATGCTCAAGACCGTGAAGGTGGTTTTTTCGCGGGAAAACGCGTATTGATTGCGCTGGCGCTAAGTCAGGCAGATTAGCCGCATTGCGAAGGAACCGATGGGTTGCAGGCGCGTCGAATCACATGTCGGGCATGTTCTGGCCGACCCGTCGCCGTCATCGCAGGCACTTCCATGGGAGCACACGTGGCCGATCTTTCTCGTATCTATGTTGCTGGTCATCGCGGCCTGGTCGGCTCGGCCATCGTGCGGGCGTTGCGGGCCAGGGGCCACGGCGCCATCGTCACGCGCAGCCATGCCGCGCTCGAACTGACCGACCAGGCGCAGGTGCGCGCATTCTTCGAAAGCGAACAGATCGACCAGGTCTACCTGGCAGCAGCCAGGGTCGGCGGCATCCACGCCAATCACCGCTATCCGGCCGAATTCATCTACGACAACATGATGGTGCAGGCCAATGTCGTGCATGCTGCCTGGCGCGCGGGCGTGAACAAATTGCTGTTCCTTGGTTCGTCCTGCATCTATCCGCGCATGGCGCCGCAGCCGATCCACGAAGACTACCTCATGAACGGCGTGCTCGAGCCGACCAACGAGCCCTATGCCATGGCGAAAATTGCCGGCATCAAGCTGTGCGAAAGCTACAACCGCCAGTACGGCACCGATTATCGCAGCGTGATGCCCACCAATCTGTATGGCCCGGGCGACAACTATCACCCCGAGAACAGCCATGTCATACCGGCCTTGCTGCGGCGGTTTCACGAGGCAAACGTGCGAACCGCACCCGAGGTCGTGATCTGGGGCAGCGGCAAGCCGATGCGCGAATTCCTGTATGTCGACGACATGGCGGCCGCCAGCATCCACGTCATGAATCTCCCGCACGCGGTGTACGCCGCGCACACCGATCCGATGCATTCGCACATCAATGTCGGCACCGGCCACGACGTCACCATCGCCGAACTGGCGCGCCTGGTCGGCGCCACCGTGGGCTACCGCGGTGCGATCGTGTTCGACGCCAGCAAACCGGACGGCACGCCGCGCAAATTACTCGACGTATCGCGGCTGTCGGCGCTGGGCTGGCGCGCGAGTACACCACTGGCCGAAGGCTTGCAGCGTGCGTATGCGGCGTTTCTTGGCGAGCAGGGGCCTGAGCGCGAACGGGAGCGCGAGGGGCTTGATGTGGACGCCGACGTGGCGCCCATGGAGACCATGCACCACGCGGCAGGCACGCGGTCCACCATGTCATGGAGACGCACTTGAACAACTTTCATTCGATCACTGGCGTGGCCTCGATGGCGTGGCCGGCGCAGCGCGCACTGTGCGCGATCCTTCTCATGGCAGGCCTGCTGCTGGCCGGCTGCAACCGCAACTCGCCCGACGAGCCGGCCAGACCGGGCCAGGCGCTGGCCAGCGTCAACGGCGAAGAAATCACCGTGCTGCAATTGAATGAAGAGATACAGCGCGCCGGTGTGCCGGCAATGCAGCAGGAGCGCGCGCGCAAGCAACTGCTGCAAGCACTCATCGATCGCACGCTGCTCGAGAGCGAAGCAGCGAAGCGCGACCTCGACCGCGATCCCAAGGTGATGCAGGCGGTTGCGCGCGCGCGCTCCCTGATCATCGCGCAAGCCTATATGCAGCAGCGCATTGGCGAGGCCGGGCGGCCCAGCCAGGCCGAAGTCGACGCCTATTTCAAGGCGCATCCGCAATTCTTTGCCAGCCGCCGCCAGTTCGCCATGGACCAGCTCATCATGCCGGCGTCGGCCGTCACGCCGGCACTGCGCACCACGTTCGACCGTTCCTCGTCGCTGGACGACGTGACGCAATTTCTCGACGCCCGCCAGATTGGCTACGGCCGCGCGCAGGTCACGCGCAGCACGGCCGACCTGAAACCCGAGGTTGCCGCCAAATTACTGGCGATGCCCAAGGGCCAGCTGTTCTACGTGCAAGAAGGCCCACGTGCGCTGCTCACCGCGCTGACCGGGGTGCGCGCCGCGCCCGTGTCGCTGGTCATCGCTGCGCCGCAGATCACAGAATATCTGGCTACCCGCAAGAGCCGCGAACTGGCCCAGGCAGAGATCGGGCGCCTGCGCGCGACGGCCGATATCGCCTACCTGAACAAGGACCTTGCGCCCGATGCGGCCACACCGGGCGGCAAGCCTGCGGCGGTCGCGTCGCTGGCCGGCGGGCCAGGCGCGCCCAGGGTCGCCGGGGCCGGTCCGCTGGCCACGGAGGCGACCGCTTCGGGCTCTGGTGCAGTGACAGCAACCAGGGCGGAAGCCGGCATGGAAACCCGCGCAGAAATGGGCGCAGAGACCGTCGCAAACGAGAGCAATGCCGACAAGGCGGCGCTCGAGCGCGGAGTGGCCGGTCTCAGGTAAGGCGCTCGAACTTTGCAACGTTAACCGATGCTGACGGAGGAATCATGAAGCGTGTCGTGACATGGATGGTGGGGCTGGTTTTCATCTTGGGCATGGGCGCGGCCGGTGCAGCGGAGGTGCTGCTGGGGCCGGGTGACGTGGTCAAGCTGTCGGTGTATGGCAGTCCCGACCTGTCGATTGAAACCCGCGTCAGTGAAAGCGGCCATCTCACGTTCCCGCTGCTGGGGCAGGTGGCCGTCGGTGGCATGCCGGTGGCTGGGGCCGAAAAAAAGATCGCAGGCTTGCTTGAAAAGGGCGGTTACATCAAGCAGGCCCAGGTGAATATGCTGGTAACAACCCTGGCGAGCCAGCAGATTTCGGTACTTGGTCATGTGAACCGACCTGGTCGCTATCCCGTCGAAGGGCGCCGCCGCGTGCTCGACATGCTGGCGCTGGCCGGTGGCATCCACAGCGAAGGCGGCGACATGATCAGCCTGGTACGCACCCGCGACGGCAAGACCACGCGCGAGGCCATCGACCTGGTCGACATGGTGCGCAGGGGCGAGCTCGACAAGGACGTCGAGGTTGCGGGTGGCGACATCATCTTTGTCGAACGGGCGCCGCGCGCTTATGTCGCCGGCGAAGTGACCCGCCCGGGGCCGTTTCGGCTCGAGCGTGGCATGACGGTCCAGCAGGCATTGTCGGCGGGCGGTGGCCTGAGCCCGCGCGGTAGCAGCAACGGCATCCGCATCACCCGCAAGGATGCCGGTGGCAATCCGGTGTCGCTGGACGCGAATGCGAGCGACGCGGTCCAGGTCGATGACGTGATCGTCGTGCGCGAAAGCTGGTTCTGAGCGGCTTCTCACGCGATGCGATGGCGGGCAGGCACCTGCCGGCATGGCGCCGGGTCGCCGCCGGTTCGCCTGCTCGTCGGGCCGGATGCGCAGCACGGCAGTCTCACACTGCAAAGGATCAGGCAATGAACTTCCATCAATTTTTGCTGGTACTGCAAGCCAGGAAGAACTTCATCCTCTTGACGCTGCTGGTCACGGTGCTGCTGGCGCTGGGCTGGAGCCTGGTGCAGCAAAAAACCTATGACGCGACGGCGTCGGTGCTGCTGAACTACAAAGGCGTCGATCCGCTGACCGGCCTGACCATGCCAGGGCAGCTGATGCCAGGCTATATGGCGACGCAAATGGACATTATCGGCAGCAAGAATGTGGCGCTGCGGGTGGTCGATGCGCTGGGCCTGGCAGCGAGCCCGGCCGTTGTCCAGCAATTTCAGGAAGCCACCGATGGCAAGGGCGCGGTGCGCGACTGGCTGGCCGATCTGCTGCTGCAAAAACTCGAGATCATGCCGTCGCGCGAATCGAGCGTGGTGCAAATCACGTTCGGCGGCGCCGATCCCGCTTTTGCCGCCGCCGTCGCCAACGCGTTCGCCGTGCAATATCAACGCGCCACCGTGCAGCTCAAGGCCGAGCCGGCCAAGAATGCATCGGTCTACTTCAATGAACAAACGCGGCAGTTGCGCGACCAGCTCGAAGCGGCGCAGGCGCGCCTGTCCGCTTACCAGCAAGAAAAGGGCATCGTCAGTCTGGACAACAACCGGGTCGATGTGGAGCTGTCGCGCCTGAATGATCTGTCGGCCCAGCTGGTCGTGGCGCAGACTGCCGCGATCGAAGCCGGCTCGCGCGAACGCGCCGCACGCTCGGCGGTCAACTCGCCCGATGTCGCCAACAATGCACTGATCCAGAACCTGCGCATGAACCTGGCTGCGGCCGATGCCAGGCTGGCCGAGACCGGGGCCCGCTTCGGCCGCAACCATCCGCAATACCAGAGCGCCAGCGCCGAGGTCGGGAAACTGCGCGCCGAACTGGGCAGCGCCCTGGACACGGTGACGCGCAGCGTCGGCGCCAATGCCGAGGTGCTGCGCCAGCGCGAAGCCGAGATTCGCAGCGCGCTGGCACAACAGAACACACGCATCCTGGCATTGAACCGTACCCGCGATGAACTCGGGCCGCTGCTGAAAGACCTGGAGGGCGCCCAGCGCGCGTTCGATTCCGCCAGCCAGCGCCATGCGCAAACCCGGATCGAGGCGCAATCCGAGCAATCCGATATCTCGGTGCTCAACCCCGCCGTTGTGCCGACCGAGCCGGCCGCGCCGCGCGTGCTGCTCAATACGCTGGTGTCGATCCTGCTGGGCACGATCCTCGGCGTTGGCATCGCGCTGCTGCTCGAACTGCTCACACGCCCGGTGCGTTCGACGGCTGATATCCACGACATGCTGGGCATACCGGTACTGGGCAGCGTGAGCTGGCACGCTGCGCCGGGCAACGGCGCACGCCTACGTCGCCTGCTGACACCACGCCGCCTGCTGCGACTGAACTAAGGAGACGCCATGAATTCAACCGTGCTATCCGCCTTGCCGATCGGTCACGCTGGCGACGCCAGCATGGGTATGTTGTTGCGCGATGCGGGCAAGCTGTCGGGTGACGATGCCGAGCGCGTGCTGCAGGCCCAGCAAGAACTCGGCCTGCGCTTCGGTGAAACCGCGGTACGGCTCGGGCTGGTGAACGACGCCGATATCGCGCAAGCGCTGGCGCAGCAATTTGCGTATCCGTACCTGGCCAAAGGCCAGTCCGAGCTGTCCCCTGATCTGGTCGCGGCCTACGAGCCGTTCTCGGCCCCGGTCGAAGCGCTGCGCGCGGTGCGCAGCCAGTTGATGCTGCGCTGGTTCGCGCGCGGCCGGCGCGCACTGGCCATTGCCGGCGTGTCGCCGGACGACGGCGCCAGCCACTTTACTGCCAACCTGGCGCTGGTGTTCTCCCAGCTCGGCGAGGGAACGCTGCTGATCGACGCCAATCTGCGCAACCCGCGCCAGCATCACCTGTTTGGGATCAGGTCGCGCCAGGGATTGTCCGATTTATTGGCCGGACGTACCGGGCTGGAGGTGATCACGCCGGTGGCGGGCTTTCCCGACCTGTCTCTGCTGCCGGCGGGAACCCTGCCGCCCAATCCACAAGAACTGCTGGCGCGTGACGGCTTGCGCCGACTGCACGCCCAGTTGGTCAGCCAATACGACGTCGTGCTGTACGACCTCCCGCCGTACTCGG
The DNA here is from genome assembly GCF_040790145.1 of Massilia aurea. Lineage (GTDB taxonomy): Bacteria > Pseudomonadota > Gammaproteobacteria > Burkholderiales > Burkholderiaceae_D > Telluria > Telluria aurea_C. The sequence goes on from NZ_JBFMMP010000014.1 coordinate 78,318, forward strand.
CTGCGGCCGACGCATTGGCGGTGGCGGCGCATGCGGGTGGCGTATTGCTGGTGGCGGGCAAGCACCGCACGCTGATTGCCGACGTCAGCCGGATGGCGGCGCAGATGGCCGAAGCGGGCGCCGACGTGGTCGGTTCAGTGGTGGTCGGGGACTGACATGGCCATCTTGCCGGGTTCGACACGGACGGCAGACGGCGCCAACCGCAAGCGCGGTCGCCGCCTAGACGGTGCGGCAGGCAAGATGGAGGGAACAGACGCGCATGGCGGGGCGAGGGACGGGGCGAACGAAGGGGTGAACGACGGGGCGAACGACGGGGAGCGTAGCCGTTCGCGCGCTGCGTGGCGCAGCGCTCTGCCGGCGTGGTGGCCGGTGTTGCTCGGCCTGGCGATCCTGTTCGTGCCCACCTTTCACCGCCTGTTCACCGGCGCGTGGATCGGGGAAGCGCAGGGCCATGGCCCGATCATCTTCGCACTGGCCATCTGGCTCATCTGGCGCAAGTGGCCCGATGTGCTGGCCGCAGGAGACATGGCCGATGCCATGGTCACTCCAGCAGCCCACCCGGCAGCACATGCAGCCGCCCATCGAGCTGCCGAGTCAACGGCATACCCGGCTGCCCATGCGGTCGTACACCCGGTCGTGAATCCGGCCGCAAATCCGGCTGCAAATCCGGCCGCAAACCCGGCCGCAAACCCGGCAAACCAGGCAGCCCAGACAGCCCAGACAGCCCAGACAGCAGGCCCAACAGCCGACGCCACGCCGTGCGCGCGCTCCCTGTCGCATCCAGCCGGCTGGGCCGTGCTGGCATTCGGCCTGGCCATTCATCTGCTGGGCCGCTCGCAGCAGATATTGATGTTCGAAGTGGGTTCGATCCTTGTCGTGCTGGCGGCGATCGTGTTGCTCAAGCTGGGCGGGCTGGCGCTGAGGGTATTGTGGTTTCCCTTCTTTTTCATGCTGTTCATGGTGCCGCTGCCAAGCGAGCTGGTCGCTGCTGTGACGATGCCGATGAAGATGGCCGTGTCGTGGGCAACCGAGCACCTGCTGTTCATGGTCGGTTATCCTGTTTCGCGCTCGGGCGTGGTGCTGCAGATCGGGCAGTATCAGTTGCTCGTGGCCGATGCCTGCGCCGGGTTGCAGACCCTGCTGACGCTTGAAGCGCTGGGCCTGTTTTACCTGAACCTGATGCGTCATCCGTCCGGCGTGCGCAATGTGACACTGGCTGTCCTCATCGTGCCGATCTCGTTCCTGGCCAATGTGATCCGGGTGATCACGCTGACGCTGATTACCTACTATCATGGTGACGCCGCCGGCCAGGGCTTCCTGCACGGCTTCGCCGGGATGGTGCTGTTCGTGACGGCGCTGTTGATGATCCTTGCCGTCGATTCGGCCTTGCAATGGGGTGTCAGGCAGAAGCCCGGCGGCCGGGGTGGCCATCGTACCGCCGCAGGCAATACGACGGCCGCACCGGCCGGGCTATCCACCGATCGAACAACCGGACATGCCCACGAGCCTGCAATGAAGGGGCCGCCATGATCGCCGCGCAACGCCGCGCACTGGTCGTGAGCATCGTGCCTGGTGTCGCCATGGCGCTCACCGCGATCCTCACCAGCGCCGTCACCCCAACGCCGCGTGCGCCCTTGCCGCATGAACAATTCAGCCTGGCGCAGATGATTCCGGCCCGTTTCGACGCCTGGGCCGTCGATCCGGGCGTGGCGCCGGTGCAGCCGGATCCGGCGCAGCAGGGCATGCTTGAAAAAATCTACGACCAGACGCTCTCGCGCACCTATGTCGGTGCGCACGGCCAGCGCGTGATGTTGTCGATCGCCTATGGTGGCGACCAGAGCAAGTCGCTGCAGTTGCACCTGCCCGAAATCTGCTACGTGGCCCAGGGTTTCCAGCTGGTCACTGAAGGCAACGACGTGCTGGCAACGCGCTATGGCGCGCTGCCGGTCAAGCGCCTGGTGGCGCGCTTGCAGGAACGCAACGAGCCGATTACCTACTGGATCACGATCGGCGATAAAGCCAGCAAGGCCGGCATCGAGCACAAGCTGCGGCGCCTGGCGTACGGCTTGTCCGGCGAAGTTCCTGATGGCATGCTGGTGCGGGTGTCGACGATCGCCAGCGACGAGCGTCACGCCTACGCAGTGCAAGACCGCTTCATCGCCGCGCTGCTGGCGGCGCTTGCGCCCGCCGAGCGGGCCCATCTGATCGGCCATGACAGTGCACCGGCCGCCCTGGCGAGCGCATCGCCAGTGATACGCCGGTCCCGGCCGGGAGCACAGCCGACGCAGACGTCAACGACGTCGGGCGCCGATTTGCGGCCTGACCGACCCCGCCCGGCCACGCGATGAACGACATCGTTCTCTACATCTATTACTCGTTGCCGTGGCTGGCTGTTATCGGGCTGTCGGTGGCAGTCGTGGCCGGCATGGCGGTCGGGGTCGTGTGGCCTCGCTGGCTGGTCTATCCCTATTTGCTGGTGTTCTTCTGGATCACTTCCACAAGCTACGGAAGCCTGGCCGTGTTCGCCTCGCGCAGCATCTATAGCCGCGGCTCCGGCGTGTTGTTTTTCGGCGTGGTGTTGTGGGCCATGCTCGGCGCCTGGCTGTGCGCGCGCGTTGCCGCCGGGTTCGGTCGCGACGCGACGCCGGCCTGCAGTCTGCGGCCCTGGTTCTGGGCCTGGTCCGCGTTGCTGGCCGGTCATGTCGCCATTGGGCTCGTGACGGGCATCCCGGTGGCCGCATCGCTGGCGCCGTCGGGCTTTTCCAATATCGTCTGGATGGCGCCGCTGGTCTCGCTGCTGTTGCTGGCGTTTCGCACACAGGAGCACGCCATTGCACTGGCCCGGTTCATCCTGCTCGCAGGACTGGGCCGGGCGTTGTTCGGTCTTGGGCGCTGGGCGGCGCTCGGGGGCGATCCCAACAATATCTACGCGAACATGAACGCGCTCCAGATCCGGCTGACGTTCTTCGACATCAACGACAGCCTGTTGTGCACCATGGCGTTTGCCATCGCCGCCGTCACGCTGTTCCAGGCGCCACGTCTTGCATCGGGCAAGTGGTGGCGCGTTGTCTGCTGGTTGACGCTGGTCGCCACCGCGCTGTGCGTGGTGCTGTCGTATCGCCGCACGGCGTGGATCGGCTTCGTGCTGGCGTGCGCGGTGATCGTGCTGCGCCTGCCACCCAGGGCCCGCCTGCACTGGCTGGCGGCCGGCGTGCCATCCATCGGCGCGATGCTGGCATGGGTGGCGGTGCGGCGGCTGGATCAGCCCCATCCGAGAGGCGCCATCGAGGGCGGCGCCGGTGTCGGCAACCTGCTGTACGACATGCAGTCGGGCCGCTTCGGTCCCGAAAGCGAGCGCGTGCTTGAACTGAAGCTGGCGCTGGCCGACTTCCTGACCCATCCGCTGACGGGCATCGGCGCCTGGGGACGCTACCACGGCTATGGGGCGATCTCGTGGCAGGACAGTCCGGATGGCGGCCTGTTTCTGCACAGTGGCGTATTGCACATCGCCCTCAAGAGCGGCATGCCGGGCTTGCTCCTGCTGGCGGGCACGATCGGTGCGTTTGTAATCTGTGCCCACCGTGCTCTGCGCACCCTGCCGCCGGCCTTGCTGGGGCTGGGCCTGGCGGGCGTCGCGGGGCTCGCCTTCATGCTGCCTGACTTGCTCGTGGGCACGCCGTTCCCGCAGGTTCGCACCACGCAGATGCTGGCCCTGTGCCTGGGGTTGCCGTATGTGGCGCTGGCATGCATGCACGATGGCGCCGCGCAGCGCGTCGGGCCTGGCGTCAGGGCAGCAGCGTCGCCGCCACATCAACTCGCGAGGGCATGATGCAACTGCGCCTGGCCCGCAATGCGATGGCCAACCTGCTCGCGGCCGCAATCCCGGCGCTGGTGATGCTGGTGACGGTGCCGCTGGTGGTGCGCGGGCTGGGCGAAGCGGGCTATGGCGTGTATTCGCTGGTGACGGCCATCGTCGGCTACTTCGCGGTGATCGACATCAACGTGACGGCCGGTTCGGTCAAGTACATCGCCCAGCACAAGGCCAATGACGACGACGACCAGGTCGCCGAAACCGTCTCGTTCGGCCTGGCCAGCTATGGCGCCATTGGCCTCGTCGGCGGGTCGGGCATCTTTGTCTGCGCGGGTTGGCTGGTCGACACCGTGTTCGCGGTGCCGGAGGCGCTTCGCACAGACGCGCGCGCTGCCCTGCAACTGGCCGCGCCGGGCTTCCTGTTCGGCCAGATGCAGGCTTACCTGAACAGCGTGCCGCAGGCGCTGATGCGCTACGACATGTCGGGCCGGGTCGAGATCGTCTTCGGCGTCCTGGTGCCGCTGGCCACGGTCGGCGTGCTGCTGCTGGGTGGCGGCCTGGCGGACGTGATTGCGCTGCGTGTCGTGGCCAGCATGGTCCATGGCCTGATCCTGTGGCGCACGATCGGGCGCCTGCTGCCGACATTGCGCTTGCGCTGGCCTGGCGCCCACGCGCGCGCCGCGTTGCTCCGTTTTTCAGGCTGGAGTTTCCTGTCGCGCTTTGCCACCTTGTCGTATGCCCACGCCGACAAGCTCATCATCGGCGCCCTGGCCGGCGTGACGGCCCTGGCGTATTTTACGGTGGCGGCCACGCTCGCCAATCGCGTGCTGAGTCTGGGTTTCCGCTTATCCGGTGTCTTCTTCCCGGCCACCAGCGCCCTGGCCGCAACCGGCCAGTTACGCCGCCTCGATCAAACCTATGTGAAGGCCACGCGCTACGTCGTGTTCGTCAATGCGGCGATCCTGGCGCTGCTTGCCGTGTTCGCCTATCCGATCCTCGCATGGTGGATGAACGCCGATTTCGCGCGGCACGGCGCACTCATCCTGGCAGTGATGGCGCTGTCGCAATTTGTCGATTCGCTCACCAGCCTGCCGTCGCTCGTCAATGACGGCATGGGGCATCCGCGCGTGTCGGGCCTGTTTGCCGTCACGCGGGCACTGGTTGGTATGGTGCTGCTGTACGCCGGCATAGGGGGATGGGGTATCGTCGGCGCAGCCTGGGCGCACCTGGCCGGCGCGCTGATGTTCACCGGGGCTTTCCTGGTCTACGTGCATGGGCGGACCGTTCCGACGCCGCTTGGGCGCCTGCTGCTGCATGGCTATCTGCCGGGGCTGGCTGGCGTCGGGCTGGTCTCGATCGCGGCAGGCGCCGCCGCACGCCTGCTGGGCGGCAGCCCGCTCGACATCGTGCTGAGCATGGGCGCGATGATGCTCCTGCTCATACTGCACGGCGCGCTGTTCGTGGTTGCGCCGGATGACCGTGACCTGGCCTGGTCCCGCTGGCGAACGTGGCGCCGGCAGGCAGGGCGCTGACATGCGCATCCTGATGGTGTCCGAAGACCTGCCGGGTGAACTTATCGGCGGGCTGGGCAAGCACGTTGTCACGCTCGCCAACCGCTTGCTGCGCGCTGGTCACGATGTGGAAATCCTCGGGCGCAGCGACCGCGCGCCGGCCGACTACGCGGCGCAGATCGGGTTTGCGGGACGCTTTCGCCCCGGCTTCGCCTTCCCCCGGCCGGGCTGGAAAGAATCGCGGATGGGCGTGTTCAATCCGCTCAAGCGCCCGCTGTTCGCGCGCCGCATCGCCCGTGCCATCCGGGCGCACATGGCGGACATGGCGCGCACGGGCCCGGTCGACGTCGTGCACTACCACGGTCATCTGCCGATGACGGGCCTGTACATCGACGCCGGCGTCAATTTTGTCCAGACCCGTCACGACCAGGGCAGCGAATGCCTCACGCACCTGCGCTTTCGCGACGGGGCCGTGTGCGACAACCTGGTGCCACGACGGTGCGCAGCCTGTATCCGGCGCGACGCCGGCCCGCTGCGGCAAGCGATCAGCGCCAGGGCGGTGGACGACTACCGCCGCCTGAGCGCGCGTGCGTTTGCCCGCCACAAGACCGTGTTCGTGTCGGAGTTCCTGCGCCGCCACTTCCTGCGCGCCGTGCCCGAAGCCGACCTGTCGCGTAGCCGCGTGATCCATAATTTCATTGATGACCAGCGCCTGCAGGCGGTACTGGATGCTTCGTCGGCGCCGACGCCGGGCCTGCTTCTGCTGGCCGGGCGCATCGATGCCGGCAAGGGGTTCGGCGAATTCCTCGCTGTTGCAGCCGCTCGCTTGCCGCAGCACGCCAGCGTGATCGTGGCCGGCGACGGCCCGTTGCAGGCCGCGCTGGCACAGCGCCATGCCGGGCCGCAGGTGCACTTTGCCGGCTGGCAGGCTTACCCGGACGTGCTGGCCCTGAGCGCGCGCGCCCACTTGTGCGTGGTGCCATCGTTGTGCGAGGAAGCCTGCAGCACGACGGTGCTTGAGGCGTTGGCCCTGGGCCGGCCCTGTGTGGCGCTGGCGCGCGGCGGGACGCCAGAACTGGCGCAGTACGCGCTGTATCCCGGCCAACTGGCGTTGGCGAACAGCATGGACGAACTGGTCACGCTGGCGCTGCGCCGGCTGGACGAACCTGCCCGGCAAACGAGGTCACGATCAACGCCACCCGCCAGCTTCGGTGCCGACACCGCGCGTTTGCTGCCCCAACTGCTGGAGCTGTATGCCGAACCCACCAACGTTCTCGATCATCACCTGCACGCTCAACAGCGCAGCCACCCTGGCTGACACGCTGGCGTCGGTCCGGGCCCAGACCTGCCGCGACGTCGAGCAGGTGTTCGTCGACGGCGGCTCGGTCGACGGCACGCTGGGGCTGCTTGCAGGTTGTACGGGCAACACCCGCTTGCTGCGCGATGTCGGCGGCGGCATCAGCCGCGCCATGAACGCCGGCATCGCAGCCGCCAGCGGCGACATCGTGGCGCATCTGCATGCCGACGATTACTACGCCGACCCCGACGTGCTGGCGACAGTCAGTGATGCGTTCGCGCGCGCCGAGGCCGCGGGCCGGCCGCTCGACTGGGTGTTCGGCGCGATCCGTGTGCGCAAGGGCGGGCAGCTGTTGCCGCCGCTGCCGCTGCCACCATTTTCTTACCGTGCCTTTGCTGCAGGCTCGGCGACGGTTCCGCACCCGGCCGTGTTCGTGCGCCGCGCCGCCTTCGCGCAGGTCGGGCTGTTCGACGAACACTTGCGCTATGCCATGGATATCGATCTGTGGCTGCGCTTGGGCGCGATATCGCAGCCGGCCGTCATCGCGCGGCCATTGGCTGTGTTTCGCGATCATCCAGGCAGCGTCTCGTCGAGCAACAAGCGCGCTGCGCGTCGCGAAGAGTTCGCGGTGCGCCGGCGTCATGCCGGCAAGGCGCCGGTGGCGTTCGCAATCTATTGCCTGCGCTACCTGAAACGGCTGCGGGCGCTCAACGCGAAACCGGACGCTGGCCGCGTCTAAATGAACAGCAAACACGAAAATCTGGATAGCAAGAATCTTGTCCGATTGTCTTTGCAGGCGCGCCACGACAGTAAACAGTCGGGTATGCCTGTTCGCAAAATGTAAAATATTCGGTGTCTTTTTTGCGCGAAGGAAACGAAAAAGCGTTGATTTCTACGGGGAATTTACTCGTGTTCAAAAAAACCTGCGGTAACATTATTTTCGTCAGGAAATTCTTTTCTGACGCATGCAGCAGGTTTCACGACAGCGTCCACTGGCGACGCCAATCCTCGGCATTCTCGTTTCTCTCGGAGTTTCAGCATGAATTTTCACCGGAAAGATCTGGTCCGCGCGGCGGCATTGGCGTCGCTGCTGGCATGCGCCAGCGCGCACGCGGACTGGGTCCAGTCTCCCGATCCGCTCGTGGTCCAGCCCAGCCCGGAAATGAATGGCGTCCAGGCGCAAAATCCGCCGGGTTTCACCTGGGCGCGCCACGCCACCGGGCCGGCCGCCTATGAGCTTGAGATCACGCCGGTCGGCGCCGCGCCGATCAAGGTCGTGACCGAGCGTAACTGGTATCTGCCGCCCAAGGCCCTGGCCCTGGGCAATTACACCTGGCGCGTGCGGCCCGTCAGCGGCGGCGAGTGGTCGACCCCGCGCAATTTCTCGATCACGGCCCGCTCGAACCTGTTCGAAGTGCCCGACAACGCCACGCTGCGCGCCCGCATCACGGGCAAGGCGCGCCCGCGTTCACTGCCGTCATCGTTCACGCCGTATGCGAGCTGGAACCCCGCGCGGCGCGGCGAGCTCGACCCCTACGTGAGCCGCATGACGAACGAGATCAAGCTGCAGATCGGCGCCTTACCGGCCTTGTCGGACGCGCGCTGGCCGATCGTGATCGCTTCGCCACTGACTGCCGCGATGGCGACCCAGCAGACCGATATCCGCCAGCGTATCAACGAGGCGGCACGCCAGCTGGAAGCGTCGGCCGTGATGTGGCGCATGAAGGGCGATCAATTGTTTTTGCAAGAGGCGCTGCGCCGCGGCGACCAGATCGCCGCGCTCGACCCCAAGGGCCCGACCAGCTACAACAACCAGGATCAGGCCACGCGCCAGATCTCGGTGTCGTTGATCAAGGCGATCGACATCCTGGCCGGCGACCTCGATGCGCCGCGACGCGCGCGCTGGCTGAGCACGGTGCGCGTGCGGACCGAAGAAATCTACGGCAACCTGGCCGGCGACAACGGCCGTCTTGACCAGTATCCGTTCGACTCGCACGGCAACACGAGCCTGATCTTCCTGTCGCTGATTTCGACGCTGGCGCTGGGCGACATTCCCGAAGCGCAAAAATGGTTCGATTTCTCGTTCCGCGCCTACGCCAACGCGCCGTCCCCGTGGAGCGGGCCGGAAGGCGGCTACGCCAACGGCACCGCTTACGCCGAGTACGCAGCCGGCTACCTGGTCGCGCTGTGGGATCCGATGTCGCAAGCGTCCGGCGTCAACTTCTATGCCAAGCCATGGGCATTGGGGCTGCTCGATTTCGCCACCCAGTTCACCCCGCCGGGCTCGCGCGTGCACGCCTATGGCGACGGCTCCGAGACCAAGCCCGACACCCGTGTCTGGCATGCATTCGGCTCGCGCATGGTCTCGCCGCGCGCGGCCTGGTATGTGAGCAGCCTGGGCGGCACCGAAGATACGCTCAGCCTGCTGCAAGCGCCGTACCCGATGCCGGTCAATGGCACCCAGACCAAGTCGCCGCCGGCGAACTCGGCGTACTACCCGAGCGTGGGCTGGGCCTCGTTCCATACCGATATCGGTTCGACGGGCCGCGCCTCGCTGTACTTCAAGTCCAGCCCATACGGGTCGTTCAACCATAGCCACGGCGACCAGAACGGCATCCTGCTGTCGAGCGCCGGCCAGCCGCTGCTGGTCAAGGCCGGCTGGTACGACTGGTACGGCTCGCCTTACTGGAACGACTGGTACCACCAGACCCGCTCGCAAAACGCCATCACGTTCGATGGCGGCAAGGGGCAGATGGTGACGGGCTACCGCGAGCAACTGCAGCGCAACGGCAAGATCACCGGCTTTGCAGCGCAGCCGAGCTACGACTATGTCGAGGGCGACGCCACTGCCGCGTATGGTGGGCAATTGACGATGGCCAAGCGCCAGGTGTGGCAACTGCGCAATGCCGGCAATGCGATCCTGGTGCGCGATCGCCTGGCCAGCACGCTGGCGCGCACCTACGAATGGAATATCCACACGCCCGTCATCATGACAGTGGTCGATGCGCTGAACGTCAAGGTGGTCGCGGGCAGCCAGTCGGTGTGCCTGCGTTCGCTGAATGCGCAAGCCACCTTTGCCAAGTGGATCGGGCCTGGCGCCAAGGTCAATGTGGTGGAAGACCATGGCGCGTTCTATCTCAAGAACGACGGCAAGTCGACCGCCGAATTTCTGGTGCTGCTCGACGTCGGGTGCAAGCAGCCGGCGGTGACGGTCAGCACGGCCGGGACGGTGCGCACCGTCACCGTCGCCGGCCAGAGCGTCACACTCAACTAGTGCTCAACTAATGCTCGACGAACGCTGAATCAGCGCCCTGGCAGGCGTGGCAAGCGCCTGCCAGCGGTCTAGGCATCGAACGTGATCTTGATCTCCCGGGCGCTGAAGGTCGCTTCGCCGTGGTACACCGCCTCGATATTGTTGCCATCGGGGTCGATCACGAAGGCGCCGTAATAGCCCGGATGATACGGCCGCTCGCCGGGCGCGCCGTTGTCGGTGCCGCCGGCGGCCAGCGCCGCTGTATGGAAGGCGTCGACCATGGCACGGTCGCGCGCCTGGAACGCCAGGTGATGGCGCCCCGTCAATTGGCCCTGCGCCGCTTCGCTGTCGGGCGTCGACACAAACAGCTCGTCGGCCCAAAAATAATCAATGCCCGAGCCGGCAATTGGAATGCCCAGTACTTCGAACACGGCCGTATAGAAACGGCGCGATGCGGCCAGGTCAAGCACCACCAGCTGGATATGGTCGATCAGGCGTCCCCGATGGATTTCCATCGTTTCCATGGCTCATCTCCTTCGTCAACGTTGGCCTGCCTCCGCGATTATACGAGGGAGACGGATTGCGCCGCGCAGCGTCAACACGATAAGCGTGGCGACACACTTCTTGCATGGATGGCATTATTTCCCTCGAAGAAAAAATGATCAAGGATGGAGGACATGCAAGTGTGGTGGACTGAAAGCTGGCTGACGATTCAACGTGAATTTTCCGATCTGGGCAATGCCGAGGATGTGACAGTCATTGTCGTTCGCCTGCTGGTGGCGGCCGTCCTCGGCGGTTTGCTCGGGTACGAGCGCGAAACCAAGGGCGCCTCGGCCGGCCTGCGCACCCACATGCTGGTCTCGGTCGGCTCGGCGTTGTTCGTGCTGATTCCGTTGCAGGCCGGGATGACGATCCAGGATCTGTCGCGCGTGTTGCAGGGTGTCACGGCTGGCATTGGCTTCCTTGGCGCCGGGGCCATTCTCAAGCAGCGCGAACAGAACGATATCAAGGGCTTGACCACGGCCGCCAGCGTCTGGATGACGGCCGCCATCGGCGTTGCCGCGGGCATGGGGCGTGAAGGCACGGCCGTACTGAGTGCATTGTTCGGCCTGGTTATCCTCGCGTTCGTGCGTTCGCCCGGCAAGCGCGGCAGCGACTGACGCGGCGGCGCGGATCCACATTGAATTCGTGGCGTTTGTCTGTGCCAGCGCGCGCCGCCGCGCTTCTGATGGAACCAGCGTGCATGGCGCCGGTCTAGCAATGACGGGCTTACCCATCGGTTTGCCCATCACGACGAGCCGCCATGCACACACCGTTTCCGATCGCCCACATCGCCTGCATTGTGCGCGATCCGCTGCCGCCGACGCGCGCCGACCTGCTCAGGCTGTTCGGCGCCGAGATGCCGCGCCATGGCATCGGCGCCACACTGGTGGGCCAGGCGGGCGAGCATGCCGGCCCGCCATGGCGTGGCGGCGGCATGTATGCGGTCGGGCGCTTCTCGAGCCGCTTTGCCAGCCTGCTCACGCCGCTGTGGGATGGCCTGGGGCTGCTGCGTGCGTGGCGCGCCCCGGGCAGCCGGCCCGACTGCATCCAGGTGCGCGACAAGGTCGCTTCCGGCGTGCTCGCGCGCATCGTCGCCGCCGTGCTCGGAGTGCCGTTCGTGGTCTGGCTGTCGTTCCCGATCGTCGAAGGGTATGCGGTGCGGCGCGACGCCATCTGGCGCCAGGGCAGGGTGCTGGCCTGGTTGCCGCATGCGCTGCGCGCCGTCGTCGCGCGCACGGTGCTGTACGGGTTCGTATTGCCTGGCGCACGCCATGTGTTCGTGCAGAGCGACGCCATGGCCGCCGCGCTGGCCGTGCGCGGCGTGCCGCGCGCGCGCATGACGGCGGTGCCGATGGGCGTCGATACCGCCCTGTTCGACCGTCGCCACATCACGCCAAGCCTCGATCCGCGCCTGGACGGCCGGCGGGTCGTGCTGTACCTGGGGAGCGTGGCGCAATCGCGCCAGTCCGACTTCCTGCTCGACGTCGTGGCGCTGCTGCGCACCCATGATCCCGATGTGCTGCTGGTGATCGCCGGTGACGCCCCGTCGGCTGACGAAAAAGCCTGGATGCGCGCGCAGATCGCGCGCCGCGCGCTGGGGCGGCACGTGCTGCTCACGGGCTGGCTGCCGCAGCGCACCGCCCTCGGTTACGCGGTGCGGGCCCATGCTGCGCTCTCGCCGATTCCGCGTGGCGCGCTGTTCGATGTGTCGTCGCCAACCAAGCTGGTCGAATATCTGGCGCTGGGCATCCCTTGCGTGGCCAATGACATTCCCGACCAGGCGCACGTCATCGCGGCCAGCGGCGCCGGCCTGTGCGTGCCGATGGACCCCGCCGCCTTCGCCGCCGCCGTGCGCCGCCTGCTCGACGAACCGCTGCTGGCAGCCGCCTTCGCCGCGCGCGGTCCGGCCTGGGTCGCTGGCCACCGCAGCTACGCCATCCTCGGGCAACAGGTCGCGCGGGCCTACACCGCGCTACTGGCAAGGGGGGCGCCATGAGCTGGCGCCATTCGCTCCGGCTGTCGCTGCACTCGCTGCTGCGCTTCCTGCTGCGCGACCTGTGGGCGCGGTTGCTGGTCTACCCGTCGTTGGTCCGCAACGAACGCTCAGCGCAGGCACTGCGCGACTACGTAACCGGTCGCGCACACGCGCTGGGTCTGTCGGTGGCGCCCGATCCTGCGGTGCTGCGCCCGGTGCCGCCGGCGGCACCGCTGCTTACAAAGCCCGACCTGCGGCGGCATCCGGCGCGCCACCTGCGGCCGCGCCGCCCCGGCTCGCTGCTGCGTACCACAATCCGCACCAGCGGCACGTCGGGCTCACCGCTAACGGTCGTGCAATCGCTGGGTGCGGTGATCCGCGAGCAGGCATTTGTACACCGGCAGTTGCGCTGGATCGGCTGGCGTCCGGGCGGGCGGCGCGCCTGGATTCGCGGCGACATCGTGTGCGATGCGCAGCCGCCCGATGGCCGCTACTGGTGCCGCGACTGGGTCGGCAACGTGCTCATGCTGTCGTCGTATCACTTGTCCGGCTCGACGATGGGCGGCTATGTCGCCGCGCTGGAAGCTTTCGATCCGGTCGTGATCCAGGCATACCCGTCGTCGATTGGCGCGCTCGCCAACTGGCTCAAGGCGTGCGGCCGGCGGTATCGGGGCAGGGCGCTGCGGGGCGTGATGACGTCCTCCGAGACGCTCGAGCCCGCCGTGCGAAGCGCGATCGCGGATGCCTTTGGCGTGAACGTGTTCGACTGGTATGGCCAGGCCGAGCGGGCGGCCGCCATCGGTACCTGCGAGCTGGGGCGCTATCACGTGCTGACCGACTATGGCGGCGTCGAACTGCGGCGCGGGCCGGATGGCCGCAGCGAAATCATCGGTACCACGCTGAACAACCCCGCCATGCCACTGACTCGCTATTGCACCGGTGATTTTGTTGTTGTGTCCCAACCGTTGGTGTGTGCCTGCGGCCGCATCTACCCCGTCGTAGACGCTGTCGTCGGTCGCCAGGAAGCCATCCTGACGCTGCCCGACGGGCGCATGCTGGCCCGGCTCGACCGCGTGTTCCAGGGCTTCGATGGCAGGCTGGTCGAAGGTCAGGTGCGCTATCACGGCAGAGGGCGATTCACGCTGCAGATCGTGGCGGGGGCGGGGTGGACGGCGCGTGACGAGGGGGCGCTGAACGACGCATTCTTGCTGCGCGTGCCAGGTGTCGACGTTGCAATCGCCCATGTCGAGGCCGTCGCGCGTGGGCCGAATGGCAAGTTCGCCTTCATCGTGCACGACCCATGAATCGTGCGAACTATCTGAAACAGTTCCATGTATGATCCGAAAAATTGTGCCTTTACCAAGTCTGCGAGCGCGATGACAACGATGTTGCGGGCACGTCGATGCCGCGTGCTCATGGCCGGCACGGCGCCCGGGGGGCGGGGCGGGGTCGCCAGTGCGGTAGCGGCGCTGCGCGCGGCTGGCCTGTTCGAGCGCGAGGGGGTGGTGTTCATCGCCACCCACGTCGATGGCAGCGGACGTGTCAAGCTGGGCTGCGCGCTGCGCGGCGTGTGGCAGGCGGCGGTGCTGTGCATGGGGCGGCGTCCAGCGATTGTCCATGTGCACGCGTCGTCCGGCGCCAGCTTCGTGCGCAAGTCGCTGGTGCTGGCGCTGGGGCGCTTGACGGGCGCGCGCACCGTGTTTCACCTGCATGGCGGTGCGTTCGACCGGTTCGCCACGGGGCGGGCCAGCCCGCTGCTGCAGCGCTGGATCCGGCACACGCTCGAGGCGAGCAGTTGCGTGATCGCGCTCTCGCCCGGCTGGGCCGTGTTTGTGCGGGCGTTCGCGCCACTGGCACGGGTGGAGGTCGTACCCAATGCGGTGCCGGTGCCGGTGCCGATGCCAGACATGGCATGGACCGGCGCCGGCGCAGCACCGCGCATCCTGTTTCTCGGCCGCGTGCATCCGGCCAAGGGTGTCGGCGAATTGCTGGACGCGTGCGCGCTGCTGGCGCCGCGTTACCCGCAACTGCGCCTGGTGCTGGCCGGCGAGGGCGAGCTGGACTGGGCGCGCCGGCGTGCCGCTGCGCGCGGGATTGGCGGGCAGGTCGACCTGCCGGGCTGGCTCGACGCGGCCGCATGCACACGGCAACTGGCGTGCGCCTCGGTGTTCTGCCTGCCTTCGTGGGCCGAGGGCGTGCCGATGGCCATGCTCGAAGCGATGGCTGCCGGGCGCCCGGTGGTGGTCAGCGCGGTGGGCGGGATGCTCGACGTGATTCGCGACGGCGTCGACGGCGTACTGGTGCCGCCACGCGACGCGATGGCGCTGGCGGCGGGTCTCGAACGGGTGTTGTGCGATCCGGCGTTCGGGGCCAGTCTGGCGCAGGGCGCGCGCGCCAGGATTGAAATGGATTATTCGATGGACCAGATGTGCCGGCGGCTCGCTGCGATCTATGCACGGCTGGCGGCGAATCGCTGATGGCTGATGGCCATGGCCATGGGCATGGGCCAAGGGGCAAACGGTTGACGGAGCGGAGTTCAGCATGAAGGAAGCGCGATGAACGGATCAAACATGGTGTGGCTGGTGAACCGGATGCGCTGCATGTCGGTGGCCGAGATGGGGTATCGGGTGCAGCAGGCGACCGCGATCCGGCTGGGGCGGGGCATGGCGGGCCGCGCCCGTCTGGCGCTGGCGCGGGCGGCGCCGCCATCGGTGCCGACGCTGGCGTTGGATGTGCGCGGCGCGCCCGAGCTCGATGCACGCGAGATCGAGGCCTTGCTGCTCGACGCCGAACGCATCTGCGCCGGCCACGTCGTCCTGTTCGCCGATGGCCGCTTCGACGTGGGCGTGCCCACCGCCTGGAACCGCGATCCCGACACCGGCGTGACCGCGCCGGCCGTGTACCGCGGCGACATCGCGATCGCCGACCGCGAACTGGTGGGCGACATCAAGCATGTCTGGGAGCTGAACCGGCACCTGCACCTCGTGCGCCTGGCCCAGGCCTGGTCGCTCACGCGCGACGAGCGCTGGATGTCCGCCCTTGCACAAAACCTGCGCAGCTGGCTCGAACAGTGTCCACCGCTGACCGGTCCCAACTGGACCAGCTCGATGGAGCTCGGTATCCGGCTCATCAACTGGAGCCTGATCTGGCAATTGATCGGCGGCGACCGCAGCGCGATGTTCGAAGGCGACGCCGGGCGCCGCCTGCGCGCCGACTGGCTCGGCAGCATCCATGCGCACTGCCGCACGATCGCGCGCCATCTGTCGCGCCATTCGTCGGCCAACAACCACCTGATCGGCGAACTGGCCGGCCTGTACATGGGCGCCGTTACCTGGCCATGCTGGAAAGAGTCGCGCGACTGGCAAGCGCTGGCGCAGGCCGAGCTCGAAATCGAGGCCCAGGCGCAATTTTCGCGCGATGGCGTCAACCGCGAGCAAGCGTTTGGCTACCATCTGTTCGTGTGCGAATTCCTGTTCGTGGCAGGCTTGCTGGCCCAGACAGGCGGCCATGGGCTGCAACCGTTTTCGCGCGCCTACTGGGCGGGTCTGCAGCGCGCGCTGCGCTTTTTGCGCTCGGTGCGCGACGTCGGCGGCCATGTGCCGGCCGTGGGCGACGCCGACGACGGCTGCGTGTTTCGCCTGGCCGTGTCAAGCATGGACCGCGCCGCGCAGTTGCTGGCGCTGGGCGAGACCGTGTTCGGCGGCCATGCCGACAGTCACCCGGGCGTACGCTGGCTCCTGCATACGCTGCCGGGCGTGCGGCCCGACTGCGATCCGCACGAGGTCGATACCGGCTGGGCATTCCCCGATGGCGGCTACCTGCTGTTCGGCCATCGCTTTGGCGAAGCGGACGAGATCAAGGGATTGCTCGACTGCGGTCCGCTGGGCTACCTGGGCATTGCCGCCCACGGCCACGCCGATGCGCTGGCGCTGGCGCTATCGGTGGCGGGCGAGCCGTGCCTGGTCGATCCCGGCACCTATTCGTACGGGCAAGATGACAAATGGCGCGATTACTTCCGCGGCACCTCCAGCCACAACACCGTGCGCATCGACGGCCTGGACCAGTCGGTATCGGGCGGGCGCTTCATGTGGTTGCGCAAGGCAGTGGCCAGCATCGAGCGCATGCCGGCCTCGCCCCACGAATTCGATTTCCGCGGCTCGCACGATGGGTACGCGCGCCTGTCCGATCCGGTGCGTCATGTGCGCAGTGTCCGCTTCGAGGGCGCCAGCAACACCCTGACCGTGCGCGACGAAGTGTCGGCCAGGAAGCCGCACAAGGTCGAACTATTTTGGCATTTCGCGCCCGGGCTGGACGTGCGCCTGACGAGTAACGGCCTGGCCGTGCGCGGGCGCCGCTTCGTGCTGCAGATGCAGGCCAGCGGTGAAGATCTGCACCTTGAACTGGTGCGCGGCGCCGAGAATCCGCCGCTTGGCTGGTATTCGGCAACGTACCAGTCCAAGGTGCCATGCGAGGTGCTGCGTATCTCGACCGTATCGTCCGCCGTGCCGGTCGAATGCAGGTTTACCATCACATTGATCGATGATAAATAGTTAAGCCCGAGAATCGTTCCATGCTGCTTTATCTGGTCGCCGGCGCCCGCCCGAACTTCATGAAGATTGCACCGATCGTGCGCGCCCTGCGCGCCGACGGTCGGGTTGCCTTCAAGCTCGTGCACACAGGCCAGCACAGTGACCGCACCATGAACGACGTGTTCTTCGATGAGCTCGGCATCCCGCCGCCGGACATGACACTGGACGCTGCCGACGCCGGTAGCGCGTGCAGCGCCACCCATGCCGGACAAACCGCCAGGATCATGGTTGGCTTCGAGACGTTGTGCCTGCGCGAGCGCCCCGACGCCGTGCTGGTCGTCGGCGATGTCAATTCAACGCTGGCCTGCGCCATCGCCGCCAAAAAGCTCGGCATTCCCGTGGCCCATGTCGAAGCTGGCCTGCGCAGCGGCGACATGTCGATGCCGGAAGAAATCAACCGCCTCGTCACCGACAGCATCAGCGACTGGTTTTTCGTCACCGAGCCGGCCGCGCTCGAGCATCTGCGGCGCGAAGGCAAGCTTGACGCGTCCGTGCATTACGTCGGCCACGTGATGGTCGACAATGTATTGCACCAGGTGGCGCAATTGTCGCCCGCCACGGGCGGCGGCGAGGCAGGCCGATTCAAGGCGCGCCACGGAGCAGGGCGCTACGGTGTCGTCACGCTGCACCGACCATCCAATGTCGACGTCCCCGCCACCTTTGCCCGCATCGCCGGTGCACTCCGTACGCTCGCGCGCGAGCTGCCGCTGGTGTTTCCGGTCCACCCCCGTACGCGTGCCAATATCGCCGCATTCGGCATTGACCTGGGCGAGCATATTGCATTGACCGCGCCGCAGGGCTATATGGCGTTTCTCGATCTGTGGAAGGATGCCGCGCTGGTGCTCACCGACAGCGGCGGGCTGCAAGAAGAAACGACGGCCCTGGGCGTGCCCTGCATCACGCTGCGCGAGAACACCGAGCGGCCAGTCACGATCGACGAGGGCTCGAACGTGCTGGCCGGCACCGACCCGGCCGCCATCCTGCACGAGGCGCGCAAGATCCTGGCCGGCCGGGGCAAGCGGGGCCGCCGTCCGCATCTGTGGGACGGCCACGCCGCCGGCCGCATCGTCGCCATCCTGGCGCGGGAGCTGGCGTGACGAAAAAAGCGACCGGCAATATTTTCGTGAACACGCGCGCGCACATCAGCCTGATGGGTTGTAAAATAGATAATCTTTCGTTGCAACAGACGCTGGACACGATCGCCGGCTTTGTCCGCACCGGCCAGCCGCACCAGCATGTGGCGGTCAATGTGGACAAACTGGTCAAGGCCAGCCGCGATCCGGAACTGCGTCGCATCATCAACGCATGCGACCTTGTCAGCGCCGATGGCATGCCGGTGGTGTGGGCGTCGCGCCTGCTGGGGCGGCCATTGAAGGAGCGGGTGGCCGGCATCGACCTGTTCGACGCACTGATGGAGCGCGCCGCGAGCGAGGGCTGGCGCGTGTTTCTGCTGGGCGCACGCGAAGATATCGTGCGCAGGGTCGCACAGATGTATTCTAGTCATCATCCGCGCCTGATCGTTGCCGGTGTGCGCAACGGTTACTGGCAGGGCGATGACGAAGCGGCGCAGGTGGCGCGCGAGATTCGCGCCAGCCGGGCCGACCTGCTGTTCGTGGCGATCTCGTCGCCGCAGAAAGAACAGTTTCTCGGCAAATACCTGGCCGAGATGGGGGTGCCGTTCGCGATGGGTGTCGGCGGCTCGTTCGACGTGGCGGCCGGCCATATCAAGCGGGCGCCGCAGTGGATGCGCAGGTCAGGACTGGAATGGTTCTACCGGTTTTTGCAAGAGCCGCGCCGCATGGCGCGGCGCTACTTTATCGACGACGTGGCCTTTCTCTGGCTTTTCGTCAAAGAAGTGGTGAACAATGTAAAAATGGCAAATAATAGGAAAGTGGTAAAAAGCAAGAACGTAAAAAAAAGCGGGAAATAAGGCGGTTGCACACAGTAATTCATCACAGAAAACGAAGGCAGAGAGCAAACACATGAAGATTCTCGTTACTGGCGGCATTGGCTACATCGGTTCGCATACCGTCGTCGAACTGCAAAGCGCAGGCCACGACGTGGTGGTGCTCGACAACTTGTCCAATGCCCAATTGTCGGTACGCGACCGGGTGCAGCGCATCAGCGGCAAGCCGTTCGCCTTTGTCAACGCGGACATCCGCGATCGCGCGGCGATGGAAGCGGCGTTTGCCGAGCACAAGCCAGAGGCAGTCATTCACTTCGCGGGCCTGAAGGCGGTCGGCGAGTCGGTGGCCGAGCCGCTGCGCTACTACGACAACAATGTCTCGGGCAGCGTCGTGCTGTTTGAAACGATGGCCAAATTCGATTGCAAGTCGCTCGTGTTCTCGTCGTCGGCCACGGTGTATGGCGATCCGGCCTCGGTGCCGATCCGCGAAGACTTCCCGCTGTCGGCCACCAACCCGTATGGCCGCAGCAAGCTGATGATCGAAGAGATCCTGCAAGACCTGGCCAGGGCCCAGCCCGACTGGCGCATTGCGCTGCTGCGCTACTTCAATCCGGTGGGCGCGCACGAGAGCGGCCTGATCGGTGAAGAGCCGAGCGGCATTCCCAACAACCTGGTGCCTTACATTGCCCAGGTCGCCAATGGCCAGCGCGAAAAGCTGTCGGTCTTCGGCGGCGACTACAACACGCCGGACGGCACCGGCCAGCGCGATTACATCCACGTCGTCGACCTGGCCATCGGCCACGTAAAGACCCTCGATCGCCTGGGCAAGGGTCCGGGCATCGTCGCTTACAACCTCGGCACCGGTCGGGGCAACAGCGTCCTGGAAATGATTCGCGCCTTCGAGGCGGCCAGCGGCCGCACCGTCGCCTACCAGATCGTTGACCGTCGCCCCGGCGACGTGGCGAAATGCTATGCCGACCCGGCCAAGGCACGTGAAGAACTCGGCTGGACGGCCGAACGTGATGTCGCTCAAATGTGCGCCGATGTATGGCGCTATCAAACCACTGCCAAATAAGGAACATCGAATGAAAGCAATGATTCTCGCCGCAGGCAAAGGGACGCGCGTGCGTCCGCTCACCTACGACCTGCCAAAACCGATGATCCCGCTGCTGGGCAGGCCCGTGATGGCATACCTGGTGGATCACCTCAAGAAACATGGCGTGTCCGAAATCATGGTCAACGTCAGCTGGCTGCATGAGAAAATCGAAGAATACTTCGGCGAAGGCGAACAGTTCGGCGTCCAGATCGGTTACTCGTTCGAGGGTTACACGAAGGATGATGGCGAAGTCGTGCCGATGCCGATCGGCTCGGCCGGCGGCATGAAGAAAATCCAGGAGTTCGGCGGCTTCTTCGACGACACCACCGTCGTGCTGTGCGGCGATGCGCTGATCGACCTCGACCTGAAAGCGGCTCTGATGGAACACCGTCGCAAGGGCGCGATGGCCACCGTCATCACCAAGGAAGTGCCATGGGACAAAGTCTCGTCGTACGGCGTGGTCGTGACCGATGCAGACGGCCGCATCCAGGAATTCCAGGAAAAACCGTCCGAGGCCGATGCCAAGTCGAACTTCATTTCCACCGGCATCTATATCTTTGAGCCTGAAGTCATCGACCTGATTCCATCAGGCGTCTCGTTCGACATCGGCTCGGAACTGTTCCCGCTGCTGGCCGAGCGTGGCCTGCCGTTCTATGCCCAGGGCCGGCCATTCAACTGGCTCGACATCGGCACCATGAGCGACTACTGGGAAGTGCTGCAGACCGTGCTGACCGGCGAAGTGAACCACATGGACGTGCCGGGCATCCAGATCAAGCCGGGCGTCTGGGTGGGCCTGAACACCAGCATCGACTGGGAAGGCACGACGATCGAGGGCCCGGTGTATATCGGCTCCGGCTGCAAAGTCGAGGCCGGTACCCGCATCGTGGGCCCGACCTGGATCGGTCACGGCAGCCACATCTGCGAGGGCGCCGAGGTCGTGCGTAGCGTACTGTTCGAGTACACCCGGGTGTTGCATGATGTAACATTAAATGAAATGATTGTCTTTAAGGAATACAGTGTCGACCGAAAAGGCGAAATGAAGCACGCTTCCGAGTATTCTTCCGAAGAGTGGCTCAATGCGCGCGACCGTCGTCGTTCGCGCCGCAAGGACACCACGGACACCAACGAGTTACAGAAAGAGAAAGTCAGCGCATGAAGATCTATCCAGTCATCCTCTCCGGCGGCGCCGGGACCCGCTTGTGGCCACTGTCGCGCGCCGTCCTGCCGAAGCAGTTACTGCCACTGGTTGCCGACAAAACCATGTTGCAAGACACTGCATTGCGTGTGACGAACTGGCCGGGTTTGATGGCGCCACTGGTGGTGTGCGGCAATGATCATCGCTTCATGGTGGCTGAGCAGTTGCGCGAAGTGGGCATCACGCCGCTCGGCATCCTGCTCGAGCCAGTCGGCCGCAATACGGCGCCGGCAGTGGCCGCTGCTGCGCACCATCTGCAGCAAATCGACCCGGAAGCCATCATGCTGGTGCTGCCGGCCGACCACGTGATCGAGAATGCCCCGGCATTCCGTGAAGCGGTCGAGCGCGCCACCCGCCTGGTCGCGGCCGGCAAGCTGGCCACGTTCGGCATCGTGCCAAAAACCCCGGAGACCGGCTATGGCTACATCCGCCGCGGCGAGCCGGTGGCCGATTGCAGCGATTGCTACAACGTGGCGCGCTTCGTCGAGAAACCAGATGCCGCCACGGCCGAAGGCTTCGTTGCCGAAGGCACGTATTACTGGAATAGCGGCATGTTCATGTTCGGCGCCGCGCGCTACCTGCAAGAGCTCGAAGAGCACGCGCCGGCAATCGCCGCCGCCGCCAGCCAGGCAATGCACGCCGCCTACCGCGACCTCGACTTTTGCCGTCTCGACGAAACCGCCTTCTCGGCATGCCCGTCCGATTCGATCGACTACGCGGTCATGGAACACACGCGCGACGCGGCGGTCGTGCCGGCCGACATCGGCTGGAACGACGTCGGTTCATGGTCAGCCCTGTGGGAAACGCAGCCGAAGGATGTCAACGGCAATGCCCAGCGCGGCGATGTGTACCTCGATGGCGTGAAGAACTCGCTGGTGCGCGCCGAAAGCCGCATCGTGGCCGTGGTCGGCCTGGAAGACATCGTCGTGGTGGAAACCCAGGATGCGGTGCTGGTCACCAGCAAGAGCCAGGTGCAGCGCGTCAAGCAGGTGGTCGAGCACCTGAAGTCGAAAGAGCGCACCGAGCACTTGCACCACACCAAGGTGTACCGTCCGTGGGGCCACTACGAAGGCATCGATGCGGGCGACCGTTTCCAGGTCAAGCGCATCACGGTCAAGCCGGGCGAGAAGCTGTCGCTGCAGATGCACCATCACCGCGCCGAGCATTGGGTCGTGGTGTCGGGCACGGCGCGCGTGACGTGCGGCGATACGGTCAGCCTTCTGTCCGAAAACGAATCGACGTACATCCCGATCGGCATGAACCACCGTCTGGAAAATCCGGGCAAACTGCCGCTGCACATCATTGAAGTGCAGTCGGGCAGCTACCTCGGCGAGGACGATATCGTCCGCTTCGAAGACATCTACAAGCGGGCGTAACAGCCGCGCTGGATGCAGAACAAATGCCGTCTTGTACGGCATTTTTTTTCGGCAATGTAACTGCGGCTACGGTGTGAAGGGCCCGCCGCACGTGGCCTACAATGCCTTCTCGAGTCTCGGCGAGGGGGCATCATGAAAGCGAACGTTGCGGCGGTCGTTGCGGCCGCCATCCTGGCTAGTCTGGCAGCACCGGCAACGGCGCAAGATGCGCCGTTGCTCGACCAGGTTCTGTACGGCCAGCTCGAACGCTGGCTCGGGGCCGGCCCTCTGTCCCTCGACAATCTCTATACGCGGCAGGCAGGCGACGATTCGCTCGACTTTCACGCGGCTGTCGACGGGCGCGGCAGCAGTTTTACGCTCATGAGCGTCAGCGACAGTGCCGGCGCCAGCTGGATCGTCGGCGGCTACAACCCGCAAAGCTGGTTTTCCAACGACGGCTGGCACGTCACCGAACGCGACTGGCAACGCACCGGCTTCATTTTCAACTACAGCGATCCAGCCGTGTATCGCCAGGTTCCCACCAGCCACATCCTGCCCAGCCAGGGGTCGCGCCAGACCTATAACTGGTTCGACCATGGCCCCACGTTCGGCGCCGGCCCTGACCTGTTTGTCGATGACCTTCTGACTACCTCGATTTCGTGGCAACTGACCTACGGCGACCCCGACTTCGAAGGCCGCAGCATCATCGACGGCACCTATGGCGGGCAATTCATGCGCATTAACGCGCTTGAAATCTATGCAGTCGCGCCGATTCCCGAACCCCGCGCCTGGGCCATGTTCCTCAGCGGCCTTGGCATGCTGGGCTGGGCCGCGCTGCGACGACGATCTTCCTGAGCAGGCATTTCCAGATTGTGTTGTATGCATGTTGAAGATTGGTTCTTTCGGACCAATGCTGCGTCATCATGTTGTCAATTTGCGCATTTACTATGAATTTGTTAATGAATGCCGCAAGCATGTCTTGCATGACAACCAACAGGGAATCCATGACCACCTTTGCATCCTTCATGCCACGGCGTACGCTGCTGGCGACCTTGATCGCGGGCTTTGCCGCGACGGCCTGGGCCGCCCCGGGCAACGTCGTGATCAGCCAGTTGTACGCCCACTCGAATAACGGTGGCGGCCAGTGGAGCCACGACTTCGTCGAGCTGTTCAACCGCAGCGCTTCGCCGGTCAATCTGGATGGCATGAGTCTGCAATACCAGTCCGCAACCGGCACCGCCTGGGGTTCGGTGACGCGGCTGCCGGCCGTGGAACTGCAGCCGGGTCAGTATTTCCTGATGGTGGGCCGTACCGGCACCAACGCCGGCAGCGCGTCGGTGGGCGCGGGCGACATCACCAGCAGCGGCTTCGACATGGCCGCCGGCGGTGGCAAGGTGGCACTGTCAAGCAGCGTGAATCAGATGCCGGCGGGTGCGGGCACGAACCTGGTCGACCTCGTGGGCTTCGGCAGCGCCAACCACGCTGAAGGCGCACCGGCGCCGGCGCCGTCCACGGTCAACTCGATCCAGCGCGCCGCGCTCGGTTGCCAGGACACCGACAACAACCGCGATGACTTTGCCGCCGCCCCGGTGGCCGGCCCGCGCAGCATGGGTTCAGCCATCCAGTCGTGCGGCGGTCCGATCGTCCAGCCGATCGTGCTGACCTGCCCGGCGGCGCTCCAGGTCGCACAGGGCAGCAGCTCGTCGGCCATCCTGTCGGCCATCGATGGCGACAGCATCGTCAACAGCGCCAGCATCATCGCCGGCGCACGTCCCGGCATCAGCCTGATCGACTTCGCAGCGGCCGGCGCCGTGGGCGGGCGCGCCGAAGCGCGCCTGGTCGTCGCCGATACCCTGGCCGCCGGCAGCTATCCGGTCCAGGTCCAGTTCGGCAATGCCGAGGGCGACGTCGACACCTGCACCGTCGCCGTCAATGTCGCTGGCGAACTGCGCATTCCGGCGATCCAGGGTTCCGGCCCGACCAGCCCGTATGCCAACACGATCCAGTCCACGCAGGGCGTGATTACGGCCAAGGTCGGCAACGGCTTCTTCATCCAGGATGCTGCGGGCGATGGCGACCCCTCGACGTCGGACGGCCTGTATGTTTTCGGCACGCCGACCGATGCGCCGATCGGCGAGCTGGTGCGCGTGACGGGCACGATTGTCGAATACCGCCCGACCGGCGCCGCCCGCACCTACACCGAGTTCACCAACGTCACCGGCGTCGAGCGCCTGGGCGCGGGTCCGGCCGTCACCCCGACCAATATCGTGTTGCCGAACGCCGACCTGGCCAGCGTCGAAGGCATGCTGGTGCGCTTCACCTCGCCGCTGACCGTGAATGGCAATCGCAACCTGGGCGACCGGGGCGAACTAATCCTGGCCAATGGCCGCCGCGAAAATCCGACCAATCGCTTCCCGTTCGGCTCGCCTGAAGCAGCGGCGCTGTACCAGGAGCACCTGGCCAACCAGATCGTGCTGGACGACGGCATTTTTGTCGCGCCGGCCGTGATTCCGTACCTGGCCGACGACGGCACCGTGCGCGTCGGCGACACCGTCACCGACCTGACGGGCGTGATCGACTATGGCGCGCTGGGCGGTGGCGGTGCCGGCTTCAAGCTGCAGCCGACAGTCGCCCCGACCTTCGCCCGCAGCAACGAGCGCACCCCGGCGCCGACGCTGCCGGCCGGCGTCAAGGTCGCCAGCGCGAACGTGCTCAATTTCTTCACCACCTTCACCGACGGCCGCGACGCCTGGGGCCGCACGGGGCAGGGCTGCGCCATCGGCAACTCGACATCGGCCGGCGAATGCCGCGGTGCGAACAACGAGGCCGAATTCATCCGCCAGCGCGACAAGATCGTCGCGTCGCTCGCCGCGCTTGACGCCGATGTGGTGGGCCTGATGGAAATCCAGAACAACCGCGACATCGCGGTGGGCTACCTGGTCGAGCAGCTCAACGCCGCCACGGCGCCGGGCAAGTATGCCGTCGTGCCGCAGCCAGCCTCGCTGGGGACCGATGCGATCCGCGTGGCGATGATCTACAAGCCGTCGGTCGTGTCGCTGGCGGGCGGCGCGCTGTCGGACGGCAACGCGGTCAACAACCGTCCGCCGATGGCCCAGACCTTCATGGCCAGCAATGGCGGCGGCAAATTCTCGGTGATCGTGAACCACCTGAAATCCAAGGGCGGCTGCAGCGGCGCCGGCGCTGGCGATACCGATCCGGGCAATGGCGCAGGTTGCTGGGACCGTACCCGCACCGAGCAGGCCCAGCGCTTGACCTCGTTCTTCATCCCGCAAGTGGTGGCGGCGGCGGGCGACCCCGACGTGCTGGTCATCGGCGACCTGAACGCCTACGCGTTCGAAAGCCCGATCAACCACCTGACCGGCGTGGCCGGCATGGTCAACCTGCTCGAACGCTTCGTGCGGCCGAACGCGATGCCGTACTCGTACGTGTTCGACGGCCTGTCAGGCTACCTCGACCACGCGCTGGCAAGCAGCTCTCTGGCGGGCCAGGTGGCGGGCGCCGCCGAATGGCACAGCAATGCGGATGAGCCGGAAACCATCGATTACAACCTGGGCGATACCGCGCAAGATCCGTATCGCAACAACGCCTACCGCGCGTCGGACCACGATCCGCTGGTGGTGAGCCTGAACCTGACGCCGGCCTTCAGCGACGTCACGTCCGCCGTGAACGTCGACGTGGGCGGCTTTACCATCAACCGGGTCACTGGCAAATACAGCGGCAAGGTCACTGTCACCAACACGAGCGCCACGTTGCTCACCGGGGGGCTGCACTTCGTCATGCAGGGCTTGCCAGCCGGCGTTTCGCTCGACAACAGCAGTGGCATGCGTGGCGGCGCGCCGTATCTGACGCTGCCGCAGGCGAGCATCGCACCGGGCGCCAGCGTGACCTTCACGACCACGTTCACCAACAGCGCCAAACGGTCCATCACCTACACCCCGCAGCTGGTCTCCGGCGCGCTTTAACAGGAAATATCATGCACAACCTTTACGCTCTGTTCCTTCGCGCCTTGCTGGCGTTCTCGATTGCGGTTGGCGCACCGGCCGCGCTGGCCGGCCCGCTGTATCGGGTCTCGCTCGACACGACGTCGTTTGCCGGTAGCACCGGCTTTCTCGACCTGGGCTTCAACGGTGGTGGCGACATGGGCCAGTCCACGGCGCGTGTGAGCAACTTCAGCGGTAGTTTCCTGGGCGATGCGACGCATGTCGGCGATGCCAGTGGCGACGTGGCCACTGGCGCGCTGCTGGGCAATAGCACCGGAGAGAATTTCTTCACCCAGGCGGTGACTTTCGGCGGGCTGTTCTCGTTTGACGTTGCTTTTGACCTCGGCGACGAGTTGTTCGGCACGCTGTTCAGCGTCGCGCTGCTCAACGACACGTTCGACGCCTACCTCGGCGCCGACGCCGAGCTGTTCACGATCGACCTCATTGCGGGTACCGCGGATGCGGTTACCGTGAACGCGCCGGGGCTGGTGCAAGTAGCCCAGGTCGCCGAAGTGCCGGAACCAGGCGAGTGGCTGCTGCTGGCCACCGGCCTGCTGCTGATCGGCGCCACCCGTCGCCTGCAGCAGCGCGGCTGAGCCTCGCGATTGCAGCCAATAAGGCGCAGCGACCGACAGGGCGCTGCGCCTTATTTATTCTTTAAATATCTAAATACATTAAACAAATTGTATTTATAAACATCGAAGGCTTGGGGCATAGTCATCGTATTGTCGCGCAGACATTACATATGCCACCATGCCAGTCCAGATTCTCGTGGTCGATCCCGACCCCGCCGTCCAGCAACTACTGCGACTCAACTTCGGCAGCGCCGGCTATCTGGTCGACTGTTATCCGGATGCCGAAGCGGCGCTGGTGCGCCTGGCGCGCGGCTTGCCGGACCTGGTGCTGATCGAGTGGGACTTGCCGGGCCAGAGCGGCGAGACGCTCGTGCGCCGGCTGCGCGCTCACGCGCGCACGCGTGGACTGGGTCTGATCATGCTGACGGCGCGCAGCGCCGAGGCCGACAAGGTGCTGGCGCTGGAATCGGGCGCCGACGATTACGTCACCAAGCCGTTCAGCCCGCGCGAATTGCTGGCGCGCACGCAGTCGGTGTTGCGGCGCCTGGCGCCGGCCGGCGCCGCCGAGATGCGGGACGGCGGTCTGCACCTCGATCCGGACACGCTGCAAGTGAGCGCCGGTGGCCGCCCGATCATGCTCGGGCCCATCGAATTTCGCCTGCTGGCATTTTTGATGCGCCATCCCGAGCGCGTGCATTCGCGGCCGCAATTGCTCGACCGGGTATGGGGCCGGCATGCGGTGCTCGATGAGCGCACCGTCGACACCCACGTCGGGCGCCTGCGCCAGGCGCTGGGCCCGGACGGGCAGGGCGAGCGCATCCAGACGGTGCGCGGCGCCGGCTACCGCTTCGCGGCTGGGCTACCCACCCTGGCGGACGCGGCATGACCATCCTCGACAAGCGCGAGCAGGAATATCTGCTGCGCACCATCGAGTCGGGTGTCGGCCTGACTGAGCGGCGCCAGCTGTTCTTGTGGACCCAGGGCGCCTTTCAGGCGCTGCTGCCGCACGAGATCATGCTGTGCGTGCAACTCGATGCGGCGGGCACGATCGACCATGTCGAGTGCCTGCACCGCACCGTGCTCGACCGCGCTGCGCTGGCGGCGCTCAAGGCCCGGGTGGCGCCGGCGCTGGTGGCGCGCTGGCAGGCTGGGTGCGCCGCGCCCATCGTGGTCGATGCGAACGACGTTGCCCTGCGCGCGGCGGGTGTGGAACATGGGCTCGTACATGGGCTCGTACATGGGCTCGTGCATGGCAACGCGGGGCGGGGCGCGATCGGCACCGTGTTCGCGCTGCTGGGCATGCCGTCACGGCCCGACACGCGCCAGGCGTATTTTCTGCAATTGCTGCTGCCCTACCTGCATCTTGGATTGCTGCGTATGCCGATCGCTGCCGCCAGCGGGAATGAGGCGCTCAGCACGCCGGTGCGTCCGCTGAGCGGACGTGAACTGGCGGTGCTCGATGGGGTGCGGGCCGGGCGCAGCAATGACGAAGTCGCGCGCCAGCTCGGTATCAGCGCGCTCACCGTGAAGAACCATCTGCAGCGCAGCTACAGGGTGCTCGGCGTGGCGAACCGGGCCCATGCCGTGGCGCGCTGCCTGGCGCTGCGCCTGCTCTAACCGATCACGCCGGATCAGGTCAGTGGCTGGCCGGCGTCGCGCTCGCTGCGGCGTGCGGCGTCGATGCGCCAGGCTTCGGCATTGCCGTCGATGATGCGCAGGCTGGCGCAGCCTTCGGGTGCACAATCCGGGGCCGGCATGCTGGCCGTGGCCAGGCTGGGGGCTACGGCCACGGGGGCGGTGACGGGTGTCGTCGCGGTCGGCGCTGGCGCCGCCATCGTGGTCGTCGCCAGGGAAAGCGCTGGGTCGATGTTGTACTGGCCACCGCAGGCGCCGAGGGCGCTGGCGAGGCAGAGTGCGGGAAGAATGCGAAGTCGCGGCATGGAAGAACTCGATAAAGCGGTCAGTAACGCGCCGATTGTAGCGAGAAAATTTTTCCGTAGGCCAACAAAATGCGATTTGTGAACACGAAATATTAAGTTCTTGGAAAGCGAAATCGACGACGTTCTCGGATTTTGTATGCCGATGGGAAATTCGTGGCGAGAGTGCCATTAAATTTCGTGTGGAGATTTATTCCCATGCGGCGCCTGCCGTGGCATGAACGCGACAGTCCTCCACGGGCGTAATGGCCGGGTCAACGGATGCGATTCGCTTGACCGCATGGCGCCTGCACGCGAAGATGGCCGCATGAACAAACTCTTACTATTGCTGCTAGTCAGCTGCGCCGCCTGCACGACCCAGGCGCAAGGCCCCGTCCGCGCCCAGGTCAAGGGCGAAACCTCCATCAGCAGGGCGCCTGCGGCCACGCTGGCCGACATCCGGCGCCAGATCGGCACCCCGACCTGTAGCGACAACGCGCAATGCCGCTCGCTGCCGGTGGGCGCCATGGCGTGCGGCGGTCCGCAGGAATACCTGGCGTATTCCACGCAAAAGAGCGACGCCAATGCGCTGCGCGCGCTGTCCGAACGCTCGTACGCCGAAACCAAGGCCGAGCTCACGGCCAGCGGCGCGGTCTCGACCTGCATGCTCAAGGCCGATCCAGGTGCGGTATGCGTAGCAGGTACCTGCCAGCTGGGCAACGGCGCGCCAGCCAACTAAATTTTTCTCGCAACAAAGACAAAGCGCGCCGAGGCGCGCTTTGTCTTTTGACACCAATTAATTACACCATCTCAATTCGCTTACCGGCCGAGGTCTTTCTTGCGCTGGCTTGCCACTGCCCGCGGGATTGGCCCGTCCGTTTCGACCTGCACGAGCGTGGTCGTGGCGATGGCGCCGCTTGGTTCGAGCAGGCGAATCGCGCCCAGGTGACGTGTGCCGATTGGCAGCCCCGACCAGCTCGTGGTGACCGTCGCCGTGCCGCCGACGTATACCTGGCTTGGTACCAGTGCCTTGAAGTTGTAGGCGCGATCGGTCGTGCTGACGACGCCGGCATGCAGGCCGAAACCGATCACGTCCCCGTCCACGGTATCGTAGCCCAGCGTGCACACCGTATAGGTGCCGGCGCCTGGCGAGATCAACGTGACCATCTCGTCCGACGTGCCGTTGCCCGAGTAGCCCACGTCGACGTTTGCACCGTCGAGCACGAGCAGGTCGAGGTCATTCATGCCGTTGCCCGTGGTGTCGCGATCGAACAGTTCGAAGCGCGCCACCATCGCATTGGCCGGCACGACCACGCGTGATACGGACACGCCTGGCACGCCGGCCAGGCAGGCCTGCCGCATCGTTTCCCGGCTCGCGAAGACGCCCTGGTCGGCTGTGTCCACGGTGCCGGCAAGGCGGTTGATTTCCTTCATGCCGCCGGCCGTCACGCCCATCTTGCCCGCGAAACCGGTGCTGATGGAGAACGACTTGCCGCCGCTGGCACGGTCGCTCACGACCATGGCGGGCGCCGAGATCAGGCGGCCTGAACGGGCCACGATCGGGCTGCGCACGCGGTGGGCGCCGTCCGACCAGGTCAGCGAACCGAACTGCCACACATCGTCCGCGGCGTTGGTGCGCGTGAGCACCACGCTGTATTGGCGCGTCGCGCCGGCCGGCACCACCAGCGTGGCCGGGCTCACTGTGGCGGTGAAGCCCGTGATGGCCACTGTCGGCGTGTAGGTCGAATCGCTGGCGCTGACATTGGTCACCGAGCGGTTGACGGTGACCGTGCCCAGCACGTTGCCGACCGCGATCGATGGCAGGTTCAGGTCGTAGCCGGCAATGCTGCCAGCGCCGCACTGGGCCGCAACACCCGCGCCGCACATGTATTTGCGATAGTCGAGCTCGGTGATGTCGTACACCAGACCCGGATTGACCGCCGCGTTCGGGTTCACGTGGCCCGCACCCTGGCCGAACGGGAGCCGGCCGCGCGTGTCGCCGGAGTCGATCGCATCAGGGGCGGTGTCGGTGGCGCTCGTCATCAGGGCCGACTTGATCATGGCTGGGGACCAATCTGGATAACGCTGGCGCAGCAGGGCGGCCAGGCCGGCCACGTGCGGGCTCGACATCGACGTGCCCTGGTACGACGCCCAGGCCAGCGGCACCGGTGCGAGCGTGCCGGTGGTCAAGGACAGGCGCTGGGCCTCGGTCAGGTCCGGCGAGACGGCGGCGATGATGTCCACGCCGGGCGCGGTCAGGTCGGGCTTGAGCACGTTCGGGTCATAGCGGTTCGGGCCGCGCAACGAGAAACTGGCCATCATCGGCGCCGGCACGCTCGAGGTGCCGATGACGAAGGTCGAAATCGACGCGGTGGCGCCAGGCGTCGCGGCATACGTTCTGATCGCGGCCCCGTCGGTGGCGGTGACGTGCACCGTCGGTACCGCATGCACTTCAGCCACCAGGCCGGCGCCGTTGTCGATCTGGACCATGCCGACGCCGCCGGCTTCCTGCACGGCCAGGCTCTTGTCCACGCGCGCATTGGTGCCGCGGGTGCAGGTGACGATCTTGCCGGTCACCTTGGCCGGATCGAGCACGGGCTGGCCGCCGTTGCTGCCGGCGCTGTAGCACAGGGCCGAGAACACCGGGTTCGCGCCCGGCAGGGCGGCCGATTCGGCGGTGATGACCGGCGCCGGCCCCACCGCCGTCGAATTCATCGACGCGCCGCGATAGCTGGCGCCGTTGCCGAGGGTGACCGTGGCCTGCAGTTCACGGTTGTGGGTCGAGGCGGCAACCGTCGCCTGCCACGGGCTGATGTGGGCGACCGAATTCGCCGGACCGGCGTTGCCGGCCGAGGCGGCGACGAACACGCCGGCGTTCGAGGCATTGAAGAAGGCTTGCTCGACCGGGTCGATGATCGACTCGCCGCCACTGATCGAGTAATTGATCACGTGCACGCCATCAACCACGGCTTTCTCGATGGCCGCCACGCTGTCGCCAATGAAGCAGGCGTTGCGCCGGCCATTGGCCTGGGCCGGATCGAGATAGGTCCAGCACACCTTGTACGAAGCGATCCGCGCGCGCGGCGCCATGCCGCTCATCTCGCCGATGGGAACGCCACCGACGATCGCGGTCGAGCGGGCATTGCCGCCGGCCGTGGTCGAGGTGTGGGTGCCGTGGCCGCCTTCGCCGGTGGTGCCGCCGATCGAATCGCGTGGCGACGAATTGAACTCGGTCCAGTGGCTGACACGGCTGCCCGAGCGGTAGGTGGCGTCGAAATACTGGGCGCCGATCAGCTTGTTGTTGCAATCGGCGGCGGTAAAGCCTTCGCCGGTCTGGCACGTGCCTTGCCAGCGCGAAGGCGGCGCGTCGTACGCGACCGTGCCGCTGGTGGCGAAGGTCGGCTTGCCGTTGGCGTCAACGCGGTCGGCATACGATGGGTGCTCGGGCCAGATGCCGCCATCGACGATGCCGATGATGATGTCTTCGCCGGCAGCGCCCTGGCCGCCCAGTTGCGACCACAGGCCGCCCGGTCGATCGAGGCCCAGGAAAGTCGGGGTGTAGGTGGTGGTCAGTTCGCGCGGCACGTCGGGCGAGATCGTGACCACGTCGGTGCGCCCCAGCAGGGTGCGCACTTCGGCGTCGGTCAACATGGCGGCAAAGCCGTTCAGCACCACGCTGTACGCATGCAGCACCGGGGCGCCGGCAACGACGGCGCGCACGGCCGCCTGCTTGCGGATCAGGTAGGTGTTGTACAGCACGACATTCTGGGTCGCGAGGTCGAGACGGGCGCCAGCGACCGGCTGGGTAGCGGGCATGCCCGCGATGTCCCCAAGGTAGCCGGCAACCGGCCTGTCGGCCAGTTGCACGATATAGGGGCGGCGCACGTCGTCGGCCTGGACGGTGATCGTCAGGCTGGACAAGACCAGCAGTACCGCTGCGGAAAGTGGACGGAGTGTCATGATGGTTCGTTCCTTGGAGGCGTTGTGGGGATCAGGCGCTGGCGACGTGATTGTTCCTGCGGCGGCGGGCACCGGCGGCCAGGCCGGCCAGGCCGAGGCCGAACAGCAGGGCGCTCGCCGGTTCGGGCACGTCGGCGACCTCGGCCAGCTCCAGGTTCACGTTATCGATCGCAAACTGTCCCTGGTTGGTGCCGAACGGCGAGCAATTTCCCGAGAGGTTGCAAACAAAACCGAACAAGGCGATTTCCACGAACGCCAGCTGGCTGAATGCACCCAGGCCGTAGGCGCCGAACTCGAAGCCGCCGCTCGACGGCCCGTCCAGGGCCAGCGTCACGATGGATGAGGTGCCATCGGCGTGAAAGCCTTGCGCGCGCAGCAGCCCGGCCACCGCTGGATAACCGCCCAGTTCGGTTGTGTGGCCGATGAAGCTGGCGTCCAGGCCCAGCATGCGGAACGGATTATCGTCATCGGCGGTGATCCAGACGACGCTGTCGTTGAACGCGCCGTAGTACCTGCTCGCATTATTCACCGGGCACGCCATGTCGCAGGCCCACGGGTCGCTGCCATCGACAAAGGCGCCCACCGCGCTGCTGCTGTCGGCACCGAGGCGGTTGGCGTCGAAGTACATCGAAAAGCCCGACTCCTGATAGCTTTCGCCATGCGCGACGGCGCCATAGCC
This sequence comes from Massilia aurea, assembly GCF_040790145.1. Taxonomy (GTDB): domain Bacteria; phylum Pseudomonadota; class Gammaproteobacteria; order Burkholderiales; family Burkholderiaceae_D; genus Telluria; species Telluria aurea_C. The sequence goes on from NZ_JBFMMP010000014.1 coordinate 111,980, forward strand.
GCTCTCGAAGCCGATGGTTGCGGCCTGGGCCGGCGCGGCCAGGGCGGCAGCGCCGCAGAACGTTGCAAAGGTAAGGCTGAAGGTCGGTGAAGCCAATCGCGCGTGCCGGGTCATGATGTGCCTTTGTCGTTGAAATGTTTCTCGCCCGATACGGCGAGACGTGGTGGGGGGGGCTACCTGGCGTTACGTTGCCAATAAATATTTCAATAGAAACAACTTAAGTTTAAAAAATTTCAACGATAAAAATTTTGAGATTTGATAAATATCATTGATTAAATTTGGCGTTGACTGCGGGTGATCTTTGTTTTGTCGCTTTATGTCATACGGATGATTTCTGGATTGTTACTAAAGGTAAGAAGGCTCATCGCCGTATGCGTGGGGTCACCGGTTTTCCATTGGGGTGCTATCGCTAAACAAGAGTTGTCCTCGTGCTATGCAGCGTGTTACCGTTCAGAGGGATTTATTCAGTGAAGTAAACGAGGAGTCGGTCGATGGTTTTTGCTATGAAACGGGGCGCCGCACATCGCAGCGCCGGGTTCACGTTGCTGGAGTTGCTGGTGGTGATCGTGATCATCGGTTTGCTGGCTGCCTATGTCGGCCCGAAGTATTTCTCCCAGCTCGGCAAATCCGAAGTTACCGCGGCCAAGGCCCAGATCGACGCGTTCGACAAGACGCTCGATACCTACCGGCTCGACGTCGGCCGTTACCCGACCACCGAAGAAGGCCTGGCCGCGCTGATGACGGCGCCACCGAGCGCCGGTGTCAAATGGAATGGTCCTTACCTAAAGAAAGCCGTCCCACCCGACCCCTGGGGCAACCCGTACCAGTACCGCGCGCCCGGCGCCCGGGCCGAGTACGAAGTGCTCTCGCTCGGCAAGGATGGCCAACCCGGCGGCGCCGGCGACAACGCCGACATCACGTCGAACTGAACGACGTTTTTCGCATCACCCACCTGACAGCGCCGCCCATGCAGTTCGCCGTTCGCACCCTTGCGCCCGACATGTCGATCGCCAACCTCGTCGTCGATGCGCTCGACGCGCAGGATGCGCGCCGCCAGGTCGAGGCGCGCGGACTGTTCGTCAGCGCCGTCGAACCGGCGCGTGGCGCGCGCCTGGCCAGTTCGCGCGGCGCCAGGCTGTCCCTCGTCCTGTTCAGCCAAGAGCTGCTGGCGCTCCTGAATGCGGGCCTGGGCATCGTCGAGAGCCTCGAAGCGTTGCTGGAAAAGGAAAGCGCCGCGCCCACCCGCGCCGTGCTCGAACGGCTGCTCGGAGGGCTGCGTGAAGGCAAGCGTTTTTCGGCCGTGCTGGCGGCCCAGCCGACGCTGTTCCCGCCGCTGTACATCGGCATCGTGCGCGCCGCCGAAGGCACCAGCGACCTGCCGCGCGCGCTCACGCGCTACATCGACTACCAACAGCGCATCGACACCGTGCGCGCGAAAATCGTCAGCGCCTCGATCTATCCGCTGATCCTGTTGATGGTGGGTGGGGGTGTCAGTGGCTTCCTGATCGGCTATGTCGTGCCCAAATTCGCCGAGGTGTACCAGGGCGCGGGGCGCAACCTGCCGTGGATGTCGCAGCTGCTGCTTGACTGGGGCCAGTTCGCATCCGGCCATGGTACGGCGATCCTGATCGGCACCGTGCTCGCGATCGCCGCCATCGTGGCCGGCGTTCGCCACCTGCGCCGCAGCGGCGACATGGGCCGCCTGCTGCGGCGCGTGCCGGGCATCGGCGAGCGTGCGCGCGTGTATGAACTCTCGCGCCTGTACCTGACGCTTGGCATGCTCACCGAGGGCGGCATCACGATCGTCGGCGCCATCGATACCGTGCAGCAGATGGTGTCCCCGCATCTGGCGAAGAACCTGCAAGCCGCGCGCGCGGCGATCGAGTCGGGCCAGCCGATGTCGAACGCGTTCGAGGCCAATGGCCTGACCACGCCGATCTCGCTGCGCATGCTGCGCGTGGGCGAGCGCACCGGCGAGATGGGGCCAATGCTGACCCAGTCGGCGGCGTTCTACGACGGCGAGATCGGGCGCTGGATCGACCGCTTCACGCGTACCTTCGAGCCGCTCCTGATGGCCGCCATCGGCCTGGTTGTCGGCGCCATCGTGGTGCTGCTGTACATGCCGATCTTCGACCTGGCCGGAGACATGTCGTGACCGCGCACCTCGACATCGTGGCCGGTGAACCGTTCGATGCCGCGATCCTGGCACAGGCCCGCGCGGCGGCGACCGTGTCGCGCCGGGGCCTGGTGGCCGAACTGGAAGCGCTGAGCGGCCGCGGGCCGCGCGACCTGGTGCACGGCCTGGCCGCGCTGTTCGCGCTGCCGGTGATGGAAACAGGCGAGATGCTGCTGCTCGCACCGGCGTTCGACCTGCTGCCGCTGGCGCAGGCCTTGTCGCGCCACTGCGCGCTGCTGCGCCACGCCGATGGTCGCCTGGTCGGCGTGGTGGCCGATCCGTTCGATCTCGACCTGCAGACATGGCTCGGCGCCCAGGCCCGCGCCACGCCTGGCCGACCCCTTGCACTGTGCCTGGCGCAGCAGGCCGACATCCAGGCCTACCTCTCCAAGCAAGAAGAGTCAGCGCGCGCCGTCGACTCGCTCGTGGGCGGCGCCGCCGACGGCCGGCGCGACGGCAAGATCGGCACCGTGCTGTCGTTCGCGTCGGTGTCCGAAGCGGGCAGCCCGGCCGTCAAGCTGGTCAACTCCACGCTGTACGATGCGCTGAAAGCCGGCGCCTCCGACATCCACCTCGAAAGCACGGCCGGCGGCCTGGCCGTGAAGTACCGCGTCGACGGGGTGCTCGATCACGCCACGACGGTGGGCGGCATCGAGCTGGCCGAGCACATCATCTCGCGCCTGAAGGTGCTGGCCGAACTCGATATCGCGGAACGCCGCGTGCCGCAGGACGGCAGCTTCCGGGTCGAGGCGGCCGGGCGCGACATCGACCTGCGCGTATCGATCATGCCGAGCATCCACGGCGAAGACGCGGTGATTCGCATTCTGGACAAGCGCGCGATGATCGAAGCGTATGGCTCGCTGACCCTCGAGGCGCTGGGATTCGATGCGCCGTCGCTCGTCACGCTGCGCCACCTGGCCCAGGAAGCCTACGGCATGCTGCTGGTGACGGGCCCCACCGGTTCGGGCAAGACCACCACGCTGTATGCGGCGCTGACCGAAATCCATAACGGGCGCGAGAAGATCATCACCATCGAAGACCCGGTGGAGTACCAGCTGCCCGGCATCCTGCAAATCCCGGTCAATGAAAAAAAGGGGCTGACCTTCGCCAAGGGCTTGCGCTCGATCCTGCGCCATGACCCCGACAAGATCATGGTCGGCGAGATCCGCGACCGCGAGACCGCCGAAATCGCCGTGCAGTCGGCGCTGACCGGTCACCTCGTGCTGACGACTGTCCACGCCAACAATGTGTTCGACGTGTTCGGCCGCTTTACCCACATGGGGATCGACCCGTACGCGTTCGTCTCGGCCCTGAACGGCATCTGGGCCCAGCGCCTGATCCGCATGAATTGCCCGCGTTGCGGCGAGCGGCACGAGCCGACCGACGCCGAGCTGGCATCGGTGCACCTCGAGCGCGCCGAGGTTGGCGACTACCTGTTCATGCGCGGCAAAGGCTGCGGCGATTGTCGTGGCACCGGCTACAAGGGCCGCCGCTCGATCGCCGAAATCCTGACCCTGAACGACGAAATTCGTGAACTGATCGTCGACAAGCAGCCTATCCGCCGCATCAAGGCCGCGGCCCACGCCAACGGCACCCGCAGCCTGCGCCTGGCCGCCCTTGACCTGGTGCGGCGCGGCGCCACCACCATCGACGAGATCAAGCGAGTGACACTGCATGCTTAGGCGGACTATCCGGCGCTTCGGACAAACCCTGCGACTGGGCGTCGCCAGCGACGGCCTGGCGCTGGTCCGGGTTAACCGCCTGTTCGGCGGCGCGCCCGTGCTGCTGGCCGAGCAGCGGCTGGACCTGTTCGCGCCGGACGCGCTGGCCCTCGGCCTGCGCGCGCTGTTCGCCGACCATGCGCCCGCCGGCTGGACCGTGAGCGTGGTGCTGGCCGACGAATTGATCCGCTTGTGGCAAGTCACGCCACCGCAGGGCGCCACGCGCATGGGCGACCTGGAAGGGGCGGCCACGCTGCGCTTCCAGCACCTGTTCGGGGCCGCCCCCGCCGAATGGGTGATCCGCGCCGACTGGGATGCGGCGAGGCCGTTCCTGGCCAGCGCGGCGCCACTGAACCTGCTCGACGGCTTGATGCTGGCTGCCGATGCGCACCGGTTTCACCTGGTCGAGCTCAAGCCGCAATTCGTGGCCTCGCTCAATCGCTGGCGCCAGGCACGCCGGCCGGGGGCGTGGTTCGGCCAGGTGCACGGTGGCGTGCTCTCGCTGGCCGCTTATGACGGCGCAACGCTCGCTGCCGTGCGCAGCAGCCCGATTCCGGCTGGCGCCGACCGCGACTGGCTCGAAGCGCACGTGGCGCGCGAAGCGCTGCGCGTGGGCGTCGGCCGGCCCGAACGCCTGCAACTGTGCGGCGCCGCGCCGGCTGCCTGGGGCAGCAGCCCGGGGCGCCTGAAGTTCGCCTGCAGCCTGTTCGAAGATAACGCCGGCGACGGCTGGTCCGACCTGGCACGCCTGGCGCGCACGGGAGCCGCCACATGAAACGCACCCGCATCGATTTCGCCCCACCAGGCTTGCGCCGCACGCTGTTTCGCGCGCCGCCGCGCCTGATTTTCTTTTTGCCGGCGGTGCTGGCGTTGTGCGTGCCTGCCATGTTGATGACCCAGCGCTATCTGGACCAGCAGCAGGAACTGAAGGACCTGCAGGCCGCGCTGGCCGCGCGCAGTGCGCCGCCGCCAGTCGTGGTGGCGGCGGCGCCCAAGGTGGCGCTTGCGCCAGCGCAGGTCAGCGCCGTCAACGCCGCCGTGCTGCAACTGAACCTGCCGTGGCGCGACCTTGCCGCGGCGCTGGGCGACGCCACGCCGGCCTCGATCGCGCTGCTGGCGCTGGAACCCGACGCCAGGCGCCGCACACTGCGCATTTCCGCCGAGGCGAAAAACAGCGACGACATGCTGGCCTACGTCGCGCGCCTGCAGGCCGAAGACTGGTTCACGAGCGTGGTGCTGATGCGCCATGAAGTCATGCTGGAAGACCCGAACCGGCCGCTGCGCTTCCAGGTCAGCGTGGGCTGGGGGACGCCATGACGCTTGCCACCTTGCTACTACGCGCACGCCTGCTGCTCGCCCGGATCAACCCAGTCGTGGCGCTCGTCGCCGCGCTGGCCGTTGCCGGCGCGGCCGTGCAGGTCGCGCTGATTCCGCTGCGCGCGCAGCTCGATGACGACTACGAGGCCGCGCGCCGTCTCGCGCGCACGCCGTTGCCAGCGCGCCCGGCGCCGCTCGCGCCGCCGCCGGGCAGCGACCAGAACCTGGCGCAGTTCTACGCCACGCTGGGCGATGCGCGCGGCGTCGATCGCCAATTGCAAGCCGTGTTCGCACTGGCTGCGCGCCATGGCCTGACGCTGGAGCAGGGCGAGTACCGCGCCACGCGGGACCGCAACGCCAGGCTGGTGGCGTACCAGGTCAACCTGCCGGTCAAGGGCAGTTACGGGGCGATCTGGGGCTTCGCGATGGACGTGCTGCGCGCGATCCCGCATGCGGCGCTCGACGATGTGGCCTTCCGCCGCGAGACGGTCGGCGAGGCCGGCGTCGATGCGCGCCTGCGCCTGACCCTGTATCTCGCCGAGCGCGGCACAATCCCGGGAGGCACGCCATGAAGCCGCGTCACATCGTGATGGGCGGCGCGCTGGCGCTGGCCGCCGGCCTGGTGGTCTTTGGCGACAACACGCCCGAAGATACGCTGGCCGCGCCGGCCGAGCGCGTGGCGGCTGCGCCCGCAGTTGCGCCCGCTGCTGCGCCGGCGCGCAGCATGGCGCTGGCGAAGCCGCAGGCCGACACCGCCATTGCCCGCCTGATCCCGCGCGAAACACTGATCGGCGCTGAGGGCGACCGCTTCGGCGACAGCGAGAACGCCCTGTTCGCGCGCCACGACTGGACGCCGGCCCCGCCGCCGCCATCGAACGCGCCGCCACCGGCACCGCCGCCGCCCATGGCGCCGCCTTTGCCGTTCAAGTACATCGGCAAGTCGCTCCAGGACGGCGTGTGGGAAATCTACCTGGCCCGCAACGACCGTACTTACCTCGTGCGCGATGGCGCGACGATCGACGGCGCGTACCGCGTCGATGCGATCCGTCCGCCCACGCTGACCCTGACTTACCTGCCGCTGGACCAGGTCCAGCAGCTCAATATTGGAGTATTCGATTGATGGCCCGTTTGCCGATGCAGGGTTTGACCTTGCTGCTGTTGCCTTTCCTTCTTGCGGGGTGCGCGGCGCAGCGTGCCTACCAGGAGGGCAACGCGCTGGTGGCCCGCGACCAGGTTGGCGCCGGCCTTGCCAAGTACCAGGAAGCCCTGGCGTCCGATCCCGGCAATCCCGAATACAAGGCGGCCTACCTGCGCGCGCGCGATGGCGCTGCGGTGCGCATGGTGGAAGCGGCCGACCGCGCGCTGGCGGCCGGGCAGGTCGACCTGGCGAATCAGGAATACCGGCGCGTGCTGACCATCGATCCGGGCAACGACCGCGCCCGCGCGGGCCTGCGCCAGGTCGAGGCCGACCGCCGGCATGCGGCCGCGCTGATCGAGGCGCGCGCCGCGTTCGAAAAGGACGACATCGACACTGCGCGCAACAAGCTGGCGGCCGTGCTGACCGAGCGTCCGGCGCACGAAGCGGCGCGCCTGCTGATGCTCGAGATCGACGAGAAGGCGGCGGCTGCGCCGTCCGGCCCGGCGGCGCTGGCGGCCAGCTACCGCAAACCGATCAGCCTCGAATTTCGCGACGCCCCGCTCAAGCAGGTGTTCGAGATCATCGCGCGCCACTCGGGCCTGAACTTCATCTTCGACAAGGACGTCAAGGCCGATACCCGCACCTCGATCTTCCTGAAGAACAGCACGGTCGAAGCGGCGGTGTACTACCTGCTCATGACCAACCAGCTCGAACGCCAGGTCATGGACGGCAACACGATCCTGATCTACCCGAACATCGCGGCCAAGCTGCGCGAGTACCAGGAGATGACGGTCAAGACCTTCTTTCTGGCGAACGCCGATGCCAAGGCGATTGCCAACACGTTCAAGACGATCCTCAAGTCGCGTGACGTGGTGGTCGATGAAAAGCTGAACCTGGTGATCCTGCGCGACAACCCGGAAGCGATCCGCATCGCCACGCAGCTGGTGGCGCTGCAGGACGTGCCGGAGCCCGAAGTCATGCTCGACGTCGAGGTGCTCGAGATCAATCGCAGCAGCGTGATGGACCTGGGGATCAACTGGCCCCAGTCGCTCGGCTTCGCGCCACTGACCTCGTACGACGGCAATCTGCTGACGATCGACCAGCTGCGTGGCCTGAACAGCAGCACGATCACGACCGGGCCGATCAGCGCCACGCTCAACGCCAGCAAGACCGACGGCGATACGACGACGCTCGCCAACCCCCGCATCCGCGTGCGCAACAGGGAAAAAGCCAAGATCGTCATCGGCGACAAGATCCCGAATATCTCGGCCACGGTGTCGTCGGGGATCGGCGGTTTCGCCTCCGATAACATCACCTATCTCGACGTGGGCCTGACGCTGAACGTCGAGCCAACCATCTACCTCAATAACGAGGTGGCGATCCGTATCAACCTCGAGGTGAGCACGCTGGGCGAGCGCGTCGAGACCCGCAATGGCACGGTGGCCTACCGCATCGGCAGCCGTTCGGCGTCCACGCTGCTGCAGCTCAAGGATGGCGAGAACCAGGTGCTCGCGGGCCTGATCAGCAATGAAGACCGCAGCAGCGGCACCAAGGTGCCGGGCGTGGGTGACCTGCCGATCGTCGGGCGCCTGTTCGGCAGCCAGACCGACAGCAGCGGGCGCACCGAGATCCTGCTGTCGATCACGCCGCGCATCGTGCGTGCGGTACAGCGTCCGCCCGCGTCGGCATCCGAATTCGGCGCCGGCACCGAAGCGAGCTTCCGCCGCCGGCCCGACAGCGTCGTGCGCGCGCCGGTGCTGCTGCCAACGCCCGGTGCGCGGCCCGCCGCGCCGGCCCTGGCGCCGCCGTCGACTGGTACGAGCGCGGTCACGACGCCGGTCGCGCCACCGCCGGCGCAAGAACCGTCGTCGACATTCTCGGTGCCGCCGTCGGCCTTGCCGGCCACGCCGCAACTGGGCTCGCCCCCATCGGCCCCGCCAGGCCAGCCAGTCACGGCGCCCGAACCTGCAACGGCCGCGCCGGAGCCCGAGGCGCAGCCAGCCGCCTATCCACCGGGCGTGACGCCGCCAGTGCCGCAGCGATGACGCATCCGGGCACGCTCGCGGGGCGCGGTTTCACGCTGATCGAGCTGCTCGTCACGCTCGCGATCCTGGGCCTGCTCGGCACCCTCGTGCTGCCGGTGGCCGAAGTGACGGTGCAGCGCCGCGACGAGCAGGAACTGCGGCGCGGCCTGCGCGAGATCCGCACCGGCCTCGATGCGTACAAGAAGGCCGCCGACGAGGGCCGCGTGGCCAAGGCTGCCGACGCCAGCGGCTATCCGGCGCGGCTGGAATTGCTGGTCCAGGGCGTGCCCGATCTGCGCAGCCCGAAGCAAGCGAAGATTTACTTCATGCGGCGCCTGCCGCGCGACCCGTTCTCGCCCGGGCGCGGTGTGGACAATGCGGACGATGGCGCCACCTGGGGCAAGCGCAGTTATGCGAGCGAGCCGGATCAACCGCAGGAAGGCGACGATGTCTATGATGTGTATTCGCGCTCCGAGCGGGTGGGGCTGAACGGCATCCCCTACAACAAATGGTGACCACGATGCGCATGCAGGCACAGAACAAGGGCCGGGGCTTCACGCTGATCGAACTGCTGGTGGTGCTGGGGATTATCGCGCTGCTGCTGACGCTGGCCCTGCCGCGCTTTTTCCCGAGCATCGACAGCGCCAAAGAGACCATCCTGGCGGACAACCTGCGCAACACGCGCCAGGTGGTCGACCAGTACCGCTCGGATACGGGGCGCTATCCCGAGTCGCTCGAGCAGCTGGTGGAGGCGCGCTACCTGCGCGAGATCCCGCTCGACCCGATCACCGAGGCGCGCGACACCTGGATCCTCGAAGCGCCGCACGAGGCAGAGCAGGGCGGGTTTGCCAACCTGCGCAGCGGCGCGCCCGGCAACGACCGGCGCGGCCGGCCCTATCTCGAATGGTAGTCGGGGGACGGATGCGAGCCAGGCGCCAGGCCGGTTTCACCTATCTGGGCCTGATCATCTTTGTGACCATCATCGGCATGGTGGGCGCGGCCACGCTCAAGATCGGCGCGCTGCTGCAGCGGGCCGCAGCCGAAGAAGAGTTGCTGGACATCGGCGCCGCCTTCAGCGCGGCCCTCGACAGTTATGCCGCCGCCACGCCGCAGGGGGCCTCGCCGTACCCGCCATCGCTCAAGGAACTGCTGAAAGACCCACGCGTGCCCGGTGTGCGCCGCCACCTGCGCAAGATTTTCGTCGACCCGCTGACCGGCAAGGCCGAGTGGGGCGTGGTGTATCTGGGCGAGGGCTCGACCGGTGTGGTCGCGGTGCACAGCCTGTCGACCGCCCCGCCGCTGAAGATCGCCAATTTCGACAGCCGGTTTGCGGGCCTGGAGAATGCAGACACGATTTCGGCGTGGCGTTTCAAGGCGCGCGATCCGGCGCTGGGGCAGGCGCCTGCACCGCCGCCTGCACAGCCACAGCCACAGCCACAGCCACAGCCGCGGCCAGAAGCGCCAGCCGCGTCACCGCAAGCGCAACCGGCTCCGCTCGATCTGCCAGCGGCGGCGCCGGCCGATGCCCCGGAGCCGGAGCTGGAAACGGAACCGGAAACAACAGAGGCGCCGGAGGATGCGCCAGCGCCCGAACCGCCGCCTGTGGACGCACGGGCGTGAGCCATATGCATCCGTTTTTGGTAGGCAGCGACAGCGTGGATTGCTATGATCGGCCGTCACCGTCGCGCTATTACTTGCGTCGACCAACGTATGAGGAGCTGCATCGATGTCTGCCCTGTCGCGCCGGTTCAAACACACCCTGTGCTGTGCTGGCGTACTCGCCTGCCTGTCGATCCCGCATGTCCACGCCGCCACGCCGGAACAATCGGTGAACGAGCTGGTGCAGCGCTTCACCACGGCGCAAAGCACCTTTGACCGCGCTGAACTTGAGGCCCTGACGGCCGAGAACTACATCGAGATATCGCCGCTGGGCGAGCTCGACCCGCGCGCCAAGATGCTCTCGTTCTATGTCAGGAAAGATGACAAGCCGCTGCCCGCGATCACCGTCGACGAGATCTCGACACGCGTGCTGGGCAATACCGGCATCGTGCTTGCGAAGGTATCGTACGGCATGACGGTTGGCGGGCAGACGCGTACGTTCTCGCTGCGCTCGACCTTCGTGGCCTTGCAAGAAGGCGGCGCGTGGAAGCTGGTGTCGGCGCAGTACACGCCGATCCGGCCAGCCGCCGCGCCTGCCCGATAGCGGCGCGCGAGGCTATCCGGCCCGGCGCCGGAAATCACGCGGCCTGAAGCCCAGCAGGGCGAGCATCGCGAAATACGTCACCGCACTGGCCACGATGATCCCGAGCAGCGCGCCGATGCGCAGGCTTGGTGTGACCTTCATTGCCGCCCAGTCGAACTGCGCCTGGCCGAACCACGCCACGGCGCCCATCGCCACTACGCCGACCGCCAGCTTGACGAAGAACTTGCCCCAGCCCGGCTGCGGCGTGTAGATGCCGCGTTTGCGCAGGCCAATGTACAGGCACGTCGCGTTGATGCACGCGCCCAGACCGATCGACAGGGCCAGGCCCGCCACGCCCATCAGCGGCACGAAGATCAGGTTCATCAACTGCGTGGCGACGAGCACGGCGACGGCGATGCGCACCGGTGTCTTGACGTCCTGGCGCGCGTAGAAGGCGGGCGCAAGGATCTTGACCAGGATGATGCCGAGCAGGCCCGCACTGTAGGCCATCAAAGGCAGTGACGAATTGACCAGCGCCGCGTCGTCGAATTTACCGTAGTGAAAGAGCGTGGCGATCATCGGCACGGCCAGCGTGGCCATGCCCACTGCTGCCGGCAGGGCCAGCAGGAACGTCAGGCGCAGGCCCCAGTTGAGCAGCGCCGCATACTCTTCGGTATCGCCTTCGCTATTGGCTTTCGACAGCGATGGCAGCAGGATCGTGCCCAGCGCCACGCCCAGCATCGCAGTGGGGAACTCCATCAGGCGGTCAGCATATTGCAGGGCCGAGACGGCGCCGGCGGCCAGGCTGGCGGCAATGCCGGTATTGATCAACAGGCTGATCTGCGCGGCGGACACGGCAAATACGGCCGGGCCCATTTTTTTTAACATGCGCCGCACGCCGGCGTCGCGCAGGCCCGTCACCGGGTTGAACGAGATGCGCGGCAGCATGCCGATCTTGACCAGCGACGGGATCTGGATCGCCACCTGCAGCAAGCCGCCGACGCAGACCGCGATTGCCATCGCATAGATCGGTTGCTCGAGATAATTGACCAGCACCAGCGACGCGAAGATGAACGACAGGTTCAGCAGCACCGGCGTGAATGCGGGAATCTTGAACTGGCGCCAGGTATTGAGGATGCCGCCGGCCAGCGCGACAAACGACATGCAGGCGATGTACGGGAACATCATCTGCGTCATGATCACCGAGGCGTCGTAGGCGCCGGGTGTGTCGCGCAGGTCGCCGGCCAGGATCATGATCAACAGCGGCGCGCCGACGATGCCGACGATGCTGGTGAGCACCGTGGCCCAGATCAGCGACGTCGCGACATGGTCGACCAGGGTCTTGGTGGCGGCCTCGCCATGCTGGGTCTTGTATTCGGACAGGATCGGCACGAACGCTTGCGAGAAGGCCCCTTCGGCAAACAGGCGGCGCAGCAGGTTGGGCAGGCGGAACGCGATGATGAAGGCGTCGGTATAGGCCGAGGCGCCGAAAGCGCGCGCGAACAGGCTTTCGCGCAAGAGGCCGGTGACGCGCGACAGCATCGTCATGCTGGAGATGGCGGCGAGGGTTCTGAGCAGGTTCATGGCGCAAGATTATACTGGTGCAACTCGGACAATACAGACAACCGGCCGACAATGTTTTGAATTTTGAATTGCCCAGACTTGAAAGCTTCGCTATAATCATGGGCTGTACTGAATTCTGTTAGCAGACACTAATCGTTGGGCAGGCTCCTGCGCCGGTTTAACAGTCGCTAATGTTTGCAAACGCAACTTGACCCCGATTTAGGAAATTCCATGGCAAATACCGCACAAGCGCGCAAACGCGCTCGTCAAGCAGTTAAGCAAAACGCGCACAACTCGTCGCAGCGTTCGACCCTGCGCACCGCAATCAAGGCAGCTCGCAAAGCCATCCAGGCTGGCGACAAAGAAGCCGCGACCATCATCTTCCAGCAGTCCGTGTCGAAAATCGACAGCATCGCTGACAAGAAAATCATCCACAAGAACAAAGCAGCGCGCCACAAGAGCCGCTTGGCTGCAGCCCTGAAAGCACTGTCGGCCTAAAGCCCGCGTGCGTGCGGCCCTCGGGCCGCGCAGGCAAGTTCTGTGCAGTGGAAAGACCCGCCCGACTTCGGTCCCGGCGGGTTTTTTTGCTTGGCACATCGATTTTTCCATCCGGAATGCATGGCAAGGTTGTCGATTGCGTAAAAACTGGTGTCTGCCGCAAAGGTGGGGCATAATATGGCGCGTCTTATGTCTTATAGAAGACTTGCAACGAGCGGCCTCAAGAGCTCCGGAATTCACGCCCGTGCAGTCTAGCCCACCCGATCTGGAGAGGGGTAGAATGTCCGGCATCGGCGCCCAGCGCCCGGATCCAACATCGTGGGCCCTGACCAATTGTCAGTTTTACTACTCGCGACCCCGTCGCGATTACCGAGGAAAATGTGCATGAGCAGTGATCAGACCATCATCTACACCCTGACCGACGAGGCGCCGCTGCTGGCGACCCACGCCTTCCTGCCTGTGGTCAGCACCTTCACGAAGCCGGCCGGCATCACCGTCACGGCCAGCGACATCTCGGTCGCGGCCCGCATCCTGGCTGCTTTCCCCGAGAATCTGACCCCAGAGCAGCGCGTGCCGGATTCGCTGGTCGAGCTGGGCAAGAAGACGCTGGAAGCCAGCGCCAACATCATCAAGCTGCCGAACATCAGCGCCTCGGTCAGCCAATTGACCACCACGATCAAGGAACTGCAAGACAAGGGCTATAACATCCCTGATTACCCGTCGGATCCGAAGACCGACGAAGAAAAAGCCATCAAGGCCAAGTATGGCAAGTGCATCGGTTCGGCAGTGAACCCGGTCCTGCGCGAAGGTAACTCGGACCGCCGCGCACCGCGCGCCGTCAAGGAATACGCCCGCAAGAACCCGCACTCGATGGCGCCATGGTCGCAAGCGTCGCGCACCCACGTGGCGCACATGACGAACGGCGACTTCTACCACGGCGAAAAGTCGATGACGATCGAGGCTGCGCGCGACGTCAAGATGGAACTGGTCACCAAGAGCGGCCAGACCATTGTCCTGAAGCCAAAGGTGTCGCTGCTGGCCGGCGAAATCATCGATTCGATGTTCATGAGCCGCAAGGCGCTGCTGGCCTTCTACGAAGCCCAGATCGAAGACGCGCACGCTACCGGCATGCTGTTCTCGCTGCACGTCAAGGCGACCATGATGAAGGTGTCGCACCCGATCGTGTTCGGTCACTGCGTGCGCATGTTCTACAAGGATGCGTTCGCCAAGCACGGCGCACTGTTCGACAGCCTCGGCATCAATGTCAACAACGGCATGGCCGACCTGTACAACAAGATCGCCGACCTGCCGTCGTCGCAGCGCGAAGAAATCATCCGCGACCTGCACGCCTGCCAGGAACACCGTCCTGAGCTTGCCATGGTCGATTCGGCCAAGGGCATCACCAACTTCCATTCGCCGAACGACGTGATCGTCGACGCGTCGATGCCGGCGATGATCCGCGCCGGCGGCAAGATGTACGGCGCCGATGGCCGCCTGAAAGAAGTCAAGGCTGTTATTCCTGAAAGCACGTTCGCGCGCATCTATCAAGAGATCATCAACTTCTGCAAATGGCATGGCGCGTTTGATCCGAAGACGATGGGCACCGTACCGAACGTCGGCCTGATGGCCCAGCAAGCCGAAGAATACGGCTCGCACGATAAAACGTTCGAGATCCAGGAAGACGGCGTGGCCAACATTACCGACCTCGCCACCGGCGAAGTGTTGATGAGCCAAAACGTCGAAGCGGGCGATATCTGGCGCATGTGCCAGGTCAAGGACGCGCCGATCCGTGACTGGGTCAAGCTGGCCGTGACGCGCGCGCGCAACTCGGGCATGCCGACCGTGTTCTGGCTCGACCCGTACCGTCCGCACGAAAATGAACTGATCAAGAAGGTCAAGGTCTACCTGAAGGATCACGACACGAGCGGCCTGGATATCCAGATCATGTCGCAAGTGCGCGCCATGCGCTTCACGCTCGAGCGCGTATGGCGCGGCCTGGACACCATCTCGGTGACCGGCAACATCCTGCGCGATTACCTGACCGACCTGTTCCCGATCATGGAACTGGGCACGTCCGCCAAGATGCTGTCGATCGTGCCGTTGATGGCAGGCGGCGGCATGTACGAAACGGGCGCCGGCGGCTCGGCCCCGAAACACGTGCAGCAGCTGGTCGAAGAAAATCACCTGCGCTGGGACTCATTGGGCGAATTCCTGGCACTGGCCGTGTCGCTGGAAGACTTGGGCCTGAAAACCGGCAACGACAAGGCCAAGGTGCTGGCCAAGACGCTCGACGCCGCCACCGGCAAGCTGCTGGACAACCGCAAGTCGCCATCGCCAAAAACTGGCGAGCTCGACAACCGCGGCAGCCAGTTCTACCTGTCGCTGTACTGGGCGCAAGAGCTGGCCGCGCAAACGGACGACGCCGCGCTGGCCGCCACGTTCGCGCCGCTGGCCAAGAGCCTGGCCGACAGCGAAGCGACCATTGTCGCCGAGCTGCTGGCCGTGCAGGGCAAGCCGGTCGATATCGGTGGTTACTACAAGTTGGATGAAGCCAAAGTGAGCGCCGCGATGCGTCCGAGCGCGACGTTCAACAAGGCGATCGATTCGTTCGCTTGAATTAGCTGGCTGCAGTAATCAAGGCTGCAGCAATTAGAAAACCCGTCGACCGTGAGGTCGGCGGGTTTTTTATTTGTTGGCGTGGCGCGAGTAGGCCGGCACCTCAATGAATTCGCCTGGCAGCAATGGATGCGTGGCCAGTGAAAACGGGCCGATACTGCTGCGCACCAGGCGCAGTGTCGGCAAGCCGACCGCCGCCGTCATCCGGCGCACTTGCCGGTTCTTGCCTTCTTCGAGAACGATGGCGATCCAGCTCGTCGGCTTGTCCTGGCGCGCGCGGATCGGCGGATTGCGCGGCCACAGCCATTCGGGCTCGGCGATGCGCGTGGCGCGGCATGGCTTGGTGACGAAGTCGCCCAAGTCGAGTGGCGCCTGCAGGCGCGCCATCGCGGCGGCGTCGGGTACGCCATCGACCTGCACCAGGTAGGTCTTGGCTTCCTTGTGGTCCGGGTGGGCGATCTTGTGCTGCAGTTGGCCGTCGTCGGTCAAAAGCATCAGGCCTTCGCTGTCGGCGTCGAGCCGGCCAGCGGGGTAGATGCCGGGGATCTTGAGGTAGTCGGCAAGTGATTCGCGGCCTTCCTGCGGCGAGAACTGGCACAGGACCTGGAACGGTTTATTGAAGAGAATCAGGGACATAAAGAAGCAGTCGAGCGAATGAGGAGGGCGCCAGCCAGTATCGTGACAGTATGGCAAAATACCGGAGCATAATGCAGAGCGCGCCATGGTTGGCTTCGTGGCGACGGCGACATTGTAAGCCAGTTCTTGACGCAGTTCGCGCAGCCTTTCGCCACCCACCTGGAGAACCTGATGTACCAGCATATCACCGTCCCGCCCGAGGGCCAGAAGATCACCGTCAACGCCGATTTCAGCCTGAACGTGCCGGCCACGCCGATCATTCCGTACATCGAGGGCGACGGCACGGGCGCGGATATCACGCCGGTAATGAAGAAGGTGGTCGATGCGGCGGTGGCCAAGGCTTATGGTGGGGAGCGCGCCATCGCCTGGATGGAAATTTTCGCTGGCGAAAAGGCGACCAGGCGCTACGGCGCCGACGTCTGGCTGCCGCCCGAAGTGCTCGAGGTGCTGAAGGAATACGTGGTCTCGATCAAGGGCCCGCTGACCACGCCGGTGGGCGGGGGTATCCGCTCGCTCAATGTCGCGCTGCGCCAGGAACTTGATCTGTACGTCTGCCTGCGTCCGGTGCGCTACTTTACCGGCGTGCCGTCGCCGCTCAAGAATCCGGAAAAGACCGACATGGTCATCTTCCGCGAGAATTCCGAAGATATTTATGCCGGCATCGAATGGCAGGCCGGTTCAGAAGAAGCGAAAAAGCTGATCGACTTCCTGCGCGCCGAATTGGGCGTGTCGAAGATCCGCTTCCCGGCCACGTCGGCGCTTGGCCTCAAGCCGGTCTCGGTCGAAGGCACCGAGCGCCTCGTGCGCAAGGCGATCCAGTACGCGATTGACCACGACAAGCCGTCGGTGACGCTGGTCCACAAGGGCAATATCATGAAGTATACCGAGGGAGGCTTTCGGGATTGGGGTTATGCGCTGGCGCAGAAAGAATTTGGCGCCGAACTGTTCGACGGCGGCCCGTGGTGCAAGCTCAAGAATCCAAAGACCGGCCGCGACATCATGATCAAGGATTCGATCGCCGACGCGTTCCTGCAGCAAATCCTGCTGCGGCCCGCTGAATATAGTGTGATCGCCACCTTGAATCTGAACGGCGATTATATTTCCGATGCGCTGGCGGCCCAGGTGGGGGGAATCGGCATCGCACCGGGCGCGAATATGTCCGATTCGGTGGCCATGTTCGAAGCGACCCACGGCACCGCGCCGAAATACGCGGGCAAGGATTACGTGAATCCCGGTTCGCTCATCCTGTCGGCCGAGATGATGCTGCGCCATATGGGCTGGAGCGAAGCGGCCGACCTGATCATCGCAGCGATGGGCCGTGCAATCGTGTCCAAGAAAGTGACCTACGATTTCGCACGCCTGATGGAAGGCGCCACGCAGGTGTCGTGCTCGGGTTTTGGCGAGGTGCTGATCGAGAATATGTAAATCGACGCATCGACACGTCGATGCAGGAGGGCAGATGCCGCAAGACCCTGACACCACACAGCACTACGAGCGGATTGGCCGGTTCATTTACGGCTTTCATCGCCACACCAATCCGGACGCACTGCGTGCGCTCCCCCCATCGCACAGCCTGGCGGCCCGCGGCGCCGCACTGGCGGCACGCTTCGACCGGGTGGTTGCCGCGTGGCGGTATGACAGCGAGAACGGACTGCCCGACCCGGTGAGCGAGGCAGAGTTCAGCGCGATCCTCGCCGAGGCACAGGCGTTCGCCCGTGACAGCGGCTGGCAATACGGGAACCCCGCACCTTGAACGGGCGAAAAAAAACCCCACTGCAGAGTGGGGCTCTTCACTTCCGGGAAGGGGAACGATCAGTTACCCTGGATGTTGGAAGCTTGCTTGCCTTTAGGGCCTTGCGTGACTTCGAATTGGACTTTTTGACCTTCTTTGAGGGTCTTAAAACCGTTCATGTTGATTGCGGAGAAGTGTGCGAACAGATCTTCGCCACCGTCATCAGGCGTGATGAAGCCAAAGCCTTTGGAATCATTGAACCACTTAACAGTACCAGTTGCCATAAAAGAACTTTCAAATTTAACAAATCACACTAGCCATAAAAGCAAGAAACCTCTTGCCCTCCTCAGCCTGCTCACTTCTTATCAACGAGTACATAAGTACAATGTCGATAACTGCATTGTTGGTGGAATAATCACGCAAGTCAAGGGGTTTGGGGCGCAGGTTGTCAATATTTTCAGGGAATTCCTGTGCGCCGGACTTGATTTCGGCAATCGAAACGCCATCTGCGCATTTATCCGAAAACGCGTAAGATGGAAACACCAGAAAACGAGCTGATGTTTACGCTTGGCACCAACCTCGGAAGTATTAGAATAAGCCCATGGCAACGAAGCACGATACTGAACAACTGCTAGAGCGGCAGACCGTCAAACCGCCTCCGCTGTACCAGGTGGCGCTACTGAACGATGATTACACGCCGATGGAGTTCGTCGTGGCCGTGATCCAGGAGTACTTTAACAAGGATCGCGAGACTGCTACCCAGATCATGCTGTCGGTACATCAGCATGGCAAAGGGGTGTGCGGCGTGTTTTCCAAAGATATAGCGTGTACCAAAGTGGAGTTTGTCTTAACGCATGCACGCAAGGCAGGGCATCCCCTGCAGTGCGTGATGGAGGAAGTATGATTGCGCAGGAACTTGAAGTATCTCTACACATGGCCTTTGTCGAGGCACGCCAGGCACGCCACGAGTTCATCACCGTGGAGCACCTGCTGCTGGCGTTGCTCGATAATCCTTCGGCCGCCGAAGTCCTGCGTGCGTGCGCGGTCAATATTGAAGACCTGCGCAAGACCCTGACGAATTTTATCGGTGATAACACCCCGACCGTGCCCGGCACGGGCGAGGTCGACACCCAGCCGACGCTTGGTTTCCAGCGCGTGATCCAGCGTGCGATCATGCACGTGCAGTCGGCTTCCAACGGCAAGAAAGAAGTTACCGGCGCCAATGTGCTGGTGGCGATCTTTGGCGAAAAAGACTCGCACGCGGTGTACTACCTGCACCAGCAGGGCGTGACCCGTCTCGACGTGGTCAATTTCATTTCGCACGGCGTGCGCAAGGACCAGCAGGTCGACACGTCCAAGGCGCCCGAAGGCGTCGAAGAAGCGCAGGTCGAAGGCCAGGCCAAAGAGTCGCCGCTCGACCAGTTCACGCAAAACCTGAACAAGGCCGCCGCCGACGGCAAGATCGATCCGCTGATCGGGCGCGAGGAAGAAGTCGACCGCGTGATCCAGATCCTGTGCCGTCGCCGCAAGAACAATCCGCTGCTGGTGGGTGAAGCGGGCGTGGGCAAGACCGCGATCGCCGAAGGCCTCGCATGGCGCATCGTGCAGGAAGACGTGCCTGAAATCCTGCAGAACGCCGTCGTGTTCTCGCTCGACATGGGCGCGCTGCTGGCCGGCACCAAGTACCGCGGTGATTTCGAGCAGCGCCTGAAAGCCGTGCTCAAGCAGATCAAGGACACCCCGAACGGCATCCTGTTCATCGACGAGATCCACACGATCATCGGCGCCGGTTCGGCCTCGGGCGGCACGCTCGACGCCTCGAACCTGCTCAAGCCGGCGCTCGCCAATGGCCAGCTCAAGTGCATCGGCGCGACCACCTTCACCGAGTTCCGCGGCGTCTTTGAAAAAGACCACGCCCTGAGCCGCCGGTTCCAGAAGGTCGACGTCAATGAGCCGACCGTCGAGCAGACCATCGCCATCTTGCGCGGCCTGAAGTCGCGCTTCGAAGAGCACCATGGCGTGAAGTATTCGGCGTCGGCCCTGACCACCGCGGCCGAACTGGCAGCGCGCTTCATCAATGACCGTCACCTGCCCGACAAGGCCATCGACGTCATCGACGAAGCGGGCGCCGCCCAGCGCATCCTGCCGAAGTCGAAGCAGAAGAAAACCATCGGCAAGGCCGAGATCGAGGACATCATCGCCAAGATCGCGCGTATTCCACCGCAAACGGTCAACCAGGACGACCGCAGCAAGCTGCAGACGATCGACCGCGACCTGCGCAACGTCGTGTTCGGGCAAGATCCGGCGATCGAGGCGCTGTCGGCCGCGATCAAGATGGCGCGCGCCGGCCTGGGCAAGACCGACAAGCCGATCGGCTCGTTCCTGTTCTCGGGCCCTACCGGCGTCGGCAAGACCGAAGTGGCCAAGCAGCTCGCGTTCATCCTGGGTATCGAGCTGGTGCGCTTCGACATGTCCGAGTACATGGAGCGGCACGCGGTCTCGCGCCTGATCGGCGCGCCGCCGGGTTATGTCGGTTTCGACCAGGGTGGCCTGCTGACCGAAGCGATCACCAAGAAGCCGCACACCGTGCTGCTGCTCGATGAGATTGAAAAAGCCCACCCGGACATTTTCAATATCCTGCTGCAGGTGATGGACCATGGCACCCTGACCGACAACAACGGGCGCAAGGCTGACTTCCGCAACGTGATCATCGTCATGACCACGAATGCGGGCGCCGAAAGCCTGACCAAGCGTTCGGTCGGCTTCGTCAACTCGCGTGAAGCGGGCGACGAGATGGGCGACATCAAGCGCATGTTCACGCCGGAGTTCCGTAACCGCCTGGATGCAATCATCAGCTTCCGCGCGCTGGACGAAGATATCATCCTGCGCGTCGTCGACAAGTTCCTGATGCAGCTGGAGGAGCAACTGCACGAGAAGAAAGTCGAAGCCATCTTCACCGAGAAACTGCGCAAGTTCCTCGGCCAGAAAGGGTTCGACCCGTCGATGGGCGCCCGTCCGATGTCGCGCCTGATCCAGGATCTGATCCGCAAGGCGCTGGCCGACGAACTGCTGTTCGGCCGGCTGACCAGCGGTGGCCGCGTCACGGTCGACCTGAACGAGAAGGACGAAGTCGTCCTCGAGTTCCCGGAAGGCGATGTCAGCCCGCCACCGGCCCCGGCCGAGACGGTCGAAATCGAGTAAGCACCGTTACTCGCCCAAAAGCCCGCGCACGCAAGTGTCGCGGGCTTTTTTCATGGAAACTTTGTTTCCAAAAATGCTAATTCACAAGCCCGTCATATGACATTCTTACACTGTGCGCACTCGTCGTTTCTCTCTCACGAAAATCGCAATGCGACTCGCACAGCTCACTACCTCATCCAAGCTCATCGGCGCCTTTGGCATCCTGTCCCTCGTCATCGTCATCATTGCCAGCGTCGCCGTCTGGCGCATGCACGCATCTGATGTCATCACATCCAACCTGGTCAACGACAAGCTGGCCAAGCAGCAGCTCACGTCCGAGCTGCTCGGCATCGCGCGCCTGAACGGCTCGCGCGCCGTCTCGATCGCGCGCAGCGACAGCCTGGAACTGGGCGACTACTTCGGCGCGCAGCTGGCCGGGGGGCGCAAGATTGCCACCGACCTCGAAGCGAAACTGGGCAAGCTGCCGGCATCAACGCAAGAGCGCACGCTGATCGCCGCCGCGACCGCGCACAAGACCGCGCTGGCCACGATCCAGGCCGACCTGTTCAAGGCCAAGGACCTGGGCCAGACCGGCCTGGTCGAAGAGATCCTCACCAGGAAATGGGAACCGGCCTTCCAGGCCAAGGTCGCCGCGCTCGAAGGCTTGCTCAAGTACGAGAGCACCGAGGCGCACCGCCTGGCCGACGAATCGGCGAGTGCCTCCGCCTTCAGCAAGGCGCTGCTCTTGATCCTGGGCGCCGCCGCACTGGCCGTGGCCGGCGGCCTGGCCTGGCTCTTGAGCCGCAACCTGGTGGGGCCATTGAAGCAAGCGGCAACCCTGGCCGAGCAAGTCGCCCACGGCGACCTGCGCCCGACCATCAGCCATACCCGGACGGACGAAATCGGGCGCCTGTTCGATGCCCTGAATGGCATGACGCACGGCGTGTCGAGCACCGTGTCGCAAGTGCTGCAAGGCGCGCAGGCGATCGATTCGGCGTCGGGTGAAATCGCCGAGGGCAACCAGGACCTGTCGATTCGCACCGAGCGCCAGGCCGATTCGCTGCGCGAGACGGTGACGGCGATGGGCGAACTGTCCGATGCGATCGCGAGTAACAACGCGAATGCGCAGCAAGCCAACGCGCTGGCGCAGACGGCGTCGGGCGTGGCCACCGAAGGCGCGCAGGCGGTCGAGCAGCTGGTTGCGCGCATGGGCGCCATCAAGGCGTCCGCTGCCCGCATCGTGGACATCACCGGCATGATCGACAGCATCGCCTTCCAGACGAATATCCTGGCCCTGAACGCGGCGGTGGAAGCGGCGCGCGCCGGCAGCGAAGGGCGGGGCTTCGCGGTGGTGGCGTCCGAAGTGCGCAACCTGGCGCAGCACTCGGCCGGGGCGGCCAAGGAAATCAAGAAGCTGATCGGCGAATCGGCGCTCGAGATCGACGCCGGCACCGGCATCGCCGAGGCGGCCGGTTCGACGATGCGCACGATGCTGCAGCACGTGCACGAGGTAGCGGGCATCCTGGGCCAGATCCACACCGCCAGCGCCGGTCAGGCCGATGGCGTGACGCAAGTGAGCCGCGCGATCGCCGAGATGGATCTCTCGACCCAGCAGAATGCGGCGATGGTGGAAGAGGCGGCGGCGGCGGCCGCCTCGATGCGCCAGCAGGCGGCCGAGTTGTCGGCACTGGTGGCGACGTTCAAATTGCGCACTCGCGTAGGGTTGGCGGCGTAGCCGCCAACCCTTGTATCTTGTTCTCATTGGTGGTTAGCTACTACCAATTGAGGTGAAGACCAGCTTG
>NZ_JBFMMP010000015.1:0-122430 GCF_040790145.1 Massilia aurea
ATGGCGTGGCGTCGCGTTACCTGCCGAACTATCTGGGTTGGTGGTGGGCACTAGACGGCGGCCGGATAATGACCGCCAAACAATTGCTACGTATCGCTATCAGTCTGATCTACAGATAACGGTGACAGCGCCTTGAATAAAGGCCGGTCACAGGGCGCATGTCGTAGACTGCATCACACACATGCTATCAAGGCAGCGCCTACATGACCGCCATCACGACGTTCTTCACGCACCAGCCGATGTTCGCACTATTTTTCACCATCGCGGCCGGCTACTTGCTGGGGGCGGTCAGCGTGAAAGGGTTGTCGCTCGGGTCCGGCGCGGTGCTGTTCGTCGGCCTGGCCGTCGGCGCGGCCGCGCCTGACCTGGTGCTGCCCGGGATGCTGGGCAACCTCGGCCTGCTGCTGTTTCTGTACGGCGTCGGCATCGCCTATGGCGCCCAATTTTTCCGCGGTCTGACGACGCCGGAAGGCATCAAGGCCAACCTTGCCGCGCTGCTGGCCGTGGTCACGGCGCTGGCGCTGGCCGTGGGCGCGGCGCTGCTGTTCCCGATCTTCGCCTTGCCCGAAGCGCTGGGCGCATTTGCCGGTGCCGGCACCAGCACCGCTGCGCTGCAGGCTGCGCTGGCCGTCTTCGGCACGTCGGCCGCGACCGGCTATTCGGTGGCGTACCCTGTCGGCGTGGCCGTGCCGATCTTGCTGCTCGGCCTGTACAACGCCGTGTTCAAGCCCAGCACCGCTGCGCCGGTCTCATCGGCCCTGCATCTGGAAGAAATCGATGTCGCCGAATTCTCCGTGCTGGGCATGACCCTCGCCGAGGCCGCCGTGCGCCTGCCTGGCGGTGTGGCCATCGTCGCCATCCGGCGCGGCGAGCACAACCTGGTGGCCGACAGCGCCATGTGCATCGAGCCGGGCGACCGTCTGCTCGTGGCTGGCAATGACCAGACGTTGCTGCACGAAGTCGCCACGCGCTTCGGACCGGCGCATCCGGGCGGCATGCTGCATGACCGGAGCGACCTCGACTACGAACGCTTTTTCATTTCCAGCGCCGCCATGGCCGGTTTGCCGTTGGGCGCGTTGACCCTGCCGCCCGCACTCAACGCCCGCATCCTGCACCTGCGGCGCGGCGACGCCGATCTGGTCATGAGCCCGTCGCGCCTGCTCGAGATGGGCGACCGCATCGGCGTGCTTGCGCCGCGCAGCAGTTTTCCGGCACTGCGCAAGCTGTTCGGCGACTCGGTGCGCAGCACGGGGGAGGTGAGCTATATCGGCATCGGTGTCGGCGTGACACTCGGCCTGGCCTTCGGCGCGATTGTGTGGCCGTTGCCGCTGATCGGGCAATTCTCGTTCGGCTTTGCCGGCTTGCTGCTGGTCGCGCTGGTGCTCGGCTGGCGCCGCCGCAGTGGGATGTTCCAGTGGGCGATGCCGATCTCGGCCAACCTGGTCTTGCGCAATTTCGGGCTGACGCTGTTTCTCGCGGTCGTCGGCATGTCGTCGGGCGCGACGTTTGCCGCCGCGATTGCCAACGATGGCTTGCTGTACCTGCTGCTCGGCAGCGCCATTGCCGCCACTCTCGTCATCGTCACGATGCTCATTGCGCTGTTCGTGTTTCGGCTGCCATTTGACAGCGTGGTCGGCATCGTGGCCGGCACCACCGGCAATCCCGCCATCCTGGCCTTTGCCAACCGGATCGCGCCGACGGACCGGCCCGATATCGGCTACGCAATGATTTTTCCGTCGATGACGGTACTCAAGATCGTGCTGGTGCAGGTGGTTGGCGTGATGGGGCGATGAGCGGGCCAATGAGCGGGCCGATGAGATTTTCACGTGCCAGCAATGCGCGCACCGTAAAATAGCGCTTTGATCGATCACGTACGGAATATTTTCATGGAATCAGCAGAGCAGCGTTATCTCGTCCGGCAAGACAAGCGTTCGGACGAGGGCAAGAAACCACCGGTCTTCGCCAAGGTCATGCGCAGCAAGGAAGGCAAGTTCGAAGGCGTTTCGTTCATCAAGAACAAGGAAAAGGCGACCGTCATGACGATCGTGCAAGCCGAAGAAGTCATTGCCTGGGCCACCACGAAGAAAGAAAAAGCAGCCGAGTACGAAACCCGGATCATTTGCGTCGGCCAATAAGCCACTCGCCGCGCCTCCCGTCAGACCACAAGAAGACACAATGCCTATTGAACCACCAGTCTCCCAGCGCCTGCGCGCCCTGGTCCGCTCCATGCCGCGCACCGGCATCACCCTCAGTGAACTGATCCGCAGCGTCGGCAATGACGGCCTGTTGATCCTGGTGGCGCTGCTGACGCTGGTGTTCCTGATCCCGATTTCCATCCCCGGCGTGAGCACCGTGTTCGGCGCCGCGATCCTGCTCATCAGCGTGAGCCGCCTGTTCGGGCGCGATCTGTGGATTCCGTCGAAGCTCGAGCACCGCGTCATCGGCACCCGCAAGCTGCGCCCACTGCTGCGCAAGGCGCTCTCGTGGCTCAAGAAGCTCGAGCGTGTGAGCAAACCCAACCGCATCCAGTGGCTGGTGGCCCAGGGGCCGGTCGCCTTCTTCAATAACGCGGCCCTGATCCTGGGCGCCGTGCTGCTGATGATGCCGTTCGGCCTGATCCCGTTCAGCAATACGTTCCCGGCCGTGGCGATCCTGTTCCTGGCGATCGGGCTGCTGCAGCGCGACGGCGTCTGCATCCTGCTCGGCCATATCAGCAATGTCGTCACCATCATCTATTTCAGCGTACTGATCGGTGGCGGTGGCCTGGCCATGCGCGAGGTGTTCAACCGCTTCGCAGGTTGAGGGCAGGGCTGGCTTGTTGCAAGGCATCTCTTTCTGATAAGCTGGCCGCCAGCAGGATACCTTCACCCCGGAACGCCGAACATGAGTAATGACATGCCTATGCTGGACGCGTCGACGATGGTGCTGGTGCTCGCACTGGGTAACCTGACACTGTGCGCGCTGCTGACGTTTTTCAATCACGGTCCCATCCGTCCTCCCGCGCTGACCTTCTGGAGCCTGTCGAAACAGATCCAGGGCGGCGCCTGGCTGCTGCTGGCGCTGGGCGACTCCGGCGTGGTGCCGGCCCCGATCTCGATCCCGGGCGGCTACGCGCTGCTGTTCGCCGGCGTGGCGATCGAGGCGGGCGCCTCGTGGGAGGCGGCGCGCCGGCCCGGCTGGCGCACGCCGACCCTGATCGTGGCCGGCGTGGCGATCCTGGTCTTCTTCCTGTGCTACCTGATCGACGAAGAGGGCTTGCGCAGCGTGGCGGCGTCGCTCCTGCTCGGCGTGTTCTACCTGTCCGGCGCGCTGGCGCTGGGCTGGCGCTGGGGTGAGGCGAGCCTGCTGCAGCGCTTCCTGGCGCTGGCCACGGCGGCGCTGGCGCTGGTGGTGGCGGCGCGCGGCTTGTCGGTGCTGCTGCTGCCACGCGGCTGGGGCTGGCTCTCGAACGATTTGCTGAGCCAATTCTCCAGCGGCGCCCTGTATCTGCTCTTGCTCGGCAATGCCTTCGGCGTGCTGCTCCTGACCCGCGAGCGCCTGCAAGACACGCTGCAGCGCCTCGAGACGGTCGACCCGCTCACCGATGCGCCGAATCGCCGCGGCTTTTTCCAGCTGCTGGCGCCGTGGATGGCGCTGGCGCGCCGGCCCGGCCTGCCGACCGCGCTGATCGTGTTCGACCTGGACGGCTTCAAGCGCGTCAATGACAGCTATGGTCATCCGGCCGGCGACGTGGTGCTGCACCAGATGGTCGCGCTGTGCCGGCGCCAGCTGCGCGACAGCGACCAGTTGGGGCGCGTGGTGGGCGTCGAATTCGCCGTGCTGCTGCCGCGTACCAATCTCGAGGAGGCCGCGCTTGTCGCCGAACGGATCCGTGCGGCCATCGACACCACGCCGGTCAAGAGCGAGCGGGCGATGATCAAGCTCACGGCCAGCTTCGGCGTGACGACGATCCGGCCCGAAGACAGCACGACGGCACTGTTCCAGCGCGCCGACGAGGCGCTGCAACTGGCCAAACAGGCCGGCCGTAACCGCGTTGCGCTGGCGGCCGATGCGGTCGCCGATATATAACAGGTGTAACACGCCCGTCACGGTGGCCGCTTATGCTCATGAGCCATGCCGCCCCTTGATCAGGAATCCCCCATCTATGCCGCTGTCGAGCTAGGCTCGGACAGCTTTCGCCTGCACATCGGCCGCTTTCACGATGGCGCGCTCGAACTCGTGGCGACCATGTTCGAGAAGGTCGAGCTGTCGGCCTCCCTTGACGAAGACGGCATGCTCGATAGCGCAGCGCTGCGGCGCGCCCTGGCGTGCCTGGCGCAATTCCGGGGCGCGCTCGACGCCTGGCGGCCGCGCGCGGTGCGGGTGGTGGCCACGGCGGCCCTGCGCATGGCGAAGAATGCATCCTTGTTCCTGCCGGCCGCCGGGCGCGCGCTCGGTCACCCGGTCGAGATCATCGCGGGCGACGAGGCCGGCCGCCTGGTGTACCTCGGCGTCGCCAATTCATTGGGCTCTGGCGAGAACACGCCACGGCTCGTGCTCGACATCGGCAGCGTCTCGACGGAGCTGGTGATCGGGCAGGGTCCGACGATCCGGCGCATCGAATCGTTCGCACTCGGCGCCGTGCGCCAGAGCCTGACGTTTTTCGCGAACGGCCGCATCGACGCAGCGGGGTTCGACGCCGCCGTGCGCTCGAGCCGCAGCCGCTTTGCGGAAGCCGGGTTCGGGGCGCGCGGCTGGGATATGGCGTATGGCGCTTGCGGCACGGTGCGCGCGCTGGCCGGGATCGCACAGCGGGGCGAGCGCATGCCCATCACGCAGGCCGATCTGGCGGTGTTGCGCGATATCTTCATCGACACCAATCGGCGGGGCCACCTGGCCGGAGGGCTGGCGCTGCTGTGCGGTTTGATGGAAGAACTCGAGATCGCGGCTGTGGCGCCAGTGGCGGCCGGCCTGCGGGTCGGCGCGCTGTGGGACATGCACCAGCGCGCCGGCGCCGTCTTCGATACGCTAGCGAATCCGCTGGGCCTGGTCTGAGACGTCGACTGCGGCATCTGGCACCGCCGGACTGATGACGAGCGGGGTTGCCGGCGTCGCGTCGCGCAGCCAGCCGAACAGGATCGCCATCATCAGTGGGCCGACGAACAGGCCGATCACGCCCAGCGTCGACACACCGCCCAGCAGCCCGAACAGCACCGCCAGGAACGGCAGGTTCACGGCCTTGCCGATCAGTTTCGGGCGGATGAATTTATCGACCAGGAACAATTCGACCGCGCCCCAGGTGAACAGGCCCAGCGCCTCGGCCGAATGGCCCTGGCCGAACAGCAGCAGCGAGACCATCGTGAACGACAGCGGCGCACCGCCCGGGATCAGGGCCAGGTAGCCGGTGATCACGCCCAGCAGCACCGGGGCCGGCGCGCCGGCGATCCAGTAGGCCACGCCCAGCACGATGCCCTCGAGGATGGCGATGGAACCCAGGCCGAGCGCCGTGCCGCGTACCGACAGCGGCAGCACGCGGCGCAGCCTGGCGTACTGGTTCGGCGCCACGCGCGCGCCGGCGCCGTCGATGTAGTGCAGCACGGCGGCGCCGTGCAGGTACAGCACGAACAGCGTCAGCAGCGTGAGGAACAGGTATAGCGCGTTGGCCAGGATGGTCGAACCCCACACGCGTGCGGTGTCGGTCAGGTGCGGCATGAAATCACCAACGGTCGTGCGCACGAGGGCGTTCAGGCCACCGGGCACGGCCAGGTGTTCGAGCCACCAAGTGACTGCCGGCTCGGCCACCAGCGGCAGGCCGGTCAGCCAGGCCGGCACCGGCACGCCGGTCTGGTTGAAGCTGATGAGAAGGCGCTGCAGGGCCGCCAGTTCGCTGCTGAGCGTATGGAACAGCAACACGGACGGGCCGACGAAGCTCACGATGAGCAGCACGAGCATGAAGGCGGCGCTGGCCAGCGGCGGCCAGCCGCGCTGCAGCATGCGCTGGTGCAGCGGCCAGGTGATCACGGCCAGCAGGCCGGCCCACGCGATCGAGCCGAGGAAATGCTGGAGCAGCAGGGCCAGCGCGGCGGCAAACACCACCGGCAGGATCCATTGAGTGTTGGTGCGCATACTGGCCTGAGTCGGGTTCATAAATTACTTCGGTGCGCATGGGACCCGCGAGGCGAGACTCGCGGCGCCGACAAGTTTACAGCAGAGTCGTGGCCTTGGCAGGATAATTCAGGATCATTTCCTGTAAAAGAGGAGTTTGTCGAAGCTTTACTTCAAAAAAACAGAAGTCTCGCTCTATGAAGCCAGTATTGCCCCCCGGATTGACGCCATCCGTCGGCGTTGCCTGCGTACCCATCGTGCATTCCAGTCCGCCAGCATACTGCTAAATCGTTTATATTGTTTGCCTTGTTAACGATGGAGCGGCCCATGCCCCGCAAACCCGCCGCCAGATCAGCACCCCGCGCCGCACGGCCGGCAGTCAAGACCGCTGCCAAACCGGGCAAGGTCGCCGTCCCCGGGGCTGCTGCCAAATCGACAGCGCCCGCCAAAGCCCCGGCGAAAACCACTGTCAAGGCGGCCGTCAAGACGGCAGCCAAGGCACTGGCTGGCGCGCCGGCCAGGAAGCCAGCCCCGGCGCGCGCCGTCGCCAGGTCGCCCGCCATGGCGCTCGTCGACCGTGCGCCGGCGATGGCGTCCCGTCCGGCACTGGTGCGCGACAGTTTCACGATGCCGGAAGGGGAGTACGCGGTGCTGCTGGAAGTGAAGCAGGCTTGCCTGCGCGCCGGGATCGATGTCAAGAAGAGCGAGCTGCTGCGCATCGGCGTGGCCCTGCTGGGCCAGCTCGACGTGGCCACCTTGCAGGGCGTGCTGGCGGCGCTGCCCCAGCTCAAGACCGGGCGGCCGCCGGTGCAGGAATAAATAGCGATGCAATAGCGATGCAATAGCGCGCCGTCAGTGAAGCGCCGAGTCGCTGGTGAGCTCCTTGAGCTCTCGGATCGGGATATTCGACTTTTCGTGCATGCGCAATAAAATCGTCGCGCCGACATTGAGTTTGCGATGGCGGATCTTGCTGATGATCGGAGGCTGCACTTCCAGCACGCGGCACAGCTCGGCGTCGTTTTTCAACTGCATGCGCTCGATCAGCGTGTCGAGCAGTTTGTTCGGTACGAAGCTCGATGGCTCCAGCGCCCGTGCTCGTTGCATCGCTTCGAGCAATTCCTGTTTTTTCTGTCGTACGGTCATGTCGGTTCTCCCATATGAAAACATGATTCAAGACAGATCAATCGTTCTGGAGTTTTCCTGCCTGTTTTGACGGCGTTTTGCGGCAGGTCGTTGCGATATTACTACGATTGCGTCGCGCACGCCTCGTATCATTTAACTAAATCGCAGCTATTCGAGCGTTTCTTCTGGGAACTTACGCTAATTTCGGCCCAGAGTGCGTCAGCAATAAAACCTTGTCGGCCATGGCGGCCGCGGCGTGGGAGTGGGTGACCATGATCGCGCCGGCGCCATGCGCGCGCGTTTCGTCGCGCAGCAGTTGCAGGATCACGGCGGCGGTGTCGGGGTCGAGGTTGCCGGTCGGTTCATCGGCCAGCAGCAGGGCAGGGCGGTGCACCAGCGCGCGGGCGATTGCCACGCGCTGCATTTCGCCGCCCGAGAGTTGGCGCGGAAAGTCGCCGCCGCGCCCGTGCAGGCCCACGGCACCCAGCATGGCGTCGGCCCGCTCGAGCGGCGCCTTGTTCAGCAGCAGCGGCAGCGCCACGTTCTGGCGCAGCGTCAGGTGCGGCAGCACATGGAAGGCCTGGAAGATGAAGCCCATGCGGGTGCGGCGCAGGCGCGTGGCGGCGTCGTCGTCCAGATTCGAGATCGGCGTGCCGTCGATGATCACGCGCCCGCCATCGGGCGTGTCCAGACCCGCGATCAGGTTCAGCAGCGTCGATTTGCCGACGCCAGATTCGCCCATGATCGCGACGAATTCGCCGGCCTTGAACACGTGCGAGAGTTCGGCCAGCACGGTGCGGCCGCCGTAGGATTTGGTGAGCTGGTCGAGTTCGAGCATGCGAGCCTTGTATTTACGCAATCCTGTCAGCGGGTCAGCGGGTCAGCGGGTCAGTGCGCGGCGCAGCGCATAACTGGCTGCATCCACCAGCGCCACCAGCACCAGCATCGCGATCACCACGGTGGCGGCGCTGGGCATCTGGAACAGCGACAGGTGGTACTTGAGCATCTGGCCCAAGCCCCCGGCCCCGACCACGCCCAGCACCGCCGCCGCGCGGATATTGTTTTCCCAGCGGTACAGCGTGTACGACAGCATCTGCGGCAGCGCCTGCGGCAGCGTCGCGTATAAAAACGCCGCGAGCGGGCGCGCGCCGTTCGTGCGCAGGCTCTGCTCGGCGTGCGGCTCGATGTTTTCCAGCGCGTCGGCGAACAGGCGCCCCAGCACGCCGGCCGTGTGCGCAGCCAGGGCCAGCGTGCCGGCCAGCGGCCCCAGGCCCGCCAGCACCAGCAGCACGGCGGCCCACACCAGTTCGGGGATCGAGCGCAGCACATTGAGCACCAGGCGCGTGACGGCGCGCGCCGCACGGCCCATGCGCCCGGCGCCGGCCAGCGCCAGCGGCAGCCCGACGAGCGCGGCCAGGATGGTGCCGATGGCCGACATGGCCAGCGTTTCCCAGAACGCGACGAGCGTCTTGCCCAAGAATGCCGGGGCGGTGTCGGGCGGCGCGAAGCCGGCCAGGAATTCGGACGCCGAATCGACCGCTTCGCGCGTGAAGAAGGCGCTCCATTGCAGCGGCAGCGAGGCGAAGCTGGCGACGATCAGCGCGAGCAGGCCGCCGAGAATGACCCAGGTGCCGATCTGGCGCGGCGGCGGCGCCGGGATGGTGGTTTGATCGGTCATCCGATCCTCCGGCGCAGCAGCTTCGAGACCAGGTCGGCGCCGGCCACCAGCAGCACGAACATGATCAGCATGGTGGCCACTTCGCCGCCGGCCATCATCTTGGTCGATTCATCGAGCCGCTGGCCCAGGCCGCCGGCGCCGACGAAGCCCATCACGGCCGAGCCGCGAATCGCGCACTCCCAGCGATACACGGTGTACGACACCAGTTCGGCGCTCGAATCGGGCAGGGCGCCATACAGCAGCGCCGGCAGCCGGCCGCTGCCGTTGGCCAGCAACACGTCGGTGGCATGCGCGTCGGACGATTCGAGAATCTCGGCATACACCTTGGCCAGCATGCCCGAATACGACAGGGCGATGGCCAGCACGCCGGCGGTCGGCCCCAGGCCCACGATGCGCACGAACAGCAGCGCCCACACCAGTTCGGGCACGGAGCGCAGCACCATCAAGATCCAGCGCAGGATCTGGCGCACGATGCCGGCCATTGGGCGAATGCGGCCGGTGCCCAGGCGCGAGATCGACAGGCGCTCGCTGATGACGAAGGTGGCGGGGATGGCGACGATCAGCGCGAGCGTCAGGCCCGCCGTGGCAATGGCCACCGTCTGCCAGGTCTCGCGCAGCACCATCGCCAGGAATTCGGGATCGGTTTCGGGCGTGAGGAAGTCGCGCAGGAAGCCGCCGGCCGCGCGCAGGCTTTGCGCGTCGAACAGCAGCCAGGGTTTGAATTCGGCCGCGACCAGCAGCGGATACAGCAGCAGGATAAACACGACGGCGGCCGTCAGGCGCGTGCGCCAGGCCGGGTCGGGATGAAGAACTGCGTTACGCCCCATGCCTAGAAACAGGCGCCGACGGCGATTTGTGCAGGCGTGTCGTGGGGCGGCGCGTCGTGCGGTTCGACGTTCTCGTTGGCGTACAGGTCGGCGATCATGGTGTCGGTGACCTGGTCGCGCGGTGCGTCGAACACGATGCGTCCGTCGCGCAGGCCCACCAGGCGGGCGAACTGTTCGCGCGCGAGATCCACCTGGTGCAGGCTGCAGACCAGCGTGGCGTTGCGCTTGGCGGCTTCCTGGCGCAGCGTGGCCAGTGTGTGACGGGCCAGCGCCGGGTCGAGCGCCGAAATCGGCTCGTCGACCAGCAGCGCTTCGGCATCGGACAATAACAGGCGCGCCAGGCCGCAGCGCTGGCGTTCGCCGCCGGACAGGCGGTCGACGCGCGCGTACAGCTTGTCGCCCAGTGAAAAGCGGGATAGTGCGGCGTGGGCCGCGTCGGGGTCGTGCGGCCGCACCAGCGAACGTAACGCCTGCCACAGCGTCCAGTGCGGCAAGCGGGCAGCCAGTACGGCCGTGACGACGCGCTGGCGCGCCGGCAGCGGCGGCGTTTGCGGCGCCAGGAACAAACGCGCGCGCAGGCGATGGCGCTCGGCGTGCGTGAGCCCCCACGGATCCTGGCCGAGGATTTCCAGTGCACCCTCGCCCGGACGGTGGGCACAGGCCAGCGTCGCGAGCAGGGTGGTCTTGCCGGCCCCGGACGGGCCGATCAGGGCGACCTGTTCGCCGGCGCCGATCGTGAGGTCGAGCGCGTGCAAGGCAGGCGCTTGCGTGCCGGCCAGGTGGCGCACGGTCACGCCGCGCAGGCGGTAGGTCGCCATCGGTATCGACTCTGCCGTGCTTACTTCAGCAGGCCGGCGTTTTTCGCAGCCGCTTCGATCGCGCCGTAGTTGGCGGTCTTGGTCGGCACGAACTTGGTGGCGCGTTGCAGTTCCAGGATTTCCTTGCCTTGCGGGGTCGAATCGTCCAGCGCCAGGAAGGCGTCGGTGATCTTCTTCTTGAGGGCCGGGTCCATGTCGGTGCGCACGGTCCAGTTGTAGTCGAAGTAGCCAGGGGTGGTGTAGAAGACGCGCACCTGCTTCGGATCGACCTTCTTGGCCTCGACCAGTTTTTCCCAGACCGAGATGTTCAGCGCGCCCGCATCGACCTTGCCACCGGCGACAGCGGCCACGGTCGCGTCATGCGCGCCCGAGAACGCGATGCGCTTGAGGTCGGCGTCCGGGTTGATCTTGGCTTGCAGCAGGAACGAGCGCGGCATCAGGTGGCCCGAGGTGGACGATTCCGAGCCGAAGGCCAGGGTCTTGCCCTTCAGGTCTTCCAGCTTGGTGATGGTCGGCACGGTGGTGATGAAGACCGAGCGGAATTTTTCGTCTTCCACGCGCTGCACCAGTGGGGTGACCTGGCCTTTGCTGCGCACGTTCGCCTGCACGAAGGTGAAGCCGCCGAACCAGACCATGTCGATCTTGCGGTTGACCAGGCCTTCCACCGAGGCAGCGTAGTCGGTCACCGGGGTGAACTCGACCTTGAGACCAGTGGCCTTGGCCAGGTAGTCGCCCAGCGGCTTGAACTTGCGCTGCAGTTCGGTCGGCGATTCGTCGGGAATGGCCGAAACGCGCAGCACGCCATTGCTCTGTGCGTGGGCGGCGCCTGCGATCATCATCGTGCCGGCAGCGGCGGCGCACAGGGTTTTGAGAACGTGGCGGCGGAAGGACAGGGTCATGGAGGCTCTTGTCTAAAAATTAAGAAAACAGTGCAGCCACAGGGGCGGCACGCTTGGTTGTTGCGAACAAGACGAATTCGGGGAATCCGCTATGATAGCTAAAACGGCAATACAACAGTAAGCGTACCCATTACCAATTTCCAGTTTCAGTAACGTTTCAGTAACGCGTAACACTCACAGGCCATCTCGCATGGTGCGTCGTGGCGGCACGAATGATAAACCTATGCT
This sequence comes from Massilia aurea, assembly GCF_040790145.1. Lineage (GTDB taxonomy): Bacteria > Pseudomonadota > Gammaproteobacteria > Burkholderiales > Burkholderiaceae_D > Telluria > Telluria aurea_C. The sequence continues at coordinate 11,657 of NZ_JBFMMP010000015.1, forward strand.
GACTTCCTGTACATCCGAAGACGTCGCCGCTCGTGGCCACAGCGCCCACGAAGCCGACGAACTGCACGCCGGCCTGCAAGCGCCGGGCGCCTGGATCTCCCCCAAATTCCTGTACGACGCTCTCGGTTCGAAACTGTTCGAAGCGATCTGCGAACTCCCCGAGTATTACCCGACACGCACCGAAGCGTCGATTTTCAGTCGCTATGGCGCCGAAATCGCCCGTTCGGCCGGCCTGGGGGCCACCCTGGTCGACCTGGGTGCTGGCAACTGCGCCAAGGCGGCGGCGCTGTTTCCACTGCTGCAGCCGGCGCAATACGTGGCAATCGACATTTCCACCGACTTCGTGCAGGACGCCTTGGCGCGCCTGCGCCAGCGTTTCCCGCAGATCGCGATGGAAGCACTTGGCATGGATTTCTCGAGCCAGTTCGTGCTGCCGCCGCAAGTGAACGCCGGGCGGCGCCTGTTCTTTTATCCGGGTTCGTCGATCGGCAACTTCACGCCCGACGAAGCGCAGGGTTTTCTTGTGCGCCTGCGCGCCCAGTGCGGTGACGATGGCGGCGTGCTCATCGGCGTCGACCTGGCCAAGGATCACGCCACGCTCGACGCGGCCTATGACGACGCGCTGGGCGTCACGGCGGCCTTCAACCTGAACCTGCTGCGCCACGTGAACCGCCTGATCGACGGCGACTTCGACATCAGGGGTTGGCAGCATCGCGGCGCCTACAATGCGGCGATGGGCCGCATCGAGATGCATCTCGAAGCGCGCACGGCGCAAACCGTGCGCTGGCGCGGCGGCGAGCGCCGTTTCGAGGCCGGGGAGCGCATCCACACCGAGAACAGCTACAAGTACCAGCAGGCCGATGCCATCAAGCTCCTCGAACGCTCGGGCTTCGAGGCCACTCGGGTCTGGACCGATCCGCAGCGCTGGTTTGCCGTCATTCACGCGCAGGCGATTGCATCATGAACATGATGCGCGACGACAGCTTGCCACGCGCTTTCGCGCAGGTACGGTCACGGTCGCTGCAGCTGGCCGAGGGCTTGTCCGACGAAGACTGCTGCGCGCAGTCGATGCCGGACGCGAGCCCCATCAAATGGCATCTGGCGCACACGACGTGGTTCTTCGAAACGTTCATTCTCGAGCCGCGCGAGGCCAACTTCGCGCCGTTTCACCCGGCGTTCCGGGTCATTTTCAATTCGTACTACAACGGCGTGGGCAACAAGCATCCACGCGCCCAGCGCGGCTTGCTCACACGCCCGGCGCTCTCAGTCGTCAAGGCGTACCGCGCCGATGTCGACCGCCGCATTGCCGACCTGCTCGCCCGCGGCATCGATGCGCCGCTGGCCGCGCTGATCGAACTCGGTCTGCAGCACGAGCAGCAACACCAAGAGTTGATGCTGACCGACGTGAAGCACCTGCTGGCGCAAAATCCCCTGTATCCGGCGTATGCCACCGATGCGATGCCGCCGGCAGATCCTGCCGAGCCGCTGGCCTGGCTCGATTTCGACGGCGGCCTGGCCGAAGTCGGCTATGGCGGCAACGGTTTTTGCTTCGACAATGAATTGCCGCGCCACCGCACCTATGTGGCGCCGTTCGCGCTGGCGTCGCGCCTGGTCACCAATGGCGAATACCGCGCCTTCATCGAGGCCGGCGGTTACCGCGATCCAGCGCTGTGGCTTGCCGAGGGCTGGGACCTTGTCAGCCGCGGCGAGATCGCCCGGCCGCTGTACTGGGTCGAAGACCCCGACGGCTGGCACGAATTCACGCTGCACGGCCTGCAGCCGCTGGACGCCGAGCGGCCCGTCACGCACCTGTCGCTGTACGAGGCCGACGCGCTCGCGCGCTGGTCGGGTGCGCGCCTGCCAACCGAGTTCGAATGGGAGTTCGCGGCGCGCCAGGCTTGCCTGGGTTGCGGCCCGGCCCATCACCCCGACGCCGCCAGCGGCGCCGGCCTGCAACAGATGTTCGGCGCTTGCTGGCAATGGACCAGCAGTAGCTACGCACCGTATCCCGGCTACGCACCAGCGCCAGGCGCCATCGGCGAATACAACGGCAAGTTCATGATCAATCAGTATGTTTTACGCGGCTCGTCCTGCGCCACCCCTGGCGGTCACGCGCGGCCCAGTTATCGCAACTTCTTCCCGACAGGCGCACGCTGGCAATTTACCGGCATTCGCCTCGCCCGATGAGCCGTCGGCGTGACTGGCGCGCGCGCCTGAAAGACCAGCGCGCCAATGTCTACATTCTTTCCCATCCGCTCAAGTTCACGCTGCAAGTCCTGAAAGGGTTCCGCGCCAACCAGGGCTTGCTGCTGGCCGGCGCCGTCGCGTATTACGCGCTGCTGTCGATCGTGCCGTTCCTGATGCTGGTGATGGTGGTGCTGTCGCACTTCATCGACCCGACCGAGTTGCTCGAAACGCTCAGCCGCTACCTGCAACTATTGATGCCGGGGCAGTCGGCGCCGATCGTGGCCGAGGTGGCGCACTTCCTCGATGACCGCCAACTGATCACCTGGGTGCTGGTGGTAACGATGCTGTTCTTCAGTTCGCTCGCCTTCACTGTGCTGGAAAACGCGATGAGCGTGATCTTCGTGCACCGGGTGGCGATCCGGCGCCGGCATTACCTGGTCTCGGCCGTGCTGCCGTACTGCTACATCCTGGCGCTGGGCTTCGGCATCATGGTCGTCACGCTGGTCGCCGGCGCCTTGCAGGTGATGGGGCGCGAAAGCGTGTGGCTGTTCAATTACCACTGGTCGCTCAATGGCGTATCGGGCGCGCTGCTGTATCTGCTGGGGCTGATCGGCGAGATCCTCGTGCTCACGTCGATATATCTCGTGATGCCTGTGGGCCGGCTGTCGCTGTGGCACGCCGCCATCGGCGGCGTGACGGCGGCGCTGCTGTGGGAAGCGGCGCGTCACATCCTGGTCTGGTATTTCTCGACGCTGTCGCAGGTGAACCTGGTGTATGGCTCGATGACGACGGCGATCGTCGTCATGTTCTCGCTCGAGATCGCGGCGACCCTGTTGCTGCTGGGCGCGCAAGTGATTGCGGAATACGAGCGGGTGGGCAAGGCGCCGGACGACACGCCTTCGCCGCCAATGACAACGGCGCCACTGGCAGCCCGGTAAGCCACCACGTAACGCGCCCGTCGTTCCCGTGAAGACGGGAACCCAAGTATGTCGCTGGCCACTACGGCATTTGTGGCCAGCGCATGAAAACTTGGGTTCCCGCCTCCGCGGGAACGACGGGCTTTTGGCTCGGCTTACTTGCTGCTGTCCTTCTGCGTGATGAACAGGCTGGCGATACAACTACCAGCGATCAGCACGGCCACGACGGTCAGCGAAGCCTGCACCGGCACGTGGTACCACGGCATGATCAGCATCTTGACACCGATGAAGGTCAGGACCATCGCCAGGCCATACTTGAGCAGGTGGAAGCGGTCAGCCACGTCCACCAGCAGGAAGTACAGCGCACGCAGACCCAAGATCGCGAACATATTCGACGTGAACACGATGAACGGATCGGTCGTGATCGCGAAAATTGCCGGGATCGAGTCGACCGCGAACACCAGGTCGGTCACTTCGATCAGGATCAGCACCAAGAACAGCGGGGTGACAAAACGCACGCCGTCGATCTTGACGAAGAACTTCTCGCCGTGGTCGCCTTCGGACACTTTCAGGTGCTTGCGGGCGAACTTCAGGATCGGGTTGTTGACCACGTCCGGTTCTTCATCGACAGCCACCAGCATGCGGATACCCGTGAACAGCAGGAACGCGCCGAACAGGTACAGTACCCAGCTGAATTCGCTCACGACCCACGCACCGGCGCTGATCATGACAGCACGCATGATGATCGCGCCGAGCACACCGTAGATCAGGACGCGGCGCTGGTATTGCTGCGGCACCTGGAACGCGGTAAAGATCAGCAGGAACACGAACACGTTGTCGACCGACAGCGCTTTCTCGATCAGGTAGCCGGAGAAGAACTCCAGCGCCTTCTGGTCGGCGATTTCGGCGCCGACGCTGCCCTTCAGATACCACCAGAGGCCGGCATTGAACAGCAGGGCCATGCTGACCCAGACCAGCGACCAGATACCCGCTTCCTTGACGCTGACCTTGTGCGCCTTGTTGCCGCCAAAGACGAACAGGTCAAGCGCCAGCATCACCAGCACGAAGCCGACGAAGCCCGCCCACATCATGGGGCTTGCAATGGTTTCCAGACCGTTCATCGGATGCTCCCGTCACGTCGAGGATTGTTCGGCCGGTGTGTCCGGGCTTGGTCGGGCGGGTGGAAAATTGGGTGTGTCATGGGAATGGCACCTTCAGTTTGTGGCGAAGACTTGACTATAGGGGAGCGCGAAGCATCGTACAAATCGAATATAATTTCATATTAAATCAGTTTTTTCGATGTATCGGAGCCGCCATGTCTGCCCTGAACTACAAGCACCTGCGCTACTTCTGGATGGTGGCCAAGACCGGCAGCATTGCCAAGGCCGCCTCGCAACTGAACCTGACGCCCCATTCGATCTCGGGGCAATTGTCCGAGTTCGCCGACGCGCTGGGCGTGGCGCTGTTTCGCAAGTCCGGCCGCAGCCTGGAACTCACCGACACGGGGCGGCGCATCGTCAGCTATGCCGAGACGATCTTCAACACGGGCGACGAATTGCTCGAGCTGGTGCGCGATAAAAGTTTTGCCACGATGTCATTCCGGATCGGGTGCGCCGATTCGGTCTCGAAACTCATCGCTTGCCAGCTGGTGGAGCCGGCGTTAAAACTGAAAGACCCGGTGCGGCTGATCTGCCGCGAAGGCCGTCTGGACAGCCTGATCGCCGACCTGGCCGTGCACCGGCTCGACCTGGTGATTGCCGACCGGCCGATTCCGGGGCACTTCAGTGTGCGTGCCTACAACCACCTGCTGGGCCAGAGCCCGATGACAGCGCTGTGCACGCAGGCGCTGGCGACCACGTTCGACCAGCCGTTCCCGGCTTGCCTGCACAATGCGCCGATGCTGTTGCCGGGCGAGGATTTCGCGATCCACCAGCGCCTGTTGCGCTGGCTGGAGCAGGCCGAGGTGCATCCGCATATCGTCGGCGAGTTCGACGACAGCGCGATGATGAATGCCTTCGGCCAATCGGGGGCGGGGGTATTCTTCGTGCCGACGGTGATCGCGGCGCAAGTGAGCCAGCAATACCAGGTGGTGGCACTGGGCCAGATCGATGGGGTGGTGGAGCAGGTGTATGCGATCACCACCGAGCGCCGCATGAGTCATCCGGCGACGGTGGCCATCAGTACGCTGGCGCGCGACAAGCTGTTCGTGTGAATCAGCGCCTCCCTAGGGCTTGACGCTCACGCCCGGCGTGCCGGCAGCCATGCGGCCGATGATGGCGGCGTCGGCAAAGCCTTCGCGCGCGAACAGCGCCAGTACCTCGTCGGCAACCGCCGGATCGCAGGCCACGAGCAGGCCGCCCGACGTTTGCGGATCGGTCAGCAGCGCGCGCTGGGCGGGCAGGATGGCGGCATCGAGCTGCACGTCCTTGCCGCAGGCTTCCCAGTTGCGCCCGGATGCGCCCGTGAAATAGCCATCCTGCGCCAGTTGCAGCACGCCCGGCAGCAGCGGGATGGCCGGCATATCGAGCTCGGCATGCAGCCTGGCGCCGCGCGCCAGTTCCAGCAGGTGGCCCAGCAGGCCGAAGCCGGTGACGTCGGTCAGCGCGTGCACGCCCGGCATGTCGGCCAGCAGGCGGCCCGGCTTGTTCAGTTTGGTCGTGTTGGCGATCATCGCCGCGTAGCCGTCGGCGCCCAGCATGTCTTTCTTGAGCGCCGCCGAGAGCACGCCCACGCCCAGCGGCTTGCCGAGGATGAGCACGTCGCCGTCGCGGGCGTCGGCATTGCGTTTTACTTTCGATGGATGCACGAGGCCCAGCACCACCAGGCCATAGATCGGCTCGACGGAGTCGATCGTGTGGCCGCCGGCAATCGGGATGCCCGCTTCGGCGCAAATCGATTCACCACCGCGCAGGATCTGGCCGATCGTGTCGAGCGGCAGCTTGTTGATCGGCATGCCGACCAGCGCCAGCGCCATGATCGGCGTGCCGCCCATCGCGTACACGTCCGAGATCGCATTGGTGGCGGCGATGCGGCCAAAGTCGAACGGATCGTCCACGATCGGCATGAAGAAGTCGGTGGTGGCGATCAGGGCCTGTTCATCGTTGAGCTTGTAGACCGCAGCATCGTCGGCGGTCTCGATGCCAACCATCAATTCCTTGGGCACCGGGAAGCCGTGCGACGACTTCAGGATCTCGGCCAGCACACCGGGCGCGATCTTGCAGCCGCAGCCGCCGCCGTGCGAGAACGAAGTGAGTTTGATGGGTTGGTCGCTGGTGCTCATGGGGTGTCCGGTTTCGTTGATCGTTGTGAATTATCCACCATCTGGCCCACTAACGTAAAAAACCGTCGTTCCCGCGAAGGCGGGAACGACGGTCTTGGGGCTGGCTGAACTGCGTTGCGGCAGTTCAGTTTAGCTGATGCAGATTACTCGCCGAACGAACGACGCACGCCGTCCGCCGAACGTGGGTGGGCGCCCTTGTAGCCGCCTTCGCGACGGGCCGGCTGGCCTTCGCGCGGGGCGCTGAAGCGGTTGCCGTCACGCGGCGCGCTTGGCGCACGTGGGGCTGCGCCTGGTGCGCGCGCCGGGCCGGCTTCACGTGGGCCACGGTCGGCGTAACGGCTTTCCGACGGGGCGCTGCGGGCGCCGCTGGTGGCGCGGTCGCCGTAGCTCTCACGCGGACCGGACGGTTTGCTGAAACCGCGCGATGCCGGCTTGGCCGACGGGCTGCGGCCGTCACCTGGTTTCCAGCCGGCGCGGGCTGGCGCTGCTGCACGTTTCGGTTCGAAACCTTCCACGACATTGACCGGGATCGGCTGACGGGTGAAACGCTCGATGCGGCGTACGTTCATGCTTTCGGCATGGTTCACCAGCGAGATCGCGACACCGTTACGGCCGGCACGACCGGTACGGCCGATGCGGTGGACGTAGTCTTCCGGGAACTTCGGCAGGTCGTAGTTCACGACGTGGGTGATGTTCGGCACGTCGATGCCGCGCGCGGCGACGTCGGTCGCGACCAGCACCTTGACGCTGCCGCGACGCAGGCTGTCCAGCGTGCGGTTACGGGCGCCCTGATGCATGTCGCCATGCAGTGCGGCGGCGGCGAAACCGGCGATGTTCAGACGGTCGGCGATGGTGTCCGCGTCACGCTTGGTGGCGGTGAACACCACGGCCTGGTCCATCGATTCGTCGCGCAGCAGGTGGTCCAGCAGGCGATTCTTGTGCGACAGGTCGTCGACGAAGTGGACGCGCTGCGAGATGTTCTCGTGGCGGTTGGTGGCGCTGGCGATCTGGATGGTCATCGGATCGGTGGTGATGCGGCGCGCCATATTGCCGACGACGCCGTCGAGCGTGGCCGAGAACAGCATCGTCTGGCGTGCCGACGGGGTCGCGGCGACGATCTTTTCGATGTCGTCGATGAAGCCCATGTCCAGCATGCGGTCGGCTTCGTCGAGCACGAGGATTTCAAGCTGCGAGAAGTCAATCTTGCCCGAGTCCATGTGGTCGATCAGGCGGCCTGGGGTGGCCACCAGGATTTCAGGATTCTTGGCCAGCAGTTGCATCTGTTTCGGGTACGGCATGCCGCCCAGGATCGAGACGCAGCGCAGGCGGCGCATGTGCGCGGTGTACTGTTCGGTCGCAGCCGAGACCTGCAGGGCCAGTTCGCGGGTCGGGGTCAGCACCAGCATTTTTGGCTGGGCAGCCTTGAAGCGGACGCGCTCGCCCTTGGCGCGGGCAGCCTGCGCTTCTTGCGCGGCGGTCTTGCCGGCCGGGGTTTCTTCGGCATTGGCCAGTTTGTTCAGGGCCGGCAGCATGAACGCTGCGGTCTTGCCCGAACCGGTTTGCGACGAGACCAGCAGGTCGCGGCCAGCGATGGCGGCAGGAATGGCTTGCGCCTGGACTGGCGTTGGGGTGGTGTAACCGGTGTCGGCGACGGCCTGGACGAGGGACGCGTGGAGGCCTAGGGTGTCAAAACTCATGTGATCTGTACTTTCGGAATAAATCAAATACGCTCGCACGGAGGGCGCGAACGAAAAAATGCAACGCGAACCAACAAACGAAATGACTCAGAATGAAAGAAATTTCGGCACAAAAGCTTTGCGCCGGGACGGTGTCTGGAAGCGACACACAGGGCGGGAGGGCTTTAGAAAGGCGCTCTAAAGAGCTGCCAGGGGTTTGCGGTGCTGCTTGGATGACTGCTGTTGCTGCTGCCGGGTCTGGGTATGTTCAGAATATGTTCCGAATATGTTCAGAACCGGGCGCAATGTCGCAGTGCACAAACCGAACTATACAGGTTTTTCGGGCTGCATGCACGGACCCTTTGAAAATCGTATAACTGGGCCACCGCAAATCACGGCCGGCATCCCCCTGGCGAGGGCGCCGGCTCGTCGATCAGCGCTGCTTGCGCTTGGACGACGTGTTGCGGGCGATGCGCTTGCTGTTCTTGCTCGCGCCGGCCTTGGCTTTGAAGCGTGCCGATGTACGCTTGACGATGCCGCGATCGGCTTCGAACGCCACGACGGCATTCTCGATGATGTTCTCGGCGATATCGGTATGGCTCGAGGCCGAGGTTTTCGGCACCAGGATCGTCGAGCCGACCTTCAGGCGCGACTGCGCCGGAATGTTATTGGCTTGGCGCAGGATTTCCGGAGTGGTGCCGAATTTCGACGCCAGCGAGGCGATGCTCACGCGCGCGCCGGTGATCTTGTGCGTGGTCCAGGTCGACAGGGCGTGGCCCCATTGCGCCAGGTTCACATGAAATTTCTCGGCGTTTTCTTTCGGCAGCAGGATCTGGGTCTGGGCGCCGCCGATGATCACCGGCTTCTTGAATTGCGGATTGAGCGCCTTGAATTCGTCGATCGACATCTCGGCCAGCTGGGCCGCGATGGCCAGATCGATATCGCTCGTTTTATCGACCGTGGTGAAGTAGGGCTGGTTATCGATGGCCGGCAGCGTGACGCCGTACATGCCCGGATTGGCGATCACGTTCTTGACCGCCTGCAGTTTGGGCACGTAGTTGCGCGTCTCGGCAGGCATCAGCTCGGCCAGGCTCTCGAAATCGGTCGGTTTGCCGTCAAGCTGGTTTTTCTTGATGGCGCGCTGGACATTGCCTTCGCCCCAGTTATACGCGGCCAGGGCCAACGGCCAGTCGCCGAACATCGTGTACAGGCGCTGCAGGTAGCTCAGGGCGGCATCGGTCGAGGCCACCACGCCACGCCGCTCGTCCTTGAACATGTTCTGCTTGAGGTCGAAATCCTTGCCCGTGCCCGGCACGAACTGCCACAGGCCTGCGGCGTTGGCGCTCGACATGGCTTGCGGGTTGAAGGCCGATTCGATCACCGGCAGCAGCGCCAGTTCGGTCGGCATGCCGCGCTTTTCAAGTTCGGACACCACGTGATACAGGTACGGGGAAGCGCGGCCGGAAATGCGGGACAGGTTGGCAGGGTGGTTGGCGTAGGCCTGGGTGTGACGGGTGACGAGCGAGTTGTTCAGGTCGGGAATCGCGTAGCCGCTGCGGATGCGGCCCCAGACGTCGGTTTCGCGGTATTCATCGAGCTTGGCCTGGACTTGCGACGGTGCCGCGGCGCTACGGGTACTGGTGTTTGTGTTGCTGGTAGTTGCAGCCTGGATGGTTGGCAGCGCGGCTGCTTCCATCGCGAGGCTGAACGGTGACGCGGCCAGGAAGGCCAATGCAGCCAGTGCGAAGGTAGTACGTTTCGTGTTGTGCATAGCTTTCCAGTGTTGCGTTCGGGAACGAACGGACCGAGGACCAGGAGGCAGTGTACGGAGGGATTGTTGAGTGAGTCAAGATGTATGTCACCCTCGTTACAATAAAAGTGCCCTCTGGAATCGCGCGCGTTGCCATCATGAAAACAGAAGATGCCATCAGGATCATGGAAATTAATGAACTGACGGCATTCGTGGTCAGCAGCGCCATGATTCCGCGCCGTTATCCGCCTCGCATACAAACACGCCAGGCAAACGCTACGCCTGAATCCGGGTCTATCTATGAGCACACGCAAAGAGTGCGTACAATCCGGCTTTCGCTGTTCGCTTTGCTATTGAAAGTTTTTCCATGAGCACCCCCTACCTCAACGCCGACGATGACGCGATCATCGCGGCAACCCGCAACTGGCTCGAGCGCGCCGTGATCGGCCTGAATCTGTGTCCGTTTGCCAAGGCCGTGTATGTCAAGGAGCAGGTGCGCTACGTCGTGGCCACTGCGACCACGCCCGAGCAACTGCTTGAAACCTTGATGGACGAGCTGCAGCACCTGTCCGACACCGATGCCGAAAAAATCGACACCACCCTGATCGTCCACCCGTTCGTGCTGGGCGACTTCGAGGATTACAATGAGTTCCTGGACGTGGCCGACGCCGCCCTGGAAGACATGCAGCTCGACGGCGAGTTGCAGGTGGCAAGCTTTCACCCGCTGTACCAGTTCGCCGATACTGACGTCAATGATATCTCGAACTACACCAACCGCGCGCCGTACCCGATCCTGCACCTGTTGCGCGAAGACAGCATCGCGCGCGCCGTCGAGGCCTTCCCGCAGGCCGAAGATATTTTTGAGAAGAACATCGAGACGATGGAACAGCTCGGGCACGACGGCTGGGACAAGCTCCATGTCGGACCAGCCTGAGGCGGGCGTGGCAGGTCCCGCACCAGCCACCCCAGGCACCCCGGCCGGCCGGCCGGACACTCCGTGCGTGGCGGTCTGCTCGACGACGTTCGACGAGGTCTGCCGTGGCTGCGGACGCACGGTGGCCGAGGTTGCCCACTGGGTGTCGATGAGCGCCGAGGCCAAGGAACTCGTCTGGCAGCGCATCCTGGCGCAGGGCTACCCGCGCCGGAATAAGTGACTTCTCTTAATAGCTGCCGATAAAGTCGCGTTTGCCTATCGGTACGCCGTTGTGGCGCAGGATGGCGTAGGCGGTGGTGGTGTGGAAGCAGAACTGCGGCATGGCGAAGTGCGTCAGATAGATCGCGCCGGTGTCGAAATGGCGCGCGCGTTCACCGCTGCCATGGGTGATCGGGCGGGTGGCGCCGGCGTCGATGTCACCAGGCGCCAGGCTGTCGAGGAAGCCGAGCGTGCGCGTGATGCGCTGCTGCAGTTCGGTGAAGGTGCGTTCGCCATCTTCATAGCGCGGCGGTTCGACGCCAGCCAGGCGTGCCCCGGCGCCCTTGGCGAAATCGGTGGCGATCTGGATCTGGCGCGCCAGCGGGAACATGTCCGGGAACAGGCGCGCCTGGAGCAGGGCGTCCGGCTCGATGCGCCGCTCGAGCGCATGGGCCTCGGTTTTTTCGAGGACCGCGGCCAGGCTGCCCAGCAATTGGCGGAAGACCGGCACCGACGCCGCGTACAGGGAATGACTCATCAGGTTTTCCTTTGAAAGATGCACTTGTAAAAATCCATCATAGCAAGTCCTGTCGCGCGCTGCCGACACCACGGTACGGGCGAATAACATTGCCCGTCTGGCGCGCCATTAGTTGGTGACGTAGAGCAAGCAACTGGGCATAATCGGCCCATTCACATTGCATTAGAAAGACAGCGCTGGCGGCAGGTGTCGGCGCCGCCCACGTCCATGCCCAGGCTCCCATCCGATTCGACATCAACCATGACGCGCATGCGCGGCCTGTACGGCCGCTCGCTGTACGGCGCGCTGTTGCTGGTGGTCTTTGTCGGGCTGGCGGGCCCGGCGGTGGTGGGAAGTTATCTGGTGATCGGCGTGCAGGAGCGCGCCGCGGCGGCTGCGGCGCTGGATGAATCGCTCAAGCGCAATGCCGAAATCCTGGCGCTCGGCGTGCAGGAATCCATCTGGAACCTCGACCCGGAGGCGGCGCGCCCCTTGCTCGACGCGATGCTGCGCGACCCGGCCGTGGTGTCGGTCGAGGTGCGCGGCCCGGATGGGGCCATCGCGCTGCGCGTGCGCTCGCCGGCCCGCCCGCTGGGTCGCGTGCTCGGCGCCGAGCGGCCGATCGTGGTGCGGCGCGAAACCATCGGCACCGTGCGCCTCGAAATGGACGACTACCGCAGCGGCCAGGAGCTGCGCAGCAAGCAGCGCAGCTATGCCCTGGTCGTCGCGCTGCAGGTCGCGATCTCGCTGCTGCTGATCGCGCTGCTGCTGCGCCGCCGCCTGCTCTCGCCCTTGCGCAGCCTGATGCGATTTTCGGGCCGGCTGGCGCGCGGCGATTTCGACACGCCGCTGGCATTGTCGGCGCCCGACGAGCTGGGTCAGCTGGGCGAGCAGATGGAGCGCATGCGCCTGGCGATTCGCGACCTGTTCGCCGACATCGCGCGGCGCGAAGAGCAGTTTCGCAGCATCGTGACCCAGGTCCCGGGCGCGGTATTTCGCGTTCGTCCCGGTGGGGCGATCGAGTTTGTCAGCGATGCGATCGAAGCCATCACCGGGTATGAGGCTGCGCACCTGATGCGCGCGACCACCGACGATTGGACCGACATCGTGCATCCGGAAGATCGGCGCGAATACAGTTACACGGTCAGGAACGCTGCCGCCGAGGGCCATGCCTATCAGCTGGAATACCGCATCATCGACGCCCATGGCGTGGAGCGCTGGGTGCAGGAGAGCGGCCAGCCGCAAGGGGCGCAGGGCGGGGTGGAGCGGATCGACGGCATCATCTCGGATATCAGCGAGCGCAAGCACAACGAGATGCGCATCGAGGCGCTGCTCGCCGAGCAGGGCGCGATTCTCGACAACGTGATGTTCGGCGTGCTGTTCGTGCGCCAGCGCCGCATCGTTTCGAGCAACCGGCGCGGCGAAGAGCTATTCGGCTACGACGAGGGCGAGATGGTCGGGCAGTCGACCGAGATCCTGTATCCGTCGATCGCCGATTACGAACAGACCGGCATCACGCACTACCCGCTGCTGGCGCAGAGCATGGACCTGGGCGAAGAACGCCAGCTGCGCCATCGCGACGGCAGCCTGTTCTGGTGCCTGATGAGTGGCTCGGCGCTCGATCCGGCGCATCCGAACGAAGGCAGCATCTGGGTGTTCGCCGACATTACCGAACGCAAACTGGCGGAAGAAACGCTGCGCCTGTCGGCCACGGTGCTCGAGCACATCGCCGATGGCGTGATGGTGCTCGATATCGCGGGCCGGATCGTGGCCATCAACCCGGCCTTTACGCGCATCACCGGCTACACCGAAGAAGAAGCGGTGGGCCGCGAGTCGAGCCTGACGCGCGGCCGGCTCCAGGATGAGGCCTTTTACCAGAAGCTGTGGCGTGAACTGGACGACACCGGTTTCTGGCGCGGCGAGATCTGGGACACGCGCCGCGACGGCGAAGCTTATCTGGAGGCGCTGACCGTGTCGGCGGTGCGGGGCGACGACGGTGCGATCACGCATTACGTGTCGGTCTTCAGCGACATCACGCAGGCCCGCAAATCGCAGAACCAGCTCGACCACCTGGCGCACCACGACGCCCTGACCGCGCTGCCCAACCGCCTGCTGTATCACGACCGCCTGCGCCATGCCATGACGCGCGCGCAGCGCGACGGCCAGCAGCTCGCGGTGCTGTTTATCGATCTCGATCGCTTCAAGAACGTCAACGACACGCTGGGGCACCACGTCGGCGACGAACTGCTCAAGCACGCCGCCAGCTCACTGGCCGGCTGCCTGCGCGAAGGCGATACGCTCGCGCGCCTGGGTGGCGACGAATTCATCGTGCTGCTCGAGGACATTGGCGGCGTCGCCGGCGCGACCCGCGTGGCGGCCAAGTTCATCGCGATGTTCGAGCAGCCATTCATGGTGGCCGGCTACGAGTTGTTTGTCACCGGCAGCGTGGGCATCAGCCTGTATCCGCACGATGCGCAGGACATGCACATGCTGATCCGGAACGCCGACGTCGCGATGTACCAGGCCAAGGCGCGTGGGCGCAATGGCTACCAGTTCTACGCGGCGTCGATGAGCGGCGACGGCGTCGAGCGCCTGCGCATGGAAGGCCTGCTGCGCCGCGCGATCGACAAGGACGAGATCTACCTGGCCTACCAGCCGCAGGTTGAAACCGACACAGGACGCATGATCGGCGTGGAAGCCCTGGTGCGCTGGAACAGTGCCGAGCTGGGCGAGATCGGGCCGGGGCAATTCATCCCGCTGGCCGAAGACACCGGTTTTATCGGCCAGCTTGGCCACTGGGTGCTGCAGGAGGCGTGCCGCCAGATGGTGGCGTGGGAGGCGCAGGGTTTATATGTGCCGAAGATCGCGGTGAACCTGTCAGTGCGCCAGTTCGAGCGCGGCGGGATGGGGGCGATCGTGACGTCGGTGCTGGAGTCGACCGGCCTGGCGCCGCAGCGCCTGCAGCTGGAAGTGACCGAGTCGATCATCATGAACACGGGCGACGCGCTGCAGTACGTGAGGGACCTGCACGCGATCGGCGTGGGGCTGGCGATCGACGATTTCGGCACCGGGTATTCGTCGCTGGCCTATCTGAAGCAGCTGCCAGTGCAGACGCTCAAGATCGACCGCAGCTTCATCAAGGATATCTCGCAGGGGCCGGACGACGAGGCGATCGCGATTGCCATTATCCAGCTTGGCAAGAGCATGAACCTGTCGGTGATCGCCGAAGGTGTCGAGCGCGAGGACCAGGCCGCGTTCCTGCTGCGCCATGGGTGCAATCTGGCGCAGGGGTATTTGTATGGGAAGCCAGTGTCGGCTGAGGCGATCGTGGAGCGGTGGGGCAGGCAGGTTTAGCCCGCGCTGTCCAAGAGCACGCGCAGATTGCAGTCGCGCTGCCACGTGCGGCGCTCGTCGCTCGACTGCGCCAGGCGCGCCAGTTCGGTTGGCGCGATCTCGGCCTGGGCCTGTACCAGGCGGTCGGCCACGCCGCCGTCCGGCACCATCGTTCCGAAAAACGCCACCGTGTTGCCGCGCTGCAGCAGCAGCGTCGGGAAGTTGTCGACATCGAGGTCGCCTACCAGGTGGGCCTGGTCTTCGATGTCGATCCAGATGAAGTGCTTGTCCGGGTGACGCGCGGCCAGGCTTTCGAACGTGGCGCGGTAGGTGGCGCAGGTGCCGCACCAGGCGGCGCACAGGCAGGCGACCGTCCAGGCGTCGTCATGGACGGCGGCGACGGCGGCATCGAGGGTCGAAGAATCGAGGGTCAGGCTATGCATGGAGCGCATTTTACCGCGTGTTGCAGCGCAATGTGCATGCGCCGGGTGGCCGGCATGGATCGCGCCCGGACTAGCGGTTAAAATACCGCATGCCTACCATCCTTGCCATTGAAACCTCAGCCGAGCTGGCGTCTTGCGCGCTGCTGGTCAACGACGTCATCCTCGAACGCGCCACCAGCGGCGTGCGCACCCACTCGCAATCGATCCTGCCGATGGTGCAGGAACTGCTGCGCGAAGCCGGCATTGCGCTGGCCGGGTGCGACGCCATCGCCTTCGGCGCCGGGCCCGGGTCGTTCACCGGCGTGCGCACGGCGTGCGGCGTGGCGCAGGGCCTGGCATATGGCGCCAATCTGCCGGTGCTGTCGATGGTGACGCTGGCCGCCATGGCCGAACAGTGCAGGGCGCGTTCCGGCGCGACCGAGGTGCTGGCGGTGCTCGACGCGCGCATGGGCGAAGTGTATTGGGCGCAGTACCGCTTCGACGGCGAGTGGCGCGAGGTGGTGGCGCCGGCTCTGAACGCGCCGCAGGCCGTGGCGCCGCTGGCCGTTGATGGCTTGCAGGCGTGCGGCAACGGCTTCGAGGCGTATGCCGACGCCTTCGCCGACAAGGCGTTCGCCGCCAGAGCCATGACGGACATCGTGCCGCATGCGCGCGAGATGGCGCTGCTCGCTGCCGGCGCGCTGGCGGCCGGGCAGGGCGTACCGGCCGCGCAGGCGCAGCCGATCTACCTGCGTAACAAGATCGCGTTCACCACAGCCGAGCGACTGGTGATCAATGAAGCCAATGCGGCGGCCAATGCTGCAGCCAAGGCGGGCGCATGAGCGACCTGCTCGACCTCGGCCTGCAACTGGCGCCAATGACGGCGGCCGATGTGGGCGAGGTGTGCGCGCTCGAGGCGAGCGTGTTTCCGTTTCCCTGGAGTCGCGGGAACTTCATCGACTCGCTTAACAGCGGCTACGATTGCTGGACGGTGCGCGATGGGGCGGGCGAGTTGGCCGGTTACTACCTGCTGATGTATGCGCTCGACGAGGCGCACCTGCTCGACGTGGCGGTGGCGGCGCCACGCCAGCGCCAGGGTCTCGGGCGGCGGCTGCTGGCGGTGCTCGCGGCGCGTGCGCGTAGCCAGGGCATGACGTCGATCCTGCTCGAGGTACGGCCATCGAACGAGCGCGCACTGGAGGTTTACCGGCGCCATGGCTTTGTGCATATCGGGCGCCGTAAGGGCTATTATCCGGCCGGCGCCGCGGGCCGCGAGGATGCCATCGTGATGAGGCTGGATTTATGAAGAATGTGAGCGGGCGCGATGCGCTGTTCCTGAACGAAATGGGGATCGGGCCGTTGTGGCAGTTGCGTGCTGCGGCCGCGCCGGTGGCGGATGCGGTTGCCGACGATGCTGTCGATGCCGCACCCGAGGTGGTGGCTGCACAGGCGCCTGCGTTGGACCCGGCGCCGGTTGCGCGTGGCATGACGCCGCTGTCGGCGCCGCCGTATCGCAATCCGCCGCCGGTGGAGACCGACGCCGCCTGGGATGACGGCAGTCACGCCGCGCCGGCCGGGCCAGCCGTCGCCACGCTCGACTGGGCGGGCCTGCGCCAGGCGATTGCCGGTTGCAAGGACTGCGCGTGCGGCGACGGTCGCAAGCCGGTGTTCGGCAGCGGTCCGCGCCAGGCGCGCTGGCTGATCGCCGCCGGTACGCCGAGCGCGCTCGACGAGCAGGCCGGCCAGCCGCTCAGTGGTGAACCGGGCAAGCTGCTGGACAATATGCTGCACGCGGTCGGCCTGTCCCGCGAGCGCGACGCCTACGTCACGCCGCTGGTGAAGTGCCGCCCGGTCAATGCCAGGGGCGGTGAGCGTGCGCCGACGCTCGAAGAAATCACGGCGTGCCGGCCTTTCCTGGAGCGCGAGCTGGCGCTGACGGGGGCGACGACCGTGCTGACGATGGGGCAGGTCGCTGCCAATGGCCTGCTGGGCCGCGCCCTGAACGAACCGCTGGCCGGCGTGCGCGGCCAGGTGCACGCGCTGGGCGACGTGCCGCTGGTCGCCACGCTGCATCCGGGCGAACTGCTGCTGCGCGGCGCCGACAAGGCCCTGGCCTGGGCCGACCTGTGCCGGGCACGCTCGCTTGAACCCCGCACCTAGTTACCAGGCCGCGTTCCACGCACGCTGGCGGCACCTGACGCTCGCGCCGGTGCGCGCGCTGGCCTGGTTGCTCGACTCTCCGGATCTCCTCGACAGCGCCGCACCGGCATGGGCCGGGCGCGTGGCCACGCTCGGCCCGGTCACGGACGACGTCGCGGCCTGGCTGGCGCGGCTCGACGCCGATCCATCCGCACTGAACGCCGCGCTTGGCGAGAAGCCCTATACGCGCCTGGGCCTGTACGCTGAAAAGCTGATGGCTTTCTATTTCGCGCAGCAGGGGCTGCTGGTCGCGCACGGCCTGCAAATCCGCGCCAGCCGCAACGATACGGTGGGCGAATTCGATTTCTTGCTCGAGAACGGCCCGGATGCCCTCGAGCACATCGAGTTCGCCACGAAGTTCTATCTGCAAGGGGAGAGCGGCGCAGGAGGCCCCGACACGCTGGTCGGCCCCAACCTGGCCGACACGCTGGGGCTGAAGATGCGCAAAATCTTCGAGCGCCAATTGGCGCTTGGTCAGCACCCGGCAGCACAAGCGCAGCTGCCGCGCCCGGTCACAAAAGCCGGCGCGCTGGTCAAAGGCTGGCTGTTCTACCCTGCCGGCAGCTGGCCGGCAATGCAAGGCATCACAGAAGCCCATTGTCGCGGCTTCTGGTGCGCACTGAACGAGCTGGGGGAACTGCCCGACGAAACGTTCGTGATCCTGCCAAAACTTGCATGGCTGGCGCCACTACGCACCGCCTCATCAGCCTGGACAATGACCCGCGCACAACTGTCAGCAGAACTCGCCGACCGCTTCGCCGCATCGAACGCCCCAGTCCTGATCGCGCGGATCCACGCACACGACGATGCGCTGGAAGAAGTCGACCGCGGCTTCATCGTCCCCAACGACTGGCGCACCCGCGCCACCACTACCCAACCCCCCAATTAGGGTCAGTGTAGATTTATTGGGCAATTTCTCGAGTTGCCCAATAAATAGCCCCCGACCCTGCCTTGAACATGACTGATCAGCCTGCTAAACAAAGTAGGGTCAGTGTAGATTTAATGGGCAATTCCTCAAAGTTGTCAAACAATTCGACTCCGACCCTATTTAATTTTTTGCTCGTCAGACTCGATTCGATTGGCAGCAGGCATCGAATTCAGCCGATGACTGAATCGCCTCAGAAAGTGCTGAAAGAAGCATATTTACCGGCAACTTCAGGCCCGCGAATTAATTGGGGTCGGAGTCGAATTGTTGAGCAATTTCTCGCGAATGCGGAGAAACTGGGGACAAAGTGCCCGGTGCGCGCAATTGCCTCGTGGGTATATCGAACAGAGGTAGCATCAGGTAAATGGGCCAGGTAGAACGTTGTCAAACAATTCGACACTGACCCTATTTGTGCTGGCCCTATTTGTGGTTAGTGCTTGCCTTCGCCGATCAGGCCGAGGGAGTCGTGTTCGCGCTGGTTGAGGATGTGGCGGCGCTGGATCAGCAGCATGATGCCGGCTACCGACAGGCCGAAGATGACGATGATGATGTCCAGGTCGAGGTTCAGCGTGATCATCACCGCGTAGGCCGCCAGCATCGTCAGGATCGACAGGTTCTCGTTGAAGTTCTGCACCGCGATCGAGTGGCCGGCGCTCATCAATACGTGGCCCCGGTGCTGCAGCAGCGCGTTCATCGGCACCACGAAGAAGCCCGACAGGAAGCCGATGAAGGCCAGCAGCGGGTAGGCCAGCGTGACCGAAGTGACGAACACCATGCTCGTGACCACCAGGCCCATGATGATCCCCATCGGGATCACGCTCAGCGACTTGCGCAGCGGGATCATGCGGGCGGCCATCGCGGCGCCCAGCGCGACGCCAATGGCGACCACGCCGATCAGGTTCGTCGCCTGGTCCAGCGGCAAGCCCAGCGATGCTTCGGCCCACTTGAGCACGATAAATTGCAGCGTGGCGCCAGCGCCCCAGAACAGCGTCGTCACCGCCAGCGAAATCTGGCCCAGCTTGTCACGCCACAGCGTGGCCGAACAATTGGCAAAATCGGTGATCAGCTTGATCGGATTGCGTTCCTGGTGCTCGTAGCGGGCGCCGGTGTCCGGGATGCGCAGGTTGAACACGGCGGCCAGGATGTAGATCGCGACGACCACAGCCATTGCGGCCTCGGCCGGGGTGTCGATGCCAAAGCGCGGCAGCAGGTCGAACGAGAGCAGGAAGCCAGAGCCGCGCGGGCTTACCAGCGTGCCGCCCAGGACTGTGCCGAAAATGATTGACATCACCGTCAAGCCTTCGATCCAGCCATTGGCCGGCACCAGTTTTTCAGGCGGCAGCAGTTCGGTCAGGATCCCGTATTTGGCAGGCGAATACACGGCCGCGCCGAAGCCGACAACCGCGTACGAAATCAACGGGTGCACCGTGAAGAACATCAGCGCGCAACCGAACACCTTGATGATGTTCGCGATGAACATCACGCGGCCTTTGTTGAGCGCATCGGCAAACGCGCCGACGAAGGCGGCCAGCAGCACATAGAACAGCACGAACGACAGC
The DNA here is from genome assembly GCF_040790145.1 of Massilia aurea. GTDB lineage: Bacteria > Pseudomonadota > Gammaproteobacteria > Burkholderiales > Burkholderiaceae_D > Telluria > Telluria aurea_C. The sequence continues at coordinate 31,554 of NZ_JBFMMP010000015.1, forward strand.
TTCAGCAGCGGAGTCAGCGATGCCGGGGCGTCCATTGCGACGAGCAGGCTGATCGCGACAAACAGGAGCGCGTTATCTGCCAGCGACGAGAAAAACTGCGCCGCCATGATGGTATAAAAACCACGGTTCATTCGAGAATTCTAAAGTTCGGTCCGGGTTGCTTTATACCATGAATGGCTGGCGTGGCGAAGCCCGTACGACGCGCCGTGCCGCGGCCGGATACGCCGCCTGTCACGCTCCGGTAGAATAGTCCCTTCATCTTTCCGCTCCGATTTCGCCTCGATCGCCGACCATGCCGCGTCCCCTGTTTGCCACCATCCACCCCGATTCGATGCAGCACAATCTGTCGCAAGCCCGCACCTGCGCGCCTATGGCAAAGATCTGGGCGGTCGTCAAAGCCGACGCCTATGGCCACGGCCTTGAACGCGCCATGCGCGGCTTTGCCACCGCCGATGGCCTGGCGCTGATCGAGCTCGAAGGCGCGATTCGCCTGCGCGAACTTGGCTGGATCAAGCCGATCCTCTTATTAGAGGGATTCTTCGAAGCGGCCGACGTGCCCCTGCTGGCCGAGCACAATATCGTCACGGCAGTGCACTGCGTCGAGCAGGTCAAGCTGCTCGAGTACACCCAGTTGTACCGGCCGATCGACGTCTACCTCAAAATGAACACCGGAATGAACCGCCTGGGTCTGCGCCCCGATGATTACGCCGCCGCCTACAAACGGCTGCGCGCGATCCCGGGCGTGAGCAACATTACCCACATGACGCACTTCGCCAATGCCGACGAACTTGAACACCCGCGCCTGACGATCGCCGAGCAGGTGCGCCGCTTCCAGATCGGCGCTGGCGACTTGCCGGGCGAGCGTAGCGTGTCCAATTCGGGCGGGGTGCTGCACCAGGCCATGCTCAGCGAGAAGCTGCAGAACGACTGGGTCCGCCCCGGCATCATGCTCTACGGCGGCACGCCGGGCGGGCGCAGCGCCAGTGATTTTGGCCTGCGTCCGACGATGACGCTGCGTTCGGAAATCATCGGCATCCAGCACATCGACCGCGGCGACACGGTCGGCTATGGCAGCCGCTTCGAGGCCGAGGGCCCGATGACGATTGGCGTCGTCGCCTGCGGCTATGCCGACGGTTACCCGCGCAGCGCGCCGCATGGCACGCCGGTGCTCGTCGACGGCGTGCGCACGACGCTGATCGGCCGCGTCTCGATGGACATGATGACGGTCGACCTGTCGCCGGTCGCCAACGCGCGCATCGGCAGCAAGGTCACGTTGTGGGGCGACGGTTTGCCGGTCGACGAAGTGGCCCAGGCCGCCGGCACGATCGGCTACGAGTTGATGTGCGCTGTCGCGCCGCGCGTGCGCATCGCCGAAGGCCGCCTGGGCAGCGACGGATATTAAGTAAAGATCATGGCAAAAGCAAAAACCAACTACACCTGCACCGAATGCGGCGCAATCGCCACCCGCTGGATGGGCCAGTGCCCCGACTGCAAGGCCTGGAACACGATGGTCGAAACGGTCGTCGAGGCGCCCGGCGTGAACCGCATGTCGCAAACGCCACACCGGGCCCTGGCGCAGACCGCACCGGTGCTGTCGCTCGCCGATATCGAGGCGATCGACGTGCCGCGCTTCGGCACCGGCATTGAGGAATTCGACCGCGTGCTCGGCGGTGGCCTGGTGGCCGGCGGCGTCGTGCTCATTGGCGGCGATCCGGGCATCGGCAAGTCCACGCTGCTGCTGCAGGCGCTGGCCAGCCTGTCCAAAACGCGCTCCACGCTGTACGTCAGCGGCGAGGAATCCGGCGCGCAGATCGCGCTGCGCGCGCGCCGTCTCGCAGTCGACGCGCAAGACCTGAAATTGCAGGCCGAGATCCAGCTTGAAAAGATCCTCGGCACGATCGCCGACCTGAAACCCGAAGTGGCAGTGATCGACTCGATCCAGACCGTGTACTCCGACGCTCTGACCTCGGCCCCCGGTTCGGTGGCCCAGGTGCGCGAATGCGCGGCGCAACTGACGCGCGTGGCCAAGCAGACCGGCGTGACGATCATCCTCGTGGGCCACGTGACGAAAGAGGGCGCACTGGCCGGCCCGCGTGTGCTCGAACACATCGTCGACACGGTGCTGTACTTCGAGGGCGATACGCAATCGAGTTTCCGCCTGGTGCGAGCGATCAAGAACCGCTTTGGCGCCGTGAATGAACTGGGCGTGTTCGCGATGACCGAGAAGGGTCTCAAGGGCGTGTCAAATCCATCGGCGCTGTTCCTGTCGCAGCACGACACGCCGGTGCCGGGGTCCTGCGTGATGGTCACGCAAGAGGGCACGCGCCCGCTGCTGGTCGAAATTCAGGCGCTGGTCGACACGAGCCACCTGCCCAACGCGCGCCGCCTGTCGGTGGGCCTCGAGCAGAACCGCCTGGCGATGCTGCTGGCGGTGCTGCACCGCCACGCCGGCATCGCCGCGTTCGACCAGGACGTGTTCATCAATGCAGTGGGCGGCGTCAAGATCACCGAGCCGGCGGCCGACCTGGCCGTGCTCCTGGCGATCAATTCGTCGATGCGCAGCAAACCCTTGCCGCGCGGGCTGGTGGTGTTCGGCGAAGTGGGCCTGGCCGGCGAAATCCGTCCGGCGCCGCGCGGCCAGGAACGCCTGCGCGAAGCGGCGAAGCTCGGTTTTTCAATTGCCGTGATCCCGAAGGCGAATGCGCCGAAACAGAAAATCGAGGGCATGACGATCATCGCCGTCGAGCGCATCGAAGAAGCGTTCAACAAACTGCGCGAACTCGATTGATACGACCTGAAGGCCTGGTCAGCTCAACAATGCCGTGCCGGATTGCGAAGATGTTCCTATAATAGTGTCTCCTTCTTCGGCAATATGGGAAACACGTGTTACAAGAGCAGAGGCAATCCCCGCGCAAAGTATTGCGTACCAAAGTCTTGCTGGCCATCGACGGCCAGCCGCCATTTTCCGGCAAGAGTGTCGATGTCAGCGCCAACGGCATCAGTGTCAATATCCCCGACCCGCTGCCGGTCGGCCTGTCCGGCCTGATGCGCTTCGACTTGATGATTGAAGGGCGCTTCACCACTATCGAGACGCGTGCCAAGGCGCTGCACTGCATCTTCAGCGGCGGTGAATACAAAGTGGGATTCCAGTTCCAGAGCCTCGACCTGGCGTCGGTGACCGCACTGGCGCGCTTCCTGCGTTAAAACACCGATGGCCATATGACAAGCGGCGAGTCCCCTCAGGCCTCGCCGCTCCCTTGTGTGACCCGCCGAGCGGGCTATTCGCTATTCGTGATAGCGGTCATTCAGTGGCCTGGCGCTGCCACGCACTTCCTGGAAGATCTCGAAGGCGACCAATGCAGCCAGCCCGCCCAGGATTCCCATCACCATCATATCGATCATGAACTTGTAAAACGCCTTTCAGCATCCCCTCCGTGTAAAGACAACACCCTCAGGGTAGCAGGTGGCGCCGTATTTACAAGGCTGGCGCAGGCTGAAAAAATCAAGGCTGACGGCCTGCCGCGCGCCGCGTCGCCATCTGCAATGCCATGCTTGCGGCGATGTCATGTTCGTGTCACATTTCAGAATATGTCATGAACCTGTCATATTCGCCCGCTAGACTGCGCTTCATCGTCAGCGGGGTCGTCCCGTCGTTTCACCTTCCATAGGATCAGATATGCGCATGAAGCATCTCTTCGTTTCGATCGCCGTCGCCGCTTCGGCATTCGCAGCATCGAGCCAGGCCGCCAACATCACCGGCGCCGGCGCGACGTTTCCTTATCCGATCTACGCCAAGTGGGCCGAGCTGTACAAGGCAGCATCCGGCAATGGCCTGAACTACCAGTCGGTCGGTTCCGGCGCCGGCATCAAGCAGATCAAGGCCAAGACCGTCGACTTCGGCGCGTCCGACATGCCGCTGGCAGCCGCTGACCTCAACGCCGCTGGTCTGTTCCAGTTCCCGGCCGTGATGGGCGGCGTGGTGCCGATCGTGAATATTCCGGGCATCGCTCCTGGCCAGATGAAACTGAGCGGCGCCATCATCGCCGACATCTACATGGGCAAGATCGTCAAGTGGAACGCGCCGCAGATCGCCGCGCTGAACCCGGGCGTGAAACTGCCTGACAGCGATATCACCGTCGTGCGCCGCGCCGACAGCTCGGGCACCTCGTTCCTGTGGACCGATTTCCTGTCGAAGTCGAGCCCTGAATGGAAGACCAAGGTCGGCGCCGGTACCACCGTCAAGTGGGCGGTGGGCGTGGGCGGCAAGGGCAACGAAGGCGTGGCCGCCAACGTGCAGCGCATCAAGGGCGGCATCGGCTACGTCGAGTGGGCCTACGCCAAGAAAAACAAGATGTCGCATACCCAGCTCCAGAACAAGGATGGCGTGTTCCTGCAACCGAGCGACGACGCCTTCAAGGCCGCCGCCGCCGGCGCCAACTGGTCGGGCACCCCGGGCTTCGCGGTCATCCTGACCGACCAGCCGGGCAAGGCCAGCTGGCCAGTCACGGGCGCCTCGTACATCCTGGTGCACAAGGCCCAGGACGTGGCCAAGGGCAAGGAAGTGCTGAAGTTCTTCGACTGGTCGTACAAGAACGGCGCGCCGTCGGCAGCCGAGCTCGACTATGTGCCGATGCCTGCGCCCGTCATCAAGCTGGTGCAGGATGCCTGGCGCGCCAACCTGAAAGACACGACCGGCAAGGCGCTCTGGTAAGCCACACCGTTTCACCCTTGAAGGACCGGCCCGACCGGTCCTTCTGCACGCCAGCGATATTGACAAAACGATATTGATAACGAGTCTTATAGCGAGTTTTCCAAAAATATGAGCGCCCACCCATCCTTGTCCGTGCAGGACCTGCCTGAACAGGCGGCAGCCGAAGACGCCCGCCGTTACGCCGCCTTGCGCACGACCATGCGCAACCAGCGTATCCAGGACTTCTTTTTCCATAAAATCACGCTGCTGTTCGCTGCCACGGTCCTGGCGGTGCTGATCGGGATCATCATCTCGCTGGCCATTGGCGCCGCGCCGGCCTTCTCGCAGTTCGGCCCTGGCTTCATCACCCGCGTCGAGTGGGATCCGGTGAACGATGAGTTCGGCGCAATGATCGCGATCTGGGGCACGCTGGCCACGTCGATCATTGCACTGGCCGTCGCGTTCCCGATCAGCTTCGGCATCGCGCTGTTCCTGACCGAAATCTGCCCGGCCTGGCTGCGCCGCCCGCTGGGCACTGCCGTCGAGCTGCTCGCCGGCGTGCCGTCGATCATCTACGGCATGTGGGGCCTGTTCGTGTTTGCGCCGATGTTCGCCGACCACGTTCAGCCGCTGCTGAAGGAAACCATCGGCCAGCTGCCGGTGATTGGCGTCATCTTCCAGGGGCCGACGATGGGCATCGGTATCATGACCGCCGGCCTGATCCTGGCGATCATGATCATCCCGTTCATTGCCTCGGTGATGCGCGACGTGTTCGAGATCGTGCCGACCGTGCTGAAGGAATCGGCGTACGGCCTGGGCTGCACGCGCTGGGAAGTGGTGCGCAAGGTCGTGCTGCCCTATACCCGCAACGGCGTCGTGGGTGGTGTGATGCTGGGCCTGGGCCGCGCGCTTGGCGAGACGATGGCGGTGACGTTCGTGATCGGCAATGCGCATTCGCTGTCGGCCTCGCTGTTCTCGCCCGGTAACTCGATTTCGTCGACGCTGGCCAACGAATTCGCCGAAGCGGCTACCACGCTGCATTCCTCGTCGCTGTTTGCCCTGGCACTGATCCTGTTTGGCATCACGTTCATCGTGCTGTCGGCCGCCAAGCTGATGCTGGTCGGTATGTCCCGTAACGAAGGCACGAAATAAGATGGCAACCCAGATGAATACCGCTACCAAAAACCCGGTGTATCGCCGCCGCCTGCTGGCGCACCGCATCGGCATCACGCTGTCGGTGTGCGCCATGGGCATCGGCCTGGCCTTCCTGGCCTGGATTCTGTTCACGCTGCTGTACAACGGCCTGGGCGGACTGTCGGCCACGCTGTTCACGGCCGATACGCCGGCCCCGGGCACGCCCGGCGGTGGCTTGCGCAACGCCATCCTGGGCAGTGTGATGATGGTGGGCCTGTCGACGCTGGTGAGTACGCCCATCGGCATCCTGGCCGGTATCTATCTGGCAGAGTACGGCGAGAACAACAAGTTCGCGCAAGTCACGCGCTTCGTGACCGACATCATGCTGTCGGCCCCATCGATCGTGATCGGTCTGTTTGTGTACGCCATCTACGTGGCGAAGGTGCAGCATTTCTCGGGTTACGCCGGCACGATCGCGCTGTCGCTGATCGCGATCCCGGTCGTGGTGCGTACCACCGACAATATGCTGCGCCTGGTGCCTGCCAGCCTGCTCGAAGCGGCCTATGCCCTGGGTGCGCCGCACTGGAAAGTGGCCCTGACGGTGCGCCTGCGCGCCGTGAAGGCCGGCGTCGTGACCGGTGTGCTGCTGGCCGTGGCCCGCGTTACCGGTGAAACCGCGCCGCTGCTGTTCACCGCGCTGAACAACCAGTTCTACAGCCACGACATGAATGCCCCGCTGGCCAATCTGCCGGTGGTGATCTACACCTACGCCATGAGCCCGTATGACGACTGGCGTTCGCTGGCCTGGGCCGGTGCATTGCTGGTGACCACGACCGTGCTGTTGCTGAACATCCTGTCGCGCACGCTGTTCAGCCAAAAAACTCCGAATTAATTCACTCTGATAAGCGAAAAAGTGATGAACCAAGCCATGCTCAATACGACTCCGACCCCAGCTGCGGCCAAAGCCAAGACGATCGAAATCGAAGGCCTGAACTTCTTTTACGGTAAAACGCAGAGTCTGAAGAACGTCAGCCTCGACATCCACGCCAAGCAGGTGACGGCCTTCATCGGCCCGTCGGGCTGCGGCAAGTCGACGCTGCTGCGCACCCTGAACCGCATGTATGACCTGTACCCGGGGCAGCGCGCCGAAGGCAAGATCATGTACCGCGGCGGTAATATCCTCGACGCCGGCGTCGATGTAAACATGCTGCGCGCCAAAGTCGGCATGGTGTTCCAGAAGCCGACGCCGTTCCCGATGTCGATCTATGACAATATCGCCTTTGGCGTGCGCCTGTACGAGAACCTGTCGAAGGGCGAGATGGACGAGCGCGTCGAGTGGGCCCTGAAAAAGGCGGCGCTGTGGGAAGAAGCCAAGGACAAGCTGTCCAAGAGCGGCCTGTCGCTGTCGGGCGGCCAGCAGCAGCGCCTGTGCATTGCGCGCGGCGTTGCAGTCAAACCCGATGTGCTGCTGCTGGACGAGCCGACCTCGGCGCTGGATCCGATCTCGACCGCCAAGATCGAAGAGCTGATCAGCGAGCTCAAGCAAGACTACACGATCACCATCGTGACCCACAATATGCAGCAGGCCGCGCGCTGCTCGGACTACACGGCCTATATGTACCTGGGCGAGCTGGTCGAATTCGGCGAAACCGACCAGATCTTCATGAATCCGGCGCGCAAGGAAACGCAAGACTATATTACCGGCCGCTTCGGTTGATCGAACCGGCTGCAACGAGTTGGCAACACTATCGACCGGTCCGCGTGGGCCGGCTTCACAAGAATATTGACGGAGAGTTTGTATGACAGGCGAGCATTCATCCAAGCAGTACGACCATGAACTCGAAGGGATCCGTTCCCAGGTCTTGCTGATGGGCGGCATGGTGGAAACCCAGTTCGAAGAAGCGCTGGAGTGCTTCCGCGTCGGTGACATCGCGCGCGCCGAGCGCGTGATGGCCGAAGACCAGGCAGTCAACCAACTGGAAGTCGCGCTGGACGACGCTTGCCGCCACATGATCGTGAAGCGCCAGCCGACCGCGAACGACCTGCGCACCGTGATGGCCACCGTCAAGGTGATCACCGACCTCGAACGCATCGGCGACGAAGCGACCAAGGTCGCGCGCACCGCGAAAAGCATGCATGAACGCGGCACCGTCGGCTTTGCCCACTTCGACATGATCCGCACGATCGCCAAGGCGACGTCGGAACTGCTGCACGATTCGCTCGACGCGTTCGCGCGGCTCGATGGCAAGCAGGCGCTGCAGATCATCGCGGCCGACGAAGTGGTCGACCACGAATTCCGCGTCATCATGCGCACGATGGTCACGTTCATGATGGAAGACCCGCGCACGATTTCGTCGGCGCTCGACACGCTGTGGGTCGCCAAGGCGATCGAGCGCATCGGCGACCATGCGAAGAACATCGCTGAATACGTGATCTTCGTGGCCGAAGGGCGCGACATCCGCCACAGCAAGCCGACGGCTGCCGAGCCACCGGTGGCTTGAGCATGGCAGACACCACCTCCGTCCTCGTGGTCGAGGACGAGCCGGCGATCGTCGAGCTGGTGACCTACTCGCTGCGCGAAGCCGGGTGGGAAATCCGCACGGCCGATACGGCGGCCGGCGCCTGGGACAGCATCAGCCGCGGCAAGCCCGACCTGCTGCTGCTGGACTGGATGCTGCCCGACCAGAGCGGCCTGCGCCTGCTCTCGCGCCTGCGCGCGGACCGCGACTTCCAGGAACTGCCGGTGATCATGTTGACCGCCAAGAGCATGGAAGAAGACAAGCTGGCGGGCCTGAACACTGGCGCCGATGACTACATCACCAAGCCGTTTTCGCCGCGCGAACTGCTGGCCCGCTCGCGCGCGCTGCTGCGCCGTAAAAGTCCGCACCTGGCCGAAGCGCCGCTGCGCGCGGGCACGGTGACGCTCGATCCGAACAGCTGTACCGTCACGGTCGAGAACCAGCAGATCGACATTGGCAACGCCGAATACAAGCTGCTCAAGTACCTGATGGCGCACCGCGAGCGCGTGTTTTCGCGTGCCCAGCTGCTCGACAAGGTGTGGGGCGACCATGCGGTGATCGAAGAACGCACGGTCGACGTGCACGTGCTGCGGCTGCGCAAGGCGCTGAAAACCGCCGATGGCCTGATCCGCACGGTGCGCAGCGTCGGCTATATGCTGTCCGAAAAATAGTCTGTGTCGAAGGACGCGATGAATCCCAAGTTGCTGTTCTGGGTCCCGGCGCTGTTGCGCCTGGGACTGTTGTTTGCGTTGGCCGGCATGGTCTGGTGGTGGCTTGGCCCGGTGGCCGGGCTGTCGCTGGCGCTGGCCGCCGTCGTTACTGCCGTCATCGTGCAGCTGTCGTACCTGCAAAAGCTCGGCGAATGGCTCGAAGATCCCGGGACGCGCCTGCCCGACGGCTGGGGCACCTGGACCGATGCGTTCGCGCGCCTGTACCGCATGCGGCGCGATGACACGAAGCACCAGGCCGAACTGACCGAATGGCTCGCGCGCTTTCGCCAGGCGATGCACTTGCTGCCCGAAGGCGTGGCGATCATGGACGACGTGCTGTTCCTGGAGTGGTGCAATCCGGCCCTCGAGCGCCATCTGGGCTTGACGATGGAGCGCGACAAGGGGCTGCGAGTGACGAACCTGGTGCGCCATCCCGACTTTATCGACTACATCATCCTGGGCCGCTACGAGCAGCCGCTGACGCTCGCGTTCAGGGGCCGCAAGATCGAGTGCCGCATCATCCCGTTCGAGAACCGGCGCCAGATCCTGGTGACGCACGATGCGACCGACACCGAGCGCATCGAAGCCATGCGGCGCGACTTCATCGCCAACGCCTCGCACGAACTGCGCACGCCATTGACGGTGATCGTGGGCTTTCTCGAGATCGCGATGGCCGATCCAGGCCTGGATGTCGCCATCCGCACGGCGCATCTGAACCTGATGACGGAACAGGCGCAGCGGATGCAGCGGCTGATTCAGGACATGCTGACTCTGTCGCGACTGGAATCGGACGAGTTCCCGCTCAAGCGCGAGCGCGTGGACGTGAAGAGCCTGGTCGAATCGATCGCCGTCGAGGCGCGCGCCCTGTCGGGTGGGCGGCACCATATCGAGGTGGCGGTGGACGGCCCCGACGTGATGGGCAGCATGGAAGAGTTGCGCAGCGCGTTCGCCAATCTGGCCTCGAACGCGGTGCGCTACTCGCCCGACGGCGGCACGATCCGCCTGGCCTGGTCGCGCGGCGCCGATGCGCTGTCATTTGCGGTGACCGATTGCGGCATCGGGATCGATCCGGAACACATCCCGCGCCTGACGGAGCGTTTCTATCGGGTGGACAAGAGCCGCTCGCGCGAGACGCAGGGCACGGGTCTGGGCCTGGCGATCGTCAAGCACGTGCTGTTGCGGCACGGCGGCAAGTTGACGATCACGTCACAGCCGGGCAAGGGCAGCACGTTCGCTGCGACCTTGCCGAATACGTCGCTGCCAGCCTGACCTTCACCCTGAAGCAATTGCATTCCAATTGGGGTCAGTGTCGAATTGTTTGACAACTTTGTGACATGCTGACGAGAACAGTCGGTCTATCACGTATCTTGCTGAAACTTTCGCTTTGGACAATTAGGGTCGGAGTCGAATTACTGGCAATTCTAGAAAATTGCTCAATAATTCGACTCCGACCCTATTTAATATGTTCGCGTTTTTACGTTGAGATCAATTGATTTTCATTCGAAATATGCAGACAGGAATGAAACATCACAATGTAATGTTTTGAGCGAAATTCTTAAGGCTTTTCGGCCGAAAATCCAAGTAGGGTCAGTGTCGCATTAATGAGCAACTTTAAAAGTTGTCAAACAATTCGACTCCGACCCTAATTGTCTTTTGGGCAAGCTTTAAGAGGGAAATTGAAGTCAGGTTAAACTCGTGAGCGGTGGTGGGAAATTGCTCAACAATTCGACACTGACCCTAATTGGGCCTGAACCTCATTGAGCCTGACCCTCATTGAGCCGCTGACCCTGATTGAGCTGCCCCTGATCCAGGTTAGTGCAGCAGCAGGAGTGCGCAGGCGAGCACTGCGGCGGGGATGCCGATCCAGGCCCCATGCGCCACTTTGCGCGGAGCGTATTGGAGCATCACGGCGACGGTCCAGGCTGCGATGGACAAGACGCCGCACCACAGCACCGGGCCGATGTGCCAGCCGCTGGCGCCGATGCAGGCGGCGAACGAGAGGGCCAGGCCCAGCCAGGCCAGCGCGCGCATTCGCTGACGCAGGGCTGGCGCCGGTTCTGTTCCGCGGCCGTGCAGGTCGGCGTAGTGGCGGTCCATCACGATGCCTTTCGCGGCGAACGCGCTGAAGGCGAGGGCGACGCTGCTGCCAATCAGAAGACTCATGCGGCCTCCATCTTCGAGGTCGTCCCGGTGCTCGCCATTGGCTGCTGTGCGGCCGCCTTCTTTTTTGCTTTCTGCCCCAGCCACCACGCAGCCCAGCCCAGCAACGCACCCAGCAGCAGCACGACCAGGTCGAACGCGGCCACTTTGCCCAGGCCCGCGCCGCCGAACAGCGTCACGCCCAGATGCGACTCTGTCGTGAACATATTCAGCACAGGAATGCCCGCCATCAGCACCGCGCCCACCATCAGCTGGAAGCGCCACATCGCGCGCGTCGGCCGGATCTGCGCCAGTAACGCAGCTGCGCCCCAGGCGATAAAGAACCAGTTGGCTTCGGCATTCGAGCGCTGCGCCATGTCTACCGGCAGCAGGCGGTTGGCCCAGAAGTAGGCGGCAAACGCGATCGGCAAGCCAGCGATCGCGCCGATGTTGAGCGCGTCGACCAGACGCACGCCGAAGCCGACGCGTCCACCCTTGGCCACGACCTTGGCATATGCCTGGCGTTCCTTCACGCCCCATAGCAGCGCGCCGGTGGCGACCATCGCGCAGCCGGCCAGGCCGCACACGAAGAACAGGGCGCGCAGCAGCGGATCGGCGAAGTGCGCCACGTGCAGGCCGTAGATCGCAGCGCGTGCAGCCAGCGTGGTGCTGGCCGGCGCCGTCTGCGAGAGCAGGGCGCCACTCACGCCGTCGAACGTCATCGACGGTTCGATGTTCGACAGTTGTTGGCCCGACGGGCGATACAGCTCCACGCGCGCCGCCGCATCGTTCGGATGGCTCACTGCCACGCGCGATGGCGCCACGCCCCACGCACGCTCGGCCTGCGCCAGCATCGGCGCCAGGTCGGCCAATGGCGCGGCGACTTTCGCCGGCTTGCTGCGCTCGGCATTCGGGAACACTTCGCCGAACATCACATTCTGCTCGGCGCCATACAGCACCTTGGTGGCCGCTGGCATGTACATGAACATCAGCGTGACCAGGCCCGTGTACGTGATCATCAGGTGGAACGGCAGCGCCAGCACCGCCGTGACGTTGTGCGCGTCGAGCCACGAGCGCTGGCCCTTCCTGGGCCGGAAGGTGAAGAAGTCCTTGAAGATGCGCTTGTGCGTGATCACGCCGCTGACGATCGCCACCAGCATGAACATGGCGGCCACGCCGACGATCCAGCGGCCCCAGATCGCCGACATGTAGTACAGGTCGAAGTGCAGGCGGTACAGGAACTCGCCGCCACGCGAGTCGCGCGGCGCCGCTGTTTGCAGGCCCGTCGCCGGGTCGAGCGAGAAGTTTTGCTTGCGGAAGGCGTCGCGGCGCTCCTCGCGCGTCATGCCTTTTTTGGGCGGATTCTGCCAGTTGGCCAGGATCAGCGGGTTGCGCTCTTCGGGCAGGTCGATGGTCCAGCGCGTCGCCTTGGGTGCGCGCTCCTGCAGCTCGCGCACCGCGAGCGCCGTCGATTGCGCCGGCGTGATGACGGACTGCGCGCCGGCCGCCTTGTGCAACTCGGGCTTCATCCAGAACGTGATCTCGTGCCGGTAGTACGAGGCGGTGCCGCCCATGAACACCAGCAGCAGCAGCCAGCACACGAGCAGCCCGGACCAGGTATGCACCCAGGCCATCGATTGACGCAAGCCGTCCTTCATGCCGTCCTCCCGACGAACCACAGAAGTGCGCCCAGCACGGCACTGGACGCGATCACGCCTACACAGGCACGCAACGCGCTGGACGTGGCAAATACCCACAGGATGATGCAGGTGTAGACGACAAATGACAGCAGTGTGGCGGTGGTGACGGCGTCTGCGCGCGACATCGGCAACGCCAGCGCGATAAGGGCGCTGGCGATCGATGTGAACACGTAGCCGCCACCGATGGCTGCCACCGCGCGGACGGTGACGCCGCCACGGTAGCGCCAGGTGATAGTGGTCATGAAGCTCGAGCCTTTCTTGAGACGGCCTGTGGAGACGCTATGTAAGGTGCAACCCGGATCAGTGTTCGGCGCTCGGCGCCATGACCGGGCCGGCGGCCACCGCAGCGATGCCCTTCGGCTGCACGACCGTCAGCGACGTGGTGTGGCTGGCGCTGGCGTATTGCAGGCCGGCGCGCTCGCCTGCGGTCTTGTCGGTATGCGCCGTCTCCAGCACGTAGGTACCTTTCCATGGCAGGTCGAACTTGACCACGCCACTGACGTCGGATTCCGCTTCTTTGGCCCAGCCGCTCGGCACGATCGCGCTGACCTTGGCTTTCGGCAGCGGCTGGCCCTTGTAGAACACCTTGAATTCGCCGGCCACGCCGGTCGGGACCAGGTCGAGCGCCAGTTTCGGCTGCTGCGCGGCAAAGCTCGTGGCCAGGCGCGCGGCCGGTACCCAGATGTGATTGAGCTTCTTGCCGTCCTTGTTCGACTCCCAGCTCGGGTAGGCATTGTCTTCGGCGACGATCGATTCGCCTGCGCCTGGTGTGGCGCCGCTGACGACATACCCCTTGGCGGTTTTTTCCAGCTTGAGTGCCTGCTCGCCCCTGGCGCCCAGCAGGGTCGCCGACGGCGCGCCGAACTTGTCGAGCAGGCCGGGCGTGGTCTCGCGCTGGTTCAGGGCGAACTCGCCGAATTGCAGCTTGACGACCTTGCCGTCCTGCTCCAGCCAGATGTGGTGGGCCTGAGCGGCAGGCGCGGCGACCAGCATGGCGACGAGGGAGGAGAGCAGGAGTTTGTTCATCATTGTCGTTCTCTTTTCATTGGTTTTGACAGACGGTTGATCCCACATAGCCTGCCGGTCGAAGAAGTTTCAGGGCTGCCGGAAGAAATATGTGCATTGCGTCAACTTACGAACAAGAATTATAATGCGAATCATTCTCATTTCAAAACAATTTCAAGGAGTAGTCATGTTGCGCGCAGTGCCTCACGTTGTAGTTAATCCGACGCCCGTCGCCCGCTCGGTTCGCCAGAGCATCGCACTGTGGACCACTGTCGCGCTGATCTCTCCGTTGGCGGCCTTTGCCGCGGCGCCGGCTGCGCCAGACGACATCCCGACCGAGGGTGTCCCAACGGTCAATGTCGTCGGCACCATGGATGCAACCACGGAAAAGAGCAAATCGTTCACGACCCGTTCGTCGACCCTGTTCAAGGGCGAACAGGCGATTCGCGACACGCCGCAGCCGGTGACCGTGATTACCCGCCAGTTCATGGAAGAGCGCAACCTGCTCGACCTGACCGATGTGTTGAACAACACGCCCGGCATCAATGTCGACTACACCGACAGCGAGCGCCTGAGCTACAACTCGCGCGGCTTTTCCATCGATGCACTGCAACTCAATGGCCTGACCTATACCCAGTCGGGCGCGGCCTTCGTGCAGCCCGATACCGCGCTGCTCGACCGCGTCGAAGTGCTGCGCGGCGCCTCGGGCATGCTGCGCGGTTCGGGCAACCCGTCGGCCTCGGTGAATCTGGTGCTCAAGCGCCCGACCAGGACGTTCCAGGCGTCTGCCGGCCTGACCGTCGGTTCGTGGGACCGCCGTCGCGGTGAAGCCGATATTTCGACCCCACTCAACGAGAGCGGTTCGATCCGCGCCCGTGTGGTGGCGGTGAAGGACGTGAAGGAATCGTTCCAGCTGGCCAAGGAAGAAGACCGTGAAGTCCTGTACGGCGTGGTCCAGGCCGATCTGGGGCCGCGCACCACCATCACCGCCTCGATGCATCACACCGACCTGGACGCCACCGGCGCATGGGGCGGCTTGCCGGCCGGTCTCGACGGCGCGGGCTTGAACCTGCCGCGCAACACGTATGTCGGCGTCGACTGGAACCAGTGGAACCGCTTCAACGACCAGGCCCAGCTCGAACTCGAGCACCGCTTCGACAGCGGCTGGACGGTGCGCGCCAACGCCGGCTACACGGCCCTCCAGATCAAGGACAATGCGTTCCTGCAGTCGTACGTCGCGCGCACCGTCGGCGCGACGGATCCACACCTGATGACCATCACCACCGCCCAGTACACGGGCGACGACAGCCGCCAGCGGGCGATGAACCTGATCGTCGACGGGCCGTTCCAGCTGTTCGGCCGCAAGCATTCGGTTGTTCTCGGCGGCGAGCACGTGCGCAACAAGTCGATCGGTACCCGTGGCGTCGGCAACCTGTTCCCGCAAAACATCGACGTGCGCACCTTCGATCCGTACACCACCTACCTGCAGCGACCGGTCACGACCATGCCGACCTTCGGCAGCCCGCCGGTCCAGACGACCACCGACGGCGCCTTCGCCACGCTGCGCCTGTCGCTGGCCGATCCGCTCACCGCCATGATCGGCGGCCGCCTGAGCTGGTGGGATGTCCTCAACCAGACCAATGCCAACGCCACCTACAAGGTCACGCGCGAAGTCACGCCATACGCCGGCCTGGTGTACGACCTGTCGGACGCCATCAGCGCGTATGCCAGCTACACCGAAATCTTCACGCCGCAAAACGTGCGCGGCGCCGACAACAACATCCTCGACCCGATCACCGGCGAAGACTATGAGCTGGGCCTGAAAGGGGAGTTCTTCGGCGGCCGCCTGAATGCGTCGCTGGGCCTGTTCAAGATCGAGAACGTGGGGCGCGCGATTGCCGACACGTCGTCGATCAACCCGTGCCCACCGACGCAGCTGGCCGACTTCTGCCGCATTGCCGGCGGCAAGCAGACCAGCGAAGGCTTCGAAGCCGAAATCTCGGGCGAGGTCTACACCGGCTGGCAAGTGATGGGCGGCTACACCAACACCCGCACCAAGTACGTCGTCGACACGGCCGCCAACGCCGGCCAGCCGCTGCGCAGCCACGATCCGAAACACCAGCTGCGCCTGTTCACCAGTTACAGCCCGAACCGCTCGGGCCCGGGCTGGACCGTCGGTGGCGGCGTGAATATCCAGAGCGACAATTATGTGCGCTCCGGTGTGCTGACCGCGCGCCAGGGTGGCTATGGCGTGGCCAATGCGATGTTTGCCTACCGTATCGACGACACATGGTCGGTGCAGGGCAATATCAATAATCTGTTCGACAAGGTGTATTACAAGAAGATCGGCCCGACGGGCATCTCGTACTACTACGGCGACCCACGCAATGTGTCGGTGTCGCTGCGCGCCAGCCTGTAATCTGCCAGTAATGCCGCCCGGTCCGCCACCACGGCGGACCGCTCATGCCGTTCAGAACGAGCCGATGTACAATCGGGCCTCGTTCTTTTCGGCGCCTCTTATGCTCTCTCGTCGTACTTCCCTCGTGGCCTTCGCCGCGCTGTTGCTGGCCGCCTGCGGCAGCACCCCAACGCCGGCCCCCGTCGTGCCGGTTGCCGCCCCCAAGGCGGCGCCATTACCACCCAAGAAAATCCGTATCGGCCTGGCCCTCGGCGGCGGCGCCGCGCGCGGTTTTGCCCATATCGGCGTGATCAAGGCACTCGAAGCCCAGGGCATCTATCCGGAAATCGTCGTCGGCACCAGTGCCGGTTCGGTCGTCGGCGCGCTGTATGCGTCGGGGCTGAACGGCTTTGCGCTGCAAAAAACGGCATTGAGCATGGACGAGGCGACGATCTCGGACTGGGCGCTGCCGCTGTTTTCTAAATCGACCGGCCTGCTCAAGGGCGAGGCGCTGCAAAGCTATGTGAACAAATCGGTCAACAATGTGCCGATGGAAAAGCTCAAATTGCGCTTCGGCGCCGTGGCCACCGACCTCAAGTCGGGCCAGCCGATTCTGTTCAGCCGCGGCAACACGGGCATGGCCGTGCGCGCCTCATCCAGCGTACCGAGCGTGTTCCAGCCGGTTGTCATCGGCAACAAGAGCTATGTCGATGGCGGTCTGGTGGCGCCGGTGCCGGTGCGCTACGTGCGCGATATGGGTGCCGATTTCATTATCGCGGTCAATATTTCGAGCGCCACCGAGGGTGCAGCCACGGCCAGCTCGCTCGACGTGCTGATGCAGACATTTTCCATCATGGGTCAGCGCCTGAACCACTTCGAGCTGAAGGACGCCGACATCGTCATCACGCCGGCGCTGGGCAATATGGGGTCAAGCGACTTCGGCGGCCGCAACCTGGCCATCCTCGCCGGCGAACAGGCCGCCGCCGCCGTCATGCCGCAAATTAAGGCCAAACTGAAACTCAAACAACAAGTACCCTGAGAAAGCCCATCATGCATACCAAACCCTACCTGACGCTGGCGGACGTGAAACAGATCGGCGCCGCCGCCGAAGCCGAAGCCCTTGCCAATGGCTGGGCCGTGTCGATCGCCATCGTCGACGACGGCGGCCACCTGCTGTGGCAGCAGCGCCTCGATGGCGCGCCGCCGATCTCGTCGCATATCGCCCCGAGCAAGGCCAGCACGGCCGCGCTCGGTCGGCGCGAATCGAAGATCTACGAAGACGTGATCAACAACGGCCGCATGTCGTTCCTGAGCGCGCCGAAGCTCGAAGGCATGCTCGAAGGCGGCGTGCCGGTGATCGTCGACGGTCACGTGATTGGCGCCGTGGGCGTGTCGGGCGTGAAATCGAATGAGGATGTGCAGATCGCCAAAGCCGGTATTGCGGCACTGGGCGCAGCCTGATATTTGAGGCTTGAAGCGCAGTGCGGGTGCAGTATTTGCAGCGGCGAATGCTGCAACGCCGCATTGCCGAACGTCGCTTGACGCGCTATAATTCGGAAGTTTATCTAATTCAAACTTCGCCGTAGCGCATACCCACCAACCCTCATTCAAAAGACCTCCAACGCCCGGCGCACCCAGTGCAGCGGGGTTCGCTGGATGTCGGTCTGACGTGGCGCAGCTACGGCAACTTTTACGGGAGTTGCCCTTGCCGCCATTTTTCTCTGGCCCCTCTGTCCCGGCCATCCTGGCCCTTGCTGACGGGACCATTTTCAAAGGTTATTCCATCGGAGCCGTCGGTCACACGACCGGCGAAGTGGTGTTCAACACCGCCATGACCGGCTACCAGGAAATCCTCACCGACCCGAGCTATTCACGTCAGATCGTCACGCTGACGTACCCGCACATCGGCAATTACGGCGTGAACACGGCCGACGTCGAAGCCTCGAAAGTGCACGCCGCCGGCCTGATCATTCGCGATCTGCCGCTGCTGGCCTCGAACTTCCGCTCCACGCAGTCGCTCGGCGACTACTTGAAGGCCGAGAACGTCGTGGCGATTGCCGGCATCGATACCCGCAAGCTCACCCGCATCCTGCGCGAGAAGGGCGCCCAGGCTGGCGCCATCCTTACGGCCGCGCAGGGCGCCGAACCGTCGGCGGCGCAGGCGCTGGAACTGGCGCGCTCGTTCCCGGGCCTGGCCGGCATGGACCTGGCCAAGGTCGTGTCGGTAAAAGCGTCGTACGAATTTACCGAAACCGAGTGGAAGCTCGGCGAAGGCTTCGGCAAGCAAACCAATCCCCAATACCACGTGGTCGCCTTCGACTACGGCGTCAAGCGCAACATCCTGCGCATGCTGGCCGAGCGCGGCTGCAAGGTCACCGTGCTGCCGGCGCAGTCCACCGCCGCCGATGCACTGGCCCTGAACCCGGACGGTATCTTCCTGGCCAATGGCCCGGGCGACCCGGAGCCGTGCGATTACGCGATTGCCGCTTCGCGTGAACTGATCGAAAAGGGCATCCCGACCTTCGGCATCTGCCTCGGTCACCAGATCATGGCGCTGGCCTCCGGCGCGAAAACGTTGAAGATGAAGTTCGGCCACCACGGCGCGAATCACCCGGTGCAGGACCTCGATTCGAAGAAAGTGCTCATCACGTCGCAGAACCACGGTTTCGCCGTCGATGCCGCGACCTTGCCCGACAACTGCCGCGTCACGCACGTGTCGCTGTTCGACGGCTCGCTGCAGGGTTTCGAGCGTACCGACAAACCCGCGTTCTGTTTCCAGGGTCACCCGGAAGCCTCGCCTGGGCCGACCGACGTCGCCTACCTGTTTGACCGCTTCATCGGCCTGATGCAAGCAGCGGAGAAAAAATAATATGCCAAAACGTAGTGACATCAAAAGCATCCTGATAATCGGCGCCGGCCCGATCGTCATCGGCCAGGCCGTCGAATTCGACTACTCCGGCGCGCAAGCCTGCAAGGCCCTGCGCGAAGAGGGTTACAAGGTCATCCTGGTGAACTCGAACCCGGCCACGATCATGACCGACCCTGAAACGGCGGACGTGACCTACATCGAGCCGATCACCTGGAAAGTCGTCGAGCGCATCATCGAGAAAGAGCGTCCTGACGCCATCTTGCCGACGATGGGCGGCCAGACCGCGCTCAATTGCGCGCTCGACCTGCACCGCCACGGTGTGCTCGAGAAGTACAACGTCGAGCTGATCGGCGCCACGCCGGAAGCGATCGACAAGGCCGAAGACCGCCTGAAGTTCAAGAACGCGATGACCAAGATCGGCCTGGGTTCGGCCCGTTCGGGCGTGGCCCACACGATGGAAGAATCGTGGGTCGTGCAACGCGAGATGGGCTTCCCGACCATCATCCGTCCATCGTTTACGATGGGTGGCAGCGGCGGCGGCATCGCCTACAACGAAGAAGAATTCGAAGCGATCTGCAAGCGCGGCCTGGAAGCGTCGCCAACCTCCGAGCTCTTGATCGAAGAGTCCCTGCTGGGCTGGAAAGAGTATGAGATGGAAGTTGTTCGCGACAAGAACGACAACTGCATCATCATCTGCTCCATTGAAAACCTGGACCCGATGGGCGTGCACACGGGCGACTCGATCACCGTCGCGCCGGCGCAGACCCTGACCGACAAGGAATACCAGATCCTGCGCAACGCGTCGATCGACGTGCTGCGTGAAATCGGCGTCGATACCGGCGGTTCGAACGTGCAGTTCGCGATCAACCCGAAAGACGGCCGCATGATCGTCATCGAGATGAACCCGCGCGTGTCGCGTTCGTCGGCGCTGGCCTCGAAGGCAACCGGTTTCCCGATCGCGAAGATCGCGGCCAAGCTGGCGGTCGGCTACACGCTCGATGAACTGCGCAACGACATCACGGGCGGCGCCACGCCGGCCTCGTTCGAACCGTCGATCGACTACGTCGTCGTGAAAATCCCGCGCTTCACGTTCGAGAAATTCCCGACTGCCGACAAGCACCTGACCACGCAGATGAAATCGGTGGGCGAAGTGATGGCCATGGGCCGCACCTTCCAGGAAGCGTTCCAGAAAGCCCTGCGCGGCCTGGAAGTTGGCGTCGATGGACTGAACGAGAAAACGCGCGACCGCGAAAAGATCGAAGAAGAGCTGGGCGAGCCTGGCCCGGACCGTATCTGGTACGTGGGCGACGCCTTTGCCCAGGGCTTCACGCTCGAAGAAGTGCACAACCTGACCAAGATCGATCCGTGGTTCCTGGTGCAGATCAAGGAGATCGTCGACATCGAATTGTGGCTCGAGACGCAGACGCTCGAAGGTCTCGATAAACCGGTGCTGTACAAGCTCAAGCAAAAAGGTTTCGCCGATCGTCGCCTGGCGTTCCTGCTGAAAGTGAAGCCCGAAGAGGTGCGCGCGCGCCGTCATGCGCTGGGCATCCGTCCGGTCTACAAGCGCGTCGACACCTGCGCGGCCGAGTTCTCGACCGACACCGCGTACATGTACTCGACGTACGACGAAGAGTGCGAGTCGAACCCGACCGATCGTAAAAAGATCATGGTGCTGGGCGGTGGTCCGAACCGCATCGGCCAGGGCATCGAATTCGATTACTGCTGCGTCCACGCGGCCCTCGCGATGCGCGAAGACGGCTACGAGACCATCATGGTCAACTGCAATCCAGAGACGGTGTCAACCGATTACGACACGTCCGATCGCCTGTACTTCGAATCGCTGACGCTGGAAGACGTGCTGGAAATCGTGGAGCTCGAAAAACCGGTGGGCGTGATCGTGCAGTACGGCGGCCAGACGCCACTGAAACTCGCACTCGACCTGGAAGCCAACGGCGTGCCGATCATCGGCACCTCGCCGGACATGATCGACGCCGCCGAAGACCGCGAGCGTTTCCAGCAACTGCTGCAAGAGCTGGGCCTGCGCCAGCCGCCGAACCGTACCGCGCGCACCGAAGCCGACGCCCTGGCGCTGGCCGAGGAAATCGGCTATCCGCTGGTCGTGCGTCCGTCGTACGTGCTGGGTGGCCGCGCAATGGAAATCGTCCACGAGCAGCGTGACCTCGAGCGCTATATGCGCGAAGCGGTCAAGGTCTCGCACGATTCGCCAGTGCTGCTCGACCGCTTCCTGAACGACGCCATCGAAGTCGACGTCGACTGCATCTCGGACGGCGAAGCCACCTTCATCGGCGGCGTGATGGAACACATCGAACAGGCGGGCGTGCACTCGGGCGACTCGGCCTGCTCGCTGCCGCCGTACTCGCTGACGCAATCGACGATCGATGAGCTCAAGCGCCAGACCTCGCTGATGGCCAAGGCACTGAACGTGGTCGGCCTGATGAACGTGCAGTTCGCGATCCAGCAGAAGGAAGAAAACGGCCATACGGTTGATACTGTTTTTGTGCTGGAAGTGAACCCACGCGCGTCGCGTACCGTGCCGTTCGTGTCGAAAGCCACCGGCCTGCAACTGGCGAAGATCGCCGCGCGCTGCATGGTCGGCCAGACGCTGGCATCGCAGGGCATCACGAAAGAGGTGATCCCGCCGTTCTACAGCGTCAAGGAAGTGGTGTTCCCGTTCGTGAAATTCCCGGGCGTCGACACCATCCTGGGCCCAGAGATGAAATCGACCGGCGAAGTGATGGGCGTGGGCATGACCTTCGGCGAAGCGTTCGTCAAGTCGCAGCTCGCGGCCGGCATCAAGCTGCCGCGCTCGGGCACCGTGTTCCTGTCGGTGAAGTCGTCCGACAAGCCGCGGGCAACGAGCGTGGCGCGTGACCTGGTGGCGCTGGGGTTTGATCTGGTCGCCACCAAGGGCACGGCCGCCGTGATCGCCGCCGCCGGGATTCCGGTGCGCGCCGTGAACAAGGTGCTCGAGGGTCGTCCGCATGTGGTCGACATGATCAAGAACCGCGACATCGTCATGGTCGTCAACACCGTGGAAGAGAAACGCAGCGCCATCGTCGACTCGCGCGCAATCCGCACCTCGGCACTGGCGGCCCACGTGGTGACCTACACCACGATCGCTGGCGCCGAAGCGGCGATCGAAGGCATGCCGCATATCGACGAACTGCGCGTGTACGATTTACAAGGTCTTCATAAAACCTTAAACTAAGCACACGCAGTACCCGTCACACAGCAAGTCCAGTCAACCACAGAGCTCGCGCGGCCTTGGCGCCGCGTGCCTCTGTGGTTTTCGCTTTCTTGTGGCGGCGGGCACCCCGTCAAATACATCACAAGCAGAGAACCATGACCACACCACTGACCAAATTCGGCGCAGAACTCCTGAAAGAAGAGCTGCACCAGCTCAAGACGAAGGAACGCCGCAGCGTGATCGACGCGATCGCCGAAGCGCGTTCGCATGGCGACCTGTCCGAAAACGCCGAGTACGACGCCGCCAAGGAACGCCAGGCCTTCGTCGAAGGCCGCATCGCCGAACTCGAAAGCAAGCTCAGCACCTCGCAGGTGATCGATCCGACCACGCTCGACGCCGAAGGCCGCGTGGTGTTCGCCGCCACCGTCGACCTGGAAGACCTCGAGTCGAGCCAGAAGGTCACGTACCAGATCGTCGGCATGGATGAAGCCGACCTGAAAATGAACAAGGTGTCGATCACGTCGCCGATCGCGCGCGCGCTGATCGGCAAGTATGCCGGCGATGTCGTCGAAGTGCAGGCGCCATCGGGCCCGCGCGAATACGAAATCCTGGAAGTGCGCTACATCTGATGGACAGCAGCGCGCAGGGCTTCGGCGCAGGCCGGGCAGGGCGCCTGCCGGCGGCGCGCCTGCTGGTGGCGGCATTGTGGACCGGCAGCCTGTGGGCGCTCGGTTACATCGCGGCGCCAGCGGCGTTCAAGGTGCTTGGCAGCGGGCAGGCCGGCGATCTGGTGGCCGTGCTGCTCACGCGCCAGGCCTGGCTGTCGATTGTCTGCGCGGTCGTGCTGCTGGTGCTGCTGCAGGTGTCGAAAGACCTGGCGCCGGTGCGCCGGCGCTTTCTCGGTTGGCTCGTGGTTGCGATGCTGGCGTGCGCGCTGGTGATTTTTGTCGGCTTGCAGCCGGGGATGGCGCATCTGCGGGTGCTGGCAGGCGAGGCCGGCGTACGGGCGTCGCCGTACTGGACGCAGTTTGCCGTCATGCATGGGGTGTCGCAGCTGTTTCACATTGCCCAGAGTTTGCTGGGAGCGTGGCTGCTGGTACGCTTGCGGTAACGCCGGTTCGGTGGCGATTGCCCACTTGGGGTAGGGTTGGCGGCTCTGCCGCCGACGCGGTGATCGATATCGGCGCCGTTGTCGTGCCGGATGATCTAACTGCCAACCATCGCCGCGTCGGCGGCGCAGCCGCCAACCCTACGTAAAAAAACCGGGTTTCCCCGGTTTTTTTTATTTGTTCAGCGAGCTCTTCTTGGAGCTGGTCTGACGCGGTTTGGCGCGCTTGATGTTGCCGCCTGCCGTGACGCGCTCGTTACCCTTGAGCATGACCTTGGTGACGCTCGGCTTCTTGGTGCCGCTGGCGCTGGCCTTGACGATGGTGACTTCGCGCATGCCCGGGCCGGCCTTGCTGCTGCGTTCCTTGGCCGTCTCGACTTTCGGACGGTACAGTACCAGCAGCTTGCCGATGTGCTGGACCTGGGCCGCGTCGAGGTCGGCGCTGATCTTGTCGTACATGGCAACGCGCGCTTCGCGGTCGTCGCCGAACACGCGCACCTTGATCAGGCCGTGCGAGTCGAGGCTGTTGGCGACTTCCTTCATCACGGATTCGGTCAGCCCGTCGGCGCCGATCATGACAACAGGATTGAGCCCGTGGGCTTCTGCGCGCAGAGCACTGCGCTCGGCCGGTGTGAGTTTAAGCATAATAAATTTTTGATGGACCTATAAAAGCAGTATTCTACGCGAATGGCCAAGAACAAATTAAACAAAAACTGGTTACACGACCATATTAACGATCCCTACGTCAAACTCGCGCAAAAAGAGGGCTATCGTGCCCGCGCCGCCTACAAGCTGAAAGAAATCGACGAGTCCGAGAAACTCATCAAGTCGGGCAATGTCGTCGTCGACCTTGGCTGCACCCCGGGCAGCTGGGCCCAGTACACCCGGCGCAAGCTCGCCGGCAAGGACGGCGGCGGCATCCACGGCACCATTATCGGGCTGGATATCCTGCCCATGGAGCCGGTGGCCGATGTTCAATATATCCAGGGCGACTTCCGTGAAGAAGAGGTGCTGAACCAGCTTGCGGTGGTGCTGGCCGAGCGCAGGGTCGACGTGGTGCTGTCGGATATGGCGCCCAACCTGTCGGGCATCGGCCATGCCGACGCCGCCCGCATGGAACATTTGATCGATCTGGCGATCGAATTCTCGCAAGCCCATTTAAAGCCGGGTGGTGCACTACTGGTGAAGTGTTTCAAAGACATGGGTTTCACGCAAATCCTGGAGAAATTCCGGCTCGAGTTCACCACCGTGAAGCAAATCAAACCAAAGGCCAGCCGCGATAAATCGTCCGAGATTTTCCTGCTGGGGCGCGGTTTGAAACATCCGGGCGCGTAAATCGCGCCCGGCGACAGATTGCCCCTTGAAATCCCTTCGCGCGGCCACCACATCAGCCGCGTGATCCCTTGTGTTGCGACTGCCATTTGGGGCGGTTTGCAGCGGCGGGAATGAATAAGACAGTCATTCGATGGTATTTCGACACTACGGCCGGAGTTGCGTGGCAGCGTTGGCTTATTGCGAGTAAAATCAGGATACTGAAATCGGTAGAGATGCGTACGCATCGGAGGAGTGCTCGTGAATAATATGTTTTCCAAATCCGCCATCTGGGTGGTCGTCGCGCTGCTGTTGTTCATGCTGTTCAAGCAGTTCGACACCCACAGCGTCGCTGGCGGCAGCAAGACCATCGCTTATTCCGAGTTGCTCGATGAAGTGAAGGCGCGCCGCATCAAGGAAGTCCTGATTGAAGGCACCAACATCACCGCCACGCGCGCTGACGACACCAAGGTGCGCGCCACTGCCACCGGTCTCGACCGTGGTTTGATCGGCGACCTGCGCGAAAACGGCGTGCGCTTCGACGTCAAACCACCTGAAGAGCCATCGTTCCTGCAACAGGTCTTCATCTCGTGGTTCCCGATGCTGTTGCTCATCGGCGTGTGGGTGTTCTTCATGCGCCAGATGCAGGGCGGCGGCAAGGGCGGCGCGTTCTCCTTCGGCAAATCGAAGGCGCGCATGCTCGACGAGACCAACAACACCGTGACGTTCTCGGACGTCGCCGGTTGCGATGAAGCCAAAGAAGAAGTCTCCGAAATCGTGGACTTCCTGCGCGATCCAACCAAGTTCCAGAAACTGGGCGGCCGTATCCCGCGCGGCGTGCTGATGGTCGGGCCGCCCGGCACCGGTAAAACGCTGCTGGCCCGCGCCATCGCCGGCGAAGCCAAGGTGCCGTTCTTCTCGATCTCGGGCTCCGATTTCGTCGAGATGTTCGTCGGCGTCGGCGCCAGCCGCGTGCGCGATATGTTCGAGAATGCCAAGAAGCATTCGCCATGCATCATCTTCATCGATGAGATCGACGCCGTCGGTCGTCACCGCGGCGCCGGCATGGGCGGCGGCAACGATGAACGCGAACAGACGCTGAACCAGCTGCTGGTCGAGATGGATGGCTTCGAAGCGCAATCGGGCGTGATCGTCATCGCCGCCACCAACCGCGCCGACGTGCTCGACAAAGCGCTGCTGCGTCCGGGCCGTTTCGACCGCCAGGTGCAAGTGGGCCTGCCGGACATCCGCGGCCGCGAACAGATCCTGAACGTGCACATGCGCAAAGTGCCAATCGGCACCGACGTCAAGGCCGACATCCTGGCCCGCGGCACGCCTGGTTTCTCGGGCGCCGACCTGGCCAACCTGGTCAACGAAGCAGCGCTGTTCGCAGCCCGTCGCAGCAAGCGCCTGGTCGAGATGATCGACTTTGAAGATGCCAAGGACAAGATCTACATGGGTCCAGAACGCAAGTCGATGGTCATCCGCGAGGAAGAACGCCGCAACACGGCCTACCACGAGTCGGGCCACGCGGTCATCGCCAAGCTGTTGCCGAAGGCCGATCCCGTGCACAAGGTCACGATCATGCCGCGCGGTTATGCGCTGGGCCTGACCTGGCAGCTGCCTGAGCACGATGCGCTGTCTGGCTACAAAGACAAGATGCTCGAAGAAATCTCGATCCTGTTCGGTGGCCGTATCGCCGAAGAGATTTTCGTCGGTCAGATGTCCACCGGCGCGTCGAACGACTTCTCGCGTGCCACCAAGCTGGCGCGCTCGATGGTGACCCGCTTCGGCATGTCCGACAGCATGGGCGTGATGGTCTACGAAGACAGCGAGAACGAAGGCTTCTTCGGCGGCGCCACCAAGACCATTTCGGAAGCGACCCAGCAAAAGGTCGACGCCGAGATCCGCGCGATCCTCGACACGCAGTACGCCCTGTCGCGTCGCCTGCTGGAAGAGAACCGCGACAAGGTTGAAATGATGACGAAGGCGCTGCTCGACTGGGAAACCATCGACGCCGACCAGATCAACGACATCATGGCCGGGCAAGAGCCACGCAAGCCGACGACGGTGCTGACCAAGCGTACGCCGCCGGGCGACAGCGGCCCTGGCGGTGTGGCGCCAAACGCCACCGCACCGGCCTGACGCTCGCGCTACCCCACGAAGGCACCCGCAAGGGTGCCTTTTTTGTTGATGGCGCCCGCTTGCGGTACGTGTGTGCGGCACTCGATTGCCACACTCCCGAGCAGCGCCCGTCCCGATTGATTTTATGACCAAGACACTGCAATGCGGCCAGTTCAGCTTCGCGCTGGATGGCGCCGCATCCCTCGACCCCGTTGTGATGGGCATCCTGAACGTCACGCCGGATTCATTCTCCGATGGCGGCCGCTACCAGGGCCTCGAATTTGCGCTGACGCATGCCGAAGCGATGATCCGCGATGGCGCCACCATGATCGATATTGGCGGCGAATCCACCCGGCCCGGCTCGCCAAGCGTGCCGCTCGATGAAGAGCTGCGCCGCGTGATGCCGACCCTGTACGCGCTGCGCACGCTCGATGTCGCGCTGTCGGTCGACACCACCAAGCCAGAAGTCATGCGCGAAGCGCTGATCGCCGGCGCCGACATGATCAACGACGTCAACGGCTTTCGCGCGCCCGGCGCGCTGGAGGCTGTTCTCGACAGCGATTGCGGGCTGTGCGTGATGCACATGCAAGCGACGCCCGAGACCATGCAGCAGGCGCCCCGGTATGATGACGTGGTGGGCGACGTGATCGCGTTTCTGGCCGAACGCATCGCCGCAATGACGGCGGCCAGCATCGACCGTGCACGTATCTGCGTCGATCCGGGCTTCGGCTTTGGCAAGACGGTCGAGCACAACTACGCCTTGCTGCGCGGCCTGGGCCGCATCCGGGATGAACTCGGCTTGCCGGTGCTGGCTGGCATGTCGCGCAAGTCGATGATCGGCGCCGTCACCGGGCGGCCGGTCGAGCAGCGCATCGCCGGCAGTATCGGCGCGGCATTGGCTGCGACAGCGCATGGCGCTAGAATCGTGCGTGTGCATGATGTTGCGGAGACGGTCGATGCGCTGAAGGTATGGCGCGCGGCCATGCATCCATAAAAACACGTTTCAATAAGAGAAAAGAGAACTAGATGGCACGGAAATATTTCGGCACCGACGGCATTCGCGGGCTGGTGGGCGCAGCGCCAATCACCCCTGATTTCGTCATGCGCCTGGGCTACGCCGCCGGCACCGTCCTGGCAAAAGGTAAAAAATCGAGCAGCGGCCGTCCTGTCGTGCTGATCGGCAAAGACACCCGCATCTCGGGCTATATGCTCGAGGCGGCGCTGGAATCGGGCTTCTCGGCTGCCGGCGTCGACGTGATGCTGGCCGGGCCGATGCCCACGCCGGCAATCGCCTACCTGACGCGCGCGCTGCGCCTGCAGGCCGGCGTCGTGATCTCGGCCTCGCATAATCCGTTTCAGGACAATGGCATCAAATTCTTCTCCGGCCACGGCACCAAGCTGCCGGATGCCGTTGAACTGGAAATCGAAGACGCGATCGACCAGCCGATGGGCTGTGTGTCGTCGGACAAACTCGGCCGCGTGTCGCGCCTGCGCGATGCCCAGGGGCGCTACATCGAATTCTGCAAGAGCACGTTCCCGAACGAGCTCGACCTGCGCGGCCTGAAGATCGTCGTCGACAGCGCCCACGGCGCCGCCTACAACATTGCCCCGCACGTGTTCCATGAGCTCGGCGCCGAGGTCATTTCCATCGGCGCCCAGCCGGACGGCTTCAACATCAACGCCGGCTTTGGCGCCACCGCGCCGCAGGCGCTGTCCGAAGCCGTCGTGGCCAACAAGGCCGACCTCGGCATCGCCCTCGACGGCGACGCCGACCGCCTGATCATGGTCGATGCCACCGGCCGCGTCTACAACGGCGACGAACTCTTGTACGTGATGGTGCGCGATCGCATGAGCACCGGTCCGGTGGCCGGCGCCGTGGGCACCCTGATGACGAATATGGCGCTCGAAGTGGCGTTCAAGGAAATGGGCATCGGCTTCGCGCGTGCCAAGGTGGGCGACCGCTACGTGCTCGAAGTGATGAAAGAGCGCGGCTGGCTGTTTGGCGGTGAAGGCTCGGGCCACTTGTTGGCACTGGACAAGCACAGCACCGGCGACGGCATCGTTTCGGCCTTGCAAGTGCTGTCGGCACTAGTGCGCGGCAACAAGTCGCTGGCCGAGTGCTGCAACGAACTCAAACTGTTCCCGCAAACGCTGATCAACAAGAAAGTCGCACCGGGCTTCGACTGGACGGCCGATGCGGCAATGGTCGCCGAGAAAGAAGCGGTCGAGCGCGAACTGGGCGACAACGGGCGCGTGCTGATCCGCGCATCGGGCACCGAGCCATTGATCCGGGTAATGGTCGAGGCGAAAGAGGCGGAACTGGCCGACAGCCTGGCGCGCCGGATCGCGGCGAAGTTGTCGGCGTAATCAGTCTGCGTGCGGCGCTGGAATTGCACCTGACGGGGCTGGCGCTTCACGAATGATTGGCATATAATGTTGCCCACGGCGGAGTGTAGCGCAGCCCGGTAGCGCACCTGGTTTGGGACCAGGGGGTCCAAGGTTCGAATCCTTGTACTCCGACCAAAGAATCATCAGAACAGGCCGTCATCGACGGCCTGTTTTGTTTTCCGATCTCGCAGTTTTGCACCGCCCTTAGCTCAGTCGGATAGAGCAACAGCCTTCTAAGCTGTGGGTCGGGGGTTCGATTCCCTCAGGGCGGGCCACTCCTCGCATCATCTTCTTCGTTCCATCTCTCTCACGTCACGATGAACTCGTAGCCCGCCTGCAGCGAGCCGACGACCTGCGCCTGGTTTTCCGCGCTCTCACTAAATTGCACGACCAGGTCGGCCATCGTGATCGCGTCGCGCTCCAGCGCGCCGAGCCAGTGCGCGAAGCCGCCGGTATCCGGCGCCCGGTCCAGCACATTGGCATACAGCGCGGTGATGAGCTCGGCATCGGTGGCAGCCGCGCCATACTTGCTCTTGAATTCAGGCGAGTCGACGAAGGCCTGCGCGACCGCACTCAATGCCTGCCCCTGGCTCATCTGTCCGATCCAGTACCCCAGGCCGCCCGCGTCGGGCGTGCGATCGAACGCAGTCTGGAACAAGCGGTAGACCTCGGCGGGAAAGCCCTGCGTTTCATACGAGATGAAGACGCCATCGTCGAACGACAGTCGCTCGACGCTGCGCAGCACATCGGCGCCGTCGTAGCCGACCAGGTCGGTGACCGTGATCGCGCCATCGCGCAGACTGACGGTATATTCATCGCGGCGGCCTTCCAGTACGAAGGTATCGACGCCGGCGCCGCCATCGACGTCGTCGTTCGTGCGCGTGCCATACAAGGTGTCGTGCGCGTCCGTGCCGACGATCCGGTTGGTCGTCGGCGTGCGGCTCTCGTACACGTTCACGCTGGCGTAGCTGTCGTAGTAATCCTGGTCCCACGACGCATTAATGTAATACCAGCCGGTGTAGGGCGCCGTGAATGCCGCGTAGTCGTAGCCGTGAGCGCCGCCGCCGTCGTCGGCGGCAATGGCGTTGCCGGCATCGTCATGGATGCGCAGCAAAAATGGATCGTAGTAGCTGCCGCTCTGGACCGTGTAGCCCATGCCGGCGGTGGCGTGGAACACGAAGATGTCATCGTCGCCCGCATACGGATCAAGCGTGCTGTAGCGCGCGGTGCGGCCGTAATACTGGCCGAGCTCGGGATCCCGGACGGGGTCGAGTTCGAGGCGCCAGGCCCAGTCCATGTCGGCCCGGGTCAGGTCGCTCAGGTAATCGAGGGTGGGATAGGCGGACATGGCAGGCCTCGGGCAATGGGATGCCCCGATTATAGGTCTGGCAATATCCGCCAATGTGTCGACATGGTTACGCTTTGTAAGCGCGCTGTCACGGGTTCTTTACGCCGCAGCCGGGAACGCTTCACCATCGCCGCCCCACGCGGCCAGCGCGCGGCGCAGCAGACGGCGTTCGCGGTGGTCGATCATGTGGTCGGCCCGCACGATCTCGAGCATGCCTTTGAGCACCAGCGCGCGCAGGGCAGGATGATTCACTTCGCCCAGCAGCGCATCGATCGTTGCCGGTTCGATCTCGACCATACCGGCTGCACGGTTGGTGCTGTGGGCCAACAAATCCTGGGTCAGCTCGCCAGCGGCGTCGTCGAACGTGTCTTCGCTCACGCCCAGCACCTCGAGTACACCGCTGCGGTGCAGCGTCTTGAGCTCTTGCGGCGTCAGGCGGCCGTCGGCGATCATGGCCAGGGCCAGCAGGCGGCTCATGGCTTTGGGACTGTCGGTCGGGTAACTTCTCATTGCTTCCTCGCTTCGTGTGAACTGAGTGACCAATATACGGTTGCGCCATCGTAAAGTAAAATCGAATAATCTTTAGCAATGCTCAATATTTTTGGTGGTAACGAGGGATGAACTACAAGCACCTGCAGTACTTCCATGCCGTCGCGACGGCCGGCAGCGTCGTGCGTGCGGCCGAGCAATTGCACGTCTCGGCGCAAGCGATCAGCACGCAGTTGCAATTGTTGGAAGACCAATTTGGCGAGGAGCTATTGCGCAAGAAGGGGCGAGGGCTGGTGCTGACCGAAGCCGGCAAGACTGTCCTGCGCTACACCGGGCAGATCTTCAGCCTCGGGAATGAACTCGAGCAAGCCGTACGGCGCGGGCTGTTCACCGAGACCGAAACACTGCGCGTCGGCCTGTGCGACGTGATCGCCAAGACGATGGCCTTCCGGCTGCTGCAACCCGCGCGCGACGCAGGCCTCGCCATGCACCTGGTGTGCCGGGAAGGGCGGTTTGGCGACCTGATGGAAGATCTCAGCGCGCACCGGCTCGACCTCTTGATTTCGGACCAGGGCTTGCCGCCCGGCGGCGCGGTGCGCGGGCATAGTCACCTGCTCGGCTCGAGCACGGTGACGGTGGTGGCGCACCCGGATGTGTGCCGGCGCTGGGCCGGCGATTTTCCCCAGCGTCTGAAGGGCGCGCCATTCTTGATGCCGGGCCAGGACGCGGCACTGCACAGCCAGCTGATGGCCTGGCTCGAAGCGCAAGGCTTGCGCCCGATCGTGGTCGGTGAATTCGATGATGGCGCGCTGCTCGGCGCATTTGCCGGCGCCGGCGCGGGCTTCATGGCGGCGCCGACCGTGCTTGCGCAATCACTGTGCGCACAGTACGGGCTGGAACCGGTGGGGGAGATCGACGCCATCGTCGAGCAGATCTATGCCGTGACGGTCGAGCGCCGGGTGCATCATCCGGCGCTGCGGCGCATCCTGGAGCGGGCGCCCCACGTGTTTGCCTGATGGTCGGCCTATGGCGGGCAAACGCCTCAGATGCGGTCGCTTTCCTTGCGCACGACGCGGCCGATCACAATGCACTCGCCGCCCTGGCACAGCTTGCGGTGGTATTTGCGCTGGTCTGGGTTGTCGGACGTGAGCCACCATTGGGCGGCATCGCGCACCAGGCGCTTGACGACGGCTTCGCCCTCATAATTGAACGCGAATACGGCGCCGTCGACTGGCTTGGTGTCGAGCGTGTTGATGACGACGATATCGCCGGCGAATAGCGACGGTTCCATGCTCTCGCCCTTGACGTAGATCGCGATCAGGTGCGACGGGCTGTACTGGTTGCGTTCGAGCCAGGTGCGGCGCATGCCGAGCGTGCCCCCATCACGCGCCTCCGGCTCGGCCTGGTACCCGGTGATGCCGGCTGACAGGCGTAGCTTGACCATGGGAATCGGCACGAAGGCATCGTCGTCACCTTCGGCCACCACGCGCAGCGCGTTCTGCAATCCGGGCAGCCCGGGCACGCCGGGCAGGGCACTGCTGTCATTGGCCGGGCTGGCCGCCAGCGGCGCCAGGATCTCGGCCGGCAACCGGCAACCGGTGACCCGGGAAATGGCCAGCAGCTGCTTCAGGTTGGGACTGTGCTTTTCATTTTCCCAATGCGAGATATTGGCCTTGGTATGGCCGCGGTCTGTTCCGAGCTCGAGCGCGAGACGGGCGCCCAGCGCGGTGCCCGACAAGCCCGCCGTGGTGCGCGCCTCTTTCACCCAGCCGGCAATCATTGTCTGTAAGTCCATATTCACATAGTAAAGGAAATCTATACATTGAAGTATAGCTTTTCTTTACTGCTGTGGTATAGTTTTCCTATACTTTCATCAATCGTATTGACGTGGCGCAGGGACAGCGTGGGCTTCCCGGAGCAGGGTTCCGCCGCAAGCACAGGGGAGACACGATGATCATCGAAACATTGCAGCGTCTGATGGACGCCAACCTGACGGGCGTGGCCACCGGGCTGACGCTGGCGGATATCGGCGCCTTGATCGGCATGGTCAGCGCCTTGCTGAGCACGCTCGGCAACCTGCTGTACACCTGGCGCAAGGACCGGCGCGAGCAGCGCGACAGCGACGCCGCCTGGGCCCGGCGTCAGAAGGAACCGTAAGCCAGGCCTCGGGGCCACGCTACCGGCACAGTCCCGCCACCAGCCTGGCGCGGTAGAATAGCAAACCGCAAGCATATCGATCCCGGAGCAGTTCGCACATGGTCTTTCTCACTGTCCCCTACGCCGAAAAGGACGCCGCCAAGGCGCTTGGCGCCCGCTGGAACCCGACCCGCCGCCGCTGGTATGTGGCCGATGGCGTCGCCACCGAGCCGTTTGCCAAGTGGATCGACGCCGCATCTGCCT
This sequence comes from Massilia aurea, assembly GCF_040790145.1. Taxonomy (GTDB): domain Bacteria; phylum Pseudomonadota; class Gammaproteobacteria; order Burkholderiales; family Burkholderiaceae_D; genus Telluria; species Telluria aurea_C. The sequence goes on from NZ_JBFMMP010000015.1 coordinate 65,097, forward strand.
CGGCATCTGCTTCTGCATCAGCCTCGGCCTCGGCAGGAGCGCCAGTCAGGCCTGCCGCAAAGCCAGGTGCTGGCCGGGTCGATAGCTATCAAGGCAAAACCGTGGTCGGGATCAACTACGTGGCACTCGAACACGACTGTAATCCACTGGAAGAATGTCCCGACTGCCGCCAGAAACTGGAAGGCACGCCCTGGTGTCAGGCACGGGCCGGCCTGGCGGCACTGGTGGGCGGCATGCCTGGCACGTCGACTATCCGCACGCCTGCCAAGGCGGCTTGATCGCCATACGGTCGCGTTAACGTTAAGATGCCAGCCTGACAAGACACCCAAGCGACCACATGCATCCTGCGACCGCCAGCACGCGACGCCATGGCCATTCCCGCAGCAACCGGCGCCTGGTCGGTGGCATTGTCGTCTCAGTGCTGTTGCATGGCTTGTTGTTGTCGCTCCAGTTCGGCGTGCGGGGTGGCGATGCCGGTGGTGGCGGGCCGATCAGCATTGTGCTTGCGCCGACGCCCTTGTCGGCCACGAAGGACGCTGCGTTGCTGACGCCGACGCCGACGCCGACGCCGACGCCGGCGTTGCCTGTACCTGTTCTGCCTGTACCTGTCCTGCCTTCGTCTGCCGCGCCTGTTGCGCCTGTCCCTCCGGCGCCCGAACCTGCGCGTGCCATGCGTCTCGTGGATCTGCCGCCACCGCCACCGGCGCCGCCGGTAGCGAAGATTGCGCCAGCGCCGAAGACGAGCCTGCGTCGCCCGGCGCCAGCCGGGCCCAAGCGCGGTCTGCGCGAGGTAGCCACGCCCGTGATCGCCACAGCACCGGACCTCGAGTCCGAATTCGCCGTGGCGGTGCCATTGCCCGAGTTCGAAGCCGATCCGACCCCGACCGTTGCCGATGCAATCGACGCGCCCGAAGAGCTGGTGGCCAGCGAGACGCCTGTGGAACCGGAGCCCGTCGTGGATGATGAGGCGGAGCGCGCGGCGCAGGAAGCGTTGGCGCTGCGCGCCGCCGACGATGCACGTGAGCAGGCACTCCTGCAAAAGCTTGCTTTGCAGCGCGAGCAGGAGCAGGAAAAGGAACAGAAGCAGGAGAGGGAACAGAAGCAGGAGCAGGAGCAAGCACGGCTGGCGCAGGCGCAACGCGACGCCGCCGAGGCACGCAGGCTCGCGGAGCAGCGGCAAGTGCAGCAGCAAGCCGAGCGCGATCATGAGGCGCTGCTGCGGCAGCGTGAACAGCAGGCAGCCATGGCGCGTGAACTGGCGGCGCAGCGCGTGGCGCAAGAGGCTGCAACGCAGCAGGCCATGGTGCAGGCGCAGTTGCAAGCACGCCAGCGCGCCGAGGATGATGCCCGGCGCGTGGCGCAGGAAGCCGCCGAACGGCAGCGCATCGATCAACTGGCCCAGCGCAGGCTGGCCGAGGAGCGGGCACGCCAGCAAGCCGCCGAGCAGGCGCGCCTGGATGCCGAGCGGCTGGCGAGCGGCGCGGCCGAAGAAGCGGCGCGGCAAGCAGCGGCGCAGCGGCTGCAGGCGCAGGCCTCCGGACCCACTGCGGGACCAGCGCCCGGTGCCGGGCCGACAGCGACGCGCGCGGATGGCGCGGGCGCGGGCCTGGGCAGCGGTCCGGGCATCGGAGCGGGGCCGGGCGCACTGACCGGCCTGCCCGGCAACCGCGCACGTGAATTGCTGCGCGGCGTGACGATCCCCAACGTGGACGCCTCCGGCTTGCCGCGCGGGCGGCCGGCCAACGACCGCCGCGTGCTGGCCGACGGCGGCGAGCGCGACGCACCGCTGCGCCTGTACGTCGACAGCGTGCGCCAGAAACTCGAGCGCAATGCCGTGCTCGGCGGCGCACGCCTGTCGCAGCGCGACGTGCGCATCGATCCTCTGGTGAGTATCTCGCTGCGCAGCGACGGCAGTATCGACGAGATCACCATCGTGCGTTCGAGCGGCCGCGCCGAGATGGATGACGCGGTGCGCCGCTTCGTGCGCCTGAACGCCCGCTACGCCGCGTTCCCGCCGAATGTCGCGGCGCAATTCGACGTCATCGAAATCCGCCGCATCTGGCGCCTTACTGACGGGCTCAAGCTCGTCGAAGAGATGCGTTGACGCCCTCGTGTGCGAACGTCGCCACGTCGTCGCCAACCAGATCGATCGCAATCGCCGTCGCCGTGCCCCGTTTGATGCGCTGCAAAGTCAAGCCCGATGGACGCCGTAACCTGAACTGAAACGTTCGATTACTCCGACTATTATTGATAGGCAACAATCATGGCTTGGCTGAGTTCGGTTGCAATAAAAGGTTTTGCGCGCCCATCGTCATCTGGCCGGGGCGTACCGATCGTCGCCGCGCAGCTGCCGTCGTGGCTACCACTCCTGGCACTGGCGTTGGCATCGGCATTGGCGTTGGCGCTCGGCGGCTGCACCACCGGCGTCGGCTTCCGCGAGGGGCCCGGCCCCGGTCGCAGCGCCTCGGCGCCCTCCACCGAACTGATCACCGAAAACCTGATCGACGCCGAGCGCGCTGCCTCCGAGAGCGCGGCCAGGCAAGACCTGTCGCCACTCATCGTGGCGCAACCACCGCCGTACACCATCGGGCGCGGCGACATCCTGTCGATCGTGGTCTGGGATCACCCCGAGCTCGCCGCCAGCGGCATGGCCGCAGCGGCGGCCAATATCGACACCGCCACCGTCCAGCCGTATGCCACACCGCCGGGTTTCGTGGTCGACCACCAGGGCCGCATCCAGTTTCCCCTGATCGGCCTGCTCATGCTCGCCCGCCTGACCGAAGAGCAGGCACGCGCGCTGATCACGCAAAAGCTGGCGCGCTACATTGCCCGGCCGAACATCACGCTGCGGGTACAGGCCTACCGCAGCCGCCGCGTGTACGTCGACGGCGAAGTACGTACACCGGGCCTGCAGGCCATCGATGACATCCCCATGACGCTGGTCGAGGCGCTCAACCGGGCCGGCGGCATGCAGCCCAATGCCGACCAGAGCCGCATCGTGGTCGAGCGCGGTAACACGCGCTACAGCGTCAACCTGCGCGAGCTGGTGCTCAAGGGCGTCAACCCGGGCACCATCCTGCTCGCGCATGGCGACGTCGTGCGTGTGCATTCGCGCGATGAAAGCAAGGTCTTCGTGTCGGGCGAGGTCATCACGCCAAGAGCCCTCACCATGCACAACGGCCGGCTCACGCTCAACGAAGCGCTGGGCGAGACGGGCGGCATCAGTCCCCTGAGCGGCGATGCGCGCCAAGTCTACGTCGTGCGCAAGACGCTTGACCGCACGCGGGTCTTCCGGCTCGATGCGCGTGACAGCGGCGCCCTTGCGATGGCCGAATCGTTCGAACTGCGGCCGAAGGATGTCGTCTACGTCGCCGCCTCGGCGCTGGCCAGCTGGAACCGGCACCTGAGTTTGCTGTTCCCGGGCGCGCTGACCTCCGCCGTTGGCGTCACCACCCGGCCCTGAGCGGAGGCACCCGTCATGAGCACGCCGCACGATCCCCAGCCGCATCCGCTGAGCCCGATGTACCACGTCCCGCCGGTGCTGTCGGTGCCCTTCGACCCGCGTCCGGCCGAGCCGCTGTCAGAAGAGCCGGCCGTTGATGTCAATGGCTACATCAACACGCTATACGACAGCCGCTGGCTGATCGGCGCCATCACCGGCATCATCACCGTGGTCGCGGTCCTGTACGCCTTGCTGGCCAAACCCGTCTACGAAGCGAACCTCATGATCCACGTTGAGGAAGAAAGTCCCACTGCATCCAAAAATATCCTGAGCGAAGCGTCATCGCTGTTCGAGACCAAGAAGGCCGCCATCGCCGAAATGGAACTGCTGCGCTCGCGCATGGTGGTCTCGCGTGCGGTCGACAACCTGCAGATGTACATCGAGGCCGGGCCGAACTACTTGCCCGTGATCGGCGCCTGGATCGCCAGCCGCAACGGCGAGGCGCTGTCCCAACCGGGCTTGTTCGGGCAGGGCGGCTATGTCTGGGGTGGCGAGAACATCGAGGTGTCGGTGTTCGACGTGCCCGAACCCTGGCTCAAGCGCGAGTTCGTCATCACGGCGCGCGCGGGCGATCGCTACCGGTTCTCGGGCGGCGGCCAGCCAATCGCGTTCGACGCCACGGTCGGCCAGCGCTACCGGGTGCCGACACCGGACGGCGTCGTCGAGATCAAGGTGGACAGCCTGCGCGGCAATGCCGGCGCGCAGTTCCGTGTCAAGCGCAACTCGCGCCTCGGCACCATCCAGGCGATCCAGGGCGCACTGGTGATTACCGAACAGGGCAAGCAGTCGGGCGTCATCCAGGTCAAGCTCCAGGGCGGAAACGCCGAACACACCTACGGCTTGCTGAGTGAAATTGGTCGCGAGTACATGCGCCAGAACCTGGCGCGCAAAACCGAAGAAGCCGAAAAGTCGCTCGCCTTCCTCAACCAGCAATTGCCCATCCTCAAACGCCAGCTCGAGCAATCCGAAGACCGCTACAACCAGTTTCGCAACGCGCACGGCACGGTCGACCTGCGCGAAGAGGCGCGCATGAGCCTGACGCAGGCGGCGGCGGCGCGCACGCGAGGCATCGAGCTGATGCAGAAAAAGACCGAGCTTCTGGCGCGCTTTACCGAAGACCATCCGGTGGTGATGGCGATCAATCGCCAGCGCAAGGAAATCGACGCCGAGATCGAGGCCGTCGCGTCGCGCATCCGCACGTTGCCGGTCATGGAACAGGATGAAGCGCGCCTGACGCGCGACATCAAGGTCAAGACCGACCTGTACACGGCGCTGTCGAACACGGCGCAGCAACTGCGGCTGATCTCGGTTGGCCGCGTCAGCAATGTGCGCCTGATCGACGAGCCGATCGCGCCCGAGAAACCGGTCAAGCCCAATCGTCCGCTGATTGTCGCCCTGGCTGTCGTTACCGGCCTGTTCCTGGGCACCCTGATCGCGTTTACGCGCCAGGCGATGCGGGGCGGAATCGATGATCCTGCCAAGGTCGAACGGCTGCTGCGCGCCAAGGTGGTGTACGCCACTATTCCGCACAGCGTCAACGAAGACAAATTGATGAACAAAGTAAAACCCGACGGCGTCTTGCCGCTGTTGGCGCAGATCCTGCCGGAAGACCCGGCGGTGGAAAGCCTGCGCAGCTTCCGCGCGGCGCTGCAGTTTTCGATGCCGCACTTCAGGAACAATATCGTGATGTTCGCAGGGCCGACGCCCGGCGTCGGCAAAACCTTCGTGACGGTGAATTTCGCCGCCGTCATGGCCGCCAGCGGCAGGCGCGTGCTGCTGATCGACGCCGATCTGCGCAACGGGCGCCTGCACCGTTACTTCGGTCTCAGCCGCGATCAGGGCTTGTCGAAGGCGGTCAGCGGTGCGACGCCGGTCGACGATGTCATCCATCACAATGTGATCGACAATCTGGACTTCATCCCAACGGGGACGCTGCCGCCGAATCGTTCCGATTTCCTCCTGCACCTGAATTTCAGCACGGTGCTTGATACCCTGAGCGCCAAGTACGACCTGATCCTGATCGACACTCCGCCCCTGTTGCAAGCGGCCGACGCGCTCGTGATCGGCACCAGGGCCGGCGCAGTGTTCCTGCTTGCGCGGGCGCGCGTGACGACCGATGCTGAGATCACCGAATCGGTGAAGCGGCTGAACCACGCGGGTCTGTCACCACAAGGGGTGCTGTTCAATAACATCAGTCCCAGGATCGGTCGCTCATATGCACCGTTTCAAACGGGGCCGATCGGGCATCTGAAGTTTTTCAGTTGAGATCTATCACCTGGACACCTTTGGACGCGCGCGACATCCGCCAGGGCGTCGCAGTCAAGAAAAAGCCTCGGGAAGCCAGACGCAAGTCCGACTTCCCGGGGCTGCACCCCGGCAGCACGCCGGGGCAGGTCGCTCAATTAGAACTCGTAGGCGCCGATGTCGGCCGCGCCGCCACGAGGACGTGCCACCCCGGCGATATCGACCGTTGGCGCCGATGTTGCCGTGCCTTTGTTGATCGCTGGCGAGGTGCTCTTGAGGCGGTAGTCGCCAGTGCCGTTGATCTGGTAGTTCACGAATTGCGGCTCGGCTGCCACGGTGCCAGTGACAGCGCCCTTGACCAGCCAGCTACGGCCCGTGTTGAACACGAGGTTGTTCGGATAACGGTTGTTGCCGCCGACCGTGCCCATCTCGGTGATGCCGTAGCCATTGCCGTACACGATGTTATTGGCCACGTAATTGTTGCTGGTGCCGGCAGCGGTGGCGCCGCTGTCGCCGTGACCGATCACGATACCCATTTTCGAGTTGAAAATGGTGTTGTTGACGATCGTCGAAGCCGTCGCGCCGTGCCAGCTGTTGATGCCAACGGAAGCCACGCCCGAAATCACATTGTTTGAAATGCGGTTGTTCTGGTTGGTGACGTAGATGCCCTGCACGGTGTTGCAAGTCCGGCCGGCCACCCATTGCAGACCAATATTGCGCACGACGTTCGAGTCGATCACCGCGCCGCCGCCCGGACCCCAGGCATCGATGCCGGCGCCGCCGCCGCCATCGCAGCCGCCGGTCACCGTCAGGTCGTGGATGAAGTTCTTGGTGATGTTTTCCTTGCCGCCTTCGGCCAGGATGCCGATGCGACCGGTGCCGGAAATGTCAAAACCTTCGATATCGACATACGCGCCTTTCGAGTTCCACGCCATGCCGGTGCCCGAGAAGACAATCTTGGCGCCCCATTTCACGTCCGAGACGAACTTGATGCGGGCCACCGCGGTGCCGCTCTTGGTGGTGCGGATACCGACGCTGCCGGTCGATGGTGCGGCAACTTTATACACGCCTGGCGCGACGTGGATGGTGTAGCCGGCGCTGGCCAGCGCATCGGCGCGGGCGATGGTCTTGACTGGCTTGGCCTGCGTGCCCGGGTTCGCGTCCGAACCGGTGGTGGCAACATACAGGTGCTTGCCGGTGGTGGCCGTGGCAGCGGCAGTGGCCGCAGGCGTGGCACGGTTGGACGCATCGGCGGCAAGTTGCGCGGCGGAGGCGACGGTCGCTGCAGGCGAATCGTAGGCAGGTTCCACAGGGTTGGCGGCGATGGCGTTGCCACCAGCGGCAAACAGCATGGCCAGGCTGGCGCCCAGGAGGTGGTTGGTGCGGAGATTCGAGGCTGCGGTAGCGAATTGTTTCATCTGAACTTACCCTATCATGCAAAGTGAATGAGTAAGCTTTGAGCGTAGGAAACTGCCTAAGTTCAATGTTTTTGGGAAAAATTTTCCTCGCGGTATCAATGCATTAAGGAAATTTTTTTGGGGATTTGGGCGCGGTCCACCCAGGAAAAGGCAATCGCGACGTGAGGAGGGGCAACTTCAGCGCGCAGCGTCGCTGGCGTGGGATCCGCGCAGTGTGATAACCAGGAGATGGTTGGGAGACTGATGTTCAGCGGACGTTCAGCATCCGCCATGAACTGGAAAACAGGATCAACGAAGTAGTCCGTGCTCTTGCAGGTCGCGGACCAGCACTCGCAATCCATGCTCGATATCTACGGGCACAAACTCGAAATCCGTGATGAACGCCTGCAGGTCGATATGCTTGTTCTCCTGGAATCGATACACCTGCTCCCGGGAAATCGGACTCAGACCCAGCATCGACAGCAACGCCACGCCACCTTGCACCAGCGAGGCGGGAAGCGGGATCAGCCTTGCCCTGAGGCCCAGGCTCGACGCGGCGCAAGCGATCAGAGCGCGATTCGAGCAGGCCTTGCGGGCGCCGATGTTGTAGGCCTTGTTGAAGTATCGTGGATTGAGCAGCGCGGTTCGAAATGCCTTGATCAGGTCGAGGATGAACACCGGCTGGATCAGGCTGCCACCATCGCCGATCAGCGGTATGACGGGGTAACGTGCAACCGCCCGAATGAGACGGGACAGGTTGCGGTCGTCCTTGTGTCCATAAATCATCGTTGGCCGAATGATCGTCCACGGACAGCCGTAGTGCTCGAGAATAAAGCGTTCTGCGTGGCGCTTGCGGTCAGCGCTTGGCGAAGACAATTGCGTGAAAATGCCGGTCGACCCGGTAAACACGATATGGCGCACCGGCGCGCCGCATTTCTGCATAGCTTGATGGATGTATTCGGCAAACCAGATATAGCCCGTGTTGATGATGGCATCGCAGTCTTCGAGCGCCCGGGCAAGACTGTCGACGTCCGTGATGTCTGCAACCTGACGAATCTCCACGCCTGGATACGGGCCGAAGTCGCGCTTGCTGCGATTACGGATAATGGCAACGATCCTCCAGGAGTCATGTAAAGCATGGATCAGCCTGAATCCTACTTCGCCCGTCGCCCCTATCACCGCGATCGTGTTCATGCTTTCACCTGTTGGATTGATTGACGCGCGTGGACGGTCAGAGCGACATCAGTGCCAGCGTTTGGCGGACGCCGCCGCCGCCGTGGCCGGGGCGGAAACTGGTGGCACTGCGCGCCGTGCCACCAGGCGTTTTACGACGCGACGGATGCGGAAAGTTTGCGATTCGAACAGCAGATATGAAACATAGGCGCCCAGCAGCGAACAGATCAACATGGACAGATACAGGGCGAAGTGCAGTGGCTCGTCGGGTGCCAATTGGCGCAGCCCTAGCTGGGTCGACGCCAGGTGCTTGAACAGGAAAATCATCGGCAGATGCAGCACGTACAGACTGAACGAGAAATTAGCGAAGAACGTGCCCGCCCGCGTCAGTGGCTGCGCCATGATCGAGGTCGGCGACGCTTTGAATTGCAGGCTCGATAGTAAAGCCAGGAACATTAGGCTCAGCAGCAGATCCATGCCCAGCGTGGTCTGGTCGAACTTGTCATTGTCCGCCGTGAGCCGAAAATAGGCGCTGGCCGCCACAAGGGGAACGAGCCACACGACTCTCATCCAGCGTCTGCAATCGATTCGGACACGTGAAAATGCTACGCCAAGAAGCCAGATCGCGAAGTAGGTGATGATCTCGACCGGCAGCAAGATGGCCGCCAGTGCGAGCACTGCGCCGCTGGCGACGCGCGACGCGACGCGGCGCGCTGTAAAAACCAGCAGCAGCACGGGGAACATGACGTAGTACCAGGTTTCGTTGGCGAGGCTCCAGAGGGCATAGTTGCCGCCAAAGTCAGCCAGCACGATGCCTTGCAATCCGAGTAGATTGCCAAGAAACGCGACCCCGGAAAATTCGTTGGCGGGGGAGAAGTCGATGCTCCCAGGATGCACGACGCCCGCCGCGATGCCGAGTACCAGGGTCAACGCAAAGGTCGGGATCAACACTGTCCATAGCCGTGTGATGCGATCGATCGCATAGTTGCGCACGGCGCCTGCTTGCCCCATCTTGTTGATCAGACTGCCACCTACCAGCCAGCCACTGATGACGAAAAATACCAGTACAGCCTGGTGGGCGAAACCGGTGAAGAACGCGAATATCTGGAACCATATCGAAGGTTCAGCAATCGTGCGCAGGCCAGGATACATCTCGGCACGCAGGTGCGCCGCCGCGACGACCAATGCGGCCAGACCACGCATTACCGAAATAATAATCGAATGCCAGTAATTATCGCCAAGCTGACCCTGAAGTTGCAACGTTAGTACTGGCACGTTAATGATCCGCATGTGAATCCTTGCTCATATTAAAACCAATCAGCCACCAGAATTAGATATCCCGACAATATCGAGTTGAGATATCACTGTATTGAAGTGACGCAAAATAGAGATTTCTGATGCGATAATTTTCACCAAATCTGCTTGCATTATTTTTGTAGATAAATTGGATGCCATCCACATCTTGGTGTGCCATGCGGCGTACAAATGTTTCTCAGGAATGCAGCTCACGCTAAACATTGTTGGCGTTCCTCCAGATTGTATTGTGCGCAGGTGAATACTGATACTCATCAATCTGAAAAAATCGATTGGCCAGACAATCTGGGTGGAGATGCTGGTGATATTGATTGCTCCACAGCTTGAAGATATTGCCAAGGAATATCGGCAAATTGCATTATTTAAGAAACCACTTAAATCACCTATGCTCGCTACTTTGCCTGTGTTTTGGCGACATGCCGTCACGGTACTCTCAGGTACGGTTGCCGCGCAGGCGTTACCATTGTTGGTTGCGCCCCTGATTACCCGATTGTGCTCACCGGGCGATCTTGGCGAATTCAGCATCTGGCTGGGTGTCATCGCGATTGCGTCGACCGTGGCAACCTTGCGGCTCGAAGCCGCGATGATCCTCGATCATGAACCCAGCGCCCAGCAAACCTGCTTCAGCGTGGTGGCTTATTTCTCCACCCTGCTGGCGATCGTCATCACTCTGGCCGCCGTGCTGGCGCGCGAGGCTGGCGTGGCTCAGGTGCAAAACCTGTCCTGGTTTGCGCTGCTGACAATTGGCATCGGCACTTGGGTGACTGCCTACAACCATACGGCAAGTGCCTACGCAACGTCCTACTGCGCGTTCGGAAAAGCCGCGATGGTCAAGGTGTATGGCGCAGGTGCAATTGCACTGGGGCAGGTCGCCCTGTTACTGGTCGGCGTCCATGGCGCCGCGCTGTTCGCAGGACATATTTTCGGGCTCGGGATTGGCATGCTGGCTGCGATCATGTTGTTGTCGCCACCGCAGCCCACCATCACACTTGCCCCGACGAGCGCGCAGCGCAGCTATCTGCGAAAGCATGAATCGTTCTGGCGATATTCTTTGCCGGCGGGTTTGCTGAATATAGCAGCGGGAAAATTCCCGCTGTTTTTGATCGGTGCGAAGTACGGCCTGGTGGCAGCAGGCCTGTTCGCGCTGACTGAACGGGTGCTGACCGCGCCGGTCTCGCTGCTTGCCGCGTCAGTGCTCGAGGTGTTCAAGCGAGAGGCCGTGCACGACTTCCAGACAGCGGGAAATTGCAGCAAGGCGTATCGAAGCACATTCATGGCCCTGGTGCTGCTCGGCTGCGGCCCAGCCTTGTTCATTTTTGCATTCGCACCTGATTTCTGTGCCTGGGTATTTGGCGAACCATGGCGTGGTGCAGGCGACTTCGCCCGCATTCTCGCGCCCCTGTATTTTCTGAATTTTGTCGCCAGTCCGCTCAGTTATGTGTTTTTTGTCGCCGGTAAACAGAAGGTTGAATTTGTGTGGCAAATTGCCTTGTTCATCACGACAATCACCGTCTTTCTCACCCCATTTTCGTTGACCGACATCCTGTGGCACTACACGATCAGTCGGTCTGTTCTATACGTAATTTATCTCTATCTTTCGCATCGGTTTGCACAGAATGCCATGTCTTGAGGCTGTTTATTTAAAACCGGGAATTCGTCGGGGGCAGTCGATAATGAAACCGATGTGGTCACTCATCGCATAATCATGCACGCTATCAACCTACAGTCCGATCGCGTGTATGGATCGATCAACGGAAAGCTGACCGCGCATCTGGCACTCATTTTTTTATTTCCCGGCTTCTTCTTTTATCAGACATTGTTGGGCGTGGGGGTGATTCGCGCCTATCTGGGCGGCTATTTTTCCGTCGTGGCTTTTGCTTTTCTACTGCCGCTGCTCTGGTATTATTTCGCGGCCGTGAAATTAAATAGAAGTTTTTTTCAAAAAACGGACTTTTATTTCATCTTGTTCGCTGCTTACTATTCCAGTGTACTGGCAGCGAACTATGCGGGTGGCTCGCATGCATCGATTGTGCAACGGTACGCCTTGGTCCTGATTTTCAGCGTGGACGTCTATACCATTTTCAGGCTGATCGATCTGCGCGACCGGTTGTTCATCCTGTCCGCGACAGTCTCATTGCTGCTCATGTCGGCCATCACCTTTTACTTTTCGATCGACGGCTTCTTTTATCTGCGCTCGCTCGACGAGGCGAGAAATCCGGAGAGCCTGGCGACTTACCAGGGCTTCGCCCGTTCGTATATCTTCACTTTCCTCGTCGTGGTCGCGATCATCCAATCGGTGGGCGGCCGCTTTCTGCTGTACGGCCTGGCGGTTGCGAGCCTGTTTCTCAATGGCGCGCGCAGTGAATTCTCGGCGGTGCTGTTCATTGTCCCGATCATCGAGCTGTATCACACGAGGTACAAGCTGTACCTCGTGACGCTGGCGTTCTTCCTGGCAATATGGCTGGCAGCAAACGCCGATGCCATCCTTGGCATGCTGCCGGAAACAAGGATCTTGCAGTTATTCGATTTGTCGCATTCAAGTTCCGGCGAGGCCCGTGAGCAACTGTCGACCGACGCATGGCGCACGATTACCCAACACCCCATTCTCGGCGATTTTGGCAGTTACCCCGATGGGCACTATGCACACAATATACTGTGCGGCTGGGTCGACTTCGGACTGATCGGTGTCATTTTCTTTGTCGCGATGCTGCTCTTGCCAGCGGTGAGGCTGTTCATCAACGGATATTTCCTGAGAACGGCATCGCGTGAGTTTGTGCTGGCGTTCTCGTTCTGCTGCATTGCGATTCTGTGGGCGTTGACGGCCAAGGCTGTCCCGGATATGAGCTTCGGGGCCGCATTGGGTGCGTTCGCCCATTATCAGTACGTCACGCGAAACCGGGCTCCGGGCTGACCCGGCGCGGCTTGCCATCATGCCGACCCTTGCATGCAACCACACTGAATCATGATTATCTGGAAATCCATCATCGATATCGGCCATACCGCCATCATGCTGCCGCTGGCGGCGGCCATTGCAGGATGGTTGCTGGCTGCGGGCGCATGGAAGAGGGCGCTGGTATGGTGCGTCATGTTCGTTGCCGGCGTCAGCTTGGTGGCGTTCTCGAAAGTTGCCTTCCTTGGCTGGGCGACGGGCATACCGGCGCTTGGATTCAAGGCGCTCAGCGGCCACGTCCTATGTGCAAGCGTGGTGCTGCCCGTGTTCTGTCACGTCCTCGCACATCGGGCGCCGGCAGCCTGGCGCGCGGCTGCGGTCGGATCGGGCGTCGCGGCCAGCGTTGCACTGGGTATGCTGATCGTGTACTTCGATTTCCACACGGCGTCCGAAGCCATCGCCACGTTCATCCTGGGCATGGCGATCAGTCTTGGTTATCTGCAGACCGCCGGCACCATGCCGGCGCCACGGACCAATCGGGCGTCAATCCCATGCGGGATGCTGGTCTTCGCGCTGGTGTTTGCCCTCAAGCCATCCGTGATCAGCCACAAACTGGACGATGTCGCTTTGCACCTGTCAGGGCGGGAGCGCCCCGTTGCGTGGCCCAGCAACCTGGTGTGCAAGGCGCGCGCACCGTTGAAGGGGTAACGGCAGCGTTCGCCGCGCCTGGTGTGGGCCACGCGAACTCAATGCGTGACGCCGTCGCGGCGCACGACTTTCAATACCGTGCGCGCGATGATTCGCACGTCGAGCGCCAATGACTGGTGACGTACGTAGTACAGGTCCAAGGCCACCTTGTCCGGTATCGGCAACGTGTCGCGGCCGTTGATCTGCGCCCAGCCGGTCAGGCCCGGCCGCATCACGTGTACGCCGCCCTCGGTGCGCATCTGGATCAGGTTTTGCTGGTTGAACAGCGCTGGCCTTGGACCGACGATACTCATCTGGCCGCGCAGGATGCACCAGAGTTGCGGCAACTCATCCAGGCTGGATGTGCGCAGGAAACCACCAACGGGTGTCAGGCAGTAAGCGGGATCTTGTAGCAGGTGCGTGGCGACGACTTCGGTTCCCACGCGCATCGTACGTAATTTCGGCATTGCAAACAGCGTGTTGTTGCGGCCGACCCGATGCGACCAGTACAGTGCAGGGCCTTTCGAGGTCAGCTTTACCAGGATGGCAAGCAACAGCAGGGGAAGCAAGAAGATTGCCGCTGCCGCCAGGCCCAGCAACAGGTCGAGCACACGCTTGCTGACGCTGCGCAGCGTATGCGACCACGCCCGGCGCCCGGCGATCTCCGCGAACAGGTTGCCAAATAATTTTTTCCAAAAAAATTGAAGAGTAGACATGCGGACCTCATATGCTCATTGTCGTGCTCGTGCGGTTGCTCGGATCGGTTCTGGCGCCGCACGCGGCCAGAAAACGTTGTCCCAGCACCGGATAGGTCAGGTGCTCGAGCACGAACGCTTGTCCCCGCCGCCCCATGGCCGCGCGTTCTTCGTCGGGCAGGGCCAGCAGGACGCGGATTCCCTCGGCCACCGCATGGGCGTCGTCCGGCGCGACCGTGATGCCGCACGCGGCCTCACGTACCGGATCATTGCCAGCATCGACCGCGTGCAGGACCGGCCGGGCCGCCATCATGTAGTCCATGAGCTTGTTCGGGGCAATGCCAAACCGATACAGCGGATGCCGGTGCCAGCCGATGTAGGCGATGTCGAAGCATTGCAGCAGGGCAGGCACCCGGCTTTTTTCGACAGGCTCGAGAAAATGGAGGCTGTCCAGCCCTTCGCGAATGGCGCGCGCGTGCAGGCTGGCCTTGGCCGGCCCGCCGCCGACCAGCACGAACGCAACGTTCTCCCCGCGCATCAGCGCTGCGGCGGCCAGAACAGTCTCGAGCGCATTCGATACCCCATGGGTCCCGGCGTACCCGACGATGGCGATGCCCGCCTCGCGCAGCCCGCGCAACAGTGTCGCTGCCGCCTCGGGCAAGCCGGGGCTGTCACCACGCCATTCATCCGGATCAATCCCGTTGGGCACGAAGTGCAATTTCTCTGGATTGAGGCCGCGCGAGACCATGTAGTCGCGGACCTTGGGTAGCATCGATACCACGCTGTTGGCATGGCGGTAGGCGTAATCTTCGGCTTGCTGAACCAGCATGATGAATGGGTGCCACCTGGACATGCCGCCAAGTTCGATGGGCGACAACGGCCACAGATCATGCACCTCGAACAGCAACTGCGCGCCCGCCTGCTTCGCGATGCGGTGCGCCGGCCAGATATCCATCGGATAGGTGCTCGATGCGATGACCACGTCGGGCGTGATCGTGCGTGCAAGTTGATGCGCATTGCGATACAAGGCGGCGACAAACGCGCCCATATTGCGCACGCGCCCGACGCCATTGCCGTCATAGCCTGGCGTACGGAACCAGCTGTAATCGATGCCGTCGATGCGTTCATCGAGACGTGCCGCGCCCGTCAGCGCCGGCTGGATGGTCCGGATATGCGAGTGGTTTGCGGCAAGGATGTGGACCCGATGGCCAAGACGCACCCATTCGCGCGCCAGGTAGTAGGGGCGGTATGCCATGCCATGGCGCGGCGAGCCCGCGTAGTGATTGATCAGCAGGATATTCATTCAGGGATCCGGTATCTGGCGAGGTTCAGTGATGGTCAGTGGTGTTCAGCGACGTTCAGTCCTTGTTCGCAGTAACAGGCCCTGGTACTGGCTCCCCGGTCTGCGGCGACTGGGGTTCAGGGGGGGCCGCGCCGTGCAGATGGCGCCGAGCGCCAATACCGGCAGCTGGGGAGTCGTCCTGCAGGCGGTAGTCGCCGGCGCCGTTGTTCTGGTAATCGACAAACTGGGGATCGGCAGAAATCGTGCCGGTGACCAGACCCTGCACGCGCCAATCGGTGTCGTTGGCATGGACGAGATTATTGACATACCGGTTGTCGGTGCCGACCTGGCCCATCTCGGTGATGCCGTAGCCATTGCGATAGACAATGTTGTTGGCCACGTAGTTGTGACTGGTGCCGGCGCTGGACGCGCCGCTGTCGCCTTGACCGATCACGATGCCCACCTTTGAGTTGAAGATGGTGTTGTTGACGATCGTGGCGGCCGTCGCGCCATGCCAGCTGTTGATGCCGACCGAGGCGACACCCGAGATGACGTTGTTGGACACCCGGGCGTTCTGGTTGGTGACATAGATGCCCTGCACGGTGTTGCAGGTGCGCCCCGCAAGCCATTGCACGCCGATATTGCGCACCACGTTCGAATCGATGACGGCGCCGCCTGCCGGTCCCCAGGCATCGATCGCCGCGCCGCCGCTGCCGTTGCAGCCGCCACTGATGGCCAGGTCATGGATGACGTTATTGGTGATGGTTGCATGACCACCCTCGGCCAGGATGCCAATGCGCCCGGCGCCGGAAATGTCGAAGCCGTCGATATCGACATGGGTGCCCTTTGAATGCCATGCCATGCCGGCGCCCGAAAATATGATCCTGGCGCCCCATTTGATGTCGGAGACGAATTTGATGCGGGCGGTGGGCGTGCCGTTCTTGGTGGTGCGGATGCCCGCGCTGCGGAGCAATGGCGCGACTATCCGGTAGACACCAGGGGCCACGTGGATGGTCGCGCCGGGAGTCGCCACGGCGTCGGCCTGTGCGATGGTCGCGAACGGGGCATTCCGGGTTCCCGGGTTGGTGTCGGCGCCGACGGTCGATACGTAGAGATGGTTGCTGCTGGTGCTGGCGCAGGATGTGACGGCCAGGTGCAGGATGGCGCACAGCAGAACCTGGAGTGAGAACAGCGTCACCCGCGGCGGCGCGCCGTGCCCGGCGTGCGACTGGCCAGAACGGGCCGTTCGCAGCGAACTGGCTGGCGTAGATGGATGTATTTGGCGTGTCATGGGCGATCTCGAGAGCGTCAGAGGGCATCCGGCGTGGGCACTGGCCATGCGGCCTACCAGACCAACCCTTCGTAAAAGCGGTAAAGATTGTCTTTGGTATTGGCGCTCCAGTTGGTCTCAACCTGGCGTGGATGGGTGACCAGGCAGATGCGGCGATGGCCATGGATCGCGTCCACAGGCGCGCTCGGGTAGTAGTACTGCGGCGCGGGGCGGTCGGAGATGTAGATGTCGAACTGGTCGAGCAGCGCGCGGTCATAGGCTTCGTGGACGATGCCGCAGGCGGCGCGCAATTGTGCATCGTCGAGAATTTCGGTATTGGTCACTTTGAGACGGCGATTAACGAAGTCGCCATGGCTGGCGACGGTGTGCAGCTTGGTGCCGAGGCGTCCTTCGATGTACGAGAAATTGGCGCGAAATCTCGCACGGATTTCTGGCATTCGTCCGCGCAGCGTGGCGGCGTCCTTGATCCTGTTCTCTTTGGCGTATGTCGCCAGTTCTTCGTAGTGGTAGCTCGCTTCGCTGCCGTATTCCTCGATCTCGCGCATCAGGTGAAAGTCCAGCGTGGAGAGCCGGAAATAGAAACTCGAATGGATGCCGTGCTTTTTCTCGAGATCGAACAGTTTGCGCGTAGTGCGCAGGTCGGTGTCGATATCGTGGCGATGGACGAGCACCCGCTCTGGCAAGCTGCGGCCATCGCGCACCAGGTCGGTGTAGCCGCGCACGGACGTCTGCGTGTAGCCAGCCTGATGCGCCTGGCGCACCACAGCTTCGTAGGCGGCGAGCTGGGACGGCATCAGATAGTCGCAATACAGGCGACCGAATAGGGTAGTCATTGGATGGAATATTTTGCGCGATAAGGTTTGAAGCCGAGCATGTTCTTGAATGCCTTCAAGCCGGGGCTCGCGCCGAAGTAGGTGTCGTACATGAGGTAATCGTAGGTGCGCGCTTCGATCAGTCGCTTGATGATTTCGGCCACCATCAGGTGCATGATGCCGTCGTTGTTACGCACGCCGATCACCCGGTTGAAGGCGGCGAAGTTGCCGAAGAAGGCCACCTCGCCGTAGCCCATCAATTTGCCATTCGCGTTGACGACGCCGTAACACTTGAAATTGACCTCGGAGTGGTAACTGGTCTTCTTGTTGCGATAATCGGGGTCCATCGGCCTACCCTGGCGGATGTCGACCGAGGTGTTGATCTCGAAGATGTCGTCGATGAATTCGTTGCGGTCGATCTCGATGACCGCGTAGCCCTTGCCTTTGGCGCGCTTGACGTAACGGCCAACATCCTTGCGCGCCTTCAGCACTTGCGCGTAGTCGTCGCTGCTGGGAAACCGGGTCAGGTCGACCAGGGCCGCGCCCACCGATTTGTTCTGGAAAAGCTTGTAGCGCGGATGGCGCTTGGTGTAATAGCGGTAGGTCTTTTCGACGTTCTCGGGATTGAGGACGAGATGGAACTGCAGCCGCACCACCGGCAGCCGGGCGATGGCCAGTACCTGGTTAAACAGTTGCGATAGCTTGTTTGGCATGTGAGCGTGCTCCGTAGAATTCGGTCAGGCGCCTCGCCTCGGCGGCCCAGTTGTACCTGGCCCGCACCGCGTGGCGGCCGCGTTCGCCCATGGTCTGCGCGACGTCGGGGTGCGCCACGAGATAGTCGATGGCGGCCGCGATGGCGCCCGCATCGTGCGGATCGACGCAGATGCCGCACCCATTGCCTTCGATGATTTCGCGCCACAACGGGAAGTTCGAGGCGATCACGGGAATGCCTGCTGACATGTATTCGAACATCTTGGTCGGCAGGGAGTCGACGTGGTTTGGCAGCGGCAACAGCGTAACCAGCCCTGCAACCGAATGCGCCAGCAGGCCGCGCACCCCGGCGCGATCGAGAACACCGAGGTCGGCGACGCGCTGCCAGCCCGGATGGGCGCGGACATGCGCCTCGGCCGCCGGGTCAAAGAACTGGCCGGCCAACTGCAGGCGGGCGCCCGACTTGAGCAGCGTGGCGGCCTGGACTATGTGACGGATGCCACGGATGCCGCTGATGGCGCCGACGTAGCAGACCTGCGGGCGTTTCATCGACCACGGCACGCTGGCATCGAACTCGCCCAGGATGGGAAAATTGTTGATGGCGACCGTGACCGGGTTGATGCCCAGGTACAGGTCGCGAATGCTGGGTGTGGCCGCGATGATGCCGTCGAAACGGGCGCAGGCGAAACGTTCGTAAGCGGAAAACAGGGCCGGCAGCACACGGCGCGACAGCGGGTCGAAATACGGCTTGCCCACCAGCTGGCGCGCGGTGTCTTCGTGGGCATCGAAGATGACGGTCTTGCCCAGGCGTTTGAGCTTGAGCCCGACCGGTATCAATTCGGGGTCGTGGAACTGGTAGATGGCAGCGTCGAGTGCGACAGCTTGCGCGAACACGCGCCGGGTGGTCTTGAAGATGCGGTTGAGCCGCCCCGGCAGATGGCCCGCGTCGACGATGGCGACCCCATCGGTATGGGCGTTGCCTTTGCCGTCGGCCACCACCAGCGTGACGTCATAGCCCTGCGCCGCGAGCGTGCGGCACTCTTTGATGAAGATGCGAATGTCGTTGCGCGGGTGGGCAGACGTGAGATGAACGACCTTGCACATGGAAGAAAACCTATCGTTGAGCTTGCTGCTGCCCGTAGTGGACGGGGGCTGGATATGTTCGACCGCTCCGTGCGGTTGACGTCGGCCGACGTTGCACATCAACTGATGACCGTCAAGCCGGACGACATTTGTCTGCAATGTCTATCGCTTCACTCCAGCAGTTCGACGGCCTCCACGCCACGCGATTGCGCCGGTTTCGTCGCGCGCAGCAGGCTCTGGGCGACATGGCGGGCGTCGGGCGCCGCCAGGTAAGGTCCCATCGGCAGGCTCAGTACACGCGCGGCCATCGCCTCGGTCACCGGGTAACGCGCGCCGGGCGCCAGGTGTGCATAGGCGGGCTGCTGGTGCATCGGCAGCGGGTAGTGCACGGCGGTCGGGATGCCGGCGGCGTCCAGGACGGCGCGAACCTGATCGCGCCCTTCGACCAGCACGGTGTACTGGGCATGAACGCTGGTACGGTCGGACCGGCATGCAACGAGCGGCAGGTGGGGATACAGCATTTCGTCGTACGCGGCCGCGACGCGGCGCCGCTGCTTGAGCTCCCAATCGAAGCGTTCGAGCTTGGCCAGCGCGATCGCGCATTGCAGCGTGTCCATGCGCCCGCCAACGCCGAGGCGGGTATGCACATAGCGGCGCGACTGGCCGTGTACGCGGATCTCGCGCATCGCGCCGGCGAGCAGGTCGTCGCTCGTGAACAGGGCGCCGCCATCGCCGTAGCAGCCGAGAGGCTTGCTCGGGAAAAAGCTGGTGCAGCCGATCGTCGACAGATTGCCGCTCTGGCGGCCCCGATAGGTGGCGCCGAAACTCTGCGCGCCATCTTCGATCACCGCCAGGCCATGGCGGGCAGCGACGCTGTTGATGGCGTCCATGTCGGGCGGCTGGCCGTACAGCGAGACCGGGATGATGGCGCGTGTCGCTGGCGTGATGGCGTCTTCGATCAGGCGTGGATCGAGATTGCAGGTGGTGCGCTCGATGTCGACGAACACCGGCCTGGCGCCCACCAGAAGTATCGCTTCGGCGGTGGCGATGAAGGAAAACGGCGTGGTGATGACCTCGTTGCCAGGCCCGACGCCCAGCGCCATCAGGGCGATCACCAGGGCCTCGGTGCCGGACGCCACGGTGATGCAATGGCGCGCGCCGGTATAGTCGGCCAGACGCTGCTCGAGCTCGGCGACTTCAGGGCCCATGATGTACTGGCCGTGGTCGAGCACGGCCTGGATGCGGTTGTTGATCACGTTGCGCGACGTGTCGTATTGCGATTTCAGGTCGATGAATTCCATGATCTATCCTTGTTCACGGGTGGTTGCGACGCAGGCGCCGTCGCGCAGGACGTATAGCTCGCCGGTGTCGGGGCAGCGCGCTTCGCCGTCGCCCTCGAGCGGCAGGGCCAGGCGTTCACCGGCGCGGCTGATCCAGCCGATCTGGCGCGCCGGCACACCGGCGACCAGCGCGAACGGGGCGATATCCCGGTTGACGACAGCGCCAGCGCCGACGAAGGCATGGGCGCCGATCGTCACACCGCAGACGATGGTGGCGTTGGCGCCGATCGTGGCGCCGCGGCGCACCAGCGTGCGGCGGTATTCGTGCTTGCGCGCGACCGCCGCGCGGGGGTTGTAGACATTGGTAAATACCATGCTGGGCCCGCAGAACACGTCGTCCTCGAGCGTGACGGCGTCGTAGATGGAGACATTGTTCTGGACCTTGACGCGTGCACCGATGGTCACGTCATTGCCGACATACACGTTCTGGCCCAGCGAGCAATCGGCGCCAATGCGCGCGCCGGCGCAGACATGCGCGAAGTGCCACACATGGCTGCCGTCGCCGAGCGTGGCGCCGCAGTCGACGATGGCGCTGGCATGGATGACGACGGCCACGATCAGTACTCCAGCGGCAGTGCGACGCGCTTGCCGTCGCGCGCCGAGCGGTAGGCCGCCACCAGCACTTCGAGCGATTTCAAGCCTTCGCGCCCGTCGGTCTCGGGTTCGGCTTCGCCGCGCAGCACCTTGATGACGTTGTCGTAGTACAGCGGGTGGCCAAAGCCATAGACCGACGTGGTCTGGTAGCTGGCGTCCTTGACGAGCGCGTCGTCCGGGTCGGGCGTGGCGAAGTCCCAGTGCTGCACCTCGTTGACGGCCACGCCGCCGATGCGCACCGTGCCGTGTTCGCCGAGGATGGTGATCGAGCCTTCCAGGTTGCGCGGCCAAGTCAGCATCGTGACGTTCAGCGAGCCCAGTGCGCCGTTGCGCCAGCGCAGGCTGATCACGCCGGTGTCTTCGACTTCGATGTCGCGCGCCAGCGTGGCCGTGTAGGCTTGCAGGCTTTCGACCGGGCCGACGATCCAGTCGACCAGGTCGACGTAGTGGCTGGCCTGGTTCATGAAGGCGCCGCCATCGTATTCCCAGGTGCCGCGCCAGCGGGCGCTGGTGTAGTACTCGGGCGGGCGTGACCAGAACACGTTCAGGTTGACCATATAGATGCGCCCGAAGCGCTTTTTCTCGACCGCACGCTTGAGCAGTTGCAGCGTGGCGTTGCGCCGGTTCTGCTTGACGACGAACAGGCGCACGCCCGCATCGTCGGCCGCGGCGACCATGCGCTTGCCGTCTTCCCAGCGCGTGGCCATCGGCTTTTCGGTGATCACGTGGCGCCCGGCCTGCGCGATGCGGATCGCCTGGGCCGGGTGCAGGCCGGACGGTGTGGCCAGCACGAACGCGTCGGCCTCGACCTTCGTGAGCATCTGCTCGAGATTGACGTAAGGCCGCGCACCGGTAGTGTTGGCGGCTTCTTCGCGGGCGCGCGGGTCGACGTCGCACACCCCGACCAGCTCGCAGCGCCCGGCATGCTCGCGCATGGCCTGCATGTGGTTTTGTGCGATGCGGCCGCAGCCGACCAGGGCGAAGCGGATCTTGCGGTCGAGGATAGGGGGAGGGTAATGGCGCATGGGGTCTCCGGTAAGTGGCCGCGTCAAGCCTGCACGACGTTCGGCAGGCGGTTCGGGTAGATGCCGCGCGTATCGACGATGAGGTTGGCGTATTGGCGCACCAGCTCGTAATCGAAGGCGCTGTGGCCGGTGGCCAGCAGCACCACGTCATATGACGCGAGCGACGACGGCGTGAGTTCGACGCTGACGAGCTCGAAGCGGTGTTCGCGCATGCGCGGGAACACCGGCACGTGGGGGTCGGAATACTCGACCGCCGCGCCGCGTGCGCGCAATAGCTCCATCAGCGCCACCGAGGGCGACTCGCGCATGTCTTCGACGTCTTTTTTGTAGGCGATGCCCAGCACCAGGATGCGGCTGCCCATCACGGCGCGGCCACGGGTGTTGAGGGCGTCGGCGACTTTGGCGATGACCCAGGCTGGCATGTCGCTGTTGATTTCGCCGGCCAGTTCGATGAACCGGGTGTGCAGGCCGAACTGGCGCGCCTTCCAGGTGAGATAGAACGGGTCGATCGGGATGCAGTGCCCGCCCAGCCCCGGGCCGGGATAGTAGGCGGTGAAGCCGAACGGCTTGGTGGCGGCGGCCCGGATGACCTCGTGGATATCGATCCCCATGCGGTCGGCGATGATTTTCATTTCGTTGACCAGGCCGATGTTGACGGCGCGGTGGATGTTCTCGAGCAGCTTGGTCAGTTCGGCCGCGCGCGTCGAGCTGACCGGGACCACGGTATCGATCGCCTGCCGGTACAGGGCCAGCCCGGCTTCGAGGCAGGCATCGGTCGTGCCGCCGCAGATCTTGGGGATGGTGCGCGTGTTGAAGTCGGGGTTGCCCGGGTCTTCGCGTTCGGGCGAGAACACGAGGAACACGTCGTGGCCGACGCGCAGGCCGCGCGCTTCCAGGCGCGGCCGCAGTTCTTCTTCGGTGGTGCCGGGATAGGTGGTGCTTTCGAGCGAGAGCAACTGGCCGGGCCGCATATGGGGCAGCAGCGACTCGACGGTGCCGATCACGTACGAGAGGTCGGGTTCGCGGTACGCAGTCAGTGGCGTCGGGACGCAGATGATCAGCGCATCGGCTTCGACCACGCGCGAAAAATCGCTGCTGGCGACCAGGCCGCTGGCGCGCGCCGCCTCGATCGCCGCGCCCTTGATGTGGGCGATGTAGCTCTCGCCACGGTTGAGCTGGTTGACCTTGTCGGCGTCGATGTCGATTCCCAGCACGTGAAAGCCTTCTGCCGCGAAGCGTAGCGCAAGCGGCAGCCCGACGTAGCCAAGGCCGATGATGCCGATCACGGCGTGGCGGTCGCGTAGCCTGGCCAGCAGCTGCTCCAGGTGAACTGATTGGTTCTCGTCTCGCATGGGTTCCTCGACAGTGGCAGTGACGGTTACAGTGACAGTGAAAAAGACAAGGACAACGACAATGACAAAGGGGCTGACTGGTCGGCACGCCGCGGCGCGCCTGCGCCGCTGTCCTGGCCGGGGTACATCGTCGGCGTGATCAGATTCGGAACGGCACGAACTTGCGGCCCAGGCCCGCCGGCGCCGGGGCGGGCGTCTCTGGCGTCTCCGGCGGCGGCTGCGGCAGGGGCGGCGGGGGCGACGGCAGGTACTCGGACACGATCGCCTTGACCATCGATTCGATCGGCCCGCGTTCGTGGGTGTCGCAGGCCATCATCAGGCAGGTGATGCAGGTTTCGAGCACGCTGGGGCGCAGTGCACTTTCTTTCATGCGCATGATGCGCGGGTGTTCGCTCGGGAAGACGGTGCCTTCGGTGAGCAGTTCTTCGTGCAGTTTTTCGCCGGGGAACAGGCCGACGAACTGGATAGCGATGTCGCCGCGCGGCAGTTGCAGGGTGCGTTCGCTCAGGCCGTGCATCGCGATCATGGTGCGCGCCAGGTCGACGATGCGGACCG
Source organism: Massilia aurea (assembly GCF_040790145.1). Lineage (GTDB taxonomy): Bacteria > Pseudomonadota > Gammaproteobacteria > Burkholderiales > Burkholderiaceae_D > Telluria > Telluria aurea_C. The sequence continues at coordinate 89,044 of NZ_JBFMMP010000015.1, forward strand.
GCTCGCCCATATCGAGCACGAACACGTCGCCGCCTTTGGCCATGGCGCCGGCCTGGATCACGAGCTGGGCCGCCTCGGGGATCAGCATGAAGTAGCGCGTGACGTCGGGATGGGTGATGGTGATGGGCCCACCGCGCGCGATCTGGCGCTGGAACAGCGGAATGACGGAGCCGGATGAGCCGAGCACATTACCGAAGCGAACCATGCAGAAGGTGGTGCCGGCATTGGCACCCTTGTTGCTGCCGGCGATAGTCCCGGGCGCGCCACGGTCTGTGGCGCTCGCCCCGCCACGCGCGGCGGCGGCCTGGAAGATGAGTTCGGCAATGCGCTTGCTGGCGCCCATGATGTTGGTCGGGCGCACCGCCTTGTCGCTGGAGATCAGCACGCAGGTCTGCACTGCGTGGCGCGCTGCGCCGGCGGCGATGATTTGCGCGCCCAGGACATTGTTGCGCAAGCCTTCGACGATATTGCTTTCGACCAGCGGCACGTGCTTGTAGGCGGCGGCGTGATAAATGGTGTCGATGCCACCGCCGGCCAGCACACGCTCGATCAGGTCGGCGTTGCAGACCGAACCCAGGTGGGCGTGGATGGGCAGGGCGGGAAAGCGCGCCGCGAGTTCTTGGCGGATGGTGTAGAGCGCGTATTCGGAGTGGTCGATCAGGTGCAGGCGGGCGGGACTGAGCGTGACGATCTGGCGGCACAGTTCGGCGCCGATGGAGCCCCCGGCGCCGGTGACAAGCACACCCTTGCCGCGCACGCAGCGGGCGAACAGGTCGAGGCGGGGCGGCACCGGCGGGCGGCCAAGAAGGTCTTCGAATTTGATCTCGCGGATCGCGTCGCGCAGACCCGTCTTGTCGTCGGCCTTGTCGTCGGCCAGGTCGACCAGGCGCGTGAGGATCTTGATGGTCAGCCCGGCCTGGCCCAGGCGCTGCATCAGCTCGCGCAGGCGTTCTGGCGCGACGGCGGGCAGCGCGATGACGATCGTGCGGATGCCCAGCGCGGCGCCCAGTTCGCTCAGGCGCGAGGTGTGGAACACGCGCAGTCCGGCCACGGTGCGGTCGTTCAGCGCCCGCTTGTCGTCGAAGAAGCACAGGGGGCGGTAGTCGTCGCCGTCGCGCATGGTCTGGGCCAGCCGCGCGCCGGCTTCGCCAGCCCCGAAGATGGCGATGGGGAGCGCGTTGTCGGCGCACGGCCCGCGCTGGCTGCGCAGGATCTTGCGCACGCCGATGCGCGACACCACGACATACGAAAATGCGATGAACCAGTAAATCGCCAGCGCGCTGCGCGGAAAGCGCGCCTCATCGAGAATGAGCAGCGTGAGATAGGCACATAATATGGCGACGGCGAGCGCCAGGCCGGTCAGCGTTAATAAGCGGTGGTCGATGAAGCGAATGACGGCGCGGTACAAGTCGGATAGCCAGAATGCGCCGATGGTCAATATGGCGACCAGTAAATATGAATCGACGCCGAATTGATTTGCCAGATGTAAATCGCCGCCGCGCAATATCATTGCGATTAAAAAACAGATTGGCAGTGCAATCAGGTCTGCCATGATCGTGAGGCCAACCTTGGTCGTGCGATGCATCGAAATGATGCGTGCACAGAGCTGGCTGGACCGGCGGACACGTTGAATTGACATGGCAATCAGTTTCTCGCTGAAATAATCCACAACGGGGTGCTGCAATCGAAGAAATGTATTCACGACACGGTCGAATTCAACATGCCATTCGAGCAGCGCCTCGTGAAGAGGATTTCATTGAATTGATTAACCGTTATTTGAAAATTTATTATCCGATCCGGATTGCATGGCAGGCTTGAGGTCACTCAACAGCGATCAGGGATCTAAACAGCGAAAGCGTAACTGAATGGCAGTGCAGAGAAATAGAAGTGAGATCAGGAATGTAATTTCCAATTCCCTATTTCTTAATTGCAGAATAAAACGAGGATTGACGTTTCCGACCCGGCAAGCCGGAAACCTGATGCACTATTTTATGCGCCCGGACGGCCGGGCCGTGGTTGCGGCGCCATTGGCGGCACCGTGATCGCGTCGTTCAGGCGCAGGAACTTGAAGCCGGCCAGGCGTTGCCCGGGCTTGCCGGCGCGCGCATTGTCCGCTTCGCGCGCGAGCACCCTTGCCATATACGCGTCAAACGTTTCTTCGCGCACTTTCGGCGCGGACGAATGCAGGAAGTGCCGCTCGCCGTTCGGCCCGAGTACCACCAGGCCCACGTGCGAGGCCCAGTACTCGCCGTCGCGGGTCGAGATCACGTTGACGAAGTCGCCTTCTTGCAATTGATCGACGATGGCCGCCACGCCGTCTTTCGGCACATACGTCTGGCGGCTCGTTTCAACCGGGATGTCGCGCACCGTGTTGTGGCGCGTGCGCAAGAAGCGCGCGCGGTCGACCCGCATGTCGTAGCCGGGGCCGGTCGAGCCGGCCAGCTCGGCGCTGATGTCGGTGAGCAGCCAGCGGTTGGCCACGTTCCAGTCGAGCTCGGTGTAGTGGTTGCGCGTGGCCACGCCGATCACGCCGTCACGGTAGCGTATCCGCTGCAGCATCCAGAAAAATTCTTCCCACGATTGCGACAGCGCCATGGCGTAGGTATGTTCCGCAAACACGACACAATCGCTTTGTTCGAGGCTGTACATCGGCAGGCTGTCGTGGATCTCGAACGGGAACTCGCCCAGCAGGTTCAGAGAATACGGCTGGCCGCTGTTCTGGCGCCCGATCGCGGCGATCCGCTTGCGCAGGTCGGGCTGGGCGCCGTGCATATGCGGGATGTACTGGCCGGCCTCGAATGGCGTCATGGTGTAGATCGGCTTGGCCAGCAGCGCCGCCAGCGGCGTCGGCGGCGGTGGGGCGCCGGGGATCGGGGCCTTCGAGGCGGGGGAACTGGCGCAGCCGGTCAGGACGGCGCTGGCAAGAAGCAGGCAGGCGAGGCGCATGGCGTTCATCAGGTGAGGAGGAAAAGGGTCACGCTAATCCGTTGCGCGCGACGCGGCCAATGAATTCTGCGCAGCCGCCCATAACCTGGGCGAACCATTGCAAACGCGCATTCCTTCGAGTTATATGAAAGCGATCACAAGTGATTATTCATGATGGCAATCCATCATCAATACTCGCCACCAGCAATCGTGAATTTACAGCAGTGACCCAGTGTCGCACCATTCCCGGGAGAGAGATGATGTTCAAGCAGAAGCCGCTTGCCGCGGCCGTATCGATGGCCGTGTGGAGCCTTGCCGCATTGCCGGCCTTGGCGCAAGAGCAGGCACAGGCCCAGGAGGCCGCGGCCGCAGTGCCGATGCAGACCGTGGAAGTGACGGGCATCCGCGCCTCGCTGGCCCGCTCGCTGGCGGTCAAGCGCGATGCGTCGGCCAACGTCGAGGTGATCACGGCCGAAGACGTCGGCAAGATGCCGGACAAGAACCTGGCCGATTCGCTGCAGCGCCTGGCCGGCGTGGCGGTGCGCACCGACTACGACGAGGCCGAGAAGGTGTCGATGCGCGGCACCAATCCCGACATGTCGCTGATCATCTTCAACGGCCACGCCGTCAGCAGCGCCGACTGGTACGTGTCCGACCAGGGCTCCAGCTCGCGCTCGACCAGCCTGTCGCTGATGCCGTCGCACGTGCTGCAGCAGGCTGTCGTTTATAAATCCTCCCAGGCGAATATCGTCGACGGCGGCCTGGCCGGCACCATCAATGTCTCGACGCGCAAGCCGTTGTCGGCGAAAGAGAATTTCTCGGGCGTGGTCAGCGTCGGCGCCAGCTATGCCGACCTGCCGGGCCGCTACGCGCCGGACATGAACGGCTCGGTCAACTGGAAGAACGAGGCCGGCACCTTCGGCGTGCTGGCCGCGCTGTTTGCCGAAAAGCGCTATGTGCGGCGCGATTCGGTATCGCGCTTCGCCTACGGCACCAACAGCGGCTGGGACGTGATCAATACCAGCACCATGAAAGGCATCACCGATGCGTCGCTGGCCGGCACCGGCTACACGGCGGCGGACCTGAACGGTGTGCGCCTGCCTGGTTCGATGAGTTCCGAGTTCGTCGAATCGGTGCGCGACCGCAAGGGCGGCATGCTGTCGCTGCAGTTCAAGCCGAACCGCGATCTCGACGTGACGCTCACGGGCTTTCATTCGTCGATGGATGCCGACAACCACGGCCGCCTGACCTCGAGCGCGATCTACTCGATGCTGCTCGGTAAAAACGCGCCGCTGGGTTCCACCGTGGCCGGCGCCGCCAACACCAATTCGAACGGACAGCAGGTGTTCGCGCAGATCCGCAACCCGGTCATCGTCAACGAGACCACCATCTACGGTAACCAGCTCAAGGTGCTCAAGGCGGCCGACATCGTGTTCCCCGACGGGACCACGCCGCAATACGTCGGCAATTCGGAAGGGTTCTTCCGCGACGGCGCCAAGGCCGAAAGCTCGTTCCTCGACCTGGACGCCAAGTACCGCGTCAACGATGACCTCACGGTCAAGACGCTGCTGTCGAGCACGCGCGGCGTGGGCACGACCGAACTCGATCAGGGCCTGACGCTGGCCCGCTACGGCACCGGCATCTCGTATGCGCTCGGCGGCCTGCACGACGCGCCGTTCGTCCAGTACCAGAACGCCGGCAGCAACCAGCCGGGCCTGAACGCCGACGGCAGCGGCTACACCATCGTCGATCGCGCCGCCTCGGGCGTGCGCACCGTCGACAAGGAATGGAGCGCGCAGTTCGACGCCGAGTACCGCGTCGACCGCGGCATTTTCCAGTCGCTGGAAAGCGGCGTACGTTTCTCGGACCACAAGCGCACCAGCGCGCGCCGCGGCCCGGCCTTCCGCAACGCCATCACGGTCGATCCGGTGACGGGCCGCGTGACGTCGAACACACCGACGCCAGCCACTGGCTGGCAAGCCTTCCCCGGTGACTTCGGCGATGGCCTGGACGGTCCGGCCGGCTGGGACAACACGGGCTTTACGTACACGCCGGAAGCGATCAAGGACTACATCGCCGCCAACACCAAGGTCACGAGCGACGCGTTCGAGCGCCGCGTGAGTTCCGAGATCGACATGCAGGAACGCCAGAGCGCAGCCTATGTGATGGCCAACCTGGAACGCGACCGCTGGTCGGGCAATGTGGGCGTGCGTTTCACGCGCACCGAAGTCAAGGCCAATATCGCCACGCCGATTCCCGTCGGCGCCTGCCAGCGCGTGGCGCCGGGCCAGCCGGCCACCACCTGCGCCGCATATCCGGGCGCGATCACCGATGCCGGCGACGCGACCCCGTTCTATGACGGCACCGCCTTCAATCCATCGGCCGGCGTCATGTACTACAAGACGCCGACCAAGCGCACGTTCGACAACTGGCTTCCGAGCCTGAACCTGCGCTACGACATGGGCAACGACATGCTGGCGCGTTTTGGCGTGAGCCGCACGATCGGGCGCCAGAACTACAACCTGCTGGGCAGCGGCTTCGGCACGCCGGGTTGCGACGCCAACGGCTGCCGCGTCACGGGGCCGAATCCCGACCTCGAACCGCAAACGGCGGACAACCTGGATCTGTCGTGGTCGTGGTATTTCGCACCGCGCTCGATCGTGGCGCTGAGCGTATTCCATTCGTCGATCGACGGCTATCCGAAGACGGGCGCCGTGGGCAGCACCACGATCGACCTGCAAGATCCGCGCGACCAGACCGTCAAGTCCTTCTTCATCAACACGGCCTCGCAACAGGGCGCGAAGATCAACGGCATCGAGCTGCAGTACGAGCAGCCGTTCGGCAAGACCAACTTCGGCTTCACGTCGAACGTCAGCCGCGCGAAGACGAAGGTCGACGACGGCCGGCCGATGGTGGGTGCATCCGAATGGACCGGCAACCTGGGTCTGTATTACGAAGATCGCAAGCTGTCGGCGCGCCTGGTGGCGAACTACCGCGGCGAGTACGTCAACAGCACCACCGCGCCGGCGCCGACCGCCAACAGCCAGGGCCTGACGGTCATCAACGGCGTGGCCATGCCGACCGCGCCGACGTACGCCGACGCGGTGACGACGCTGGCGCTGTCGGCCAACTACTACTTCACCGACAACCTGGAGCTCGCGTTCAGCGCGACCAACCTGACCAATGCCAAGCGCGCCCAGTATCGCTACAGCGAAGAAGAGCAGCAAAAGCTTGATGTCAGCGGTCGCCAGTATTATCTGAACCTGCGCTACAAGTTCTGATCGGGCGTCGTTGAATAACTCGGCAGTATTGACGCGTAAAGTGTGCGGCATCTAACGGTGAAGTTCGGGCGCAGCCGTTAAGATGCTCCTGTCTGAGTGAGGAACGCGCGAAGTAATTCGCAGCCATCCGACACCTCAACAGGTTAGCCGGTCGCCTCGAGGATCGGCACCAATTTCATGACCGGCGCAGGCCCTGCGCCAGCGCCGGTCAGCAAGGAAGCGGAGGTTGCCGTGTACGATGTCAAACATCCACCCAAGCACCTGGTGCGCGAATATCTCGCGCGTCGCTCGCGCGATCCGAAGCCGCCACCGGCACCCGAAGAAATCCGGCGCCAGCTTGGCTGGGCGATGCTGATCCCGGCGGCGCTCAAGATCGTACCGACCCGCAACTAGCCTTCGCACACGTTTTCGCGTCGACGTCCTGACAAGGACGCGGCGCATAGTTCACCCAAGGAGACAGTCATGACCAAACGAATCGGCAGCAAGCACATTGCCCAGCATCGCGGCAAGGCAGAACGCCTCGAGACCAAGCGTACCAATATCGCGCGCGAAGCCGTGCGCCAGGCCGAAGCCCGCGCCAGGTACCGCAATGTGCCAAAAGGCCAGCTCAAACGCCAGGAAGCCGCCAGCGCGGCCTGATCGGGCGCCTGCTGCAGAACCGACCCGCCGCCATGGCGGGTTTTTTTTCGCCTCGCCATATCTCTTTCTTCGCCACTCACCGGTCCGGATTCGCCATTCGCCGAAAACCGCTTCCGTCATCGCGCCCGGTCTTGCTATCGTGATCGCAGTTCGATAACAAGGAGGTCCGCACCATGCAATCCGAAGAATCCTATCGCTGGCGCAAGCAGATCGTCTGGGGCTTGCTGTTGATCGTCGTCGGCGCCGTCGTGCTGCTCGACCGGCTGTACTACATCAACGCCCGCGATTACTGGCATTACGCACCGCTGTTGCTGGTCGCCGCCGGCATCAGCCAGACGATCGGCTACCCGAGCCCGAAGGAATTCGGCAACGGTTTGTGGACGGCGTTCACCGGCCTGTGGCTGTTCGCGGTGCTCGAAAATGCCTTTGGCCTCACGTTCCGCAACAGCTGGCCGCTGTTCATCCTGATGTGGGGCATCAAGCTGGTGCTCGATCCATTCATCGCGCGCCGCTTCATCAACAACCAGAAGGTGAACCGCCATGAAAAATAACGTGCAACACAAAGGCGTGACGGCGCAGGTGGTGCTTGGCCTTCTGGTCATCGCGATGGGCCTGTTGTTCTTGCTCGATAATCTCGGTCTGGTCGACATGCACCGCGCCTTCTCGTTCTGGCCAATGCTGTTCGTGATCGTCGGCACGGTCAAGCTGTGCGACACGCGCAGCCAGGGCGGCACGCTGCTCGGCGCGGGCCTGGTGGGCGTGGGCATCCTGCTGATGCTCGACCGGCTGGACATCATCGACTTCAGCGTACGCACCTTGTGGCCGCTGGTGCTGATCGGCCTGGGCGGGTACCTGGTGTCCAAGTCCCTGCGCAGCCGTGGCATGCTGGGCGGCGTCGCGGCAGGCGAAGGCGCCGGCATGCTCGATGGGACAGGCAGCGGCGAGGTAGTCGACATCACGGCGATCCTGGGCGGCTACGAGCGGCGCGTGGCGACGCAGGATTTTCGCGGCGGCGAGATCACGGCGGTGATGGGCGGGTGCGAACTCGATATGCGCAGCGCCTCGATCCACGGCGAGGCGGTGATCAATGTGTTCGCGTTCTGGGGCGGCGTGACCATCAAGTGTCCGCCCGACTGGACCGTGATCCTGCTTGGCACCCCGATCCTGGGCGGCTTCGAAGAAAAGACCGCGGTGCCGCCCGATGGCAGCAAGCGCCTGGTCATTCGCGGCTACGCCATCATGGGCGGCGTGGAAATCCGTAACTGATGGACGGCGGGTTCTGGGCGGGACGCAGCGCCGCGCTGTATCTGGCGGCCTGGCTGATGCTGGGCCTGATGCTCGCTGGCCTGCTCGATGCAACCACCGGCGCCGGCATGCCGGCCAGCCTGCTGTTCGCGCTGCCGCTGATGCTGGTGTATGCCAGCGTATGCGGCTTCTCGGGTTATTACCTGTGCCGCGCGTATCCGCTGGCGAAGAAGTCGCTGCGCTCGGTGCTGGTGGTGTTCTTTCTCACTGCCGTCAGCGCGGCCCTGCTGTGGTGCGCGGCGGCGGTGGCGTGGGCCGCCCTGTGGCGCTGGCTCGCGCCACAGGGCGGCGTACCGCTCTCGCCGCCTGTCACGGCAGTGATGTTCGGCGTGGGCGTGCTGCTGTACGGGATCACGGCCTGCGCGCATTACCTGGCGCTGGAATTCGAGCGCGCGCGGGTTCTCGAGACGCGCGAACTGGAACTGAAACTGCTGGCGCAGGACGCCGAGCTGCGCATGCTGCGCACCCAGATCGATCCGCACTTTTTGTTCAACAGCCTCAATTCGATCAGCGCGCTCACCAGCATCAATGCCGATGCGGCGCGCGACATGACCTTGCAACTGGCGGGGTTCTTTCGTCAGACGCTGGGACTCGAGGCGCATCGCAAGGTGCTGCTGGCCGAAGAAGTCGAACTGACGCGGCGCTTCCTGGCGATCGAACAGGTGCGCTTCGGGCCGCGCCTGGCGTTCGAATGCATGATAGAGGACGATGCGGCGCGCTGCCTGCTGCCGCCGATGATCCTGCAGCCGCTGGTGGAGAACGCGGTCAAGCACGGCATCGGGCAGTTACCGGGGGGCGGTGCGGTGCGCGTGCATGCAGTGCGCGCCGGGTCGCAACTCAAACTGCGGGTCGAGAACGATGTCGATCCCGATAGCACGGGTGCAGGCAAGGGCGGCGGCGTCGGCCTGGCGAATGTACGCCAGCGCCTGGACGCTGCATATGGCATCGAAGCGAGCGTGCATGCGACACGCGAGGGCGAGATATTCCGGGTGGACCTGATCCTGCCCGCAGACATGGGAGAGTAAGGTGATGCGCGTTTTGATCGTGGACGATGAACACCTGGCGCGCGCCGTGCTGCGCGAATACCTGACGGCGCACGTGGACGTCGAGATCGTGGGCGAATGCGCCAACGGCTTTGAAGCGGTCAAGGCAATCGCCGAACTCGATCCCGCGCTGGTTTTTCTGGACATCCAGATGCCCAAGCTCGACGGCTTCGAGGTGGTCGAACTGGCCGGCAGCAAGCCGCACTACATCTTCGCCACTGCCTACGATCAGTTCGCGCTGCGCGCGTTCGAGGTGCATGCGATCGATTACCTGCTCAAGCCATTTTCACGCGCGCGCCTGGACGAAGCGCTGGCGCAGGCGCGCTCTCGGGCGCCACAGCCGGCGCAGATCGGCGCGGTGGTGAAAGAGGCAGCGGCGCGCCACAACCCGATCGAGCGCATATTGATCCGCGACGGCGCGCGCGTGCACGTGGTGGCAACGGGCAGCGTCGACTACATCGAGGCGCAGGACGACTACGTCGCTGTGTGCGCGGAAGGCAAGCAGTATCTGAAGCATGGCAGCCTGGCGGAGCTGGAAGCGCAGCTCGATCCCGCCATCTTCGTGCGCATTCATCGTTCGCACATCGTCAACCTGGGCGCGATCGCGCGCATCGAACCGGTCAGCAAGGACAACCACTGCGCCGTGCTGCGCAGCAGCGTCAGGCTGCCGATCAGCCGCAGCGGGTACCAGCGCATCCGCGAGCTGCTAACGTAGATTCTGGGCACCCAGCTCCCACCACGCCGGCATCAGCGCGCGGATGCCCGGCTGCGCGAAACGGTCGTCGATCAGCCACACCACGCCGCGATCCTGCTCGGTGCGAATCACGCGGCCGGCCGCCTGCACCACCTTCTGGATGCCCGGGTACAGATAGGTGTAGTCGTAGCCGGCGCCAAACAGCGTCTGCATCCGTTCGCGCAGCTGCTCGTTGACGGGGTTCACCTGCGGCAGGCCGAGCGTGGCGACGAACGCGCCGATCAGGCGCTCGCCCGGCAAGTCGACGCCTTCACCGAACGCGCCGCCCAGCACCGCAAAGCCCACGCCCGCCCCACCGACGACGAAGCGGTCGATGAAGCCCTGGCGCGCGGTCTCGCTCATGCGGCGCTCCTGGCGCCAGGCTGTCACGCCCGGATCCAGCCTGGCCAGTGCGCTCGCCACCTGGTCCATGTAATCGAAGCTGCTGAAGAAGGCCAGGTAGTTGCCGGGGCGTTCGTGGTACTGGCGGGCGATCAGTGCGGCGATCGGCTGGACCGACGCGGCGCGTGCCTGGTACCGCGTGGAGATGCCCTTCGCGATATGGACGTCGAGCTGGCTGGCCGTGAACGGCGAATCCACCTCGACCCAGGCCGTGTCGGCCGGCAGGCCAAGCGTATCGGTGCAGTACTGCCAGGTGCCGAGCGTGCCCGAAAACAGCGTGCTCGAATGCGACGCGGCAAAGCGCGGGCCCAGAAACGGCGCCGGCACCACGTTGCGGATGCAGATCGTCGAGTCGCGCAGGGTGGGGCGGTCGGCGTCGCGCGCCAGATCCACCAGCGAGTGCGGCCCGAACGACTCGGCCAGGCGCGCAAACTGCAGGGCGTCGAAGTGAAAACGCTGCAGGTCCGGTTCGAGCGGGCCGGGAAATGCGGCCAGGTGTTCGTTGATGCTGCTGGACGCTTCCTGCAGCGCGTCGACGAGTTTCGACGGCATCGATTCGAGCAGCTGGTACGGCGCCGGCGCGGCTTTGTCGACGTTCGTCCAGGCGCGGCCGACGCGCTCGAGCGCCTTCTTGATCGCGGGCGGCGCGACGGCGCGCGCGGCGCGCAGCAGCTCGCGATCCAGTTCGGCGCTGTACATCGAGCGCGCGCGATTGACCAGGTTGTGCGCTTCGTCGACCAGCACGCTGGCCTTCCAGCCGTTGGCCTGGGCCAGCGCGTACAGCATCGCGCCGCCGTCGAAATAATAGTTGTAGTCGCCGACCACCATATCGACCCAGCGCGTCATTTCGCTGCCCAGGTAGTACGGACAGACGTCGTGTTCAAGGGCCACGCTGCGCAGCGCTTCGCGGTCGAGCACCAGCACCTCGGCGGCAGCGGCGCGCGCGGCCGGCAGGCGGTCATAGAAACCCTTCGCCAGCGGACACGCTTCGCCGTGGCACGCCTTGTCGGGGTGCTCGCACGCCTTGTCGCGCGCGGTCAGTTCCAGCACGCGCAGCGGCGTGGCCGTGGCGGCGCACAGCCTGGCCGCGCCATCGAGCGCCAGGCGCCGGCCCGGTGTTTTCGCGGCCAGGAAGAACACCTTGTCGATGCCTTGCTGCGGCATGGCTTTCAGGGTCGGGAACAGGCTGCCGACCGTCTTGCCGATGCCAGTGGGGGCTTGCGCGAGCAGGCAGCGCCCGCTCGTGTTGGCGCGGTAGATGCTCTCGGCCAGGTGGCGCTGGCCGGGGCGGAAGTCGGCGTGCGGAAAGCGCAGGTGGGTCAGCGCGTCGTTGCGCGCGGCGCGGTGCGCGCTTTCTTTCTCCGCCCAGCTGGAAAACCGTTCGCACAGGCCGGCAAAATGCGTTTGCAGCCAGGCGCTGTCGCGCTGCTCGCGCAGCACGGTCTCGACGCCGCTGCCGATGTCGTAGTAGACGAGGGCGAGGTTCACAGAGGCCAGCCCGCGCTCTTGGCACAGCAGGTGGCCATAGACGCGCACCTGCGCCCAGTGCAGGTGGCGGTGGTTGTCGGGGATCGATTCGGGGCGGCCGCGGTGGGTCTTGATTTCTTCGATGAGGTTTTCGCCCTCGTCGTAGCCGTCGGCACGCCCGCGCACGCGCAGGCCGTTCCATTCGCCCGACAGCGGCAGTTCGGCGCGATAGCCGTCACCACGGCGCGCGGCGACGACGGCGTGGCCGGCGATGCCTTCCTGGGCGCTGGGCGAGGGCGTGAAGCGCAGGTCGAGGTCACCGGCCTTGGCGGTGAATTCGCACAGGGCGCGCACGGCGATGGTGTAGGCAAGGGACAAACTAGGCTGCCATCTCCGGCGCCAGCTCCCACGCCAGGTAGCACATGGTCACCGGCATGGCGTGCGCGGCGCAGTACTCGATCCAGCGCAGCTGGTTATCTTGCAGGCGGTCGCCCGGGCCCTTCACTTCGATCATCGTGTAGCGGCGTTCGCGCGGGTAGAACTGGATCAGGTCGGGAAAGCCCGTGCGGTTTTCGCGCACGTCGGCCAGGATCCTCTCGCACCATTTGCGCAGGTGCGCGGCCGGGATGCAGTCCAGGGCCAGCTCGACCAGCTCGAGGCTGATGCCGTCCCAGTGCACGAACGGCGACTGCAGGCCGGCCTTGGCAAGGTAGGTGGCGCGGATGGTGTCGCGATAGGCCCCGGAATCGAGCTCGGCGAAGCAGGCGGAAAATTCGGCCAGGCGGCGCGCATGAAAGTCGGCGCTGTACAGGTCGGCCGGGCCGCGGTGGAACGGGTGAAAAAAGGCGCCGGGGATGGCGGCGAAGATGGCGCGCCAGCACAGCAGGCCGAACAGTGTATTGGCCAGCGCGTTCTCGACGTAGAACACGGGCGCGTGCTCTTGCGCCAGGTGGTCGCGCACGGCGCCCTCGACCCAGCGCTCGCCGTTCGGGGGCGCCAGGCACAGGTCGATGCGCTGCACGTCGGCTTTCGGCAGGCGGCCAAGGCGCGCATGGCCGAGACGGCGCGCCAGGCGCGGGGCGATGCGGGCCAGGTGCTGGCGCTCTGCGTCGTTTTCGGGCGCGGCCTGGGCCTGGGTCAACAGGGCATACGCGTCGTCGAAGCGCTCGTGTTTTTCCAGTACACGGATGGCGCGGCCGCGCGCGCCGGGATAGCGGCAGCGCGCGTAAGCGGCGAAAGCGCCATCCCAGTCTTTCTGCTTTTCGTAGTGCTGGCCAATCTGGAACACGAGCTTTTCGCGGCGGCTGGCGAGCCAGTCGTTGTCGAACGCGTGCTCGGGCAGGTCGCGCACGACATCCTCGACCGCTTCGCCGGCCGCGAAACGCTCGCGACAGGCATGCAGCAGGATGTAGTGGTCGATGTCGGCGCGCTGGCGAAACCCGCGCGAGGCGGGGGAGATGTCGATCTGTTCGTAGCGATACAGACCCAGGTCGGACAGCACGAAATCGGTCCAGCCCTGGCGCAGGTTGCCGAAGAAAACCAGGCGCAGGCGGTCGCACAGCGGCTTGACGAGGATGCGCCAGGCGACGTCGGGGCAGTCGCCATACCAGTGAGAAAAGCGGCGCAGAGAAGCAGCATCGGCACCATCGGCACCATCGGCGCGCAAGGTTTCGAGCAGATCGCCCTTGCGCGCGTTTTTCTGGCGCAGATGCGGAAAGGCCTGCGCCACTTCGGGCTTGGACAGCAGGTCGAACAGTTCGTCGAGCGAGAGTGCGGGATCGGCTTCGATCCAGCCGGTGCCGAGCAGGTGGCCGGCCGCTTCGACCGGGCAGCCGATCTCGGCATAGTTCAGTTTGCTGGCACGGAACAGCGTGCCTTTTCGCATGACCATGCGCACGAACAGCGCGCGCGCCGGCTGCGGCAGGGCGGGAAAGGCGGCCAGGAAGGCGCGTTCGTGCGCATCGAGCAGGTCGGCATAGCGTTCGCCGATCCAGTCGAGAACGCGCTGGAAATTGTCCAGATAATAAAACTCGTTTGGCAACACCCTGATCATGACCGCTTGCTTTACTGTGCTTATGTACAGTATAAGCCCCGGCGGGCGAGGAATCCAGCAGTTTCGGCGCGATCGTGGCGTTAATAGTCAGCGGGTTGGGCGGGGACGACAGGCGTCGTCGGCGCAGCGCTCCGGCCCGGCATCAAACTCGGGCGTGGCGTGGCCATTGGCGTGATAGATGACGGCCGAGATCAGGGCGACATCGCTGTCGGGGGTGTCGGGTGCACGCGCCGGGCCGGTATTTTTTGCGGTTCGCGCCGCCTGGCGGGACGTGGGTGCGCGGGCGCGGGGTGGCGCTTTTGCCACGCTGCGCTCGGCTGCCGCCGCAGGCCGGGCCGGCTTGCTCGCCGCTGGCCGGGCATCGGCCGGTTTCAGCAGGCGCAGCGGCGGCGCCACCGGGTGCTGCAATACGTCGGCCGTGGTCACCGGCGGCGCCGCATATGCCAGCGGCTCCGGCGCGGCATCGACGATCGTGGCGGTCGCCATCGGTGCGGCAGGTTCGTCGGCTGCAAGGACGAGCGGCGCGATCTCGGCGCGCGCGACCTCCAGCGGCGGCGGGCCGTCCTGGCCGGCCGCGAGCCAGGCGAGGGCGCCCGTCAGTCCGATCGCGAGGGCGACGGCGCCGCCGTACCAGGCCAGGCGCACGCCGCTGGCGCCGGCTGCGCTGCGCCGCGCCGGCTCGCGCTCGAGCTTGGCCAGGATGCTGTCCTCGTTGCCCCCGCGCCGCGCCGACGACATCAGATTGGGCCGCAGGTGCGGCTCTGTGGGGTTCGCTTGATTTTCGTCGGGTGGACGCACGGCAGCACTCCTAAGATTGGATTTTTCTAGTTCCGATTAGAAACAATCCTGGAGGTACCGATGCTGATTTTTATCGCGCTTCTGTACGTTTGTGGCGCATCCGGCCTGATCTGGCTTGCACTTTTCCCGACGGGTCGCGCATTGGCAGCGCGCAGCATCGGCGGCCTGCGCGCGCTGGCGCAGCGTACCGGCGCCAAGCGCCATGCGGGCGGGCGCGCCTTGCACGCAGCGCGCGACGCCGCCGCGCTGGCCGTGCGCGAGCGCGTGGTGTGCACGGTGCGCCGGCATCGGGTGCTGGTCGCCATCGGCGCGCCGGTAATCCTGATTCCGTCCCTGCTCGCGCTGGCGCTGAGCAATCCGGCCATGCTGCCGGTGTACGAAGGCAGCGCCGCCATGCCCGACGAGCAGGTGGCAGCCTTGTTGGCCGGCGAACAGCTGGTGCCGCCCGTGTCGCTGCCGCCCGACACATTTACCACTGCCGAAGTCGAACTGGTGCGGCCGATGCTCGTGGGTGCCAGCCGCAACTGGGGCTTGCTGCATCCCGATTTCAGTGCGCGCCTGCTGCTGGCGTTCAAGATCATGCGGGAGCAGCACGGCTACGAGATGGCGCTGCTCGAAGGCTACCGAAGCCCGGCGCGCCAGGATGCGCTGGCGGCCAGCGGCAGCAACGTCACCAATGCGCGCGCGTTCCAGAGCTGGCACCAGTACGGGCTGGCGGGCGATTGCGCTTTCCTGCGCGACGGCAAGCTGGTGATCTCGGAACGGGATCCGTGGGCCATGCGCGGCTATCAACTGTACGGGCAGGTGGCCGAGTCGCTGGGGCTGACCTGGGGCGGGCGCTGGAAGATGATGGATTTTGGCCACACTGAACTACGCCTGCGCGGGGTAATGCAGAGGTGAGCCATGTGGACCGTGTTGCGCCCTGTCAAACGACGGCTGCGATGCGCATGCGAGCATTTCCTGTGAGACTCTTTTTTCAACGGACCTGGGCCCCGCCATGGCACGATTCTGGAAGTTCGTAACCGACAGCCGCGTGCTGATACTGATCGGTGTCGTCGCCGTCGCGGCGCTGCTGGTGCTCGGCGCCGTGGCGCTGGACATCGCCATCGTGTGGGCCGCCATCGTTGGCCTGGCCTTGCTCGGCTGCTGGGGCATCGGCTGGACGATCCGGCGCGCCTGGCGCGCGCGCGAAGGCAGCCGGCTGGCGTCGGCGATCTCCGAGGTCGATCCGAAGATCGATACCGGCAAGGGCGAAGTGGCCGTGCTGCGCAAGCACCTGCTCGAAGCGGTCAGCACGATCAAGACGTCCAAGCTGGGCCTGACGCGCGGGGCGGCGGCGCTGTACGAACTGCCGTGGTATATGGTCATCGGCAATCCGGCGGCAGGCAAGAGCAGTGCCATCGCGCGTTCGGGCTTGACGTTCCCGATCCCCGGCAACAAGGCGCTGCAGGGCGTGGGCGGCACGCGCAACTGCGACTGGTTCTTCACGACCGACGGCATCCTGCTCGATACGGCGGGGCGCTACTCGGTGCAGGACGACGACCGCGACGAGTGGTTCGGCTTTCTCGACCTGCTGCGCCGCCATCGCCAGCGCGCGCCGATCAACGGCATCCTGATCGCCGTGAGCGTGGCCGAACTGGTCGCCGGCCCGGCCACCGCATCGCACGAACTGGCCAAGAACCTGCGCACCCGCGTGCAGGAACTCACCGAACGCCTTGGTGTGCATCCGCCGGTGTACGTCGTGTTTACCAAGGTCGACCTGGTGGCCGGCTTCCTCGACTTTTTTCATGGCAGCGAACAGGCCGAGCGCGAACGCATCTGGGGCGCCACGCTGCGCTACAACCGCCGCAGCGCGCCGCAGGACGTGCTGGCCTTTTTCGACGAGCAGTTCGAGGAGCTGGTCGACGGCCTGAAGGAAATGAGCCTGGCCGGCATGGGCGCCAACCGCAGCACCACCTTGCGCGCCGGGGTATTTACGTTCCCGCTCGAATTCGCGGCGATCAAGACGCCGCTGCGCGCGTTCCTGGCCACGCTGTTCGAGGAAAACACCTACCAGTTCAAGCCCGTGTTTCGCGGCTTTTACTTCACCAGCGCGCTGCAGGAAGGCAGCGTGCAAGACCTGTCGAGCCGGCGGGTGGCCAGCCGCTTCGACCTGGCCCTTGCTGAGCGCAAGGGCGCGGTGGCCGAGCCGGCCGCCGAGCAGTCGGGCTACTTTCTGCTCGGCCTGTTTCGCAAGGTGATCTTCGCCGACCGCGACCTGGTCAAGCGCTACACCAATCCGTCGGCGGCGCGCTGGAAGCTGGGCCTGTTCTTCGGCGCCACCATCCTGCTCGGCTGCGCGATGGGCGGCTGGTCGTGGGCGTACATGGGCAACCGCCAATTGGTGGCCAATGTACAGGCCGACCTCGACAAGGTGAGCAAATTGCAGGCCGGGCGCATCGACCTGCAATCGCGCCTGGAAGCGCTCGACATCCTGCAAGACCGCATCGAGCAGCTCGAAGGCTACAGCCAGGACAAGCCGTGGGCGCTGGGCTTCGGCCTGTACCAGGGCGACGCGCTGGCGCGCAAGCTGCGCGACGAATACTTCGCCGGCGTGCGCGCGGTGATGGTCGAACCTGTGACGAGCGCCCTCGAGACCATGCTCACGGAAGTGAACAACAACGCGGCCAGCCTCGACCCGTCGCGCCAGGCCGCCACGCCGGCGCCTAAACCCGGCCAGCCCTACCAGGACGCGTCGCCCTCGAACGTCGGCGACGCCTACAACGCGCTCAAGACCTACCTGATGCTGGACGATAAAACCCACGCCGAGCCGGGGCACCTGAACGACCAGCTCACGCGCTACTGGCGCGGCTGGCTGGAGGCGAACCGCGGCGCGATGCCGCGCGAGCAGATGATCCGCAGCGCCGAGCGCCTGTTGACTTTCCACCTGGCCCACATCAACGACCCGGCCTGGCCGCAGATGACGCTCAAACTGGGCCTGCTCGACACCACCCGCGAGCACCTGCGGCGCGTGGTGCGCGGCACACCGGCGCGCGAGCGCGTGTACGCCGACATCAAGACACGCGCCGCGACGCGCTTCCCGGCGGTGACGGTGGCGCGCATCGTCGGCGAACAGGATAGCCCCCTGGTGGCCGGCAGCCATGCGGTCAGCGGCGCATTCACCCGCGCGGCCTGGGACAAGTTCGTGCTGGGCGCGATCCGCGACGCCTCGAACCGTGAACTCAATACCGTCGACTGGGTGCTCAAGACCACGGCGCGCGACGACCTCACGCTCGAGGGCAGTCCGGAACAGATCCAGAAAGCGCTGGTGGATTTGTACAAGGCCGATTACGCGCGCGAGTGGGTCAAGTTCGTGCAGGGCGTGGCGATCACCGACCTGCGCGGCTTCGACGGCAGCGTACAGGCCATGAACCGCCTGGGCGACCCGCAATCCTCGCCCATCGCCAAGCTGCTGCGCACGATCTACGAAGAGACGGCCTGGGACAATCCGGGCGGGCTGCGCGCACCGGCAACCAGGACCGAACGGGGCGTCACCGACTGGATCAAGCAAAAGATCCTGCGCCAGGCGCCGGCCGACGCGCGCACGTTGGCCGACACGATCGATCCCGCGCAGCTGATGGGAGGGCCGCAAAGCGCGGGGCCGATCGGGCGCGAGTTCGCCGGCGTGGCGCGCCTCGTCGGCGCAAAAGAAAAGGAAGCGTCCCTGATGACCGGTTACCTCGATGCCCTGTCGCGCCTGCGCACGCGTTTGAACGCGCTGAAAAACCAGGGCGACCCGGGGCCGGGCGCCAAGCAGTTCATGCAGCAGACGCTCGAGGGTACCGGCTCGGAACTGGCCGAGGCGCTGCGCTATGTCGACGAGCAGATGCTCACCGGGATGAGCGACAGCCAGAAGGGCGCGCTGCGGCCATTGCTGGTGCGCCCGCTGACGCAGACCTTCGCGATGATCGTGCTGCCGTCCGAGGCCGAGATCAACAAGACCTGGCAGGCGCAGGTCGTGGAGCCGTTCACGCGCACGCTGGCGACCAAGTATCCGTTCGCGCAGGGGGCAAGCGTCGAGGCCACGCCGGGCGAGATCGGCCAGGTGTTCGGGCCCGAGGGTGCGGTAGCCAGGTTCGTCAATACGTCCATGGGACCGCTCGTGGTGCGGCGCGGCGACGTGCTGGCCGCGCGCACCTGGGCCGACATCGGGATTTCGCTCGCGCCGCAGGCGGTGGCGGCGTTCCCGGCCTGGGTCGCGCCGCTGTCGAACAATGGCGTGGCGGCCGGCACGGCGGCGCAGACCGTGTTCCAGGTGCTGCCACTGACGGCGCCCGGCACGCTCGAATACACGCTGGAGATCGACGGCCAGCAGCTCCGTTACCGCAACACGCCGCCCAGCTGGAGCAATATGGTGCATCCGGGGCCGCAGGGCGTGTCGGGCGCGCGCGTCTCGGCCGTCACGTTCGACGGCCGCACGGTGGAATTGTTCAATCAGCCGGGCCAGTTCGGGCTGCAGCGCCTGTTCGAATCGGCCCAGCGCACGCGCAAGGAGGGCGGCGTGTTCGAGCTGCGCTGGAGCGCCAATAACGTGACGGTGGCGGTGGACCTGAAGATCGTCAGCAGTGCGCAATCGGGCGGCAGCGGGCAGGCGCAGGGGCAGGGCTTCCGGGGCATGCGCCTGCCGCCGGCGATCGTCGGCCGCTACGATGCAACGCCACCGACCGCGCCGGCTGCACCGGCATTGGCCAGCACGGGAGGCCAGTGATGCGCCCCGACCGGATCGGTTATTTCGGCAAGCTGCCGGCCCGCGCCGACTTCGTCAAGCTGGCGCACGACCCGGCCGCGATCAGCATGCTCGACGCCTGGCTGGCGCAGGTGATGACGCTGCTGCCGTCGGACGCGCGCTGGCGCTTTCACTACGACGCCATGGCGCCACTCTCGTTTGCCCTGGTCGGCCCGGCGCGCCACCACGCGGTGGCCGGCCACCTGCTGGCCAGCCACGACCAGTCGGGCCGGCGCTTTCCCTTTTTGGCCACGCGCACGCTGGCCGTGACTGACCCGGCCGCGTTCGTGGCGCATTGTCCGGTCGCATTCGCACCACTATGGGAGTTCCTCGCAGAGATCTGCCCGAAAGTGCTGGCCGAACCCGATCCCGCTGCGTACCTGCAGGCGATCGCCGACAGCGCGATCGGCCTGGGCGATGAGAACGACTACGCGCGCTGGGTCGACGCCAGCACGGTCGGCTCGCTCGACGCGCTCCTTGGTGGCTGTGGCGGCAGTGGTGTGTCGCGCCTGGTGCTGGCGCTTGGCCTGCTGCTGCAGCCGGTGATGCACAGCCAGCCGAACACCCTCGACAAGTCTCTGGTGCTGCCGCTGCCGCAGGACGCGGCGGCGCGCTATCCGGTAGCGGCCTTCTGGCTCGGGTTGATCGCGCCGTTCCTGCACCGCGCCGGCTTCGACCTGGCGCTGTTCATCACGCACCAGGATGAGCAGCCGGTGCTGGTGGTCGGTTTTTGCGCCGCGCTGGCCGAGACGCTGCGTGCCATGATCGATCCGCTGGTGGGCGCCGAACTGCAGGTGCGGCTGCATCACACGGCCTGGATCGACGAGCCGTTGCAGTTCGACGCCGACGTGCGCGCCCTGGCCAGCCAGCTGGCCCAGCCCGACTTGCCGCTGGCGCTGGCGCGCGAGCTGTTCATGAAAACCTTTATCGGAGCCTGACATGACACCTCGCACCCTGACCGTAATGCTGGGATTCGTGGGCCTGATGCATGGCGCGGCGTACGCCCAGACCGAAGCGCCGGTGCTGGTCACCGGCACCGTGGCTGACGAAGCGACCAAGGCGGCGCTGCTCGAACGCCTGCGCGGCGTGTATGGCGCGGCGCGCGTGGTCGACCAGCTGTCGGTTGGCACCGTGTCGACGCCTGCCAGCTGGAGCGCCTACGTCACGCGCCTCATCGGCCCGAACCTGCGCCTGGTAAAAAGCGGCCAGCTGAAAGTCGACGGCAACAACGTCAGCCTGCGCGGCGACGTGGCCAACGAGGGCCAGCGCCAGCAGATCGCGGGCGACATCGCGGCGAGCCTGAACCCGACCTACACGGTCAACAACGGCTTGCGCGTGCAGACGTCGCAGCAGGGTGTACTCGACGCGGCGCTGGCCGACCGCATCATTGAATTCGAATCGGGCAAGGCGGCCCTGACACCTGGTGGCACGGCAGTGCTGGACGGGATGGCGGCGGCGCTGCACAAGCTCAAGGGCGTGAAGGTGGAGGTGATCGGCCATACGGACAACGCCGGCTCGCGCGCCGGCAACCTGTCGCTGAGCCAGGCACGGGCCGAGGCCGTGAAGTCATACGTGGTGGGGCAGGGCATCGCGGCCGAGTCGATCGCGGTGTCGGGTGAAGGGCCCGACCGGCCGGTGGCCGATAACCGCACGCCGGAGGGCAAGGCGCGCAACCGGCGCATCGAGTTCAAGGTGATCCAGTAGGCGCGCCAACACGCCGGCCAGTACCATCAGCACGTCGTTCCCGCCCTCGCCGGGCGCCTTGGCTGGAACCCAAGTTAAGTGCCTGGCCGAAAAGGCTATTATGGCCCGCGCCGGACTTGGGTTCCAGCCTTCGCTGGAACGACGTTTTAGGGCAGCAGGCCAAAGCTGCCGGCCATCCTACGGCAACGTGATCGTCACATTCGCCGCTTTCGGCGGCAGCTTCACCAGGTCGTTGTAGTGCGCCAGCGCGTATGCGGTGTCGTTGCCCAGCACCGTCCGGAACCCCACGTATGCGCCCAGCCCGGCCACCGTGAACACCGCCCCCAGCACCCACAGCGACAAGTCGCTGCGCAACCGGTTGACCACCTGGTCGGGCCGCCCGGCATGCGGCGCGAAGCCGCGCGTGCGGCCACGCATGCGGGCGATCTCGTCGCCCAGGCGCGCCACCAGGTAATCCAGCTTGTCCTTGCCGTCAAGCGCATACCGGCCCTGGAAGCCCAGCAGCAGGCACATATGGAAGACCTCGAGCGCCTCGACCTGTTTCTCGCCACGCGCGCGCAGGTCTTCCAGCCGGTGGAAGAAGTGCTCGCCGGCGAGCTGGTCGCCGAACACGCGCAGTTGCAGGGGCCGCGTTTCCCACGCCTCGCGCACGTCGAAGGTCGAGCGCAGGATGATTTCGTCGACTGCCGAGCAGAACGCGTACTTGGCGGCCAGGATATCCTCGGCGGCGATCCCCAGCGCCTTGGCGTTGCGGTCGACGTCCCCGAGGAAGCTGGTCATGTTGTCGGCAAAGGCGCCCTTGTCCTGCGGCCCGCAGCCGGTCTTGAGCAGGAACAGCGCATAGAACCCCTCGTACATGATGTCGCTGAGGCGCTGCGTGCGAACGGCGCGCTGTCCGGTGTCGCTTTTGGCCGCGGCGCGGCGTTCGATGAACGCGCTCATGCCGACACCGCGATCAGTTCGAGCCGCAGTTCGCGTAGCCCGTTGGGGACGTACACCGAGATCGCCTGCGACTTGAGCATCGCCTCGTACAGCGCACCGCGCGCATCGAGCACGAAGTAGTAGGTATCGGGCCGCACGGGAATCGCGCTGGGCACCTGCGGCGCGTGCAGCAGCTTCACGCCCGGTAGCGCCGAGAGCACGAACTTGTCGACGTCTTCGGGCGAGCCGACCTTGAATTGCAGCGGCACCGCCTCGACCAGGCGCAGCGCCGGCAGGTCGGCGGCCACCGCGAGGTACAGCGTGGTCTGGGCATTGATGCGGCCCGAGTCGAGCGCGCCGTGGTAGTACGACGGCCGGTCGCGGTGCAGGGCGATGGTGAAGTAGCGGGAAGAAATCACGGTGTCGAGGAGGTCACGGATGATGCCGTCCAGGCGCGCGAACTGCGGGCCCGGGTCGGCGTGGACGTAGGAGGGCAGGTCTTCCAGCCGGTAGCTGCGCGAATAGGTCATCAGCCCGCCGGCCAGGTGCAGCAGCGCGCCATACAGGCGTTCGGGATGCAGATCGCGATGGTGCAGGTAATGGGCCAGCGCCGCATAGCCGGCGCTGGCCGTGTGCAGCAGCCAGAACGACGAGACGTCGCCGCCGCGAATCTCGACCACGTTGCGGCTCGGCTCGCGCAGGTCGCCGTACAGCGCCGCCACCTTGGCCAGCAGTTTTTCCATCAGCCGCGCCAGTCCGCCATACAGGCCGACGCCGGGACTGGACACCGCGTCGATCGACAGGCTCGGTGGAATGAAGCAGGGGTCTGGTTCGAAGCCGCCGGTGGCCACGCGGCGCAGGCGCAGCAGCGGAAAACTCTCGTACGCTTCGAGCGCTTCGCCGTCGGCCACCAGCCGCAGCGCCTTGCGCAGATAGGTCACCGGCGCTTCGGCCGCGCTGCTGTACAGGTCAAGCGTTTCGCGATCAAAGCGCGCGAAACGCAGGTCGCTCCCGACCTCGTCCGGCGCGTCGTCGACACCGGGCGCGCAGTTCTCGCCATGGCTGCGCAGCGCGGGCAGGGCGGCGTGGTAGGTCACGGTTTGCAGGTCGGGCGGCAGGTCGCCCAGGCGTACTTGCGGCGGCAGCATGTCGCCATCGGGCGCCCGGTACACCTCACCGTCGGGGAACAGCAACGAGAGCTCTTCGATGCGCAGCACATCGCTCTTGAGCGCATCGAGATCGACCGTCATCTTGCGCACGCCCCAGCAATACGGGTGCAGCGCGCAGGCGGTCTGGTTCAGGCGCGCTTCGTGGTAGCGCTCCTGCTGCTGGAAATGCTGGGGCCGCAGGAACAATCCCTCGTCCCATAAGACCTTGGATGGCATGCTCACGTCGGCCTCGCTCGGTGTCCGAAAATGTTTAGCTTGCAGGAAAGTTTTTGGAATTTATTCACAGCGCACAGACGCCAGCGCAGCCGATGCATTGACGGGTCCGCCCGCCACGCTCATCGCACACGCGTGCAAGCCGATGTTGACGCCGTCGCGCTCGGCATCCGCGCTGCTGATCGTCGTGCGCCAGCGCCCGGCCGCCGGGTTGTGAAACAGCGCCACGATGCCGACATGGCCCGCTTCGCGCGCGACTTTTTCGGTAATCTCGTAGCGCTGGCCCGGCACCAGCATGATTTCGCGCACGTCGACCAGGTCGGCGCCGAGGCGCTCGCGCTCTTGCTGCGGATCGAGGAAGGCGGCGTAGGGCGCGCCCTCGAACGCATCCTTCTGGCGCAGCTTGTACAGGCGCACCGCGAGGGCCAGCGGCTGGCCGCGCTCGTTCAGATTCAGGCGCGTGGCCGCGTGCATCCGCAGCGGCACGTTGCGCGGCGGCTTTTGCGATTCGGGCAGCGCGGCTGGCTTGCGCAAACCAGCCGCTTCCAGCGCTACACCCGCCAGCGGTGCGAGCGCGGCACCCCCGCAGCCGGCCACTGTGGCGGTGAGAGCGAGCAGGGCGCACCGCTGGCTCGTCGTGATTCCGGTCCTCATCTGATTCTCCTTGGCACTTTTCTCGGGCACCAACGTTGGATTGAATCCGTTTCACGCCCGGATACGCTGCGCCAACGCAAAGCGAAGCGCGTTCGCACAGCGATCCCACACCTCTTTGCTGAATTCGCTTGCCATTGACAGTGCGCAACTTCGCGCGGGGCTCGATGCGAATAATGGTGGCTTGTCTACCTACCGGAGAGCCGAACATGATTCGCCAACGACTGTTACCCATCCTGATCGGCGCCGTCGCCCTGGGTGGGTGCGCCACCGATGATACGAGCACGGGCGCCAGGCGCGCCGCCGTATCCGAGAACATCTACGCCGAAGCCGATGCGGCGCTGGCGGCCCGCCAGACCGAGAAAGCGATCACGCTCCTGAAATCGGCCAGCGTGACCCATCCCGTCGACAAGAAACCGTGGGTGCGCATGGCCCAGATCCGGTTCGACGCCAACCAGTATGGCGAGGCGATCAGCAGCGCTCAGGAAGCACTGGCGCGCGACCCCGATGACACGCTGGCCTACAGCATCCTGGCCGTCAGCGGCCTGCGCGTGGCCAGCAAGGCGCTGGCCGACCTGACCCGCAAGAACAACCTGCAAGGCTCGGTGCGCAGCGAAGCGCAAGACCTGGCCAGGCTGCTGCGCACCAGCCTGGGCGAAGAAGTCCTGGTCAGTGCGCGCCCGGCCTCGCGGCCAGCCATCCGCAAGACGCCGACCCAGCCGGCGGTGGCGGCGCCCGCCAAGCCTGCAGCATCGAGAGGCAGCCCGTTCGACGTCCTGAAATAACGCACTGGCCGGCGCTGCCGGTCATTTCATCCCTTTACTGGAGCTGCCATGGCCAAGAACGAGAGCGTACAAAAACGCTTGCAAAAGGTACGCGCGCCGCGCGTGCAGATGACCTATGACGTCGAGATCGGCGACGCCATTGAAAACAAGGAGCTGCCCTTCGTGGTCGGCGTGGTCGGCGACTTCGGTACCGATCCCCAGCTTGAAAAAAAGCGCCTGAAGGACCGCAAGTTCGTCAGCATCGACGCGGGCAATTTCGACGAAGTCCTGGGTGGCGTGGCGCCGGTGGCCACCTTCAAGGTCGAGAATCATCTGTCGCCCGAGGGCGGGCAATTCGCCGTGCAGCTGCAGTTTCGCGAGATGGCCGACTTCCGGCCCGAATCGGTGGTGCGCCAGGTGGCGCCGCTGGCCGGGCTGCTCGAAGCGCGCACCAAGCTGGCCGACCTGCGCAACAAGCTGGCCGGGAACGACAAGCTGGAAGACATCCTGACCGAAGTGCTGGGCAATACCGAAAAGCTCGACGGCCTGCGTAAGCACAATGGCAACACCGGTTCAAGCGAGGAGGGTTGAGATGGCTGCAGTTCTCGACACAATCAAGGCGCCCGCAAGCGCCCCCGAACTGGACGCGTCGCTGCTCGACCAGATCGTCGCACAAAGCCGCGTGGCCACGTCCAGCAGCGAGCACGCGCGGGCGCGCGACCTGATCTCGGAGCTGGTCAGCCAGGTCATGCAGGGCACGATGGTGATGTCGTCGAACCTGTCGGCCACGATCGACGCCCGGTTGGCCGAACTCGACCGCATGATCTCGGATCAGTTATCCGCCGTGATGCACGCGCCCGAATTCCAGAAGCTCGAGCGCAGCTGGACGGGCCTGCAATACCTGGTCAAGAACAGCACGACCGGCGCGAACCTGCAGATCCGCATGCTCAACGCGTCCAAGCGCGAGCTGGTGAAAGACTTCCAGTCGGCGATGGAGTTCGACCAGAGCACGATGTTCAAGAAGATCTACGAAGAAGAATTCGGCACCTTCGGCGGCGCGCCGTACGGCACGCTGATCGGCGACTTCGACATCTCGCGCCAGCCCGAAGACATCTATTTTCTCGAACAGATGTCGCACGTGGCCGCCGCCAGCCATGCGCCATTCATTACCTCGAGCAGCCCCGAACTGTTCGGCGTCGAAAGCTTCGGCGACCTGGGCAAGCCGCGCGACCTGGCCAAGGTGTTCGACACCGTCGAGTACGCAAAATGGAAGGCGTTCAGGGAAACCGAAGACGCGCGCTACGTGGGCCTGACGCTGCCGCGCTTCCTGGGCCGCCTGCCATACCACCCGGCCGACGGCATGACCACCGAAGGCTTCAATTATGTCGAAGACGTCGACGGCAGCGACCATTCCAAGTACCTGTGGTGCAACGCGGCGTATGCGTTCGGCGCCCGCCTCACGCGCGCGTTCGAGGATTATGGCTGGTGCGCGGCGATCCGCGGCGTCGAGGGCGGCGGCCTGGTCGAGAACCTGCCGACCCACACCTTCAAGACCGACGAAGGCGAGGTGGCGCTGAAATGCCCGACAGAGGTGGCGATCACCGACCGCCGCGAGAAAGAGCTGTCGGACCTGGGCTTTATCTCGCTCGTGCACTGCAAGAACACCTCGTACGCAGCCTTTTTTGGTGCGCAGTCGGCGCAGAGAGCGCGCAAGTACAACAACGAGGCCGCCAATGCCAATGCAGTGCTGTCGTCGCAACTTCAATACATCTTTGCAGTGTCGCGTATAGCGCACTACATGAAATCCATGATGCGCGACAAGATCGGCAGTTTCGCGGCAGCGTCCAATGTCGAGGATTACCTGAATCGCTGGCTTACGCAATACGTGCTGCTCGACGATAACGCGAGCCAGGACCAGAAAGCGCAGTTCCCGCTGCGCGAGGCCAGCGTGCAGGTTTCCGAGGTGCCGGGCCGGCCCGGCGTGTACCGCGCCGTGTCGTTCCTGCGCCCGCATTTCCAGCTCGACGAGCTGTCCGTTTCGCTCCGTTTGGTCGCGGAGTTGCCGCAATCGACCAAAAGCTGACAATTTTCCCAACCGACGTTTTAATCATACTTGGAGTAGAACATGGCAATTGACGTGTACCTGCAGATCGACGGGATCAAAGGCGAGTCGCAAGATGACAAGCACAAGGACTGGATCGAGTGCACCACGGTGAACTGGGGCGTGAGCCAGCCGCGCTCGGCCACCGCCTCGACCGGCGGCGGCCACACCGCCGAGCGTTGCGAGCACCAGGAAATCGCGCTGACGAAGCTCGCCGACCTGGCTTCGCCCATCCTGCTGCAGACCTGCTCGGCCGGCAAGACCATCCCCAAGGCCAAGCTGGAATTCATGCGCGCCGATGGCCAGGGCGAGCGCATCAAGTACTTCGAGATCGAGCTCGAGAACGTGCTGATCGGCGGCATCAAGCCGAGCGTCGCCGAAGGCAGCATCATCCAGGAAGCGGTGGGCCTCAAGTTCTCGAAGATCAAGTGGAAGTACACCCAGCAGAAGGTGACCGGCGGCGCCGGCGGCAACACCTCAGGCGGCTGGGACCTGGCGGCCAACAAGGTCGTCTGAGCGGCGCCCGCCGCTTTCCACGCGGCGGCTGCGCGCCGCCGCGTGTTCGCTTCAACATCCCCTCGGAGACACCATGAACGGCTTCACGCCTGGCCTGCTCGATCGCCTGATGGACGAGCGCCGCGACGTCGCGCCCGGCACGCCGGTGAGCATGGAAGGTTTCAAGGACAGCGTCGCGCGCGACCTCGAAGCCTTGCTCAATACCCGCATCGCGATCGATCCATTCCACCTGGCCGGCTACCCGCATGCGCGCGCGTCGCTGCTGCACTACGGCCTGGTCGACTTCGCGGGGTTTTGCCTGACAAGCAGCAGCGACCGCGACGCCGTCTGCGCCAGCATCGAAGCGGCGATCGCCGCCCACGAACCGCGCCTGTCCGAGGTGCGTGCCGTGCTCGAGGCGGGTGCGGGCGACGTCAATCGCCTGCAGTTCGCGATCCACGCGCGCCT
Source organism: Massilia aurea (assembly GCF_040790145.1). GTDB lineage: Bacteria > Pseudomonadota > Gammaproteobacteria > Burkholderiales > Burkholderiaceae_D > Telluria > Telluria aurea_C. The sequence continues at coordinate 116,941 of NZ_JBFMMP010000015.1, forward strand.
GGCGCTGGGTGGCCAGCGCGAGACGATCAACTTCAACGCGGTGCTGCAACCGTCGTCGCTGCACTACGACATCAACCGCTCCGTCCGGCCCGCCAAAAGCCGCGACACCACCTGACCGGAGGCACGATGGACATCAATCTCAAGACGCTCATCTCGAAGCTGAACGACACCACCCGCGCCGCCGCCACGCGCGCTGCCAGCATCTGCGTCGGGCTGGGCCAGTACGAGGTCGACGTCGAGCACCTGTTCCTGGGCCTGATCGAGCAGCCGGGCAGCGACCTGGCGGCGATTGCGCGCAACTGCGACATCAGCCTGACGGGTCTCGAAGCCGACCTGCGGCGCGAAGTGGCGCGCTTTGCCACCGGCAGCGCGCGCACGCCCGTGTTTTCGCGCCACCTGCCACTGCTGTTCGAGCATGCCTGGCTGATCGCCTCGCTCGGCGCCGGCGGGCCGCCCCGGATTCGCAGCAGCCACCTGGTGCTGGCGCTGCTCACCGAGCCATCGCTGGCGCAGCTGGCGCAGCGCGCCTCGCCCTTGTTTGCGCGCTTTCCGCTCGATCGCCTCAAGCACGATCCGGAGCGCCTGACGCGCGGCTCGAACGAGCAGCTGGACGCTGCGCCGGGCATGCCCGAAGAAGGCACCGACGCTGCGTCGGAGCTGACGCAGGCACGCGCCACGCCGGCCCTCGATCAGTACACGACGTGCCTCACCCAGCGCGCGCGCGACGGCAAGGTCGATCCGGTCATCGGGCGCGACATGGAGATCCGCCAGGCGATCGACATCCTGATGCGCCGGCGCCAGAACAACCCGATCCTGACCGGCGAAGCAGGCGTGGGCAAGACCGCTGTCGTCGAAGGCCTGGCGCTGCGCATCGCGCAGGGCGACGTGCCCGATGTGCTGAAGGGCGTCGAGATCCACACGCTCGACATGGGCTTGCTGCAGGCCGGCGCCAGCGTGAAGGGCGAGTTCGAAAATCGCCTCAAGAATGTGATACAGGAGGTCAAGCAAAGTGCCCACGCGATCATCCTGTTCATCGACGAAGCGCACACGATGATCGGCGCGGGCGGTACGGCCGGCCAGAACGATGCCGCCAACCTGCTCAAGCCCGCGCTGGCGCGGGGCGAGCTGCGAACGATCGCCGCCACCACCTGGGGCGAGTACAAGAAATACTTCGAGAAGGATGCGGCGCTGGCGCGGCGCTTCCAGGTGATCAAGGTCGAAGAGCCCGATGAAGAAACGGCCAGCGCGATGCTGCGCGCGATGGCCCCGCTGATGGAACGGCACTTCGGCGTGCGCGTCTACGACGACGCCATCACCGAGGCCGTGCGCCTGTCGCACCGCTACATCAGCGGGCGCCAGTTGCCAGATAAGGCGATCAGCGTGCTCGATACCGCCTGCGCCAAGGTGGCGCTGGGCCAGAGCGCTACCCCGGCGCTGCTGGAAGACTGCATACGCCGCATCGAGCGCTTCGACGCCCGGTCAAGCGCTCTGACACGCGACGCCTGCGCCGGGGGCGATCATGCACAGGTGCTGGCGACGCTGGGCGAGGCGCGTGCCGAGTCGGCGGCCGAGCAACAAGCGCTGCAGGCCCGCTGGGCCGAAGAGCAAATCCTGGCCGGCCAGATCGGCACGCTGCGCTCGCAACTCGAAGCGGCGGGGCCGGGTGCGGTGGGTAGCGGCAGCGCCCAATTGCGCGCGCTCGGCGAACGCCTGCGCGCGCTGCAGGGCGAAACGCCCCTGGTGCCGGTACAGGTCGACGGCCACACGGTCGCCGAGATCGTCGCCGCCTGGACCGGCATCCCGCTCGGGCGCATGGTCAAGGATGAAATCCGTACCGTCGTCAATCTCCAATCCATGCTCGACGAGCGCATCCTGGGCCAGCGGCATGCGAGCGGCGTCGTCGCCCAGCGCGTGCGCACGGCGCGTGCCAATCTCGACGATCCGAACAAGCCGAAGGGCGTGTTCCTGTTCGTGGGCACGTCGGGCGTGGGCAAGACCGAAACGGCGCTGGCGCTGGCCGACATCCTGTATGGCGGCGAGCGCAAGCTCATCACGATCAATATGAGCGAGTACCAGGAAGCGCATAGCGTCTCTGGCCTGAAAGGCTCGCCCCCGGGCTATGTCGGCTACGGCGAAGGCGGCGTGCTGACCGAAGCGGTGCGGCGCAATCCTTATAGTGTCGTGCTGCTCGACGAAGCCGAAAAGGCCCACCCGGACGTCCTGGAGATGTTCTTCCAGGTGTTCGACAAGGGCGTGATGGACGACGCCGAAGGCCGGCAAATCGATTTCAGGAACACGATCATCATCCTGACCTCGAACGCCGGCTCGAGCCAGTTGATGGCTGCGTGCCTGAACAAGCCGGCGGCCGACATGCCCACGCCGGAGCAACTGGCGCAATCGCTGCGCCCAAGCCTGATGAAGCATTTCAAGCCGGCGTTCCTGGGCCGCCTGACGGTGGTGCCGTTCTATCCGATCGGCGACGAGGTACTGGCCAATATCATCAGGCTCAAACTCCAGCGCATCGGCGCGCGCGTGCTGGCCAACCACAAGGCCAGCTTCGAGTACGACGACGCCCTCGTGACGGCAGTGCTCAGCCGCTGCACGGAAGTCGATTCCGGCGCGCGCAACGTCGACAATATCCTGAACGGCACGCTGCTGCCCGAAATTGCCGACAGCGTGCTGGCGCGGATGATGGAAGGCGGCGCCATCGCGCGCGTGAAGGTCGGCGCCACCCGCGCCGGCAAATTCAAATACCTGATCGAACCGGTTCCGACCTGACCTGCGGAGACATCATGCTCGATATCGAATCCCTCCTCAAACCGATTGCGCCCGACAATCCCTGCGGGGCCGACCTGGCCTTCGCGCCCGAAGTCGACGAGATCGCCCGTGCACGCCTGGCGGACGATCCGTCGCTGGAGCAGGGCGCCTGGGTCACGGCGCTGAAGGAAGCCGACTGGAAGTTCGTCGGCAAACGCTGTGCGTCGCTGATCGAAACGCGCAGCAAGGATCTGCAACTGGCCGTGTGGCTGGCCGAAGCCAATGCCAGGACCGGCGGCATGCGCGGCCTGGCCGAGGGCCTGGGCCTGGTGGCCGCGCTGTGCGAACGCTATTGGGACGGCGTGCATCCGCAGGCCGACGAAGACGGTTTTGAGCGGCGCATCGGCATCCTGGCCTGGCTGGCGCACCGCGTGGCGCCGCTGGCCAAGGGCGTCGCGCTGGTCGAGGGCGGCGCGGTGACGCTGCAAGCGTGGGAAGTGGCGCGCGTACGCGGGCCGGACGCGGTGGCCGAACTGGAGACGCTGCGCGCGCGCAGCAAGAGCGCGTTCGTTGGGGCGCTGCTGGCCGAGTGCGAGGCGTGCGTCGCCGCGCTGGACGAGCTGGAACGGGTGGTCGACGCGCAGCTCGGCAACGACGGGCCCAGTGTCAGCGTGGGCCGCACGGCGCTGCGCGACGTCATCGACCTGGTTTCACTGGGCTTGCCGGCGGCCGTGACCCACAGCGCGCCGGCGAACGCGGGGCAGGGCGGCGCTATCGCCCTGGCAATGCCGCTGCGGATTGACGGCCCGGTCCAGCACCGCGACCAGGCGCTGGCCCAGTTGCGCCAGGTCGCCGACTTTTTCCGCCGGACGGAGCCGCACAGTCCCGTGGCGTATCTGGCCGAGAAAGCGGCGCGCTGGGGCGAGCAGCCACTGCATGCCTGGCTGCGTTCGGTGATCAAGGATGAGGTGTCGCTGGCGCGGCTGGAAGACTTGCTGGGGATTGAAGCGGTGGAACGCCCGGCGCCGTGATGCGCCGGGCTGTGCGGGCGGGCGAAGGTATGGCGCTCAGCCTTGCTTGCCGCCGCCGGGCGTGACGATGGTGCTGGCGCGCTGGAACTGCTCTTCGACCGTCTGCACTGCCTGGCGCGTGGCCGCCGTCACCTGTTCATAGCCCTTGAAGGCATTCTCGATCGCCGACTTCATGATCTCCACCGCGTTCTCCGACCCCGGCTTGACGTTCTGGGTGACGTCGTAGATCAGCGCCGACAGGGTGTTCTTCGCTTCGGTGGCATGTGCATCGGCCGCGCCGCGAAATTCATTGTGCATGTCGTCGATGATGGCTTTCAGCTGGGTCGTGTACTCGGCGGCGTTGGTCACACCGGCGCCCGGCTGCATGCGCGCGGAAAGCGTCTCGAATGCGGCCTTCGGATTGCCGGCCTGGGCGATGTCGCGGCCCGCCTGCAGCGTGCTGTCCATCGTGTTCTTGGCGGCGTTCATGTTCAGGGCGACGACCTGTTCGACGCCCTTGACCGTCTTGCCGGCCAGCGCATTGAAGGTCTGCATTTGCAGGTCGAACAAGGTTTTTGTGGCGTTGGCAAACTGTTCCGGGCTGGTAAACATGGGTGTCTCCTCAGTGGATTTGCTGTTATTGGAAGCTGAACTATGGCAGACAAACGTCGTCTTCCACGTTCATTATTTAACAACGATACGTTTTTCGCAACGCGCGTCTCGGTAGGGCCCGTTTGACCTGACCCAGCCTTCGCCAAGCGGCGTCGGGGAACAGGCCAGTTCACCGGTCAGCTTGCTGCGGTATTGATAATACGGCGCCGGCGCTGCCAGGCTGGAGGACAGGACGAAGATGAGCGCCGCCCCGAGAGCGGCAGGGCGAAGAATCTGCATGACGCCCATGCTCGACCGTTCCTGCCCCCAAGTCAAGCGGACACTTGTGCTTCCCATGGTGGGAAGGTGTAAGCTCGCCAATGAACCACGACCGGAGAACACCATGCAGTCCACCCCATCGACCATGAACATCGGCGACGCCGCGCGCGCCTCCGGCGTCACGGCCAAGATGATCCGTCACTACGAATCGATCGGCCTGGTGCCGACGCCGCGCCGCACCGATGCCGGTTATCGCCTCTACAGCGAGCAGGAGGTGCGGGTGCTGCAGTTCATTTACCGCGGACGGGCGCTGGGTTTTTCGCTGGACCAGATCAGGAACCTGCTGGCGCTGTGGGAAGACAAGGGCCGGGCCAGTGCTGACGTGCGCGCGCTGGCGCAGACCCATATCGATGAACTCGACCGCAAGATCGCCGAGATGGCGGCGATGCGGCGCACGCTCGTGGGCCTGGCGGCCTCGTGCCATGGCGATGCGCGCCCGGCATGCCCGATCCTCGATGACCTGGCGGCGCACTGAAACGTGCGCCACAACGCAAAACGCCGTAACCCTGTTTCGAAGGCTACGGCGTTTTGCGGGACACAAGGTCCATCAAACTCACTACATTTTTTGGTGCCCACGGAGGGACTCGAACCCCCACACCTTGCGGCACATGGACCTGAACCATGCGCGTCTACCAATTCCGCCACGTGGGCACTGCGTACTGCTGACTACGGTACTGCTTCCTGCTTGCTACGAGATAGACTTTTGGTGCCCACGGAGGGACTCGAACCCCCACACCTTGCGGCACATGGACCTGAACCATGCGCGTCTACCAATTCCGCCACGTGGGCACTG
>NZ_JBFMMP010000016.1:0-101383 GCF_040790145.1 Massilia aurea
GACAGGCCGAGATCAAAAATCAGGGATGTCTATTCTGATGCGACAGTCAACAAGATTATTCCGGACAGCAGTGCGCGCAGGCGGGAATCTAAGTGAAGTTACAGAATGTTCATTCTCTTGCGTAGCCCGAACGCTCATCGGAGGTCGGTTTTTAGGCCGCTAGCCGGCGACACTTAGGTTCCCGCCTGCGCGGGAACGACGGTTTTGAGGCTAACAAAACAGCTTGTTCACCGGCTGTCCAACCTACCTACCCCACCAATGAAAAATGCCGGCGCAGCCGGCATCAAACGCCCCCGCGGACGCAGGGGCTGACGGGCGCCGTCACACGCCGCCGGTGGCAGCGTGCGCGGGCCCATACTTGGTACTTAGAACGCGTGACGGATACCGACGGTCAGGACCGATGGATCGGCGCTCAGGGCGCTGACGGTCGGCACGGTCGAGACCGGGGTCACGTTGTTCGACGACGAGTTGATGCCGAACGCGGCGCGGTTGTTGTTGCTCAGCTGCGCGTAGGTGCCGTAGAAACTGGTGCGCTTCGACAGGGTGTAGGCGTACGACACGGCCACGGTGTTGCCCTTGGCGCCATTGTTCAGCTTTTGCTGCTGGAAGTTCAGGAAGAACTTGTTCGCGCCCATGGCGTACGAAGCACCGATGTTCGCGTTCTTGTACTCGATGCCGTTGGCGGCGGTGGTGCCTTCCAGTTCGGCTTCCATGTAATTACCCTTGATTTCGAACGCGCCGAACTTGTAGCCCGCGCCGAAGGCCATTTCCTTGTCGTCGCCCGAGGCCAGACGCTCGATGGCGTGGTAACCGGCGCCCAGGTACAGGCCACCGATCTTGTATTCAAGCGCCACGCCCAACAGGTCGCCCGATGGCTCGACGGTCTTCTCGGCGGTCGAGTAAGCGGCGTTGAGCACGAGGCCCGACAGGTCGTTCGATTTGTAATTGACCGAGTTCGACAGGCGACGGGTCAGCTTGTTGGTGCCGAAGCCCGACAGATTGCTGCCGAAGAAGCCCTGGCCGTTGATGTCCGACGCAGCGGCGACAGCGGCGATTGGCGAGTACTCGCGGCCCAGGGTCACGGTACCGAAGTTGCCTTGCAGGCCGACCACGGCGCGGCGGCCGAAGGTTTGCGAGTCAGTCGCACCGGTGTCCAGTGCAACGCCGGCTTCGATATTGAACATCGCTTTCAGGCCATTGCCGAGATCTTCGGTACCGCGGAAGCCCAGACGGCTGCTCGACTGGTTGCCCGAGCTGACAGTGGTGCGACGGTCTTCACCCGGCACGTCGGTGTCTTCGAGAGCGACGGCCGCGTCCATCACGCCATACATCTGGACGTTGGTTTGGGCGGATGCGAACAGTGGCAGGGATGACAGCACGGCGGCGGCCAGGAACTTATACTTCATGAAGATCTCCAGTTTGGTTTCGACAAGATGTTGAGTTTTTGCTTTCAACTCAGATCGACAGCGATCTTATCGAGCCTATATGTCGAGTTCATGACACCATGACATTGTTGTATTTTCGCAATAGAAGTAGTTCATGCTTGATTCTTCGTTTTGCTAGCTTGCGTGTCCGCTCAGGGGCAGCACGATGTCGATCCGCGTGCCTGGCGGCTCGTCCGCCGCAATCGTGATTTCGCCGTGCATCGCCCAGACCCGTTCGCGCATGCCGATCAGGCCCAGCGACTCTGCTTTGTCCATGTCTTGTGCGAGAATGCCGCGCCCGTCATCCTGGATGGTCACGAGCAGCGAGCCATTGAGGCGGTACAGGTTGACGTACACTTGCCGGGCGCCGGCGTGGCGCGCGATATTGGTCAGCGCCTCTTGCACGATGCGAAAGATGACGGTGCTGGCGGCATCGTCCAGCCGTAGTTCGGCCTCATCGGCCAGCAGCGTGCAGGCGATGCCGTGGCGCTCGGTGAATTCGTCGCGCAAGCCCTGCAGCGCGAAATACAGGCCGCCTTCGTCGAGCGCGCGTGGCCGCAAATTGGTGGCGATGCGGCGCAGCGAGGCGATGGCCGTGAGCAGATTGGTTTCCATGCCGCCGATCAGGCGCACGCTGACTTCGGGCAAGTGATCCACGCGCGCGATCAGCGTGAGGTCCATGCGCAGCGACGCCAGTAGTTGCCCCAGGTCGTCGTGCAGCTCGCGCGCAATATGGGTGCGCTCTTCTTCGCGGATGCTTTGCAGCGCCGATGACAGTTGCCGTAACTGGTCATGCGAGCGCGCCAGCTTTTGCTGGATCAACTGCCGCTCTGATACATCGCGCAGGATCACCGTGTAGATCGGCCGGCCCTCGTGCTCGACGCTGGAGATCGAGCTTTCAATGGGAAAGCGCTCACCGTCGATGCGGATGCCGGTGACAGCGTAGTCGGTGGCGCGCCGGCCCGCGCGGCTCAGGCCGGCCGGAAAATAGTCGAGCGGGGTGCGCGCTTCGATGCCGGGCGTGACGATGAAACGCGCCAGCGGGCTGCCCTGCATGCCGGTCAGGCTGGTGTTGAACATGTGCGCCGCGGCCGGGTTGGCCAGCAGGATGGTGGTGTCGTGATCGACCGACAGGATGGCGTCGCCCGCGCTGTGCAGGATGCGCCGGCTGTCGAAGGCGCGAGCGGTACGCTGGTCAAGTCTGCGGTTGCGCCGCAGGCGCATCGTGCGCTGGGGTTGCATGCGGATATGGTGGAGAAGATGGCCACGGGTGTGGACCGGGTCTTCTACATTACCCGCACGCTTTCACCGGGCTTTGAGAGGTCACAAGGCACGAAATGGCACTCGCGTCCGGTCACACTGTCACATCTGCTTGAACAGGTGCAGGAAGCTGCGGCTGACTTCGAGTTTTTCGGGCCGGCCCTTGACCATCACAAGGTGACGGCCCCGGATGTCGCGCGTCACGCCTTCGATGGCATTGACGTTGACCAGCGTCGCGCGATGGATCTGCCAGAACAGCGACGGGTCGAGCTCGTCAGCCAGGTCGCGCACGGGCTTGCGAATCAGCGCCTCGAAGCCGCTCGTCTGCACGCTGGTGTATTTCTCGTCCGACCGGAAGAACAGGATATCTTCCACCGGAATCATGCGCAGGTCCTGGCCAATGCTGGCCTGGATCCATTGCAGGTGCTTGGGTTTGGGCAAGGCGATTTTTTCAGCCAGCTGGCTCAGCATGGCGCTGACGCTGTCGTTCACGTTCTCTTGCGGCCGCTCGAGGCGTTCTTTCAGGCGGTCGACTGTTACCCGCAGGCGGTCTGGCTCGGTAGGCTTGAGCACGTAGTCGATCGCACCGCGCTCGAACGCTTCCACCGCATATTGGTCGTAGGCCGTCACGAACACGATCAGGCTCTTGTCGCCGATGTCGCGCGCCGCTTCCATACCGGTCTTGCCGGGCATGCGGATGTCGAGGAAGGTCAGATCGGGCTTGAGTTCGCCCACCAGCTGCACCGCTTCTTCACCATTCTTCGCTTCGCCGACGATCTGCAGTTCTGGCCAGGCATCCTGCAGGCGCATGCGCAGCTGGTCGCGCATCAGTCTCTCGTCATCGGCAATAATCGCAGTCGGCATGGTGGTCTCTTGGCAGGATGGTGTTAAAAAGTGATTGAATGATTATTCAATGAATCAGACCAACAGGCAAGCTGTCGATCTGCGCTGTTTACTTCGACAACTGGTACGGCACTTCGATCGTCGCGATCACGCCGCTTGGCTGATTGGCCCCGATATGCAGCCAGCCAGCATCGCCGTGCAGCAACTTCAGGCGTTCGCGGATCGTCTGCAGGCCCAGGCCGGTCCCGTCGCTTGGCATCACGCCAAAGCCCACGCCATCGTCGGCGACGGTCACGCGCAGCCGGCTGTCCACCACTTCGGCGACGATGTTCAGGGTGCCGCCTTCGGGCTTGCACTCCAGGCCGTGCTTGATGGCGTTCTCGACCATCGATTGCAGCATCATCGGCGGGAACGCCGCGCTGCGCAGGCCGTCGGGCACGCGCAGGTTGACGGTCAGGCGTTCTTCCATCCGCATCCTGAGCAGATCCAGGTAGGCGTTGACCATGTCGACCTCGCGCCCCAGGCCGGTGACCACGGCGTTGTCGCGCATCTGCGGCAGCACGGCGCGCAGGTACTGGATCAGGCTGCGCTGCATGGCCGAGGCGCGCGGCGGGTCGACCCGGATCAGGTGCTCGACCGAGGCCAGCGTGTTGAACAGAAAGTGCGGTTCGACCTGGGCCTGCATCATCTGCATTTTCGTTTCCATCAGCTGGCGCTGCATCGCTTCGCGCTCGGCGGCAGCGTTGGCGACCTGGGCTTCGGCATCGGCGCGCTTCTTGCCGCCGACCAGCGCCTTCGTCCCGAACAGGGCCAGCAGCAAGAGCACGACGAAGTTCATGAACCAGGTCGATGCCTGCTTGTGATAGCGCGACACCTTTTGTTCGGCGGCATCTTCGACGGCGGCCTCGATGGCGTTCGACAGTTCTTCGCCGATCTGCGGCGGCAGTTCGATGTGCACCGAGTCGCTCCCCGGCGAAATGTTCACGGCGCCCGCACTGGACGCTGGCGCTGCGGGCGCTGCGGGCGCGGCTGGCGCGGCGGGCGGCCCCGGTGGGGCATCGGGCGCATCCGGGACCTCCGGCACGGACGGCGTCTCGGGCGTCGTCGCCGGGGCCGGTTCGGCCGGGCGCGTGCGGGTACGGGGATTGAAGCGAATGCCGCTCTCGTCGATCAGGATGCTGGCGTCGCTGCGGCGGCCCGAATCGCGCTCGGCGCGGGCTATTTCTTCTTCGGCCGGGCCGTTGAACAATTCTTCTTGCAGGATGCCGGCGGCGGTCAGGGTCAGGCCAGCGAACAGGAGAAACTTCCACCATGAAAGCTGGGTAACCCAGGTCGCCACCCCGTCGAAGGCGCGGTAGAGCCAGGACAGGATGCCGGCCAGATAATGCTGTGTGGGGAAGCGTGCTTGCATGGCGTCGTCGATCTCTAGGTTTGCTGCACCGGCCAGGAGAAGTCGGCCGTTGGAATGATGCAACTTTAACGCGCCGGGCGCGTCAGGGCCAGCCCCCTGCGACAGCCTGCATAAATCGGGGAATGGACGGCGCTTGAGCGGCAAGGGAATGATCCAGCGCAAACGCTACCAAATGGAAACATCGCAAGGTAGGAACGATCGACGCGCATCACCACCACCTGCCGCACCTGATTCTTGACGCCTAAAGGGTATGCCAGATGTCCGTAATCCAGAACAAATTCCGTCTCGTGACCCGTAGTGATTTCGATGGCCTGGTGTGCGCGGTGCTGTTACGGCATCTCGACCTGATCGACGACATCCTGTTTGTCCATCCGAAGGACATGCAGGACGGCAAGATCGCCATCGGCGCGCGCGACATCACGACCAATCTGCCGTACGTGGCAGGCGCCCATCTGGTGTTTGACCACCACCTGTCGGAAACCATCCGCAACACCGGGCGCCGGGCCAACCACATCATCAACGCGGCCGCGCCATCGGCGGCGCGTGTGGTGTACGACCACTACGGCGGCGCGCACACCTTTCCCGGCGCCTGGAACGCGATGATGGCGGCGGTCGACAAGGGCGACGCGGCGCGCTTCAGTCGCGACGACGTGCTCGTGCCGCACGGCTGGGACATGATCAATTTTTTGATGGATGCGCGCACGGGACTGGGGCGGTTTCACAGCTTTCGCATTTCCAACTACCAGCTCATGATGGACCTGATCGATCATTGCGCAACCTACGACATCGAACGCTTGATGGCCTTGCCCGACGTGCGCGAACGCATCGCGCTGTATCGCGAACACAGCGCGCTGTGCAAGCAGCAGATTGGTCGCTGCGCCAGCGTGCTCGCCAACCTGGTGGTGCTCGATCTGCGTGACGAGGCCGTGATTTATGCCGGCAACCGGTTCATCATCTATGCCTTGTATCCCGAGACGAATATATCGATCCACGTGCTGTGGGGCCTGAAGCGCCAGAACACGGTATTCGCGACCGGCAAATCGATCATCAACCGCAGTGCAAAGACGAATATCGGCGCACTGATGCTGGAATACGGCGGAGGCGGGCACGAGAATGCCGGCACGTGCCAGGTCGCCAACGAGTTGGCTGAAGACGTGCTGGGCGCGCTGGTGTGGCGGATTACGAAGGAGGGGTGAGCGCGTGTGCCACCCCGGTTCAGAGCATGTGCTGCCGCTGCGCCAGCAAATCGCGCGCCGCAGCGGCCGACAGCGGTTCGCTGAACCACTGCCCCTGCATCTGGTCGCACCCGTGGCTGCGCAAGAAGTCCACCTGCACCTCGGTCTCCACCGCTTCGCCGACCACCGTGATATCGAGATTGTGCCCGATGTCGATCAGGGTCTTGGCCAGCGAGCCGCCCCGGCCGTGGTCGGCGATGTCATGCACGGCTACCCGTGACAGCTTCACCTGGCGCACCGACAATTGCTGCAAGAACGCCAGGTCGGAAATCCCGCGCCCGAACTGGTCGATCGACAGCATCGCGCCCACTTCGCGCAACTGCACCGCCAGGTCGCGCCCCAGTCCCGGATTGCGGATCAGGTCGGCTTCGGGGATTTCGATTTCGAGGCTCCCGGGCGGTAACCCATGATCCAGCATGCGCTGGGCGATGCCGCCAGTAAAATCGGGCCGGCTGTATTCGCGGCGCGACACGTTCACCGCCACCGGCAGCCCCGCGTAACCGGCGCCGCGCAGGTCGCGCGCGAAAGCGCAGGCCTGGTCCAGCACCCAGCCGCCGATCTCGACGATCTGCCCGCTTTCTTCGGCCTCGGCCAGGAACGCCGCCGGCAGCATCACGCCATGCTCGGGATGGTGCCAGCGCAGCAGCGCTTCGAACCCGCGCACCTTGCCGCTGCGCGCTTCCATCCGTGGCTGGAACAGTAAAAACAATTGATTCTGGTCGAGCGCATTCTTCATGCTGTCGGCCAGTGCGGCGCGCGCCTCGCTGGCCACGCGCATTTCGCTGGAATAGAAATGCACGCCGCCGCCGTTCTGCTTGGCGCGGTACATCGCCATGTCGGCTGCGCGGATCAGGTCGCCCGGCGTGGCGCCATCGTGCGGATAGGCGGCCACGCCCAGGCTGGCGCCCACGGGAATCTCGTTGCCGCCGAACGCGACCGGCATGACCAGCGCGCGCCGCACCCGCTCGACCATGCGCAGCGTGAAGCGCAAGCTCGGCTGGTCGACCAGCACCATCACGAATTCGTCGCCCGACATGCGCGCCACCGTGTCGCTGTCGCGCACGGCCGATTGCAGGCGCCGCGCCACCACCTTGAGCACGGCGTCGCCCGCATCGTGCCCGAAGGTGTCGTTGATGGCCTTGAACCCGTCCAGGTCGATCAGCACCGTGGCCACCAGCGTCTGGTGGCGCTGGGCCAGGTGCAAGGCATGCTCGAGCCGGTCCCACAGCAGCGTGCGGTTAGCCAGGCCGGTCAGGCTGTCATGGTTGACTTCGTGTTCGAGGTGGTCGGCGCGCTGCTTGCTGGCGGTGACGTCGATGATGATGCCGATGAAATGCGTGACCTTGCCGTTCTCGTCGTACACCGGCGTGATGTGCAGGTCGCTCCAGAACAGCTCGCCATTCTTGCGCAGGTTGCGCAGCACGACATGCACCGAACGGTGCTCGCGCAGCGCCTGGCGCATGCGGCTGCGTTCGTCGGCATCGAGGCCCGGCGCGGCCATGAAGCGCGGATCGCGGCCGACCGCTTCTTCGGCACTGTAGCCGGTGATGCGCTCGAACGCGGGGTTGACGTATTCGATCAGGTGGTCGGGCCCGGTGTCGTGGGCGATGATGACCCCGTTGCTGGCGGCATTGAGAGCGCGCCGGTACAGCACCATCTGGCGTTCGCGCTCGCGTCGCCTGGAGATGTCGATGCCCATCCCGAACAGGTACTGGCCGCCGTTGCAATCGATGCGCGCACCGCGCAGCAGCATCGGCGTCTCGCGGCCGCTGCGCGCGACGTAGTCGATTTCCAGTGCGAGCTCGGTATTGTTGTCGAACATGGCGTCGATCTGCCTGATCGCGTTCGGACGGTCATTGGGGTCGAGCATGCCGATGCCGTTGGCGGCCGCAATTTCGTCGGGCATCATTTCGCACACCCGCTCGAGATTATGGTTCCACAGCAGGATACGGCCTTCGCGGTTCATGATGTAGAACGTGCCCGGCAACAGGTCGACGACGGCAGACAGGGGCGTCGCGCCGAGGCGTTCGCCTTCGGATATGCCGATTTCTGACAATGTGACGCTGACGCTATAGATGCAGGGCGCACCGTCGAGGCCGACTTGCGGCGCCACGACGATGCTGGCGGGGCGGGGGCCAGCGTTGGTCGGTAGCTCGGTGTGGCCCCGGCCGGCGCTCTCGAGGGCCAGCCAGTTGGCGCCGGCCAGCAGGCTGGCGGCCGGTTGACCGATCGCGTCGCCCGCCGCGCACCTGAACAGCGCCGCACAAGCCGGGTTCCAGCTGATGATGATGCCCGCGTGATCAGCCAGAAAGCTGACATCCTCGGCAGGGGCAAACGTTGACATGGCGGGCCGCCTCTCTCGCATCGCGCAGCGTCGGACGCGCGCATGTTCTCAGCATATACCCGTTCAAGAAGGTTGTGGCAAGCGGCGCGTGAGGCGTGCGCGGGGTGTCATGCCAGGCGCTGCGGATGGCTGTAGACGACGTGGCGGCCAGCGCGCACGAAGCCGGCCAGCGTCACGCCAGCCGAGTCGGCCAGGCGCACTGCCATCGCCGTGGGCGCCGAGATGGCCGCCAGCAGCGCGATACCGGCGCGCGCCGTCTTTTGCACCATCTCGAAACTGGCGCGGCTCGTGACGACGACGAAGCCGCTTGCTGCCTGCACGCCGTCGCCGGCCAAGGCTCCAATCAATTTATCCAGCGCATTGTGGCGACCGACGTCTTCACGCACGGTGCGCAGCACGCCGTCGCGGTCGGCCCAGCCGGCCGCATGCACGGCGCCGGTCGCGTGGTGCAGGCATTGGCGCGCGGCCATCGCCGCCATGGCGCGGTGCAGGGCGTCAGGGGCGAACTGCGTGTCCACGCAGTGCGCGCCGCCATCGCGCGCGTCCGCCAGGCCGGTCTCGCGCTCGAACCAGGCCAGGCTATCCACGCCGCACAGGCCGCAGCCGGTCTTGCCGGTACGTGCCCGCCGTGCTTCCTTGAAACGCGCCATGGCGCCCGGGGCAATCTCCATCGAGATCGTGATGCCGTGCACACCCACATCGATGGCGATATCGCGGATGTCCGCTACCTGGCGCACGATGCGCTCGGACAGCGAAAAGCCCAGCGCAAAGTCGTCCAGGTCCTGCGGCGAGGCCAGCATCACGGCGTGGCTGACGCCGTTATAAACGAGCGCGACCGGCACTTCCTCGGCCAGCACTTCGTCCAGCGCCGCACTCGCGCCGGCCTGCCAGCAGGCGGCCGGCACGCTGCTGGCGACGGGGAAGTCCGGCCCGCCGTCGCCGGGGAAGGATGCGCGCGCGTTCATGCCGGGCCAGCACTGCGTTCGAGCAGCACGTCGATGGCTTTCGCGGCCGGCACCTTGCTTTCCTTGGCGTGGTGCCACAGCGGGATCAGGGGATTGCACTCCGGGTAGTAGCCGGCGATGCAGCCGGCCGGCACGTCGTACGGCACGATCTGCAAACCTTCCACACGACGATCGACGCCGTCGTCGGCATGCGTGCGCAGGGTGACCACGTCGCCCTGGCCCAGGCCGTAGCGCGCCATGTCGGTTGCGCTCATGAACAGCACCATGCGGCTGCCGCTCACCCCGCGGAAGCGGTCGTCGTTGCTGTAGATGGTCGTGTTGAACTGGCCGTCGCTGCGGATCGTGAACAGGCGCAGGATGTCCGGGCCGCCGGCCAGGTCCGGGTTGCCCGGCAATTCATCGGGCACCGTGAATTCGGCCTTGCCGCTCTCGGTCTTCCAGACGCGCTCGGCGGCGGCGAGCGGCTTGCGGTAGCCGCCCGGCGTCCACATGCGCTCGTTCAGGCTGCCGAAAATCTCGGGGAAGGTCACGCCCATGGCGGTGCGGATGGTGCTGTAGTCGGCCACCCAGGTATCCCAGTCGACAGTTGGGTTGGCGTCGAGCGTCGCCTTGGCGATGCCGGCCACGATGGCCGGCTCGGACAGCAAGCCGGGAGCGGCCGGCTCGGTCATGCCGCGTGAGCCGTGCATATGCGATGTGCTGTCTTCGATCGACACGGCCTGGTCGCCCGAACCCTGGCGGTCGATTTCAATACGGCCCAGGCATGGCAGCAGGTAGGCGGCCTTGCCGTGGATCACGTGGTTGCGGTTGAGCTTGGTGGCGATCTGCACCGTCAGCGGCAGCGCGCGCCAGGCCGCTTCCATCAGCACGGTTTCCGGTACTGCGCGCAGGAAATTCCCGCCCAGGCCGATGAACGCCTGCAGCTCGTGCTTGAGTATGGCCTCGCAGGCATCTACCGTGGTGAGACCCGGGTCGCGCGGCGGCTCGAAATTGAATTGCGCCTTGAGCTTGTCGAGCGGCGCCAATTCAGGCTTTTCGGTGATGCCGACCGTGCGTTGGCCCTGCACGTTCGAGTGGCCCCGCACCGGGCAGATCCCGGCGCCCGGCTTGCCGATATTGCCGCGCAACAGCAGCAGGTTGACCAGCATCGTGACGTTCTGCACGCCGTTGCGGTGCTGGGTCAGGCCCATGCCGTACACGCCCATCGCCGCGCCGGCCTTGCAATACACGCTGGCCGCTTCTTCGATCGACGCTCGCCCCAGGCCCGATTCGCGCTCGATCGCTTGCCAGGTACAGGCGCGCACGGCGGCCTCGAATGCGGCGAAGCCGTTGGTGTGCTCCTGAACGAACGCGATGTCGATGACGCGCTGTGCGTTATTGGCCTGCGCCGCATCGTCGAACGCGAAGATCGCCTTGCACATGCCCATGATCACGGCCGTGTCGCCGCCCGGCTTGACCTGGTGGTATTGGGTAGAGATCGCCGTTTCCTGGCCGGTGAGCATCTCCAGCGGCGACTGCGGATTGGTGAAACTCACCAGCCCGCGTTCGCGCAGCGGATTGAAGGTGATGATCGGCACGTCGCGTTTGCGCGCCTCTTGCAGCTGGTGCAGCATGCGCGGGCTGTTCACGCCCACGTTCTGGCCGAAGAACAGGATGCAGTCGGTGTGCTCGAAGTCGCTCAGCTTGACGGTGCCCACGCCCACGCCGATGGTCTTTTGCAAGCCGACCGACGTGCTTTCGTGGCACATGTTCGAGCTGTCCGGCAGGTTGTTATTGCCGTACATGCGCGCCAGCAGCTGGTACATATACGACGTCTCGAGCGACGCGCGGCCCGAGGCGTAGAACACGACCTGCTTGCGGTCGAACCCGCGCAGTGCGGCGCCGATCTCGGCGAACGCCACGTCCCAGTCCACCGGCAGGTATTTGTCGCTGGCAGCGTCGTAGCGCAGCGGCGTGCTCAAGCGGCCGTGGTCTTCGAGTGCATGATCGCTCCAAGATTCCAGTTCGCTCAAGGTGTGCTGCTGGAAAAAGTCGGCGCCAATGGACTTGCTGGTGGTCTCCCAGGCAGTCGCCTTGGCGCCGCTGGCGCAGAATTCAAACGGGTGCGGATTGGCCGGCTTGGCCCAGGCACAGCTCACGCAGGCGAAGCCGTCAGCCTTGTTTTGCTTGAGCAGCAGGGCGGTGTCTTTCACGACCACGTTCTGGTCCAACAAGATCGTGCGGACATCGCCGACGGAACCCCAGCCGCCCGCCGGCATGGTCGCCGATTCGATACGTACCTGCTTTTTCTCTTCGCTCATTGCTCACTCCTGCTGATGGAATGGTTACCGTAGCGGTCGTGGGGCAAGGGCTCGGTGCGGGTGCGCACATTCAGCGGCGATGGCGGGGCAGGAGCGGGTCAGCGGCATTTGTATTGGTCGCTAACGTAAAACCGTCATTCCCGCGCAGGCGGGAATGACGGTTTCAGATCTGACTAATCAAGAAAGATTGCGGCTGGAATGCGTTTACGCAGCCACGATCTCCTGTTTCTCCGGCAGCGCAATCTCGTTGTTCACGCTGAACTGGTAATCCTTGAAGACGTGTTCCGCGCTCAGGATCTGGTAATTACCATCGGCCAGCAGATGCGACGTATCCTTCAAACGGTACGTGTAATGCCCGCAAGTCCAGCAATTGAAGTTGCGCATATGCGTGCACAGGCAGGTCTTGTCCATCACCGTGACTTTTTTCAGCTCGGGATGCGCCTGCACTTCGCGATTGTACGCATTGATGTACGAGCAGTTGCCGGTCGCATCGAGCAGATAACCATACGATTCGCAACCTGGCCGGATCCCGGAACCGATCGCCGGCGTATTCTTGAGCATGCGCATCGGATAGCCGGTTGGCGAGACGCCATTGACTTCGATGTCTTCTTCGCTGGCGCGGAAGTATTCCTGCTTGACGTTGTCGGGCAAGCCGCATTCGCTGGTGACCGTGAAGCGCGTGGCAACCTGCACGCCGGCCGCACCTTTTTCGAGGAAGCTCACCGCGTCCGAACCGGTGAACACGCCACCGGCTGCAATCACCGGAATACCCAGTTGCTCGGCCTTCATGAACGCGTGGATCTCGTCCATGATCGTGTGCAGGTCATATTGCTTCCAGTCGTCCATGCCGAAGCCCAGGTGGCCGCCGGCCAGCGGACCTTCGACGATGACGAAGTCGGGCTTGCGGTCCAGGCGCGAGACTTTACGCAGGAACAGTTGCAGCGCGCGCACGGACGAGACGATGATGCCCAGGTGGGCGTCGCGGAAGCGCGGGTGATCCTTGATCAGCTCGAACGAACCCAGGTGCAGGCCGGCCGACAGCGTGATGCCGTCGATGCCGCCGTCCAGGGCCGACGCCAGGCGCACGCGCAGCGTTTCCTTCGGCGCGTTCATGGTCAGCTTTTCCATGCAGTTCACGTAGATCAGGCCATTGCCTTTCTTCGCTTCCATGGTGGAACTGACGTGCCGGCGGGTGGCCTCGGCCAGGTGATCCAGGTCGAACTGGACCACCGCCTTGTTCATATTGTTGATGTTGAACTTGTAGGTCTTGGTTTTCTCTTTGACGTAGGTGGTGTCGAACTTGCGGTCGGACACGTCCTGCGACATTGCATCGGAGATATGGCCGATACCGCCCAGGCGGGCCGCTTCCAGCGCCAGCTCGGACGTCGAAATGTCCACACCCATTCCGCCAATCATGATGGGCACGTATTCCTTGTTGCCCATGCGCAGGCGGAAATCATCAACACGTTTCATTGCTATCCTTAGACTACCTAATCTGCTCGGAGTGGCTGCGGTGCCCGACAGCGTACACGACGCCATTTTACTCCAAGCGTTACAAGGGCTCGGCGGACACATTGTCCACGTAGCGCCCGGTACCCGGGCCGGTCGTTCCGGCCCGTTGCAACGCGCTAACTCAGCTTAGTCGCGGAAGTTGTTGAACGCCAGTGGCAGCTCTTGCACGTCCTTGCGCAGCATGGCCATGGCGGTCTGCAGGTCGTCGCGCTTGGCGCCGGTGATGCGCACCGATTCGCCCTGGATGCTGGCCTGCACCTTCATCTTGCTTTCCTTGACCAGCTTGGTGATTTTCTTGGCGTCTTCGGTCTCGATGCCGTTGCGCACCTTGATCACCAGCTTGACCTTGTCGCCGCCGATTTTCTCGACCTTGCCTTCGTCGAGGAAGCGCACGTCAACCTTGCGCTTGGCCATTTTGTTGATCAAGACATCCTTGACCTGGCTGAGCTGGAAGTCGGAATCGGCCAGCAGCGTCAGTTCGCGCTCTTTCTGTTCGACGTTCGCCGAGCTGCCCTTGAAATCGAAACGGGTCGTGATTTCCTTGTTCGATTGTTCGACCGCGTTCTTTACTTCGATCATGTCTGCTTCGCAGACGACATCAAACGATGGCATGGGGTGTCCTTTTTTATGTATTGCATGTAGATGAATCCCTCTATTTTAGCGGACGGCGGCCCGAATCGCGACGGTTTCGCCCGATTGAAAGGCCGGGGATGCACGAACCACTATAATGAAACGACACTTTCATGCTGCTTTTACCCCGCCTTGCCATGCATCCCTCCCTGTCCATCGTCCACGACCAGCCACTTGACGCATTCAATACCTTTCGCATTCCCGCGCGCGCGCGCCATTACCTGCGCGTGGACGGCGCGCAGCAGCTGGATGCGGTGCGCGCCGATCCGGCGCTGTCGGGCTTGCCGCGCCTGGTGCTCGGTGGCGGCAGCAACCTGCTGTTGACGCGCGATGTCGATGGCCTCGTGCTGCACATGACGGGGCAGGGGCGCGCGATCATCGGTGAAGAGAATGGCAAGACCCTGGTGCGTGCCCAAGCGGGCGAAGGCTGGCACGGCTTCGTGCGCTTCACGCTGGAGCAGGGCATCGGCGGGCTGGAAAACCTGTCGCTCATCCCGGGCACGGTGGGCGCCGCGCCGATCCAGAACGTGGGCGCGTACGGTGTTGAGACCAGGGATGTGTTCCATAGCCTCACGGCGTACGACATGGCCAGCGGGGCAGTTCGCACACTCGACGCCGCCGCCTGCCGCTTCGGCTACCGCGACAGCATCTTCAAGCATCCTGACGGGGCTGATTTGATCGTGCTGGACGTGACCTTCGCCTTGCCAGCCGCATGGCAGCCGAACCTGCGCTACGCCGAGCTGGGCAACGCGGTGCAGGAAGCAGCATTGATTGCGCCCACGCCCAACGACGTCGGCCTGCTGGTCGAGGCGATCCGGCGCCGCAAGCTGCCCGATCCGCGCGAGATCGGCAACGCCGGCAGCTTCTTCAAGAATCCCGTGGTTTCAAGCGCCGAATGCGCGCGCCTGGTCGGGCTGTTCCCGAACCTGGTGCACCACGCGCAGCCGGACGGCACGTTCAAGCTGGCGGCGGGCTGGCTGATCGACCAATGCGGCTGGAAGGGGAAGCACCTGGGCGCCGCCGGGGTGTATCACAAGCAGGCGCTGGTGCTGGTAAATCTTGGGCAGGCCACTGGCCAGGACGTGGTGCGGCTGGCCGCCGCGATCCAGGCCGATGTCGCGGCGCGCTTCGGTGTGGCGCTCGAACCGGAACCCGTATTCATTTAAGGAACGCTCCATGAAGAAAGCCATCGTCACCGGCCACACGCGTGGCCTCGGCGCCGCCATCGCGGCCGAACTGCAATCGCGCGGGATTGCCGTGCTGGGCCTGGCGCGTGGGCGCTCGCCGCTTGCCGGCATCGAGCAGGCCGAGGTCGATATGGCTGATGCTGCCGCATTGCAGGCCTGGCTCGCCGGTCCATCACTGCGCGACTTCCTTGCCGGCGCCGACGAGGCCTGTCTCGTCAACAATGCCGGCGTCGTCACACCGGTGGGGCAGCTTGCCGCGCAAGATCCCGCTGCCGTGCTGCAGGCGGTGCTGCTCAATGTGGGCGCGCCGCTGGCGCTGGCCGCCGCCTTCGTGCAAGCCGCGCCAGACGCGGCGCGGCGCATCCTGCACGTCTCGAGCGGAGCAGGGCGTAATGCATATCCCGGCTGGGCGGTCTATTGTGCGACGAAAGCCGCGCTCGACCATCATGTGCGCGCCGTGCAGCTCGATGGCGATCCGCGCGTGCTGGCGGTGAGCCTGGCGCCGGGTGTGATCGATACCGATATGCAGGCGGCGATCCGTGCCACGCCCGAGGGCAATTTCCCGCTGCGCGAGCGCTTTGTCGAGATGAAAGAGAGCGGCGGTTTGACCTCGCCCGAGGACTGCGCGCGCAATCTGGCCGACTACCTGCTCGCGGCTGGTTTCGGGGCCGAAGCGGTCGACGATCTGCGCAACTGACGATCAAGCCAATTTCTTGTTGACGTAGGTGCGACACATGTCGCATCATTGCGTCATTCGTCGCAGCAAGGAATTATTCGTATGGCCGTCCCCTCGATTTCCGAACTCAGTCTGCTCAAGGCGCTGTGGCGCCAGCAGCCGCTCAGCGCGCGTGAAATCCACGACGCGGTCGAGGCAGAGCTTGGCTGGTCGTATTCGTCCACCCGCAAGACGCTCGAGCGCATGCTGGAAAAAAACATGGTGCGCCAGGCCTTGCGTCACGGCGTGCAGGTCTATGAGGCGCTGAGCGACAAGGTCGACAAGGTCGACACGCTGGCCGCCTTCGCCCACGATTTCGGCAAGCGCGTGATGGAAATCGACACGCCGCTGCCCGTCAATATGTTCACTGGCAGCAAGCTGGTCGATGAAGATGAACTGATCAGCCTCGAACAATTGCTCAACGACTGGCCGGTCGACAAGGACACGGCCTCATGACAGTGCCCGACGCATTGGCCATCCGCTTCCTGTTCGCCAGCATCGGCTGCCTGGCGGCCGGTGGGGCGGTGTGGGGGGTGCTGGCGCTGGCGCGGCGGCACCTGGCGGCGCTCGGCATGCAGCGCTCGCCCTGGATGCTGGGGCAGGTCGTCATTGCCGCGACCTTCATCGTTCTCATGCTGCCGCCAGGGCAGCAATCGCACATGCTGCCGGTCTTTGAGGTGGATCTGTCGGCGGCCACCGCCGCCGCGGTCGCAGCGCCGGCCCAGGCGACTGCAACGCCTGGCGCCGCCAACACGCTCGCGCAGTCCCGTTCATGGCTGTCCTGGACCGCGTCGGGATGGATGCTGGCGTACATTGGTGGCCTGCTGTGGATGCTGGCCCGCCTGAACCAGGGCCAGCGCGCGTTGAACCGGCTGCTGTCCGGCGGCGCACGGTTGCCGTCCGAGGCAGCGCTGCCCGCCACGATCGAAGTCGACGCCCCGATTCCGCCGATGCTGGTCGGCCCGTTCCGACCGCGCCTGCTGTTGCCGCTGTCCCTGCGCGCCATCGACCCAGTGCAGCGCGACCTGATCGTCGCCCACGAGCTGACGCACTGGCGCCGTGGCGACCTGTGGTGGCTCGCCGCCTGCGCGCTGCTGCAGGCGCTGTGCTGGTTCAATCCCGCGATGCGGCTGCTGCGCGAGCGCCTGAGCTGGGCCCAGGAACTCGGCTGCGACCGCGACGTCTTGCGCGGCCGGCCGCAAGTCCAGCGCAAGGCCTACGCCGCCGCGCTGGTCGCGCAGTTGCGCTGCCAGTATCAGGCCGCGCCGTCGGCGGCCCTTGCATTCGGCGCCCTGAAGCCGGACACGCTGGCCGCGCGCGTCGCCCTGATCCGCACCCCGGCCCTGGATCAGCATGCGGCCCGTGCCCGTTTCGTCGGCCTGGTCACGCTGGCGCTGGTCTTCGCCGCCAACCTCGCCCTGCAGCCGGCACTGGCCTGGAACGATGCGCCGGACACGCTCGATTGCACCGTGATGCTCGATGCCGCCACCGGCGCCGTGCTGGTGGAAGAAGGCCGCTGCGACGTGCGCACCACGCCGGCGTCGATCTTCAACATCGCCGTGAGCCTGATGGGGTTCGATGCCGGCATCCTGCAGGACGCCCACGCGCCGGCGCTGCCGTTCAAGCCCGGCTATGCAGACTGGCAGCCGTCCTGGCGTGCGACCACCGACCCGACCAGCTGGATCCGCAACTCGACCGTCTGGTACGCGCAGCAGGTGACGAGCACGCTGGGCGAGCGGGGCGTGCAGGATTACGTCGCACGCTTCAACTACGGTAACCAGGACCTCACCGGCGGTGTCGACATCGCCTGGATCGCCTCGTCGCTGCAGGTCTCGCCGCGCGAGCAGGCCGCCTTCCTGCGCAAGGTGGCCAACCGCGAACTGCCCGTCAGCGCCCACGCGTTCGACATGACGGCGCAGTTGCTGCACCTGCCCACGCTGCCCGATGGCTGGCAGGTGTACGGCAAGACCGGTACCGCGTCAGGCCGATGGCGCGATGGCGCCGAAGATCCGGGCCGCGCCCTTGGCTGGTTCGTCGGCTGGGCCACGAAGGATGGGCGCACGGTCGTCTTTGCGCGCCAGACGCTCGGCCCGCGCGACCCCGACCGCGCGGCCGGGCCGCTATTGAAAGAACGCTTCCTGCGCGCGCTGCCGGGAAGACTCGCTACGCTGTAACCTTCTACTCAAAGGATCGTCATCATGAATTACACAAGCCTGGCTTTTGCCGCGGCTGGCCTCGTCGCGTGCATGCAGCCTGCCGCCGCCAACGACTGGAACACGCCGCAAGAGCCGTTCGCCCTGTACGGCAACACCTACTACGTCGGCACGCATGGCTTGTCGGCGGTCCTGATCACGTCGAAGCAAGGCCACATCCTGATCGACGGCGGCAGCGGCAAGTCGGCGCCGCAGATCGCGCGCAGCATTCGTCAGCTCGGCTTCAAGGTCAAGGACATCCGCCTGATCCTGAACTCGCACGCGCACTTCGATCACGCGGGCGGCATCGCCGAACTGCAGCGGCTCTCCGGCGCCGCGGTATTGGCCGGCAGCGCCGCTGTGCCGGTGCTGCGCAGCGGCCAGCCCGACAAGGGCGACCCGCAATTCGGCGACTTGTCGCCGATGACGCCGATCGCGAAAGTGCGGGCGGTGCGCGACGGCGAGGTGATCACGCTCGGACCGCTGGCGGTGACGATGCACGCGACGCCTGGCCACACCCGTGGCGGCGCCAGCTGGACCTGGACGGCGACCGAACAGGGCAAACCCGCGCGCATGGTGTATGCCGACAGCCTCAATGCCTTCGCCGCCAAACCGTTCCGCTACAGTGGCGATCCGGCCTATCCGACGGCGCGCGCGGACCTCGAACGCTCGATGGCGACCGTGGCCGCCCTGCCATGCGACGTGCTGGTCTCGGCCCACCCGGAAGGCAGCGACCTGTGGCAGCGCTACGCCAGGCGCGCTGCGCGGGGCAGCGCCGCCTTCATCGACAACACCGCCTGCCGCACCTACGCCGACAAGGCCCGCGTGCGCCTCGCCACCCAACTGGCCCAGGAGAAAACACCATGATCAAGCATGCTCTCTCACTCGCTCTGTTCTCGTTGTGCGCCGTGGTCCAGGCCACCGAATGGCAGGACAGCGCCGCCGTCACCGCGCTCTTCAAGAAGGAAGGCGTCACCGGCACCTTCGTCGTGCACGACGTGGCAAAGGACACCAACACCGGCCACGACGAGCAGCGCGCCGGCAAGCGCTTCATCCCGGCGTCGACCTTCAAGATCCCGAACTCGCTGATCGCCCTGAGCACGGGCGCCGTGGCCTCGGTCGACGAGATCGTGCCGTACGACGGCAAGCCGGTCGCCCGCGCCGAGTGGGCCAAGTCGATGGGCTTGCGCGAGGCGATCAAAATGTCGAACGTGCCCGTCTACCAGGAACTGGCGCGGCGCATCGGCATGGACCGCATGCGCGGCGCGCTGGTGCGCATGAACTACGGGAACAACGACACCGGCACCGTCGTCGACCGCTTCTGGCTCGACGGCCCGCTGGAGATCAGCGCCCTCGAACAGGCGGTGTTCCTGGCCAGGCTGGCGCAGGGCCAGCTGCCGTTCGAGAACATGCACATGGAAGCGGTGCGCGCGATTGCACGCCAGCACGGCCCGGCCGACCTGTATGCGAAGACTGGCTGGGGCAAGCGGCCGGGCCAGCCCGATATCGGCTGGTGGGTCGGCTGGATCAAGAAGGAGGGCAAGCTGTACACGTTCGCGCTGAACATCGACATCCCGCACGGCGCAGAAGACAAGCGCGTGTCGCTGGCCAAGGCATCCCTGCACGCCCTGGGCCTGCTGTAGGCGCTATTTCAGCGTCTCTTGCAGCGCCGCCAGGCTGATGACCGACACCGGCTTGACCGGCGCCCGCGCCGTGTGGCAGCCGAGGCTCTCGACCGGTTTGCCGGTCGCCTCGGCCAGTAACGCGGCGCTCGTGTGCTGGCAGTAGCGGCCCTGGCACATGCCCATGCCGGTGCGGCAGGCCAGCTTGACGCTGTTGTTGTCGGTGACGTGCGGGTTGGCCGCCAGGAAGCCGCGCACCTCGTGGGCCGTGACTTCTTCGCAGCGGCACACCAGCGTGTCGCCCACCGCGAGCCGGCCCAGCGCCGCCATGTTCGGCGCGAAGAAGTCGCGCACCACGTCGCTGAAACGGTGCGCCTTGACGATCGCAGCCTGCAACTGCGCGATCATGCCCTCTGCCGGCGAGCCACCGAGCGCACGCACGATATCGAGCCCCGCCAGCCGGCCTTCGAGATGCGCCAGCTCGGCCCCGCCGACGCCACCAGGTTCGCCCGCCACCCAGATGCCAGGCACGCTGCTGCGCATGGTCGCGTCGCGGCGCACGATCCAGCCGCCTTCGGCCGGGCGATAATCGACCGCGCACCCGGCCTGGCGCGCCAGCTCGGTCGAGGCCAGCAAGCCATAGCCGACCACCAGCGTATCGGCCGCCAGTACTCTTTCGGTGCCGGGCTTCGGGTGCCAGTCGCTGTCGACGGTTTGCAGCGTCACGCCTTGCAGTGCATCGTCGCCGTGCGCGCTCTTGATCATGGTGCCGAAGCGTACCGGCACGCCGGCGCGCTTGAGATTGACCACCGCCTGCGCCGCCTGCGCCATCAGGCCCAGGTGGCCGGGCAGGGCGCGCCAGCCGCGCAGCAATTCCCCGACCCCTGGCAGCGCCCGCGCGAATGCCACTTCCACCACGGTCGCGCCGGACGTCACCAGCAGATCCGCCACCAGCAGCAGCAGCGGGTGCGACCCGGCCAGCACGAAGCGGCTGCCGGGCTGCAGGAACTGGCTTTTCAGGAGGGTTTGCACGCCGCCCGCGCTCATCACGCCGGGCAGCGTCCAGCCGGGAAACGCCACTGGCAAATCATAGGCGCCAGTGGCCACGAGCAGCGCGCGGCCAGCCAGCATCCGGCTCGCGTCGCCGTGCGTGACGCCCACCTTGACGGCGCTGCCATCGGGCTCGCGAAACACGCCCCAGGCCGTGCTGCCGTAGTGCCAGTCGATGCGGGCGTCGCGCCGCGCGCGCGCCAGCAGGTCGTGCCCGAACGCATACGGCAGCTTCTTTGGCGTCTGCGTGAACGACGCGGGCGGCTGGCGGAAGATCTGCCCGCCCGGCGCATGCTGCTCGTCGATCACGGCCACTTTAAGACCATGGTCGGCCGCATCGAGCGCGGCGGACAGGCCGGCCGGGCCGGCGCCGACGACGATCAGGTCGACGTTGTTGTCGTGTGAAGTCATGTCAAGTGGTCTCGATCTGCATGCCGGGTTCGACGAGCGTCATGCAACTGCGCGTGGCGGGCCGGCCGTCGACCGTCACCACGCACTCGAAGCACACGCCCATATTGCACACGGGCGCGCGCGGCGCGCCGTTCCTGGCGGTGCGAAAATGGTTGATGCCGGCGGCCAGCAGCGCGGTTGCCACCGTCTCGCCGGGATGGGCCTCTACTGGCGCGCCGTTGACGAACACCGTGATCGGGGCCGGGCGCAGCGGCGCGTCGCCGGGCTGCAGGCGGATGGAATCAAGCAAAGGTCAAACTCCCGAAGCGTTTGGGGTCATAGCGGCTCACGTCGAACGCGGCCGGCTTGCCGAGCACCTGGTCGGCCAGCACGCGCGCATAGGTCGGACCCAGCGTGAACGCCGAGCCGCCGGTGGCGATAAAGGCGCCGGGCGCGCGCGGCACTTCGCCGATCAAGGGCAACTGGTCGGCGATCAGCGCCGTCATGCCGGTCCAGACGCGCAGCACCGGCAGGTGCGCCACGCCCGGCACCACGGCGGCGGCAGCGGCCATATTGCCGGCCAACGACGTCAATAGCAGCTCGGGCTTGCGTTCGAGGTCGATCAGGCCGCCCTCGTGATGCAGCCGCGCCGGCCAGCCGCCGCCAATCAAGACATTGCCTTCGACGGTCTGTTTCATCGACAGGCGCCGGCCTGCATGCTGCACCAGGTGCTTGATGAGCGACGGGCTGCGCGCGGTGGCCGTCATCGTCAGCCCGACGGGGCTCACGGGCAGCACGGTGCCGGCCATCTGCGCGACGCGGCCCGACCAGGCGCCGGCGGCGATGACGATCGTCGCGGCGCGGTGCACGCTGCCGTCGTCCAGCGTCACCGCCCAGCCATTGGCCACGCGCGCGATGGCGGCCACGGCGCTGGTCGTGCGCAGCCTGGCGCCCAGGCGCACGGCGGCATTGGCATACGCCAGGCTGCAGCGACGCGGATCGGCCTTGCCTTCGGACGGGCAGAAGGCGGCGGCCAGCACGGACGGCCCCAGGTACGGGGCGCGGCGGCGCACTTCATCGCCATCGAGCAGCGACGTCACCAGGCCGCTGGCCTGTTCGAGCGCGACCTTCTGGCCCAGACGCTCGACCTGCTGCGGCGTTTCGGCGACCATGAAGCCGCCGTGCTGCGCCACGCCCAGCGACGTGCCCAGTTCGGCCTCGAGGCCGGCCCAGGCCTGCTGCGCATGCAGGTGCAGCGGCATCGCCTCGGCCGCCTTGCGCGCCGATTCGATACCGTTCTCGATCATCCGGTATTCAAGCTGGAAGTGCAGGCTGCCCGCGTTCTGGCCCGATGCCTGGCGGTTGATCTGGTCCTTCTCGACCAGCAGCACGCTGCTGCCGGCACGTGCCAGGTAATAAGCGACGGCGCTGCCCAGCAGGCCGCCGCCGATCACCAGGGTGTCGACAGGGTTTGTCACGCGGCGCCGGTCTCGATGCCCAGGCCCGTCAAGGTGGCGCGCACCTGTTCGACTTCGGCCGGGGTCAGGTCGAGCAGCGGGCGGCGCACGTACCCGGCCGGCACGCCGCGCAGGCGCAGGGCGGTCTTCAGGATCGCCTGGGCGCTGCCGAAATTACCGGCGAAGTCCTTGTTGAACCAGGCCTTCATGATCACGCGGTCGCGCGCGCCCAGGGCGATCGCGCCTTCCTTGTCGCCCTTGTCGATCAGGCGCCAGAAGTCCGGATGGTCCGAACCGAGCACGCCGCCGGCGCCCATCAGGCCATCGCCCCGGCCCAGCGCGACCAGGTCGGCGCCCAGTGCGGACGTGGGTACGTTGAAGTAACGGACCTTGTCGCTCAGTGCGTACAGGCCTTCCAGGAAGCCGGCGAAGTTCGGTGTCGAATTCTTGATGGCGACCACGTGGTCGATGTCGGCCAGTTCACCCAGCAGCTCGGTGTCCATGTCGACGACGCAGCCGCGCGGCCAGTTATAAATGCAGATCGGGATGTCGGTGGCGTCCGAGACGTCCTGGTAGAACTGCAGCAGTTCGCGCCGGCTCGGCACCATGTACGGCGGCGGCGTGAGCAAGATACCGTCCAGGCCGGCCTTTTCTGCGGCGCGGGCGTGGCGGATCGCTTCCGCCGCGGTGTAGGCATTGCAGCCGCCCAGCACCGTGATGCGCTTGTCGATCGTGCGCGCGCTCTCGGCGAACAACTGGGCGCGTTCGGCCTCGCTCATGCTGAACCACTCGCCCGACGTGCCGGCCAACACCACGCCGTGCATGCGCTGCTCGACATACCATTCGAGCTGCCTGGCCAGGTCGTCCCAGGCCATGGCGCCGTCGCGGGTGAAGGGGGTGGTGATCGCCGGGATGTAGCCGGTCCAGTTGATGTCGTTGCGGTTCATGGTGGTCCTGTTCTCTTCAAAAAAATGGGCGAGCGCGGGCCAGCGGCGGCGCGGTAGGCGCCGTCGGGGCAGACATGCAAGCGGCGGTGAAAGGCTTTACGGCACCGGCGGCGTGATCGACAGGATCACTTCGGCGTCCTCGCTGCCGTTGTTGCGGTAGCGGTGCGACTGTTGGGCATCGAACGTGATGCTCTCGCCGGCCGCCACCACATACGTGGCGCCGGCGATTTCGGCGGTGAGCACACCGGTGACGACGTATACGCATTCGAGCGACGGATGGCGCAGCATGTCCTCGGCCGAAAACTGGCCCGGCGCGAACACGGCGCGCAGCACTTCCATCTGGCCGTTGCCGCGCGTGAGGCGTTCATACGTGACGCCGCCTTTCGGGCCGATCAGGCTCAGTCGTTCGCCGGGCCGGCTGTGCCAGACCGAGGGCGCCGTCGGGTCGGCGAACAGGTTCGACATCGATTCGCCGAACACGGCGCTCAGGCTGCGCAGCGTCGTCAGGCTGGGTTCGGTCACTTCGCGTTCGACCTGGCTGAGCAGGGTCGGCGAGACCCCGGCGATCTCGGCCAATCCGCGCAGGGACAGGCCGCGCGCCACGCGCAGGTCATGCAAACGTTTGCCAATCACAAGATAACTCCTCGTCGTGTACAGCGTGGCGTGCACCAAAAGCGCGCACCACTTTGGGGCATTGTGCATTATTACTGCACATTTATCGATTATTCCATCTCGCCGATTGCTTGTCAAATATTCGCATGAATCTGAAGTTCAAGGCACGCTACGGGGTTTTTATCCGAAAAATGCAATTTGAATATAAAAATCTTGACTTCAAACAGTTCTTAAAATAACTTTGCTGTGCAGTTTGGCTGCACAAACATCACAAGCATCGAATTAAGGTTACTGTCATGACGCCTGCCCCGTACCTCGATCCATCCGCCCCGGCGCCGCGCCGCGGCCATCTTTGGCTGCTGTGCCTGCCGTTTGTCTGGCAGCTCGGGATGGCGCCGTTCATCAACGATGTGGCTTACAAGCCGTTCGGCTTGCCGTTCCCGCTGGCGTGGCAAATGATGGGCGTGGTGCTGGCCAGCGTGCTGTTCGCACTGGTGTTCGCGCTCGATCGCCGCGCCGGGGTCGAGGCTGAAGAAAACGCATTCATGGCCGCGATCGAAGCCGAAGAAGCCGCGCTTGGCTTGCAACCACGCCAGGCGGGGCATTAAATGAAACTGACCATCGTATTTTTGCTGCTGCTCACGACCGTCGTCGGCGCCATCGGCTTCGGCCGCGCCAAGACCCGCAACAAGACCGTCGCCGACTGGGCGCTGGGCGGGCGTGGCATGGGCACACTGCTGTTCTGGTTCATGAATGCCGGCGAGATCTACACCACGTTCGCCGTATTCGGCATCGCCGGCTATGCCTGGGCGATGGGCGCGCCGGCCTACCTGGCATTCTGCTCGGTGTCGCTGTCGTATGCGATCGGCTACCTGTTGATGCCGAAGATCTGGCGCGCGGGCCGCACGGCAGGCCTGGTCACGCAGGCCGACTTCTTCGCCGCCCGCTATGAGGCGCCGTGGCTCGGCGTGGTCACGGGCCTGATCGGCATCGGCGCGCTGATCGTGTATGTGCAGATCCAGCTCGTGAGCCTGGGCCTGGTGGTGGCGCTGACCTTTGGCGACGCTGTCTCGCCGCTGGTCGCGCACATCCTGGCGGGCGTGTTGATGACGGCCTTCGTGCTGTTTGCCGGCCTGCGCTCGGCAGCCTACGCGGCGGCCATCAAGGACGTCATGATGATCGTGCTGGTCGTCGTGCTGGCCTGGACACTGTCGGACAAGGTCGGCGCGACGTCGCTGCTCGACGTCTTCAACCTGGCCGAACAACGCTACCCCGGCATCACCAAGCTGCCCGGCATCGACCCTGGCGCGACCACCACCGCCGTCTGGCTGATCACGTCGGCCCTCAATATCGCGCTGGGCAACTGGGTGTTTCCGCACCTGTTCCAGATCTCGTACTCGGCCAGCAGCCCAACCGCGATCCGCCGCAACGCCATCTGGCAACCGGTGTATTCACTGGCCTTCTTCTTCATCATCGTGCTCGGCATGGGCGCGCTGGTGGCCGGAACCCAGCCGCCGGGCGGCAATATGAATGCGGCGCTGCTGCAGTTCGTGTCGAACAAGTATCCGGAGTGGGTCATTGGCCTCTTGGCCGGCACCGGCTTCCTGCTGGCGCTGGCCCCCGGTTCGGTGCTGCTGCTCACGGCCGCCTCGATCTTCACCCGCAATGTCGTCACGCCGCTGGCGCCGGATATCGGCGAGCGCAAGTCGCTGCTGTTGTCGCGCTATGCCGTCGTGGGCTTCGCGATCATTGCAGTCGCCGTCTCGCTGCTGCAAAAGGGCTCGCTGATGTCGATCCTGCTCAACGCCTACTCGGCCATCGGCATGCTGGCCCCGGGCGTGTTCCTCGCCTTTTTGTGGCGCCGCGCTACCGCCATCGGCGTCATCTGCGGCGTCGTCGCGGGCTTCACCGCACTGGTCGCGCCGTTCGCCAAACCATATTGGGCGAGCGTGCTGCCCGGTTGGGAGCCGGGACTGATCGCCATGGCGATCAATGCGGCAGTGATGGTCGCGGTCAGCATGGCGACCCGCGCGCCGGGCGGCAAGGGGATCGCGCTGGCCATGGGGCCGAACCGACGCTAGAAACCTGGCCCGGGTGGCGCCGCCATCCAGGCTACCTGATACCACCCCGTTACAGCAGCGACGCACCATGCGTCAGGAAAGGTCACGCCTTGAGCAAAGCACTTATCAGTTTCCGCCGCATCGATCACGTCTCCTGGACCGTGGCCGCCATCGAACCGGTCGTTGAATTTTATAGCCGCGTATTCGGCGTCACGCCGTTGTACGCCATGGGTCCACTGGACGCGGCCGACATCCCGCGCGATGCGCAAGGGCGCGACTGGACCGAGGCGCACCTGGGCGTGCCGGGCGGGCGTCTGAGCCTGGCGATGCTGCAGTTCCCCGACGGTTTTCGCCTCGAGCTGTTCGAGTACGGCAAACCGGCTGGCGCCAGCACCGCGCCGCTGCCGTGCAACGAGATCGGCAGCCACCACCTGGGCATCGAGGTCGATGACCTGGAGCAGGCCGCGTCCGTGTTGCTGGAAAACGGCTGCACCGTGTACGAGCGCATCGCGTTGGACGAAGGTCCTACTGCCGGTTCGTCGTTCCGTTATTTCCGCGACCCGTGGGGCAATATTTTCGAGCTGTGCCAACACACGCAACGTTAATGCACATCCCTTCCTTTCCCCATCCCAGAACCAGGAGTACTTCATGATCCGTCGCGCCATCAATCCCGAGTCGATGTATGCCAGCACGCCATTCGGTTTTTCCCACGCGGTCGAGCAGCAGCCGGGCCGCACGCTGCACCTGGCCGGCCAGGTCGCCTGGGACAGCCAGTACCAGCTCGTCGGCGCCGGCGACGTCATCGCCCAGACCCGCCAGGTGCTGGCCAATCTGAAGGACGTGCTGGCCGCGGCCGGCGCCACGCCGGCGGATGTCGTGCGCATGCGCACCTACATCGTCGGCCACGACCCGGAAAAACTGGGCGCGATCTGCGCTGAAATCGCCGCCTTCTATGGCGACGCCGAGCCGGCGGCCAACACGGTGCTGGGCGTGGCGGCGCTGGCGCTGCCCGATTTTTTGATCGAGATCGAAGTGACCGCCGCGCTGGCTCCAAGCGCCACCGCCAAATGATGGCGCGCGTCCAACCTGCACGCGAGGGTAGCGTCATGCTGCGCCGCGCCTGCGCCGTGGTGTGCGCGCTCGGCATGGGCAGCGCATTCGCCCAGGCCCCGAATCCGGCCCGCGCCGGCGCCGTCGATGCGGCCGCGACCACCGAGGCGGCGCGCAAGGCCGTGCCGGAAAAAGCGAAAGAGACCGGTGTACTGGCCACGCTGGCCGAGCGCGGCATCTATACCCGCCTGCTGCTGAATATGGAGCTCGCCGGGAACCCGAGCGGCGGCATCAGGCAGGGCGCCACCGCATCGCAGTATGTCGTTGGCGGCGTCGACGTCGATCTCGAGAAGATGATGGGCTGGAACGGCGCGAAGATCCAGGCCAGCGTCATCGGCATCAAGAGCCGCAGCCTGACCACGTTTTATATCGGCGGCGGCACGTCGGCCCAGGAAAACTCGGCGCCATTCACGCTGCTGCGTTTTCTCGACCTGAGCCTGCACCAGAACTTCTCGCTGTATAACAAGAACGACCTGAGTTTTTCCATTGGCCGCATGAGCGCCTTCCAGACGTTCGCCAAGTCGCCGTTCTCGACGCTGTTCCAGAACCACGCCCACAGCGGCGCACTGTATGGCTTCAGCCAGTCGTCCGGCACGGTGCTCGCGCCCCTGTCGACCTGGGGCGGGCGCGTGAGTTTCCGGCCGAGCGAGAAGACGTATGTGCATGCCGGTTCGTTCTCGATCGACCCGGCCACGCTCGACGCTGGCACGCACCTGTGGGACTTCAGTTCGAGCCGCATCACGGGCCAGAACTACATGCTCGAAACCGGTTACGAGACCGATTTCAACAACGACCCGATGCCGCGCCGGATTCGCCTGGGCGCCTGGTACCTCGATGCGCCGCGCAACGACGTGTACCTGAATACGGAAGGGCGCTCGTTCACGACCTACGGCGGCACGCGCGAGACGCACCGCCACGGCAACGGCCTGTATGTCATGGGCGACAAGGTCTTGTACCGGCCCGACCTCAAGTCAAAGCGCAACCTGGCCGCCTTCGGCAGCGTGGTCTACAACCGCAGCGACGCCGAGGCGATCAAGTACACGGCCAAGGTAGGCCTGGTCAAGACCGGTACCTTCGCGGGCCGCGACAACGACACGTTCGGCGTGGTCGTCAGCACGCTCAAGATGCCCGAGAAGCAGGTGGCATTCCTGAGCGAGCGGCGCGCGAAGGGCGGCGGCACCGGCCGCGTGAACTCGGAAGGTTATGTGTTCGAGACGGCCTACAGCTACGCGCTGGCGCCGGGCATCACGATCGCGCCGAACATCCAGTACCTGCACAAGCCCGATTCCCGCGTGACGCCGAACCACCCGCGTGACATCAACGACGCGCTGGTGATCGGCGTGCGCATGAACGCCAATATCGGCGCGCTGTTCAACTTCCCGCGCATCGCCTTTTAATCCACCATGACCATGAAGACTGCCATGAACTCCAAACGTACTTTCCTGCGCGCCGGTGGCGCCCTGATGCTCGGCGCGGGCATGCTGCTGACGATGCCGGCCGCGCTGGCCGATGCCTTTACCGCCCCCACGCCTGAACTGCGCCTGCCTGCCGGTGTGCTGCGCGGCCAGGACGGCGGCGATGTCGCGCGCTATCTCGGCATCCCGTTCGCCCAGCCGCCGGTGGGCGCGCTGCGCTTCAAGGCCCCGCAACCGCTGCCTGCCTGGAGCGGGGTGCTCGATGCGAAAGCCTTCCCGGCGGCGCCGATCCAGATGCCGATCGGCCCGAGCAAATACGTGCCGGTCGGCCCGACGTATTCCGAGGATTGCCTGTACCTGAACGTGTGGACGCCGAAGACGCCGGGCCCGCATCCGGTGTATGTGTACATCTACGGCGGCGGCAACGTGGCCGGCACCACCAGCATGCCGGTGTTCGACGGCGCCAACCTGGCGCGCCAGGGCGTGGTCGTGGTCTCGGTGGCGTACCGCGTCGGCGTGTTCGGCTTCATGGACGTGAGTGGCGTACTGGGATCGCAATACGCCGGCAGCGGCAACAATGGCCTGCTTGACCAGGTCATGGGCCTGGAATGGATCAGGAAGAATATCGGCGCGCTCGGGGGCGACCCAGGCCGCGTGACGATCGGCGGCCAGAGCGCCGGCGCCAAGAACGTCATCTCGCTGATCGCGATGCCGGCCGCAAAGGGGCTGTTCCATCGCGTGATCAGCCAGAGCGGTGGCGGCCAGACACTGGCCACGCCGGCGATGGCAGCCGCGGTCACCGACGGCATCCTGCAGCGCATGGGCCTGGACAAGAGCCGCGCGAGCGAGCTGACGACGCTGCCGGCCAAGGATCTGCTGGCGGCGCAGGTCAAGCTGATCGCCGAGTATGGCTACAAGTACCCGTTCCGCGGCGTGGTCGATGGCGTGACGATGCCGATGCTGCCGGTCGAGGCGATCGCCAAAGGCGCGGCGCGGGACATCCCGATCATCATGGGCACGGCGCGCGACGAGAACGCGTTCTTCGGGCCGGCCAAGACGATGAACGGCAATATCGAAGCACGCGAGCTGGCCAATATCGAGCTGCCGGCATTCGACAGGATCTTCGCGAAGTACCCGGCGTCGTTCCCGAAACTCAATGACGCGCAACTGCGCTACAAGGCGCTGACCGCCGCCGAGTACTGGGTGCCGACGATCCGCATGGCCGAGGCGCAGGCCAAGGCGGGCGGCAAGGCGTATGTGTATCGCCTCGACATGCCGTTTGGCAGCGGCGAGAAAGTGGGTTATTCGGTGCACGGCTCGGAACTGGCGCTGGTGTTCGACAACCTGCACGATTCGACCGCGCCGGCACTGGGCGCGACCGGACCCGAGGCGGCCGAACTGGGCAAGCACATGCTGGCGGCGTGGGTGTCGTTCGTCAAGGACGGCAAGCCGGTGGCGCAAGGCGCACCGGCCTGGCCGGCCTACGACCTGGCCAAGCGGCCGAACATGGTGTTCGATGCGAAAGACAAGCTGCGGGTGCAGCCGGATCTGGATGCGGTCGAGCGCAAGCTGTGGGCGGGGTGGTCGCCGCGTTGAGGTTTAGTTAAGTGCAGAGCGCGGGGAACAGGTCATGCCAGCGTGGATTTGCAGACTGGATCAGGTTGATTTTCCAGTTGCGGTGCCAGGTCTTGAGCTGTTTTTCGCGCGTGATGGCGGCGCGGATGTCGGTGTGGATTTCGTACCAGACCAGGGTCTTGATACCGTATGTCTTGGTAAAGCTGGCAACGGCTGCTTCGCGGTGTTGCCAGATGCGTTTGATCAGGTCGGAGGTGACGCCGATGTAGAGTGTGCCGTAGGGGCGGTTGGCCAGGATGTAGACGTAGGAGGGTTTGTCCATGGCGTCTAGTCTGCTTTCTACCTAGCGCTTTGAGCTTGTGGCGGCTCAACGTGCTTGGGTTCCCGCGAAGGCGGGAACCCAAGTAACCACGCACAGCGCAACCGCCAAAAAAAGCCGCCCTCAGGCGGCTTCTCCACTTACTGCCCGCGCTTCGCGCGCGCCTTCGCGGCAATGCGCATCCGCAGCGCATTGAGCTTGATGAAGCCGCCCGCGTCGGCCTGGTTGTACGCGCCGCCGTCTTCGTCGAACGTCGCGATGTTCATGTCGAACAGCGAATCGGTCTTCGAATCGCGCGACACCACGATCACATTGCCCTTGTACAGCTTGATGCGCACCCAGCCGTTCACGGTGGCCTGCGTGTGGTCGATCAGCGTCTGCAGCGCGACGCGTTCCGGCGCCCACCAGTAGCCGTTATAGATCAGCGACGCGTAGCGTGGCATCAGGTCGTCCTTCAGGTGCGCCACTTCGCGGTCCAGCGTGATCGATTCAATGGCGCGGTGCGCGCGCAGCATGATCGTGCCGCCCGGGGTTTCGTAGCAGCCGCGCGACTTCATGCCGACGTAGCGGTTTTCCACCAGGTCGAGGCGGCCGATGCCGTGCTTGCCGCCCAGGCGGTTCAGCTCGGTCAAGACGGCGGCTGGCGACAGGCGCTTGCCGTTCAGGCCGACGATGTCGCCGCGCTCGAATTCAACGTCCAGGTATTCGGCTTCGTCCGGCGCCGCTTCCGGCGAGACAGTCCAGCGCCACATCGATTCTTCGGCTTCGGCGCTCGGGTTTTCCAGGTGACGGCCTTCGAAGCTGATGTGCAGCAGGTTGGCATCCATCGAGTACGGCGCGCCGCCGTTCTTGTGCTTCATGTCCACCGCGATGCCCGCGTCTTCCGCGTATTTCAGCAGTTTTTCGCGCGACAGCAGGTCCCATTCGCGCCATGGGGCGATGATCTTGACGTCTGGCTTGAGCGCGTAGGCGCCCAGCTCGAAACGCACCTGGTCGTTGCCCTTGCCGGTCGCGCCGTGCGAGACGGCGTCGGCGCCGGTTTCGTTGGCGATCTCGATCAGGCGCTTGGCGATCAGCGGGCGCGCGATCGACGTGCCCAGCAGGTATTCGCCTTCGTACACGGTGTTCGCGCGGAACATCGGGTACACGAAGTCGCGCACGAATTCTTCGCGCACGTCGTCGATATAGATATTCTCTGGCTTGATGCCGAACTTGATGGCCTTGGCGCGTGCCGGTTCCAGCTCTTCACCCTGGCCGAGGTCGGCCGTGAAGGTGACGATTTCGCAGCCGTAATTGTCTTGCAGCCATTTCAGGATGACGGAGGTGTCGAGGCCGCCGGAGTAGGCCAGTACTACTTTCTTGATGTCGCTCATGGGAGTTCCAGTGATGGAGATGGTAGAGGGGTAATGGTCAGCTGGCCCGCAAATCCAGCCCGGCAAACGCCGGGATGGACGGCCAACGATCAAGCTTCAGGGGTAAAAATTCAATCTTCGATGCGACCGAGCAGCAGGTACTCGATCAGGGCTTTTTGCACGTGCAGGCGGTTTTCGGCTTCGTCCCAGACCACCGATTGCGGGCCGTCGATGACTTCGGCGGCCACTTCTTCGCCGCGGTGCGCCGGCAGGCAGTGCATGAACAGCGCGTCGTCGGCGGCGCGCGCCATCTTGGCGCCGTCGACGATGAAACCGTCGAATGCCTTCAGGCGTTCTGCGTTTTCCTTCTCGTAACCCATGCTGGTCCAGACATCGGTATTGACCAGGTGCGCGCCTTCGCAGGCGTCCGACGGGTTGTCGAACCGCGTGTAGCGCGTGGTCGAGACCAGGCTCGGGTCGATCTCGTAGCCTGCCGGCGTCGAGACGTTCAGGTGGAAGCCGAACACTTCGGCCGCCTGCAGCCACGAGTACAGCATATTGTTGGCGTCGCCGATCCACGCCACCGTCTTGCCGGCGATGGAGCCGCGGTGTTCGTGGAAGGTGAACACGTCTGCCAGCACCTGGCACGGGTGGTGTTCATTGGTCAGTCCATTGATGACCGGCACGCGCGAATTGGCGGCGAAGCGCTCGATGATGTCCTGGCCGAAGGTGCGGATCATGATGATGTCGCACATGCGGCTGATCACCTGGCCGGCGTCTTCCACCGGCTCGCCACGGCCGAGCTGGCTGTCGCGGGTGTTCAGGTAGATGGCGGCGCCGCCCAGCTGGTGCATGCCAGCTTCAAAACTCAGGCGCGTGCGCGTCGAGCTTTTCTCGAACACCATCACCAGCGTGCGGTCGACCAGCGGGTGATACACCTCGTAGGCCTTGAACTTGCGCTTGATGATCGCCGCGCGCTTGATGACGTATTCGAACTCGTCGCGCGTGAAGTCGGAAAATTGCAGGAAGTGCTTGATCGGTGAGGTGCTCTGCATCATAAGTCTACTCGTGTCTGCTGCTGTGTTTGTCCCTTGAATTATAAGGGGAATTTCTTTCCGCTTGGGAAAGTCGTGGGGCGCTCAGTACAGCGTCTGCGCCGACTCGTGCAGCAGCTGGCCATACAGTTCATGGCGGTGCTTCCAGATTTTGCCCTGCGCGACGGCGTCGAGGATGGCGCAGAACGGCTCGGCCATATGGCGGCAGTTGTAGTATTTGCAGCCGCCGAGGTAGGGCTTGAACTCGACGAACGCGCGCTCGAGCATGCCTTCGCTCAGGTGGTACAGGCCAAACTCTTGAAAGCCCGGCGAATCGATGATCGCCCCGGCCTTGCCGTCGACTTCGGGCAGCCAGTACAGGCGCGTGAAGGTGGTCGTGTGCTTGCCGGTATCGAGCGCGGCGGAGATTTCGCGCACGGCGATGTCGGCGTCCGGGATCAGCAGGTTGATCAGCGACGACTTGCCCATGCCCGACTGGCCAATGAAAATCGACGACTGGCCGGCCAGCAGCGGCGTGAGGATCGCCACCGTTTCTTCCGGGTGCGCCTGGGCCGAGACTTCGTGCACCGGATAGCCGAGCCGCGAATACTGCGCGGCGCGTTCGCGGGCGCGCGGCAGCAAATCCGTCACGTCGGTCTTGTTCAAGATGAGGTGCGCCTCGATGCCGGCCGCTTCGCAGGCGACGAGCGAGCGCGACACCAGGTCGTCGGCAAAGCCGGGTTCGGTGGCAATCACGACGAACAGGCGCGAAATGTTCGCTGCCAGCAGCTTGGATTTGTACTGGTCGGAGCGATACAGCAGGGTGGTGCGCTCGGCGATGCGCTCGATCACGGCCTGGTTCTCGGACGTCTTGACCACGTGGACGACGTCGCCCACGGCCACATTGGTTTTTTTGCCGCGCGTGACGCACTGCAGTTTTTCGCCGTCGATGTCGGCCAGGTAGTGGCGGCCGTGGGCCGCGATGATCGTGCCAGTCAATTCAGTAGGGGATGCGCTCATGCGTTTTCCAGGTCCAGGTACAGCGCATTGGCTTTCGCGGCGCAGATAAAATCATTCTCGGACAGCGCGCTGCCCGCGGAATGGGTGGTCCAGCTGACGCGGCAGGTGGCGTAACCCACCGTCATGTCGGGATGGTGGTCTTCTTGTTCAGCGATGCCCGCCACGCCATTGACCAGAGCCATCGTGGCGCGGTAGTCGGGCAGCTTGAATTCGCGGGTCAGGACGTTGTCGGTCACCGCCCAACCGGGAACTTCGTGCAGCAGATTGGCAATGGCCACCGCGTCGAGCGCGGGCGCCTTGCGGGTGCAGTGACGCGCAGTCAGTGTCGGTTCGAGCGTCATGCGGCCGCCATGGTGAGGTGTTTCACGCGCACCGATGCCGGCGGGTGCGAATCATAAAAGGCCGAATGCAGCGGATCGGGCGTGAGCGTCGACGCATTGTCTTCGTACATCTTGACCAGCGCCGACACCAGGTGACGGTGATCGGTATGCTGCGCGGCGAAGGCATCGGCCTCGAATTCATGCTTGCGCGACGTAATCGAGCTGAGCGGTGCAAGCACGAACGTGAACACCGGCAGCACCAGCCCGAACAGGATCAGCGCCATGCCGTCATTCGACGCGTTCATGAATGGCAGCACGCCCAGGCCGGTATAGAACCAGGCTTGGGCCTTCAGGTAGCCGAGCAGGGCAAGCAGGGCCAGCGACATCGCGAACATCACCACCACGCGCTTGACGATATGGCGCAGCTTGAAGTGGCCCAGTTCATGCGCCAGCACCGCTTCGATTTCGGCTGGTTCAAGGCGCGCCAGCAGCGTGTCGAAGAACACGATGCGCCTGGCCCGGCCAAAGCCCGAGAAGTAGGCGTTGCCGTGGGCGCTGCGCTTGCTGCCATCCATGACGAACAGGCCGCGCGAGGCGAAACCGACGCGCGTCATCAGCGCGTCGATGCGCGCTTTCAGGCTGACGTCGGCCAGCGGCGTGAACTTGTTGAACAGCGGCGCGATCACGGTCGGGTAGAACGCGATCATCAATAGCTGAAAACCGCTCCAGACGAACCAGGTGAACAGCCACCACAGCTCGCCGCTGGCTTCCATCAACTTGAGCACCACCCACAATAGCGGCAAGCCGATCAGCGCGCCAACGAAGGTGCTCTTGACCAGGTCGGCCCACCAGAGGCCGGGCGTCATCTTGTTGAAGCCGAAGCGCTGTTCGAGCACGAACTGGCGGTACCAGTCGAGCGGCAGGTCGAGCGCACTGGCGATCACGGTGAACGCCACCACCAGTACCAGCTGGTGCATCAGGCCGGGGCCGGTGAACGGCAGGACCGCGAGCGACAGCAGTTGTAGCCCGCCCATCAGGGTGAAACCGATCAGGACAATGGCGCCCCACAGGGTGCCGATGAGGCCGAGGCGGGTCTTGGCGACGGTATAGTCGGCCGCTTTCTGGTGCGCCGCGAGCGGCACTTTCGGCGCAAACTCGGTCGGCACGCTGGCGCGGTGGCGCGCGATGTGCCTGACGTGGCGCGCAGCGAGCCAGATGCGCAGCGTGAGCGTGCCCAGCAAGAAAGCGACGAACAAAACCGAAAACCCGAATGAAGACATTCTGTGCCTGTGAGAAAATGCAGGATTGATTAGGCAAAGAGAGAATTATGTCACAAGCTACACCTTCCGCCGTGCCGGCGACGCCCCAGCGCCCGAATGAATTCAACCTCGTCTGGCTCGACATGGAAATGACGGGCCTCGACCCGGACAATGACCGCATCATCGAGGTCGCCGTCGTTGTCACCGACCCGGACCTGAATATCATCGCCGAAGGGCCGGTGTTCGCCATCCACCAGTCGGACGAGACGCTCGACAAGATGGACAACTGGAACAAGGGCACCCACGGCAAGTCGGGCCTGATCGACCGCGTGAAAGCGTCGACCGTGACGGAAGCCCAGGCTGAAGTCGAGCTGATCGAGTTTCTCAAGCAATAT
This sequence comes from Massilia aurea, assembly GCF_040790145.1. Taxonomy (GTDB): domain Bacteria; phylum Pseudomonadota; class Gammaproteobacteria; order Burkholderiales; family Burkholderiaceae_D; genus Telluria; species Telluria aurea_C. The sequence goes on from NZ_JBFMMP010000016.1 coordinate 35,956, forward strand.
GTGCCGAAGAACAAATCGCCGATGTGCGGCAATTCGATCTGCCAGGACCGCCGCTTCATGGCGCGCGGCATGCCGAAGCTCGAGGCGTTTTTCCACTACCGCAACCTGGACGTGTCGACGCTCAAGGAACTGTGCCGCCGCTGGAAGCCAGAGCTGGCGTCGGGCTTCAAGAAGCACCAGAAGCACACGGCGCTGGCCGATATCGTCGAATCGATCGAAGAGCTGCGCTACTACCGCGAGCATTTCATTAAAGTGTAATTTCGGCAAACGTCATCCGCAAATCGGAAAAAACTGCAATCCGCTGAGCAAGGTATGCGACAATTATTGTCATGCCTTCGCTCCCAGCTACCGCGTTCGCGGGTGACAGTGCGATGGCTGCGCAACTGCGCAGCCACGATTGGCGGCAGTGCCCGCCTGGCGCACCCGATACCTGGCCGTCGTCCCTCCGGACCGCGGTCGACATGCTGCTGCATTCCGCCTTCCCGATGTTCGTTGCCTGGGGGCCGCAGCACATCGTCCTCTACAACGATGCCTATATCCCGATCCTGGGCGAGCGCCATCCCGGCGCGCTCGGGCAGCCGTTCGCGGCGCTGTGGCCCGAGGTCTGGCTTGAGCTGCAGCCGCAGATCGAGCTGGCCATGGCGGGCAAGCCGGTCTATTTTGAAGATCACGAACTATGCCTGCTGCGTAACGGCTATCCCGAGCGCACCTGGTTCACGTTCTCGTACGCGCCTCTGCACGAGGCCGACGGCAGTGTCGGCGGCCTGTTCTGCACCTCGATGGAAACCACGGCCCGCGTGCTGGGCGAGCGCCGCGCGGCGTTCCAGCTCACGCTGTCCGACGCGCTCGCGCCGCTGGACGATGCGGGCGAGGTGATCGCCACGGCCAATGCACTGTTGGGCGCCGAACTGGGCGCGGCGCGCGTGCAGTACGTCGAAACCGATCCGCTCAGCGGGGCACTGGGCGGGCAGTTGAGCCACCTCGGGCCGGCCCTGATGGACGAGCTGCGCCGTGGCGCCGTGGTGCGCATCCACGACGCCGCCAACGATCCGCGCGCCTTGCAGTCGCCCTTCGACGAGCGCGTGGGCGCCATGCTGGTCGTGCCGCTCATGGCGGGCGGGCATCTTGGCGCCTGTCTGGGCGTCGATACGCCGACGCCGCGCTCGTGGACCGGGCATGATGTCGCTCTGGCGCGTGACGTGGCCGAGCGCACCTGGGCCGCGGCAGGCACGGCGCGCGCGCAGGCGATGCTGCGCGACGAACTCGATCGCGGCCGTGAGATCTTCGCCAATATCTCCGAAGGCTTCGCGCTGTTCGACCGCAACTGGGTCATGCAGCGCATGAACGCCGAAGGCTTGCGCATCTGCGACATCACGCGCGAAGAGGTCATCGGGCGCAATCACTGGGCCGTGTTTCCTGCCATGATCGACAGCGACGCCGGGTGCATGTATCGCAGCGTGATGGCCACCCGCAAGGCCGGCAGCGCCGAGCAGTGCCATGTGTTTGCCGACGGCCGGCGCATCTGGACCGATATCCGCGCCTATCCGACCCAGGACGGCGGCATCGCCACGTTCTTCCGCGATATCACCGACCGCAAGCTGGCCGAAGAAAAACTGGTCGAGGCCGACCGTCGCAAGGATGAATTTCTGGCGATGCTCGCGCACGAGCTGCGCAATCCGCTGGCGCCCATCAGCGCCGCCGCCGAACTGCTCCGGCTCGGCAAGGTCGACGCTTTCAGGGTGCAGCAGAGCAGCACCATCATCAGCCGCCAGGTGCGCCACATGACGCGCCTGGTGGACGATCTGCTCGACGTTTCGCGCGTCACGCGCGGCCTGATCACGCTGGGCCAGGCGCGCGTGGCGGCGCGTACTGTCGTCGAAGAAGCGATCGAGCAGGTGCGCCCGACGATCAATACGCGCGCGCAAACATTCACCGTGCGCCTGCCGCCGGATGGTGCCTGCGTGCGGGGCGACAAGGCGCGCCTGGTGCAGGTGGTGGCCAACGTGCTGGCCAATGCGGCCAAGTACACGCCGCCGGGGCGCGGCATCGACCTGCGCGCCGACCTGCACGGCACGCGCCTGGTGCTCAGCGTGCGCGACGAAGGCATCGGCATGGATATCGAACTCACGGGGCGGGTGTTCGATCTGTTTACGCAGGCCGAGCGCTCGTCCGACCGGGCTCAGGGTGGCCTCGGCCTGGGGCTGGCGCTGGTCAAGCACCTGGTCGAGCTGCATGGCGGCACGGTCGGCTGCTCGAGCCCGGGGCTGGGCAAGGGCAGTACGTTCGTCATCACGCTGCCGCTGCTGCTCGAAGACGCGCCGTGCGCGCCGGCGCCGGTGGTGAGCGCGCCGGCGGACGTCACGCGACTGAAAGTGCTGGTGGTCGACGACAATACCGATGCCGCCGAGACGCTCGGCTTGCTGCTGGCGGCGCAGGGGCATGACGTGGCGATCGAGCATGGTTCGCTCGGCGCACTGGCGCGGGCGCGCAGCATGCGCCCGGACGTTTGTTTGCTGGATATTGGCCTGCCCGAGATCGACGGCCACGAACTGGCGCGGCGCTTGCGGAAAGATCCCGCGCTGGCAGCCACGGTCTTGATTGCCGTGACGGGCTACGGGCAGCCGCAAGACCGCGATGCGGCGCTGGCGTCAGGCTTCGCGCACCACCTGGTCAAGCCGCTGGATTTCGATGGGTTGCTGGGTTTGCTGGCAAGCGTGCAGGCCAGAACGGCCGACCACGTTATGTAGGGTTGGCGCGGCCGGCGAGGCGGCTTCGCCGCCGACGCGGCGATCGTTGGCGGCGAGATCATCCGGCCCGAAAACGGAGCCGGCGTGAAATGATTACGACGCGTCAGCCCCGCAGCACTTCTTGAACTTCTTCCCGCTGCCACAGGTGCAATCGTCATTGCGTCCGACCTTCGGCTCTTCACGCACGACCGTCTCCACCGCCGGCTTGCGCAGCGGCAGCCAGTGGCGGTAGATCGCCGGCACGTTCGCCTCGATCTGCAACGCCAGCGCGTGCACCTTGACCGGATCGTCGACCTCGGCCAGTTCGGCTTCTTCGATCTCGTCCGCGCCCAGCAGGTAGATCGGGCGGATCAGTTCTGCGACATCGGTATCCCAGATCGCGTCCCACGAGCCAGCGCGCAGTTCGACGCCTTCCCAGAAACCCCAGCACCAGGCTTCCGGATCGATCAGCACTTTGCCATCCACCTCGTGTTCGCAGAACAGCGGCTCGAAATCCTTCGGCGAGACTTCGAACGTGATCAGCACTTCGTTCATGAAGCGCATGATCAGGTTGACGATGCGTTCTTCGTCGCGCTTGTTCTTCCATTTCGGCGCGGCGGCTTCGTCTTCGCCCCAGACCATCGGCAGCCATTCGGCCGGCATGATCGATTCCGGGCCGATCGCGATGGCGGTCAGGTAGCCGTGCAGCGTGTCCATCGTCATCGCGTCGTCGGAGCAACGGTCGGATAACAGGAACTGGTCGAGTTCGTCGAATTCTTTTTCTGAGAGGGGCTGTTCGAGGTGCATGAGGTAGGTAGAGTGCGGCGCGAGCGCGCCTGTTTGCGTCAAAGGCGCCAGTGTAACGCCTGCGCCGTCGCCGGGCACGAAAAACCTGCCGGCGAGGCGCTGTTGCAACGCTTGGGACTTGACGCTTGGGGCTTAACGCTTGGCCGCGAACGCCTTGGTCAGCTCGTCAGCCGCGAACTGCTGGGCTTCCTTCGCCTTTGGCACCACGGCTTCCATGCCGAAGAACTCGTGCGTCACGCCCGTGTAATGGCGATAGTTGACGGCCACGCCTTCCTTCTTGAGACGGTCGGCGTAGGCTTTACCCTCGGTCATCAAAGGATCGATCTCGGCCGTGATCACGGTGGCCGATGGCAGGCCCTTGAGCGAGGCGGCCTTCATTGGCAGCGCGTGCGGGTTCTTTGGATCGGCGCCGTAATGCTTGAAGAACCACGTCATCATCGCCTTGTTGAGCGGCTTGGCGTTGGCGTTGGTCTTGTACGATGCGTTGTTCATGTCGTCATTGACCACCGGGTAGACCAGCAGCTGGTGCACCGGCATCTGGATTTTCTTTTCCATCGCCATCATCGATACCACGGTTGCCAGGTTGCCGCCGGCCGATTCACCGGCCACGGCCACGCGCATCGGATCGCCGTTCAGGCTCTTGGCGTTGGCCAGCGCCCACTGGTAAGCCGCGAATGCGTCTTCCGGCTGCGTCGGGAAGGTGTGTTCCGGCGCCAGGCGGTAGTCGGCCGAAATCACGATCGCCTTGGCTTTCTTGGCCAGGCCGCGCACCGATGCTTCATACACCTTGGTGTCGGCAATCACGAAGCCGCCGCCGTGGAAATAGACGACCACCGGGAAGGGACCGGCGCCTTCAGGCGTGAAGATGTGGACCGGGAAGCTGCCGCCCTTGCCCTGCACGGTTTGCGTCTTCATCGTCACGCCCGGTTCCGGGGCGGTGCTCTTGCCGGCATCGGTCAAGACCTTCTTGACGGCGTCGCTTGGCGTAGGCTGCTTGCGCGCTTCTTCCGGGCTCAGGGTTTCGATGGGCTTCGGCTTCAGGGCCGCCATCGCATCCAGCACTTTTTGCATGTTCGGCTCAGCCTTTGGCGGCTGGGCGGCGGTTTGGGCGATGGCGGTGCCGGCCAGCAGGCCTGCGGCGAGTGCGACGACGGTCAGGGTCAGTTTCTTCATGTTCAGTCCTCTACGGTTTTGTCCGCTGCGACAATGCGCGGATACATACACGCATGAGACCTTGTTACATTGTCACAATCTGTGCGAGAACGAACACAGCACTCGTAAAATGCACGCGATTACCACCGGCGCGTGCGCCGCCGTACAATGGGGGCATGGATACCTTGAACCTCGACAACGACACGCCCGACCATCCATACGCGCGCCTCGATCCCGCGACCGTGCTCGATGCGCTCGACAGCGTCGGCATGCACGGCGACGGCCGCCTGCTGGCGCTCAACAGTTACGAGAACCGCGTCTACCGCGTGGGCCGCGAAGAGGGCGAGCCGGTGGTGGTCAAGTTTTACCGGCCCGAGCGCTGGAGCGACGAGGCGATCCTGGAAGAACACGCATTCGTTGCCGAACTGGTCGAGAAAGAGATCCCCGTGGTGCCGGCCATTGATATCGGCGGGCGCACGCTGCACACCTTCGACGGCTTTCGCTTCTCGGTGTTCGACAGCCGGGGTGGGCGCGCGCCCGAGCTGGGCGACCCGGCGGTACTGGAATGGATCGGGCGCTTCATCGGCCGCATCCACGCGCAGGGCGCCGTCAAGCCGTATGCCCTGCGCCCGGCGCTCGACCCGGTCACGTTCGGCCGCGAGCCGTTCGACTGGCTGCGCAGTCACGATTTCGTGCCGCCCGAGTTGCTGCCGGCCTGGTCGAGCGTGATGGAGCAGGCGCTGGACGGCGTGGCGCGCTGCTATGAGCGCGCCGGCGAACTGCCGCTGCTGCGCCTGCACGGCGACTGCCATGGCGGCAATGTACTATGGACGCCGGACGGGCCGCACTTCGTCGACTTCGACGACAGCCGCATGGGGCCGGCGGTGCAGGACCTGTGGATGCTGCTGTCGGGCGAGCGGCAAGAGATGGTGGGCCAGATGGCCGACGTGCTGGCCGGCTACGAAGATTTTTGCGACTTTCACCCGCGCCAGCTGTATTTGGTCGAAGCGCTGCGCACGCTGCGCCTGATTCACTACGCGGCGTGGCTGGCGATGCGTTGGGACGACCCGGCGTTTCCGGCCGCTTTCCCCTGGTTCAATACCCAGCGTTATTGGCAAGACCGCATCCTCGAACTGCGCGAACAGGTCGCGCTCATGGATGAGCCGCCGCTGTGGCAGATGTAGCCGTTGCCGCGCGTGCCGGCAAACCGTCGAGCTGAGCCGTTATTGCCGCGCAGTTCGGCGTAGCAGGCCAGCCGGATTTGCCGGATAATCGAACAGACTGTCGCCCCGAAGAAGCCAGAGAGAGAATCCGCATGGAACCGAACCCAGCCCAACAAGACGACAACGACTTCACGATCGATCTGTCGCCGGCCGCCGGCGCGCTGGCGCCGACTGACGTGGTTTCGGTGCTGCCGGCTGAACCCGAGCCTGCCCGCGAACCTGCACCCCAGGGCCGCAAGCCGCTGGAAATGCGCGAGATCCAGGAGGCGATCGCGCGCGTCGAGGCTGAAGCCAAGGCCAATATCACGGCCGAGAGCCGCCACCACGCCGAAGCGCGCGCCCGCTCGCTGGCAGACGAACGCGCTGTGCTTGACGCGGCCGCCGCTGCCGCCGCGCAAGCCAATTCCCAGGCGTCTGAAGACGCCATTCTCGCCAACCGCGAGCGGCTCGACTCGCTGCGCGCCGCCGCGCAGGCGTCGAGCGAGCGACTCGAGGCGATCCGCCACGAAACCGCCGAGCTGCGCGCGCGCGTAAAAAGCGATACCGAAGTGCGGGTGGCCACCGAAGCACGGGCACGGCAAGAAGAAGAAGCGCGCCGCCGCGCCACCGCCCAGATCGAGGCCGAAGCCGAGCTAGCCGCCAAGGCCGCCCGCGCGGCCGACGAACTGGTCGTGCACACCGAGCAGGCGCGCCTGCAGGCGGTCGAACGGATGGCGGCAGTCGAGGCGGCGCGCGAAGAAGTGCAGCACAACGCCAGCGCCGACGCCCGCATCGCTATCCTGGCGCGCGAGCGCGAACGGGCCGAACGCTCCGCGCGCCAGACCGCCGAGAAGCTGGCCGAGGCCGAGGCCGAAGCGCTTGACCTGACCCAGCAGCGCGAGCGCGCCGACCAGATCGCGCTCACCTCGGCGTTTGCCCGCGCGGCGGCCGAAGCGCGCGCGCTCGAAGAAGCGCGCGCCTACGCCCACATCGAACAGGAGCGCGAAGCGATCGCGCTGGCGCAGGCCGAATCCGAACGCGTGGCCGGCCAGTCGCTGCGCATGCGCCTGCAGACCGAGAAAGAAATCCGCGACGCGGCCCTGCACCGTGAGCGGCAAGAACAGATGGCGGCGTCGAGCGCCGAAGCGCGGCGCGATGCCGAAACGCGCATCCTGGCGGCCACCGAAGCGCGCATCGAAGCCGACCGCAAGCTGCGCCTGGTGGCCGAAGACCGCGCCCGCGCCGAAGAAGAAGCGGGCGAGCAGGTGCAGGCGCGGCTGGAAGCCGAAGCCCAGGCTGCGCTCGACGCGCGCGAACGGGCGGCGGCCGACGAAGCGGCTGCGGCGGCAGCGCTGCGCGAAGCCGAAGAGCACCGGCGCGAGCGCGCGCTGGCCGACGAACGTGCGGCACTGGCGCAGGCCGCCGCTAGCGCGCAGGCCGCGTCGAACGACGACGAGGCGGCAGCGCTGGCGCTGGAAGCCGCACAAGTGCAACTGCTACAAGAGGCAGCGCAACTGGCGACGCAGCGACGCGAGCAGGCCGAGCGATTGGCGCAGGCCGAACACGAGCGCAAAGCGGCCGAGGTGCAGGCCCTGGCCGCACTGGAACAGAAAATCGCCGCCGAGCACGAACTGACGCTGGCTGCGCAAGCACGCGGCGAAGCCGAAGCGGCGGCTGCGGCGGCGCTGCACGCCAAGGCGCAGGCCGAACGGCGCATCGAAGAAGCCCAGCGCGCCGCCTGGGAAGCGCAGCAGGCGCAGGCCGACGCGGCGATCGAAGAAGCATCGCAGGCCGAGACTGCGGCTGCGGCGCAGCAGGCGCACACGCGCCGCGCGGCGGAGCTGGCCCAAGCCCAGGCCGAACGGGCCGAGGTCGAGCAGCAGCAAGTGGCCCTGACCGAGCAGGCGATTGCCGCCGAACGCGACGCGACCAGGGCTGCGCGCGAGGCGCTGGTGCTGGTCGAGCGCAAGCTGGCCGCGCAGCGCGAACAGGCCGCCTTCGATACCCGCGCCAATGAGGCGCAGGCGGCGCGGCTGGCGTCCGAGCAGGCGGCGGCGCAGGCAGCCGAGTCGCGCGCCGACGCCGAGGAGGCGCAGGCCGCCATGGCGCGCGAACGCGAACTGGCCGAGCAGGCAGCGGTACAGGCGGCGGTGGAAAAACGCGAAGCGCAGCGGGCGCTGCTCGAGCACGCGCAAGAGCACGCCGAAATGCAACGCAAGGCGGCGCACGCCACACAGCAGATGGCCGACGCGCGCAAGCAGCTGGTCAATCTGGAAAGCCGGCGTCAGGATGACGACGCGGCCGAGTTGGCCGCCACCCAGCGCGCCATCGGCGAGCGCAAGGTGGAAGCAGGGCAGCGCTCGGTATCGGCGGATCTGACGCGCGAAGTGCTGGGCCGGTTCAAGCAGTCGCAGGCCAGGGCAGGCGACACGTCGGCGGCGCAGGCGGCGGCCAGGCTGGCGGAAGTGATTGCGACGCAGCGGGAGCTGGATGGGGATCGCAAGCAGGAGCCTGAGTGACAGGTGGTGCGCTGATTGCACCTGCGCCCGGAAAACGTCGTTCCCGCCTCCGCGCACTGCTGTCCGGAATATTCATACGTAAAACTATGCACGTCATTCCCGCGCAGGCGGGAATCCAAGTGAAGTCACAGAATGTTCATGCTTTTGCGTGACCCGAACGCTCATCGAAGGTCGATTTTTAGGCCGCTAGCCGGCGACACTTAGGTTCCCGCCTACGCGGGAACGACGTGGTGGTGTGCTTACTGCGCGGCTGCCGGTTGCGCTGCTGCAACCGCCGGTGCCTGGCTCGGCGACACCGGATCATCCGGCCCACCCGCCACCTTCGACACATAGTACTCGGTCTCGCCAAAGCAGCTGGTCGGCACGCCCTTGTGCTGCTCATACGTTACCTGCACGCGCTTGCCCATGCTTGCCTGCAAGCTCGGGACGACGGCTTCATCGCGCACGGTAAACGCGAAGCGCTCGGGAATCGCGCCCGGCATGCTCGATAGTAAAATTTCGCCTTCCCAGGTCTTGCACAACCAGCCGACCTTCGAGAATTTCTGCAGATAGCCCGCCCGTTCGCCTTCCGAGTACGACCAGTTCAGGGTGAACCAGGTGTAGCCCGCACCCAATACAGCGACGACGGCGATGAGGGACAACAGGATGGCGGTGGTGCGCTTGGGTTTCGGCATGATTGGGCAGGTCGATCAAAAAGTGATTGGGAGTTTCAAAGTTGCAACGCAAAAGCGGTGCGCGCCCATTCTGCCATGCCTTGCCTCAATCGCAAACCGCATTCCCTTTCACGTGGCCAGCCGCCGGCGATACCGTATTGACGACCACAGCGACACGAGAATGAACGCCAGCCCGGACAGCCCGGTGAACCATTCCGGAATGTGATAGTGCACGCTGGCGAACATGATCAGCGCGAGGATGCCGATGGCATAGTGCGCGCCGTGTTCGAGATAGACAAACTCTTGCAACGTGCCCTTGTAGACCAGGAATACGGTCATCGAGCGCACGAACATCGCGCCGATGGCCAGCCCCAGCATGATGATGACGACGTCGTTGGTGATGGCGAACGCGCCGATCACGCCATCGAAGCTGAACGACGCGTCGAGCACCTCGAGGTACAGGAAGCCCCCGATGCTGCCCTGCGAAATCATGGCCCCCACCGATGGATCGTGTTCTTTCTCTTCCAGCAGGTTACTGAGCCACTTCACCGCTATATAGATCAGCACGCCCGTCACGCCGGCGATCAGCACGGCCAGCTTGCGCGCTTCAGGCATCAGGCTCATGGCCATGATTACGCACAGCAGCGTAAGCAGCACGGCCAATCCTTCGGTGCCGTATTTGCCCACCCTGGCCTCGAACCAGTCGAACCAGTGCAGGTCTTTCTCTTCGTCGAACAGGAAGTTCAGGAACACCAGCATCAGGAAGGCGCCGCCGAACGATGCGACTTCGGCGTGGTGCTCGGTGAGGTTGCGCGAATATTCATTGGGATTGTCGATCGCCATATGCCAGACGTCGGGCAGGCCCAGCCCGGTTGCGGCCGCCACGATCACGAGCGGGAACAGCAGTCGCATTCCGAACACCGCCACCAGGATGCCGACAGTGAGGAACAACTTGCGCCAGAACTCGTTCCAATGCTTGAGCACCGAGGCGTTGACGACGGCATTGTCGAAAGAAAGCGACACTTCGAGTACGCCCAGGATGGCCGTGATCCACAGGGCTTGCAGCAGGCCTGGCCAGCCCCGGTGCGCGTATCCCCACCAGCCGGCCAGCACCATGAGGACCGCCGTGACGATGAAGGACCACCGGAAATGCCGCATACGCGCCTCTTGTGTGTATTTACCCGTTGAGACAATATTACCGTGTCCTGTCCAAAATGGGCGATTGCGAAAGTCGCCCGCTGAGCCTTGCTTCTGAGATAATTCTGGCCAGCATTTTCACTCGAAGAAAACCCATGGAATTCATTTATCTCGTCACACCGGTTTTGACCTGGATGGTGGTCGGCCCAATCAAGTTTCTCATTTCCAGTGTCCGCTACCGGCGCTGGGCGTTCGACCTCGTCGGCAATGGCGGCTTTCCGAGCAACCACAGCGCCGTCGTGTCCAGCATGGCCACGCTGATCGCGCTGCGCGAGGGCATGGGGCATCCCGCCTTTGGCGTGGCCGTCACGCTCGCCTTTATCGTCATGATCGACGCCAACAGCCTGCGCCAGCACGTCGGCCGCCACGCCGTCACGCTCAACCGCCTGCACGATGGCAAACAAGACTATGTGATCCTGCGTGAGCGCATGGGCCATACGCGTTTTGAAATCGCCGGCGGCATCCTGACCGGCATCGGCATGGGCTTCTTGCTCTACACCGTCCTGGGCGGGGGCTTCTGATGTATGTACGGGATGCGGCCGTCACGCATCCCGGCGGACGTCCGGGCGTCCACACCTTGTCCGTTTTCTATTACGTTTCATCCCGGACGGCGTGCAGCTCATCGCCAAATTCCGCACTTCATCCATCGAATTCGGCAATACACAGGTTCGTCAATTGACGCTGCTGGAGACCTCCTGAATACTGCGCGCTGGATGTATCTGAGCTTATTTTTATAAAAACACCGAGTCCATTTCCGGAGAATCACAATGCTGCGCAAAACACTCCTCGTTCTAGCCATCGCATCAAGCCTCGTCGCTTGCGGCAAGGATTCCAAAGCCCCCGAGGGCAAGGACAACAAGCCGACGCAATTGACGGTGGCGCAAGAGGACGTGTTGACGATCCAGAGCGCATCGGTCTCTTCGGGCCCGGTGATCACCGGCTCGATCGAGCCCGAGCGCCGCGCCGACCTGCGCGCCGAAGTCTCGGCGATCGTGCTGCAGGTACTCAAGGAAAACGGCGAACCGGTAAAGCGCGGCGACGTGCTGGTGCGCCTCGATGAAACCTCGATCCGCGACACCCTGATGTCGGCCGAGGACACCCAGCGCGCCGCATCGCTTGCGGTCGACCAGGCCAATCGCCAGCTCGAGCGCCTGAAAACGCTGAGCGCGTCGGGCATGACGTCGGCCAAGGCGCTCGACGACGCCGAAATGGCGCGCAATAACGCGCTGAGCGAACTGTCGAGCTCCCGCAGCCGCGTGGCCACCGCGCGCCAGCAACTGGCCCGCACGACGGTGCGCGCACCGTTCGACGGCATCGTCTCCGAGCGCAAGGTGTCCAATGGCGACACCGCCACCATCGGCAAGGAACTCGTCAAGGTGATCGATCCGACCAGCATGCGCTTCGAAGGCGCGGTGTCGGCCGACTCGGTCAGCACCGTCAAGATCGGCCAGAAGGTCAGTTTCCGCGTCAACGGCTACGCGAACCAGACGTTCTCCGGCGTGGTCAAACGGATCGACCCGGCTGCCAATCCGGTCACGCGCCAGGTCGAGGTGCTGGTGGGCTTCGTCGATAACGCGCAGCCGCGCGTGGCCGGCCTGTACGCCGAAGGGCGTGTCGACGCCGCCGCGACCGATGCGCTGATGCTGCCCGAGAGCGCGCTGGTGCGCGTGGGCGACGCCAGCCACACCTGGCGCATCAAGGACAAGACGCTCTCCAAGGTCAAGCTGGTGGTCGGCGCGCGCGACGCCCGCACGGGCAATGTCGAGATCAAGCAGGGCCTCGCAGCCGGCGACGTCGTGCTGCGCTCGCCGACGTCGAACCTGAAAGACGGCCAGAAGGTCGACATGCCGAACGCCCGCGTGGCCAGCGCCACCGGCGCCGGCGCCGGTGCGGTCCAGGGCAAGTAATCCAGGAACATCCAAGGAAAACCCATCATGTTCCTGTCCAATTTTAGTGTCAAAAAACCGGTCGCCACGATCGTCATCATCGTCGCGATGATGGCCATTGGCCTGCTGGCCCTGTCCAAGCTGAAGGTCAACCAGGAGCCGGACGTCGAGATCCCGATCATCGTGGTCCAGATTCCGTATCCGGGCGCCTCGCCCGAAACCGTCGAGCGCGAGGTCGTCAACCGCCTCGAAAAACAGATGCAGGCGATCCAGGGCGTCAAGGACGTCAATTCCACCTCGAACGAAGGCAGTGCATCGATCTGGATGGAGTTCGACTTCAACCGCGACCTGATCGAGGCGTCCGACGACGTGCGCAACGCGATTGCGGCGGTGCGCTACAAGCTGCCGATCGAGATGCGCGAACCGGTATTGCGCCGGGTCGATCCGTCGGCGCAGCCGATCATGTCGCTGGCGCTGTCGTCGAGCAGCCAGAGCCATGCCGAAATCTCGCGCTATGCCGAAGACGTGCTGGCCGACGAATTCCGCGCCATCGACGGCGTGTCGACCGTGGTCGTCAACGGCGCCCTGCGGCGCGAACTGTCGGTGCTGCTGCGCGCCGAGAAGCTGAGCGAATTCAATGTCTCGGCGACGGACGTCACCAATGCGCTGCGCAACGGGAATACCAATGCACCGGTCGGCAAGCTGCGTAGCGAACTCGACGAGAAAGGCATTCGCCTGGTCGGGCGCATCGAGCGGCCCGAGGATTTTTCGCAGATCGTCGTCAAGCGTAACGGCGACCAGATCGTGCGCCTGAACCAGGTGGCCGAGATCCAGGATGGTTTTGCCGACATCAATACGCTGTCGGTCCGTAGCGGCAAGCCCAACGTTGGCCTGCAAATCTCCCGTTCGCGCGATGCCTCGACGGTGTCGCTGGCCAAGCGCGTCCACGAAGTGGTCGAGAAACAAAGCAAGCTGCTCCCGAGCGGGACCAAGCTCGAAGTCGTGCGCGACGGCGGCAAGGATGCCCAGTCGAGCCTGAACAACGTGATCGAAGCGCTGGTGCTGGGCGCCGTGCTGACCGTGTTCGTCGTGTATGCCTTCCTCAATTCGTGGCGCTCGACCTTGATTACCGCGCTGGCCCTGCCGACGTCGGTGCTGGCCGCCTTCATCGCGGTCTGGCTGTGCGGCTTCACGCTCAACTTCATGACGCTGCTGGGCCTGTCGCTGGCGATCGGCGTGCTGATCGACGATGCAATCGTGGTGCGCGAAAACATCGTGCGCCATATGGAAATGGGCGCCGACCGCCGCACCGCCGCGCTCGAAGGCACGGCCGAAATCGGCATGGCGGTGGCCGCGACCACGTTCTCGATCATGGCCGTGTTCGTGCCGGTTGCATTCATGCCCGGCATCTCCGGCGAATGGTTCCGGCCGTTTGCGCTCACCGTGACCTGCTCGGTGATCGTGTCGCTGTTCATTTCGTTCACACTCGACCCGATGATGTCGGCTTACTGGGGCGATCCGCCGGATCACCACAGCGCGCCCAAAAAAGGCATTGGCCGCGTGCTCGACCGCTTCAACGCGTGGTTCGACCACCAGGCCGACCGCTACGGTCGCGTGATCGCCTGGGCGCTGCATCACCGTCGCTGGATGGCCGTGCTGGCCGTCGCCAGCCTGATCGGAGCGATGGCCATGCACCACTTCTTTGGTGGATCGAGCTTCCTGCCCAAGCAAGACTCGGGCAACCTGCAGATCGAGGTACGTGTACCGGCCTCGTCGTCCATCGAGTATGCGCGCCGCAAACTCGAGGCGGCAGCCGTGGCGGCCCGCACGCTGCCCGAAACCAGGGACACCAACAGCAACGTCAATCTCAGCGGTGGCACGATCTACGTCGACATCGGCAAGCGCGGCGAGCGCAAGCGCAGTGCATCCGACATCGCCATCGACCTGCGCGCCAGGATCAGTGGCCTGGTCGGCGCCGAATACACGGTCATCGATGACCTTGGCGGCAACGGCAAGCCGGTCCAGATCGAGTTTACCGGTCCCGATTCGCGCAAGCTCATGGACCTGACCACGGCGTACATGGAAAAGCTGCGCGAAGTACCGGGCGCGGTGGACGTCGCGCTGTCCGAGCAAGACCCGAAGAACGAACTGCAGATCGTGCTCGACCGCGGTCTGGCCAACGCCATGGGCATCTCGGTCGGCGACGCGGCGCAATCGCTGCGGGTGGCGTTTGCCGGCATCGAAGTGGGCGACTGGGTCGATCCGACCAGCGAGACCCGCGACGTCGCCGTGCGCCTGCACCCTGATGACCGCGTCAATACCGACAGTATCGAGCGCCTGCCGATCTCGGTCTCGGGCACCGGCATGATGGTGCCGCTCGAACAGATCGCCACGATCACGATGGGCAAGGGCCCGTCGGCGATCCGCCACAAGAACGGCGAGCGCATGATCACCGTGTCGGCCAATGCCCAGGGCCGTTCGGCCGGCGAAGTCACGGCCGACGCCATGAAACTGGCGAAAACCTTCGACTTCCCGCCGGGCTACGGCCTGGCGCTGGGTGGTTCGGGTGAAGACCAGCAAGAGCTGTTCGGTGAAATGCTGATCGCGCTGTTCTCGGGCATCGCGCTGATGTACCTGATCCTGGTGATGCAGTTCGGTTCGTTCACCGCGCCGATCGGCGTGATGTTGTCGCTGCCGCTGTCGCTGATCGGCGTGGTGCTGGCGCTGATCATCACCAAGAACACGCTCAACCTGATGAGCATGATCGGTATCCTGATGCTGATGGGCCTGGTGGCCAAGAACGCGATCCTGCTGCTCGACGCGGCCCGTGCGCTGGAGCACGAAGGCATGGACCGCGAAGAAGCGCTGATGGCGGCCGGGCGCAAGCGCCTGCGCCCGATTTTGATGACCACTTTCGCGCTGATCGCCGGCATGCTGCCGGTGGCGCTGGCCCTGGGCGACTCGGGCGAGTTCTACCAGCCTTTGGCCATCTCGATCATCGGCGGCACGATCACCTCGACCATCCTGACGCTGCTGGTGGTGCCAACCTTCTATGACAGCATCGAGATCGCCCGCGACCGCATGGTGGCCAAGTACGGCCGCCGCGCCGAGCGCCGCAACGCGCTGGTGGCGTTCCTGATGACGTTCGTCGAAGCCATCCTGGCGCTGACCCTGGTGCGCCTGGTGTACCGCCTGATCGTGCGTGCCGGTCGCTTCGTGACCGGCCGCGGCCGCGGCAAGGCGATGCCGGCCTGATCCGCCGGGCAGGGTGGGACAAGCCGCCCTGTCAGATTCACCCGACACGGCCAGCCTCGCGCTGGCCGTGTTGTATTCACGCCTGGTTCTGGTAGTTGGGTTGCCGCCGCAAAATAGCGTCTCGGCAACCAATGGGTACATTGTTATGGTCTAATAGCGGGTGTTTTGTCACGCTTTTCGCCTCCAGGCTGCGTTGACAAGCGTCGCGTGCTCCCAGAAAACGACACGTCGCGCCTCCTTTTTCATCCGTAAGGTCCAGTCCCATGCCCGCAGCCCAGCCCATCGCCGTGTCCACCAGTGACGACCTGAACTGGCTCGCTGGCGGCGGAGAAATGGGTGAGCTGATCCGTAACATGGACTGGTCTGCTACCGCCCTGGGGCCGCTGTCCGAATGGCCGCAAAGCCTGCGCACCTCGGTCAGCCTGTGCTTGTCGTCGACCTTCCCGATCCTGGTCTGCTGGGGCCCGGACGACATCCAGATCTACAACGACGCCTACCGCCCGATCTGCGGCGACCTGCATCCGGCGGCAATGGGCGCGCCGTTCAAGGTGGTCTGGGCCTCGGCCCTGCCGGTGGTGGGCGCCGCCTTCGAGCGCGCGCACCAGGGCGAGGGCGCCTACATCAAGGACCAGCAGATGTTCCTCGATCGCAGCGGCTACCTCGAAGAAGCGAACATGACGTTCTCGTTCTCGCCGATCCGCGATGAATCCGGCGCGGTCGGCGGCGTGTTCCACCCGATCACCGAAACGACAGCCCAGGTGCTGGGCGCACGCCGCAGCAAGGGCTTGCGCGACCTGACCGCCAGCCTGGCGATGACGCGCTCGATCGATGACATCGGCGCGCAACTGGCGACGCACTGCGCGTACATGACCGCCGACGTGCCGTTTCTGCTGTTCTATCAGATCGATGGCGACACCGGCACGCTGGCGCTGCGCGGGAGTGCCGGCCTGGCGCCGGACAACCCGCTTGCCCCGGTGTCGACGGCGTTCGACGACAGCGTCTGGCCGTTTGCCCGCTGCGGCGCCTCGCACGCCGTCGAACAGGTCGACGATGTCGCGGCGCGGCTGGGCAGCTTCGTGTGCGGCCCGTACGACGACGCGCCGCGTTCGGCGCTGGTGGTGCCATTGACCTTGCCCGGCCAGCAGGAGCTGTTCGGCTTCGTCGTGGCCGGTGTCAGCGTGCGGCGCGCGCTCGACGCCGAGTACCGCAATTTCTACGAACTGCTGGGCGCCGCAGTGAATACCGCCGTGGGCAATGTCATCGCCTATGAACAAGAGCAGCGCCGCGCCGAAGAACTGGCCAAGATCGACCGCGCCAAGACGGCGTTCTTCTCGAACGTGTCGCACGAATTCCGCACGCCGCTCACGCTGATCCTGGGGCCGCTCGACGATGCGCTGGCCGATGCGCCCGAAACGATGAGCGCGGCCCAGCGCGAGCGCGTCGAACTGACGCACCGTAACTCGCTGCGCCTGCTCAAGCTGGTCAACTCGCTGCTCGACTTTTCGCGCATCGAGGCCGGCCGCGTGCAGGCCAGCTACATCCCGGTGGATCTCGCGCGCCTGAGCGTCGACCTGGCCGGCGTGTTCGAATCGGCCATGGCCAAGGGCGGGCTGCGATATCACGTCGATCTCCAGCCGCTGCCGCAGCCGGTGTTCGTCGACCGCGACATGTGGGAAAAGATCGTCTTCAACCTGCTGTCGAATGCCTTCAAGTTCACGCTCCAGGGCAGCGTCACGGTCACCTTGCGCGAGCACGCCGGCATGGCGCGCCTGTCGGTGCAGGACACCGGCACCGGGATTCCCGAGCACGAACTGCCGCGCATGTTCGAGCGCTTCCACCGCATCGAAGGCGCGCCGGGCCGGACCTACGAAGGCACCGGCATCGGCCTGGCGCTGATCCAGGAACTGGTGCGCCTGCATGGCGGGACGATCGCCGTGGCGAGCACCTTCGGCGAAGGCACACGCTTTGACGTCGATCTGCCGTTCGGCGACGCGCACCTGCCGCCGGACCATATCCTGCAGGCGCCGGACGCCATGGCAGACCGCCAGCGCATGGGCGCCGCCTTTGTCGAAGAAGCGCTGCGCTGGCTGCCGGACTTGCCGGAGGCCGCGGCGCAGGATGCTGACATCGATGTGCTGGTGGTCGCGCCGGGCGACGCCCGTCCGCGCATCCTGGTCGCCGACGATAACAACGACATGCGGGCCTACCTGAAGTCGCTGCTCGAGCCGCATGCCGACGTGCGCGCGGTGGCCGACGGCCTGGCCGCCTACGAGGCAGCGCTGCAAGACCCGCCCGACCTGCTGCTGTCGGACGTGATGATGCCGCGCCTGGACGGCTTCGGCCTGATCGCCAGGGTGCGCGCCAGCGAGTCGCTGCGCCACCTGCCGGTGATGCTGCTGTCGGCGCGCGCCGGCGAAGAAGCCAAGGTCGAGGGCCTGCAGGCCGGCGCCGACGATTACCTGGTCAAGCCGTTTTCGGCCAACGAACTGCTGGCGCGCATCCGCACCCAGGTGGCGCTCGGGCGCGAGCGGCGCCAGAACGAGCGCGACGCGCAGGCGCGCGAAGCCCATGTGCGCGCATTGATCGATGCGTCGCCCGCGATGCTCTGGACCACCGACAACGACGGCCTGTGTACCTACCTGAGCCAGCGCTGGTACGACTACACGGGCCGCACGCCGGAGCAGGATCTTGGCATGGGCTGGCTCGAGAACGTGCACCCGGACGACGGGCCCCGCTCGGGCGAGATCTTCCTGGCCGCGAATGCGGCGCGCCAGCCGTTCTCGTTCGACTACCGCCTGCGCTGCCATGACGGCAGCTACCGCTGGTTCATCGACGCCGGCTTGCCGCGCGTGAATGCGGCCGGCGAGCCAGACGGTTACGTCGGCACCGTGATCGATGTCCACGCGCGCAAGCTGTTGCAGGAACGCTTCGAGCGGGTGTCCGAGGCGGGCGATATCGGCGTCTGGTATGCCGATATGCCGTTCACGCATTTCCAGATCAATGCCGAGATGGCGCTGCACTTCGGCGTCGACATGGGGCGCCCCACCTCGGTCGAGGAACTGCTGGCGGCGGTCGATCCGGAAGACCGCGACCGCCTGGCCGTGAGCGTCGAGCATGCGGTGCGCGCCGGCGCGCCGCTCGATCTCGAATTTCGCACGCTGGCCGCGTCGGGCGATGGCACGCCGCGCTGGCTGCGGGCCATCGGCTGGTGCGGCCTGGACAAGCATGGCCGGCCCGAGCGCTTCGACGGTGTCACCCTCGACATCGACAGCCAGAAGCATGCCGAGCAGGAGCTGCATCGCCTGGCGCGCGAACTGGGCGCGAAGAACCGGGCGCAGAGCGACTTCCTGTTCACGCTGGCGCACGAGTTGCGTAATCCCCTGGCCCCGATCCGCTCGGGTCTGGAGCTGATGCGTGTCGGCGCGGCAAGCGGCGACGTGCAGGCGATCATGCGGCGCCAGGTCGATCACATGGTGCACCTGGTGGACGATTTGCTCGACATGGCGCGCCTGGCCGAAGGCAAGGTCACGCTGCGCTGCGAGCGCGTGCTGCTGGCCGACGTGGTGCGCGAAGCGGTCGACATGAGCATGCCGCTGGTCGATGGCGGGCGGCATGCGCTCTGCGTGAACCTGCCGGCCGAACGTGTGAGCCTGCACGCCGACCGCCATCGCGTGGCGCAGATCCTCAGTAACCTGATCAATAACGCGGCCAAGTACACGCCGCCGGGGGGCGCGATCGAGGTCCGGGCGCGCCTCGAGAACGCCGAAGTGGCGATCACGGTGCTCGACAACGGCATCGGTATCGCCGCCAACGCCCTGGAAGCCGTGTTCGACATGTATGCGCAGGCGCATGCCGGCGCCGAGATGGCGCAGGGCGGGCTGGGCGTGGGCCTGAACCTGGTGCAGCGCCTCGTGAAGCTGCATGGCGGCCGGGTCGCCGCCGCCAGTGGCGGGGTCGGGCTGGGCAGCCAGTTCACGGTCTGGCTTCCATTGCCGGCCGACAGCGCCGAGCCGCAGGCCCCGATCGCGGTCGCCGCCCCGCAGGCGGCACAGGCCGAACCGGGCGCGCTGCGCATCCTGGTGGTAGACGACAACGTCGATGCGGCCGAGACGCTGCAGGCGCTGCTCGAGATGAACGGCCATGTAGTGACTGCCGTGCACGACGGCGCCACGGCGCTGCTGCAGGCGGCGGCGCTGCTGCCGCAGGTCGTGTTTCTCGATATCGGGCTGCCCGACATGACCGGCTACGATGCCGCCGAAGCGATGCGGCGCATCGCGGGCATGGAACGGGCGACGCTGATCGCGCTGACCGGCTGGGGCGCGGAGCAGGACCGGCGCCGGTCAAGCCAGGCGGGGTTCGATCATCATTTGACCAAGCCGGCCGATTTCGGGATCGTGGAGGGATTGATTCGGGATGTGGCAGAGCGTCACTTGGACGCTTGAATTCCGACTGGCCCAAAAACGCATAGCCCGGCTAATAGCCGGGCTGCGATGCTGCACCGGACTCGCCCCGGGCAGCAGGGCGACGTTCGGTGAGTTGACCAGGATTACTGGCCGGTGGTGCCGGTTGGTGGCGGCGTGGTGGTGGTCGCTGGATCGGTGGTCTGCGGGCTGGTGGCGCCTTCTGCAGTGCCGGTCGAGCCCGTGGTGCCGGTAGCGCCGGTCATGCCGCTCGAGCCAGCCGCGCCCGTGGTATCGGTGGTGGTGCCGGTGGTGCCTGCGGCGCCGGTGCCCATGTCGCCCGTACCGGTGGTGCCGGTGCCGGTTGCGCCGGCGCCGGTGTCACCCATGGTGCCGGTGGCGCCCGAGGTGCTGCTTGGGGTGGTGGCGGTGGTGTCGGCCGGGACCGTGGTGGTGGCCGTTTCGTCTTTCTTGCACGCGCCCAGCAGGGTTGCCAGCACGGCGGCGGTCAACAGGATTTTTGGTGCCTTGGTCATTGCATTCATTTTTTCGCTCCTCGATTGACGTCTATGTAAGTGCCGGCAGCCCAAGTATTTATTTGGGAAACTACCGGCGCCAGGTCAGTTCCACCGTCACGCGGTGGGTTTCAGGTGAAACGTGGAGGGTACCGACGCTAACCGCGGCCCTCAGTGCGAACTTGACTCAACTTCAATGCATCTGTGTCAATTAGACCGCAAGCCCGACTGCTGGTTCGTTAGATACCGCACACTTGTCGGAATTGGTGACATTATTTACACACTCGCTGTGACATTCGGTGATTCATGGAACCATCGCCACGCCGCCTGGCGCGGCCCCGGCCGCACCGGCTGCAAACGTGTTTTGATTACCAAGTTGCGCCAGCAATGCCGGCACCTCCATGGAAATTTCGCGCGCCAGATAACCGATGGGGCCCAGTCGCTGCGCCAGCCGGTCGCCGGCGCGCGCATGCAGCGCCACGCCCCAGCAGGCGGCCTGCGTTTCGCTGGCGCCGCGCGCCAGCAAGCCGGCGATGATGCCGGCCAACACGTCGCCCGAACCCGAACTGGCCAGCCCGATATTGCCGGCGCCTTCGTGCTGCCACAGCGTGCCGTCGGGCGCGGCGATCACCGTGCGCGCGCCCTTGAGTGCGATGACGGCGTTCCAGTCGCGCGCCGCCGCCAGGGCCGGCGCGTCGGGCAGGCCGACGATGCAATCCTTGTCGATCCCGGTCAGGTGCGCCATTTCGCCGCAGTGCGGCGTCATGATGACGGGGCGCGCAAAGCGCATCGGCGCGCTTTCGGACGCGTCGTGCGGCCGATGCAGCAGCACGTCCATGGCGCAGGCGTCGAGCACCAGGCCCACGCCGGCGTCGGCCAGGCGCGGCAGCAAGGCATGCACCAGATGCGCGGTGCTGGCCGGGTCGCGCATGCCGGGGCCGACCAGCACGGCGTCGACGCGATCGGTCAGCGGGTCGAGGCTGGCCAGCGCGTCCAGGCTGAAGCCATCGGTGTCGTGCTCGCTCAGGCCGATCACGCGCGCCTCGGGCATGGCCAGCGCCACCAGCTGCGCCACGCTGGCGCCGGTGGCGATGGTCAGCTTGCCGGCGCCGGCGCGCAGCGCGGCCGTGGCGGCCAGGATGATGGCGCCCGGCATTTCGCGTGAGCCGCCGATGATCAGGATATGGCCGCGCAGTTCCTTGTCGCCCCCGGCACCGGGCTGCGGCAGAGGCCAGCCGGCCAGCAGGCCGGGGTCGACATCGTGTACCTTGCTCGCATCCATGGCGGGTGGCATTACGCGTTGGGAGCGGATGGCACGTCTTTGGCGACGGTGACTGGCGTGCCGGTCTCTTCGAGTGGCGCGACGAAGTTGACCAGGCGTACGGCCAGGTCGCCCCGCTTGCCGGCCTCGGGATCGAATCCGTACGACGTGACCGAGCAGTTCGGCACATCGCCGCTGCGGTCGAATTCCAGGATCTGCGCCTCGCTGAGGTGCTCGAACAGGTAGCGGAAGCAATTGACCGTGACCTGGTGCGCAACGATCAGCACACGCTCGCCGCAGAAGTCGCGTTCGAGCGAATCCATCACGCTGCGCAGGCGCAGGATGACGTCGCACCAGCTTTCGCCGCCGGGCGGACGAAAATAGAACTTGCCGACGTGGTGGCGCTGCTCATACAAATCGGGGAAATGGTGCGCGATGCCGTGCGTGGTCAGCCGGTCGAGCACGCCGAATTCTTTCTCGCGCAGGCGTTCGTCGGCGCGCACGCACAACAGGCCGTCGCGGTCGAGGTGGCGCATCACGAGATTGGCCGTTTCGGTGGCGCGCACATAGGGCGAATGCAGCACGACCGTCGGGCGCTGCTGGGCAGGGAGCGACGCGAACCAGGCGCCGAGGGCGGCGGACTGGCGCTCGCCGAGGTCGGACAGCGGCACATCGACGTCGCGCTCGGCGATGTCGATGCGGTGGCCCGCAGCCGCTTCAGCCAGGTCGCGCGCGACATTGCCGGCGCTTTGGCCATGCCGCACGAGCCAGATTTCTTGTGGCCATTTTTGTTCCATCGTGTCCGCCAAAAAGTTATCTTGGCGTCATCATAGATGGTTTCATGGCGGCGTCAGCGCACGATTGTCGGCGGGCCCGACGCCTGCAAGGGGGCGTCAGACGGCCCGCGCCTCGCTGTCCAGGTTGATCTCGGCATTGTCCTCGAACACCCGCATATCGGTCTGTTTCATGACCCGGCTGGTGACGCTGCCGGCGGCAATCGAGCCGCTGACATTGAGCGCCGTGCGGCCCATGTCGATCAGCGGCTCGACCGAGATGAGCAAGCCCGCAAGCGCCACCGGCAAGTCCATCGCCGATAGCACGATCAATGCCGCGAACGTCGCGCCGCCGCCCACGCCGGCCACGCCGATCGAGCCGAACGCGATGATCGCCAGCAGCGGCAACAGGAACGCGGCCGTGAACGGATCGACGCCAATCGTTGGCGCGATCATCACCGCCAGCATCGCCGGGTAAATGCCGGCGCAGCCGTTCTGGCCGATGGTGGCGCCGAATGACGCCGCGAAGTTGGCCGTACCCTCTGGCGTGCCGAGGCGCGCGGTCTGGGTCGCCACGCTCATCGGAATCGAGCCGGCGCTGGTGCGCGACGTGAACGCGAACACGAGCACCGGGAAAATTTTCTTCACGTAGCGCCAGGGATTGAGGCCACTGGCCGCGACCATCGCCAGGTGCACGCAGAACATCAGCGCCAGCGCCGCGTACGAGGCGACGACAAAGTTGAGCAGGCCCAGAATGTCTTGCCAGCTCGAGCTCGATACCACCTTGGCCATCAGCGCGAACACGCCGAACGGGGTCAGGCGCAGCACCAGCGTGACCATGCGCATCACGATCACGTGCGCCACATGCACGAAGTTGCTGAACGACGCGAACACTTCCGGCTTCTTGCCGGCGATGCCGGTGGCCGAGATGCCGATGAAGATCGCGAACACCACCACCGCGATGGTCGAGGTCTTGCGCGCGCCGGTCATGTCGAGGAACGGGTTGGTCGGGATGAACGACAGCAGCAGCGACGGCAGCGACAGTTCCTTGGCCGCTGCCAGGTTGCCCTGCATGTACTCGCCGCGCGCGACTTCGGCGGCGGTGGAGGTCAGGCCGACCGCCGTCAGGCCGAACAGCTTGGCCATCAGGATGCCGATCGAGGCCGCGACGATCGTCGTGATGAGCAGGATGCCGATGGTGAGCGTGCTGATCTTGCCGAGCGAGGATGCGTCGCGCAGTTTCAGGATGGCCTGGATGATCGACACCATGATCAGGGGAATGATGATCATCTGCAGCAGCTGGACGTAGCCGCTGCCGATCACGTTGAGCCAGGCATTGGTCGCCTTGATTTCCGGCCCCGCCACCTGATACACCGCTTGCATTCCGGCGCCGAGCACGACGCCCAGGCCCAGGCCGGCGAACACGCGCTTGGTAAATGACACGTGATTGGCCTGTAGTCGGTACAGCAGGACGCAAACGGCCAGGGCAATGGCCAGGTTCAACAGGACAGGGAGGGTCATAGAGGCTTCGATGGGGACAACGTGAACAATCGTGCCATTTTATCGACAAAGTTGCCCATTCACAGCGCGAATGTCATTTTTGCTTATACGTTTCGTGCAGCTTGCATAAGTGGCAAACCGCTGTTGATGTGCAGCGACGCATGGCTGGCGGTAACGCAAGAACCGTTGGGGCGCCTGTTCAATACTTCCCACAGGAAACCGAAAGTTTCTATAATTCAAAGGATCATCCCTCGATTCATTACAGGTCAGCCCAGCGAGCCATGTTCAAACATCTCAGCATCAAGTCGCGTCTTATCTTCGTCATCGCCTTTCTCGCCGTCGAACTCGTCGCCGGCGCGGTGATCGGCATCTACAACCTGGGCATCGCCAACGCCGAGCTCAAGCAGATGTACGATCACCGCCTGGTGGGCTTGAACCAGGTGGGACAGGTGACCCAGCTGATCACGGCGAACCAGCTGGCCGTGGCCAAGGCCGTCAACCTGGAAGACGCGGGCCAGCGCAGTGCCGCGATGGGCACGATCGACGCGAATATCGCCACGATCAACCAGATATGGGCGCAATACGCACAGTCCGTTTCGAGCGACACCGAGCGCGTGCTGGTCGAACAGTTCGCCGCGGCGCGCATGGCCTTCCTCGATGGTGGCCTGCAGCCGGCCGTGGCCGCGATCCGCGCCAATGACAATGCGCAGGCGGTGCAACTGCTGAACGGCCCGATGACGCAGCTGTACGTGCCGCTCAATGAGCTGGGCAACAGGTTGATCAAGGAGCAGCAGGACGCCGCGCTCACCGAATACCAGGCATCGCAATCGACCTTCGAGGTGGTGCGGGCAGTGTGCCTGGCCGGCCTGGCCTTCGGCGTCATCATGGCCGCGCTGGTGGGATATCTGCTGGTGCGCGCAATCGTGCGTCCGCTGGAGCGCGCCGTGGCGATCGCGGGCGCCGTGGCGCAGGGCGACCTGACCCAGACCATCGACGTCACGTCGAACGACGAGACCGGCCGCCTGCTGCAGGCGCTCAAGGACATGAACGATTCGCTCGTGCACATCGTCAGCCGGGTCCGCACCGGCACCGACAATATCGCCACCGCCTCTGGCGAAATCGCCGCCGGCAACCTGGATCTGTCGTCGCGCACCGAGCAGCAGGCCGGCTCGCTCGAGGAGACGGCGTCGTCGATGGAAGAACTGACGTCGACCGTCAAGCAGAACGCCGACAACGCGCGCCAGGCCAATGCGCTGGCCACGTCGGCGTCTGAAGTGGCAGGCAAGGGCGGCGCCGTGGTGGCGCAGGTGGTGCAGACAATGGGCGCGATCAATACATCGGCTACCCGCATCGTCGACATCATCGCCGTCATCGACGGCATCGCGTTCCAGACCAATATCCTGGCCCTGAACGCGGCCGTGGAAGCGGCACGCGCCGGCGAGCAGGGGCGCGGCTTCGCCGTCGTGGCGGGCGAGGTGCGCAGCCTGGCGCAGCGCAGCGCGGCGGCGGCCAGGGAAATCAAGGTCCTGATCGACGACTCGGTCGAGAAGGTGCACCACGGTTCCGAGCTGGTCGACCGCGCCGGCACGACGATGGCCGAGATCGTGCAAAGCGTGAACCGGGTGACCGACATCATGGCCGAAATCACCGCCGCCAGCCAGGAGCAGACGGCCGGCATCGAGCAGATCAACGGCGCCGTGGCGCAGATGGATCAGGTGACCACGCAGAACGCGGCGCTGGTCGAGCAGGCGTCGGCGGCGGCGTCGTCGTTGCAGGAAGAGGCAACCAAGCTGGCGCAGACCGTGGGCGCGTTCAAGCTGAATGCACCGGTGGCCGTCCGCACTGCGGTGGCGGTCAAGCCGCGGGTGGTTACTACCTTGCCGGCGGTGGTGCCGAAGGCGGTCGTGAAAGCAGCGAAAATGGCGCCGGTGAAGCCGAAGATGGATGCGGCGCCGGTTGCCAGGCCGAAGCAGGCCGAGACGGCAAACGTCGGCGACGGCTGGGAAGAGTTTTGATCGGCGCACGCCGGCCATGGCCAGCTACCCACTGCCGTTAGCGACGCCCCTCGCACGTCGTTCCAGTCTCCGCAGGTGCGACGTTTTTGCATCAACGGGAACGTGTCGGACAACCCGTCGTACCCTTGC
The DNA here is from genome assembly GCF_040790145.1 of Massilia aurea. Taxonomy (GTDB): domain Bacteria; phylum Pseudomonadota; class Gammaproteobacteria; order Burkholderiales; family Burkholderiaceae_D; genus Telluria; species Telluria aurea_C. The sequence continues at coordinate 61,946 of NZ_JBFMMP010000016.1, forward strand.
TTATTCCAGGGCCACCAGCACGGTGGCCAAGCCAATGCACACGACCGCGACGACGCCGATGCGCTGGCGCAGGCGGCGGCTGCTCGAGACGATGTCTTGCGCGATGTGACGGCGCGGGGATGTCGGGTTGCTGCGGTCGATGGCGGTCGCCGCGTGGATCGCCGTACGCTGACGTTGAATTTGTTCGGTATGCATGATTACTCCAATCGCAGGCCCCGGTGGCGCACGATCAGGCACGTGCATGTGTGCGGAGCAATAAACAATCCTAGCATGCACGCACTGAATTTTGCCAGTCCGCGTTGTCAACCGTGCGCGTACCGCAGCGTCCGGCGCAGCGCGCTGCGTGCGCTACCGTCCAAAATGAGGCGCTGCGCAATCGTAGTGCGCTGTACGCGCCATGCTGCGGTGCACTGCGTGGTGCGCGGTCCGTGCCTGCACTCTGGGGACGGTTCTGGCACGAAGCTTGCGTAATGACCAATGCGCAACGGAGCGCACGAGGTGCATGCCAATGACGGCCCCACCTTCCCGGACAACGACGTCTACCAACGCATGAACACGTTCATGTGGGGTAGGCGTTTCTTTTTGCCTGATCACTTTTTGGGATTTGCGATGGAAAATCAACAGCGTCAAGCGCAGGGCAACCCTTCTACCAGCACGAGCGTCGATGGCACACGCAGGAACATCATTCATGGCGCCTCGCTGGCGGCAGCGGGCGGCCTGCTGGGTCTGGCCGGGGGCGGGGCGTGGGCGGCAGGATCGGACAAACCCGAGAAAACCGAGATCAGGATCGGCTTCATCCCGTTGACCGACTGCGCGTCGGTGGTGATGGCGTCAGTGCTGGGCTTGGACAAGAAATACGGCGTCAAGTTTGTGCTGAGCAAAGAGGCCTCGTGGGCCGGCGTGCGCGACAAGCTGGCCAATGGCGACCTCGACGCCGCCCACGTGCTGTACGGCCTGCTGTACGGCGTGCAGATGGGCATCGGCGGGCAAAAGAAGGACATGGCCGTGCTGATGGGCCTGAACAACAACGGCCAGGCCATCACGCTGTCGAAACAACTGGCGACCAAGGGTGCGGTCGACGGCGCCTCGCTCGCCCGGCTGATGCGCACCGAGAAGCGCGACTACACCTTCGCGCAGACTTTCCCGACCGGCACCCACGCGATGTGGCTGTATTACTGGCTCGCGGCCAACGGCATCAATCCGATGAAGGACGCCAAGGTCATCACCGTGCCACCGCCGCAGATGGTGGCCAATATGCGCATCGGCAATATGGACGGCTTCTGCGTCGGCGAGCCGTGGGGCCACCGCGCGATCATGGACGGCATCGGCATCACCGCCACGACCACCCAGGACATCTGGCGCGACCATCCCGAGAAAGTGCTGGGCTCGACGCTTGAATTTGCGAAGGCCAATCCGAACACGTGCCGCGCGATGATGGCCGCCATTCTCGAAGCGGGCAAGTGGATCGATGCCTCGCTGGCCAACAAGAACAGGATGGCCGAGGTCATCGCCGCCAAGTCGTACGTGAATACCAGCAAGGACGCCATTGACCAGCGCATCATGGGGCGTTACCAGAACGGCCTGGGGAAAACCTGGGACGACGCCAACCACATGAAGTTCTACAACGATGGCCTGGTCAACTTCCCGTTCCTGTCGGACGGCATGTGGTTCATGACCCAGCATCGCCGCTGGGGCCTGCTCAAGACCGATCCGGATTACCTGGCGGTGGCCACGTCGGTCAACCAGGTGCAACTGTACAAGGACGCGGCCACCATGACGAAAACGCCGATCCCGGCCAGCCTGCTGCGCACGTCGAAGCTGATGGACGGCACGGTCTGGGACGGCAAGAATCCGCAAGCTTACGCGGCGTCTTTCAAGGTCAAGGTTTGATCATCCACCTGTGTGTCGAGGAGCCGTCATGAATGCCCTGTTGAAATCCGTTCCCAACGAGCCGGCGCCTTCGCCGACCGCTGCCGGCGGGCCTGCCCGCACCGTCATGCCGCGCAAGCCGGCATCCGTGGTCGCGCGCCGTGCGCAGCCGTTCGCCACGGCGGTGCGGCTCGTCGCGCCGCCGCTGACGGGCATCGCGCTGGTGCTGGTGATCTGGCAAGTGATCGCCGCGCAGAACGAGGCGTTTCCGTCGCCACTGGTCACGTGGCAGGCGGCGCTCGAATTGTTCGCCGATCCGTTCTACCGCAACAGCCCGAACGACCAGGGCATTGGCTGGAACGTGCTGGCGTCGCTGCAGCGCGTGGCGGTCGGCTTCGGCCTGGCGGCGCTGGTCGGGATTCCGCTGGGCTTCGTGATCGGTCGCGTGCAATTTGTGAATCGCATGTTTGGCCCGATCATCAGCCTCTTGAAACCGGTCTCGCCGCTGGCCTGGCTGCCGATCGGCCTCTTGGTATTCAAGTCGGCCGACCCGGCGGCGATCTGGTCGATCTTCATTTGCTCGATCTGGCCGATGATCATCAACACGGCCGTCGGCGTGCAGCGCGTGCCGCAGGATTACATGAACGTGGCGCGCGTGCTGAACCTGTCCGAGTGGAAGATCCTTACCAAGATCCTGCTGCCGTCGGCGCTGCCGTACATCCTGACCGGCGTGCGCCTGGCGATCGGCACCGCCTGGCTGGTCATCGTCGCGGCCGAAATGCTGACCGGCGGCGTGGGCATCGGCTTCTGGGTGTGGGACGAGTGGAACAACCTGAACGTGGCGCACATCATCATCGCCATTGCCATCATCGGCGTGGTCGGCCTGCTGCTCGAGCTGGCGCTGGTGTCGCTGGCGCGCGCGCTGACCCACGAACAAGTCGCTAACTGAAAGGGATGTCGATCATGGACGAACTGCAATCGAAATTCATCGACATCTCCGGCGTGGAGATGGCGTTTCAGACGAAGAAGGGCGTGTTCCAGGCGCTGCAGGGCATCGATCTTACGGTGCGCAAGGGCGAGTTCATCACGCTGATCGGGCACTCGGGCTGCGGCAAATCGACGCTGCTGAACCTGATCGCGGGCCTGCTGAAACCGACTGCGGGCGTGCTGATCTGCGCTGGCCGCGAGATCGGCGGGCCGTCGCCGGAGCGCGCGGTGGTGTTCCAGAACCATTCGTTATTGCCATGGCTGACCTGCTACGAAAATATTCATCTGGGTGTAGAGCGGGTGTTCGGTGCGGCCGAGACGCGGGCGCAACTGCGCGAGCGGACGATGGCTGCGCTGTCGCTCGTCGGCCTGACCAGCGCCGAGACCAAGCGCCCGCATGAAATCTCGGGCGGCATGAAACAGCGGGTCGGTATCGCGCGGGCATTGGCAATGCAGCCGAAGGTGCTGTTGATGGACGAGCCGTTCGGCGCGCTCGATGCGCTCACGCGCGCGCATTTGCAGGATGAGCTGCTCAAGATCGTCGCGGCCACCAAGTCGACGGTGGTGATGGTGACGCACGATGTGGACGAGGCGGTGCTGCTGTCGGACCGGATCGTGATGCTGACCAATGGGCCGGCGGCGACGATTGGCGAAATCGTCGAGGTGGGGCTCGACCGGCCGCGCGACCGGGTGGCGCTGGCGCAGGATGCGCGATACACAGAGCATCGCCGGCAGGTGCTGGAGTTCCTGTACCGGAAGCAGGCGAATCCGGCGACGCAGGCGGCCTGACTACGTGGCTTTTTTCTTCTGCACCTGACGCTGCTGCTGCTTGCGCTGCGTCTGGTTGCGGTTCTGCTTGCCTTCGTGCAGCGTGACGGCGTCGAGCTTGGCCTGGGCCTCGTTGCGCAGTTCTTCGTTGTCATCGTGGGCGACAAAGAAATCGTTGGCTTGTGCATCGACCACGAGTTTGATCGCAGCTTCATCGCTGAGGTCATACATCTCGGTCAGCAGGGTGGTTACTTCGTCGAGATAATCTTCATACGTCATGGTGTGCGCTTCCTGAATTTGAGCAGAACACAAAAAAGCCAACCCGAAGGTTGGCTTTTCTGCTGAATCTTTGGTAGGCCGTGCGGGATTCGAACCTGCGACCAACGGATTAAAAGTCCGCTGCTCTACCAGCTGAGCTAACGACCCGAAGAAGCAAGATTATAGGGGGCGACACCCGCGCTGTCAAATGCCGTACCCGCGTGGCGTACCCCGGTGTGGCTTATTTCAGCGATGCCAGGCGATCGCGCGCGGTCTGCGCGGCGCTCGAATCCGGGTACTTCGACACCAGCGTCTGCAGCGATTTCTTCGCGCTCTTGTTGTCCTTCAGCAGGGCGTAGCTGCTGGCGATATTGAGCATTGCGTCCGGCACCTTCTGGCTCGTCGCGTAGGTGGTGGTGACGACCTGCTGCGCCGCGATGGCCTTCTTGTAGTCGCCCAGCGCATAGAACGTGTTGCCGAGCCAGTACTGCGCGTTCGACGCATACGGTGACTGGGGGAACTGCCTGACGAATTCTTGCAGCGCGACCGAGGCGCCCTTGTAGTCGCCGGCCTGGAACAGGGCGGTGGCGGCTTCGTACGCAGTCTTTTCGGATGGCAGTACTTCGGCGGTCTGGCCGTCGATCACTTCTGCGCGCGGTTCGACTTTTTTCAGGCGCGCATCGAGATCGGCGTACAGCTGCTTCTGGCTGTTCTGCGCTTTCGATACCTCATTGGCCAGCACTTCGATCTGGCCGCGCAGGCGCGCGATCTCCTGCATCGTCTGCTCGTGCTGGTTGAGCATCTCGATCTGCACCGTCTTGTCCGATTTGCTGTCGATGCGCGTATTCAGGTCGCGCGTGATGTTGTCGACCTTGGTGCGCAGGTCCAGGATGGCCTTGCGCGCCTCTTCGTCGTCGAACGGGCCGGCGGCCGCGTGCAGCGGCATCCACAGGGCCAGAACCAGGCATGCGAGGCGGGACTTGGACAGTTTGATCATAAGCGTTGTGTTCTTTCTACTAAGCCGGTGACTACGGCGGTTGCTGAGATAAAACAAGGGGCGGGTAGCAGTCTGCACTGCGTCCCGCCCCCTGTCAATCTAACCTGTCCGGCTTGTTCAGCCGAATCGATTATTGATAGACGATGTCTGCGCGGCGGTTTTCAGCCCACGATTCTTCGTTGCTGCCGGTGGCTTTTGGCTTTTCTTCGCCCAGCGAGACGGCTTCGATCTGGCCTTCCGACACGCCAAGCGACGCCATCGAACGACGGACGGCTTCAGCACGCTTCTGGCCCAGGGCCAGGTTGTACTCGGTGCCGCCGCGTTCATCGGTATTGCCCTGGATCAGGACTTTACGCGCGGTGTTCTTGGTCAGGAAACCCGAGTGGTTCTGGACCACTGGCTGGCCGTCAGCGCGCACGACGAAGCTGTCGTAGTCGAAGTAGACGCTACGGTTGGCCAGGACGCCTTGCGGGTCGTTCAGTGGATCGACGGTGCCGGTTTCGACTGGGCGGATGTCACGGGTGTCGGCGACTGGTGCTGCCGGCTCTGGCGATTTCTCGACGACCGGGGTTTCGTTCAGCTTGGTCGGCGACGAGCAAGCGGCCAGCAGGGCTGCGGTGGAAACGATGAAAGCTACACTCTTGAAGTTGCGCATGGATTTTCTCCTGTTATGTTGAGGTTTTACTTCTTACTTCATGAAGGGACCCCAGCTGGGCTCCCGAATGTTTCCCGCTTTGGTCGTCAAGCGTTGCTTGACTCGTCCATCCACAGACACCACGGCCAGCGAGGTGCGACCGCCACCCTTGGTTGCATACATGATGTACTTGCCGTTAGGCGAAAAACTCGGTTCGGTGGCCCCATCGGCCAGGCGCAGTTCCTGGCCGCTGGCCAGGTCCATCGCATATAAGGAGAAAGCGCCGCCGCGCTGCGAAATCCAGGCCAGCGTCTTGCCGTCGGACGACACACGCGGGCTGATATTGTAATTGCCATTGAACGTCACGCGGGTGGCATTGCCGCCGGCGGCGCTCATTTTGTAGACTTGAGGACCGCCGCTGCGATCGCTCGTGAAATAAATGGTCTGGCCATCGTGCGAGAACTGCGGCTCGGTGTCGATGGCTGCATTGTTGGTCAGACGCTTGTGGCCCGTGCCGCTTGAATTGACCGAGTAGATTTCTGTGTTCCCGTCTTTCGACAGGGCTACGGCCAGGGTCGAGCCGTCAGGCGACCACGATGGCGCCGAGTTGTTGCCCTTCTGGTTCGAGATCACGTTGCGGCGACCGGTCATCAGGTCTTGCAGGTACACGACCGGCTTGCGGTCTTCCATCGACACGTAGGCGACCTTCGAGCCGTCTGGCGACCACGCTGGCGAAATGATCGGTTCCTTGCCCTGGGTTGCGATGACTTCGTTCTCGCCGTCGGCGTCCGATACGGCCAGGACGTAGCGCTTGGCGCCGCTGTCCGCCTTGACGTAGGCGATGCGGGTCGAGAAGATGCCGCGCACGCCGGTCAGCTTTTCATACACGTCGTCGGCGATGCGGTGCGCCTGCAGGCGGGTGTAGCGGGGCTGCACTTCGCCGCCCATCTGCGAGATTTCGCCGCCCTTGACGGTGTCCATCAGCTTGTAGCGGATCGCGAAACGGCCGTCCGGCTGCTTCGCCACACTGCCGACCACGAGCGCGTCGGCGCCGCTGGCCTTGAACGCTGCCAGGTTGATGCTGCCGGCGTCGCGGTCGCTGATGACCTGGCCGGCGTCGATCACCTTGAACACGCCACTGCGCTCGAGGTCGGCGCGGATGACCGCCGAAACTTTGTCGGGTGCGACGGATTCGTCGGCGAAGGCGGCGATGGCGACCGGAATCTGGTTGCTGCCGACACCCGCGATCTCAATTTGCAGCTGCGCATTGGCTGCCGATCCCATGGCGAGGGAAACGCTAAACAGCAGGAAATGGATTTTTTTCATAGTTTCTCTTGTAAAGCTGGTTCACACCGAATCAATCGTAATCACGCATCGAGAAATTCACGTCAAGCGTACGCTCCACCGTCCCGTCCTTCTTTTTGGGCAGTGGCGATGCTTTCTTGATACCATTTTCTACTGCCCTGTCAAATTCTGGCACACCGCTGCTTTTTACCAGCCGCACCGACATGATTTCACCGGTCGGCAACTGGTCGACGCGGAACGTGGCGCGTGGATTTCCAGACACATCCGTGTTACCCGGATAGGCCGTGCTGCTCTTGATCGCGGCCGTGATCGCGGCGATATAACCGCCGTCGGATTTCGGCCCCGTCGACTTCGCTGCCGATCCGGTGCTGCCCATGGCGCCAGCCATGCGCTTGAGTTCATCGGCGCGGAACTTGTCGAGCTTGGCGTTCTCGGCAGCGGCCGCCTTGGCTTTTGCCGCGTCGGCTTTTTTCTTGTCGGCGGCGGCCAGTGCATCCGCTTTCTTTTTGTCTTCGGCGTCTTTTTTCTTTTCCTCGGCCAGCTTCTCGGCTTCTTTCTTTTTCTTCTCGGCGTCGGCTTCCTTCTTGGCTGCCAATTCTTTTTGCTTGCGCTCTGCCTCGTCTTTTTTCTTTTGTTCGGCCAGTTGCTCTTCGCGCTCGCGTTTCTCGGCCTCGCGCTTCTCGGCCAATTCTTTCTTTTTCGCGTCCTCGGCCTTGCGTTCCTTCTCTCGCTGCAGCGCGATGTCCGGGGCTGGCTTCGGGGCCGGCTGCTCGACCACCGGTGGCGGAGTAGGTGAGGGCGGCGTGCGCACTGGCTCCGGCTCAGGTGCTGGCTCAGGCTCAGGTGTCACCTCCGGCGCTGGCTCAGGCGGCAACTCAGGCGCGGCGGCGGTCTGCACCGACATATCCCACACTTCGGCCTCGACCGTGATCGGGGTCTTGGCCGTCCAGCTCACGCCGATCCACAGGAACGCCAGCAACGCGGCGTGCACGACCACTGCCAACAAGAACGATGGCAGGCGGCTCGGTTCGGGCGGCACGTAATACGGCACGCCGGCGTTATGTGGCTTCAGTTCGGACATATTCTAGGCATCAATGCATCGACATCACTGGGTGGCCAGGCCAACCCGGTTGATACCCATCTTCTTGGCTTCCGAGATCAGTTGGATGACGTCGTCGTACTTGCTCTCGCGGTCGCCCGCGATCAGCACCGGATAATCGGGATGTTCTTCATGCAGCGCGCGCAGGCGCTGAAGCAGGGCGGAGCGGTCGGCCACGTCTTCCTGGGCCACGCGCACCTTGCCCTGCACGCCGATCGACAGGCGATTTTCGGGCTCGATCGACACCTGGATGTAGGTGTCCGGCGGCAGCGCCGATTTCTCGGCGCGCGGCAGGTTCACCACGCTCGGCGCCTGATTGGCCGGCACCGCCATGAAGATAATGAGCAGCACCAGCATCACGTCGATGTATGGCACGACGTTGATCTCGGATTTGAACTTGCGGCGACGTCCACCGCGCATGCTGCTGGAAAAGGCCATCGGCAGGCTCCCTGGATCAGCGCGACTGGCGCTGGAGAATGTTCGAGAATTCTTCGACGAAGCTCTCGAAGCGGTTGGCCAGGCGGTCGATATCGTGGGTGAAGCGGTTGTACGCCACCACGGCCGGGATCGCGGCGAACAGGCCGATCGCGGTAGCGATCAGCGCTTCGGCAATGCCCGGGGCGACAATCGCCAGCGTGGCTTGCTCGACGCTGGCCAGGCCGCGGAACGCGTTCATGATGCCCCACACGGTACCGAGCAGGCCGATGTAGGGCGAGACCGAACCCACCGACGCCAGGAAGTTCAGATGCGATTCAAGGGCATCGAGTTCGCGCTGGAACGACGCGCGCATGGCGCGGCGGGCGCCGTCGAGGACCGAATTCATGTCGAGTGCTTCGCGCGAGGCTTGCTTGCCCTTGATGAATTCACCCATGCCGGATTCAAAGATGCGGGCCAGGGCGCCGCTCTGGTCGCGCTGGCTGCTGGCGCTCTGATGCAACGTGTGCAGGTTGCCGCCGGCCCAGAAGCTGCGCTCGAATTGCTCGGTCTGTGCACGCGCGGCGCGGATCGCGAACACCTTGCGGAAGATGTAGGTCCAGCTCACGATCGACAGCAGCAACAGCAAGGCCATAATCAATTGCACCAGCACGTGGGCATTGCCGATCAGGGCGACGAATGAAAGGTCTGGAGTGACGGTCATGGGCTATGTATTTAGGTATGTATTCAGGCGGCACGCATTTTAGCAGCCACGTGGTCGGGCATGGGGCGCGGGCGCATTGTGGCAATATCGACACAACACACCGTGACGCTGGCCGTATTGAGCAGGGTGTCACCGCACCAGGCCTGCTGCAGGAACTGAACCGATGCACGACCCAGCTTTTCTACGCTGGTTCGTATCGTCAATTCGTCGTCGAGGCGCGCCGCCGAATGGTAATCGAGGGTCACATTCTTGACGACGAAGGCGGTGTTGTTCGCATCGAGCAGTGCTTGCTGTTGCACGCCGAGTGCGCGCAACCATTCTGTGCGGGCCCGTTCGAAGAACTTCAGGTAATTGGCATAGAAAACAATGCCGCCGGCGTCGGTATCCTCGTAATACACCCTGACTGGCCAGATAAACACTGAAGACATCGCTACTGCCGATACATGAACATGAGAAACATTCTACGTTAGTTTCTATCTCGATATGTACGCTAAGGCACACTGAGAGCGGAAATTACTTACGTACGCTTGGCACACAGTTGTGCTTTTGAGCAGTAGTAGACTTGAAACGTAGTAAAAAGACCAATCACTGTAACACTTTCTCACAAATCAAGAGCACGTTATCGGTTGCCTGCATACGTACGTCACGCAGGCAACCAGGCACCTACACTCGCTTGATCGTGAAGGGCGAAAAACCCTGGCAGGTCGGCATCAGTTCGATGCTGTTGACGTTGACGTGTGGCGGCATCGTCGCGATCCAGTAGGCGGTATCGGCGATGTCTTTGGCGCTCAGTGGCGTCGTGCCTTCATACACCTTGGCCGCGGCCGAATCGTCGCCCTTGAAGCGCACGTTCGAAAATTCCGTGCCGCCTGCCAGGCCCGGCGCCAGATTGGTGGCGCGCACGCCGGTGCCGACCAGGTCCGCCCGCAGATTGAGCGTGAACTGTTCGACGAACGCCTTGGTTGCGCCATACACATTGCCGCCCGGGTAAGGGTAGTGGCCGGCGGTCGAACCGATATTGATCACCAGGCCGCTACCGCGCGCAACCATGTCGGGCAGCACGAGGCGGGTCATCGTCACCAGGCCTTTGCAATTGGTGGCAATCATGGTTTCCCAGTCTTCCAGCGGCACTTCCTGCGCCGGCAGGGTGTTCAGGGCCAGGCCCGCGTTATTGATCAGCACATCGATCTGCTTCCATTCGGCTGGCAGGCCGGCCAGGGCCGTTTCGATCGATGCGCGGCTGGTAACGTCCAGCGTCACCGGCAGGGCGGCGTCGCCCAGCTCGGCTGCCAGCTCGGCAATACGATCGGTGCGGCGGGCGGCCAGCACGACGCGGTGGCCGTGCGAGACGAAAGTGCGCGCCATTTCGGCGCCGAAGCCGGCCGATGCGCCGGTGATGAGGACGATCATGATGGATCCTTGATAAGCGGTGAGGGCAGATGCACGACTGCAAAATTGTAGCCGATATGACCATGACGGCGTGGCGGGTCGCCCATTCCACCTCGGCTTGCCACCAAGACAGGGCTTTCCTTGCCCTTCAATGGGGAGTTCAGTACAATTTGCGGACTTTACGTCTCACGTAACTGGCGAAACACCGCTCAAGCGCAACTTATTGGTGCGCACGGCGGCAAAGGTGGACACCCACCGGGGAACCTGAGACGCCATACGCCGTTCGCCTGGGCAGCCATCAACCGGTACGCGTTCGATCGCGGCTGCCCGCGCCCTATTGGCTCGCCGCCCCCGCTCGTAGCGCTGCTCGTTGCCTGGATTACTATCGATTGGAGTTTTACATGTTTGCTAAAGACCATACGCTGGCCAATGTCGATCCGGATCTGTGGAATGCTATCCAGAAGGAAAACGTTCGTCAGCAAGACCACATCGAGCTGATCGCATCGGAAAACTACACCTCGCCAGCCGTGATGGAAGCGCAGGGTTCGCAACTGACCAACAAGTACGCCGAAGGCTATCCGGGCAAGCGCTATTACGGTGGCTGCGAATACGTCGACGTCGTCGAACAGCTGGCGATCGACCGCCTGAAGCAACTGTTTGGCGCTGAAGCGGCCAATGTGCAACCGAATTCGGGCTCGCAAGCAAACCAGGGTGTGTTCTTCGCCGTGCTCAAACCAGGCGACACCATCATGGGCATGTCGCTGGCCGAAGGCGGTCACCTGACCCACGGCATGGCGCTGAACATGTCGGGCAAGTGGTTCAACGTCGTCTCGTACGGCCTGACCGCCGAAGAAGACATCGACTACGAAGCGCTCGAGCGCCAGGCGCACGAGCACAAGCCGAAGATGATCATCGCCGGCGCCTCGGCGTTCGCCCTGAAGATCGACTTCGAGCGCATCGCCAAAGTGGCGAAAGATGTCGGCGCCTACTTCATGGTCGACATGGCCCACTACGCCGGCCTGATCGCTGCAGGCGAGTACCCGAACCCGGTGCCGTTCGCCGACTTCGTCACCTCGACCACACACAAATCGCTGCGCGGCCCGCGCGGCGGCATCATCCTGATGAAGGCCGAGCACGAGAAAATCATCAATTCGGCCATCTTCCCTGGCATCCAGGGCGGCCCGCTGATGCACGTGATCGCCGGCAAGGCCGTCGCGTTCAAGGAAGCGCTGACCCCGGAATTCAAGGCCTACCAGCAGCAAGTGGTCAAGAACGCCAAGGCGCTGGCTGACACCTTGACCGCGCGCGGCCTGCGCATCGTGTCGGGTCGCACCGAATCGCACGTGATGCTGGTCGACCTGCGCGCCAAGGGCCTGACCGGCAAGGAAGCCGAAGCGATCCTGGGCCAGGCACACATGACCTGCAACAAGAATGGCATCCCGAACGACCCGCAAAAGCCGTTCGTCACCTCGGGCATCCGCCTGGGCAGCCCGGCCTTCACGACGCGCGGCTTCAAGGAAGAAGACGCTGTTACTGTGGGCAACCTGATCGCCGACGTGCTGGACAACCCGCACGACGCCGCGACCATCGAGCGCGTCAAGGGCGAAGTCAAGAAGCTGACCAGCAAGTACCCGGTCTACGCTGCCTGATTCTCCTGTCGTGGGCCGGTTCGCCGGCCCGGTAGTACCCATGTAGTACCGAAGCGAAAGTCGCAGCCCCGGCGCCATGAAATGTCCCTTTTGTCAGCATGAAGATACACAAGTCCTCGATACCCGCGTATCCGAGGAAGGGGACGCCATCCGGCGCCGGCGCCGCTGCGGCAAGTGCGACAAGCGCTTCACCACCTATGAACGCATCGAACTGTCGATGCCGATCATCGTCAAGAAGAACGGCAGCCGCACCGAATTCGCCTCATCCAAGCTGCGCGGCAGCCTGATGCTGGCGCTGCGCAAGCGCCCGGTGGCAGCCGAAGCCATCGACAAGGCCGTTGCCTCCATCGAAGAAAAGCTGCTCACCAGCGGTCTGCGCGAAGTCGATACCGGCTATGTGGGCGAGCTCGTGATGCAAGAGCTCAAGGGCCTCGACAAGATCGCCTATATCCGCTTCGCTTCCGTGTATAAAAATTTCGAAGACCTGGATTCGTTCCAGGCCGCGCTGGCTGAAGTCGGACACCAGCGTAAGCTCGACAACTAAACCCTTCCCAAGGTTCCCCGATCGGCGCGGCGCACGCTTGCGCCGCCGCACGGGCGCAGCAAGCCTGGCTGATAACGTCGTAGCTCGTTATCGGAGGCTTGCATGCAGCTGCATTCACATCGCGGTTTTACACTCATCGAAGTGCTGGTGGCGCTGTTCGTGCTGGCCATTGGCGTGGTCGGGGCAAGCGCGGCGCAACTGGCGGCGCAGCGCACGCGCCAGCATGCGGCCTTGACCGCCGAAGCGGTGGGTCTGGCAAGTTCGCTAACGGCGCGCATGGGCGCCAATGTTCATCTGGCCAGCTTGCCGGATGCGAGCAATCCCTATCTTTCGTTCGACTATGACGCAGTGGCCGACGGCCTGCCTGCCGGCGGCGCATCGTGCTTCGGTTCTGCGGTATGCAGCCCGCTGGCGCTGGCGGCGTTCGACCTGCACGAGACGCGCCTGCTCGTGCACGGGCGCTTTCCGGGCGGGCGCATTGCCGTGTGTCGCGATGCGGCGCCGTGGGATGCGGGCAGTCGGCGCTACCGGTGGGCGTGCAGTGGTGGGGCGCATGCGGCGGTGGCAATCAAGGTCGGTTGGCATGGCAATGACGATTTGCCGGCGTTCGTGCTGATGGTGGCGCGATGAGCAGCGTGCCTCGACGGTTCGCGCGCCAGGCCGGCTTTACCATCGCCGAATTCATGGTGGCGATGTCGCTCGGCCTGGCCGTACTGCTGGCGGCAGGGTCGCTGCTGATCGGCACCACCCGTACCCATGCGGCGCTCCTCGACTCAGCCGAGATGGACGACTCCGGCCGCTACGCAACCGATGCACTGGCACGCGCGGTGCGGCTGGCGGGCCACGTCGACTGGGCGGCGCATCCTGCGCTTGACCCCACCGCGCCCGCGCGTATCGCCGGGCTGGATGCACATTCGCTGACGCACGCCGGCGCCGGCATCGATGCGCCGTTGCCGACGGCGGTCAATGGCAGCGACGTGCTGGCGCTGCGCTTTGCCGGCACCGGCCCGCCACCGAACGGTGATGGCGGCACGCTCGACTGCGCCGGCTTTCCGGTCCATCGCGAAGAAGAAGGCTGGAGCATTTTCTATGTCGCGCGCAATGCGCAGGGCGACGCCGAACTGCGCTGCAAATACAAGGGCGCGGGCAGCTGGTCATCCGATGCAGTGGCGGGGCGGGTCGACAGCTTCCAGGTGCTCTACGGCCTGGACACCGATGGCGATGGCACGCCCAACCGGTACGTGAATGCCAGTGCGATCGCGGCGCTCGATGCAGCGCTGGTGCTCGTCGGCACGACGGCGAGCGAGCGGGACGCCGATCTGCGCACGCGCACGCACTGGAAGCGGGTTGCCAGCGTGCGGGCAGGCCTGCTGCTGCACGGGCCGCGCGTCGATGCCGGCGCCAACGCGCGCGTGGTCCATTCGCTGTTCGGGCCGGCATATGATGCCGCGCTAGCCGCCGGCGATCCGGGGGTGCTGCTGGCGGCGGCTGACCTGGATGCCAGCGGCGAGGCGCGCATGCGCAAGGTGTACGGCGCCGTCGTTGCGTTGCCGGTCGCATTGCCCATCACGTTGCCCATCACGTTGCCCGTGGCATTGCCCGTCGCACCATCTGCCGAACCGCCCGCAGCGTCACCCTGAGTCCCGATGCGCTCCTGTCACTCACCCATGCCCGAACGCCAGGACGGCATCGCGCTGATTACCGCGCTCGTGCTGATGCTGGCCGTCCTCATGACCGGCATTGCCTCTGCGCGGGGCGCGCTGCAAAGCGCCCGCGCGGCGGCGTACGAACGCGACCGCGTGCTGGCCGTGCACATGGCAGAAGCCGCCTTGTTCGATGCCGAACGCGATATCGAAGGCGGCGCGGCGCCGGGTTCGGCGCGCGCCAACGCCATCCTTGGCGGCAGCGCGGACGCGTTCGTTGGCGGCTGCCTCGGCGCGCTGCCGTACAACGGCTTGTGTGCGCATGACGCCGATCCCAACCGGCAACTTGCGCAACTGGCCGAAAGCGACGGGCCGGCCATCGCGTACGGCAGGTTCACCGGCGCCACGTTGCCGACGGGTGAGGGCGGCCTGCCTATCGAGGCGCCGCGCTACCTGATCGAGCTGATGCCGGCGTCCGGCGAAGGGCAGCTGTACCGCATCGGCGCACGCGGCGTCGGCGGCATGCCCGGTACCCGGGCCGCGCTGCAGGCGTATTACCGCAAGCTGCCCGACGGATCGCCCGGGCGCCGCGTCGGCTGGCGCGAGATCAGCAACTGGTCCGGGATCGTTGCCGCCGCATCCGACTGAGTTACAAGATTTACCCACAGGAGCACGTACATGACGCGACAAGGTAGCGGCTTCACGCTGATCGAACTGCTGGCTGTGCTGGCGATCCTGGGCATCCTGACGTCGGTGGCGTATCCGTCGTACACGCGCCAGATCGTCAAGGCGCGGCGGGTCGAAGCGCAACTGGCGCTGCTCGACGTCATGCAGCGCCAGGAGCAATACCTCGCGCAGCATCACAGCTATATGCCCTTTTCAATTGATGCGAGTGACCCTGACGCGCGCCGGTTTCGCGCCTGGATCGGCAATAGCGCCGCCGCCAGCGCCTACGAGCTCGACGGCGACGCCTGTCCGGGACAACCGATCGCCGCGTGCATCCTGCTGCGTGCGCGCCCAGGTACGGCCAAGGTCAACCGCGCATTCGCCGATCCTGAATGCGGCATGCTGACGCTGGACAGTACCGGCGCGCAAGGCGCCAGCGGCCCGTCGCCGCGCTGCTGGCCATGAGATCCCGAATCCCGGCAGTACTTGCCCGCGCCATCCTGCGGCGTCGCTGCAGCGGCCTGTCCTTTGCCGAACTGGCCGTGGTGCTCGGGCTGGTCGCGATCACATCGGCGGTGGCGGCGCCCGGCCTGCACCGGATCGTGCAAGGCCAGGAATTGCGCGTCTCTGCCAGCGACCTCTACAGTGCGATCCAGCTCACCCGTTCGCAGGCGATTTCACGCAACGAACCGGTCATCATCACGGCCAACGACGCGGCCGGCCTGGACTGGAGGCGCGGCTGGACGGTCTACGTCGATCGCGACAACGATCGCCAGGCGGGCGCGGGCGACGACATACTCGCCGTGCGCTCGGCGCTGCCGCAGGGCGTGCAGGTGAGCTATTCCTTTACCAACCCTGCAGCTCCGCAATACATCGCCTACAATGGCGCGGGGCGCAGTTGCAGCGATACCAACAGCGCCGCGTCGCGGCTGGGCACGCTCTCGCTATTCCATGGCGGCCAGGTGCGCCGTATTAAAATCAATATGCTCGGGCGCCCGCGCCTGTGCAACCCGGCCCGGGACGCCGGCTGCGATGGCGCCGCCGCGCCGCCCTGACGATAGCGCATTGCAGGATGCGCCTTGAAGAACGCGCATTGAAGAAAGACCACGTGACGCACGACAGCCAACCGATTCTCAACGACACCGAAGGCATGGCCGCGGCGCTGGCCTGGGCCGCGCGCGGCATGTTCATCACCGCGCCCAATCCGCGCATCGGCTGCGTGATCGTCAAGGGCGATGTCGTGATCGGCGCCGGCCACACCCAGCCCGCCGGCCAGGCGCACGCCGAAATCCAGGCGCTGCGCGACGCTGCCGCGCGCGGCAACGATGTGCGTGGCGCCACCGCCTATGTGACGCTCGAACCGTGCAGCCACCATGGCCGCACGCCTCCCTGTTCGGACGCATTGATTGCCGCCGGCCTGGGCCGCGTGGTCGCGGCGATGGTCGATCCCAATCCGCTGGTCGCCGGCCGCGGCCTGGCGCAGCTGGAAGCGGCGGGCATCGCGGTGCGCTCCGGGATCATGGCGCGCGAAGCGCAGGAACTGAACATCGGCTTCTTTTCGCGCATGGTGCGCGGCCTGCCGTGGGTGCGTCTTAAAGTGGCCGCCAGCCTGGACGGCGCCACTGCGCTGGCCGGCGGCGAAAGCCAGTGGATCACCGGCCCGGACGCGCGCGCCGACGGCCACGCCTGGCGCGCCCGCGCCAGTGCAATCGTCACCGGCATCGGCACCGTCAAGGCCGACAACCCGCAACTGACGGTGCGCGGCCTCGACACGCCGATGCAACCGCGCCGGGTGATCGTCGACAGCCGCCTCGACATCGACCTGACGGCACATGTCCTGCAGGGCGAACCCTGCTGGATCGTCGCGGCGACCGAGAGCATGACTGACAACCCGGCCAGCGCCAAGGCCGAGGCCCTGCGCGCCGCCGGCCACGAGGTGCTGTACCTGCCGAACGAACACGGCAAGGTCGACCTGCCGGCGCTGATGCGCGAGCTTGGCCGGCGCGAAGTGAACGAAGTGCACGTCGAAGCAGGCAGCAAACTCAATGCCTCGCTGGTGCGTGAAGGCTGTGTCGACGAGCTGCTGGTGTACCTGGCGCCAAGCCTGATCGGCCCGGGGCAAGGCATGTTCGACCTGCCGCCGCTGACGCAACTGACCGAGCGCCGCCAGTTGCGCTTTCATGACGTCAGCCGCGTGGGGGAAGACGTGCGCATCCTGGCCCGCTTCGCCGACGCCGAAAACTGATTTTTGAACAAATTAACTGATCTCCCCAACAAGGAATAACGTCGTATGTTTACTGGAATCGTCGCCGCAGTCGGCACCATCACTTCCGTCGCGCCACTGGCCGGCGGCCTGGACGCCGGCGTGCGTCTCGCCATCGATGCCGGCCCGCTGTCGCTGGCCGACGTGGGCCTGGGCGACTCGATCGCCATCAACGGCGCCTGCATGACCGTCACCGAAAAAACCGCCACCGCGTTCACGGTCGACGTTTCGCGCGAAAGCCTGAACAAGACCGTGGGCCTGGACGCCCCCGGCGAAGTGAACCTGGAAAAAGCACTGACGCTGGCCGAGCGCCTGGGCGGACACCTGGTGTCGGGCCACGTCGACGGCCTGGGCGTCGTGCACAGCTTCGAGCCGGTCGGCGAATCGCGCGAACTGGTCATCGATGCGCCGCACGAGCTGGGCAAGTTCCTGGCGTACAAAGGTTCTATCGTCGTCAACGGCGTGTCGCTGACGGTCAACCGGGTAGAAGACCTGCAGGCAGGCGGCCAGAAAGTCTGCCGCTTCTCGATCAACCTGATCCCGCACACGATCGAAGTCACCACGCTGCGCCACCTGGCCGCCGGCGCGCGCGTCAACCTCGAGATCGACCTGATCGCGCGCTACGTCGAGCGCATGCTCGCAGCCACCACCGCCAGGTAGTCGAGCACGCGGCTCGAGGCCACCGGCTTGGTGAAGTGCGCGTCGAAGCCGGCGGCGCTCGAGCGCGCCAGATCGTCCGGCGCGCCCAAGCCGGACACGGCGGCGATGGCGCAGTGCGCGAGCCCGGGAATCTGCCGCACGCCGCGCGCCACGTCGTAGCCCAGGATATCCGGCAGCCCGATATCGAGAAACACGACATCGGGCAGAAATTGCGCCGCCACCTGCAACGCTTGTTGTCCGTCGTGGGCGACCCGGACGTCGTGGCCGTGTATCTCGAGCAGCATCGACAGGGTCAGCGCTGCATCGACATTGTCGTCGGTGACGAGAATGCGCAGCACTGGCGCAGCCGGCTCGCCAGGCACGGCTGGCCCGCTATCGGGCAGCGGCGCCGGCATCGACCCGTCGAGCGCGAGCCTGACCTCGAACCGGCTGCCCTTGCCCGCGCCATCGCTGTGCGCGCTGACCGTGCCGTCGTGCAGGTCGACGAGCTGGCGGACCAGCGACAGGCCGATGCCCAGACCGCCCTGCGCGTGCTGCCGGTTGCTGCCCACCTGGCTGAACATCTCGAATACCGATTCCAGTGCTTCTTCGGGGATGCCGACGCCGTTGTCGGTCACGGCAACCACGGCCTCCAGGCCTTCGTGCGTCACGCGCAGCGAGATTGCGCCGCCCGGGGGCGTGTACTTCGCCGCATTGGTCAAGAGGTTGCCGATCACCTGCGCGATGCGGGTGGCGTCGGCCAGCACCGGCAGCGGCGTGTCGTGCAACGCGAGGTTGAACGCATGGCGGCTCGATTCAATCAGCGGCAGGCTGGTCTCGACCGCGTTCGAGACGATTGTGTTGAGGTCGACGCGGGCTTTCCTGATCTCCACTTTGCCGTTGGTAACGCGCGCGATATCGAGCAGGTCGTCGATCAGGTGCGCCAGTTGGCGCACCTGGCGCTCCATCATGTCCCGCACATCGGCCGGCGTGGCGGCGTCGCACGGCCCGATACGCATCAGCTCCAGGCCGGTGAGGAGCGGGGCCAGAGGATTGCGCAGTTCGTGCGCCAGTACCGCCAGGAACTCGCTCAGGTTGCGGTTGGACCGGGCCACCTCGTCGAACAGCTCGCGCTGGCGGGTTTCCGCCAGGCGCAGCGCCGTTTCGGTGCGTTTGAAGGCATCGATGTCCGTCACGATCGACACCTGGCCGCGCGTGATGTCGTCACGGTCCTTGATCGGAACGGCCGCTACCTGGGTCCAGATCTCGACGCCATCGTCGCCCAGGTAGCGCACTTCGATGCCCGGCACGACGCGCTCGCCGCGCAGCGCGCGCGCGCCGGCGAAATCAGGGCGCTCGATCGGGCGGCCGTCGTCATGAGACCCCCGCCAGCGCGTATGACGCTCGTCGTCCATCGACGGCAGCACGCCCGTGGGCAGGTAGCGGTGCATGGCCTGGTTCGACAGCACCAGCTTGCCATCCTGGTCGGCCACCGCCACGCCCACCGGCAACGCGTCGAACATCGTCGAGAGCATGTCGCGCGTCTCGTGCAGCGCTCGCTCGGCCAGCTTGCGGTCGCTGATGTCGAACAGATTGCCGACGAAGCCGAGAAACACGCCGGCATCGGCACGCCTGGGCCTGCCGGTGACGATCACCCAGCGATAGTCGCCGTCGGCGTGTCGCAGCCGATGCTCGACGCTGAATTCAGTCCGGCCGGCAATGGCGGCGAGAAAGGAGTGCTGCGCCATGGCGCGTTCGTCCGGATGCACCGCCGCCACCCAGCCGATACCGGGATCGGCGCCCCTTTCGTCACCGGTAAATTCGTGCCAGGCGCGCGACAGGAACGAAAACCTGCCGTCGGGCTCCGTCACCCACAGCATGGCCGGCGCCGCGTTGGCCAGGTCGAGGAAACGCGTTTCGCTGCGCGCCAGCGCACCTTCGGCCAGGCGGCGCTGCAGGATCGCGGTGGCCTGGTTGGCGGCCACGCCCAACAGCAGGCGATCGTGCTCGGATGGGAAGCCGGCGCGGCGCGCCCCGATGACCACGACGCCGAGGTCGCTGCCAATGCCGAAGCGGGCCGTACTGAACAGGAGCGGCGCGGCGCCGTGTTGCCGCGCCGCCGGGCAGGCGCCATGCACATCGGCCGACTGCATGGCCGCATCGAGCACGGTGCGCGCGGCAGGCAGCATGGCGTCGGAATCGTCGCGCCTGGTGCGGATGACTTCCATGGGTTCGATCTCGCCCTTGCCGGGCAGGCGGATGCAGGCCAGGTCGAGGTCGAGTGTGCTGAGCAGGACGCCCGCCAGGCTGTCGATGACGCCCTCCGGCGGCAGGTCGCCCCAGACAGCGGGCAGGGTGGTCATGGCAACCAGGTCGCGCGTGGTCTTGCGCAGGCGATCGATCTCGGCGCGGTGCTCGTCGTGTGAATGCATGCCGGTGCGCTGGTCTATTGCGGGGCGCCGGCCGGCATGGCGCTCGCCAGGGAACGCTCTTCGAGTTCCCTGAGCATCTGCTCGGGCGGCACGAAGAACGGATTTTCTTGCAGGATGCCGCCGATAATGACCATCGGGTGCGTGCGTATGATGTCAATCACGACGTCGGCGCTGAAATGCGTCAGGTCGTAGGTGCACACGATCGGGTTGTGGTGGTGGGGAAGCGCCTGGTTCAGTCGCGCCTCGTAGGCCACGATTTGCCGGGCGTCAGGGCGGGCACCGTTCATCCAGGCCATATCGGCGATATTGCGCGAGATTTTTCCGGGTGGTGCATTCTCGGGCGCGATCAGCGCCAGCAGCGAGGCGATCATGCGTTCCTGGTCGAACTTGCCATCTTGCAGATACGTCTCGTCCCAGGTTCGCACGGCCAGTTGCCCTTGCGCCTTGGCGGCGGCGGTATCCACGCCAGCGTGGGCCAGCTCGGCCAGGTGGGCGGCGCGGTGCGCCGGGTTGACGATATGGGCGGCCAGGTCGCCGCGCTCGAAGCCTTCGAGGATGAAAGGCATCAGCACGCGGTACTTTTCTTCATCGGTGTGAAAAAAAGCGCAGGCGTGGCATGCGTGGGTGAGGGGCTTGCCGGCCAGGTGAACCGGCTTGTCTGGAATGCTCATGGTCTGTTACCAGTAGAGCGCCAAGTTGCCTGGCGCCGGCGTTGATCTGTACATCGGCAGAAGCACGATGCGGCAGGTGCCGGGCACACGGCCTCATCGTGCCTGCATAGTATAGACGACAACGCCGCCGCACGAGCAACCGGGCCGGTGCGCCTGGCGGATCAGCTGGCCGGCGTGTCCGGCAAGTCGATCCTGGCGGCAACAGGCGCCTTGGCCACGGATGCCGCTTTGGCTGCCACCTCAGGATTGAGCACCACCTGCACATAGTTCTTCGTATCGAAGTAACGGCGCGCCGCCGCCTGCACGTCCTGCGCCGTCAGCGCGCCCACCTGCTGCTCGACCTTCAGGATCGACGCCGGATCGGTGCCTTCGGTCAGGCTCGATTGCAGGTTGGCGACCCAGTAGCCATTTTCGCGCAGCGAGCGGCGGTGGTTCTGGATCCAGCCTGATTTCACTTTCTCGAGCTCGGCCGCATCCGGGCCGTTCTCTTGCAGGCGCTTGATTTCGGCAAACGTCGCGGCCACGACCTTGTCGACGTTCTCCGGCCCGGTCGGCAGGTTGATGCCGATCGAATAGTTTCCGTACGGGATCTTGCTCAGCGCGCCGCTGGCGCCGCCACCGTAGATCATCGCCATTTTCTCGCGCAGCACCTCGATGATGCGCAGGTTGGTCACTTCGATCAGCGCCGACAGGCGCAGCTGCTCGGCTTCGGAAAACTCGGCCGGGCCCGTGAAGTTGATCGAGATCGTGCTCTTCGGTTCGGTACCGCTGCGCACTTCGCGCTTGACCACGCCGGTCACCGGGCGCAGGCCCACGTCGCGGAAGGCCACCGGAATGGCGGGCGTGGGCAGGGTGCCCAGGTAGCTCGCCAACAGGGGGCGGATCGCTTGTTCATCGAAGCTGCCGGCCAGGATGAACGTCATGTCCCTGGCGCTCGAAAAACGCTGGCGGAAGATGGCGATGCTGCGATCGAGGTCGATCTTCGCGTATTCGGCCGCCTCGAGCGTGCGGGGCGCGCGCGGGTGGTCGTTGAACAGCGCCGAGACGATTGCGTCGCCGAAACGCCGCCCCGGCTGGCCGCTGCCATTGCGCGCGATTTCGGCCTGCTTGTCGATGTACGCGTGGAACAGATCTTCGTCGCGGCGCACGTCGGCGAACTTCAGCCACAGCAGCTGCAACATGGTCTCGATGTCGGTCGCGCCCGAAGCGCCGGCGATGACGTCGGTATAGCTGCCCAGGCCCACGGTCACGCCGGCCGCCTTGCCGGCCAGTATTTTGCGCATGTCGAGCGGCGTGAAATCCTTCACGCCCATGCTGGCCACGATGGCATTCGAAAAGCGTGCGTTGAGGATGTCCTGGTCGGGGAACAGGCTTTGCCCGCCGGGGCGCGCCGCGCTCAGGATCACCTGGTCGTTCAAGAAGTCGGTGGGTTTCAGGATCACCTTCACGCCGTTCGACAGCGTCAGGCGCGTCAGGCCCAGCGCCTTGTCGTGTTCTTCGTGCGTGATCTTGCCTGGCTGGGCCGGGCGCTCCATCAGGCGCGCCGCCAGCAGCTTCTCGTCGTGCGGCGCCACCGGCAGGCGCGCGGCGTCGGCCACCGCGGCCAGCAACTGCGGGCCGGTCGGCGTATCGGGCTTGTTCACGCCCGTGTACAGCACCAGTTTGCCCGAGTCTTGCGGGATGGTGCTGCGCGCGTAGGCGTTCATCTCGGCCTGGGTGATGCCGGGCACCAGGTTCTGCACGTAGCGGTATTCAGTGTCGATGCCGGGGATCGCTTCGTCCTGCAGGAAGTTGCGGATGTATTCGGCCGCATAGGTGCCCGAATCGCTCTTGGCGCGCTCGTTCCAGGCCTGCTCGTAGGTGCGCATCAGGTTTTTCTTGGCGCGTTCGAGTTCCTGCAGGCCGAAGCCGTGCTGGCGTGCGCGCTCGTTTTCCTGGACCAGCGCGGCGATGGCCGGCTGCGCGCCGCGCGGGCCGATGGCGGCCGACGCGTTGTACGCGCGGTAGCGCGGGGTGAGCTTGCCGAGTGAGCTGCTCGCGCCGAGCCATGGCGCATCGGGCAGTTGCGAGATTTCGGCCAGGCGCGCGCTGAGCATCGAGGCGAACAGGCCCTGCACCAGCTCTTCGCGGTAGGCGCGCACGGTGCCAAGGTCTCGCACCGGCTGCACCGGATAGCGGATCAATACCGAGTTGCCGTCGGCTTCCGGATCGGTCACGACCAGGGCCTCGGTGTCGGCGCGGGCCGGGATGGTGGCGTAGTCGCGCGGGCGCGGCGCATCCGGATTCTTCAGGCGCGTGAAGTGCTTCTTGACGAGCCGTTCGGCCTGCGCCGGATCGATGTCGCCGACGACGACCACTGCCATCAGGTCGGGCCGGTACCAGTCCTTGTAAAAACGCTTGAGGGCGTCAGGCTTGAAATTGCGGATCACGTCTTCGCGCCCGATCGGCAGGCGCTCGGCGTAGCGCGAGCCGTTGAACAGGCGCGGGTAGATCTGCTTGCCCATGCGGTCGGCCGCGCCCTTGCCCAGGCGCGCTTCTTCGAGGATGATGCCGCGCTCCTTGTCGACGGCATCGGTATCGAAGCTGACGCCGTGGGCCCAGTCTTCCAGCACCTGGAAGGCCTTGGTCACATTTTGCGGTTTATCCGTCGGAATCGGCAGGATGTACACGGTCTCGTCGAACGAGGTATAGGCATTGAGGTCGGCGCCAAAGCCCACGCCGATCGACTGCAGGTACGACACCAGTTCGTGCTTGCGGAAGTTGGTCGAGCCATTGAAGGCCATGTGCTCGACGAAGTGGGCCAGGCCGCGCTGGTCCTCGTCTTCCAGGATCGAGCCGGCCTTGACGACCAGGCGCAGTTCGAGCTTGCGTTCGGGGCGTGCATTGCGCTGGATGTAGTAAGTGAGGCCATTGGCCAGTGTGCCGACCTTGACCTGCGGGCCGACCGGGATCACGGCGTCGAGCTGCAGCGCGTCCATTTTCGAGACGGCTGCCGCCGGCGCTTTGCTCTGCGGCGCAGGCAGGGCCGGTTGGCCCGCGTGCGCCAGCGAGAACACGCACAGCGCGGCGGGAAGCAGCAGGCCGCGTACTAATTTGTTGCTCATTGGGTGATCCCGGTGACTTGATCCCTGCATTTTACAGGTCGCCCGCCCCCGTACGGATGGGCTTAAGGCTGCGCTAAAGAATCGTGCAAGGACAGCGCAAGGACGGGACAATGCCTACAGCGTTACGCCGCCGAGCGCCAGCAACCTGGCCATCTCGGGCGCCGGAACAGGGCGACCATACAGATATCCCTGCATCACGTCGCAGCCGAGCGAGCCGAGAAAATCGCGCTGGCCGACCGTCTCGACACCTTCGGCGACCACCGACAGCGAGAGACCCTTGGCCAGCGCAATGGTAGCCTGGGCGATCGCGGCGCTGCGCTGCTCGCTGGTGATATTGCGCACGAAGGTCTGGTCGATCTTGAGTTTGTCGAGCGGGAAGCGCGACAGGTAGCCCAGCGACGAGTAGCCGGTGCCGAAGTCATCGAGCGAGAGCGACACGCCCAGCGTGCGCAGTTCGGCCATCTGGGCTTCGGCGGCGCTGCTGTCGCCCAGCATCACGCTCTCGGTCAGTTCGACCTCGAGCCAGCGCGGATCGAGGCCGCTGTCGGCCAGCGCGCGGCGTACCACTTCCACCACCGAGCCGGCCTTGAACTGGTGCGCCGAGACATTGACGGCCACCCGCACCGGCGCCAGGCCGGCATCTTGCCAGGCCTTGTTCTGGAAGCACGCCTGGCGAATGACCCATTCGCCGATCGGATGGATCAGGCCCGTGTCTTCGGCCAGCGGAATGAAGTCGGCCGGCGAGACGTTGCCGATCTCGGCGCTTTGCCAGCGCAGCAGCGCTTCCATGCCGACCAGCGTGCCATCCTGGCGCGAGACTTGCGGCTGGTAGTGCAGCGACAATTCGTCGCGCTCGATCGCGCGCCGCAGGCGTGTTTCGAGCGCCAGCCAGCGCAGCGCCTCGGCGTTCATCTCGCCCTTGAAGAACCTGAAGCCATTGCGCCCCGAGTCCTTGACGTGCGTGAGCGCGGCGTCGGCCGCCTTGAGCAGGTCGCCCGGCGCGTCGCCATCGCGCGGATAGATGCTGATGCCCACGCTGCCGGTGACCACCAGATCGTGACCGCCCACCGAATGCGGCTCGGCCACGGCGTCGATCAGCCGCTGGGCGCAGTAGATCACGTCATCGGTGTCGTCGAAGTCGGTCATGAGCAGCACGAATTCATCGCCCGACAGGCGCGCCACGGTATCGGTGGGGCCTGCCAGCGCGCTCACGCGGCGGGCCACTTCGCGCAGCACGGTGTCGCCCGCCGAGTGACCGAGGCTGTCGTTGATGCGAGAGAGCCGGTCGACGTTAAACAGCAGCAGGGCGACCTGGCTGGCATCCTGGCGCGCCGCAGCCAGCGCCTGCCCCACGCGGTCGTTGAACAGCGAGCGGTTCGGCAGCTGGGTCAGCGCGTCGTGGTTCGACAAAAAATCGAGCTGGTGGTGCGCAGCCTTCAGCGCCGACAGGTCGGTCGATACCGACACATAGGCGGTGAGGGTGCCGGCGTCGTCGCGCACCGCGCTGATGCTCATGCTGGCAGGGTAGATTTCGCCGTTCTTGCGGCGGTTCCAGATTTCGCCGCGCCACTGGCCGTCTTTTTCGAGGCAGCTCCACATGCTCGCGTAGAACGCGGCGTCGTGCTGGCCCGAGCGCATGACGCGCGGATTGCAGCCCATGACATCGGACTCGTGGTAGCCGGTGATCGTCTCGAAGGCCGGATTGGCGGCGACGATATTGGCATCGGCGTCGGTCATCAGGATCGCTTCCTGCGTGCTGTCGAACACCTGGCGCGCCAGTTCCAGCCGGTGTTCGCTGTCGCGCAGGGCGGCGTCGGAATCGGCGCGGGCGATGGCCTCGAGCTGCAGTTGCGCCGCGTGGTGCTGCACCACTTCGTACAGGTTCAGGTTTTCGTAGGCCACCGCCAGTTGCGCTGCCAGTGCCGTGGCCCAGCGTTCTTCTTCGTCCGAGAACGGCGCGCCCCCGTCGGCGCGCGTGCAATACAGCCAGCCGAGCGGATGCTGCAGGTCGTGCACCTGCAGGCCAAGCAGGTGCGCCACGCGCGGGTGCCCGGCGGGCAGCGTGGCCAGGAGCGTGTCGTCCGCTTCCAGACGCAGCGGCGCGCGGGCGCGCAGCAGCACGCCGGGCAGGTCGTGTTCAGCCAGCGCCGTCGGCAGCAGCAGGGCGCTGTCGACGCCGTACGTGGCCAGGTGGCGTACGCTGCGCTCGGAGCTGCCCAGCAGGCACAGGGCGACGCAATCGGCATCGAGCACCCGGCGTGCGGCGTCGACAAAGGCCGCCGCCAGCGCCTCGACCCGGCGCTCGCCGACGAGCATCATGCACATGCGTTCGAGTTCGCCGAGGCGCGCGCCCAGGTCGAACGGCAACTCGCGCTCGTGCTCTTGCGACGCCTTGGGGCAGGGCGCCGGCGCGCCGCCGGCCACGCCCAGTTCGGCGTCGACGGCGTCGAGGATGCGGTGCGGGTCGGCGGGCTTGCCCAGCACCGTGGTCACGCCGCAGCGCGCCGCCATGGCCAGCGTTTCGCGCTCGGAATACACGGCCGAGAAGAAGATGACGCGCGTGTCTTGCAGCGCCGGTTCGGCGCGCAGTTGCTGGACGAACTCGTAGCCGTCCATCGTCGGCATCAGGATGTCGGTGATGATCAGGTCGGGCAGCTCGGCGCGCGTGATGGCCAGCGCGCAGGCGCCGTTTTCAGCTTCGAGGATGCGGTGGCCGGAAAGGCCCAGCAGGGCGCTCAGGTAGCTGCGGTTGCTTGGCCGGTCGTCGACGATCAGGATGGTGGCCATCAGCGAAGCCCGCCGCTGGCGGTGGCGCCGGGGAAATGAACAGGATGGACAACCGGCATGGCGACTCCGTGGAAATGACTGCCGCGGACGACGGGTAAATACGGCAATAATGTCTTAATCATAATCCAGTTGGGTGCAGTCGTGCCACGGGCTTGCCTGGCGAGTTGGCTAGCTTAGCAATTTACTGGCGCGAGGTCACCTGTGGTTGTCTATTGGCAACGCACGGTTGACGCCAGGGGCGCGCCGTGCTGGCAATTTGGGCTTGCTGCCATCGGGAATGCGGTTGGGAGTCTGTAAATCCTTTAAAATAGCGGATTACGCAAAACCCCGTTTCAAGGAATCTGTATGTCCATTTCCAGCACCGAGGAAATCGTCGCCGAACTGCGCGCTGGCCGCATGGTCATCCTGGTCGACGAAGAAGATCGCGAAAACGAAGGCGACCTCGTGCTTGCAGCCGACTTTGTCACGCCCGAGGCGATCAATTTCATGATTCGCCATGCCCGGGGCCTGGTGTGCCTGACCCTGACCGAAGAGCGCTGCGACCAGCTCGCCCTGCCGATGATGACGTCGAAAAACGGCACCTCGTTCGGCACCAATTTCACGGTATCGATCGAAGCGGCCGAAGGCGTGACCACCGGCATCTCGGCAGCCGACCGCGCCCGCACGATCCAGGTCGCCGTCAATAAAGGCACCGTGCCTGACGACCTGGTCCAGCCGGGCCACATCTTCCCGCTGCGCGCCCAGAAGGGCGGCGTGCTCATGCGCGCCGGTCACACCGAAGCCGGTTGCGACCTCACGCAGATGGCCGGCCTGTCGCCCGCTTCGGTGATCTGCGAGATCATCAAGGAAGACGGCACCATGGCGCGCCTGCCCGACCTGATCGAGTTCGCGAAAGAACACCACCTCAAGATCGGCACCATTGCCGACCTGATCCATTACCGCAGCCAGAACGAATGCCTGGTCGAGCGCGTTGCCGAGCGCACGCTGTCGACCGAAGCGGGCACATTCCAGCTGGTGGCGTTTCGCGACGCCCCGAGCGGCTCGGCCCACCTGGCACTGGTGCATGGTGACCTGTCGCCCGAGAAAGAAGCGCTCGTGCGCGTGCACCAGCCGGTGTCGATCCTCGACCTGCTGGAAAACCGCGCCACCACCCACTCGTGGGATATGGCTTCGGCCATGCGCACCATCAAGGCCAGCAGCGCCGGCGTGATCGTGCTGCTCAATTGCGGCGAAACGGCCGAGCAATTGTTTGCGCAACTGGCGCCGCAGGATGCCAAGGGCAACCGTCTGGGGGCCCGCGCCGCATCGATGGACCTGCGCACCTACGGCATTGGCGCCCAGATCCTGCGCGCGCTGGGCGTGGGCAAGATGCAACTGCTGGCCAACCCGCGCAAGATGCCGTCAATGACCGGGTTCGACCTGGAAGTGACGGGCTACGTGCCGCGGCCCGACGCCTGAACCATCCAATCCAACTAATATAGAACAACCAATACAAGAGGTCAGTCATGACGGTAGGAACTTTTGAAAGCAATATGCAGGGCGAAGACCTGCGCATCGGTATCGTGCAGGCCCGTTTCAACGCCGATGTCGGTCATGGCCTGCTGTCGTCGTGTCTGGCTGAACTCAAGCGCCTGGGCGTGGCCGACGAAGACATCCTGCACGTGACCGTGCCGGGCGCGCTCGAAGTGCCGCTGGCGCTGCAGCGCATGGCTGTCACCGAACAGTTCGATGCCCTGATCGCGCTGGGCGCGGTCATCCGCGGTGAAACGTACCACTTCGAGCTGGTGTCGAACGAATCGGGCGCGGGCATCACCCGCATCGGTCTCGATTACGGCATCCCGATCGCCAACGCGATCCTGACCACCGAAAACGATGAGCAGGCAGAAGTACGCATGGCCGAAAAAGGCGCCGACGCAGCGCGTGTCGCCGTTGAAATGGCCAACCTCCTGATGGCGCTGGACGAGCTGGTGCCAGAGGACGAATAACAGTAAAGGCAAGAGAACAATGACTGACAAGAATATGCACGCCAACCCGAGCAAGAACCGCACGCCGCGCCACCGCGCGCGCGAGTTCGCGCTCCAGGGGCTGTATCAATGGCTGCTGAACAATGAACCGGCACGCATCGTGGCGACCAATATCCGCAGCGCCCATGGTTTCGACAAGGCCGACAGTGATTTCTTTTCGGCGCTACTCAATGGCGCCATCAGCACCTCGGTCGAGCTGCGCGAGTCGATCGCGCCGCTGATCGACCGTTCGATCGCCGAACTGTCGCCGATCGAGCACGCGGTGCTGCTGCTGGGCGCCTACGAGCTGAAGAACCACCCTGAAGTGCCGTACCGCGTCGTGATCAACGAAGCGGTCGAGCTGACCAAGTCGTTTGGCGGTATCGACGGCCACAAGTATGTCAATGGCGTGCTGGACAAGCTGGCCCAGCGCCTGCGCCCGGATGAAGCGGCGGGCGATCAGCGGCGCTGATCGTCGTTCGCACTAACAAGAAAGCCACCGTGCGCGAGCCGGTGGCTTTTTTTATGGTTGCGGATACGGCGCGGAACCCAAGTCAGCCGCGCCGCCTGCAACCTGGACGTGCACCCGCCAAAAAAAACCACCGCCGCAGCGATGGTTTCTCGGAAAGCGCGTAGCGCTTACAGACCGGCCAGTGCGTCTGCAGTGACCACCGGCGCGTTGGCAACCGTGGTTGCCTCCGGCACCGACTTGACTTCCGGCTTGACGCTTTCGGTTTCCGGCTGCTTGCTGACGACGATCGGCGCCGGCGTTGGCGTGTAGCGCTTCATCGCCGGCACGTTCTGGCCCTTGGCGACCTGGTTCAGCAGGCGGTACTCGTTGAGCACCTTGGCGCCATAGCCCTGGTCGCTGTCCATATCGGCGGCGCCGACGTAGGTCTTCAAGCCGCCCTCGACCGAACCGGTGCGCTTGACATAGTCTTTCAGGATCAGGGCGCCGACACGGATGTTGGCGACCGGATTCAAGGCTGCCTGCTGGCCGCCGACTTTCTCGAACTTGTCGTGGTGGACCTTGGCCATGACTTGCATCAGGCCCTTGGCGCCCATCGCGCTTTCGGCGAACGGGTTCAGGCCCGATTCAATGGCCATCACCGCCAGGATCAGCAGCGGATCGAGCTTCAGGTCATGCGCCGTCAAGTAGGCGGTCGAGACCAGCATATTGGCGGCATCGCTGGCGACGCGGTAACGCTTCGACAGCCATTTGGTCACGTACTGCTGCTGCTTGCTGTTGCCAAGCGTGGCAGTCGACGTGCCCAGGTGGGTCGTTTCGATGGCAACCGCGTTGGCCGTGGCCTGCATGGCTGGCACGACGGTAGCGACGGGCGCGGGCGGCACGACGGCCGCGACGACAGGCTGCGGGTGCAGCATCTCAGAGACGCGCTTGGCGACACTGTCGTTGGAGTAGATCAGGGCCATCATGGCCACTGCGCTGAGACCGAATACGGTCAGGGTCGAACGTGCAGTTTGTAAAACACGGCGTGCCGTTTTGGTCACGGAGGAAACCGTGATCGGCTGGCTGGCCATGGAATGCATGAGCTTTGCGCTCATGATGAAACGATGAAACATCGAATTTCCCCTTGTCGCGGCGAAAAGAAGCCCGTCGTCGCGCCAAAGGCGTTACGTGGGGGTGCTCTAGACCGTGCATCAGAAAATCGTTTGTCGCCGCGACGCGGCCGACTAACGCCGTCATTGCCTTGCTTCAGCTGGCTGCCGTCCAACATGGGGACTGGTGCCAGTGGCTCAACAACTGTCTCGGGGGAGTGGGCAGACGCCCGTTGAAAACACTCCTAAAATGTCATGTGGGGCCCCGACCCCGTGAATGCATGAGAACAGCTAAAATTGTGTCAAAAAAAGTATGGCTGTCTCATCAAAGTAGGACGGATTGTAGGGGGCAGCTTATATCAAGTCAACCCTAGCACATTGGTTCTATATTACTTCTAGTTATTAAGAAGGGACTGATGAGCGTGAAACACTTGTTGAATCAATCACTTGGCGTCGCCGCTTCACTAATGTTCTGCAACCGAAGAAAAGCTTAAAACTTGATGAAATATACAGATCTGCGTGATTTTATGGCCCAATTGGAGCGCATGGGTGAGCTCAAACGCGTCGATATTCCGGTCTCGACCCACCTCGAAATGACCGAAGTATGCGACCGCACGTTGCGCGCCGAGGGTCCTGCGCTACTGTTTTCCAGGCCAACCGGGCACACGATTCCGGTGCTGGCCAATTTGTTCGGCACGCCCAAACGCGTGGCACTGGGCATGGGCGCGAGCGATGTGAGCGAACTGCGCCGCATCGGTCACGTGCTCGCGCGCCTGAAGGAACCCGAGCCGCCGAAGGGCTTCGCCGACATCATGGGCATGGGCTCGCTCGTGAAGGCCGTGTGGGATATGGCGCCGAAAGAAGTCAAGGGCGCGGCGTGCCAGGAGATCGTGTGGGAAGGGCAGGACGTCGACCTGGCCCGCCTGCCGATCCAGCATTGCTGGCCGGGCGACGTCGCGCCATTGATCACCTGGGGCCTGGTCATCACCAAGGGTCCGAATAAAAAGCGCCAGAACCTGGGCATCTACCGTCAGCAAGTTCTGGGGCGCAATAAGGTGATCATGCGCTGGCTGGCGCATCGCGGCGGTGCGCTCGACTTTCGCGAGCATGCGCTGGCCAATCCCGGCCAGCCGTATCCGATCGCCGTGGCACTGGGCGCCGATCCGGCCACCATCCTGGGCGCGGTGACGCCGGTGCCCGATTCGCTGTCCGAATACCAGTTCGCCGGCCTGCTGCGCGGCAGTCGCACGACACTGACCAAGGCGATCGGCAGCGAACTCAGGGTGCCGGCATCCGCCGAGATCGTGCTGGAAGGGCATATCTACCCGGACGCGAACCACCCGACCGGTTTCGAGCATGCGCTCGAGGGGCCGTATGGCGACCACACTGGCTACTATAATGAACAGGATAGTTTTCCGGTGTTCACCATCGATCGCATCACGATGCGGCGCGATCCGATCTATCACTCGACCTATACCGGCAAACCGCCGGACGAGCCGGCCGTATTGGGCGTGGCGCTCAATGAAGTGTTCATTCCGCTGCTGCAGAAACAGTTCACCGAGATCACCGATTTTTATCTGCCGCCGGAAGGTTGCAGCTACCGCATGGCGGTGGTGCAGATGAAGAAGCAGTACGCGGGCCATGCCAAGCGCGTGATGTTCGGGGTCTGGAGTTTCCTGCGCCAGTTCATGTATACCAAGTTCATCGTGGTGGTGGACGAGGACGTCAACGTGCGCGACTGGAAAGAGGTGATCTGGGCGATCACGACGCGTGTCGACCCGACCCGCGACACTGTATTGGTCGACAATACGCCGATCGATTACCTCGATTTCGCGTCGCCCATCAGTGGCCTGGGCAGCAAGATGGGCATCGATGCGACCAACAAGTGGCCGGGCGAGACGAACCGCGAATGGGGTACGCCGATCGTGATGGCGCCCGAGGTCAAGGCGCGCGTGGATGCGATCTGGCAAGAACTGGGGATTTAGGTGGAAGCGGTAGCGGGGTCGGCAATTCACGGACGTCGCTATCATGTGTTGCCCTCAGCACGTCGTTGCAGCGGAGGCTGGAACCCAGTTGTGCATGCGTGGTCGCCACAATTACTATTTGTGGCGACGCGACGGACTTGCGTTCCCGCCTGCGCCCACTGCTATCCGGAATAATTCTGAGTGCTTAAATGAGATCGCCTCATAGGGAAAACCACGTCGTTCCCGCCCTCGCCGGGCGCCTTGGCGGGAACCTAAGTGTCGCCGGCTAGCGGCCTAAAAACCGACCTCCGGTGAGCGTTCGGGCCACGCAAGAGAATGAACATTCTGTAACTTCACTTGGATTCCCGCCTTCGCGGGAATGACGTGCATACTTTTGCGTATGAATATCCCGGACAGCAGTGCGCCTGCGCGGGAACGACGTGCATACTGACGTGGTGAAGGCGGGTGCTGGCGGTTTGTGTATGAGGCGGTCAGGCCAGTTCCCCAAACTGCGTGCGTGCGGTATAATTCGGGTTGGCGGGCCCCTGCGCATTGTGGCATGGTTTACCTGGTCAGGTCGGGAACGAAGCAGCCAAAGCCGTTCACCGCAAGTGCCGCAGATCAGGCTCGCCTCTTTCGATCTTCCTCGCTGTATTTTCGCTGTATCTCCGCTGCTTCCTCCCCTTTTTTGAATCACCTTCGCCAGCGCGGCTTCACCACGCCTGTCGCCGTCGTCCCGTGCCCCGCCGTACGCCAGCTCGACCGCCGAATGTTCGCGGCGACCGTCATCTGCGGTAAAATCGTGGCATGTCCTATCAAGTCCTCGCCCGCAAATACCGTCCCAAGAATTTCGATACGCTGGTTGGCCAGGAGCACGTCGTTCGTGCACTGAGCCACGCACTGCGCACCGGGCGGCTGCACCACGCCTATCTGTTCACGGGCACGCGCGGGGTCGGCAAGACCACGCTGTCGCGCATCCTGGCCAAGTCGCTCAATTGCATCGGCCCGGACGGGCAGGGCGGCATCACCGAGCAGCCATGCGGCGTGTGCGAAGCCTGCGTCGCCATCGATGCCGGTCGCTTCGTCGACTACATCGAGATGGATGCGGCGTCCAACCGCGGCGTCGACGAGATGGCGCAGCTGCTCGAACAAGCCGTCTACGCACCGAGCAATGCGCGCTTCAAGGTCTACATGATCGATGAGGTGCACATGCTGACGAACCACGCGTTCAATTCGATGCTCAAGACGCTCGAAGAACCGCCGCCGCACGTCAAGTTCATCCTCGCCACCACCGACCCGCAAAAAATCCCGGTGACGGTGCTGTCGCGCTGCCTCCAGTTCAACCTCAAGCAGATGCCGCCGGGGCATATCGTGGGCCACCTCGAAGACATCCTGGGGCAAGAGGGCGTCACGTTCGAGCAGCCCGCGCTGCGCCTGCTGGCGCAAGGCGCGCACGGCTCGATGCGCGATGCGCTGTCGCTGACCGACCAGGCCATCGCCTACGCCGCCGGCCAGGTCACGCTCGAATCGGTGCAGGGCATGCTCGGCGCGCTCGACGGGTCGTACCTGGTGCGCCTGCTCGATGCGCTGGCCGCGCAGGATGGCGCCGACCTGATGGCGGTGGCCGACGAAATGGCCAGCCGCAGCCTGTCGTACAACGGCGCGCTGCAAGACCTGGGCACGCTGCTGCACCGCATCGCGCTGGCGCAATCGGTGCCGGGCGCGGTGCCGCAAGACTTGCCGGAGCTGGCCGACATCATGCGCCTGGCCGGCCTGTTCGAGCCGCAAGAAGTGCAGCTGTATTACCAGATCGCCGTGCATGGCCGTAACGAGATCGGTTTCGCGCCGGACGAATACGCGGGCTTCACCATGACGCTGTTGCGCATGCTCGCCTTTCGCCCCGGCCAGGGCGGCTCGGACGTCGGCGCACCGCCGGTAGCGGCGCCGATCAACGTGCCTGGTGCGCGCGCTGCGGCGGCGGTTGCGGCGAGTCATGCGGCGGTGACGCCGCGCGCGGCCGCGTCGGCCCCGGCGGCTGCACCGGCGCCACGTCCGTCGGCACCGCCAATGCCTGCCGCGCCCGTCGCCGCAGCTGCCGCTGCCGGCGCGCCGCCGATGACGTCGGCGCGGGCCGCGCTCAATGCGGCGCTCGAAGCGGCGCGTGCCGGCTCGGGCATGCGCGCGGGCGGCAACAAGCGTCCTGAGCCAGCGGCCGACGCAGTGCCGCCTTCGCCACCTTCGCCAGCGCCGCGTCCACCAGCGCCTGCAGCGCCGGGGCCAGGCGCCTCGATGCACACGGCGCCACGCAGCCAGGCGGCCCCGCCGTGGGACGGCGGCGGCCAGCAAGCCGTGGCGCAGTCCGTCGTACCGGCGCAAGCCCAAGCCCAAGCCATTGCGCCGCCGCAACCGACGATGCGCGCCCCGCAGCCGGCAGACGATGATGTGCCTTCATGGGTCACCGAATTTTCCGACGACACGGCGGTGGCCACCGTCACCACCGAGGCCGCGCCGGCCGTGGTCGTGGCTCCGGCGGTGCGCGCGCCCCGCGTGGCGCCGCATGCCTATGTCATCACGCCGGTGCCAGAGATCTCCTGGGACGGCAACTGGCCGGCGCTGGCCGGCAGCCTGCCTCTGCGCGGCGTGGCCCAGCAACTGGCCCTGCAGACCGAGCTGATCGCGTGCGAAACCAACGACAATGCGGTCACGTTCCGGCTGCGCGTGCCAGTCGACACGCTGCGCGCCAGCGG
The DNA here is from genome assembly GCF_040790145.1 of Massilia aurea. Lineage (GTDB taxonomy): Bacteria > Pseudomonadota > Gammaproteobacteria > Burkholderiales > Burkholderiaceae_D > Telluria > Telluria aurea_C. The sequence goes on from NZ_JBFMMP010000016.1 coordinate 97,062, forward strand.
CAACAGCGAAAAGCTGGCGGCGGCGCTACAAGAACATTTCCCGCATCTGCGCGTGAGCGTGGAATCCGACATCGGCCCGGTCTGGTACACCGCCGGCGCCGAACAGAAAGCGGCGCGTGAAGCGCGCCAGCGCGAGGCCGAGGCCGTGGTCGCGGCCGACCCGTTCGTGCAGGAACTCGAGCAACGCTTCGATGCGTTCGTCGTGCCCGGCTCGGTCAAGATCGCCTGAATCAACTTAGATAACCCTATTTGGAGAACCACACCATGATGAAAAACCAGCTCGCAGGCTTGATGAAACAGGCGCAAGCCATGCAGGACAATATGAAGAAGGCGCAGGAAGCGCTGGCCCTGGTCGAAGTCGAAGGCCAGTCGGGCGCCGGCCTCGTCAAGGTCGTCATGACCTGCAAGAACGACGTCAAGCGCGTCACCATCGATCCGTCGCTGCTCGGCGACGACCGCGACATGCTGGAAGACCTGGTCGCCGCTGCGTTCAACGACGCCTCGCGCAAGGCTGAGGCAACTGCTGCCGAGAAAATGAGCGGCGTCACCGCCGGCATGCCGGGCCTGCCGCCCGGCTTCAAGATGCCTTTCTGATGCAATGACGATGCGGCCTGCCGGCGTCAGGCCGGCAGGCCGTTTTTATTCAGCCACCCATGTCGACATCCCTCGAATTTCTCATCGAATCGCTCCGGCGCCTGCCTGGCGTGGGTCCCAAATCGGCCCAGCGCATGGCATTTCACCTGCTGCAGCATGACCGCGAGGGCGCGGCGCAATTGTCGCGCGCGCTGTACCAGGCGGTCGACACGGTGCACCACTGCGTCAAGTGCAATACCTTCTCGGATGTCGAGATCTGCGACCTGTGCGCCGATCCCGAGCGCGATCACACGCTGCTGTGCGTGGTTGAAACGCCGGCCGACCAGTTGATGGTCGAGCAGACGCTCACCTGGCGCGGCCTGTATTTCGTGCTGATGGGCCGGCTGTCGCCGCTGGACGGCATCGGGCCGCGCGACCTGCACCTGGAAAAGCTGGTGACACGCGCCACCGACGAGGTGGTGGGTGAGGTGGTACTGGCCACCAATTTCACCAACGAGGGTGAAGCCACCGCGCACTACATCAGCGAGATGCTCAAGGCGCGCGGCCTGAAGGTCAGCCGGCTCGCGCGCGGCGTGCCGGTCGGTGGAGAGCTGGAATATGTCGATGCGGGCACGATTGCGCGCGCCATGCTCGATCGCCGCAGCACGTAATTTGCCGCCTGCTGTCGCTCTGGCGATATCCGAACGAGGCCTGTCGATACGGGCCTCGTTTTTTTACGCGTGGCATTACCAGTACGGCCCCCAATACCCGCCGCCATGCCAGCGGCCCGGTCCCCAACCGCCATACACGCCGGAGTTGCTGCCCATGCGCTGCAACTCCTCGCGCGTGCTCAGGTGCAGCACGCACTGGCGCCACGGGTCGCTGCTGGCGGCGTAGCCCAGTTGCGTGCAAGCCGGGCCGTAGATGGCGATGAGCTGGGTCATTTCAGCCTGCATGCGCGCGGCGCGCTCGGCGGGCGTGGAGCAGGCTGCGGCCAGCAAGGCCAGGCCGGCCATGGCCAACGAGCGACAATGCTTGCGAACGGCGGTGAACATGACAGCTCTCCTGGGGTGGTGACGCAGTGTCAGCTTAGAATCAGAACCCGGTGTGGATATGATCCAGATCAAACGTGCGAATCTCGCGTCGTCGTGCTCTTTGATGCTCGTCGAAAGGTTTTTCTGGCAACATACGCAGCAATCAGGGGGATCACATGCAGCGATGGAAGAAATGGACGTTGCGCAGCATCGGTGCGCTGCTGGGACTGGTGCTGCTCGTGCTGCTCGGCGCGTGGCTGTTCTTGCGCGCCAGCCTGGCGCAGCTCGACGGCGAGCGCCAGATCGCGGGCTTGACGGGCGAGGTGCGCATCGAGCGCGATGCGAGCGGCGTGCCGCTGATCACCGGTGCCACGCGGCTCGACGTGGCGTATGCGACCGGCTTCGTGCACGCGCAGGAGCGCTTCTTCCAGATGGACCTGCTGCGCCGCACGGCGGCTGGCGAACTTGCCGAACTGTTCGGCCAGCGCGCCGTGCCCCTTGACCGTGCCAACCGGCTGCATCGCTTCAAGGCCCGCGCCCAGGCGACGTTTGCGCGCCTGCCCGCGCCAGAACGCGCACTGCTGGAACGCTACGCGGTCGGCGTCAACGAAGGCCTGGCGGCGCTTGGTGCGCGGCCGTTCGAATACGCGCTGACCGGCGCTGCGCGGCGGCCGTGGCACGGATCGGATTCCCTCCTTGTCATCTGGGCCATGTACATCGACCTGCAAGGCATGCAGGCCTCGCGTGAATTGGCGCGCGGCTGGATGCGCGCGCACAGCGACGCCGCGCAACTGGCGTTCTTGCTGCCCGAGGCCACGGACTTCGACACGACGCTGGACGGCGGCGCGGCGCCCGAGCTTGTGCCGCTGCCCGCTCGCGCGCCAGGCTGGTGGGGCGAGGCGCGCCTCGTGCCGGGCGCGCCCATCAAGCTGTCCGGACGGGACGTAACCGACTCGGTTGGCAGCAACAACTATGCACTGGCCGGCAGCCGCAGCACGAACGGCGCGGCCATCGTCGCCGACGACATGCACCTGGGCCTGCAACTGCCGAACATCTGGTACCGGCTGGCGCTGCGCTTCCCCGATCCGACCGCCCCCGGCGGCCAGCGCCGCCTGGCGGGCGTGAGCCTGCCCGGCGCGCCGCCCTCGGTCATCGTCGGCAGCAATGGCCAGGTGGCGTGGGCCTTCACCAACAGCTATGCCGATACGCTCGACCTGGTCGAACTGGGCATGGACGCCGCGCGTCCGGGCCAGGTGAGCGTGGCGGGCAGGTGGGAAACGCCGCAGGAATATGTCGAGACGATCCTGGTGAAAGGCGCGCCGGCCGAACGCTTGGTGGTGCGCGATACGTGGCTGGGCCCGATCCGCGAGGTCGCCGGGCGCAGCTACGCCGTGCACTGGATCGCGCACGATCCGGCGGCGCTGAACATGAATCACCTCAAGCTCGAGTCCAGTGCCACGCTCGACGCGGCGCTGGCAGCGGCGGCCAGCAACGGCATCCCGGCCCAGAACTTCGTGGCCGGCGACGCGCGCGGGAACATCGGCTGGACGATCGCCGGCCTGCTGCCGCAGCGCGCGACGGCGGCGAACGACACGACGTTCCCGCTGCCACCGGATACAGCGACGCCAACCTGGAAGGGCACGCTGCCCTACGCGGCGTACCCGCGCGTGGTCAACCCCGCCATTGGCCAGCTCACCACCGCCAACAGCCGCCAGTTGATGGGCGAGGGTTATGCGCTGCTGGGCGACGGCGGCTACGACCTGGGGATGCGCAACCGTCAGTTGCACGATCGCGTGGCGGCGCTGGGCGCGCAGACCGATGTACGGCGCGCGTTCGATGCGGCGCTGGACGACCGCGCGCTATTGATCGGCGCGTGGCGTGACCGCGCGCTGCTTGCGCTCGATGCCAGCGCGCTGGCCGGGCGCCCGCAGCGGGCCGAGTTCCGGCGCCTGCTCGAGACGAGCTGGGATGGCCGGGCCAGCGTGAACTCTGTCGGCTACCGCCTGGCGCGCGACTTCATGTGGGCGCTGCACGACCTGCTGTACACCGGGGTCAATGTGCAGCTCAAGGCGCTCGATCCGAAAGCCAGCGCCGCCGGCGCCAGCGCGCGCTGGCCGGCGGTAATGGCGCGCCTGCTCAACGAACAGCCGGCCGGCTGGCTGCCGTCAGGCTACGCCGATTGGCAGGCGTTGCAACTGGCGGCCGTGGATCGTGCAATCACTGCGCTGCAGGACGCCGGCACGCCGCTGGCGCAAGCCACCTGGGGCGCGCGCAATACCGTGGACGTTGCGCATCCGATCAGCATGGCGGTGCCGGCGCTGCGGCCATGGCTGGCCGCACCGGCCGACCAGCTGGCGGGCGACGCACACATGCCGCGCGTGGCGGGGCCGAAGTTCGGCCAGTCCGAACGCCTGATCGTGTCGCCGGGACGGGAAGAAGAGGGCTTGTACAATATGCCGGGCGGGCAGAGCGGGCATCCGCTGTCGCCGTTTTTCATGGGCGACCATGGGGCCTGGGTGGAGGGCAAGCCGACGCCATTGTTGCCGGGCGCGGTGAAGCATACGTTGCGGTTGGTGCCGTAGCGATCCGCGACTGCAGTTTTCTACGTTGACCTTTGAACGTCGTTCCAGCCTCCGCTCACTGCTGTCCGGAATAATCTTGTTGACTGTCGCATCAGAATAGACATCCCTGATTTTTGATCTCGGCCTGTCTATT
>NZ_JBFMMP010000017.1:0-101155 GCF_040790145.1 Massilia aurea
AAATCAGGGATGTCTATTCTGATGCGACAGTCAACAAGATTATTCCGGACAGCAGTGCGCCTGCGCGGGAACGACGGTTTGTTATACGTTGGCAAAGGAAGCAGACGGATACGCATCGCTTCCCCGCCTGATGCCTAGCCCAGTTCCTTGACCAGCTCCGGCACTGCCTCGAACAGGTCGGCCACCAGACCATAGTCGGCCACCGAGAAGATCGGCGCTTCCGGGTCCTTGTTGATGGCGACGATGACTTTCGAGTCCTTCATGCCGGCCAGGTGCTGGATCGCGCCCGAGATGCCGACGGCGATGTACAGCGTTGGCGCGACGATCTTGCCGGTCTGGCCAACCTGCCAGTCGTTCGGCACGAAGCCGGCGTCGACGGCGGCGCGCGAGGCGCCCATGGCCGCGCCCAGCTTGTCGGCCAGCGGTTCCAGGATCTTGAAGTTGTCGGCAGAGCCGATGCCGCGACCACCCGAGACGATCACCTTGGCGGCGGTCAGCTCAGGACGGTCCGACTTGGCCAGCTCGCGACCGACAAAGCTCGACGTGCCGGCGTCTGCCACGGCAGCGATGGCTTCGATGGCAGCCGAGCCGCCAGCGGCGGCGGAGTCGAACGCCGTGCCGCGCACGGTGATGATTTTCACGCTGTCGCTCGACTGCACGGTGGCAATCGCGTTACCGGCGTAGATCGGGCGCTCGAACGTATCGGGCGAGTCGACCTTGGTGATTTCGGAGATCTGCGCGACGTCGAGCTTGGCAGCCACGCGCGGCAGGATGTTCTTGCCGTAGGCGGTGGCTGGCGCCAGGATGTGCGAGTAGCTGCCGGCGATCGCCAGGATCTGCTCGGCGACATTCTCGGCCAGGCCGTCGGCGAAGTGCGGCGCGTCGGCGACCAGCACTTTCGACACGCCTGCGATCTGCGCGGCGGCTTCGGCGGCGGCGCCGCAATTGGCCCCAGCGACGAGGATGTGCACGTCGCCACCGCACTGGGCGGCTGCGGTCACGGTGTGGTGGGTAGCGCCCTTCAGGGAGCCGTTGTCGTGTTCAGCAATGACTAATGCGACCATGTTGATTCCTATTCTTTAAGTGACGACAGACAGCTCAGATGACTTTGGCTTCAGTGCGCAGCTTCTGCACCAGCGTTGCGACATCGGGCACCTTGACGCCAGCCGAGCGCTTGGCCGGCTCGACGACTTTCAGGGTTTTCAGGCGCGGCGCCACATCCACGCCCAGGTCGTCCGGCTTGATCGTCTCGAGCGGCTTTTTCTTGGCCTTCATGATGTTCGGCAGCGTCACGTAGCGCGGCTCGTTCAGGCGCAGGTCGGTGGTGATGACCGCAGGCAGCTTGAGCGCCACGGTTTCCAGGCCGCCGTCGACTTCACGGGTCACGGTGACCTTGTCGTCGTCGAGCACCACTTTCGACGCGAACGTCGCTTGCGGCCAGCCCAGCAGCGCGGCGAGCATCTGGCCGGTCTGGTTCGAATCGTCGTCGATCGCCTGCTTGCCCAGGATGATCAGCTGTGGCTGCTCTTTGTCAGCCAGCGCCTTCATGATCTTGGCCACGCCCAGCGGCTCGGTGTCGCCTGCGGTCTCGACCAGGATCGCGCGGTCGGCGCCGATCGCCAGGCCGGTGCGCAGGGTTTCCTGGCACTGGGCCACGCCGATCGAGACCGCCACCACTTCGGTAACCTTGCCGCCTTCTTTCAGGCGGGTCGCCTCTTCCAGCGCGATTTCGTCGAACGGGTTCATCGACATCTTGACGTTGGCGATATCCACACCGCTGTTGTCGGACTTGACGCGAACCTTGACGTTGTAGTCGACCACGCGTTTGACGGGTACCAGGACTTTCATGGGGTGCCTTTTAAAATGAGATGGAGACAGACTAAAGTGGCTCAGATTATAAGAGAAATCGGGGCGACGGGCCAAATTAAAGCACGAGCGTGCGATTTTTTAGTAGAGGAAATCACCTAAAGTGCTCGTTCTGCCGTGGATTCGGGGGAGACAGACGGGGCGCACGCCCCGTCACAACATTGCGCGCTCTGTGTCGACAGGCGCAACAAGGTCGGTTGTATTACTTGCGACGCATCAGGAAAGTGAACTCGCCGTGCTCAAAGGTGTGGGCCAGCAGCGCATTGCCGGTTTGCTTGGCAAATGCCTGGAAGTCACGCACGGAGCCGGTGTCGGTGGCCACGATGCGCAGCACCTGGCCACTCTCCATTTCGGCGAGCGTCTTCTTCGCTTTCAGGATGGGCAACGGGCAATTGAGCCCCCGCGCATCCAGATCTCTCTGGAATTCCATGGTGTCGGTGTCGGTGTCGAAAATGATGTCGCTCATCGCATTCCTGATCAGTAGGATGGTGCTGGAACTCGAATACTACTCCAATTCAAGCAGTATGACGCACCGCACCAAAATAGTCACACATTGTTGCGAGACTGCAACCTGGTGTTAAATGCTTGACGAACTTACACCGGGTCTGTACTGGATGCTCACGAAAAAGCACTGCGGCGGTGCATCATGCCAACAAGATGTGGTCCAAAACGGCGCGCGCAATAGACGTTCCGGCAAGCTGGCGGAATAAAACGTCGCGGTGTTTGCGCTTGATGTCAGACCTTACTGCTCGACCAGTTCGACCCGCCGGTTCTGCTGGCGACCCGCCTCGGCACGGTTCGACGCCAGTGGCGCGTACGCCGCCACGCCCTTCGGACTGAGCCGGGCCGCATCGACCTTGTAGGTGCCGGCCAAGGCCCCGACAACCGATTCGGCGCGCCGTTGCGACAGCGCCAGGTTCTGGGCCACGGCGCCCTGATTGTCGGTATGGCCGACCACGAACACCTTGAGCTTCGGAGCTTGCTTGAGCATGGCGGCCATCTCGGCCAGCGCCGCCGCCGATTCGGGCTTGACGTCGGCCTTGCCGGTGTCGAAGTAGACGCCGTAGATCGCGATTTTGCCGTCCGTCGCGATGCCCTTGGCCATGTCGGCCGCGTTCAGGTTAGCGGCCACCTTGCCCCCTTCCATCGGCTGGCCTTCGACGATGTCGAGATACACACCGCCCAGCTTGCCCTTGACCGGATCGACAACGTACACGGCGACGGTGAGCGCGGACCCATCGGGCCGGGCACCCGATGCGAGCAGATAGCGGTTGTCATTGCGGCCGTAGTTGAAGGGCGAGTACGCCGCCTCGCCGCCTTCGATGAAGTTGTTGCCAACCCGCTGCTGCTGGAAGAAGTCGCCGAAATCCTCGCCGCAGGTTTCCTTGACGCAGGCGAACGTGCTCTTCATGCCGGCCTTTTCCAACGCCGCCTGGTAGTTGCGCAGGACTTCGAGCGACGAACGGTCCTGGGGATAGACATAGGCGATGCGGGTGTACTTGCCTTCGAGGCGCAGGGTTTTCTCGAAGCCCCACTTGCCTGCGATACGGGTGCGCTTGCCCGCCGGCAGCATGGCCTCGTCGAATTGCTTGACCTCGTAGCCGACCAGTTTCGCGCCCTCAAAGCGCGTGAGCAGCGGATGATCCTTGCCGCCCTTGACCGTGTCTTTCGCCGGCATCTGGGCCTGCGCCACCGATACCACCGTTGCCAGCAAACCCGTTACCAGAACCCGAAGTGTCAGCATGATCGCCTTGATGAAGGTTAACGTTCGTGCACGATTCTATGAGGACGATGCAAAGAAGGCAATAAAAAACGCCGCCAAAAAGTGGCGGCGTTTTTTAATTGGCAGAATGTTGCTTACGCGCGCTGACCCACCCAGCCAGCCACGCCGGCCAGCGCCGTCGGCAAGCCCGATGGATCGGTACCGCCGGCCTGCGCCATGTCCGGACGGCCGCCGCCTTTGCCGCCCACCTGCTGGGCCACGAAGTTGACCAGTTCGCCGGCCTTGACCTTGCCGGTGGCATCCTTGGTCACGCCCGCGATCAGGCTGACCTTGCCATCGAGCACACTGGCCAGCACGATGGCGGCAGTGCCCAGCTTGTCCTTGAGCTTGTCCATCGCTTCGCGCAGGGTCGCCACGTCGGCGCCTTCCATTGTTGCGGCCAGCACCTTGATGCCGTTCACGTCGATGGCTTGCGCGATCAGCTCGTCGCCCTGCCCCGAGGCCAGCTTCGACTTCAGCGCGGCGACTTCTTTCTCGAGCAGCTTGACTTGCTCTTGCACCTGGCCGATGCGGCTGGTGAGTTCGTCAGGATTGGTCTTGAGGGCGCCGGCCGCTTCGATCAGCTTGCGGTTGATCGATTGCACCAGTGCCAGCGCGCCTTCGCCCGTGACCGCCTCGATGCGGCGGATACCGGCCGCGACGCCGCCTTCCGACACGATCTTGAACAGACCGATGTCGCCGGTGCGGGTCACGTGGACGCCGCCGCACAGCTCTTTCGAGGTGCCGATATCGAGCACACGCACCGTATCGCCGTATTTCTCGCCGAACAGCGCCATGGCGCCGTGCTTGACCGCGTCATCGAACGTCATATTGTGCGATTGCGTGGCGTGGTTCTCGAGGATCTCGCGATTGACGATCGCCTCGACCTGCGTGATCTCGTCGAGCGTCAGCGCCTGCGGATGGCTGAAGTCGAAACGGGTCTTGTCCGGATCGACCAGCGAACCTTTTTGCTGGACGTGCGTGCCCAGCACTTCGCGCAGCGCCTTGTGCATCAGGTGCGTTGCCGAGTGGTTGCGGATCGTGCGGGCGCGCTTGGCCGTGTCCACCTGCGCGTCGACCGTCGCGCCAACCTTCAGGGTGCCTTCGCGCAGCACGCCGTGGTGACCGAACACGTCAGCCTGGATCTTGAGCGTGTCTTCGACCTCGAAACGGATCGCGCCGTCGCCACCAAGGTTGCCAATGAGACCCTGGTCGCCCACCTGGCCGCCCGATTCGGCGTAGAACGGCGTGGTGTCGAGCACCACGATACCGGCCTGGCCAGCCTTGAGCTCGTCGACCTTCACGCCATCGGCATACAGCGCCAGCACGTGCGTGTTGTGGGCCAGCGAATCGTAGCCGACGAATTTCGTTTTTTCGCCTGCGTAGTCGACGTTGGCGGCCATCTTGAACTTGCCGGCGGCGCGCGCGGTTTTCTTTTGCTGTTCCATCGCCGCGGTAAAGCCCGCTTCGTCGAGCGTGATGCCACGCTCGCGGCAAATATCGGCCGTCAGGTCGAGCGGGAAGCCGTAGGTGTCGTACAGCGTGAACGCCGTGCCGCCGTCGAGGTTCTTCGGATCCTTGGCCAGCTGGGCTTCGAGGATCTTCATGCCGTTTTCGAGCGTTTCGCCGAAACGTTCTTCTTCCGCCTTGAGCACTTGCGCCACGCGCTCTTTCGCGCTGCGCAGTTCCGGGTAGGCTTCACCCATCTCGGTGTCGAGGTCGGCGACCAGCTTGTAGAAGAATGGCTTGGTCTGGCCGAGCTTGTGGCCGTGACGCAGCGCGCGGCGCACGATGCGGCGCAGCACGTAGCCGTGGCCTTCGCTGCTCGGGATGATGCCGTCGACGATCATGAACGATGCGGCGCGGATGTGATCGGCGATGACCTTGAGCGAATTGTTCTCGAGGTCAGGGGCGGCGGTTTCGCGCGCGGCGGCCTTGATCAGATTCTGGAACAGGTCGATTTCGTAGTTGCTGTGTACGTTCTGCAGCACGGCGGCCAGGCGCTCCATGCCCATGCCGGTGTCGATCGACGGCTTTGGCAGAGGGGTCAGCGAACCGGACTCGTCGCGGTAGAACTGCATGAACACGAGGTTCCAGATTTCAATGAAGCGGTCGCCGTCTTCTTCGGCCGAGCCAGGAGGACCGCCCCAGATGTCGGCGCCGTGGTCGTAGAAGATCTCGGTGCACGGACCGCACGGGCCGGTGTCGGCCATCTGCCAGAAATTGTCCGACGCGTAGCGCGCGCCCTTGTTGTCGCCGATGCGGATGATGCGCTCTTTCGGCACGCCGATTTCGTTGGCCCAGATATCGTAGGCTTCGTCATCCTCGAAATAGACAGTGATGGTCAGCTTGTCGGCCGGCAGCAGATACACCTTGGTCAGCAGTTCCCAGGCGAGCTGGATCGCATCGCGCTTGAAATAGTCGCCGAAGCTGAAGTTGCCCAGCATTTCGAAGAACGTATGGTGACGCGCGGTGTAGCCGACGTTTTCCAGGTCGTTGTGCTTGCCGCCGGCGCGCACGCAGCGCTGCACGGACGTGGCGCGCGAGTACGGGCGCGAATCCAGGCCCAGGAAGACATCCTTGAACTGCACCATGCCACTATTGGTCAGCAGCATGGTCGGGTCGTTGCCCGGCACCAGCGGGCTGGAACGCACGATGGAATGGCCTTTGGATTCAAAGAACTTGAGGAACTTTTCGCGAATGTCGGAGGATTTCATGTCTGATCGGTGGGCGGAGTGAGGCAGCGTGCCAATAAAGGAACGATTATAGCCTAGCTCCCCCACGGAATATCGGTCGCACCGATATTGACACCTGCCGTGCGCGGCGCCGTCAGCGCAGCAGGTTCAGCACCGAGCGCGGCTGGCCGTTGGCCTGCGCCAGCATTGCCGACGCCGCCTGCTGCAGGATCTGCGAGCGCGTCAGCCGGGCCGTGTCGCTGGCGTAATCGGTGTCCTGGATGCGCGAGCGCGCCGCCTGCATGTTCTGCGCACCCGTCTCCAGCGTGCTGGCGGCCAGGTCGAGGCGGTTGCTCGACGCGCCGGTGCGCACGCGTTGCTCGTTCACGAACGCCAGCGCCCGGTCGATCGACAGCAGCGCCACGGTCGAGCGCGTCATGTCGAGATTGGCCAGGCCCAAGGCGCGCGCGTTCATCGACGAGAATTGCAGGTCGATCAGGTCGCCCGCATTATCGCCGGCCTGCACCTGCACGCGCCGCACGCCGGAAGCGCCGCCTTCGTCCGGATACAAGACCTTGAAGCCGGCCAGGCCGTCCGCCGCATTGTTCGTGCCGCTGGCTGGCACCACCGCACGGGCGTCACGCACGGCGCCGCCGTCGGCGTCGAAACCACCGATGGCGCCGGTATCGGCATTGGTCAAGTTCATTTTTGTATTGATAAATTGTTCGCCGTTGGCGCCGAAGTCGGCCAGGAACGCGGCGTTGCTGGTGTACACGCCTTTTGAGACGGCATCGAGCGCCTGGTCGAGATTGGCGGACTGGTTGTTGTTCAAATATTGCATGACGCCCTTGACGCCGCCCTCCACGCCCAGGTCTTTCATGCGGTCGTGCAGGTAACGGCTGGCGGCATACCCGCCTTCGTACGAGAAGCCCCCGCCGGCGATGGTGGCGACCACGCCCGCCATGCTGCCAGCGCCGGCCAGGCGTTCGTCGGCGCCATTGATCAGTTCGGCTGTGCCTTCGACGAACCATTGCGGCAGCGCGCCCATATTCATCGTGCGGCCCATCACGGCGTGCACCATTTCATGGGCGACGATGCGGTCGCTGTAGAGCGGCGCACTGCCGCCGTCCGGCGTGGCCGCGCTGCCGAAATCGGCCATGTCGAGGTTCAGGTGCAAGTTGCTCATCTTGCCGCCGGACGTGGTGCCGGACACCGAGGCGAGCACGTTGTAGGCGCCGTCCGTGGTGTCGAGGTTGACGGTCAGTGTCGCGCCGTCGCCCATCAGCCCGTAGTGCTGCTTGATCATGTCTTCGGCCGAACTGAGCCAGCCCCCTTGCAGGCCGTCAAGCACGGCGCGCCGTTTCTCATCGCCACCGATACTGACCGTGTCTTGCGAAAACACTTGCTCGCCGTTGAAGCGGGTATCGGCGCCAACCTGCGTGATGTGTTTCAGCAGTTCCTGCGCCTCTTTCTGGAGCGCGCCGCGATCGCCGTCCGTGTAGCTGCCATTGCCGGCCGCCACCGCCAGTTCGCGCAGGCGCTGCAGGGTGTCGGTGACGCTGGCCATGGCGCCGTCGGCCACCTGCAGCATCGAGGTAGCGTCGCTCAAACTGCGCATGGCCTGGCTCGCGCCGCGCAGGTTCGACGTCAGGCGTGTGGCGATCGCCTGGCCGGCCGCATCGTCGGCGGCGCGGTTGATGCGCATGCCGGAACCCAGGCGCTCGATGAGTTTGGCCTGTTCGGTGTCGTGCGTGCGCAGGCTGCGCTGCGTACTGAGCGATAGCGTGTTGGTGGTGATGGAAAGTGCCATGGCGGCAACCTTGTCCCGGTGATCGTCATTTCTTAACGTCAACCATCCAGCGGTTCTTGAGGCCTGTTTGTAAATATATTGCGTGCTTGGCGTCAGGCGAAATCGGGGCCGATCAGGTCGATGCGGTCGGTGCAGAAGGCATCCACGCCCCAGTTCAGCAATTCGCGCGCGCGGCCCGCATCGTTGACGGTGTAGCAGAACAGACTGTAACCCGCGTCTTTCACGGCGCGCGCCTGCGCCTGGCTCAGATGCAGGTGATTGGTATGGATGGCGCGCGCACCGAGTGCCGCCGCCCGCGCCTGCCAATCGGCGCCGAGCGCGCTGATCAGGCAGGCGCGCGGCACCGCCGGCGCCGCCGCACGCGCGGCCGCCAGCGCCACGTCGCTGAACGACGACAGCAGCGGCGCTGCGGCGGTGTCGCCGGATACGAGCGCGTCGGCAAACAGCGCGGCCGTCATCTGCGCCACGGTACGGCCGGTTTCCAGTTCGTAGCCGGGCGCCGGCTTGATCTCGATATTCATCCAGATGCCGTGGGCCTTGCACAAGCAGGCAAACGCGTCGAACAGCGGCACCGGCTCGCCCGCGAATGCGGGGGCGAACCAGCTGCCGGCGTCCATCGCGGCCAGTTCCGATGCATCGTGTTCAAACACGCTGCCGCTGCCCCGCACGGTGCGGCCCAGGCCGGGATCGTGCAGCACCACGGGGACGCCGTCGCGCGCCAGCATGACGTCGAACTCGATTGCCCGAAAGCCGGCTGCCATGCCGCAGCGCAGGCCGGCGACCGTGTTTTCGGGCGCGAGCGTGCCGCCGCCACGGTGCGCGAGGATGCGCGGCCAGGGCCACACAGGATTGTTCTTCACGACGCGGCCGGTTGCGCGAAGCGGTACGCGAGCCAGGCAAACATGCCCAGGTTCAGCGCCACCGTCGCTTGAAACTTCCACTGGAAAGAGTGCTTGCTGGTCTTGTGCCGCAGCCATTGCTGCGCCAGCACGGCGCCGGGCCAGCCGCCGATCAGCCCCAGCAGCAAAAGCGTCGCTTCGGGCGTGCGCCAGCTGCTGGCGCGGGCGGCCGACTTGTCCATCGCGTAGGCCACGAAGCAGGTCAGGCTGATGACGAGATAGGCGGCCCCGACGATCTGCGACATGCTCCAGGCCAGGCTGGCAAACAGGTACAGGACAAGGAAGACGACGAGCGCGAGATAGGGCATGCCGACAGCTTACCGCCCGCTGCGGGCACATGTCCACTTGGCAAATTGGCGCCGGACGCCCTGGGGGTTCGTCATCGAACAGAGCGCTCCCGCTCAACGGCCTACGCTGGTCGTCCATTCCCGGATTCACGGAGCAGGAGAGCATATGGCTTTTGATTTAGGAAATTTGTTGCAACAGTATCTCGGCGGTGCAGGCGCCGCCGACACCAATGGCAAGGCTGCCGCTGACTTCGACCAGGTGGCGCAAAACGCGCCCCGGGCCAGTGTCGCCCAGGGCATCGCCAGCGCACTGCGCTCGGACCAGACACCACCCTTCTCGCAGATGGTCAGCCAGCTGTTCGGCCAGAGCGACCCGAACCAGCGCGCCGGCATGCTCACCAGCTTGCTGGGTGGCGCCGGCGGCGGCGTGTTGTCGTCGGTTGCCGGCGGTGCACTGAGCAAGATATTTGGCAACAATGTGCCAACGCAAGTGACGCCCGAACAGGCGGCGCAGGTCTCACCTGAGCAAGTGCAAGAACTGGCTGAAAAAGCGCAACAACAGAATCCCGGCATTGTCGACCGTATGAGCGATTTCTATGCCGAGCATCCGACGCTGATCAAGGCTGCCGGGGGCGCCGCCCTGGCCGTTGCATTGGGCTATATGGCAAACAATATCCGAAAGCAATCACCAGAAAAGGAGGGTCCCGTGGGTATCCTGAGCAATATTTTCCATAAAATTTTCCCTGGCAAGAAAGATGCGGCACCGGCGGCAACGCCAGCGGCCGCACCTGCTGCACCGACTGCTGCCCCAACCGCAGCACCGGCGCCAGCAGCACCAGCGGCCAGCGCACCGGCACCGGCAGCGGCGCCGGCCCAGCCGGTCGACGTCGAGCAAATCCTCAACGGCATGCTCGCCTCGTCGGGCCAGCAACTGAACTGGCGCACGTCGATCGTCGACCTGCTCAAGTTGCTCGGCCTGGACAGCAGCCTGCAGTCGCGCAAGGAACTCGCTGCCGAACTGAACTACACCGGCGACACGAACGATTCGGCCAAGATGAATATCTGGCTGCACCGCCAGGTCATGAACAAGCTGGCGGCCAACGGCGGCAAGGTGCCAGCCGACCTGCGTGACTGATCCCGGTTAGCGTATTACCTGCAAAACCGCAACCGGCCCGGCCGGCTGCGGTTTTTTTTCATCAATCGGCCAGCGTGGTGTTAGCAGCCGTGCCGCAGGCGAAGCAGAAGCGCGCAAACGCATTCTTGCGCGTCGTACAGGCCGGACAACCGTTGAACAGGCAGATGCCGCAGTGCGGGCAGAAATCGTTCTTGCCATCCTTCAGGTCGACGGCCCGCTCGCAGCCCGGACACAGGCTTTTGGCAATCCGGGTCTGGGCCACGTCGTAGCGCATCCCCTGGCGCCGCTCGGCATCGGGCATCGCCTCGGCCAGTTTCTGGCGTGCCAGGTAGCCCTGCAGCCAGGCAATGGCATAGCGCCCGGCAACCACCGTCAGGATGATGCCGACGATGTAGCGCACGTAACCGCCATAACTCGGGAGGTGCGGCACCAGTTCAAAAAAGAACGTAAACAGCGCAAACAGGATGAAGCCCCAGGCGAATGGCCAGTCGGGCGTCTTGCGCTTGTGCTTGAACAGCCAGCCGGCCACGAGCAACAGCGGCAGGGTCAGCGCCAGCCGATACCCGAACACGCGCAGCTCGCGGGCATCGATCTCCTTCATCAACGCTTGCCGGGCCGGCGCTTCCAGCGCGCTCCAACGCAGGCTGGCGCGCTCTTGGGCCTGGGTTGCGTCCAGCAGTGCCTGCTGCTCGGCCTCGACTGCCGCCAGTGCCGTGCGTTCGACGCGCGCCAATTCATCGAGTGCTTCGGTGCGCCTGATCAGTTCAGGGTCCTGGTCGGGCCGCGCAGTCGCTTGCCGGGTTGCCAGCCAGTTGCTGAACGTCTCCTGCGCCGAGCTTGTGTTCGACTGCGCTACCCTATGCTTCTGGCTGGCTTGTTCAAGCCGGGATTGCGCCGCGTCGCGGGCCTTCTCCGCAGCATCCACCTCGGCGCGCGTCCTGGCCGCCTGTGCCGGATCCATGAACTGCTCGACCTCCAGTGGCGCTTCGACGTTGCGCAGGTTTTGTACGATCAGACCGCCCAGCCCGATCAAAAAGCCGGCAAACGCGAAAGCAACGAGCCACAGGGCGCCTTGCATCCATTTTTCAGTCAGGCGCAAGCCTTTGCTCATGAGAACCCCCGGGTAATTGGACAGGCGTGAAGCTTGCCATTCCCGGGATCGTCACGCTACTGGCAGAACCGATAGCGTCGCGCCGCGCTACCGGCGGCATTGTTTGACGCTACTCAAGGCGCACTTTAAAAGTAAGACAGGCCCAGCGCCTTCTTGACTTCATCGGTGGTCGCCGCCGCCACTTCGCGCGCCTTCATCGTGCCGTCCTTCAGCATCTGCATGACGTAGGCCGGGTCTTTCGCAAACTCTTCGCGGCGGGCGCGGATCGGCGCCAGCATCTCTTGCAGGATGCCTTCGAGGCGCTTCTTGACGATGCTGTCGCCCAGGCCGCCGCGCTGGTAATGCGCCTTCATCTCGGCCAGGCCGTCCTTGTCGGTATCGAACGCATCGAGGTATGTGAAGGCGACGTTGCCCTCGATATGGCCTGGATCGGACACCTTCAGGTGCAGCGGGTCGGTGTAGACATTCCGGACGGCGGCGCGGATCTCGTCGGCGCTGGCGCCCAGGTTGATCGTGTTACCGAGCGACTTGCTCATCTTGGCCTTGCCGTCGATACCCGGCAGGCGCCCCACTTCGGGCACGAAGGCCTTGGCTTCGACCAGGATGTCGCGCCCGACGATGCGGTTGAACTTGCGCACGATCTCGTTGCACTGCTCGATCATCGGGATCTGGTCTTCACCCACCGGCACCATATTGGCCTTGAAGGCGCTGATGTCGGCGGCCTGGCTGGCCGGGTAGGTCAGGAAGCCGGCCGGGATGTCGCGCTCGAAGCCGCGCAGGACGATTTCGGCCTTGACGGTCGGGTTGCGCTCGAGGCGCGCGACGGTGACCAGGTTCAGGTAATAGAACGTCAGTTCGGTCAGTTCGGGAATCTGCGACTGGATGAACACGGTGGTCTTGCCTGGGTCGATCCCGACAGCAAGGTAATCGAGCGCCACCTCCACCACGTTCCGGTGTACCTTACCCAAGTCATCCATATTGTCGGTCATGGCCTGCGAGTCGGCGAGCATCACGAACTGGCGGTATTGATGCTGGTAAGCGACGCGATCGCGCAGGCTGCCGACGAAGTGGCCCAGGTGCAGTGGGCCCGTCGGCCGGTCACCGGTAAGGATGATCGAATTTGCAGCAGGGGTCGTTGGAGCAGTCGTAGTAGTGGTAGGCAGTGTCATCGAGGTTCCTGGTTCTATGCCCCGATCGCTGCGTCACAAAGTGAACGCCGCCTGAATCGAGGCGGCTATGAAATGCACATCATTTCCCGTGGCCGCGCGCTATCAGCGGCGCCACCAGGAAACAAGAATTGGATGTGCTTTCGGAAAGATCATGGACCGCATGGTTGCAGGTTGACGCCGCCCTGTCAACCGCAACCCGATCCATGGCTCGGCAGCAGGGCTCTCCCATACACAGCACCGATGATCCAGAGCACTTCATGTCGACCAGCTAGTTGCAATAATATTAAGGAATAACAAGCCATGAACAAGAGCACGAACAGCCAGAACCATCCACTCGAACTTTGGGGCGGCCTCGAATGCACCGTCAATCGGGTGCAGGACGAGTACTTCAGCCAGCTCGACCGTAACGGCCACACCGACCGCCCCTGCGACATCGCCCGCTTCGCCGCACTTGGCATCCGCGCCATCCGCTATCCCATCTTGTGGGAACGCACGGCCCCGGACGGCCTCGAACACGCCAGCTGGCACTGGCCCGACGAACGCTTGAACGCCCTGCGCGATGCCGGCGTCACCCCGATCGCCGGCCTGGTGCATCACGGCAGCGGCCCGCGCCACACGAGCCTGGTCGACCCGGCCTTCGCGCAAGAACTTGCCGACTACGCCGGCGCCGTCGCCGTGCGCTATCCGTGGCTCGAGTACTACACCCCCGTCAATGAAATCTGCACCACGGCGCGCTTTGCCGGCCTGTATGGCGTGTGGTACCCGCACGGCCGCGACGACCGCACCTTCATTCAGGCATTGTTCAACCAGTGCCGCGCGACCGTGCTGGCGATGCGCGCGATCCGCGCCGTCAATCCCGATGCCAAACTGATCCAGACCGACGATCTCGGCAAGACCTACAGCACGCCCGAACTGAGCGAGATCGCCGACTTTTACAACGAGCGCCGCTGGCTGGGCTGGGATCTGCTATGCGGCAAGGTCGGTCCCGAGCATCCGCTCTGGCACTACCTGCTGCGGAGCAGCTTCGAGGCTGCCGAGATCCTCTGGTTCCGCGAAAATCCGTGCCCGCCCGACATCATCGGCTGCAATTACTACGTCACCAGCGAACGCTGGCTCGACCACCGCCCCGAGCGCTATCCGGCGCACCACCGCGGCATGGCCGATGGCATCCCATGCGCCGACGTCGAAGCCTCGCGCGTGCTGGCCACGCCCACGCCCGGCATCGCCCCGCTGCTGCTCGAGATCTGGGAACGTTACGGCATTCCGCTGGCAATCACCGAAGCGCATATCGACGCCAACCGCGAAGACCAGATGCGCTGGCTGCTTGAAATCTGGGAAGCGGCGCAGCAGTCGCGCGCCAACGGCGTCGACGTGCGCGCCGTCACGGTCTGGGCGCTGCTCGGTTCCTTCGACTGGAATTGCCTCGTCACCGCCAATCGCGGCTATTACGAACCGGGCCCGCTCGACGTGCGCTCGCCGCTGCCGCGCCCCACCGCGCTGGCGGCCATGATGACCGAACTGGCGGCCGGTACGCCGCTGTCGCATCCGGTGCTGCGCGCGCAGGGCTGGTGGCGCCGCCCGGGGCGCTTCGTGTGCCAGCCGGTCGCCACGCCCGACGCGCTCACGTCGATCGCCGCCGACGGCCACCGCCTGGTCGGCTCGAGCGCTGCGCCGATCCTGATCCTGGGCGCCACCGGCACGCTGGGCCGCGCCTTTGCCCGCATCTGCGAAAAGCGCAACCTGGCGCACCGCCTGCTGTCGCGCCAGGACATGGACATCGCCGACGCCGAGTCAGTCGAGCGCGCGCTGGCCCGCTACAAGCCGTGGGCGGTCATCAATACCTGCGGCTATGTGCGCGTGGACGACGCCGAGCGCGAACTCGAACGCTGCATGCGCGAAAACACGGTGGGCGCGGCCACGCTGGCCGCCGCCTGCGCGCAGCATGGCATCCACCTGACCACGTTCTCGAGCGACCTCGTGTTCGACGGCAGCAACGAGCGCCCGTATGTCGAGTCCGACCCGGTCGCGCCGCTGGGCGTGTACGGCCGCAGCAAGGCCGAGGCCGAGCGCGTCGTGCTGCTCAACCACCCGGGCGCGCTGGTCGTGCGAACGAGCGCCTTCTTCGGCCCGTGGGACGGGCACAACTTCGTCACGCAGGCACTGGCCGCGCTGGAACGGGGCGACTCGTTCGTGGCCGCCAGCGACCTGACGGTCTCGCCCACCTTCGTGCCCGACCTGGTGCATGCGTGCCTGGACCTGGCGGTGGACCGCGAAGCCGGTATCTGGCACCTGGCGAACCAGGGCGAACTGACCTGGGCCGATCTGGCGCGGCGCGCTGCCGACCTGGCCGGCATCGACGCGGGCCGGCTGGAAGCGCTGCCGGCCGAAGAGTTCGGCTTCACGGCGCCGCGCCCACGGTATTGCGCACTCACCAGCGAACGGGGCGCGCTGCTGCCGTCGCTGGACGACGCACTGCGCCGCTATGTCGACCTCCGCAATGCCGATCGCGATGAGCGGCGCGAGCTGGAGGCAGAAGCCGAACGGCGCCAGGACGTGGCCGGTGGGGACAGCCGGGTCGAGGCTGAGGACGTGGAAGCGGTGCAGTCGGGGGCGTAGTCATGTGAGGCCGCGGGTCGGCGTGCAGACTTGGGTTCCCGCCTCCGCGGGAACGACGGGTTGAAGCATGGGGCACGAAGTTCACCTTTGGCACGCGACCTCAGCACGTCGTCCCCGCGGAGGCGGTGACCCAAGTTCCTGCCCGACGTCGCCAGCTGCGAACAACCCCGACAATCACAGCGACCCACCACCCACAAGTTACAATCCCCCGGCCCCTCACCAACAGGCCACCCAGTGAACGACCACCACGCCTTCCCCTTCCTGCGCGAAATCCTGCTGTTCCTGATCCTGGCCGGCATCCTCATCCCCACCCTGCAGCGCCTGCGCATCAACCAGGTGCTCGGCTTTCTCGCGGTCGGCGCCCTGCTCGGCCCCTTCGGCCTGGGTTCGCTGGCGCCCGCCACGCCGTGGCTTTCCTTTCTCACCTTTCCCGCCGGCCCCGGCATCTCGATGCTTGCCGAAATCGGCGTGCTGTTCCTGATGTTCATGATCGGCCTGGAGCTCTCAGCCGCCCGCCTGTGGGCGATGCGGCGCTGGGTGTTCGGCGCCGGCAGCGCGCAGGTCGCGGCCAGCGCCAGCCTGATCGGCGCCGCGCTGTACATCTACGGCCTGGCGGGCCAGGCCGCCGTCATCCTCGGGCTCGTGCTCTCGCTCTCGTCCACCGCCGTCGTCATGCAACTGCTGAACGGGCAGCAAAGCACCGGCACGCCCCTCGGCCAGGCTGCGTTCGCGGTGCTGATGCTGCAGGACCTGGCCGTGGTGCCGATCCTGATCCTGATCGGCGCGCTGGCCAAGGGCGCGGGCGGTAGTGACGCCAGCGGCGACCACGTGGCAATGCTCGCCGCCATCACGCTGGCCAAGGCCGCCGGCGCCATCGCCATCATCTACCTGGTCGGCGGGCGCGTCGTGCATCCGCTGTTTCGCGCCTTCGCCCGCCAGCGCCAGCCCGACGTGTTCATGGCGCTCGTCCTGCTGGCGACTTTCGGCATCGCCGCGCTGTCAGCCGCCGCCGGCCTGTCGATGGCGCTGGGCGCACTGATCGCCGGCCTGTTGCTGGCCGAGACCGAATTCAAGCACGAAGTCGAGCTGATGGTCGAGCCGTTCAAGGGCCTGCTCATGGGCCTGTTCTTCATGACCGTCGGGATGACGATCGACACCCGCCAGATCCTCGATGCGCCGCTGTGGCTCGCCACCTTCGTGCTCGGGCTGGTGCTGGTCAAGGGCGTCGTGATCGCCCTGCTGTTTCGCATCGGCGGCCTGCCGTGGGGCCGCGCCGTCGAGGGCGGGCTGCTGCTGGGCCAGGGCGGCGAGTTCGCCTTCATCGTGATCGGCTACGCGGCCAGCAGCGGCGTGCTCGATCCGGCGCTCGGTGCGCGCGTGATGCTGGCCGTGGGCCTGTCGCTGTTCATCACGCCGTTGATGGCGCGCCTGGGCACGGCCATTGGCGAGCGTATGGAAACGCGCGCGGACCAACTGGCCGCGCAGCACGACCACGCGGCGCTGGAGGGCGCACGCGGGCAGGTCGTCATCGCCGGCTTCGGCCGCGTGGGCCAGCAGCTGGGCAAGCTGCTCACCGCGCAGAACATCGCCTTTGTGGCGTTCGAGACCGATGCGCGCCTGGTGGCGCAGCTGCGCGCCGAAGGCTGGCCGGTCTGGTTCGGCAATGCCGCCCGCCCCGAACTGCTGCGCCGTGTGCACGCCGGCGAGGCGCCCGCGATCGTGCTCACGATGGACCAGCCCCTTGCCGCGCTGCAGGCCGTGCACGGCATCCGGCGCGAGTTCCCGCACGTGGCCTTGTTTGCCCGCTCGCGCGACGAGAAGCACGCGCGCGACCTGCGCCAGGCCGGCGCCTCGGTCGTGGTGCCCGAGACGCTGGAAGCGAGCCTGCAACTATCCAGCTTCGTGCTCGAGGCGATGGGGCTGGAGGCCCGCACGGTCGACGCCATCGTCGAGCGCGAACGGGCGCTGTTCGCGGCTGGGTTGCTGGCGCCAAAGCCCACGCCCGGCCCGCTATAATCGGCGCTTCCCGACCGCTCATCCCGATGCCTCCATGACGCCATCCAACGCCCCCGCTTCCCTGCCCAAGGCCCTCGGCCACATCCGCGTGCTCGACCTGTCGCGCGTGCTGGCCGGGCCATGGTGTTCGCAGAACCTGGCCGACCTGGGCGCCGACGTGATCAAGATCGAGCGCCCCGGCAGCGGCGACGATACGCGCGCCTGGGGCCCGCCGTATGCGAAGGACGCCGCCGGCCGCGACACGCCGGAAGCGGCCTATTACCTGGCGGCCAATCGCGGCAAGCGCTCGGTGACGGTCGATATCGCCAGCAGCGAAGGCCAGGCGCTGCTGCGCGAGCTGGTGCTGTCGTGCGACGTGGTGCTCGAGAACTTCAAGGTGGGCCACCTGGCGCGCTATGGCCTCGACTACGCGAGCCTGAAAGTGCTGAAACCCGACCTGGTCTACTGCTCGATCACGGGCTTTGGCCAGGACGGGCCGTACGCGCACCGCGCCGGCTACGACTTCCTGATCCAGGGCATGGGCGGCCTGATGTCGGTGACCGGCGAGCGCGACGACCTGCCCGGCGGCGGGCCGCAAAAAGCCGGCGTGGCGCTGACCGACCTGATGACCGGGATGTATGCGACGGTGGCCGTGCTGGCCGCGCTCACGCACCGCGACCGCAGCGGCGAAGGCCAGCACATCGACATGGCGCTGCTCGACACGCAGGTGGCGATGCTGGCCAATGTCGGCAGCAATTACCTCAACAGCGGCAAGGCGCCGCAGCGCTGGGGCAATGCGCACGCCAATATCGTGCCGTACCAGACCTTCGCCTGCCTCGATGGCCACATCATCGTCGCCACCGGCAACGACGGCCAGTACCGGAAGTTCGTCGAGGCCGGTGGCCGGCCCGAGCTGGCGGTCGACGCGCGCTTTGCCACCAACCCGCTGCGGGTGCAGAACCGCGACGTGCTGGTGCCGCTGCTGGCCGCGATGGTCGCCACGAAGTCGCGCGCCGACTGGATCGCGCTGCTGGAAGAACACGGCGTGCCGTGCGGGCCGATCAACGACGTGGGCGAAGTCTTCGCCAATGAGCAGGTGCGCGCGCGCGCGATGGCGATCGCGCTGACGCATCCGAGCGCCGGCCAGGTCACGCTGGTGCGCAATCCAATCCGGATGTCGGCCACGCCGGCCACGAGCGACATCGCCCCGCCGACGCTGGGCCAGCACACGCTGGACGTCTTGCGCGATGTGCTGGGCAAAAGTGACGAAGAGATCGCGGCGCTGCAGGGCCGTGGGGTAGTGTAGATCCTGGCGCACCCGAAGCACGATCCAGGCACGACCCCGGCACGGGCTACCCAGCGACGATCTCGACCAGCTCGAAGTGCAGCGTGACGAATTCAAAGTCATCATGCAGGTCCAGGTGCGGCAGGCAGTCGATATGCACCTGCCTGAATTCCTCGGCGCTGGCAAAGGTTTCGCCGCGCCATACCTCTTCGGGAATCTCGCCGAACCGGATCACCATCACCTTCGTCGCCCGGATGATGCAGCGCAGCCGCTGCTTCAGGTCATACACCTCGATGACGTCGCCCGGCGCATAACTGCCGTCGCCATAGTCGCCATACGGCTTGTAATAGTCTTCGACCGTATCGGCGGTGACGGTCTTGTGGCCCGCCATCACGCTGCGCGGCAGGCTGTCGTCATCGTCGTGCGCGCCCCAGAACGTCAGGCGCTTGCGCCGGCCCATGCTCATCGCACCCGTGTCCACGCGCGCACCGATGCAAAGGCCAGCAGCAGTAGCGAACAGATCAGCATGCTGAAGATGCCGCTGGCGATATAGAACGCCGGGCTGAACTCCGCCTTCGACAGGACCGACCAGGTCTTGATCCCCGAGCTTGAAAACGCCACGGCAAACGTGACGACAGAGACGACCTCACCCAACGAGACACGCATGAAAGAACCATTGATCAGAGGTTAGTGGTGCAAAACAATCGCAGCAGAATTTCATAACAGTAACATGCGACATTGTTATCAAAATGCGTGCATTCTCACGCCTATGCGAAATGCATGAGCACGGCGGGCTGTTTGACAAAATAATTTTTAAACTGCTGCATCCAATCCTGCATCTGGCGCGTAGTACCGGTGTCGATATCGCAAGCCTGCCGGTTGCGATGCGCCCCGATTCATCAATGACGACTAATTCTACTAATAAGGACACACCATGAACAAACCACAATTCGCCAAGCTCGTCCTCGCTTCTTCGATCGCACTTGCCCTGACCGCCTGCGGCAGCGATGACGACGATTACGTCGATGTGACGCCGCCGACCACCCCGCCGCCGGCATCCGCGACTGTTGGCGATGTGGTTGCCCTGACCGTCAGCAACCGTCTGGTCTCGTTCGACCGCGCCACCCCGGCCACCATCCGCACCAATGTGCTGGTTACCGGCCTGCAAAGCGGCGAAAACCTGGTCGGCATCGACGTGCGCCCGGCCGACGGCATGCTCTACGGCGTCGGCTCGACCGGCCGCATCTATACGCTGGACGCCGCCACCGGCGCCGCCACCAACAAGTCACGCCTGGCCGCGGACGCCACAGACACGACCGACGCGTTCACCGCGCTGGCTGGCGCCAACTTCGGCGTCGACTTCAACCCGATGGCCGACCGCCTGCGTATCGTCAGCAACACGGGCCAGAGCCTGCGCATCAACGTCGACACCGGCGCGACGACCACCGACGGCAGCATCAACGGCGGCGCGGCCAATACTGCGATCAGCGCCTCGGCCTACACCAATTCGTTCGCCGGCACCGGCTCGACCACGCTGTATGGCATCGATGCCGTCAACAACACGCTGTATTCGCAGATCCCGCCAAACAACGGCACGCTGGCCAGCCCGGTCCCGCTGGGCATCGTCACCGGCCCTGTGAATGGTTTCGATATCGATGCGCGCACGAACATGGGCTATATGGTTGCCACCGTCGGCGGCGCCCGCAATCTGTACGGCGTGAACCTGGCCGCCACCACCGCCCCGACCACGCTGGTGGGCGCGCTGGGCGTGACCGAAGACATCCGCGGCATCGCACTGCGCGCGGCGCAGGCGCCGGTCGTGCTGGGCCTGACCGACAATAACCGCCTGGTCGGCTTCAAGGTGACCACGCCGAACACGCTCGACACCAATGTCGCCATCAGCGGCCTGGCTGCCGGCGAAGTGGTGCTCGGCATCGACGTGCGGCCGCGCGACAATATGCTGTATGGCCTGACCTCGACTGCCCGTCTGATCACGATCGATCCAGCCACGGGCGTGGCCACCGTGAAGGCGACGCTGGCGGCCGACGCCACCGACACCACGCTGCCATACACCGCGATTGCCGGCACCGCGTTTGCCGTCGACTTCAACCCGGTGGCCGACCGCCTGCGCGTGATCAGCAACAGCGGCCAGAGCCTGCGCATCAACGTCGACACCGGCGCGACGACCACCGATGGCGCCATCAACCGCGCCGGCGTGGCGCCAGTCGTGGCAGCTGCCGCCTACACCAACAGCATCCCGAACGCGACCGCGACCCAGCTGTTCGACGTGGACAGCGCCAGCTCGGTGCTCGCGCTGCAGAACCCGCCGAATGACGGCACGCTGGTCAATGTCGGCCCGCTGGGCGTGACGATCGCCGGCGACGGCGGCATGGACATCGCCGGCGGCGCCAACGGGCTGGTGCTGGCGGCCCTGCGCACGACCGACGGCGGCCCGACGTCGCTGTACCGCGTCGACATCACCACCGGCGCCGGCACGCCGATCGGCGGCGCCGCCACCCCGGCCACCTCGGTGATCGGCAGCGGCACGCCGGGCGTGAAGGACATCGCGATCTGGCTGCGTTGATCTGGCTGCATTGATCACGTTGTAGATTGAAAAAGGGCGTTCCCGCTTGCGTGGGAACGCCCTTTTTTTGTTGTACCGTTTTTGCTTTGTTCAGATCACAACGGCGCGGCCGATGAACAAAATCGGGCCGGTCGGCTTGCCGATCGGCGAGCCGGCTTCCGGTTCGAGCGTGATCTCGAACAGCTGGTTCGGCACGACCTTCGGCAGCTTGTCGAGCCTGACCTCGACGCTCTCGCCCGGCTTGACGAGGCCCAGCGACACCGGCCCGCTCCAGTCGTCGGCCTTGGTCCACAATTGCAGCGCGCGCTGGGCCGGCACGGCGGTGGCCACGAGCGGTTCGAGGCGCAGCGTGGACTCTCCCGTCATCTTGAGCACCCAGCCCGGCGCCGCGTTCTGCGGCGCGGCCAGCACGACCATATAGCGCGGCTGCTCGACCTCGACCACGCGGATCCCCACCACCACCGCCATCACGGCAGCGGCGGCAAAACCACCTGCGGCCAGGCCGCGCCACAGGCCCAGGCGTTCCCACCAGCTGCTGCGCGCGGCAGGTGCCGGCGTGGCCACCGGCCCCACGCTGCGCTCGATGCGCGCCCACAGCGACGCCGGCGGCGTGCTCGGTTCTACCAGCGTGGTCAAGGGCAGCAGGCGTTCTTCCCAGAAGGCGACGCGGGCGCGCAGCGTCGCATCATTGGCCAGCGCCGCATCGACCGCGAGCCGCTCGGCGCGCGGCAGCGTGCCAAGCACGTATTGGCCGGCCAGGTCGTCATCATCGTGTGTCGCGTTCATACCATGCACTCCCGCAGCGCGCTCATGCCGCGCTTGATCCAGGCCTTGACCGTGCCCAGCGGCGACTTGAGCCGCTCGGCGATTTCACTGTGCGAGAAGCCATCCACATAGGCGTGCAGGATGCTGTTGCGCTTGGCCGGGTCGAGCCGCGTGAGGCACTCGTGCAGGCGGCCCATGTCCTGGCGCAGCTCGAAGGCATCCGCCATGTTCGGGTCGAACGCATCGGCATCGAGCGCGTCGAGCGTGTCTTCGTCGACGCCGACTTCGTGGGCGCCGTCGCGCACGGCGTCGAGCGCAGCGTGCCGCACGATCGTGTACATCCAGCCGCGCCCGGAGCCGCGCGTGGCGTCGAAACTGCCGGCGCGGGTCCAGATGCTGACGAAGGCATCGTGCACGACGTCTTCGGCGCTCTGGCGGTCGCGCACGATGCGCAGCGCCACGCCCAGCAGGCGCGGGCTTTCTTGGTCATACAGCCGGCGCAGGGCGTGCCGGTCGCCGCGGGCGCAGGCGCCGATGGCGGCTTCGTAGTCGAATGGGGCAAGTGCGGTCGTCACGATCGTCCGTTGGCTAGTGGCAGTGCAGTCATATTAGCGCAGCGCTGTCGCGCTGGCGCTGGCGGTCCAGGGCCTGGCCGACGCTCACCGCCAGCTCGGCCAGCTGGAACGGTTTGCGCAGCACGATATCGTCGCCGATGACCTGTTCGATCACCTTCATGTCGGCGTAGCCGGTAGCGATGATCATCGGCAGGCCGGGGAACATCGCGCGCGTGCGCACCATCAGGTCGGCGCCGGTCATGCCGGGCATCAGGTAGTCGGTGATCAACAGGTCGGGCCGCGCCTTCTGCAGCGCCGCCAGGCCGGCTTCGCCGTCAGCGGCCTGCGTGACCTGGTGGCCCAGCGCTTCGAGCGACGAGACCATCGAGGCGCGCACGAAGTCGTCGTCCTCGACGATCAGGATGCGCGCCGGCTGGCTGGCCACCGGCATCTGCGCCAGCGGGGCCGGCTCGGCGTCGAGCGTGCCGGTTGCGGCGCGCAGCCAGATTTCCACCGTGGTGCCCACGCCCTGCTCGCTGAGGATACGCGCAGCGCCCCCGGATTGCTGCGCCATCCCGTACACCTGGCTCAAGCCCAGGCCCGTGCCCTTGACGCCCTTGGTCGTGAAGAATGGCTCGAACACCTTGGCCACCAGTTCCGGCGCCATGCCTTCGCCGCTGTCGGTCACCGCGATGCGCACGTAGTCGCCCTCGGCCAGCAAGCCCGCCGGCGGCGCCGACAGGGCTGCTTCGAACACCAGTTCGCCGCCGACCGGCATCGCGTCGCGCGCATTGATGGCCAGGTTCAAGAGGGCCATCTCCATCTGGTTGGCGTCGGCCAGTACCGCCGCGCAGCCGTCGTCGACCGCGAAGCGCAGCCGGATCGCCGAGCCGAGCGAGCTGACCACCAGTTCGCGCACGCCGTCGAACAGCAGGCCGATATCGGTTTCGCGCAGGTCGAGGCTCTGGTTGCGCGCAAACGCGAGCAGCTGGCTCGTGAGCTTGCCGCCGCGCTGGCAGGCGCGCCGCGCGATTTCGGCGCGGCCCTTGGCCACATCGTCCTTCGACATCAACAGGATCAGGTCCATGCTGCCCTGGACCACGTTGAGCAGGTTGTTGAAGTCGTGCGCGATGCCCCCGGTGAGGCGCCCCACCGCTTCCATCTTCTGGTACTGCGCCATGGCCTGCTGCACGCGTTCGCGCTCGATGATCTCGTTCATCAGGCGGTCGTTGGCCTGGGCCAGCGCGCGGGTGCGTTCGTCGATGCGCGATTCGAGCGTTTCATTCAGGGTGACCAATTCTTGCCGGCTGTCGTGCAGGCTTTGGGCCGTCTGTTCGCGGTCGGCCAGCACGTCGCGCGCCTGGTATTGGCGGCGCCGAGCGCGCAGGGCCGAGATGCTGGCGCTGCGCAGCGTCTGCGCATTGAGCGGCCGTTCGAGCAGGATCACGTTGCCGTAGTCGCCCAGGCGCTCGCGCGCCGCGCCCTGCTGCAGCCCGACCGTCTTGGCCAGCAGCACGATGAACGGAAAGTCCGACCAGGGCGGCTGCGCGTCGAGCCAGGCGTGCAGCGCCTTGGGATCGATGTCCTGCAGCGCCTCCTCGGCCAGGATGGCGGCGCCGGCGCCGTCCTCGATCGCTGCGGCGATGCGGGCGAAGTCGAAGAAGGCTTCGCACCGCAGGCCATCGCGCTGCAGCACCGATGCCATGACTTCGGCATCGCGCCCGCGCGGCGCGAAGATCAGGATGCGTTCTTCATGCGCGCTGCGCCTGGCGCTATTACCCGGCATGCGCGGCAGGCGGCAGCATGGGCGTGCTGCCCCGGTAGTTGGGAATGCCGGTGAGAACGCCCTCGAAGCCGTCCAGCGGCGCGCCGATGCGCACCCCGCCCTGGCCCAGTTGCAGCTCATGGATCGTCTGCGCGTGCTGCGCGGTGCGGCTCTTGATCACGCTGATGGCGCGCCGCACATTGCCGCTCGCCTCAAAGAAGCGCATCAAGACCGTGCTGTCGCTCAGGTAGCTCAGGTCGACGTCGGTGCGGCCTTCGGCCATCAGGCCGTGCTGGCCCAGGATCATCATCGTGGTCACGCCCTGCTGGTTCAGGTAAGAGAGCAGCTCGTGCATCTGCAGCGTCAGGAAGTGCTCGCCCGGCATCGCCTGCAGGTAGGCGTTCAGGCTGTCGATCACCATGAAGCGGGTGCCGTGCTGTTCGACGGCGTCGCGCAGCATCTGGGCGAATTCGCCGGGCGACAGTTCGGCCGGATCGAAGTGGCACATGGTGAGCTGGCCGCTGGCCAGGTAAGGCCGCAGGTCCAGGCCCAGCTGCGTGCTGCGGGCAAAGAAGGTGCCCAGGCCTTCATCGAACAGGTAATAGGCGGCCTTTTCGCCGCGCTCGAGCGCCGCCAGCAGGCAGCGCGTCGACAGCGTGGTCTTGCCGATGCCGGACGGGCCGACGATCAATGTATTGGTACCGCGAATCAGGCCGCCGCCAAGCAGCGTATCGAACTCGTCGGAACCGCTCGAGCCCACCTGCGGCACGAAGTCGCGCACGTGCTCGGCCGCAACCAGGCGCGGGTACATGACGATGCCGCCCGTATCGAGCGCGTAGTCGTGGTAGCCGCCGCGAAAGCGGATGCCGCGCATTTTGAGAATGTTCACGCGGCGCCGTTCCTTGCCGTACTCGCGCGCGATCTGCTCGAGACTGATGACGCCGTGGGCGATGCTGTGCAGGTGCTGGTCGGACTGGCTGGTTTTGTCGTCCAGCAGCAACACCGTGCAGGCGCGTGCCGAAAAGAATTGTTTCAGCGCGAGGATCTGGCGCCGGTAGCGCAGCGAGTTCTGCGCCAGCAGGCGCACCTCGGACAGGCTGTCGAACACCACCCGCACGGGGCGCAGCTCGTCGACCCGGTCCATGACCTTGCGCGTCGTTTCGCCCAGTTCGATCTCGGACGGATGGAACACCGATTGCTGCGCATCCGGGTCGAGATCGTCGTCGCCAGCCAGTTCGAAGATCGCCAGCTTGCCCAGGTCCCAGCCATGGCTTTGACCTACCGCAATCAGTTCGTCGGTAGTTTCGGACAAGGTGATGTATAAACCGCTTTCACCGCGCGCCAGGCCGTCGAGCAAGAACTGCAGCCCCAGCGTGGTCTTGCCGGCGCCGGGCGAGCCCTCCACCAGATACACCCGTTGCGGCGTCAAGCCGCCGCCAAGAATATTGTCGAGGCCAGGAATGCCAGTGGAAATACGGTCTGCAGCGTGGTCGGTCATGAACGAAGCCCAAGGAGTCGGCCGTTACACACGTGGGCACACGTGGCATGCAGAAGACCCGGTGAAAAGCGTTGCGTTTTGCAACGGAAGTTGGGCAGATTATATCGCCATTGAGTCCGTGCATGAGCCGCAGCCCGGCAACCGTGCTACACTATCGCTTGTATGGCATCGCTCACTCCTCCACGATCACAAAGTTTCAGGAATGACAACACGAGATTGCCACTGGAAATTTCAACTACCGTCCCCATATCGTGTTCCTGTGGACAAATGATGCGCGCTCAGCGCGCTGCCACGGCACGAGATGGCACACGGGCCGCAATACCCAGCGAAGTCAACAACATTATTCCCACCCTGACACTGCCTGCTTCTTGCGGGCCGCATCACCCGCCAGCCCGGGCGCCGCGCGCCAGGCTGGTCTGATACCCCTATATTAAAATTTACAGGAGCTCCATCATGGCAAAAGAAGAACTCATCGAAATGAATGGCGTCGTGGCTGAAGTGCTGCCGGACTCGCGTTATCGCATCGACTGCGAAAACGGCCACAAGCTGATCGCCTACACCTCGGGCAAGATGCGCAAGAACCACATCCGCATCATCGCCGGCGACCAGGTCAGCCTCGAACTGTCGCCGTACGACCTGAGCAAGGGCCGGATCACTTTCCGTCACCTTGGTAAAACCGGCGGCGCACCGCGCCCGCAAAACCGCGCAGCGCGCCGCTGATCGCACAACGCCACGCTTCGCAGCGTGGCGTTTTACTTTGTGGGGCCGGTTTTCAGCCGCTGCACCGCTACCGCATGCACCGGGGTTGAACCGTTAGTATTTAATTGGCAACGGCACCAAGTGTCGCAAACGCAACGCAATCGCCAGTCCCACGCCCAATATCCCCGCCAGCAAGACCACGACACCGGTCCAGTCCCAGTGCTCGTAGACATACCCGCCCGACCACCCCACCACGCTCGACCCCAGGTAATAGCAGAACAGGTAGAGGCCCGAGGCCAGCGCCTGCGGCGCCTGCGCACGCCGCCCCACCCAGCTGCTGGCCACCGAGTGCGAGGCGAAAAAGCCGAAGGTCGCCAGGCCCACGCCCAGCACGATCGCCACCAGTGAATCGACCAGCGTGACCAACAAGCCGGCGATCATCAGCGCCATTACCAGCCACAACACATTGCGCCGCCCGAGCCGGTCAGCCAGCTTGCCGGCCCACATCGAGCTGACGATTCCCAGCAGGTACAGCAGCGAGAGCAGCCCGACCGCGCTCGGGCGCAGCTTGAACGGCGCACCCAGCAGCCGGTAGCCGATGTAGTTGTACAGCGTGATAAAGGCGCCCATCAGCAGGAACGACAGCGCGAACAGCCACGGCAGCCCCGGATCGCGCAAGTGAATGCGCAAGCCATCGATGAATCCGGGGCCACGCGCCGGGAGCGTGCTGCCGTGGCGCGACGCGGGCAAGCTGCGCGAAAATTCCCACGCCGCATACAGCCCGGCGGCGCCCAGCACACCGAGCGCAATGCGCCACGACGCGAAATCGCTGATGAAGGCCGACAGCACGCGCCCGGTCATGCCGCCGAAGGCGCTGCCGCTGATATACATGCCCATTGACAGGCCAAGGGAGGTGGGTTCGATCTCGTCGCCCAGGTAGGCCATCGCCACGGCCGGCAAGCCGCCCAGCATCAGGCCCATCAGCGCGCGCAGCGCCACCAGGTGACTGTAGTCGGCCGCGAACGCGCAGGCCAGCGTGAAGACCGCGCCACTGACCATCGAGGCGACCATGACCTTCTTGCGCCCGAACCGTTCGGCGACATTGCTCGAGCCGAGCAAGGCCAGCGCCAGCGTGGCCGTCGACACCGACAGCACCAGGCTGCTCTGCGCCGGGGACAGGTGAAAATCGTCGCCCAGCAGCGGCATCAGCGGCTGCACGCAATACAGCAGTGCGAAGGTGGAAAAGCCGCCAAACGCCATGGCCCGGTTGATGCGCCGGAACGCAACACTGCCGGTGGCAATGCGTGCGCCCGATACCGTCATGACCGAACCACCACCATCACGGATACTCGGGATCGAGCTCCGATCCGGCGTAGTTTTCCATCTCGGCCATCAACTGGGCGATGGTGGCCTTGGTATGGATCAGCTGCAGCACCGTGCAGCTGGCGCGGTAGGTGGCGATGCGCGCGGCGATTACCGGCTGGTGCGCCGGCGGCACGCGCGCCATCAGCTCGGCCCAGCCGGCTTCGAAGTCGGGATTGTGCTTGCGCACGGCTTTCACGAAGCGTTCGAATTCGCGCTGGCCCGTGCGCGCCGTGATGCGCGCGCCGCCCTCGGCCGCGAAGATGATCGCCATCGCGATCACGCCCTCGGCGTTCAGGTCAGGGTCGACCACCGCCCCTTCGTAGTGATTCTTGCGCAGCCACTCGGCCGCCTTGACCACCGCTTGAACCTCTTGGCGCTGCTGGACCTGGCCCAGGTAGCGCTCGTAGCCCGACCATGATTCGCCCGGATCGGCCGTGCAGATGTCGACGAACAGGTCTTTCAGGCGTCGCTGCGAATACACCGGATCGAGGTCATATTCGCTCACCAGGCTGTCCTCGGGCAGCGCGGCCAGCTCGCGGATCAGGCGGAAACCCGCCTGGAACGCGTGCTCGGCGCCCTCCCCGATCAGGATGTCGAGCGCATCGAGGTCGCCTTCTTCTTCGGTCTGGATCAGGTGCTCCAGGCCCAGCGAGATGCCGCCGATGGTGAGCAGCAGCGCGCGGCCGATGCCTTCGGCGGTGCGGTCGTTGGTGAACTTTTCGGCCACCATGGCGGTGATGCCGGACAGTTCATCGGCCAGGATCGCCGCTTCGTCGGGCGTAGCGTCGACCGGCAGCAGCCGGATCGCGCGCACCAGCCGGGGCGGCTTTTCGATGACGATGGCAGGCAACATGCTGGGGCCTGCCGTCACGAGAAGATGTCCGTGCCCAGGCTGCGGCGCGGGCTGCGGCGCGGCATGCTGCGCACCGACGGCACTTGCTTGCGCAGGCGCAGCAGCAGGTCGCGGGTCGAGCGCTGCATGAATTCGGACTCTTCGTCCGGATCGTCCGGCAGCTCGATCTCGGCCATCTCGGCGCTATGCCGAAACTCGGGGAACAGCTCGAGCAGCGAACGCTCCCAGCCATCTTCGCTGGCCTTGGCCAGGTCGACCGCCAGCGGCACGATATCGCTGTCGGCGCTCGTCTGGCCACTGACATAGCGGCCCTTGGACAGGATCTCGCCCGCCACTTCGAGGATTTCGCGCGGGGCCAGCGACCACATGATCGCGAAGATCGTCGCGCCATGGTCGGTGGCCGACGCGGCTTCGAGCAGCTCGTTGCGGCGCTCTTCGTCGTCCTGCGCATACACCACACCATGGACGTGGTTGAACAGGTTCTCGGCGATGCGCTCGGGATCGTCCTCGATCAGGTTGTCGGGCCAGGTGGCGGCGATATAGGCCAGGCTGTCGGCCCAGGCCTTCGGCGGCACCAGCATCGTCGCCAGCGACGTCTTGCCGCCATCGAAACCGGCCAGGTGCAGCGCGGTCACTTGCGGCGGCAGGTCGCTCAGCACCTGCGCCACGGCGTAGTCGCCATGCTCGTCGGCCGCTTTCGAGAACACCTCTTCGGCGTGGTCGAGCGAGCCGGCCAGCACCAGCTCGCCCACCTGCTGCGTCAAGGCCGGCAAGTGTTCGCTTTTGTGGCGATCGTTGCTGCCTGTTTCATCGCTCATCGCGGTCTCCTTCGTCGAACAGGCCACTGAAGTCTTCGGTTGCTTCGCCATCTTCGTCGACGTCGTCGCCATCGTCGTTGCGGCCCAGCTGCTCGAGCGACTGGTCTTCATCGTCCCAGCGATTCTGGTTCTTGAACAGGAACGCAGTGATGATCGCCTGGCGCGCCAGTTCAGGGAAGTTGGCGGTCATGGCTTCGTACATTTTCGCGCCATCGTCGCCCGTGCACTCGGCCATCGCGAACACCTTGGCCGGGTCGCCGTCGGCGTAGTCGAGCGCTTCGCGCATCAGGCCCTTGGCATCCAAAAAGCGGATCTTGTCGACCAGCGCAAAGGCCATCATGTTGACGTCGTCGATGCCGCCGCCATCGGCGTACTCGGCCACCAGGGCATTGACCATCATGTCGTAGTTCTTGCGGTTGGGCGGATCGCCCAGGGTGCCCTCGATCTGGCCTTCCAGTTCACGCGACTGGAAAGAGAATTCGGGGTGTACGTTTTTCATAGTGGGTCCTGTAGATGGTTTGGCGGGGCCGCCTGCGCGGCCCTGGCGTGACTGGGTCAGTGCGCGGGCAGGTTGACGCCGTTCAGGGCGAACAGCGAGCGCCACAGCTCGAAAGCCTCGGCTTCGGCGTCGAGCACGATGCGGTGGTTCACGCTCTGGTTGTATTCTTCGCGCTTCGTGCGGTCCGAGAGGATCTCATAGGCCTTGCTCACGGCCTTGAAACGCGCCTCGGCGCCCGGCGCCTGGTTGCGGTCCGGGTGATAGCGCATGGCCAGCGAGCGGTAGACCTTCTTGATCTCGTCGTCGGTGGCGTTCGGGGCCACGCCGAGGATCGCGTATAAATTTTCCAACAGAAACTCTCCCGGCATCGGCCGTCAAGCAAATAAAGTGAGATTATCCTATAGAAAAGGTTTGGCGGGGCGCGAGCGCCCGCTTCCCTATATAGGGGCGCCAGCAACGGCGGCACGCTACACGCCCGCCGTCTACGGTAAAATGCCCAACAACTTACCCTCCCAGAACTATCTCATGAGCAACGACAAGAATTCCCCGACGCCGGGCAACGCACCGTCGTCGAACTTTGTGCGTGCCATCGTCGAATCCGACCTGGCCGCCGGCACGCATACCCGCGACGGCCTGCCGCCGGTGATCACGCGCTTCCCGCCCGAGCCCAACGGCTACCTGCACATCGGCCATGCCAAATCGATCTGCCTGAACTTCGGCCTGGCGCGCGACTATGCGGGCCTGTGCCACCTGCGCTTCGACGACACCAATCCCGAGAAGGAAGACCAGGAATACGTCGACACGATCATCGACAGCGTCAAGTGGCTCGGCTTCTCGTGGCAGCAGGACGGCCAGGAACACCTGTACTACGCCAGCGACTACTTCGACCAGTTGTACGCAATGGCCGAGTACCTGATCCAGAATGGCAAGGCCTACGTCGACAGCCAGAGCGCCGAAGAAATGGCGAAGAACCGCGGCAATTTCGGCACGCTGGGCACCAACTCGCGCTTCCGCGACCGCCCGGCCGAAGAGTCGCTGCAACTGTTCCGCGACATGAAGGCCGGCAAATACAAGGACGGCGAACACATCCTGCGCGCCAAGATGAGCGAAGACGCGATGTCGTCGCCGATCATGACGAACCGCGATCCGGCCCTGTACCGCATCCGCCATGCGCACCACCACCGCACGGGCGACGCCTGGTGCATCTACCCGATGTACGACTACACGCACCCGATTTCGGACGCGATCGAGAACATCACGCACTCGCTGTGCACCCTCGAATTCCAGGATCACCGCCCGTTCTACGACTGGCTGGTCGAGACGCTGGCCGAAGGCGGCTTCTTCAGGCAGCCAGTGCCGCGCCAGTATGAATTCGCGCGCCTGAACCTGACCTATGTCGTCACCTCCAAGCGCAAGCTGCGCGCGCTGGTCGACGACGGCACCGTCACCGGCTGGGACGATCCCCGCATGCCGACCATCGTCGGCCTGCGCCGGCGCGGCTACACGCCCGAGTCGCTGCAGCTGTTCTGCGAGCGCATCGGCGTGTCGAAAGCCGACGGCTGGATCGACATGAGCACGCTCGAAGGCGCGCTGCGCGACGACCTCGACCCGAAAGCGCCGCGCGCCATTGCCGTGCTGCGGCCGTTGAAACTGATCGTCGACAACTTCCCCGAGGGCGAGTCGCACGAATGCAGCTCGCCGGTGCACCCGCACCACCCGGAGATGGGCAAGCGCACCTTCCCGTTCACGCGCGAACTGTGGATCGAGCAGGAAGACTTCATGGAAACGCCGGTGAAGGGTTATTTCCGCTTCACGCCCCCGCAGGGCGACCTGCCGGGCAGCCGCGTGCGCCTGAAGTATGGCTACGTGGTCGAGTGCACGGGCTTCGACAAGGATGCCGACGGCACCGTCACCGCCGTGCATGTGAAATATTTCGAGGATTCGAAGTCGGGCACGCCGGGCGCGGACAACTACAAGGTCAAGGGCAATATCACGTGGGTGAGCGCGGCCAGCGCGCTGGAAGCCGAAGTGCGCCTGTACGACCGCCTGTTCCTCGATGCGCAGCCGGATGCCGGCGGCAAGGACTTCAAGTCGGTGCTCAATCCGAACGCGCTCGAGACGATCACCGCGTACCTGGAGCCGGGCCTGAAGGATGCCGTGGGCGACCAGCGCTTCCAGTTCGAGCGTCACGGCTACTTCGTGGCCGATCGCGTCGACTCGACACCGGGCAAGCCCGTGTTCAATCGCGTGACGACGCTCAAGGATAGCTGGGGCAAGTAAGCACGCCAGACGCCAGCACGGCATGGGCGCCGCCGGTCGCGACGGCGCCCGTGACAGCCTTACCATTAAATGACACATCTGTAACAGCCCGGTCATGCAAGTTTGCAATCATCCCGTCACCTTAGCTGACCGGAGTAATGCATGACCCGTCTCACTCTCACCTGCACCGCCACCTGCACCGCCACCTGCACCACAGCGCTGGCGCTGGCCCTGCTGGCAGGCTGCAGCCCCAGCGACAGCGCCGCGCCCGTCGTCACGCCGCCACCCGTCCAGACCCCGGACCCGGCACCTGCGCCGGTGAGCACCGCCGTGGCCTTCATGAGCGATGTCCACTTCCAGAACGTCTACGGCGACTTCAAGAGCAGCCAGTTTGCCGGCATCCCGACCAAAGACGGCAGGAACGCGACCATCCGCACGATGTACGCGCAACTGACCTCGACGCGCCTGTTCAACGAGAACTACTTCGCGTTCTACGCCGCGCTCGACGACGCCTACGCCAAGGGCATCCGCGTCGTCGCGCTTCCGGGCGACTACACCGACGATGCCCAGCCGATGAACGTCGACGGCATCGCCGAGATCATGAAGCAGTACCAGGCCAAGGGCATGCGTTTCTTCCTGGCGCCCGGCAACCATGATCCCGTCGAGCCATACGATGACAACGAAGCGGGCAAGAATGACTTCCTGACCAAGGAAGGCAAAGAACAAAAGATCTATGCCACCGGCAATCCGGCATGCATCGCCAAGGATCCCACCGTGATCTGCACCGACCAGGTGATGGAGCAAGGCACCGAACGCCTGATGGTCAAGATGGGCGAATTCGGGTTCATGCCGAACAAGGCCGACCTGCTGTGGGAGACGCCGTTCAGCAACTACGCCGCCGGCAAATATACCTACGACGCGGCGCTCGCGCAATCGACCGGCAAGAGCCGTCAGTTCGAGATCTGCGCCGAAGGTTCGGGCGGGACCTACAAGGCTGCCGGCGAGGCAAAGCTTGGCAAATCCTTTACCAAGTGCACCAGCATGATCGACACCACCTACCTGGTCGAGCCAGTCAAGGGCCTGTGGCTGCTGTCGATCGACGCCAATGTGTTCGTGCCGAACGCGAAGTTCGACCCGGCCAATCCGACCAGCTTCAAGGGTTACGATGGCGCCGGGAATGCCGGCTGGAACAAGGTCATCACCCACAAGATGTTCCTGATGGATTACATCAAGTCGGTGGCGGCCCGCGCCAAGGCCGAGGGCAAGCAACTGATGGCCTTCTCGCACTACCCGACCATGGACTTCTACGCCAACCAGACGCAGGCCATGAAGGATGTGTTCAAGGCGGGCGCGTTCCAGACTGCGCGCGTGCCGGACCAGACCGTCGCCAACGCCGTGGCCGGCACCGGCCTGCGCCTGCACGTGGGCGGCCACATGCACTTCAACGGCACCAACGACCACACTGACGGCAGCGGCAACTACCTCGTCAATGTGCAGTCGCCTTCGCTGGCCGTGTATGGCGCCGCCTACAAGATCGTCACCTACAAGAATGCCGACACGATCGACGTCCAGACCATGCCGTTGTCGACGGTGCCGCGCTTTGCCGAATTGTTCCCGCACTACGTGGTCGAGAACGACTACCTCAAGGGGAGTGCCGTACCGGGCGACGCGGTCAAGCGCTGGGACCGCAGCATTCTCGATACCCGCTCGTATGGTGAATTCACGCACCAATATTTCGGCGAGCTGTCGCGCCTGCGCTTCATGGACGAGTACTGGCCATGCGAGATGAAAGAGGCGGCGATGGCCCTGGACGGCAAGCAGATGCTGATCCTGTCGCAGCTGCAGACCCAGGTCACGCTGGCGCAGCTGAAGGATGCGCCCGGCGTGTTGCCGCTCACTGCCTCGTGCGCCGCCGCCGGCACGCCGCCGGCCACCACGGTTGCCGCCTCGACCCTGGCCACCGATTGGCAGGCGGCCACCGTGCGCGCCGAACGCCTGGCAACGAGCGCTGGCCTGCGCCTGGATGACTTCGCGGGCTTGAGCCCGTACGCGTTCTACGGCGACTTCCACCGCACCGTGTATGCGGGCGAACTGGCCCTGCGCGACATGGGCCAGGCGCGCGTGAACCAGTACAAGGTCTTGATGGCGGCCTTCCCGGCCAACCCGGCGCCGATCGTGCGCATCGGCGACAAGCCGTCCGACCAGAACCCGGTGCACGTGCCGTTCCAGCAGCAGTTCAAGGGCGTGTTCGCGATCCTCAAGGGCCTCGGATCGGCCAAGCCGAGCGACCATTTCACGGTCGACCTCAAGGGCAAGAAAGTCAGTAACGCCAGCAACAACGGGCTGAGCTTCAACTAAAGACGTCAAACCTGCCAGACCACGGCGCCCCGCTCCCAGAGAGCCGGGCGCCATTTTTATTTCATTGTGGAACCGACATTTTCAAGAACCTAGTAAACCTGCTAGCTACGGCAGACGCCGACAATGCTTAGCGTAGGAACCTCAGATGCGCCCGCTGCAACAACAGGCGTCCCGTTCGCGAGACCACCCATGCATCCAGACCGCCAACCCGGGACATTCGTACCCGCCGCCATGATCGTCGGCGTGGTGCTGACGCTGGCGTTCGGGGCCGGCGGTTACTTCGCCACGTCCGAGGCCATCGAAAGCGACGCGCAGGCGCGCTTTCGCGCCATGGCGCGCGCCGCCCAGACCAATATCGACGCCCGCCTCAAGAGCTACAGCGACGTGCTGCGCGGCGTGGCCGGCCTGTTTCGCTCCGAACCCAATATCAGCGCGGCGCAGTTCCGCCAGTATGTCGGCGAACTCGACATCAAGCGCAACTTCCCCGGGATCGTCAACATCAATTATGCGCGCGCAGTGCGCGCCGACCGCCTGCCGGCGCTGAACGACGAACTGCGCGAGCGCCTGGCGCGGCGCGGCGTCGTGCACGAATCCCTGCTGCCAGAGCCTGACCGCGACACCTACACGGTGCTGGTGTACCTCGAGCCGCTACCGGCCAATCTGCTCGACAAACTGGGACTGGACCTGGAAGCGCGCGGCACGACCCGGCGCTCGCTGGCCGTGGCGCGCGATACCGGCAGCTCGAGCGCCTCGGGCACGCGCATCGCCTTGCGCCCCGGCCCCAACCAGAACGCGCTGGCGCTGCGACTGCCTGTCTATCGCAGCGACTTGCCCAATAACAGCGTGCAGGAGCGGCGCCTGGCGTATGTCGGCTCGGCCGGCCTGGGCTTCGGCATCTCGCCGCTGGTGGCCGGCGTGCTCGATGAATTCCCGGTCGAAGGCGTGCGCCTGGTGCTGACCGAGCTGACCGCGCTGGCGCCCGAGCCGGGCGAGGCGCCGCCGCGCGCGGTACTGTATGACAGCCTGGCGACGCCCGCGCAGCCCAACCCGGCCCAGCCGCCGGATGACGATACGATCTTCGCGGCCAGCCTGCCGGTGGAGTTCAACCAGCGCGTCTGGCGGGCCGACTTCAGCATCCCCAAAGCCGAGCTGTACACGCGTTTCGACATGTATTACCCGTGGCTGGCGGCGTTTGCCGCCGGCATGAGCACTGCCCTGCTGTACGCGCTGTTCCAGACGCTGGCCTCGTCGCGCCGCAACGCGCTGCGCATGGCCGGTGAAATGACGCGCGAACTGCGCGCGTCCCAGGCCAAGCTGCAGGCCAGCCATGAAAAACTGCGCCTGCTTGCCGCCCATGCCGAGCAGATCAAGGAAGGCGAGCGCAAGCGCATCGCGCGCGAAATCCACGACGACCTGGCGCAGAACCTGCTGGCGCTGAAGATCGAAGCCGAACTGCTGGCCAACCGCACCCGCGCCGGGCAGCAGCGCCTGCACGCGCGCGCCGTGGCCACGGTGCGCCAGATCGACGTCACCATCCGCAGCGTGCGCCAGATCATCAACGACCTGCGCCCGAACGTGCTCGACCTGGGCCTGTCGGCCGCGGTCGACTGGCAGGTCGCCGACTTCGCGCGCCGCACCGGCATTGCCTGCGAGCTGACGGACGACGATGGCGAATACCGCATCGACGACAATTCGGCCACCGCGTTCTTCCGCATCCTGCAAGAGTCGCTCAACAACGTGGCGCGTCACGCGCGCGCGACCCGCGTGAGCATCGCGCTGCAGCAGCACGCCGACATGCTCACCATGACCATCCGCGACAACGGCATCGGCCTGCAACCAGGCAGCCGTAACCGCCATGGCTCCTTCGGCCTGGTGGGCATCGAGGAACGCATCGCCATCCTCGGCGGCTCGTTCTCGATCAGCAGCAGCCAGGGTGTCGGCACCACGATCGTGGTCAGCATCCCGGTGGCCGAGGTGCCCGCCGACACCCCGGCGCCCGGCCTGCGCGCCGACAGCGCACCGATCTCCCCAGTCGTCGTCTGACGGCCCTTCCACGCACAGTGACGACGTCGTTGTCAAACGAACTCGTCCATTCCCTCAAGTTTGATCTAGCGCAATTGTTGTACTGAGCCATCGCATGACAATGGATGTGTCTGTCACAGGTCAACACCGCTGGAATTCTTGAAATGCGTTGTGGAAACACCCTGCACATGACCGCGACAAACCACAACACAACCCGATTCGTCCACAAACCACACGAGGTGATTACGATGTCGACCCAAACCGAATATGCCGCTTTCGATGCGCTTGACCTGAACCCGATCAAGGCGAAACTGATGCACGAAGCGTCCGGCGAAGGCTGGTCCGAAGCGCGCACCAATGCCGTGGAAACCGAATACCGGCGCTTCCTGTTCCTGATGAAGAAATACCCTGAAGCCGGCGCCTCGCCAACGGTCGACGTCGATACCTTCTGGCATTACCACATCCTCGACACCATGAAGTATGCCCGCGACTGCGAAGCCGCCTTCGGCTTCTTCCTGCACCACTATCCGTACGTCGGCATGACCGCCGGCACCGAACACGAGCATGTCGAGGCCGGCGAGCGCATGCGTGAGCTGTACGAAACCGAGTTCGGCGTGGTGATCAAGGGCGACGCCGCATTCTGCGCCTATCCGGGCAAGCCAGGGGCGCAAGCGGGCAGCACCGCGTTCTGCGCCTATCCGGGCAAACCGGCCGCCGCAGCGGATGGGATCGCCTTCTGCGCCTATCCCGGCAAGCCGGCCGCCAAGGCCGCCGACAGCGCCTTCTGCGCTTCGCCGGGCATGCCAGCCGTCCTGGCCAGCCGGACCGCGTTCTGCGCGTCCCCGGGCAAGCAGGCCTGATCCGGCCAGCCGGGTTGATCGTTAGCGCCGCAGGCGCGCCAGCGCCGTGGCGACATCCGGGTACTGCAGGTGCACCCGCAGTTCGCGCGCCAGGCGCGTGTTATCGAGCTGGCGCGACTCGGACATGTACGACAGCAGCACGGG
Organism: Massilia aurea; assembly: GCF_040790145.1. Taxonomy (GTDB): domain Bacteria; phylum Pseudomonadota; class Gammaproteobacteria; order Burkholderiales; family Burkholderiaceae_D; genus Telluria; species Telluria aurea_C. The sequence goes on from NZ_JBFMMP010000017.1 coordinate 37,654, forward strand.
CGATACCACCCGGGCCAGCTCGGCGCGCGGCAGGCGCGGCGCGCGCGGCAGGCCCACCGTGTCGGCCACGGCGTCGAAGTAATCGGCCATCTTCATGCGCGTGCCGTCAACCGCGTGGTAAAGGCGCCCGGGGCGCCCGCGCACCAGCGCCAGCATCACGATGCGGGCCAGGTCGTCGGCGTGGATATGGTTGGTGTACACATCGTCCTCCGGCCGCAGTGCGGGCGTGCCCTGCTCCAGGCGCCGCAGCGGCAGGCGGTCGGCCGCGTAGATGCCGGGCGCGCGCACGATCGACAGCGTCGCGCCGGCCGCCAGCGCCCACGCGCGCAGGATGCGTTCGGCATCCACGCGGCGCCGGGCGCGCCCGTTCTTCGGCGCCACCGGGCGGTGCTCTTTCACGAGCGCCCCGCCGCAATCGCCATACACCCCGCTGGTGCTCACATACACGATGCGGCGCACCTCGCCCAACGCCGCCACCAGGTGGCGCGTGCGGCGGTCGGTGTCGCCGTCGGGCTGCGGCGGGGCCAGGTGCAGCACCCACGGCGCCAGCGTGCGCAGGCGCGCCAGGCTCGCGGGCCGGTCGAGGTCCGCGATGACGGGCACCGCGCCGGCCGCGCGCAGTTCGGCGCAGCGTTCCGGCTGGCTGGTCAGGGCAAACACACGAAAGCGCCCGGCCAGCAGCGGCAAGAGGCGCATGCCCACGTCGCCACAGCCGACGATCAACAGGCGCGGACGGGCGAAGGCGGGGCGGGATGGCAGGGACATGGGCTGAGCGTGGGATAGAGCGGGTCGCGAAGGCGGCAACTGTAGCACAGGGCGCGCCCGGCAAAACAGGGGCCGGTGTAGAATGGCGGCCTGTCGCCGCACGCCGGCGCACCCGACCAACCACCCGCATTCGCGTCCAATCGCCCCCATTCGCATGACCTTCCAGATCACCGTCCAGCCCAGCGGCAGCCAGTTCGGCTGCGAAGCCGATGAAACCGTGTTAGCCGCCGCGATCCGCGCCGGCATCGGCCTGCCGTATGGCTGCAAGAACGGCGCCTGCGGCTCGTGCAAGGGCAAGGTGCTGGACGGCGCCGTCGAGCACAAGCCGTACCAGCAGCGCGCGCTGAGCGATATCGAAAAGACCGCCGGCATGGCGCTGTTCTGCTGCGCGGTGCCGGGCGCCGACCTGACGATCGAGGCGCGCGAAGTGGGTGGCAGCTCGGACTACCCGCTGCGCAAGATGCCCACGCGCGTCGCCGGCATCCGCAAGGCCGCGCCCGACGTCGCCATCGTCAACCTGCAGTTGCCGGCCAATGAATTGCTGGCCTACCGCGCCGGCCAGTACATCGAATTCCTGCTCAAGGACGGCAAGCGCCGCGCCTACTCGATCGCCAACGCGCCGTCGTTCGAAGGCCCGCTCGAACTGCACATCCGCCATCTGGCCGGCGGCCTGTTCACCGACCACGTGTTCGGCGCCATGAAAGAGCGCGACATCCTGCGCTTCGAAGGCCCGCTTGGCACGTTCTTCCTGCGCGAAGAATCCGACAAGCCGATCGTGCTGCTGGCCTCGGGCACGGGCTTCGCGCCGGTCAAAGCCCTGGTCGAGCACCTGATGCACCTGAAGTCCGCGCGCAAGATCACGCTGTACTGGGGCGGGCGCCGTCCGCAAGACCTGTACATGGACGAACTGTGCCGCGCCTGGGAAACCACCCTGCCCGATTTTACGTACGTGCCGGTGATTTCCGACGCGCTGCCCGACGACGCCTGGACGGGCCGCACCGGCTACGTGCACGCGGCCGTCGTGCAGGACATCATCGATCTCTCGGGCCACCAGGTGTATGCCTGCGGCGCGCCGGTGATGGTCGATTCGGCCCGCCGCGATTACGTGGCGCTGTGCGGCCTGCCCGAAGACGAATTCTTCGCCGACGCCTTCACCACCGCAGCCGACCTGGCCAGCCAGTAAGGCCCATGGCGCTCATCTCTCCGACCGGGCGCCTGGGCGTCCTGCGCAACCGCAATCTGGCGTTCTACCTGTCAGCGCGCTTTCTCGCCACTTTCGCCGTGCAGATGCAAAGCGTGGCGATCGGCTGGCAGGTGTACCAGATCACCGGCAGCCTGTTCGACCTGGGCCTGATCGGCCTGGCGCAGTTCGCACCGTTCCTGGTGCTGATCCTGTGGGCCGGCCACGTGGCCGACCGCTACAACCGGCGCCTGATCGTGCTCGCTTGCATGGCCGTGCAACTGCTGTGCAGCGCGATGCTGATTGCCTTCACGGCCAGCGGCAGCACGACCGTATGGCCCGTGTTTGCGATCCTGGTGCTGTTCGGCAGCGCGCGCGCCTTCATGATGCCGGCCTCGCAGGCGGTACTCAAGAACCTGGTGCACGACCGCGACTTCAGCCAGGCCGTGGCGCTGGGCTCGTCGACGATGCACGTGGCGATGATCCTCGGCCCGATCGTCGGCGGCCTGCTGTATGTGCTGGGCCCGCAGACAGTGCACATGACGTCCGCCTCGCTGCTTGCGCTGGCCGTGCTGTTGATGACCAACACACGCACCATCGCGCAGGTGGTCAACAAGGCCCCCGTGAGCTGGCACACGCTGCTCGAAGGCTTGCGCTTCGTGCGTTCGCGCCCGATCGTGCTGGGCGCGATTTCGCTCGACCTGTTCGCCGTGCTGTTCGGCGGCGCGACCGCCCTGCTGCCGGCCTACGCGCACGACATCCTGGGCGCCGGGCCGTCCGGCCTGGGCTTTTTGCGCACGGCGCCGGGCGTGGGCGCGGCCCTGTGTTCGATCGCGCTGGTGATGTTCCCGATCACGCGTCGCGTCGGCGCCTGGATGTTCGGCGGCGTGGCCCTGTTCGGACTGTGCGTGATCGTGCTGGGCCTGACGGACAACTTCGCCATCGCCTTCGGCGCGCTGTTCCTGCTCGGCGTGGGCGACATGGTCAGCGTGTATATCCGCCACCTGCTGGTGCAGTACGAAACGCCCGACGAGATCCGCGGGCGTGTGAGCGCCGTGAACTCGGTGTTCATCGGCGCCTCGAACGAACTCGGTGAATTCGAGTCGGGCGTCACCGCCGGCTGGCTGGGCCTGACGCGCGCAATCCTGCTCGGCGGCGTGGCCACGCTGGTCGTCACCGGCGTATGGGCCTTGCTCTTCCCGGTGCTGTCGAAGATGGACCGCTTTCCGCATCACGAGAAAGAGCGCGGGGACAGCCTGCAAAAAGACCCGGCCGGCTAACGGATCAAGCGGCGTGCAACGTCAGCGCGCGCGGCGCTTCCACGTTACGGCGTGGATTGGACACGCGGCGTGCCGTGTCGCCGACCTGGAACACGCTGACCGTCTCGGCCAGGCGCGCCGACTGCTCCTTGAGCGACTCGGCGGCCGCCGCAGCTTCTTCCACCAGCGCGGCATTCTGCTGGGTCACGGCGTCCATCTCGGTGATGGCCTGGTTGATCTGCTCGATGCCGCTTTCCTGCTCCTGGCTGGCGGCCGTGATCTCGCCCATGATGTCGGTCACGCGCTTGACACTTCCGACGATCTCGTCCATGGTGCTGCCGGCCTGGCTCACCAGGCGGCTGCCCTCGTCCACCTTGGTGACCGAATCGTCGATCAGGGCCTTGATTTCCCGGGCCGCGCTCGCCGATCGCTGCGCCAGGTTGCGCACCTCGCTGGCCACCACCGCGAAACCCCGGCCCTGCTCGCCGGCGCGTGCCGCTTCCACTGCCGCATTCAGGGCCAGGATATTGGTCTGGAACGCGATGCCGTCGATGACCGAAATGATGTCGACGATCTTGCTGGCCGACGAATGGATGGCGGTCATGGTATCAACCACGTCGGCCACGACCACGCCGCCACGGGTGGCGATGTCGGACGCCGAGCGTGCCAGCATGTTGGCCTGGCGGGCGTTCTCGGCGTTCTGCTTGACGGTGGACGTCAGTTCTTCCATCGACGACGCCGTTTCTTCCAGCGAGCTGGCCTGCTGCTCGGTGCGCGCCGACAGATCGAGGTTGCCCGTTGCGATCTCGTCCGAGGCGGTGGCGATGGTCTCGGTGCCGTCGCGCACCTGGCCGACGATCGTGCGCAGGTTGGCGTTCATGTCTTTCAGTGCCGCGAGCAACTGGCCGGTTTCATCGGTCGAATGCACGTGGATGTCGCTGCTCAGGTCGCCGGCAGCGACGGTGCGTGCGACCTCGACCGCGCGGTTCAGGGGCCGCGTGATCGAGCGGGTGATGAGCCAGGCGACGACGATCGAGGCCAGCAGCGCGAAGCCACCGACGCCCAACATCATGATCCTGGCTTGTACATAGGCCTGGTTACCGCGTTCCTGATCCTGGCCATTGCGTGACTTCTGCAACTCGAGCATCTCGTCGATCGCCGCAGTCCACGGACGCATTGCCGGCACGAACCGGGTGCGCAGGAACACACCTGCCCCTTCCAGGTCATTGGCCATTGCCAGCGTTTCGCCTTGCGAGATCAAAGGCAGCATCGCATCGCGGTTGGAGACGATGTTGGCGTGAATTGCCCGGCTTTCTTCCGAGAGGAGCATATTGCCAAGCGTGGTTTCGGCCTGCGCATATGCGCTGCGGGCGCTGGCGATGGTCTTCGAATACTCTTGCATCAAGGCGGGGTCGCTCGCGATGGTCATGTCGCGTACGGCAATCGAGATCCGGCGCAGCGAGTCACGCATCGTGCTGGCGGCGTCGATGCGCGCGCCGTTGACCTCCACGACCTTGACGAGCAGCTCGTCCATCGCTTGGAGCTTCTGGATGCCGGTGAACAATACTGCAGCCAGCAAAAACAGTATCAGGGCGAATGCCAGCGCGAGCCGCTGGCCAATTTTCAGTTGATTCAGATGCATGTGAATATCGTGTCCAAGTCGTTGAAACATTTGGTGAGATTTACTAAACGCCAACGATTGTAGTAGGACTAATCCTACAATACGAGGACTGAATTGCAATGTGGAAATTCGGCAACAATGATACTTTTATGACAATCTCAGCACGTTAGGCCTTGCGGACGCGGGAAAAAGCGCGGGCCGTGTAAGATAAAGCCATAACGATTACAGGAGCCATCCATGCAGATCAACGTCAATACCGATAACACCATCAATAAACATCAAGGCCTGGACGAGCACGTGGACACCGTCGTGCGCGCCTCCATCGGTCGTTTCAGCGAGCAAGTCACCCGCGTCGACGTTCACCTGAGCGATGAGAACAAAGAAAAGAAAGCGGACGGCGGCAACCACTGCATGCTCGAAGCGCGTCTGGCCGGCGTGGCCCCGATCGTCGTGCACGATCACGCCAACGACCTGCACCAGGCGATCAACAACGCCAGCGGCAAACTGGCCCGCGCGCTCGACAGCACCATCGGTCGCCTGCACGACAAGCATCGCCACACCGCCGCCCCGGTGGTCGACGGTGACGCCGACATCGACGCCACTGCCGACAAGCACCTGACCGACTCGTAATTCACCAGTAATTCCCCCTGCGCCCGCCACGGGCGCAGGGGACAGCCAGCCAGCCGCCCCTATTCCAGCATCTCCCGCAGCGTCTCCAGATACCCCACACCCGCCAGCGCGCGACTGCCGTACCACGACAGCATTTCGCCATCGACCAGCAGCACCGGGATGCCGATCTGCTTTTCCAGCGCGTCCACGTGCGCCTGCGTGAAGCGGTACGGTTCGGTCGACAGCAGCACGGCGTCGAGGCCGTCGACCAGGCGCTCCGACCAGGCAAAGCGCGGATAGCGATCGTCGCCCAGGTGCGGCACGCGCCAGCCCAGTTCTGCCAGCATGGCGGCGATATAGGTGTCGGCCGAGATGCTCATCCACGGATCCTGCCAGATGCAGTACAGCACCGTACGAGGTGGACCGGCGGGCCGGGCGCGCAGCGCGGCCAAGGCTTCTTCGAATGCAACGCACCAGGCGTCGGCCGCGACTTGTACGGCGAAGATGCCGCCCATCAGCCGGGCCAGCGCCAGGTTGTCGTGCGGCATTACGGGATGCGTGACGATCACGTGCGGCACGAATTGCACCAGCGCGTCGTACACGGGCCGGGTGTTTTCATCGAGATTGACCACGACGTGGGTTGGCGCCAGTGCGCGGATCTTGTCGAGATTGACGTCCTTGGTGCCGCCTACCTTCGGGATAGTCGCGACGAGCGCCTTCGGATGGATGCAAAAACCCGTGCGGCCGACCAGCTGCGGCGCCAGGCCCAGGTCGCACAGCAATTCGGTGATGGATGGCACGAGCGAGACGATCCGCGCGCCCGGCGCCGGCTGGTAGCCCTGGCCCAGCACATCGATCAGGGTGATGGTCGAAGATGGCATACTGTCATTTGAACACTGTTATTTAAAATTGTGTGAAACCCGTTTTGCCAAACGCGCACGCGCTTCACAATCGGCTATGATTCCGCTGATGTAATAACACTTGCCAATCCGGCATACCGCTTGAGGACTCACTTGGAACAGATCGGCACTTTTGGCGAGAGCCACACCCCCATCAGCGACCTGCAGCTGTTTCGCGACGAGACTGACCCGGAAGTCACCGCGATGCTGGCCGCCTGCGCCATCGTGCGCGTGCCGCAGGGCGTTCGCATCGACGACGGCGGCCAGGCGCGCCTGTACATCGTGTTGTCGGGCCAGCTCGAGATCGAATCCGATGCCCACGCCGGCGATGAAACCGGCACCACCCGCGCCTTGCCGGGCGAGAGTGTCGGCGAACAGGCGGTGCTGGACGATGCGGCGAACCTGGCCGCGATGACGGCCCTCGAAGACAGCGAGCTCCTGGTGATCGAGTCGAGCGTCGTCTGGACGCTGATCGACCATTCGAGCGTGCTGGCACGGAATCTGCTGCGCCTGCTGTCGTTCCGCATCCGCACCACCAACGCCCTGCTGCGCCGGCGCCAGAAGCTCGGCGAATTCTACCGCCAGCTCTCGCTCAATGACCCGCTCACGGGCCTGTACAACCGCGCCTGGCTGGACGACATGCTGCCGAAACTGGCCGCCCGCGCCGCCCGCACCGGCAGCGGCCTGTCGCTCGTGATGATCGACCTCGACCATTTTAAACAGTTCAACGACACCCACGGCCACATCGTCGGCGACGTGGCCTTGTCGGCTGCTGCCAGCCTGATCCGCGACGCCCTGCGTCCGTCCGACTATGCGGTGCGCTTCGGCGGCGAGGAAATGCTGGCCGTGCTGCCCGACACCGGCATCGAACTGGCCACGATGGTGGCCGAGCGCCTGTGCCAGCGCCTGCGCGACACCGTGGTGTTCACCGACATGCGCGTCGAGTTGCCGCACCTGACCGCGTCGTTCGGCGTGGCCACGCTGGGCGATAACGGGGACGAATACGCACTGATGGCGGCCGCCGACGCCGCCCTGTACCGGGCCAAGGAAGCCGGGCGCAACCGCGTCTGCCTCTGAGCATCACCACCAGGGCAAACCGCCCCGTGACGGCGATCCGTGACGGGATCGCCCATCTGTGCCACCATGTCGCCGACGCTGCGTTTGCAGCCAGGACAAGAACAAGACATGAGCCCGCACACCTTCCTCTGGCACGACTACGAAACCTTCGGCGCGACCCCGCGCCGCGATCGCCCGGCCCAGTTCGCCGCGATCCGCACGGACGCCGAACTCAATGAAATCGGCGAGCCGATCATGCTGTACTGCCAGCCGGCCAACGACTTCCTGCCCGACCCCGAGTCATGCCTGATCACCGGCATCCTGCCCCAGCAGTGCCTCGAACAAGGCGTGCCCGAACACGAGTTCGCCCGCCAGATCGAGGCCGCTTTCAGCGAGCCTGGCACCATCGGCGTGGGCTACAACACGATCCGCTTCGACGATGAAGTCACGCGTTACCTGTTCTGGCGCAACCTGATCGATCCGTACGCGCGCGAATGGCAGCACAACTGCGGCCGCTGGGATTTGCTCGACGTCGTGCGCATGGTCCATGCGCTGCGCCCGGAAGGCATCGAATGGCCGACGCGCGACGACGGCAAGCCGAGCTTCAGGCTGGAACACCTGACCACGGCCAACGGCCTGGCGCACGAGGCCGCGCACGATGCGCTGTCGGACGTGCGCGCCACCATCGCGCTGGCGCGCCTGATCCGCAGCAAGCAGCCGCGCCTGTTCGATTTCTGCCTCGAACTGCGCCGCAAGGACCGCGTCGCCGCCGAAATCGGCCTGCACCTGGCCCCGAGCGAGCGCCAGCCGTTCTTGCACGTGTCGGGCATGTTCCCGGTGGAATACGGTTGCCTGGCGCTGGTCTATCCGCTGGCCCAGCACCCGACCAACAAGAACGAAATCCTGGTCTGGGATTGCCGCTACGATCCGTCCGAACTGTTCGCGCTCGATGCCGAGACGATCCGCACCCGCATGTTTACGCGGATGGCCGACTTGCCCGACGGCGTGACGCGCCTGCCGATCAAGAGCGTGCACCTGAACAAGTCGCCGATGCTGGTCGCCAACCTCAAGACGCTGCGGCCTGATCTGGCCAAGCGCTGGGAGATCGACCTCGAGCAGGGCCGCGCGCATGCCGCGCTGGCAGCAAGTGGCCCCGACCTGCGCGCAGTGTGGGCGCAAGTGCTGCAGAAACCGGTCTCGGGTACGCCAGTGGATATCGATGAAGATTTGTACGGCGGCTTCGTCAGCAAGGAAGACCGGCGCCAGCTGGAATCGATCCGCATGCAAAAGCCAGCCGCGCTGGCCGGCAAGCGCTTCAGTTTCGAGGACGAGCGCCTGAACGATCTGCTGCTGCGCTACCGGGCGCGCAACTTCCCCGAGACATTGTCTGAGGAAGAAATGCAGACCTGGGAAGCGCACCGCGCGGCGCGCCTGTTCGAAGGCGCGGGCGGGGCAAGGACGATCGATCAGTTGTTCCAGGAGATCGATGCGTTGTCAGAGACGGCCGATGAGCGGGCCGAAGCGATTCTTGGGGCGTTGTATGACTATGCGGAGATGATTGCGCCGGAGTTGCATTGAGGGGCTACGGTGCGTCACTTGGGTACCCGCCTCCGCGGGTACGACGCGCTTGAATCAATCGCTAACCATAAAACCGTCGTTCCCGCGGAGGCGGGAACCCAAGTTCTCAAGCAGCACCAACCACGCTACAAAGAACGCGCCGCATTGATCGCGTCACGCGTCTCCATCGCCACCCTGCGCGCCGCCTGCGCGAAGTCTTCCCCTCCCTGCGGCGTCGCATAGAGGATCGCGCGCGACGAGTTGATCATCATGCCCGCGCCGCCAGCCGTGCGGCCCGCCTTGACGGTTGCCTCGACATCGCCACCCTGCGCGCCCACGCCCGGAATCAACAGCGGCATGTCGCCCACCAGCGCGCGCACTTGCGCGATCTCTTCCGGGAAGGTCGCGCCCACCACGAGCGCGCACTGGCCGTTGCGGTTCCACTTCTCGGCCACCAGTTGCGCCACGTGCTGGTACAACGGACGCCCGCCCACGTCCAGGAATTGCAGGTCCGAGCCACCCGCGTTCGACGTGCGGCACAGCACGATCACGCCGCGGTCCGGCCACGCCATGTACGGCTCGACCGAATCGAAGCCCATATATGGATTGACGGTCACAGCGTCGGCGCCGTAGCGGTCGAACGCTTCGCGCGCGTACTGGTGCGCGGTGGCGCCGATGTCGCCGCGCTTGGCGTCGAGCACCAGCGGGATGTGCGGGTACGTCTCGCGCAGGTAGCGGCAGATTTCTTCGAGCTGGTCTTCGGCGCCGAGTGCGGCGAAATAGGCGATCTGCGGCTTGAAGGCGCAGGCCAGGTCGGCGGTGGCGTCAATGATGGCCTTGCAGAATTGAACGATCGCATCGGGCTGGCCGGCCAGGTGCGCCGGGAAACGCGCCAGGTCCGGGTCGAGGCCAACGCACAGCAGCGAATCGTTGCGGGTCCATGCGGCCGCGAGTTTGTTTATGAAAGTCACCTCAAGCCCCTTGTATCTTGGTAATAGCAAACCCGATATTGTACCCGCCGCCGCGACGCAGCTTCGGGGCCGGGGCCGCAGAAACGCCGGCTGCCGTGGCTTTCAGGTATATTTTGATCATTCGACAACTTGCACGGACCTTCCTCACCATGACCGACACCTTCATTTTCCGCTGGACCCGCCTGCTGGGCAGCGCCATCCTCGCCGGCGTCCTGCTGTCAGGCTGCGGCTACAACGACTTCCAGACCAAGGATGAAGCCACCAAGGCCGCCTGGAGCGAAGTCGTCAACCAGTACCAGCGCCGCGCCGACCTCATCCCGAACCTGGTCAACACCGTCAAGGGCTACGCCTCGCACGAACGTGAAACGCTCGAAGCGGTCACGCGCGCCCGCGCCTCGGCCACCAGCTTCCAGATCACGCCCGAAGTGCTGAACAATCCGGAAGCGTTCCAGAAATTCCAGCAGGTGCAGGGCGAATTGTCGGGCGCGTTGTCGCGCCTGATGATGGTGTCCGAAAAATACCCCGACCTGAAGGCCGACGCGAGTTTCCGCGACCTGGCGTCGCAGCTTGAAGGCACCGAGAACCGCATTACGGTGGCACGCCAGCGCTACATCGCCTCGGTCCAGGATTACAACGTGACCGTGCGCCAGTTCCCGAAAAACCTGACCGCAATGGTGTTCGGCTACGAGACCAAGCCATCGTTCACGGTCGAGAATGAAAAGGCGATCTCGACCGCACCAGCAGTCGACTTCGGCAAGTAAAGGCAGGCAATGACGGCCTTCCTGCGTTTGTTTTCCACGCTCCTGCTCGCGCTGACGACCCTGTTCGTCGGCGCTGCGCCGGCCTTTGCACAACTCAAGGAAGTGCCGAAGCTCACCACCCGCGTGACCGACCAGGCCGGCATGCTCGAGGCCACCCAGCGCCAGCGCCTCGAAGCCGTGCTGGCCGATTACGAGACCAGGACCGGCAGCCAGATCGCCGTGCTGCTGGTGAAATCGACCGAGCCGGAAGCGATCGAGGCCTACAGTATCCGCGTTACGGATGCCTGGCAGCTCGGTCGCAAGGGCGTCGACGACGGCGTGCTGCTGGTCGTCGCGCGCGACAACCCGTCAGCGCTGCGCCGCCTGCGTATCGAAGCGGGCCGTGGCGTGCAGGGCGTGCTGACCGACGCGCAATCCAAGCGCATCCTGCAGGACGTGATCGCGCCGCATTTCAGGGAAGAACATTTCTATGAAGGCCTGGTGGCCGGCGTGGGCGCGATTGCCACGCTGCTCAACCAGGAAGCGTTCCCGGCGCCTGCACAGCAAGCGAAGCAGCAACCGCAGCGGCAACAAGAAGCAGCGGGCGGCGGCGGATTTCCGCTCATCGCCATCTTCGCGATCATCATCGGCGCATTTTTGCTGCGCTCGGTCTTCGGCTCGAAGCGCGGCCGCACGGTGGCCAGCAGCCGTGGCCGCTCGAACTGGGGCGGTGCGACCACCGGCTTCATCCTCGGCAATATCATCGGCAATATGAGCCATGGCGGTGGCGGCGGGTTTGGGGGCGGCGGCGGTGGCTTTGGCGGCGGCGGGTTTTCAGGTGGCGGCGGCAGCTTTGACGGCGGCGGCGCCTCGGGAGACTGGTAATGGGATCGTTGATACAAAAAATAGCGCGCGCGTGGCGCCATGCCACCAGCAGCGCGGCCGAGGCGAAGCACGCGTTTCCCGAAGCGACGCTGACGGCGATTGCCGAAGCGATCGATGCAGGCGAACGCACGCACCGCGGCGAAGTGCGCCTGATCGTCGAGAAGGCCCTGCCCTTTGACGCGGCCTGGGACGGCGTGACCAATCGCCAGCGCGCGCTGGCCCTGTTCGCCGACTACGGCGTGTGGGACACCGAAGACAATTGCGGCGTACTCATCTACGTGAACCTGGCCGAGCACAAGGTCGACATCGTGGCCGACCGGGGCATCGACCGCAAGATCGACGCCGCCACCTGGCAAGCCGTGTGCCGCACCATGACCGAAGGCTTCAAGGGCGGACGCTTCCATGACGCCACGCTGGCCGCAGTTGCCCAAGTCAATGCACTGCTGCGCCAGCATTTCCCGGCCAGCGGCGAGCGGACCAACGAATTGCCCGACCGGCCCATCATGCTATAGCCACCTCGCCCGCTGGACCGGGCGATTCATCGAGCCACTCCTGCGCCAGCGCGTCGACCTCGGCGATGTCGGCGTTCATGCGGGCGCGCTTGCGCTGCGCCCAGACCCATCCTCCAACCAGCACCAGCGCCGTGACCACCAGCCCGGTGATCCCGCCCTGCGTACTGCGCGCCGTGGCCACGACAATCAGCGGCGCCGGCAACAAGGCGACCGTCGTCCAGCGCGTGAAGCGCGCCAGGCGCAGGCCAAGCTGCGCGCGCCGGCGGCGCAGCGCCAGCCAGTCGCGCAGGCTCGTGCCGGTCGGTTCACGCAGGGCGGCCAGGCGGGTCCAGGTAAAGACCACCATGATCACGCCCATGAGCAGCGTCTGGAAGCCAAGCCACAGGGTCTCGACGCCGTTGGTCGCGGCATGCGGCCAGCGCGTCACGATCGCCGCCGCCGCAACGGCCAGCATCGCCCACTCGCCCGCCAGCACCAGCACCGTCAGGCGGCGTTCCCGCCGCGCACGCGCGATCATCAGGCCGACGTCGGGCATTGTGGCGGCAGGCCGGCTCGCGCCCCACGCATCCTGCAAGCTGGCCCATTCGTCTTGCTCGTTCATCGTTCCTCCAGTTGTTCCTTGAGCGCTGCCCGGGCGCGGTTCAGGCGTACGCCCACATTCCCGACCGTGATGCCAAGCAGGTCGGCGATCTCGTCGTAGCGCAGCCCTTCGAGCGCCAGCACCACCAGCTGGCGCTGGCCGACGGGCAAGCCGCGCAGCGCGGCGAACAGGCGCGCCTGCTGCTGGTTCAGGCCTGCCAGCGCTTCGGGTCCCGGCTGGCCGTCGACCCATTCCTCGTCGAGTTCCTCATGGCGCGGCTGCGCCACCTCGCGCATCACGTGCGTCGCGCAGCGCCGGTGCGCCACGCCGATGAGGTAGGTTTTCAGGCTCGCGTCGCCCCGAAACGCGGGCAGCGCCTGCCACACGGCCAGCAGGATATCCTGCACCAGGTCTTCGCGCGCATGGCGGTTGCGCTCGAAACTGGCCGCGAAGCGCGCCAGCATGGCGCCGTGCTCGGCGACCACGCGGGCAAACGCGGCATCCTGCGTCCCGCGCATCTTCATGCCGGCATCCGCGCATCCTGATCGGGTTGGACGACACCGGTCGGCGCCGATGCACGGCACGCGACCTGCTCGGCCGGGCGCGACAGATGGCAGAGCGGCAGCGCCGACGCCATGCAGTGGTAGCTCAGGGCCGTGAGGGCAAACGCGAGGTGTTTCCAGTTCATCTTGTTCTCATTGAAGGGCGATGGATCATGTAGTACGTTGCCGCGAGAAAAACTTACACGGAAATTGCTGTTTTTTTCCGTCAACTGCGGGGCGCCGCCGCGGGTGGTTAAAATGGCGGCCTTTGCCACATCGTCGAAAGCCTGCCATGAAACTACACCAGAAGATCGCCATCGTCACCGGGGCCAGCCAAGGCATCGGCCTGGCCTGCGCCGAGCGCCTCGTGCGCGAAGGCGCGCGCGTGATGCTCGTCGACATCCGGCCCGAAGTCGAGCAAGCCGCCGCCAGCCTGGGCGAGGCCGCCCGCTTCTACCGCGCCGACGTCGGCATCAAGGTCGACGTCGATGCGATGATCGCGGCGACCCTGGCCGAATTTGGCCGCATCGATATCCTGATCAACAACGCCGGCGTCACCCATGCGGCCGAGTTCCTCGACCTGCACGAGGACGACTTCGACCGCGTGCTGCGCATCAACCTGAAATCGATGTTCCTGTGCAGTCAGGCGGCGGCGCGCGACATGGTGGCGCGCGGCGAAGGCGGCTGCATCATCAATATGTCGAGCGTGAATGCCGAGCTGACCATACCGAACCAGGTGCCGTATGTGGTGTCGAAGGGCGGCGTCAACCAGCTCACGCGCGTGGCGGCGATCGCCCTGTCGCAGTACAACATCCGCGTGAACGCCATCGGCCCCGGCACCATCCTGACCGAGCTGGCGAAAAAAGCCGTGCTGGGCAGCCCGGAAGCGCGCCACACCATCTTGTCGCGCACGCCGCTGGGCCGCTGCGGCGAACCCGAAGAAGTCGCGTCCATTGCCGCCTTCCTGGCCAGCGACGACGCCTCGTACATGACCGGCCAGACGTTGTACGCCGATGGCGGGCGCATGGCGCTGAACTACACGGTGCCGGTGCGCGACTGACACGTAGCACGTTGCAATTAAGAGATATTGACGAATCGCATGTCTGGTATCCGAATTCGCAATTGGACGCTCGATGACTTGATCCCTATAGTTACACCTGTCTCCACTATTCTCCTCCAAGAAAATAGTTTCAAGCCCGCCCAGCGGGCTTTTTTTTTGCCTGAATGTTTTTGCATAGTCCAAGTGCTGGCAGGGCGTATTGCAATAAAATTAATTAGCACGTCCCTTTTGCCGCTGTATGACCAGAACCTTGATAGAGGTCACGGACTCGTCACATTCGCTGCCTATACTAAGAATCACCTGACATACACGTAACCGATATGCGTGATGGCAGCAGGTGTGGGGCACCCAGGGTGCTGCACACCAACCAGTTTTCCGCACTCTTGGCCCGATCTTGGGTTGTGCCCGCCTAGCGCGGGCATTTTTTTCTGGATTGTCGCAACTCGGTCCAGAAAAAATTGTCTATGTGCTTGAAGCCGACTCCAATGTGGCTATCATGAAGCTGAGACGCCCCACTTTGCAGCCATGTGGAAAACCGCGTACAACGAAACGCTCACGGGAGATCGTCCGATGAATTTACGTGAACCAGAAACAACGCTTTCGCCCGACAGTTGCCGTCGCCAGCAAGATCCGAGCGACCTTGTCCTCAGCGAACTCAATCCGCGCGCCGTTGTCGATCACATCGATCACGACAGCGCCCCTCTCAATCTGCTCACCTTCGGCAGTGTCCGCGAAGTGTGTCCCAAGTGCCAGCAGACACACCTGAAACTCGTCTTGCGACAGGCGAGCGTGCGTATGGCGCACCTGTTCTGCGCCGACTGTGCCAGCTGTTTCGACGCGCACTACGCCGACGGCGCCCCGGCACTGACCGTTTAAAGCACTGCCCTGGCGTCTGATCAATTACAGCAGCGCATGGGCACAACAAGGGAACAACCCGCACACAATGTGCGCACGACATGGTACGGTTGACGTTTGCACCGTCACCGCCACGCCATGCCTGCCCTGTCGACCCTGTTGTATGCCGAATCCCGCCTGCGCCGTGCCATGCACGCTGCCGCGCTGCTCATCTTTGCTGGCATCGTGATCGCCGGCTCGATGCCCGGCGCGCGCGCCGAGGTGGGCGAATATGCCTCCGGCCTCGTCCTGCACAGCCTGGCTTATGCCAGCCTGGCGACGTTGTGGTTCCTGGGCAGCAGCGGTAGCGGGTTGCAGCGCGCTCTCAAGGCCGTGCTGGCGATCGCGCTGATGGGCGCCATCGACGAGGGCGTGCAGCACTTCCTGCCCTACCGCTCGGGCACGGTACATGACTGGCTGGTCGACGTCAGCGCCGCCACCGTCGCCGCCACCCTGCTGGCCATGCTGGTCGCGCGCCTGCCGATGCCGGATGCGCTGCGGCCCGCCCCCGTCCGTCCGCGCTGACCATCTTTGTGCGGATGGGTTCCAACGACAACCCATCTGCTTGATGCAACCTGCCCTCGGACCGAGTCAGCTGGAACGCTGACGCGCTTCCCGCCTCTTATCCTCGTGGCGCGCAGCATCGTCACATCCCCACACACCACTACGAGGAGTTGATCATGAAGCAATCACACCAGAGCGTGGCCCTGGCGGGCCTGCTGGCTGTCGTGCTCGCCATATCAGGCTGCGCCTCCACGCGCGGCGCCGGCGCCCCATCCAGCGGCACCAGCGGCGCCAGCGGCAGTACGGGCACCTATGATGCGGCCACCGGCACCGGTACCGGCGCCGATGCAGCGGGCATCGTGACCGCTTCAGCCGTAACGTCAGGTAGTTCGGTGTCGTCCGGCCTGCAAGACGACCGGGGCAACCGGGCCGCCACCAGCCCGCCCGCCACACCGGTGCCCAACAGCACCGTGCTGGCCATCGAGATCCTGCCTGCCACAGTTGGCGTGAGCGAAGGCGACTCGTCCATGGGCACCAGCGGCACCACCGGCACAGCAGGCAGCTCCGGGGCCGGCCAGGCCTATCGCGTCACGGTGCGGATGGACGACGGCAGCACCCAGGTTGTCACCCACAACACCACACCCGGCTTCCGTAGCGGCGACCGCATCAATGTAACGAGCGGCGCGATCCGGCGCTGATGGCGCACTTGTGCAAAGGCCACATGCGCTGGCGCGACATGTGGCCTGGTGGTGTCTCAGCCGGCAGGCCGTGCCGGCCCTGCCCCCTCGCTGGCGCTACGGCGCGCCAGGGCCCTTGCACGCGTCCTTGCCCGTTTCTTTGCCTTCTTCCACCTCGCGGTGAAACAGGGGGATATTGCGTGTCGCCGCGCTGATCACCTCGAGCGGCAGCTTCGGCGAGCGGTCGGCATTGAGCAAACCGTTGGCTTCCTGGAAGGTGTCGGTGAACTGCGTGTAGCAGAAGCCGCTGAACATGAAGGTTTCGTTGACCACCTGCAGCAGGCGCCGGTACTGCTTCAGGTAGCTTTCGGCCGTGTGCGCCCGGCTATAGCCCCAGGTAGTTTCGTCCGGGTTCGGCGTCTGCTTCGGATCGTAGGCAATGCCGCCGAATTCTGTCAGCACGATCGGCTGGCCGCGGTGCGGGAAACCGTCGAGGGTCAGGATACGCCCGCCTGGCCGCCGCTGATCGAACAGCGTGCGCACCGGATCGGTCACCGCGTAGCGCGCCTGCACCTTCTCGGGATCGCTGTCGTAATCGTGGATGCCCAGGATATCGGTGGCTGATGCCTCCCAACCATCGTTGCCGATGACGGGGCGCGTCGAGTCGAGCGTGCGGGTCAGGTGGTACAGCGCCTCGACGGCATTGCGATGCGCCTGCGTGAGGGTCAGGTTCGGCACGCCCCACGATTCGTTGAAGGCCACCCACACGATGATGCAGGGGTGGCTGTAGTCACGCTCGATCGCCTCGGTCCATTCCTTGACCATACGCGTGATCGCGCGCGGGCTGAAGCGGTACGCCGACGGCATTTCTTCCCACACCATCAGGCCCAGCTTGTCGGCCCAGTACAAGAACCGGGGATCCTCGATCTTCTGGTGCTTGCGCACGCCGTTAAAGCCCATCAGCTTGACCAGCTCGACGTCGCGCTTCAGGTGCCCGTCGGATGGGGCCGTCATGAACGATTCGGGCCAGTAGCCCTGGTCCAGCACCAGGCGCAGCTGGTACGGCCGGCCATTGAGCATGAAGCGGTCGCGGTTGATCGACACTGAACGCAGCGCGGTATATGAGCGGATGCGGTCGAGCACCACGTCGCCCTTGCGCAAGGTGACTTCGGCGTCCAGCAAGGTCGGACGCTCGGGGCTCCAGAGAATTTCGTTGCGCGAATCGTCAATCCCCGGATCGGACAGCGCGATCTTGCGGTTCGCTTCACCGCCGAGCAGCTTGTAGTAATCGTCGGCCAGCAGCTGGTCACCGTGCCAGATCTTGACCTCGACGAACAGGTCGTCCTGGATATCGCCGGCGGCAAACACTTCGCAGCCGATTTCATAGGTCTCGAAGACCGGCGTCCAGCGCAGCTTCTGGATATAGGTGGGCGCGACCTGCTCGACCCACACCGTTTGCCAGATGCCGGTGGTGCGCGGATACCAGATCGAGTGGGCATCGAGCAGCCAGTCCTGTTTGCCGCGCGGCTTGGCCAGGTCGGCCGGATCGTCTTCGACCCAGACCGTCACGACCTGCTTGCCATCCGCATTCATCGCGCCCGAGATGTCGGCCGAGAACGGCGTGTGGCCGCCCTCGTGCTCGACGACCAGCTGGCCATTGACCCACACGCGCGCGCTGTAGTCGACCGCGCCAAAGTGCAGTATCGTGCGGCCCTCGGTGGGCTTTACCTCGAATTCGCGCTGGTACCAGACGAAGCGGTGAAAGCCCGTGTCTTCGATGCCGCTCATGGCGGTCTCGGGCGCGAACGGCACGGTGATCTCGTGCGTCCATTCGGTCACGTCGGACGGCAGCGTGAAGCGGCCCTCGTCGTCGAAACAGAATTGCCATTTGCCGTTCAGGCTTTGCCACTGGTCGCGCACCAGTTGTGGACGGGGATATTCAAACTGATTCATTCTTGTCCTTTCGGTCAGTTGGAACCGGAATCAGGATACGACCCTGAACGCCCTTTCCTGGTTCAAGGTGGTCTTGATAAGCCGCCAGCGCGGTGGTGGCTGCTTCTTGCGCCTGCCCCTTGCGGCACAGGGCGACGCAGGCGCCGCCAAAGCCGGCGCCGGTCAGGCGCGCGCCCAGCACGCCGGGCGCGGCCCGCAGCGCCTCGCACAAGGCGTCGAGCTCGGGGATCGAGACTTCGTAATCGTCGCGCAAGCTCACGTGCGACGCATTCATCAGCGCGCCGAAGCGTTCGGCGTCCACGCCCTTGGCCGCCTCGAGCACGCGCAGGTTCTCGTGCACCACGTGGCGGGCCCGTTCGCGCAGCGGCGACGGCAGCGTCTCGACCGAAGCCGGGTCGGCCACGTCGCGCAGGGCCTTCACGCCCAGGATGCGCGAACCTTCTTCGCATTCGGCGCGGCGCTCGTTGTACTTGCTCGCCGCCAGCGTGCGCGCCACGCCCGAATCGATGACGATCAGTTCGGTATCGGGCGGCAGCGGCGCAAGATGATGTGCCAGCGTGCGCGCATCGATGAACAGCATATTGGTTTCATCGGCCAGGCTCGAGGCCATCTGGTCCATGATCCCGCAGTTTACGTGCGCATACTCGATCTCGGCGCGCTGGGCGATGCGCGCCAGCTTGACGTCGTCGAGCTCGAAGCCCAGCAGCGCACGCATGGCGCGCAGCGTCGCTACTTCAAGTGCCGCCGACGACGACAGGCCCGAGCCCACCGGCAGGTCGGTCTCGACATACACGCGTAGCGGCGGCACGTCGATACCGTCAGCCTGCACCAGGCGGATACAGCCCTCGATGTAGCTGCCGAAGCCCTGCGGCGCGCTGCTGTCCCTGGCGAAGGTCACGGTCGCGTCGAAATTGGGTGAATAAAAATGGAAATGATCGTCGCCGCTGCGGCTCATGGCCACCAGCGTGCGCTGCGGCGTGGCCACCGGCAGCATGAAACCGTCGTTGTAGTCGGTGTGCTCGCCAAGCAGGTTCACCCGGCCCGGCGCCGACGCGTTCACTTCAGGGGCGCCGCCAAAGAAGGTATCGGTCGTGATGGTCATGTTTGTACCTCCAGCCAGAGCGGCCGCTGGCGCCCCTGGACTTCAACGGACGGCCAGGCCGGATCGAAGGTGAGGTTTTCGAGTCCGTCTGGGCCGAGCAGGAACGTGTCTTCGATTTTCATACCGTTATAGCTTGGATTGAACGCGAACGCCATGCCCTGTTCGAGTTGTGTGGCGGTGCTGGCGGTGGCGACGATCTCGCGCGCCAGATAGCCGGTAATGCCGCCCTGGTGATGTTCGCGGATCGCGTCCTCGACGTCGGCATGGTGATACGCCTGGGCCAGCGCGTGGTACACCGATGACAGCGATTTGCCGGGCACGACGGCGGCCAGGCCGGTGGCCTCGACCGCCATCAGCGCGCGCTGCGCCGCCGGCGCCGAACCCGCGCCGCCGAAGCTCACGAAGCGTGTCAGATTGGCATACAGGCCGTGCCGGCGCGCGCAGAAAACCAGCATCGCGCGCTCGCCGATCGGCTCGTGCGACGGCGTCGCGTGACGGAACAGCGGCAGGCGCCTCGCGCCGGCCACCAGCACCAGCGCCGGGTGGATGCCGCGGCGCCACAGCGCCTCGGCGCCGGCCCCGGCCAGTTGCTGCTCGGTCCAGTCGGGCCGGGCACGGTGCAGCACCTCGGTCATCGCCTCGGCCGCTTCACGGCCCAGCAGCCGGTAGCGCGCCTGCTCGGCGTCGCCCAGTACCAGCTTGCGCTGACGCAGCGGCAGCGGCAACGGCAGTTCGTCATCTTGCGGACGATCAGACAGCACCGGCCGGCCATCGGCCGCGCCGAGCACGAAGCGTTCGCGCAGTTCCAGCTCGGCCCACGGGCCAACATGGAAGCTGAAACCAGCCGGCACTTCTTCCAGGCGCAGGCGCTCGCCTTCGATCGCGTCGGTCAGCACGCAGGCGTCGTTCGGCGTGACCAGCACTTCGGCAATGCCCACGTCGGTGGTGTGCAGCACCGCGCTCGAGCCGCCCGCAGTGATCCAGGCGAACCAGTCGATGCCGCGCAAGCGCACCGCGCCGGCCCCGGTCGAGGCAAGGGTGGCGCGCAGCAGCGCGAGTTTGTCGGCGACCTCCTGGGCGCGCATATCGATGTCTGTCATGCACTCTCCTCCAGGTCGATCTCGACCTGCTGCAATTCATAGGCGGTGGTTTCGGGCAGCACGTCCATCGCGAACATGCCGGCGGCCAGCTCGGTACCGGCCAGGTATTTCAGGCGGTCGCGCGTGCGGTATGGCGGATAGAACTGCGCATGCAGCTGCGTCTCGGGATGCTCGGCGCCGTCGGTCGGCGCCTGGTACCACGCCATCAGGTACGGGAAGGGGCGGTTCCACAGCGTCTCGTACTTGAGCAGCACTGTCTTGAGTGCGCGCGCCAGCGAATCGCGCTGCGGCGGCGTGAGCGCCGCGAAATCCTTGCACGGTGCAGTCGGCATCACCCATACCTCATATGGATAACGCGCGCAGGCCGGCACGAAGGCAATAGCAAAGTCGTCCTGGTACAGCACGCGCTTGCCGTCTGAGGCTTCGCCCCGCGCCATGTCGCACAGCAGGCTCGCGCCGTGCTGCAGATAGTATTCGCGCTCTTGCGCCAGCATGCGCGCCGGGACCGACGGCACGAACGGGTACGAGTAGATCTGGCCATGCGGGTGGTGCAGCGTGACACCCACTTCGGCGCCGCGGTTCTCGAACGGCAGCACGTACTGGATGTGCGGATGGCTGCCCACGCGCGTGGTGCGGTCGCCCCACACCTGCAGCAGCAGCGCGATGCGCGACAGCGGCAGATGGGCCAGCGCCGTGTTCGGGTCTTGCGTGAAAACGACCACTTCGCACTGGCCGTTGGCCGGTGCGGTCGGCACGGTCACCGACGGCGGATCGTGCGACTCGAGCGCCAGCGACGGGAAGCGGTTGTCGAATACGGCGATCTCGTAGTCGCCCGCGGGCATCTCGGTGGGATTGGCAGGGTCGATCGTCGGCGCCAGCGGATTGTATTGCGGCGGCGGCTGGTAGGTGCGGTTCTGGCGGAACGCCGCGTAGGTGACCCATTCGCCGCGCAGCGCATGCCAGCGCAGGTGCGGGTTGGCGTGCTGCGGATCCGGGAACGGGCTGGGTGCGACCAGGCCGTCGGGGATGGGTCCGTTGCTGTAGAGAGTAAGGTTGCGTCCGTCCGGTTTTTTGAGTTCTTTACTGTGCATGGCAATCAATAAGGTTCGGTCACATCCGGCGCGAACGCGCACGCCAACATCGACGCATTGGCGCGCTCGCGGCTGTAAGCCAGGCTCTGAGAGCATAGCTCTTGGCCGATCCTATCATGCTGTAATCGCCACATTTTCTACCCGGAACCAAGTCCTTTTCCGGGCAACAATACAGTGGCTGTATCAGGGCGACACAGCCCTCGGCATACGACGAGGATTCACAAGGGAGAGCGCCCGTACGGACGCTCGGTGGCCCGGATATTGTAGTCCCACGCCTACTAAAAAATTAGAAGTTTTTACACAATTTGGCAAGGCACGGGACTACAGGACACGGAGGGCAAGAGGGGCGCCGCAACGCTGCGCACAGACGAAGCAACGCCCTGCCTTACCGCGCCAGTTCGACCAGCACCGCCGTGTACATCTGCAGGTTCAGCAGCAACTGCCTGGTCGTGATGAACTCATGCTCGGAATGCCCCGAGTATTTCTGGCCCGGCATCGATGGCCCGAAGCTCACCGTATTCGGGAACAGGCGCGAATTGGTGCCGCCACCGATCGCAACCGGCTTCGCATCCTTCATGCCGGTGAAGTAGGCGAACGTCGAGAGCAGCGTCGGCACCTGCGGCGCGTCTTGCAGGATCCACGGGTCGCGCATGCCGACCTTGATGTTCGTGAGCGGGACCTGGCGCGCCTGCCACTGGCTCAAGGCGGCGTTGATTTCATCGGTCAGCTGCGCGCTCGTCTTGCCCTGCGGGCGGCGCAGGTTGATCGCCACCTCGATGCCGTCATCCAGCTGGCGAATCACGGTCGGCTTGAAGGTGAGCGGGCCCATGAACTTGTCGCGGTAAGCGATGTTGCCGGCGCCGCTGCCAAATTTTTCGCCGTAGTAGCCCACGCCGACGAGATCATTCAGGTAGTTCACGACCCCGCCGGCCGTGGTATTGGCCCACGGCCGCACGGCCAGCGCATCGGCCAGCATGCTCACCGCGTTTACCCCTTCCTGCGGCTTGGACGAGTGGGCCGACATGCCCTTGGCGCGCACCGCCAGGTCCTTGCCCTGCCACGTGTAGGTGTACGTCATGCCTTCGTGCTGCGCGCCGCGTGCGCGGATCTGCCCTTCGATCTGCGGCGTCGCATTGGCCACCAGCGCCTCGGCGTCTTCCGGAATCTGCGTATTGAACGAGCCGCCACCGAACGCGGCGATGTAGGCGTCGCCGGCCACTGGCGCCTGCGCGCCGGCCTTCGGGATCGTCACGGCCACCGTACCGCCGCCCTTCTCGGCCGTCACCACCGGATACTCGGCGTCGAGCGTGATGCTCATTTGCGGCGGCACGTGCGTCTTGAGGAACTCGGTCAGCGGGCCCCAGTCGGACTCCTCGCCCATGTACACATACAGCTCAATGCGCTTGGTGAGCGGAATCTGGCGGTCGCGGATCGTCTTCATCGCATACAGCGCGGTGGCGATCGGGCCTTTATCGTCTTCGGCGCCGCGCGCGATCAGCTTGCCCGGCTCGCTGGTGCGGTCCAGCACGAACGGCGACTTCTTCCACTTGGTCGGATCGACCGGCTGCACGTCGCCATGCGTGACGATGCCCACACGTTCGGTACCTTTACCCAGGCCGACGACGACCGTCCAGCCGTAGTCGGTGTAATCGAGCCCCATGCGCTCGGCCTCGGCCTTCAATGCCGCCTTGAACGCGATATGCACCGGGTTCCGGTCCGACGGGTAGCGCGCATCGACCACCGTGTTGAAGCTCACCAGCCTGGCCAGCGTGTCGACGACATCGTTGCGGTAGGTGGCCACGGCATATTTGGCGGCGCTGACGGCGACCTCGCTCGGCGCGGCAGCGGCGGCATAGGTCGGGATTGAGGCCAGCAACAAGCTGGCAAGGCAGACGTTCTTGTACATACTGGGCCGTTCTCCATTGGTTGCAAATGCGCAAAATATCCAGCATAGCGCCTTCTGTAACCGCTGTGAACGCGACTGCCGCTTTCAGCGTATCGTTACGCATCCAGACCAACGACAACATCGCAATGACCGACAAGACTTTCCTGCGCGCGCACGCCGCGCTGCGCGACGATATCGGCGACCTGCTCACGCAGCGCCCCGTGCCCTCGCCCGATCTCGACCAGATCGATCCGTTCCTGTTCCTGAACCACCACGGCCCGCAAACCTACGGCCCGCACAACCGCGGCCTGCCGTTCGGCCCGCACCCGCACCGGGGTTTTGAAACCGTCACCTTCATCGTCGAAGGCATGCTGGCCCACCGCGACAGCGCGGGCCACGAAAGCATCATCCACGCCGGCGGCGTCCAGTGGATGACGGCGGGCAGCGGCATCGTGCACGCCGAAGTCTCGCCGCGCGACTTTCTCGACACCGGCGGCCCGCTCGAGATCCTGCAACTGTGGGTGAATCTGCCGGCGCGCCTGAAGATGACGGCGCCCGCCTACACCGGCGTGCAGCAAGCGCAGATTCCGGCCTTGTCGCTGGACGACGGCCGGGTCACGCTGAACCTGATCGCCGGCGAGTGGGCCGGCAGCACCGGCCCCGTGGCGTCGCTGACCGGCGTGTTCATGAGCACCGTCGCGCTGCAGGCCGGCGGCCGGCTGCGCATCACCGGCCTGCAAGGTCGCAACGTGCTGCTGTATGTGGTGCGTGGGCGCATCGGCGTGGGTGGGCACGACGATCTCGTCAACGCTTACCAACTGGTCGAGCTGAGCGAGGCTGGCGACACGCTCGAACTCGTCGCCGATACCGCCTCGCTGCTGTTGTTCGGGCACGCCGATCCGATCGGGGAACCGGTGGTCGCGCACGGGCCGTTCGTCATGAACACCCGCGCTGAAATTGGGCAGGCGATCGCCGACTACCAGGCCGGCCGCTTCGGCTCAACGCTGGCTTGACGCCAGCACGCGGCCTGATTCGTCCTTGAGGTGGACCGTGTGCGGGAACGGCCCGCCGTCGAAGCGCACGCTCAGGTCCTTGCCGACCGCCTCGAAACGGTCGCTCCCCACGTGCACGATTTCCTGCGGGCCTTGACCCAGGTCGGCGTACAGCTTGCGGCTCTTGCCGGTCACGTGCAGCGTGCGACCGTCGTCGAGTTTGTAGGCGCCCTGCATGCGCTGGTACATCATCGGATCGATATAGACTTTTTTCGGCTGCGCGGCGCGCACGTTGATGACGTCGGCGACGTCGCCGGTAGCGATTTGCGGGGCGGCGCTGCTGGCCAACGAGACGACAGCGGCGGCGGCGAACAGGGCGATGGAAGCGAGGCGCATGATGGTGATTCCTTTCAGGTCGGTGGCGGAAAATTTGGCGTGTCGCCAGCGCTGCGTTGCCTGACGATGAAGCCAGTCTAGCGAGCCGAAAAAAGCGTTCAAGCGCGAAGGGCGTCAAGCGCCGGATTACGCGACGAAGTGCGCGATTCGCGGGGTGAACGGGAGGTGCATA
This sequence comes from Massilia aurea, assembly GCF_040790145.1. Classification (GTDB taxonomy): domain Bacteria; phylum Pseudomonadota; class Gammaproteobacteria; order Burkholderiales; family Burkholderiaceae_D; genus Telluria; species Telluria aurea_C. The sequence continues at coordinate 62,656 of NZ_JBFMMP010000017.1, forward strand.
TATGAAAGCAAGCCTTGTTTCAACTGTGTGTCTGCATTACGTACGTATGTCGTACAGTAGGGGTCCGCCCACTTGGATTGCCCCCTCTCCCATGCCAGTCATTCCCCTCGCCGCGACCACGCGCGGCTACCCCGACACCGCTCATTTGCCCGATTACGCAATCGAAAACGTGCACCTCGGATCGGTCGCCGTGGTCGACACGAGCGGCCGCCTGCTGTGGTCCGCCGGCGACCCGGATTACCCCACTTTCACGCGCTCGGCGCTCAAGCCGTTCCAGGCCCTGCCCTTCATCCTGGCCGATGGCCCGGCGCGCTTTGGCCTGTCGGGCGACGAAGTCGCGCTGCTGTGCGCGAGCCACTCGGGCGAAGACAAGCACCTCGCTGGCGTGAGCTCGATCCTCAGCAAGATCGGGCTCGATCCCGGCCACCTCGAATGCGGCTGCGCGGTGCCGCTGCACTACGAGTTCACGGGCCAGAAGCCGCCGCCGGATGGGCATTGGACGCCGCTGCATCACAACTGCTCCGGCAAGCACAGTGGCTTTCTGGCCTGGTGCCGGCTGCACGATGCGCCCACGGCGGGTTATGTCGAGCGTGCGCACCCGCTGCAGCAAGCCGTGCGCGCCACGCTGGCCGAGACCATTGGCATGGCGCCCGACGCCATGCCGGTCGGCCTGGACGGCTGCTCGGCGCCCAACTACGCGATGCCATTGAGTCGCCTGGCGCACCTGTACGCGCGCCTGGCGCACGGCCCGAAAGACCCGAAGCTGGGCGGCGCACTGGGCACGCTGCGCGACGCGATGATCGCCCGCCCCGACCTGGTGTCGGGCGAGGAACGCACCGACCTGCACTGGATGACGGCCGGTGGCGGCGACTGGGTCACCAAGATCGGCGCCGACGCCGTGCAGGCGATTGGCATCCGTTCGGCCGGGATCGGCATCGCGATCAAGATCGTCGACGGCAATGTGCGCGCGCTGCATCCGGCCGTGTACGCCGTGCTCGATCAACTGGGCCTGTTGAACGCGGCGCGGCGCGAGATGCTCGAGCGCTATCGCCAGCCGGCCATCAAGAACGCGCGCGGCGCCGTGGCGGGCGATATCCGCACGCTGTTCAAGCTGACGCGTCAAGCCTAGGCCGAACTACGCCGCACGGGGCTTGTGCGGCATCAATACAACACGCTGTCGTATTGATATTTCATTTGAAGTTTAAACGGTTGATACTTGCCTGACGGAATTTCTCCGCCGTTCAATCTTTTTCTTCGAAGTGATGACATTGTGCTAAAAAACTTACGTATCGGCTCGCGCCTGACACTTGGCTTCGCCACGATGCTCGTCCTGTCGCTGGCGGCCACCTCGTTCGCGCTCTACACCACGCGCAGCAGCGCCGAAGCCACCCAGCAGATGATGCAAAAGCCGCTGACCAAGGAACGCCTGGTGGCCGACTGGTATGTGCTGACCTATTCAGCCATCGCCCGCACCTCGCTCATCGCGCGCAGCACCGACAGCACCCTGTCGGCGGTGTTCGCCAAGCCGATCAAGGACAGCGTCGCCGACACCACGGTCATCCTGAAAAAAGTCGAAGCGCTGCTCGACTCGCCCGAAGAAAAAGCGACGCTGCAAGAGATCCTCGGCCTGCGCAAGACCTACCAGCAGGCCAAGGAAACCGTGATGAACGCGCGTACCGCGGGCGACGCCGCCGCCGCCGAGCAGGCCTATGAACAGGTGTTCGCACCCGCGGCCGCCGCCTATGGCGCGAAGGTGCTGGCCCTGCTGCAGATCCAGCGCAAGAGCATCGACCAGACGGCGCTGGCCATCGAGGCGGCCAACGAGCGCAGTACGCGACTGGTGCTGACGCTGGCCGTGCTCTCGACGCTGATCGGCGCGATCGCCGCCGTGATCATCACGCGCAGCATCACCCGCCCGCTCGACGCCGCGCTCGATGTCGCCGAGACGGTGGCCTCGGGCGACCTGGGCCACGCATTTGCCTCTTACCCGAACGACCAGGTGGGCGATTTGATGCGCTCGCTGCAGACGATGAACGGCTCGCTGGTGCGGGTGGTGTCGCAGGTCCAGCAAGGCACCAGCGCCATCTCCACCGCCTCGAGCGAAATCGCGGCCGGCAATCTCGACCTGTCGGCGCGCACCGAGCAGCAAGCCAGCTCGCTCGAAGAGACGGCCGCCTCGATGGAAGAACTGACCGCCACCGTGCGCCAGAACGCCGACAATGCGGTGCAGGCCAACGGCCTGGCGCAGACAGCGTCCGACGTAGCCGCGCGCGGCGGCGCCATCGTCGGGCAAGTGGTCGACACGATGGGTTCCATCGACGCCTCGGCGCGCAAGATCGTCGACATCATCGGCGTGATCGACGGCATCGCCTTCCAGACCAATATCCTGGCCCTGAATGCGGCGGTGGAAGCGGCGCGCGCCGGCGAACAGGGGCGCGGTTTTGCCGTGGTGGCGTCCGAAGTGCGCAACCTGGCGCAGCGCTCGGCTGGTGCGGCCAAAGAGATCAAGGCCCTGATCGGCGACTCGATGACCCAGGTGAACGCCGGCACGACGCTCGTGCAGCAGGCCGGCGCCACGATGAGCGACGTGGTGGCCAGCGTGGCGCGCGTGACCGACATGATGTCCGAGATCACCACTGCCACGCAGGAGCAGCGCGTGGGCATCAACCAGGTCAATGAAGCGATCACGCAGATGGACCAGGTGACGCAGCAGAACGCGGCGCTGGTCGAGGAAGCCGCCGCGGCGGCGGCGAGCATGCAGGAACAGGCGGCGCAGCTGGCGCAGGTGGCGGCCGCGTTCAGGCTGGGCGAGTCGTCTGGGCGCACGCGCCCGCAACTGGCGGCGCGCGCGGTGCCGGCGCTGGCGGCGTAACGGCGGCGCTACGCCGCCAGCCGGCCCAGCATCGCGGTGATCGCGTCCAGCACCGCGCCGTCGTCCCAGTAGGTGTTGTGCGCCAGCGGATTCCAGCTGCGCATCACGAAGTCGCCTACCCCGCCCCCGGCATTGATGGCGCGGTCTTCGACCAGGGCCCGGTAGCCGCCGGACAGCGGCTGCAGCGGCCAGCCCAGCACGTCGTCGGGATCGTAGAAGTTGATCCACTTGAACAGCGACGTCGGCGGCGCGATCGGGATGATGTGCATTTCCTGGTGGGCAGCGACGAAGATCGGGATATTGCAGCCAGTGGTGACCAGCCCCGCGCAGGTGCCGCCGCCGATGAAGGCCAGTTCGCTGTTGGTGAGGGGCCGGCCCAGCCGGGCGTTGGCCCAGGCATCGATATTGCGCCAGATGCCGGCAGCGACGGGCTTGCCGGCGGCCGCTTTCTGCGCATCGTAGAGATAACTCGACAGCACCTGGCCGCCCAGCGACTGCGCGACGAACACCACGCGCATGCCGGGCCGCGCGGCGTGGGCCGACAACAGCGTGGCGGCGATCTCGCCCTGGGCCTGCTCATAGACCGAACCGGGGATCTCCTTGCGGTTTTCCAGCCCGGCGGCGTCGCCCAGGCCATACAGGACAAACTTGCGCAGCGCGTCGTAGCGCACCTTGCCGGTGGCGGCGATGCGGTCCCAGACCAGGCGCTGGTTGTCGTGCAGGATGCCCTGGTAGTAGACCGGGCGCATGACAACCTGGCCGGCCAACGCCCCCAGGCGGGTGCGCAACCCAGTGAACAAACCGTCGGCATAGTCGGGCAAGGTCTCGCCCATGCCGTGCACGGCAATCAATGCGACTTGTGTCATAGCGCCTCCGCGCGTGCTGCGGCGCAAGGAGCGCCGATAGCACTAGCGTATCAAATTTTTGAGGCTTTGACTTTTCGCAAATGAGTCGCTGATTGGGGCGCGGGATTGGCCGGGAGGATGCACGTGTTCGCATCAGACCACATTCTCGAGCACGTGAGGAAGACCAGGCCACGTCCCCAAGCACGTCGTTCCAGCCCTCGCCGGGCGCCTTGGCTGGAACCCAAGTTCAGCAGCCGAGCCGCAACGTTGATGTCGGCGCGCGACTGCCTTGGGTTCCAGCCAAGGCGCCCGGCGAGGGCTGGAACGACGGTCTTTAGTGCAGCGGTATCGTCGGTAAAATCAGCGGGCGCCGATCTCCAGCTCGAACGTCTCCACCCCCTCGACACCCCCGCGCACCCGGTCACCCGGCTGCAAGGCGCCAACACCGGACGGCGTACCCGAATAAATCAGGTCGCCCGGCGCCAGCGTCACGAGGCGCGACAGCGATGCGATCACGTCGGCGATCGGCCAGATCATTTCATTGAGGTTGCCTTCCTGGCGCAGCGTGCCGTTCACTTCGAGCCAGATGCGCGCGTCGGATGGATGGCCCGCTTCGCTCACCGGATGCAGCGCGCTGCACGGCGCCGAGGCGTCGAAGCCCTTGGCCATGTCCCACGGCCGCCCGGCGTCCTTGGCCACCGCCTGCAGGTCGCGCCGGGTCAGGTCCAGCCCCACGCCATAGCCCCACACCAGATCGAGCGCCTGCGCCGCGTCGATGTCCTTGCCGCCCGACTTGAGCGCCACCACCAGTTCGATCTCGTGGTGCATGTCGTTCGTCGCCGGTGGATACGGCACCGCCCCACTTGCCGGCACGACGGCGTCGGCCGGCTTGGTGAAGAAGAACGGGGGTTCGCGATTCGGGTCGCTGCCCATTTCGCGCGCGTGGGCCGCGTAGTTGCGGCCGACGCAGAACACACGGCGCACCGGGAAGCGCGCGCTGGAACCGGCGACGGCCACTGAAGCCGCGTCGGGTGCGGTGATGACGAATTCGGTCATGCTCATCCTTTCGTTGACAGGAGCACCATGATACTCCGCCGAAGGATGCCAGTCGCCCGCAGGAGTGGCCCACAGAAGGGACTCAGGACGACGCGGCAGCTGCGTCGTTCTGCGCCGCGAGCGCCGCACTCGTTTCCAGGATGCGCACCAGCGCCGTCATGTCGACCGGCTTGACCAGGTGATGGGCGAAACCGGCGTCGAGCGCGCGTTCGCGATCCTTCGCCTGGCCGTAGCCGGTGACCGCGACCGGCACCGTAGCCGCCAGCTCGGGCAGCGCGCGGATGCTCGAGGCCAGTTGGTAGCCGTCGATGTCGGGCAGGCCGATATCGATCAGCATCACGTCGGGCCGTTCGATGCGCGCGCGGCGCAGGGCGGACGCGGCGTCGTAGTCGACGGCGGTGGCGTGGCCCTGCACCTGCAGCAGCGTGGCCAGGCTGTCGGCGGCGTCGGTGTTGTCGTCGACAATCAGCACGCGCAGCTGGCGGCCGAGCGTGGCGCGTACCGGTTCGGCATCGGGTGGCAGCGCATCGGCGTCGTCGCAGCGCGCGCTCGTGCCCAGGCATGGCAAGCGCAGTGTGAACGTGCTGCCGCAACCGACGCCGTCACTGTGCGCCGTGACGTCGCCATCGTGCAGGTCGACCAGGCGCTTGACGAGTGTGAGGCCCAGCCCCAGCCCGCCCTGCGAGCGCGCCAGCGTGCGTGCGCCCTGCGTGAACAGGTCGAACACGTTCGGCACCAGGTCGGGCGGCATGCCCGAGCCGTTGTCGCGCACTTCGAGCGCCATGCGCCCGCCATCGGCGCTCAGGCAGATGGCCAGCGTGCCCGCCTTGGGCGTGTACTTGGCCGCATTGCCGACGATATTGGCCACGCTCTGCACGAGCCGCGTCTGGTCGCCCCGCACATACACGGGCGTTTCGGGCAACTGCACCGTCACGTGGTGCGATTTCTCGAGCACCAGCGGGCGTGTCTGGTCGAGCGCCCCGCTGACCACGTCGCGAAAATCGACCGTCGCCAGTTTCAGTTTGACCAGGCCACGCGTGACGCGCGAGACGTCGAGCAGGTCGTCGATCAGGCGGCTCATGTGCTTGACCTGGCGGCTGATAATGGCGCTGGTCTGGCAGATGCGCGGCTCGCTCGCGAACTGCATGCTGAGCAGACTTGCCGAGCTGCTGATCGGCGCCAGCGGGTTGCGCAGCTCGTGCGCCAGCATGGCCAGGAATTCATCCTTGGTGTGACTGAGGCGCTCGGCCTGCACGCGCGCCAGGCGCTCGCTTTGCAGCAGCGCGGCGCGCTCGAGCGCCGACTTTTGCGCGATCTCGTACAGGTGCGCATTGTCCATCGCCACCGCGGCCTGCGCGGCCAGGCCGGCGACGATGCGCTCGGTGCGCTCGGTGAACATATTGGGCGACGGGTGCCCGAGGAACAGCCCGCCCAGCACCTGGCCCGACTGCGACACCACCGGCACCGCCAGGTAGCTGCGCACGCGCAGCTGGGCCAGCGGCGTGTCTTCGGCCACCAGTGCCGCGTGTTGCGGATCGAGCGTGATGTCGTCGCAGCGCACCGGCGCGTCGCCATCGAGGATCGGGCGGAAGATGCCGGCCGTCGGCGGCCCGAGTCGGTCGAACTGCTCGCGCGAAGCGCCGGACAGCGCGTACAACCGCATTTGGTCACCCCGACCACCGGCGTTATAGAAAAAGGCGCCGAAGCGCGCGCCACTGAGTTCGGTGCCGGCGTCGGTGATCGACTGCGACAGCGTGGCCAGGTCGAGCGTCGAGGCCAGCGCGCGCCCGGCGCGGTTGACGGTTTCGAGGATGCGGCTCTCGTCGCGCAGGCTTTCTTCCACGCGCGAGCGGCGCGCGACCTCGCGCGTATGGCGCGCCACGTCTTCGGCCATCGCCACTTCTCGCTCGGTCCAGTGGCGCGCCATCGGTTCGTGCAGGTAGAACACGGCGGACAAGCGCGCCTCTTCGATGATCGGCACCATCACCAGGGCGCGCGCGCCGATGGCGTCGTACGCGATCGCATGCGGCGCGCTGCGCTCGTCGGTGTCGACATCGTCGATGCGCACGCTGCGGCCCTGGCGCAGCTTGGCCGTGATTGCGGGGCCGAATGCGTCGAGCGGATGCGACCTGCCGGCCAGGCTGGGCATGCGGCCATTGGTCCAGTCGCCGTCGACGCTGACGGACTTGCCGGCGGCGTCGATCTCGCCATACCCCACGCGCGCCACGCCCAGCGTCTGCCCCGTCATGGCGCTCGTCGCGCGCATGATGTGGTCGGCGTCATCGAGGCCGTCGAGCGCTTCGCCCAGCTTCTGGTGGAAGGCATGGCGGTAATCGGACAGCACGTCCGACGTCGTTTCGGTGAGCACGCAATACACGCCGGCCACCTGTCCCGCATGGCGCACGGGCGAGAGCGAGACGCAGAAGAAGCGCCGTTCGCGCTTGCCGTTGCGCTCGAATTCCATCAGCGCGTGCTGGAGCTGGGTCGATTCGCCGGCCAGCACTTCGTCGAAATACGGCCGCATGCGATCCCACAGTTCGGGGCGCACGCTGGCATACGGCGCGCCGCGCGCCGCCGGGTGCTTGTCGCCCAGGAGGTCGGAATACGCGTCGTTGTAGAACAGGCGCAGCTCGCGCCCGATCGCCAGAAACATGGGGAAGCGAGACGCCTGAATGAGATCGGCAATGGCGCGCAAGCCTTCGGGCCAGGTGTCTGGCTCGAACAGCGTCGACGGCGCGGTGACAACTGGCGCAGGCGCGTCCAGCCCGGCAGGATCGCCGGACAGCACAGGGCTGGCGTCGACCATCGGCATGAAGCCGCTAAGATTACTCATCAGGAATACCCAGTATGGTTCTTGCAAGGCTGGCGCGCCTGTTACCGAGACATCGTGTACTGCCCTCTTCTTGCAACGCCGCCAACATATTCTTGTTGGGGGATTATAACGAGCAAACAAACCGGGCCGCGCCCGTTACGCATGAGCCCGTAACGGGGCGTGGCGGCGATGCCACAATCCTAATAAATCTCCGCCGCTGCCGCCCGCACGGCGCCCAGCAGCAATTCGGCGCCAGGCGAGAGCAAATGATCCTGCTGGCGAATGATGCCGAACGCGTCCATTGTGCATGGCAAATCAATGGGCAAGATACGCATCACATTCAGCGACGCATAATATTGCGCGACTTCTTGCGGCATCACATGAAGTGCGTCGGTTTGCTGCAACAGCGCGGTGACCAATAACAACGCTGTCGTATCGACCACGTTCACGGGCGGCTGCAGGCCGGCGCGCAGAAACATCATGTCGAATCGGTGGCGCAGGATGCTGCCCGGCGGCGGCAAGATCCAGGGGCGTCCGGCAATGTCTTCCAGCGTCAGGTTCTTGTTGTCGAGTAAAGGATGATCGGGTCGCACGACGGCGCAGGCCGGCTCTTCGGTCAATTCTTCATAGATCAGGCCGGTGGAGTCTTCTTTCTCGAGAATGCGCCCGATCATGAAGTCGAGCGTGCCGTGCTTGAGCTTATCGAGCAGCACATTGCTCGACTCGAGCTGCACGCCGATGCGCAGCAGCGGCGCGTGTTCCTTGATGCGGGCAATCGCGCGCGGCAGCAGCGCCATCGCCGGCGTCATGATCACGCCCACCTCGACCTGCCCTGCCAGCCCGGCCTTGAGCGCGACGATATCGTCGTGCGCCAGCGCCAGGCTGGTCAGCGCCATGCGCGCGTGGCGGATCATCGTCTCGCCGTAGATGGTCGGCTCCATCCCGCGCGGCAGACGCTCGAACAGGCGCACGTCGAGCATCTCTTCGAGATCCTTGATCTGTTTCGACGCCGCCGGCTGCGTCATGTGCAGCTCTTCGGCCGCGCGGTGGATGTTGCGGTAGTCGTCCAGCGCAATCAACAGCAGCAGCTGGCGCGTCTTGAGGCGCGCCTTCAAAAACCAGTTGGGGTTCGTCGTATCCATCGGATCAGGTGCAGCCCGGCGACGGATTGGCGGCGGGACCGGCAACGGTCTGCGCCACATGCAGGATCTTGCCGTCCGGGGCGTAGCGCAATTCTTCGACCGCGACCGAGCGGCGGAATTCCCCGCCCGTGGGCAGCTTGCCGTTGTGGTAGAAGATGTACGACTTGCCGTTGAAGTCGACGATCGCCTGGTGGATGGTTTTCACGTTGGTGTTCTTGTCCATGATGACGCCGTCCATCGACCAGGGGCCGACCGCGCTCGGGCCGCGCATGGCCACCGTCTCTTCGGGGAAGTGGCGTGAATAGGTCAGGTGGTAGGTCCCCTTGTGCTTGTGGACGTAGGCCGCCTCGACGAAGTTCTCCAGGCCCACCGTCTGGATCGGGCCATCGAATTCGATCATGTTCGGTTTGAGCTTCACGTACTTCATGACCGTATTACCCCAATACAGGTAGGCCTGGCCATCGTCGTCGATGAAGACGGCCGGATCGATATCGTCCCACAGGATCTGCGTCTGCTTCGTCATGTCGTTCGACACCAGGGCCTTGCCGAGTGCATCGACGAACGGGCCGGTCGGGCTGTTCGATACCGCCACGCCGATGGCCTTGCCGGGAATGGTCGCATGGTCGACCGTCGAATAGAAATAATAGGTGTCGCCGCGGCGGACGATGTCCGAGGCCCACGCATCGCGCCCGGCCCACTTGAAGGTGGAGTAGCGCAGGGGCGAACCGTGGTCCGTCCAGCGCTGCATGTCGCAGCTCGAGTAGACACGCCACTCGTTCATCACGTAATCCTTGCCGCCTTCCGGCGCTTCGTCCTTGCCAACGTAGAGATAGACGCGCCCCTTGTCCACCAGGGCTGCCGGATCGGCCGTGAAACTATCCCTGACGATCGGATTGGCGGCGTGCGCGCAGGCGCTCGCGCACAGCAGCGCGGCGAACATCGTGTGTTTCATGGTGTCTCCTTCTATTGTTTTTGTCCGTTACAGGGTCCGAGGCGCCATCACGCGCTGCACGACGCAGAACACGAACAGCAAGCCGCCGATCACGATCCTGGTCCACCACGAACTGAGCGTGCCATCGAAGGCGATCAGCGTCTGGATCGTGCCCAGCACCAGCACGCCCGACAGCGCGCCGGCCACGTAGCCGTAGCCGCCCGTGAGCAGCGTGCCGCCGATGACGACGGCGGCGATGGCATCGAGCTCGGCGCCTTGTGCATGCAGCCCATAACCCGAAAGCATGTAGAACGCGAACAGCAGGCCGGCGAGCGACGCGCAGAAGCTGCTGAACGCATACACGAGCATCTTGGTGCGCCCGACCGACAGGCCCATCATCGCGGCCGACGTCTCATTGCCGCCGATCGCATACACGGCGCGCCCGAAGCCGCTGTAGTGCGCCAGCCAGATGGCGAAGACCAGCATGCCCAGCGCGATCAGCGCGCCGGGCGAGATGAAGCCGCCGAAGAACGGCAGCTGCGTCTGCGACATCGCCACGAACAGCGGGTCGTCGATGGTGATGGACTCGATGCTGATCAGGTAGCACAGGCCGCGCGCGAGGAACATGCCAGCCAGCGTGACGATGAACGGCTGCAGCCTGAAGTAATGGATGATCGCGCCCATGCCGCCGCCGAACGCGGCGCCCAGCAGCAGGATCGTGACAATCACGGCGACGGGCGGCCAGTGCGCCACCTGCAGCAGCCAGGCCGCGATCATCGTCGACAGCGCCAGCACCGCGCCGACCGACAGGTCGATCCCGCCAGACAGGATCACGAAGCCCATGCCGATGGCGATCACGAGCAAGAAGGCGTTGTCGATGAGGAGATTGAGCAACACCTGCAGCGACAGGAAGCCGTCGTACAGCGCGCCGCCAACGAGCAGCATCGCCGCAAGCAGGGCCACCGTGACGAGGGAGGTGAACGACGGCGCCTTCGCGAGTGTGCGCATAGGGGTCAGCTTGGCTGTCATGCCGCCCTCCGCTGCCACAGATTCTTGAACTGGTCGGACTGCGAAATACAGACCAGGAACACGACAACCGACTTGACGACCATATTGACCTCGGGCGGCACGCCCAGCGAATAGATGGTGTAGGTGAGCGTCTGGATGATCAAGGCCCCGATGACGGAACCGGCCAGGCTGAATTTGCCGCCCGCGAGCGACGTGCCGCCCAGCGTGACGGCCAGGATGGCATCCAGTTCGAGCATCAGGCCGGCGTTGTTGGCGTCCGCGCTCTTCACGTTGGAACTGATCAGGAGACCGGCCATGCCGGCGCAGACGGCCGCGAACACGTACACGAACACGATCAGCGCCGCCGTGCGAATCCCGGCCAGGCGCGCCGCCACCGGGTTGATGCCCACGGCCTGGATGAACAAGCCAAGCGCGGTATGGCGCAGCAGCAGCGCCGTCACCGCAAACACGGTTGCGACCACAAACAGCGCGAATGGCAAGCCAAACAGGTAGCCGCTGCCCAGAAAGAAGTACGGCTGGTAGTACACCGTGACGATCTGGCCATCGGTGAGCAACTGGGCCAGGCCGCGCCCCGCCACCATCAGGATGAGCGTCGCCACGATCGGCTGCAGGCCCAGGCCCGCGACGAGCGCGCCGTTCCACAGGCCGCACAGCAGCGCCGCGCCGATGGCGGCGGCAATGGCAAGCAGCATCGGCGTGTCGGCCAGGTAAACCGGTACGCCATCCTGCATCACCATCGTCCCGCCGATGAGCATCGAGGCAACGGTGCCCGACAACGCGACCACCGCGCCGACCGAGATGTCGATGCCGCGCGTGGCGATTACCAGCGTCATGCCGATGGCCGCCAGCATCAAGGGTGCTGCGCGGTTGACGATGTCGACCAGCGCGCCGTACAGGTGGCCGTCGCGGATCTCCAGGTGGAAGAACCCGGGAATCAGCACGAAGTCGATCAGCAGCAGCGTGGCCAGCGCGGCCAAGGGCCGGAACAGGCGGTGCGCCATGGCGCGCGAGGCGAAGGACGCCGGCGCGGGCGCCCGCAGCGCCGGGCTATCGTTGACGGCCATCATGCGCCCTCCCCGGCAATCACATGCAGCACGGTGGCCTCGTCGAGTTCACCGCGCCAGTACTCGCCACACGCCTTGCGGTCGCGCATGACGACGATGCGGTCGCTCACGCGCAGCACCTCGGGCAGCTCGGACGAGATGAACAGGATCGACATCCCCTTGCGGCAGAGCAGCGTGACGTAATCCATGATCTCCTGCTTGGCGCGCACGTCGATGCCGCGCGTCGGTTCGTCGAGGATCATCAGTGTCGGTTCGGTGGCCAGCCAGCGCGCCAGCAGCACCTTTTGCTGGTTGCCGCCCGAAAGCGTGCCAATAGGGGTTTCGATGCTGGCAGTCTTGATGCCCAGTTGCTGCACATAGTGGCGGGCCAGTTCCTGCTGGCGGCGCAGCGGAATCGCGCGCAGCAAACCCTGGCGCGCCTGCAGCGCCAGGATCAGGTTCTCGCGCACCGACAGGTCGAGGATCGCGCCTTCGTGCTTGCGGTCTTCGGAACAGAAGCCGATGCCCTGCGCGATGGCGTCGCGCGGCGTGGCGAAGGTGCGCGCGCGGCCGTCGATCTCGATCGCGCCGCTGTCCACCTTGTCGGCGCCGAACAGCAGGCGCGCGGTCTCGGTGCGCCCCGAGCCGAGCAGACCGGCAAGGCCGAGCAGCTCGCCCTTGCGCAGCGTGAGGTCCAGCGGCGCGAGCACGCCGCGCCGCGCCATCTGGCGCGTGCGCAGGAACGTGTCACCGGCTTCGTGACCTTCCTGGCTGCCGGTCGACGCCTGTTCTGCCGCATCGGGCGCCGCGCCGATCATCTTGTTCACCAGCGCCAGGCGCGACAGCTCGCCGCACAGGTACTCGCCTTCGCGCTCGCCGTTGCGCATCACGGTGATGCGGTCCGAGATGGCATAGGTCTGCTCCAGGAAGTGGGTGACGAACAGGATCGCCATGCCCTGCTCGCGCAGCGCGCGCAGGTTCGCAAACAGCAGCTGCACTTCGGCTTCGTCGAGACTCGACGTGGGTTCGTCCAGGATCAGCACCCGCGCCGAGACGCCCAGCGCGCGCGCAATGGCCACCATCTGCTGGATCGCCAGCGGGAAGCTGCCCAGCGGCTGGCGCACGTCGATGTGCACCTGCAGGCGCGTGAGCAGCGCGCTGGCATCCTGGCGCATGCGGCGCCAGTCGATCATGCCCCATCTGCGCGGATAGCGGCCGATGAAGATGTTTTCGGCCACCGACAGGTTCGGGCACAGGTTCACTTCCTGGTACACGGTGCTGATGCCCAGCGTCTGCGCATCCTGCGTCGAGCGCGGCGCGATCGGCACGCCACCGAGCACGATGCTGCCGCGCTCGGGCTGGTACACGCCCGTGAGCACCTTGATCAGGGTGGACTTGCCGGCGCCGTTCTGGCCCATCAGCGTGTGGACTTCGCCGGGATACAGGCGCAAGCCCGCGTCCGCCAACGCGCGCACGCCGGGGAACTGCTTGTGGATGCCGGTCACTTCAAGGACCGGCACATTGATTGTCGGGGCGAGCATCGTCGCCTCAGTAGCGACGGTTCGGGAATTCTTTGGCGGCCACCTCGGCCGGGAATACGCCCTCGTTCACCACGATGCGCCTGGCGACCGGCTGGCCCGCCTTGACCGCCTGCGCGGCCTGCATCAGCTGGGGCCCGAGCAGCGGATTGCATTCGACCGTCACGTTGAGCTTACCCTGCAACATGGCCTCGAACGCGCCGCGCACGCCGTCGATCGACACGACCAGGATGTCCTTGCCAGGCTTGATGCCCGCTTCCTCGATGGCCTGGATCGCGCCGATGGCCATGTCATCGTTGTGCGCATACAGCACGGTGATGTTCTTGCCCTCGGACTTGAGGAAGGCCTCCATCACTTCCTTGCCCTTGGCGCGGGTGAAGTCGCCCGTCTGCGAGCGCAGGATCTTCAGGCGCGGCTCCCCCTTGATGACTTCCGCGAATCCCGCCTTGCGATCGATGGCCGGGGCCGAACCCACGGTGCCTTGCAGCTCGACGATGTTGTAAGCCCGGCCCGGGTTGTTCTTCGCGTGCTCGACGAGCCAGCGCGCGGCGCGGCGGCCCTCTTCCACGAAGTCCGAGCCCAGCAGCGTGACGTACAGCGACGGGTCGGTCACTTTCACGCCGCGGTCGGTGAGGATGACGGGGATTTTTGCGGCTTTGGCTTCGCGCAGCACGGTGTCCCAGCCCGATTCGACCACGGGCGAGAACGCGATGATGTCGACGCGCTGGGCGATGAACGAGCGGATGGCCTTGACCTGGTTTTCCTGGCGCTGCTGGGCGTCGGCGAACTTGAGGTTGACGCCGGCTTTCTTGGCGGCGTCCTTGATCGAGGCGGTGTTGGCAGTGCGCCACTCGCTTTCGGCGCCGACCTGCGAGAAGCCGATCGTCAGGGGCTTGGCGGCCAGGGCCGGCTGGATCACTGCAAAGGTCGCAGCCGTGGCTACGCCCAGGAAATTCCTGCGGGTGAGTCGCATTGCTTGTCTCCGATATTATTGTTCTGCAATCGTAGAACACAATGCGATACTGATCCAATCAATTTTTAGCTCGATGCGATACGTTTTTGAGTATCGGAAAACAGCGATGCGGCGCGCATGAATGGATAGCGCCGCATCGCGCCGAAACGCTATCGATTACGAATACGCAGAACTCATATTCAGCACCCCATTCGCCCCACGCGGGAAGAACCCGCCCATCGTCACCGACTCCTTGGTCAGATACACGATATTGAGCACGTCACCCGGCGTGCGGCTGAACGCAATGCCGTTGCTGTCGAGCGGGACGATGTTCGACACCGAGCTGTCGGTGGCATTCACGATGCCCTGATCCACGTCGGTCGAACCGTCGAGGCTGTCGCGCGCATTCGAGATCGCCGTCGCTGCCGTGCGCAGGGTCGGCGCGCTCAGGCCTTTCTGATACAGCACCGTGCGCACGATGCCGGCGTGATAGGCCTCGGCTGCCAGGATGCCGGCTGCCGCTTCCAGGAAGGTCTTGTTCGTGATCAGCGGCGACGCGCCTTTGTAGGCGGTCACGCCGACGTCTTCGAAGATGAACGCGCCGAGCAGGAAGTTCTCGTCGCTGGCATATGGATCGAACGCCACGCCCGGGCCGACCAGGCCTGCCGCACGCGCCGCATTCGAGAACGCGCCGTTCGGATCGGTGCCGCCGATATCGAGTGCCGGCTGGGCCACGGCCGCCGTGCCCAGTGCGCTGCGCAAGAAGCCCACGTGGGCAATCTCATCCTGCGCGATTTCTTTCGCATACTGCGCCACCAGCGGATCCTTGAACGCCACCGCGCGACCGCCCGTCACCGCGCCCTGGGTGCCAGTACCGGTCAGCAAATTGGCTGCCAGGCCGGTGCCGAACACCGCGAACGAGTAGAACTGCGCTTCGAGGTATTCCAGGTTCAGCGCGAAATTGAGGATGTCGATATCCGTTGGCTGCGCCGCCTGGGCAATGGCATCCTTGACCGAACCGCCACAGGCGGACAGAAAGGTGCCGCCTACCATACCGACGCTGATGCCTCCCACGTTCTTGAAGAATGAACGACGCTTTTCCAGCTTTTCCTTGCGTGATTCGAGCAGTGCCAATGTCACATTCGTGTCTGTCATGGTAGATCTCCGGTTGAAACGATCAAGTGGGTGGGCGCGCGTCTGCGTAGCCGTTAGAGCCAAGAATTTGGCTGTAACCAATAATGCAGTACGTATAGCTTGTACTGACGCACGATTGATTCGGTTTCAACTATTTAAGAAAAAACTATTTTTTTGTCTCCCGACGCTGCCGTGCGGGCTGCCTTGGAACGATATGATATTGTCAATACGAATCGATTTCTCCACCCATACGACGACAGCAAGGTAGGCAGTGCCAGACACCCTTCATCCCGAACCCGAGCAGCTGGCAAGCTGGTTGCACGGCGCAGCACAAGGCGACGCCGCGGCCTTTCGCGCGTTGTACGACGCCATTTCGCCGAAACTGTTTGGCTATGCGCTGCGTATATTAGGAAAGCGCGAACTGGCCGAAGAGGCGTTGCAGGATGGGTTCGTGGCGATCTGGAACGGCGCCGCCGGTTACCAGCGCCACCTGGCCGCGCCCATGACATGGATGACGACCATCGTGCGTAACAAATCGCTCGACCTGCTGCGCCGCTCTGCCCACGATGTCGATATCGACGGCCACGTCTTCGACCCCGAGGTATTGGCGGCGTTGCAGGATCCGCGCGCCACGCCGATCGACGCGCTGCTCATCAGCCATGACGCGAAGGCGCTGGCCTATTGCATGTCGCTGCTCGAAGGCGCGCACCGGCAAACCGTGGGCCTGGCCTTCTTCCATGACCTATCGCACAGCGAGGTGGCGCAGCAGATGGCGATACCGATCGGTACCGTCAAGACCTGGATCCGCCGCAGTCTGGAGCGCCTCAAGACGTGCCTGGCCAAAGGCGAACGAGCATGAATATCCGCAACAACCCGCAACTGTGCGACAAGCTGGCGGCCGAATACGTGCTCGGCACGCTCAAGGGCGGCGCACGCCGGCGCTTCGAACATTATCTGCGCGACGACGCGGCCCTGCAGCGCCTGACCGCCGAGTGGCAGGAACGCCTGATGCCGATGGCCGAATTCGCGGGGGCGCAAAAGCCCCGTGCGCAGGTGTGGCGCACCATCGAGCGCCGCCTTGGATTGGGCCGGGGTCTGGTCCATACCTACGCCGCCTGGCAGTTCTGGCGCAGCGAGTCGCTGACCTTCTGGCGCTCGCTCAGCCTGGCGTCGCTGGCCATCCTGCTCCTGATGGTGGGCGTGCTGCGCTCGACGCTCGTCGATGCGCCGCAGGTCGACCTGGTCGCCACGCTCATCGACGAGAAGGCGCGCACGGCGCTGCTGCTGACCGCCGACAGCGAGCGCCAGGTATTCACGGTGCGCCTCGTCGAGAACGCGCCGGTCGCCGCCGACAAATCGCTGCAGCTGTGGGCCGTTCCCAAGCAGGGGGCACCGCGCTCGCTCGGGGTGATCCCGCCGGACGGCGCGATCGAGCTGCCGCTCACGGCCAGCGCCATTGGCGACGACATCGCCACGCTGGCCGTCTCGCTCGAGCCGCGCGGCGGTTCGCCCGGCGCCGGCGGGCCGACCGGGCCGATTCTCTACAAGGGCAACTGGGTGCGCATGATGTAGTTGCCGCCTAGTGTCCTGAATTGGAAGTTCGTTGAATAATAAATGTGGCGAAGTCGGCCTGAAACAAGGAGCAAAGCACAGCAAGGCCGGGGCCTTGCGCGCATTTGCGACGCAGTATCAGGGCGACGCTCGCCGTATTTATTCAACGAATCTCTAATTCAGGGCACTAGCGCAGCAGCCGCACGCCATACAGGCCGCCGGCCATCGAGCCGGCCCGCGCGACGAAACGCACGCTCAAGGTTCCTTGTGCGGCGCTGTGCAGCGCCTCGGGAATCGGATAATCCACCGTGTAGAACTCGTCCGTGGCCTCATCCGTCAAGGTCACCTCGGCCAGCAACTGGCCGTTGACGAGGATGTCGAAGCGCCGCCCTGCATCGACTTTCGCGAACGTCAGCCGCAGCACACGTGCCTCGTGCTTCGGATCGGTCAACTCGTAGCTGAACCACGTCGACGCATGGCGCCAGTGCCGGCCGCCGTTGATGCCGGCATCGACGCCCTCGCCCTTGAAGAAGTGATCCGACTCAGGCTGCTGCTCGCCCGGCGCGACCTGGTCGACCGTGCGCGCGTCGAGCGCCAGGCGGTCTGCCTCACCCGCGGCATTGGCCGCCTGAAGCGCTTTCAAGCCGCCGGGCGTCGCATGCTGCCAGTACATCGTATAGCGCGATTCGTGCAGGCGGAAGAACGGCACGAATTCGGTGGCCGGGCCATCCGCGCCATGCACCAGGCCCGGCGCGGTGAAGGTCAGGGGCTTGCCGGCCACCGGCTTGAACCTGCGGATGAAGTCCAGCGAGTCGCTGACGAACATCGGCGCCGATTCGAGCGGGCACACGGGGCCGGCCGCGATATGGCCCATGCGCGAATCGTCCGCCAGGTAGCGCAGCTGCGCGTCGCCGGGCATGCGTGTTCTTGCCGCCAGCACCACCGGCCCGTGCAGCACCGCATAGTAGTTCGATTTGTCGGGCATCTGCTCGAGGCGCGTGGTCATCGGCAGGCGCACGTCGACCCGGTCGCCGGTGCGCCACGTGCGCGCGATCGTCACGTAGCCGCCCGGCTGCGCATCGAGCTTGATCGCCTTACCGTTGACTTTTACCTGCATGCGGCCAGGGGCGACCCAGCCGGGGTAGCGGATCTTCAGCTTGAACCGGCCGGCGCCGTCGATCGTCAGGCGCGTGGTGTCGGTATCCGGAAAGCGCGTCGCCTGCGTGACCTTGACGCCCTTGTCGCGCCACGTCAGCGTCGAGGCCATGAACAGATTGACGAACAGCGTGTCCTTGTCGTGCGCGTAGATGAATTCACCGTATTTGGCGTGGCTCTCGATGCCGGAGCCCACGCAGCACCACATGCCCTGGTCCACCTGCGAATACACGCGGTAGTGGTTCGGCCGCATCGGCGTGAAGTAGACGAACCCACCCTGCGGCCGCTGCGACGACAGGATGTGGTTGTACAGCGCGCGCTCGTAGTAGTCTCCATACGCGCCCTTCTGCTGCGCCGCGAACAGCATCTGCGTCAGCTTGAGCATATTGTAGGTATTGCAGGTCTCGGGCCCTTCGACGTCGTGCACCATCGGCGCGAAGTCGCCCTGGCTGTGGAAGTGCTCCTTGACGCTGTTGCCGCCGATCGCCACCGAGCGCTTGTCCACTACCGTCTGCCAGAAGAACTTCGCCGCGTCGCCCATGTCCTGGCGGCCGGTCGCATCAAAGATGCGCTGGAAACCGATCACCTTCGGGATCTGCGTGTTGGCGTGCAGGCCCGTCAACTGGTCGCGCTGCTGCGCCAGCGGCTGCAGGATCGCCTGGTGCGAAAAACGCAGCGCCAGCTCCAGGTACTTCTTGTCGCCGGTGATCTCGGCAACGTCGACGAAGATCTCGTTCATGCCGCCATGCTCGCTGCGCAGCATCGTCTGCATCTGCTCCGGGCTCAAACGCGAAGTCAGTGCCAGCGCCCAGTCGGACAAGGCAATCAGCATCGTGCGCGCGTCGGCGCTGCCGCCATGGCGGTACGCATCGCGCAAGCCGGCATACACCTTGTGCAGGTTGTACCAGGGGACCCACTTGCCGTTGACCGAGAAGTTGTCGGCTTCGAGCTTGCCGGCCGCGACATCGCGCCAGGCTTGGCGCCCGCCGGGGATGCCGCCCAGGTAGCCGTCACCATTGGCCTGCTGGGCGCGTTTCAGCTCGGCGACGAAGTAGTTCAGGCGGCGCAGCGTTTCGCCGTCGCCGGTCGACGCGTACATCAAAGCCAGCGCCGACAGGTAGTGCCCGCCCATGTGGCCGTCCAGGCCCGTGGATTCCCAGTTGCCGTAGCTCGGCCTGCGCGGTTCGAGGCCCGCCTCGCGCAGGAACGGCGCGAGCAGGCGGTCGGGCTCCATCGCCATCAGGTAGTTCAGGTTGGTGGTCTGGGCGTCGAGGAACGGCCCCGCGCCCAGGCGCACGGCGGCGAGCGGAAACGGCGCCGCCGCCTGCACCAGGGTGCTCGCAGCCAGCAAGGTCAGCAAGGTCAGCGCCAGGATGCGCACCTTCATGGCTGCAGCACGCTCTGGTAGCGATTCAGGTCTCTCCCATCGAGCACGGGCCAGCCATCCCGGTCCCAGCCCATGGGCAGCACCTTGAGCTTCTGCCGGTACTTGTCGGCCGTTTCGTAGGCATGCAGCACCATATAGTCCTTGCCATCGAAGGTATAGGCGCTGTTGTGGCCCAGGCCACGCCAGTCACGATCGCCGGCGATCACGAGCGAGCCCCCCCCCTTGGCCATGTCGACCCCAATGCGGTCCAGGTACGGGCCGGTGACGGATTTGGAGCGGCCCACGACGACCTTGTAGGTACTGTCCTTGCCCTTGCAGCACAGGTCCCACGAGGCATACAGGTAGTACCAGCCGTTCCTGGCAAAGATGAACGGCGCCTCGATCTGCGCCGGCGCCGCCTCGTTATCGGGCGTGAAGGCGGGCCGCTCGCGGCGCGCGATCGTGTGCCATTCCTGCGGCTCGGCCAGTTTCGTGCGGCTGGCGTCGAGCTTCACCAGTTTCAGGCCGCCCCAGAACGAGCCGAACGACATCCACGGCGCGCCCTCCTCGTCATCGATCACGTGCGCATCGATCGCATTCCACAGGTCGCGCCCCGGTACCGACTGCACCACCTGGCCCTGATCCTCCCACTTGTAGGCGGGCGAGCGCGGATCGAGCGTCGTGTTGACCGTCACGCCGATGGCCGACGTGTTCTTGCCGAAGCCCGACACCGAGTAGTACAGGTAGTACTTGCCGTTGTGGTGGTAAATGTCGGGCGCCCAGATATGACCATTGAACGTCGGGGCGGCCTGCGTGGCCCAGGCCGGGCCGTCCTTGAACACGCGGCCTTCGGCGCGCCACGTCGTCAGGTCGGTCGAGCTGTAGACGGTGATGCCGGGACCGGTGCTGAACAGGTAGTAGCGAGCGCCCTCCCGGGCCATGACCGGGTCATGAACGCCGACCTGCGCCCCGACCTGCGCGGCCCTGGCCGGGGCGACGACGAAGGCCAGGGCCAGCGCCGCCCACGCGATGTGCGCGGCCCGCATCTCACGCCTCGACGGCGAAGACCATCACGGCCTTGGCCGGCACCTTGATCGTCAGCTTGCCGTCCGCGGCTTTCGCGCTGAACGGCGCCGGCTTGATCGCCTGCGGCTTGTCGAACGTGTTGTGCGCATCCATTGCCTCGGCCGTGAGCACCTGGCCCGCTACGCCGCCGACGTTCAATCCCGCCACATTGACCGACACGTCGCTGGCGCGCGTGGGATGCGTGTTGACGAGCGCGATATACACCTTGCCGTCCTTGGCCCGTGCGGCCGTCGCGCTGATGCCCGGTACACCCTTGCCGTTGCTCGAATACGCCACGTCATTGTCGACCGCCACCGGCAGCGACGTCGCATCCTGGAACGGGATGTACATCTGGTAGGCGTGGTACGTTGGCGTGAGCAGCATCTTCTCCTTGTCGGTGATGATCATCGCCTGCAGCACGTTGACCATCTGCGCGATGTTCGTCATGCGCACGCGGTCGGCGTGGGCATGGAAGATGTTGAAGTTCAGCGCCGCCACGACGGCGTCGCGCAGGGTGTTACGCTGGAACAGGAAGCCCGGGTTGGTGCCCGCCTCGACGTCGTACCAGGTGCCCCATTCATCGACATAGAAGCCGATTTTCTTCTCGGGGTCATTCTTGTCGAGGATGGCGAGGTTCTGCTTGATGTGCTGGTCCATGCGCAGCGTTTGCTGCATGGTCGAGAACCATTCCGATTCCGGGAAGCCCGTGGCGGCGCCCTTCTTTTCCCATACGCCGGTGGGCAGCGTGTAGTAGTGGAAGCTGATGCCGTCGGTGCCGCGCGCGGCTTCCTTGCTAAGTACCTCGGTCCACTTCGTGTCGTTGTCGTTGCCGCCGCTGGCAATCAGTTTCGGGCGCGCGTTCGGCGGCGTCTTCAGGAACGTGGCGTAATGGTTGTACAGGTGCGCATAGTATTCCGGCTTCATGTTGCCGCCGCAGCCCCAGGCCTCGTTGCCGATGCCGAAGTACGCCACCTTGTACGGCTCCTTGCGGCCGTTCTTGCGGCGCAGTTCGGCCAGCGTCGATTTTGTATCCGACGTCATGTACTCGAGCCATTCGGCCATCTCTTGCGGCGTGCCCGAACCGAGGTTGCCGTTGATGTAGGCTTCGGTGCCCAGGATCTCGACCAAATCGAAGAATTCGTGGGTGCCAACCGCATTGTTTTCGGCCACGCCGCCCCAGTGCGTGTTGACCTTGACCGGGCGCTTGTTTCGCGCGCCGATGCCGTCGCGCCAGTGGTATTCGTCGGCGAAACACCCGCCCGGCCAGCGCACCAGCGGCACCTTCAGCGCTTTCAGTGCACCGACGACATCGTTGCGCCAGCCGCGCGTATTCGGGATCTTCGAATTCTGGCCGACCCACAGGCCCTCGTAGATGCCGGTGCCAAGGTGCTCGGCGAACTGGCCGTACACGTTCTTGTTGATGACGGGGCCGGGCCTGGTGGTGTCGACCGACACGCTGACCTGGGCCAGGGCAGGCAAGGCGGCCAGGCCGCATGCGAGGATGAAGGGTTTGAGTACGTTCACTATTGTCTCCTATGTTTTTATCTACTTGAATACCGCGACGAACCCGCCATGCGGCTTGATGCTGATGCTGGTCTTGCCGGCCTTGATCGGCTGCTGGTTGAATACGCGCTCGTTGTCGTGATCGACCTCGCCATCGCCGATCAGCGTGCCGCTGCGCCCTGCCAGGAACGACAGGTCCAGTTCCACCGTGCGCGCGGCGCCGTCGGCATTGATGCCGGCGACATACCAGGCGTTCCCGCTGCGGCGCGCGATGACGGCGTAGCGGCCCGGATAGCCGTCGATGAAGCGCACGTCGTCCCAGCTGCGCGGCAGGTCGCGCAGCAGCGCCTTCACGTAGGCGGGTACGCCGGCCATACCTTCCGGGCACTCGGCAAAGTGCTGGATCCCCGACAGGAACAACACCGATTCGGCCAGCTCGAAGCCGTTGCGCGTGGCGCGCCTGATGTTCGGGATGTCGCCGAACACCATCGGCGTGTAATCCATCGGGTCGAACAGGTTGCGGGCGAACGGCAGCATCGCGGCGTGCGCCGGCATCGCGTCCTGGTCCTTCTGCTCGAAGCTGGTGAATTCGAAGCCTTTCACCGCTTCGGCCGTCATCAGGTTGGGATAGGTGCGCGACCAGCCGCGCGGCAGCGTGGCGCCGTGGACGTTCACGAGCAGGCCCGCCGCTGCGGCGTCGGCGAGGATGTCGACGTAGTAGGCGATCATCGACTTGCCGTCGCCGGCAAAAAAGTCGATCTTGACGCCCTTGACGCCCATTGCGGCCAGGCGCGCGAACTCGCGCCGGCGCGTCTCCTGCGTGAGCAAGGCGCCTTTCGGGCTGTACTCGGTCTGGTTCCAGGCGCCGGACGAGTTGTACCAGACCAGGATGCCGACCTTCTTCGCCCCGGCATAGGTCACCAGCTCGCGCAGTTTGTCGAGGCCGATCTTGCGGTCCCAGTCAGCGTCGACCAGCGTGTAATCCCATCCCATGTCGGCCGCGTAGTCGACGAACTGCTTCTGGAATGGCAGATAGGTGCCGTCGTCCTTGAGCAGTGCCCAGCTCCACGACGCGTGGCCCGGCAGGATCTTCGCTTTGTCGAAGGCGACGGCTGGTGCGGCCAGGTCGGTGCCCAGGGTGGATTCGACCAGCGTGCGCAGGCTGCCAACGGTGATGATGCGCCATGGGCTGAGCAGGTCGCCGTCCGACTCGGCCAGCAGCGCGCCGTTCGTAAACACCTCGGGCGCGGCGGGCGGCGCGAGGCGATACACGCCACCGGCCGAGTCGGTGTGCAGGCGCGAGGCGTGGAAGGTGCCGTCCATATTCGCCTCGGTCAGCGCGATCCAGGTCTGGCCGGTGCGAAACAAGGCAGGGAAGACCCAGCCGGCGCCCAGCGTGGACGGCGTGCCGACGGCGATCTCGCGCTGGTAGTGCTCTTCGTAGGCCGGATTGGTGTTCTTCCAGCCGGTCTGGGCGACCGACATCGGCTGCAGCCAGGCCTTGCTGGACGGGTCGAACGCGAAGGCGGTGACCTCGCGGATGAACCGCAAGCCCTTGCCGCGCACGCGGTAGCGGAAGGCGACGCCGTCGTTCGAGACGCGGAACGTCACGTCCATCGCCTGCCCCTGCGCGTTACGCACCGTGTGCGTCTGTTCGTTGGCGGCGTAGGTGATGTGGCGTCGCTTGGCGGTAGCCAGTTCGTACTGGTCGTCGATGCGCGTGACCGGTGAGCTGGTGGCGAGCGTCAGGCCGCGCGTCAGGTCGGCGCCTTCCACTTCGAGGCCGAGGGCCGAGCGCAGGATGACGGCTTGGCCTGCCCGCGTGACGGCATAGGTCATGGCGCCGCCGGGCGAGACCGCGACATCGACCTCGATCTGACGATCGGGGCTGACGAGCGGCGCCGCGTGCGCGCAGAAAGAGGTAGCGACGAGCAGCGTCACTGCTGTGTAACGAAAAGCGGTCATGGCAGATCTCCAGACCGTCGTACCCGCGCAGGCGGGTACCCAAGTGTCGCGCGTGACCGGGCAACCTGGATCCCCGCCTGCGCGGGAATGACGTTGTTTCAGATGTGAGAAATCGTTGGTGTACGGGGTAGCGTGGAGATCACGTCCAACCGGCATCCACCACAAAATCCTGCGCCGTGCACATCTTGCTGTCGTCGGCGCCGAGAAACAGCACCATGCGCGCGACGTCGTCCGGCATCAGCCTTCCCGGCAGGCATTGAGCTTTCTTGATCTCGATTTCGGCGGCGTCGTCCACCCACAGGTCGATCTGGCGCTGCGTCATCACCCATCCGGGCGTGACGGTATTGACCCGCACGCCGAACGGTCCCAGGTCGCGCGCCAGGCTGCGCGTCAGGCCGATCACCGCGGCCTTGGTGGTCGCATACACCGGGTAACCCGCGCCCTTGGCATGCCAGGACATCGAACTGAAGTTGATGATCGAGCCGCCGCCCTTCTTCTTCATCCCCGGCAGGACCGCCTGGCAGGTGAAGAACATCGGCCGCTGGTTGATTGCGATGCGCTCGTTCCAGTAATCGAGCGAGACATCCTGGATATCGTGGCGCTGGTCATTGGCCGCGTTGTTGACCAGGACATCGAAGTCGCCCAACTGCGCGGCCAGGTCCGCCATCGTGCGCTGCAGCGCGGCGATATCGGTGATGTCGCAGTGGCGAAACTGCGGCGCCACGTGGCCGGCCTCCAGCAGGCGCGCGCACAGCGCTTCGCTGGCCTCCTGCGCGACATCCACGAAAGCGACCACCGCGCCCTGCGCCACGAACGCTTCCACGATCGCCGCGCCGATGCCGGTCCCGCCGCCTGTCACAAACACCCGTTTGGCCGTCAGGCTCGGGTAGTTCGCCATCTGTTGCATGCTTGTCTCCATCTTGTGTTTTTTTACGCCCGCTCACTCTTTGGTGAGCGTGCCATCCCGGCGCCGCCAGGTTCCCAACGGGTTCCCGTCGCGCAGGACGTCGGGCAGCAAGTCAGCCGGCAGGTTCTGGTAGCAGACCGGCCGCAGGAACCGGCTGATCGCACCGGTGCCGACCGACGTGCTGCGGCCATCGGCCGTCGACGGGAACGGCCCGCCGTGCACCATCGCCGTCGACACCTCGACGCCGGTAGGATACCCGTTGGCCAGGATGCGGCCAACCTTGCGCTCCAGCGTCGGCAGCAGCATCCGGGCCGTCTCGATGTCTCCCGCGTCCAGCTGCAGCGTGGCGGTCAGCTGGCCTTCGAGCGCCTCGGCCACGTCGCGCAGTTCTGCGGCATCCTTGCAGACCACTAGCACCGAGGCGGGCCCGAACACTTCGTCGTGCAACTCGTGGCGTGACAGGAATTCGTCGGCCGTGGTACGGAAGAACGCGGCGCCGCCCTTGCCGTCTTCATGCTCCAGCCGCGCGAGCGTCGTGACGGCATCGTTATCGGCCAGCGCCTCGACGCCCTTGCGGTAACTGTCGGCGATACCCTGGTTGAGCATCACGGCGCTGGCCGACGCCGACAATGCATCGGCTGCGCTCCTGGTAAAAGCGTCCAGGCCAGGGCCATCCACGGCCAGCACCAGCCCGGGATTGGTACAGAACTGGCCGACGCCCATGGTCAACGATGCGGCGAAGCCCTTGCCCATCTCGTCGCCCCGCCTGGCCAGCGCCTCGGGCAGCAAGAACACCGGATTGATCGAGCTCATTTCGGCGTACACGGGGATCGGCTGCCTGCGCGCGGCGGCCACCGCCATCAACGCGAGGCCGCCCGAGCGCGAGCCGGTAAAGCCCACCGCCTGGATCGCCGGGTGCGCCACGAGGCGGGCGCCGATGCCGTTGCCGGTGCCGCTCAACAGCGCGAAGACGCCGGCCGGCAAGCCGCACTGCGCAACTGCCCTGGCCACGGCAAGGCCGACGAGTTCCGAGGTGCCCGGGTGCGCCGAATGCGCCTTGAGCACCACCGGGCATCCAGCCGCGAAGGCGGATGCCGTGTCGCCGCCGGCCACCGAGAACGCCAGCGGGAAGTTACTGGCGCCGAACACGGCAACCGGGCCGACGCCGATCAGGCGCATGCGCAGGTCGGGCCGGGGCGGCGCGCGTTCCGGCAAGGCCGTGTCCAGGCGCGCGTCGCTCCACGAGCCTTCGCGCAGCAGCGTGGCAAAAAGGCGCAGTTGGCTCACGGTGCGCATGCGCTCACCTTCCAGGCGCACGCGCGGCAGGCCTGTTTCAAGCATCGCCCGTTCGATCAGGGCGTCGCCGATGGCCAGGACCTGCTCGGCGACCGCCTCGAGAAACTGCGCGCGCGCCGCGTCGCTCGTGGCGCGGAAGGCATCGAACGCCTCGCCCGCGAGGCTGCAGGCGCGGTCGATCTGCTCCGGCGTGACACTGTAGAAGGTCGGTTCGACGTGTTGGCGCGTGGTCGGATCCCAGGCCTGGAAGGCGCCCGCGGCGCCCCGCTCCTGCACGCCGTCGATGATGGCATCGCCGCTGATGCTCATAATGCGGTCACCGTCGCGTAGGGGCTCTCGTGCACCGCGAGGCGGTTGCGCAGGGCCGGGCCGAAGGTGGGCGAGGCGACTTCGAAGGTCTCGCCTGGCGCCACCTGGATACCGTCGGCAAAGCTCAGCGTGGCGGTGCCGAAGAAGTGGATGTGGACGTCGCCGGCACGCTTGAACAGGCCGTACTTGAAGTGATGGTGCTCGAGGTTCTCGAGCGTGTGCGACATGTTCTGCTCACCGCTGACGAAGTGCTTTTCCCAGCGCACCTGGCCATCCGCGCCGATGATGCGCGAGACGCCAGCGACGTGCGCCGGCAGCGCGCCCACGAGCAGCGCCGGGCCAAGGCCGCAGTTGCGCAGCTTGGAATGCGCGAGGTACAGGTAGTTCTGGCGCTCGGTCACGTGATCCGAGAATTCGTTGCCGATCGCGTAACCGAGGCGGTACGGCTGGCCATCGTCGCCGATCAGGTACAGGCCGGCGATCTCGGGTTCTTCACCGCCGTCGAGCGAGAATGCCGGCATCTCGAGGTCCTGGCCGGTGGCGCGCACAATCGAACCGTCGCCCTTGTAGAACCATTCCGGCTGCACGCCGGCGCTGCCGGTGTCCGGTTTGCCGCCTTCGACGCCCATGCGGAACATCTTCATGCTGTCGCTGAGCGCAGCGATGTCGCCGCCGATTTTCTGGTGCATGGCGTCGCGCGTGTCGGCGCTGCCCAGGTGCGTGAGCCCGGTGCCGGTGACGTAGCAGTGGGCGGCGTCCGGGTGGTCGAGCGGTGGCAGGATGCGGCCTTCGCCCGCGAGGGTTTCATAATCGATGGTGTCGCTGCCGGCGGCGCTGTCGGCCAGCTGGGCCAGGCCGCAGCGCTGCGCGATCGCGGCGCGCGCCAGGTCGAACGTGGTGGCGTAGCCGTCGATGACGCGTACGGTGGTGTCCTGCAGGATGCCGACGCGGCGCTCCTGCGATTCGGTCACGAATTGGATGAGCAGCATGGCCCTGGTCTCCTGTTGTTTTTTCTTAATGAGAATGCTTCGGCACCGCCGAGCCACGGCAGCCGACGAGGAAATCGAAATCGCAGCCGTCGTCTGCCTGCATCACATGGTCGAGATACAGGCGCTGGTAGCCGCTGTGCTGCACCGGCTTGTTCTTCTCGGCGCGGTCGGCCAGGCGGCGCACGATTTCGGCGTCCGACAGCTCGACGTTCAACGCACCGCCCAGGCAATCGAGCACGATGATGTCGCCATCCTGCACGATGCCCAGCGGCCCGCCATCCATCGCCTCCGGCGCCACGTGCAGCACCACGGTGCCATACGCCGTACCGCTCATGCGCGCGTCCGAGATGCGCACCATGTCGGTGATGCCCTTGGCCAGCAGCTTCGGCGGCAAGCCCATATTGCCCACTTCGGCCATGCCGGGATAACCTTTCGGGCCGCAGTTCTTCATCAAGAGCACCGAGTTTTCATCGACGTCGAGGTCCGGGTCGAGGATGCGCTGCTTGTAATGATCGAAGTCTTCGAACACCACGGCGCGCCCGCGATGCTGCATCAGGTGGGGCGAGGCGGCCGACGGCTTGAGCACCGCGCCGCGCGGCGCCAGGTTGCCGCGCAAGATGCAGATACCGCCGTCCGCGATCAGCGGATTATCGAGCTGGCGCACGACGTCATCGTTGTAGATCGGCGCGTCGACGCAGTTCTGCCACAGCGTGTTGCCATTGACGGTCAGCGCATCCCGGTGGGGAATCAGGCCGCCCTCGCCCAGGCGCCGGATCACGGCCGGCAGGCCGCCGGCATAGTAGAACTCTTCCATCAGGAAGCGCCCCGATGGCAGCAGGTCGACCACGGTCGGGGTGCCCTTGCCGATGCGGGTCCAGTCTTCCAGTTCGAGCGGCACGCCCACGCGGCCGGCGATCGCCTTCAGGTGGATCACGGCATTGGTCGAGCCGCCGATGGCCGCATTCACGCGGATCGCATTCTCGAAGTTTTCGCGCGTGAGGATTTTTGACAGGCGCAGGTCTTCGTGCACCATCTCCACGATGCGCATGCCCGACATGTGCGCCAGCACGTAGCGCCGCGCGTCGACGGCGGGAATGGCGGCGTTGTGCGGCAGCGAGGTGCCCAGCGCCTCGGCCATGCAGGCCATCGTCGAAGCGGTGCCCATCGTGTTGCAGGTGCCGGCGCTGCGCGAGTGGCCTGCTTCGGCCGACAGGAAGTCATGCATCGTGATCGCGCCGGCCTTGGCTTGCTCGTGCAGCTGCCAGACGGCAGTGCCGGAGCCGATGTCCTTGCCATTGAGCTTACCGTTGAGCATCGGGCCGCCGGTGACGACGATCGTCGGCAGGTCGACGCTGGCCGCGCCCATCAACAGCGCCGGCGTGGTCTTGTCGCAGCCGACCAGCAGCACCACCGCATCCATCGGATTGCCGCGGATGGATTCTTCGACGTCCATGCTGGCCAGGTTACGGGTCAGCATGGCGGTCGGGCGCAAGTTGGATTCGCCGTTGGAGAACACGGGGAATTCGACGGGGAAGCCGCCCGCTTCCAGGATGCCGCGCTTGACGTGTTCGGCCAGCTTGCGAAAGTGGGCGTTGCAGGGAGTCAATTCGGACCAGGTGTTGCAGATGCCGATGATCGGTTTGCCCTGGAATTCGTGGTCGGGGATGCCCTGGTTCTTCATCCAGCTGCGGTACATGAACCCGTTTTTATCCTGCGTGCCGAACCACGCGGCAGAACGCAGCGGGGTCGTTTTCTTTGCCTCGGACATCGTATCTCCTCGTTATTCTCTGGATGAAGCGTGCATGTTGCCGCTGTCCATATCGCTTGTTGACGTGAGGAAGTCTAAAGTCCGGGCAGATAACTTTCCAATCAATTTTTAGCGTAGATCGATACCGTTTTTTGTATCACCAGCCAGGCATCAACCGTGCAGGAAGCGCGACTCGGGCAGCCCGCGCGCATCGACCCCGAGCTGGAACAAGGCGCCTGATAACGGGGCTGCCGCGCGGTCGCCCTGCGTCATGCCCAGGTGGGCGCTGGTGACGAAGAGGGTCGCCAGGCCCGGCCCGCCGAACGCCGGGCAGCTTGGCTGCGGCGCGGCGAGCGGCACCGTGCGATCGAGCCGGCCATCGGGCGCGAAGCGCGCGACGATGCCGGCGCCCCAGCGTGTGCTCCACAGATAACCTTCGGCGTCGATCGCCGAGCCATCGGGCTCGCCCGGCGCGGCGCCGGCCGCAACGAACGTGTGCACCCGCCCTACTTCGGCGCTGCACGGGTTGTAGTCGGCGTACAGGATCGCCTGTTGCGCCGAGTCGGCGAAGTACATGCGCCGCCCGTCGGGACTGAAGCAGATGCTGTTGGCGATCGCCGCATTCGGCAGCGGCAGGCGCTCGAGCGACAGGTCGAGATGCAGGCGGTAGAAGCCGCCCAGTGCATGCTTCGGGTTCTCGTCCTGGTTGAACATGCCGAACACGAAGCGGCCCTGACGGTCGCAGCGGCCGTCATTCAGGCGCGTGGAGGGAATGTCAGCCTCGACGTCGCAGATGCGCGTGATTCTGCCGCTCGAGAAAGTGAAGAACGCGAGGCCCGATGCAAGCCCCAGCAGCAGCCGGTCATCGCTGCCGGTGAGCGCGAAGCAGCACAGCCGCTCGGGCATCGGCCAGCGATCGGTGCGGCCGGTGGCCGGTGTGTGCGCCCACAGGGTGGCGGCTGGAATGTCGGTCCACAGCAGGCGCCCGGTGCGCTCGCACCACAGCACGCATTCGCCGAGTTCATGCCCGGCATCGAGCAGCACGTCCATCGGACCCACCATCATGCGTGTTCGGTCAGGAAGCGAAAGCGCGACTCGGTCTCGTAGACCTCGCCCGGGCGCAGGATCACGTTCGGGAACTGGGGCTGGTTGGGCGAATCGGGAAAGTGCTGCGGCTCGAGACACAAGCCGCTGCGGTGCGGGTAGTTGCGGCCCTTGCCGGCGAGCGAACCATCGAGGAAGTTCCCGCTGTAGAACTGCACGCCGGGTTCCTGCGTCCACAGTTCCAGCACGCGGCCGGAGACCGGTTCGCTCAGGCGCGCCGCACGTGTCAACACGTTCCCCTCAGGCTTGTTCAGCACGAAGTTGTGGTCGTAGCCGCCGCCGTGGCGCAGCTGCTTGTCGGGCTGCCCGATCCGCTCGCCGATCTGGCGCGGCAAGCGAAAATCGAACGGCGTGCCGGTGACCGGCGTGAGTTCACCCGTCGGGATCGACTCGCTGTCGATCGCCACGAAGCTGTCGGCGTCGAGGCTCAGGTAGTGGCCGAGGATGTCGCCCTCGCCCGCCAGATTGAAGTAGCTGTGCTGCGTCAGGTTGACCGGCGTGGCCCGGTCGGTCACGGCGTGAAAGCGCACCACCAGTTCGTTGTCGTCGTTCAGCAGGTAGACGACCGTGACATCGAGGTTGCCGGGATAGCCCATTTCGCCATCGACGCTGCGGTAGGTCAGGCGCAGGCTGGCGCCGTCGATCGCCGCCTGCCACAACACCCGATCGAAGCCGCCAGCGCCGCCATGCAGGTGGTTGCCGCCATTATTGACCGGCAGCTGGACCGGCTTGCCGTCGAGCGCGAACCGGCCCCTGGCGATGCGGTTGCCATAGCGACCGATCAGCGCGCCGAAGTACGGACTGTCGGTGCAATAGGGTTCAAGGGTGTCGAAGCCGAGCACCACATCGGCCAGCCTGCCCTCGCGGTCCGGCGCGTGCAGTGCGGTGATGACGCCGCCGAAATCGAGGATCTTCGCCACCATGCCATGGGCGTTGGTGAGCGTGAACTGGGTGACGGCTGCGCCGTTCGGGAGCGCGCCGAATGGCGCTTGCGTGATACCGGTTTGCACGTTGGGGTGATCCTTAATAGACGGAGGGTCGGCCGAACACCGGCATGCCCTGCTCGTCCCAGCGCAGCGGTTTCACGAAGGTATGGCGGTCCGGATTCCAGAGCGGATCGCCGACGATCTCGGTGTAGGTGCGCGCGTGGTAGACCAGCATCACGGTGTCGTTGTCTTCGGCGAGCGTGAAGCTGTTGTGGCCCGGGCCGTAGACGCCATGATCGTAGCATGTACGTAAAACGGGCTGCGCCGACTTGGTCCACGACGCCGGGTCGAGCAGGTCGGCGTCGTCGTCGGCCCACAGCAGACCCATTGCGTAGTTGTGGTCCGTGGCGCTGGCCGAGTAGCTGATGAAGACCTTTCCGTTGCGTTGCAGGACCGACGGCCCTTCGTTGACCGAAAAGCCGATGGATTCCCAGTCGTGTTCCGGCTTGCTGAGCAGGATCGGCGCGCCCTCGATCTGCCAGGGCGTTTTCATCGGCGCGATGTACAGGTTCGAGTTGCCCTCGATGGCCGGGTCTTTTTGCGCCCACAGATAGTACAACCGGCCCTTGTGGGTAAAGGTGGTGGCGTCGAGGCAGAAGCTGTCGATGCCGGTGTCGACCTGGCCCATGAACTCCCATTCGCCTTCGAGCGGGTTGGCGTTGCGGTTGCGCAGCGCGTACATGCGGTGCTGGAACAGCTTGTCCTTGATGGCGCGGCTCGGCGCGGCGGCAAAGTAGACGTACCAGGCGCCGTCGTTGAAGTGCAGCTCGGGGGCCCAGACAAGTTCGGAGTATGCGCCCGTATCGGGCTTGCGCCAGGCATCGACCGTGGGGGCGGTGGCCAGGCCGGCGATGGTGGTGGCGCGGCGCAGTTCGATGCGGTCGTACAGCGGGACCGAGGCGGTGAAGTAATAATAACCGTCGGTGTGCTTGTAGATGTACGGATCGGCGCGTTGTTCGATCAGGGGTTGGAGGACGGTTTCTTGCATCGTTATTCTCAATTCAAAGTTTGTCTATCACCGCGTCGGCGGCGGAGCCGCCAACCCTACGCGTTCAACCTGCGCATGCATCAAGGCGTGGCATACCCTTGCGCCTGCATGTCCTGCTTGACCGTCGTGTAGTAATCGTCACTGATCCGGTACTTGAACATCAACATCCCCATCAAGAAATGAAAGAAGCCCGGGATCACCGACAGCATCAGCGCGATGCCCTGCAGCGCCAGCGCCGATTGCGCCTCGTTCGGCGCGTACCTGAAGTAATCGAGCAGGATGCCCACCATCCCGCCGGCCACCGCCATGCCGATTTTCTGGCATACCGAGATGCCGCCGAAGGCAAAGCCCGAGACGCGCTTGCCAGTCTTGACCTGGCCGTAGTCGATCGTCTCGGCAATCGCCGACCAGAACACCGGCGCGTGCAGATCCACGACCAGCGACAGCAGAAAGTACAGCACGAAGGCGGCAGCCATATCGCCCGGCTGCACGAGGAAGTACATCATCACGCTCAGCGCCGCCACCGCGATCTGCGAGTTGCGAAACAGCTTGATCTTGCAATAGAACTTGGTGGTCCAGGTCGAGACGACCATCGCCAGGATCGCCGCCGCCACGCCGGTGGACAAAAACGCCGACACGGTCGCGGTATCGCCGCCCAGGTAATACTTGGCGTAATAGATCGCCACCGAGCCGCGGATCACGTAGCCAATGGTGCCGGTCACGCACACGGCGCACAGGATCAGCCACTGGTCGTTTTTCAGCAGCACGCGCACCTGGTCCAGCAACGGCTGCTTCTCGACCTTGTGCACGACACGCTCGGTGGTGGTAAAGAAGCAGAACGCGAACAGCAGCACGCCGACTGCCGCCATCACCGCCATCGCGGCCTGGTAACCGGCCGCCGGATGCGCGCCATCCCATTTGCTGGCCAGGATCGGCACGACGATCGTCACCATGAACGCGCCCACCTTGGCGAAGAACAGCCGGTAGCCATTGGCCGACAGGCGCTGTTGCGGATCGGACGTCAGGCCGCTGATCAGGGAGATGTACGGGATGCCCACGCCGGCCGTCATGACGGTCATGAGGATGTAGGTGGAGTAGGCCCAGATCAGCTTTGCATCGTAGTCCCAGCCGGGCGTGGAGAACACGAGGAACACCGACAAGCCATACGGCGCGGCGAGCAGCAGCAGCCAGGGGCGGTAGCGCCCCCAGCGCGTGAGCACCGAGTCGGTCACCTGCCCCATGGCCAGGTCGGCCACTGCGCCGACGATCTTGACGACGACGAACAGCGCCGCCAGGTCGGCCGTGCGCAGGCCGTAGATGTCGGTGTAGAAGAACGTGATGATCAACATCATCGACGAGATCACCACATTGAGCGCCATGTCGCCGGCGCCGAAGCCGACTTTTTCAAGGGTCGAGAGTCGTTGCGTTTGCACGGGGTATCCGTCGGCGCCGGCGGGCTTCAATTGCGCCACCTGAGCGCCAGGCCCACCACACGGTCATAGCGGCGCACGTCGCGCGGCAGATCCGGCACGCTGTGGTAGTCGTGGTAGGCCTGGTCAAGCAGGTTGCTGCCATCGAGCGTGAGCGTCAGGTTGTCGGTCAGCTTGTACGACAGCGAGGCGTCCAGGGTCTTGAGCGGATCGACGACGATGTTGTAGGGCAGCGCGCGGTAGTTGTACTCGGCGGTGAACTTGTCGCGCCAGCTGTAGGCGATGCGGCCCGACCACTTGCCGTATTCGTACAGCGCGACCAGGTTGGCCGAGAGCTTCGACATGCCGGCGAAGGTGTTGATCGTGCCGTCGGCTTCGGCCAGGCCGCCGTCCATCCAGGTGACGTTGGCCTGCATCCCCAAGCCACCCAGCCAGCCCGGCAGCTTGGTGTAGAACTGCTGGTAGGCCAGCTCGGCGCCTTTGAGCTTGCCTTCGACCGCGTTGTACGGGCGGCTGACATTGTAGGTCACGCCGTCGTACGTCTCTGGCCGCGCGCTGCGGCGCAGGTAGTTCTCGTAATCGTGCTGGAACAGCGTGCCGGTGATCGAGCCAGCCGGCGCAAAGTACCACTCCAGCGCCACGTCGACGTTGCGCGCCTCTTGCGGCATCAGGTTCGGGTTGCCGGCGGTGCCGACCGCCAGCGTGGTGGTGGTCGACGGGAACAGCGTCAGGCCCGGATTGAAGTCGCCGAACGGCGCCCGTTCGATGGCCTTGCTGGCCGACAGGCGGCCGATCAGGTCCTGGCGAAAATGCGCGCGCAGCGACAGGCTTGGCAGCACGTCGTTGGTGGTGCTCGAGACGGTGACCGGCGCGACCACGCCATTGGTGGACGAGAAGCCGCTGATGCGCTGCTTGGTTTTCACGTAGCGCAGGCCAGCGGTGCCGTCGATCGGCAGCGACCAGGCATCGAAGCCGAAGTTGGCCTTGATATAAGCGGCGCTCGACTGTTCGCGGTCCGAATAGAACGACAGCGGATTGTCGGGCCGCGGATCGCGGTCGCCCCGGATGGCCTGGCGAATGTCGCCGGTATTGTCCAGCAGGTAGTCCAGGCACGGCGCGTAGAACTGGTTCATGCCGTAGTTGCCACCGGTTTTCGGGCTCGTGCAGTTCAGGCCCGGGAAGTCGGTGACCTTGATCGCGTTCGGCGTGAACGAGTTCGGCGCGGCCGAGTAGCCGTCCAGTTCATGCACGAACGAGGCGTCGCGCTGGACATGGCGTGCGCCGACGCTGAGCTCCTTGAAGAAGCCGTCGGCGTCCGGGATCCAGGCCACGTCGCCGCGCCAGTCAGTGGCGGCGCCGCGCGAGCGGTTATGGTTGTCGAACAGCGCGAACATCGTCCAGTTGGCCGGGTCGGTCATGTCGGTGCCCGGGTATTCCAGGTAGCCGCCGCCGTCGCGCACTTCGGCATTGATCGCCTTCGACATGTTCATCACCGTGTCGAGGATCGGATTTTTCTGGCTGTATTTACTCACCGTGCGCACCACTTCGCCGCTCACGCGCACGCCCGGGGTGGCCTTCCAGATCGCACCGATCGCGCCCTGGTGGGTCTCGGAATCGTCGCGCCGGGCCTGGGTCGAGCTCAGGGTGAAGGTGTTCACGTTCGGATTGCTGATCGAACCGAGGTAATTGGTGCCCGGGAGCGTGGTGACGGTCGAGCCGGGATTATTGATCGGCAGGTCGCCCACGAAGAAGATGCTTTGCGAGTCATGGTCGATCTTGGTCGAGAAGCTCTCGGCATACAGTTCGAGTTCGCTCGACGGCCGCCACTGCGCGGACAGGTTGCCGGCCAGGCGTTCCCGGTCGCCGCCGGACATGACGCGGCCCATCGACGGCGCGCCAATGATGCCGCGGTCGATCGTGCGCGGCTCGCCGACGAACGCGGTTTCGTCATGGTAGCGGCCGCGCTGGTACGACAGGCCGCCCAGCAGGCCGATCTCGCCCAGGGCCGTCTTCCAGCGGTTCGACAGCAGGCCCGAGACGTTCGGGTCGATCTTGTCGGCCTTGTCGCGGTGCTCGCCGCGCGCGTTGAACGCGGCCTGCGCGCCCTTGAAGTCGAATGGGCGGTTGGTGCGCACGTCGATCACGCCCGAGGTGCCGCCTTCGACCATGTCGGCGCCCTGCGATTTGTAGACGTCCACGCGCTGGAGCATCGCCACCGGCACGTCGGCCAGAAACAGGCTGCGCCCGGCGGCGGTGAACATTTCGCGGCCGTTGTACAGCGTGGTGATGCCGCCCAGGCCGCGGATGACGACGTTGCCGGCTTCGCCGTTCTGGCGGATCACCTGCACGCCCGGCACCCGGCCCAGGATCTCGGCCACGTTTTTATCGGGGAATTTGCCGATGTCGTCGGCCACGATCGAATCGAGCACCTGCTCGGCGTTGCGCTTGATGGCTTGCGCGCTCTGGGCCGCCTGGCGGGTGCCGGTGACGGTGACGATGGCGGCGTCGCGATCGGCGCCGGCCCGTCCGGCATTGTTTTCGGCATTGGACGGGGCGCTTGCCGCAGGCACGTCCAGGGTTTG
The DNA here is from genome assembly GCF_040790145.1 of Massilia aurea. GTDB lineage: Bacteria > Pseudomonadota > Gammaproteobacteria > Burkholderiales > Burkholderiaceae_D > Telluria > Telluria aurea_C. The sequence goes on from NZ_JBFMMP010000017.1 coordinate 98,953, forward strand.
GGCGCTGTCCATTTCCTGGGCGCCGACCGTGGCCGCGCTCATCAGGCCGGCGCCTGCCAGCGCGGCGACCGTGGCGCGAAGGGCGAAGCTGCGGCGGGCGTCGGGGGCGGGTGTAAGGGAAAGTGCGGGCGCAAGTCGGCCCGGTGCGTACCGTGTCATATGTCTCCTTTGTCGTTATATGCCGCTGTGCGGCTTTTTTAATTACATGCTGGAGGGAATGGTAGGCCGTGGATTGAGAACGTTCCAATCAATTTTTCGGCCGTTCCGATATCAATTTATGTATCAACTAAGGCGCCAGTGCAGGCTGCTTTCGGTTGGTATGCCTGCATGAGCGTCGTGCACTGCGGCGGTGCAAAAATTTGCTGACACAGGTTCTGCAGCCGCCAGTCATCCATCTTCTTGCGCCCTTCTCCTGCACGACGGTGTCGCTCCCTGCATGGAACACGGTGGCGCGGGAGACCGGCGGCAGGGGCGAATGCACCGTTATTGCGCATTGCAGCAGCTGTCAAGGCCAAAAATGTGGCGTCTCTGCAACGGCTTAAGTTGATTTTCAGCAATGTTTTGTAACCATCAAGGCATCGAATCAGCCAGTCGCCGAGGCCTTGCCAAACCGCGATTCTCCTATGAGAAGCAAGGTGAATCACGACCCGGCTGGTGCCAATACTGGTCAAAATCCGGCCGATTTCGATTCGGCGAACCCGGTGACAGATGTCTGCCGGGCATGTCATGATTACTAGGCTATTTCACAAACAAACACTGGAGATACATCCATGAAGCACAAAATTCTTGCCATCGCCCTCGTGTCGGCACTGCCACTGGTCGCGCAAGCACAAACCAGCGTCACCATGTACGGTATGGTCGATGCATCGATCGGCGTCGAAAACAATGACGCGCCGGGCGAGAGCAGCCGCACCGTCGTGTCGTCGGGTACCCAATCGGCAAGCCGCATCGGCTTCCGCGGTACCGAAGACCTGGGCAATGGCCTGAAGGCCCTGTTCAACATCGAAGCCGCAGTTGCCGTCGATACCGGCGCAACCGATTCGAACATGTTCCAGCGCCGCGCTGTCGTGGGCCTGCAAGGCGCCTTCGGTACCGTGACCGTCGGTCGTGAATACGGCCCGATCGCTGCCGTTGCCGGCGCGTCGGACACCCTGGGCCAGGGCTTCTACGGTTCGAACCTGGCAGGCTTCGGCGCCAACCGCCTGACCCGTCGCCTGTCGAACTCGGTCAACTACCAGAGCAACGCCCTGAGCGGCTTCACCCTGCGCGCAGCCTACGGCGCCGGCGAACGCAGCATCGACCCATCGGGCGACGTGACCGGCGTCTCGCTGGAATATGCAAACGCCGGCCTGTACCTGGGTGCTGGTTACCAGAACGTCGAGCGCCTGGCGACCGGCGACGACAAAGAGTACAACGCAGGCGTCGGCTACAAGTTCGGCGACTTCGAAGTGCGCGCTGGCTACATGGCTGCCGATCCTGAAACCGGCATCCTGCCAAGCGCCAAGTACGAGCAGAAGAACGCCGGCGTGTCGTACGGCTTCGGCGCCAACCGCGTCTTCCTGAACTACCAGCAGCAAGAGCTGGCGACCGGCGCAGAAGGCAAGGCAGTCACCGTTGCCTACACCTACACCCTGTCGAAGCGCACCAACGTGTACGCATCGTACGCAAAACTGCGCAACAACAACAACAACGGCGTGTTCTCGCTGACCTCGCCATCGGGCACGATCGCCCTGCCAGCAACGGCATTCGGCGCGGACCCACAGGTCTACAACGTCGGCCTGCGTCACTCGTTCTAAGCGACGCGGTCATCGCATCGGGCGCACGTCGCCTGGTGCGGGACGCATAAAAACGGCAGGCCGCGAGGTCTGCCGTTTTTTTACGTGCGTTGCCGGCGTGCCGTGCGTTGCAATGGACGACAAAAAAGGCGCTGTCACCGTTATCTGTAGATCAGACTGACTGCGATACGTAGCAATTGTTCGGCGGCCATTATCCGGCCGCCGTCAAGTGCCCACCACCAACCCAGATAGTTCGGCAGGTAACGCGACGCCACGCCATTGAACCGTGCCAGCCAGGTGCGAAAACGACTGTGATAACCGTTGACGTTCTGCACGTGGATGGCGCCCTGTCTGGCATGGCGCACCCGCACGCCGGCGCGCAGATTGACGCTTTCGTGCGCGATGCCGTGCCGGCGAGAAAAAGAACG
>NZ_JBFMMP010000018.1:0-79025 GCF_040790145.1 Massilia aurea
CTCGTAAACCAATGCCTGCAACCCCTACTTCCTAAGTCAAGCAAATTATTCCGGACAGCAGTGCGCGCAGGCGGGAACCCAAGTTTTCACGCGTCGCCGCGAAGGCGTGCGCTTGTGGCTGCGCCATGTACTCAGGTCCCGCTTACGCGCGAACGACGTTCATGGTTGCGTAGCTGTCATTGAAGCTATGGGTTCTATCTGCATGGGAACGGCGTTTTTTTTCGCATAAGAATTTATTCAGGAGACAATGGTGAGCTACAACGCCCCGCTGAAAGACATGCAGTTCGTGCTGACCGAACTGGCGAATCTGGCCGAGATCAACGCGCTGCCCGGCTGTGAAGACGCCACGCCGGACACCGTCGAAGCCGTGCTGGAAGAGAACGCGAAGTTCTGCCGCGACGTGATCGCGCCGCTGAACCACGCGGGCGACAAGGATCCGAGCTACTGGAAAGACGGCGCCGTCACCACGACCAAGGGTTTCCGCGAAGCGTTCAAGGCCTACGCCGACGCCGGCTGGCAGGGCGTGCAGCACCCGCAAGACTTCGGCGGGCAGGGCTTGCCCAAGCTCGTGGCCACGCCGTGCATGGAAATGCTGCACGGCGCCAACCTGGCATTCGCCCTGGTAGCACTGCTGTCCGACGGCGCCATCGAGGCCTTGCTCACCGCCGGCTCGGACGCGCAAAAGGCGCGTTTCCTCGAGCCGCTCGTGTCGGGCAAGTGGACCGGCACCATGAACCTGACCGAGCCGCAAGCCGGCTCGGACCTGGCGGCAGTACGCACCCGCGCCGAGCCGCAGGGCGACGGCACCTATAAAATCTTCGGCACCAAGATCTTCATCACGTATGGCGATCACGACATGACCGAGAACATCGTGCACCTGGTGCTGGCCCGCACGCCGGACGCGCCGCCGGGCGTGAAAGGCATCTCGCTGTTCATCGTGCCCAAGTTCATGATCAATGACGATGGAACACTTGGCGCGCGCAATGACGTGGCCTGCGTTTCGATCGAGCACAAGCTGGGCATCAAGGCCAGCCCGACCGCGGTGCTGCAGTTCGGCGACAACGGCGGCGCCATCGGCACGCTGGTCGGCGAAGAAAACCGTGGCCTGGAATACATGTTCATCATGATGAACGCGGCGCGCTTCGGCGTGGGCATGCAGGGCGTCGGCCTGGCCGAGCACGCCTACCAGGGCGCGGTGGCGTTTGCCAAGGACCGCATCCAGTCGCGCGACGTGGCCGGCTCGAGCGGTCCGGTGGCGATCATCCATCACCCGGACGTGCGCCGCATGCTGATGTCGATGCGTTCGCAGACGGAAGCCGCACGCGCGCTGGCGTATGTCGGCGCGGCGCTGTCCGACCTGGCCCATCACCATCCGGATGAAGCGACGCGCACGACGAACCTGGCGGTGTACGAGTACCTGGTGCCGATCATCAAGGGCTGGTCGACCGAGATGAGCGAGCAGGTCGCGCGCGACGGCGTGCAAGTGCACGGCGGCATGGGCTTCATCGAAGAGACAGGCGCAGCGCAACATTACCGCGACGCCAAGATCCTGACCATTTATGAAGGCACGACGGCAATCCAGGCCAATGACCTGGTGGGCCGCAAGACGGTGCGCGATGGCGGCGCCGTGGCCAAGGCGCTGATCGCGCAGATTCGGGATGTCGAACGCCAGTTGGGCGACGTGCAGGGGGCCGCGCAGGGCAGCGATTTCGCGGCGATCGCGCAGCGCCTGCAAGAAGGCAGCGCGGCGCTGGAGCACGTGGTCGAGTATGTGGTGGCCAACGTCAAGACCGACGTGCGGGCAGTGTTTGCCGGCAGCGTTACGTACCTGAAGCTGGCTGGCATCGTGCTGGGCGGCTGGCAGATGGCGCGCGCGGCGCTGGCGGCGCAGAAACGGCTCGATGCAGGGGAGGGTGATGCCGCCTTCTACCGCGCCAAGATCGGCACGGCGCGTTTCTTTGCCGACCACATCCTGTCGCAGGCGCCGGGCTTGCGCACGTCGATCGTCGATGGCGCAGCGGGGGTGCTGGCGCTGGATGTCGAGCAGTTCTGATGTGTGTTGCGGTCTTCATGCGCCGCGTGAACTTAAGTTTCGCCGGCTAGCGGCCTAAAAACCGCTCTTCGAAGAACGTTCGGGCCACGCAAGAGAATGAACATTCTGTGACTTCACTTGGATTCCCGCCTACGCGGGAATGACGTGCATAGTTTGCGTATGAATATTCCGGACAGCAGTGCGCGGAGGCGGGAACCCAAGTCCGCCGGCCAGCCGCGCAGTCTCAACCATACGCGCCGCCCGTATAGAGCACATCGGTCAACCGCGCCATGGTCCCGATCAGCACGATCGCTGCGACCAGCATCGTCACCACCAGCAGCAACACCAGCACCCAGTTCGACTGTGACTGGCGCCCGCTGTGCGGATTGTGTTTCGCATCCCACTTTTCATCGGGCGTGAGGCCAATCACCAGCGCCTCGACAAAGCCGGCAATGAACGACACCAGGAGCGGCAGCATCATATAGAAAGGATGCGGCTTGACTGCATACACCAGGATGCCGGTGATCGGCAGGCTGCACACGTGCATCAGGCCGAGGCGGTCAACCGCGCCCCGCAGGTAAAAGCGGTGCAGTCCCAGTCCGCCGCCCACCAGGGCGAGCAGGGTGGCGACAGTCTTGTTCTTGTGCGCAGCAGCCATGGATGTTGTCAATCGTTCAGGAAAGCCAAAGTATCGTCGAGATTGGCGTGAATGGCACGCTTTCGGCGCTTGACTGCAGATTAGAGGTTGATCGCGAGGATGGCCGGTAGCGGTATGGCGCGAAATCGGCGATAATGGTTGATTCTCCTGGGACTGCGCGCCCTGTTGTCATTAACGCTTGCTGCTGTTCGGTGTCGCGCGCTATAATCGTCGACTTTCTCCGTCCAGAACAACTTTTTCGGAAATATTATGGTCGTTATTCGTTTGGCTCGTGGTGGCGCAAAAAAGCGTCCGTTCTTCAATATCGTTGCAACTGATTCGCGCAATCGTCGCGATGGCCGTTTCATCGAGCGCATTGGTTTCTACAACCCAATGGCGTCCGGCGCTGAAGTCAGCCTGCGTATCGCTGCTGACCGTCTGGCTCACTGGGAAGGCGTTGGCGCGCAACTGTCGCCAACCGTCGCTCGCCTGGTCGCCCAGCAAAAGCCAGCTGCTTAATTCATTTTAAGCAAGGTAGTCAGGTTTGAACGATTCAGCAGCACGCAACGTGGATACGGGGACTTCGGTTCCCGATGATCTGGCCGAAGTGGGGTATGTGTCCGGTGCTTATGGCATTGTCGGTGGCATTCGTGTCACCCCGCACTCCGCTGACGCCGATGCGCTGCTGAACGTGAAAACCTGGTGGGTCAGCAAGCCGACACTGCACGCCGTCACCGTGCGTAGTGCAAAACTGCATGGCGGCGACGTTGTCGCCACGCTGGTCGGCCTGCAAGGCCGCGATGCTGCCGAGGCGCTCAAGGGCGCGACGGTCCAGATCGCACGCAGCGCGTTTCCCGCGCTGGAAGAAGATGAGTATTACTGGTCCGATCTGATCGGGCTTGACGTGGTCAACCTGCAGGGCGAAGCCCTGGGCAAGGTGGCCGACATGATGAGCAACGGCGCGCAATCGATTTTGCGCATCGTGCCAGTGGCCGATCCGTCCGCCGAGGTCGCGGCGCCCGAGCGCCTCGTGCCGTTCGTCGACCAGTTCGTCAAGACTGTCAGCCTCGATCAAAAACTGATTACCCTGGATTGGGGTCTCGATTTTTGAACCCGTCCACGTGGGCTTGAGATCCGATGCAATTTGACGTCGTGAGCTTGTTCCCGGAAATGTTTGCAGCATTGACGCAGTCCGGGGTGACCCGCCGTGCGTTCGAGCAGCAACGCTGGGGCTTGCATCTCTGGAATCCACGCGATTTCACGCAAGACCGTCACCGCACCGTCGACGACCGCCCGTATGGCGGTGGTCCCGGTATGGTGATGATGGCCCGGCCGCTCGAAGCGACCATCAATGCCGCGAAGCAGCGTCAGGCCGACCTCGGTCTGCCGGCGCCGCGCGTGGTGTTCATGTCGCCGCAAGGCAAGCCCTTGAGCCATGCCCGCGCGATGGCACTGAAGGACGAGCCTGGTCTCGTCATCCTGTGCGGTCGCTACGAGGCGGTGGATCAGCGTTTGCTCGACCGCTGCGTTGATGAGGAAATTTCTCTCGGCGACTTCGTGCTGTCGGGCGGCGAATTGCCGGCGATGGCCTTGATGGACGCCGTGGTACGCCTGATTCCCGGCGTGCTCGGCGACGATGCCTCGGCCGTCGAAGACAGTTTCGTCAACGGCCTGCTCGACTCGCCGCACTATACGCGGCCTGACGTGTACGAAGACGTACCGGTGCCGCCAGTCCTGATGGGCGGTAACCACGCCGAAATCGTCAAGTGGCGCCGCCAGCGCATGCTGGAAGCGACCGCGGCGAAGCGGCCCGATCTGCTGGATGTGGCGCGCGCCGCTGGCCAGCTGACCAAGAAGGACGAACAGTTTCTGGCAGGGTTGGTCAAACCTGCAAAGTAAAAGAATATGCGTTGCAAGACGCATGCAAAAGCGGGCACGTTGCCCGTTGTTCAACCCCATCCTCTACTGGGCGAAGGTAGCGCCGGCAAGATGGTTTATGGAGTCATAAAAATGAATCTGATTCAACAACTCGAGCAAGAAGAAATTGCGCGCCTCGGCCGCAAGATCCCTGATTTCGCACCTGGCGATACCGTTATCGTCAGCGTCAACGTCGTCGAAGGCAACCGCAAGCGCGCCCAGGCATACGAAGGCGTCGTGATTTCGCGTCGTAACCGTGGCCTGAACTCGAACTTCATCGTTCGCAAGATCTCGTCCGGCGAAGGCGTCGAGCGTACGTTCCAACTCTACTCGCCGCTGATCGCTTCGATCGAAGTCAAGCGTCGTGGCGATGTGCGTCGTGCGAAGCTGTACTACCTGCGTGAGCGTTCGGGCAAATCGGCGCGTATCAAAGAAAAACTGCCACAGCGTCGCGTCAAAGCAGCGCCAGCAGCTGCAGCTGAGTAATAGCTCTCGTGCGCAAGCACTTTTGCTAATAAAAAGGCATCCGCGAGGATGCCTTTTTTAATATTGGCAGCGTTTATTGAAAGAACGTTATTTTGGCCAAACTCGTGATCGACCCCACCCAGTTGCCCGTGATGAGCCTGGCCGGCGAAGCCGCCGTCGCGCCCGCGCGCCTGAGCCCGGCCGCGCTGCGCGCGCGCTTTGCACAAACGCTGGCATGGGAGCCAGAAATCTCGAGCGACACCGACAGCCGCCTGGCCGCGCCGTTTCGCCGCGCCGCCGTGCTGATTCCGCTGGTCGAGCGCCCGGAAGGCGTGACGGTCTTGCTCACGCGCCGCACCGACCATCTCACCAGCCATGCCGGCCAGGTGAGCTTTCCCGGTGGCCGCTCCGAAGAATTCGATTCGTCGCCCATTGAAACGGCGCTGCGTGAGACCGAAGAAGAAATCGGCCTGTCGCGTCACCGCATCGAGATCATCGGCGTGCTGCCCGACTACGCCACCGTCAGCGCCTACCGCGTCACGCCGGTCGTGGCCCTGGTCGCGCCGCCGTTCACCTTGCGAATCGATCCGGGCGAAGTGGCCGAAGCGTTCGAGGTGCCGCTGGCCTGGCTGATGAATGGCCAGCATCACCAGCGGCGCGCAATCGATCTGCCGCACGGCGGCAGCCGGTCGTTTTACACGATGCCCTACGAGGGATATTTCGTGTGGGGCGCGACGGCCGCCATGCTGCGCAACCTCTTTCATTTCCTGCGGGCGTAAAACTTTCTTACAGGCCGAATTTGATTCTGGCGTACTTCTCCGCTATCGTAACGGGGCAGTCGTGTTGCCATAACAAAAAAGGGTTCCTGAATGACATTCTTTTCCATCCTCTGCGCGCTGCTCATCGAGCAACTGAAACCGCTGCGCGCGGACAACCAGGTGTACGGCGCCATCAAGGCGCTGGCGATTCGCATCGAAACCTGGTTCAACGCCGGCGAGCAGACCAATGGCCGCATGGGGTGGTTCCTGATGATGGGCGCACTGATGCTGCCCACCTGGCTCGTCTACTGGGTGTTCATGCATTACAACCTGGTGTTCCTGGCCTTCGCCTGGAATGTGCTGATCGTCTACCTGACGATGGGCTTTCGCCATTACAGCCATTTCTTTACCTCGATCCAGTTCGCGCTCAATGCCGGCGATGAACCTCGGGCGCGCGCACTGCTGGCCGAATGGACCCGCCTCGACACGGTTGGCATGGACAGCACCGAGATCACCCGCATCGCCGTCGAAAAAGCCCTGATCACCACGCACCGCAATGTGTTCGGCGTGTTCTTCTGGTTCCTGATGCCGCTGGGGCCGGCCGGCGCCGTGATGTACCGTGTATCTGAATACCTGTCGCGCGCGTGGAACGAGCCCGACCACATGCGCAACGAAGCGTTCGGCCAGTTCGCGGCCAGGGCCTTCTACTGGATCGACTGGATGCCGGTGCGCCTGACGGCGGTGGCGTTCGCGGTGGTCGGCAACTTCGAAGACGCCGTGTATGCGTGGCGCAATTTTGCCAACCGCTGGGTCGATGAAGCACGTGGCATCATTCTGTCGGCCGGCGGCGGCGCGATGGGTGTGCGCCTTGGCACGCCAAACGAAAATGCGCCACAATTGTTGCCGGCGGACGCTGCCCTGGTTGACCTGAGCGACAGCGAAACGGATATCCTGCCGGGCGAAGAACCGACGATCCGCGCACTGCAAAGCACGGTGGGCCTGGTGTGGCGTGCGGTGATCCTGTGGATGATCCTGCTGCTGTTGACCTCCAGCGTGGCGTGGCTGCGCTAGGGTGAAGCAGGGGCGCCGCCCGCGTCCTCGTCCTCAGGTCTTCTATAAGATATAATAGTGGCTTCACTTAGCCCCTCAGGACTATGACCGATCTAGCGCAGACCAAGGACGAGGAACTCTCCGGAGAATTTTTTGTCCTGGGCATCACGAACAACGGCAGACAATTTCGCCCGAGCGACTGGGCGGAGCGGCTGTGCGGCGTCCTGGCGGCGTATTGTCCCGGCACCGGCGGCCCCAATGCCCACCTGAAGTATTCGCCTTACGTCTATCCGACCCTCGTCAACGGCATCAAGGCCGTCGTGGTCAACCGCAAGCTGCAACAGATCGAACCGCTGGCCTATCATTTCGTGCGCAGTTTTGCCACCGACAACGATATGCAGATCGTCGAAGCGTGCTTCGTGCCGCTGCCTGGCGAGAAGAAGCCAGGCGCCTGAGCCTGGCCCAAGCAATTCCCTGGATGTACACCGCCGGATTTACACGGCCGGATTGATGCCGGCACTGCCTGCGCCAGTCGCTCTGGCACGTGTGCGCCGCGTCCTGTCAATCGGTCGTTCAGAGGGGCATGACGGGCCGGGCCGTCTGCTACCATTCCGGGCACAGGCAGGGCGGTTGGCGTCCTGCTCCTATAACGAGACTCCATGAATTCCAAGAACACACTGCGCGGCGTATCCGCGCACGTCGCCGCGCTTTGCCTGGCGCTGATCGCCATTGCACCAGCCGGCGCACAAGCTGCTGCCGCCGCCGCCTCGGCTGCCAGCACCCCCGGCGCGGCGCTGCCCAAGGGCGTGACCCTCGGCCCGTCGGTCGAAGGCATCACCGAATACCGCCTGGCCAATGGCCTCAAAGTCTTGCTGTTTCCGGATGCCTCGCGCCCGACCGTGACGGTCAACATGACTTACCTGGTCGGCTCGCGCCATGAGAACTACGGTGAAACGGGCATGGCGCACCTGCTCGAGCACCTGCTGTTCAAGGGTTCGCCGAAGAACCGCGACATCACCAAACAGTTCTCCGAACGGGGCATGCAGTTCAACGGCACCACGTCGCTCGACCGTACCAATTACTACGAAGTGTTCCAGGCCTCGAAAGCCAACCTCGACTGGGCACTGCAGATGGAAGCCGACCGCATGGTCAATTCGTTCGTCTCGGCCACCGACCTGGCGTCCGAGATGACCGTCGTGCGCAACGAGTTCGAAAGCGGCGAGAACCAGCCGGGCAATGTGCTGTTCAAACGCATGCAGAGCGTTGCCTACGATTGGCACAGTTATGGCCGCTCGACGATCGGCAACCGCAGCGACATCGAGAACGTGCGCATCAAGAACCTGCAAGACTTTTATCGGACCTATTATCAGCCGGATAACGCCGTGCTGCTGGTGGCCGGCCAGTTCGAGCCGACCGCCACGCTGGCCAACATCCAGCGCCTGTTCGGCACCATCCCCAAACCCAAGCGCACCTTGCCCGTGTTCTGGACCGAAGAGCCCACCCAGGACGGCGAGCGCAGCTTCGCTGTGCGGCGCCAGGGCGATGTGCAGTTCGTTGCCGTCGGCTACAAGATCCCATCCGACCTGCATCCGGATGCCGAAGCGCTGGGCTTCGCGTCGCAGATCATGGGCGATGCGCCCAACGGCCGCCTGCACAAGCTGCTGGTCGAAACCGGCAAGGCCAGCCAGGTGTTCAGCTTCGGCCAGACCGGTTTTGCGCCGGGCCTGCAATTCTTCGGCGCCGTCGTCAAGCTGGGCGAACCGATCGAGCCGGTGCGCGAGGCGCTGACCCAGGCGGTCGAGGAACTCGCCGGCAAGCCGCCGACGGGCGAGGAGCTCGAGCGCGTGCGACTGTCGTGGCTGAACTCTGTCGAGCGCAGCCTGAACGATCCGCAGCAGGTCGGGGTGGCGCTGTCCGAGCCGGTCGCCCTGGGTGACTGGCGCATGTATTTCGCCAGCCGCGAACGTGTGCGCGCCATGACGGCCGAGCAGATCGCGGCCAGCGTGGGCCGCTATTACCTGCGCACCAACCGCGTGACCGGCACCTTCATTCCCGAAGAGTCGTCGAAGCGCGCGGTGCTGCCAGTTGCGCCTGCGGTGGCGGATGTGCTCAAGGACTTCAAGCCGGCGGCATCGACCTTGGTCTCCGAGAACTTCGAGCCGACCCAGCAGAACATCATGAAGCGCACCATCCTGAGCACGGAAGGTGGCGTGAAACTGGCCCTGCTGCCGAAAAAGAATCGGGGCGAGACGGTGACTGTCGCGCTGAGCCTGCATGCCGGCGACGAAAAAAGCTTGTTCGACAAGGCTGCGGTATACGGCCTGACGATGCCGATGCTCACGCGCGGCACGACCCGCTACAGCCGCGCCGAATTGTCCGATGCGTTCGAGCGGCTCAAGATTGTCGGCGACCCGCTCGGCTTCCAGACCACGCGGGCCAATCTGCCGGAAGCGCTGAAGCTGATGGCCCATATCCTGAAAGAGCAGTCGTTCCCGCAGACCGAATTCGAACAGATGCGCCAGCAGGTACTGGTAGGCATGGAAGCGGGCCGCAACGAGCCGCAGAGCGTGGCGAGCACTGCGCTGGCCCACCACTTCAACCAATACCCGCGCGGTGACGTGCGCTATGCCGGCACGCTCGACGAAAGCCTTGCCGACATCAAGCGCATGAGCGTGGACGACATCAAGGCCTTCCACCATGACTTCTTCGGCGCCAGCCCGGCCGAGATGGCGATCGTGGGCGACTTCGATGCCAAGGCAATCGCGCCGCTGGTGAACGAGTTGTTCGGCAACTGGCGTGCCCCACGACCGTTCGCCCCGGTGCTGGACAAACACGCCGAGGTGGCGCCGATCGCCAAGGTGCTGGACACACCGGACAAGGAAAACGGCTTTTATACGGCGCGCCTGAACCTCGACCTGAACGTCGACGACGCCGATTATCCTGCGCTGATGCTGGCCAACTACATCTTTGGCGACGGCGGCCTGAAGTCGCGCCTGATGGACCGCATCCGCCAGAAGGATGGCTTGTCGTATGGCGGCGGATCGGGCATCTCGCCCGGCACGCTCGACCGCGCCGGCAACTTCTCGATCAGCGCCATCGCCGCGCCGCAAAACCTGGCCAGGCTGGACGCGGCCGTGCGCGCCGAGCTGGCGCGCGCGCTCAAGGACGGCTTCACGGCCCAGGAACTGGCCGGCGCGCGCTCGGGCCTCATGCAGCAGCGCCTGCAGACGCGCACGAACGACGCCGCGCTGGCGTCCGGCTGGACCTCGTACCTGTACCGCGACAAGACCTTCCTGTGGTCGCTGGAATTCGAGCGCAAGCTGAACGCGGTGACCTTGCCCCAGCTGAACGCCGCGTTCCGCAAGGCGATCGATCCGGCAAAAATGTCAGTGGTGATGGCTGGCGACCAATCCAAAGTCGGTGAGCCGGTCAAACCAGCAGTTGCTATGCCGTAACTACAACAGATGACTGACGTAAACGCCTCGAACTGTGACGCAGGGGGAAGCATGCGTTAAAATGTTTCCCTTCGGAATCAAAGTTTCATCCAGGGAGCATCATGAAGGGCATCAGCAAATCGCCGCCGGCAGGCGGCATGTCGTTCACCGGCAAGGTCGTCCTGGTCACCGGCGCCGCCAGCGGCATCGGTCGCGCCATCGCCCTGGCGTTCGGCCGTGCCGGCGCCAGCGTGGTCGTGGCCGACATCTCGATCGAGGGCGGTCACGCCACGGCGGGGATGATTGTGGAAAATGGCGGCAAGGCGCTGTTCGTGCAGAGTAATGTCACGCGCGCGCTTGAAGTCGAGGCGCTGGTGGAAAAAACCATCAATTACTACGGGCGCCTCGATATCGCAGTCAATAATGCCGCCGTGGAGGAAGAACACCAGCCGCTGGCCGACGCCGGTGACGAACAGTTCGACCGCATCATGAACGTCAACGTCAAGGGTGTCTGGCTGTGCATGAAATACCAGCTGCGCCAGATGCTCAAGCAGGGCGGCGGGGCGATCGTCAACATGGCGGGCGTCTCCGGCCTGGTCGGCAGCCCGAACCATGCGATCTACAGCGCCAGCAAACATGCCGTGGTCGGCCTGACCAAGAGCGCTGCCGCCGAGTATGCGCGCGACGGCGTGCGTGTCAATGTGCTGTGCCCGGCCGCCGTAAAAACGCCGATGCTGGCGCGCGCGATCGAGCGCGATCCCGCCATCGAGAAAAAGCTCAAGGCCGCCCATCCGATGGGGCGTTTCGCCGAAGCCGGCGAAGTCGCGCAAGCGGCGCTGTGGCTGTGCTCGGACATGGCCTCGTACGTGAACGGCCACGAGATGGTCATCGACGGCGGCTATACCGCTGTGTAAGCGCTGACGACGCCGCTGCCCGGGATCACTTGGGCCGCGGCTGCTGCAAATTCTGGCTGGCCACGGCCACGCGGCCAGCGCGCACCTCGCCCACGGCGATGGCCACCGCGCGCGCGACATTCCGCACTTCTTCCTGCACCGCCACATCGGCGTCGAACGTCGCGTGGCTGTCGGCATATGATTCGTAGTAGCCGATAAAACGGTTGAGCTGGCCGAAGCTGCCCGAGCTGATCAAGCCCATCCATTCCAGCCAGTCCGACAGCGAACGGCGCACGCCTTCGATGCCGGCCACGTCGCCATGCACCACGAGGCCGAACGCGCGTCCTGCCAGGTGCTTCGGATAGTCCCAGCCGTCGCGCTCGATTTGCTTGGCGAGTTCGGCTGTCTTGCCCTGTGTGGACGACGGATCGGGATTGCCCCCGTCGGCGCAGACCAGGCGGTCGATCATCTGCTTGAGCACGCCCGGCGTCTGGTACCAATAGACCGGCGTGATGATGATCACGCCATGCGCCGATACCCAGCGTTCGTAGATCTCGTTCATCCAGTCGTTGACCTGGCGCTCGGCATGGTTCGGGTAGCAGCTGCAGGGCCAGTGGCATAGCGGCATGGCAGTCGACACGCAGCCCTTGCATGGGTGGATATGGCGGTCGTAGTCGGAGTTGATGAGGCTGAGGTCGAGGATGTCGGCCTCGATGCCGTCGGCTTCGATGATCTCGCGCGCCATCTCGGCCATGCGCCAGCTTTTCGAGATTTCGCCGGGGCAGGTGCCGTCGTTGCGGGCCGACGCGTTGATGACCAGGATGCGGCTTCTGGTGTCGGGATTCTTCTGGTGCTGTTCGGCGTCCAGCAGGCGGTCGCGCGCGGCTTTCCAGTCGATTGACAGGTCGTAGTCGGGATCGGCAAAGCCGGGCCCGGCCTTGACGGTACGCGGCGCCTTGCGGCCATCCTGGTAGGCATCCCAGGCGACCGCCTCGATGGCGGCCAGTTCGTTTTCAAGCGCGTCGTAGCCGGGATCCTGGAAGGTGCGACGAAATTGCAGGTGGAATTCGTTGCGCCCCAGTTTGGCGGGCGCTTGCCCCTTGCGTACCGTCGTCATGCTTCCTCCAGAGTAGATGGAGGAATTATCCAGAAGGCAGAGCAGGGGCAATGTACGGGAGCGCACGCAGCGTAGGTAAAACCGCCCGCCCCCCGGTCAGAACACGTGTTTCAGGTTGGCCGAGAACCTGCGCGGCTCGCCATACGGCGAGTAATTCACGGCGTACAGGCTGCGGTAGTGCCGATCGGCCAGATTGCTCACGGCCAGTTGCAGATGCGTGTTCGGCGTGAACTGGTACCTGGCATGCACACCCAGCAGTAGCAGGCTGCCCTGGCGGATCGTCCAGGCGGCGGCGCCCGAACCGCCACTGCGCGCGATCTTGCTGGTCCCGGCCAGATTGCCCCCGAATGCCCACGCGGTGTCGGGCAATTTGACATTGGCGGCCAGGCGCACGCTGTGGCGCGGCTGCTCGGGTGCGAAGCGCTGGCCTTGCTGGGGGCCGGCCTTGTATTCGGCGTGCATATACGTATAGCCGGCGGCGAGGTTCACATTCTGTCCCACCTGGCCATTGGCGCCCAGGTCGACACCCTGGCTGACCACTTCGCCGGCGGCGTTGTAGCAAATGCCTCCGCAGGCGTTGCCCGGGTCATTCAGGATCGAATCGTCGCGCACCGCCAGGTTCGATTGTTCGAGCCGGTACACGGCAGCCGAGACGTTCAGGCGTTTGTCGAGCAGTTCGCCCTTGATGCCGGCCTCGACGTTCGCGCCCACGACCGGATCGAGGAAGCTGCCATCCACGCTGCGGTTGGTTTGCGGGTTGAAAATATCCGAATAGCTGACGTAGGCGGAATATTGCTTGTCGAGGTCGTAGACCAGACCGGCATACGGTGTCAGCTCCCCGGATTCCTTCGGTGCGACCCGGCCGGTAATGTCGTTCCTGGATTTGTAATTGCTGATCCGGACGCCCGTGATCAGCTTGAGGGAGTCGGCCAGGTTCCAGCGCGCCACGCCATACAGGCCCAGATTGGTCACGGTCGACGCCGAGCGCGACGGCGCCGCGCCGTTGGCCACCGGGCCCAGCGAGGTCGGGTCGAAGTCGAACACATTGATGGGAATCGTTGCAGTGGTCACGCCCGTGCCCGTGCTTTCATCCCGGGTGGACGATCCATTCAGCCCCAGCGCCAGCTCATGCGTGCGGCCGATCAGGGAGAACGGGCCCGAGGCATAGGCATCGAGCGTGTCGGCGATCAGGGTCGACGGGCTGCTTCGGATGCGGCTGGCGACCGACAAGCCGTTGCCGGTGACCGGATTCAGGTTGCCCGAAAGCGCGTTGAAATTGCTGATGTCGTTGCGCGTCTTTTGACGCGAATAGCTGGCCTTGAGTTTCCATTTGCCGGCCAGCCGCTGCTCCAGGCCAAGCGTATAGAAGGTGTAATCGCGCACCAGCAGATAATTGGCATCGCCCCAGAACGAATCGCGCGGCAGGCCGGCATCGGCCCCGCCCACGGCAAACGGCACGCCGTAGTGATTCAGGCCCTCGTCTTGCTGGTACTGCACGCTGGCGCTGAGTGTGGTGTCCGGGCTCAGGTCGCCTTCGACGATGGCATAGACGGCGCTGCGGTCGCGGTAGACGTAGTCGGTGAACGCATCGCTGTTGTCGCTCAGCGCGACCACGCGCGCCCGGATGCGGTTCGACGCCACCAGCGGCGCCGAAATATCGCCAACGACGCGCCGCGCATTCCATGACCCGAGCTGCACTTCGGCCTGGGCCTGGAAGCTGTCGGTCGGGCGCTTGCGCACCGAATTGACGGTGCCGCCGGGGGTGCCGGCGCCGGTCATCAGGCCGGCCGCGCCCTGCAGCACCTCGATCCGGTCGACGAAGGCATTGTCGAACTTCGGCGCGCGGTTGCCGCTGTTGATGCCGGCCGGCGTGGTCATGCCATCGACCTGGGCTTGCAGGTTGAAGCCACGGCTGAAATACGTGCCGCCGGCGCTGCCCTGTTCCTGCGAAAAGATCCCGCTGACCGACTTCAGGGCGTCATCGAGCGAGGTCAAGCCGGCATCGTCCAGTTGCTGGCGCGTGATGGTGGTGATGGTCTGCGGCGTCTCGCGCGCAGAGAGGTTGAGCTTGGTGGCGGTGCTGGACGACCTGGCCCGGTAGCTCCCGGTGCCTTCGCTGGTGCCATCGCGCATGGCATCGGCGGTGATGGTCACTGCTGGCACGGCCGTACCCACGGCAGGCGCTGCGCTGGTACTGGACCGGGTGTCCGTGCTGGCGGCAACGCTGCGCAGCACGAACAAGCCATCGCCCTGGGCGACGGCTTCGAGCCCAGCGCCCACCAGTAGCTGGTTCAATGCGATGGCAACGGGGAATTGACCGCTCAAGCCGCCGGTACGCTTGCCTTCGACCAGTTGCGGCAAGTAGGAAACGGTGACCCTCGCTTCGGCTGCGAAGCGCGACAAGGCCGGCTGCAAGGGGCCGGCCGCAATCTCATAGTGCTGCGACTGGGCGCTTGCCTGCGCCATGGGGAGCGCGGCGCAGGCGAGGATCAGGCAGGTCTGTAACGGGGAAAGACGGTAAAACATGATGGGATTCCTGTTCGATGACGATGTGGTTGGTGTTCTTCACATGCAATGACACGTCAACCGAAAAAAGCGGCCACTTTTTTTAAAAAAATGCTCAAGCCGGCACGATGGTCGCCCAGTAACGCGTGCGGTACACGACGCGCACCGGCAGCGTATGGGCCAGCGCGCGCAGGACGCGGTCGGTATCGTCGAGCTGGAAGGTGCCGGAAATGCGCAGGCCGGCCACGGCCGGATCGCATTCCAGCCAGCCGCGCCGGTACCGTGAGAGCTCGGCCGAGAAATCGGCCAGCCGCCCGTTGTCGGCCACCAGGATGCCGTCCACCCACGCGGCGCCGTAGGCAGCCAGGGCCTGCATTTCGGCCAGCCCATCAGCGGAAAAGCGCATCTGGTGCTCTGCTGTCAGGATGCGCTTGTGCTGCGCATCATTGCGCGCCTGTGCTTCGACAGCGCCTTCCAGAACAGCGACATCGCTCCATGCCGCGATGCGCTTGACGGTGAAGCGCGTGCCGATCGCACGGATGAATCCGTCCGCAGTCTCGACCCGGAATGGCCGCGCCGCCGCACGGGTATCGGGCGCCGTGGCAATCAGCACTTCACCTTCGTGCAGGATCAGCAGTCGCTCCACATGGTTATAGTCGACATCGAACGCCGTGTTCGTATTCATGTGCACGCGGGTGCCGTCGGCCAATTGCACGCTGCGCCTTTCGGCGGTCGACGTGCGATGCGCGGCGCGCCACGCGGCAACGGGCAGTTGCTGGTACGCCAGCATCGATGCCGGGGCCAGCGTCAGCAGCAGGAAGATTTTCTTGACGGTCTCACGGCGCGGGCGTGCCGGCGGTCGGCCCAGCGTCGCGTTGCCAAGCTCGGCGGGAATGATGCCGAATGTCTTGTCGAGTTGCTGGGCGCGTTGCCACGCCAGCTCATGCTGCGCATGACTGGCGCGCCACCGCAGGCAGGCCTGCCGCTCGTTGTCATCGGGTTGCGCCGACGGATGCATCCGCATCATCCAGTGCGCCGCTTCGCGCGCGACGCGTGGATCGAGGGGCGCATCCCCGGCGGTTCGAACTAGCTGTGCGCGAGCAGGCATCGTTCGTAGGCCAGCGCCATGTAGCGGCGCACGCTGCGCGGTGGAATCGCCAGGTGGCGCGCAATCTCGTCGTACGTCATGCCGTCCAGTTGCGCGGCCAGGAATACGGCGCGTACCTTGTGCGGCAGGGCGTCGAGCAGGGTGTCGATCTGGTTCAGGGTCTCGAGAATGATCAGTTGCTGCTCGGGCGCCGGTGCGACCGCTTCTGGCATCAGCCGCAGTGCGTCTGCCCAGGCCTGTTCGAGCGACTGGCGCCGATAGTGATTGCTCAGCACCCGCGTGGCGACCGTCGTCAGATACGCGCGCGGTTCGCGCAGGTCCAGATCGGCATTACGGCTTTTTTCGCAGGCGGCGAGGATGCGGATGAACGTGTCCTGTGCCAGGTCGGCAGCGTTGGCCGCGCATCCCAGCTTCTTGCGCAGCCAGCCTTGCAGCCAGTTGTTGTGGTCGCGGTAAAGTCGGTCAACCGGATCGTAGGGGGCTGCTGTGGGCAAGATAGGGTTTGGCCAGGATGCGCGACGCATCGTCGTCTTTGATGAGAATGATTCTCATTATTGCATCTAGTTCGTGTCAGCGTCAATGCACGAGCGCCATGAAAAAAGCGGGCCGGGCACAGGGCCCGGCCCGCTTTCACGGGTCCAGCACGCGCAGCAGTCTTACTTCTGCTGGGCCAGCAGCACCAGCCAGTACTTGGCCAGGTCGCCGGCACCGCCGCCGCCCTTGACCGTCTGGAAGGTCGCGATGGCGTCGGCTTTCTTGCCAGCGCGCACTTGCGCCATGCCGAGGCGCAGCTTGGCTTCTTCAGCGTTCTTCAGGCCGCCCTTGGCGATGCCTTGCTGGATGAAGCCCACGCCCTTGTCGCCCTGGTCCATGGTGGCATAGGCCCAACCCAGGTTGACCAGGCCGGCGCCGGTCTTGGCCTTGGCCGCGCCCGCTTCGCCGGCGGCGATGTTCTTGGCATCGTCCGCCGCGCCCTTGTTGGCCTTGTCGCGCAGCGAAGCATGGGTCTTGGCGTTTGCGCCTTTGCCCAGCACGCCTGCGGCGTAGCCGGCTTCGATGGCTTTTTTCGCTTCGGTCGGGAAACCGTCACGCAGCGACAGCTCGGCCAGGTCGACGTACTCTTCTGCCGCCATCTGCTTGACGGCAGCCGCTTCCAGGCGATACACGTTGATCATATTGGTCTGCGCGTCGAAGCCCGACTTGCGCGCCACGCCACGGTTGAGCAGGTCGGTCCAGAAGTCGTCGCTCGGATAGTGGGCGACCAGCTTCTCGAGTGCGGTCAGGTAACCGGCGTCGTCCTTGACCTTGTTGGCCGACGAGGCCAGCAGGCGCAGGTCTTCTTCGCTCGGCTTCTGGCCGGCTTTCTCGGTTGCCTCGATGGCTGGCAGCAGCGCCGCCTTGGCATTGGCGTAATCGCCGCCCAGGTAGTAGGCGCGGGTCAGTGGCGCGGCGACTTTTTCAGGCGTCGTGCTTTCTTTCTGGTAGCGCTTGAACCACTCGATCGCCTTCGGATAATCCTTGGCGTTGTAGTGCATATTGGCCAGGGCCTGGATGAAATCGGCCTGCTCGTTCGGCGCCAGGCGGCCCGAGCCGATGACGGCTTCCAGTGCCGGCATGGCGATGGCATTGTTGTTGGTCGCCGAACCCAGCGACAGCTTCATGCGGTTGACGACGTAGTCTTCATAGGGCGTGCGGTTCGGGAACGCTTCGGCCTGGGTCACGCGGCTCTGGATTTCGGCGTAATTCTTGGCATCCATCAGCGGCTTGATCTGCGCCGGGTCGAGCAGCTTGAACAGCTCTGGGCGGACGCTGTCTTTTGGTGCTTCAGCGGCGGCGGCAGGCTTGTCCTGGGCGTTGACGGCAGGAATCACGGCAGCGGAGCTCAGGCCGACGGCGGCCAGCATCAGGCAGAGGCGGGCGAGACGGAATTGGGACATTGGTTATCCTTCTATCTAGACAAAAATTATGCGGGTGCGTTTTCATCACAGCAGTATGGTGAAAATGCCAAGCTCGGACAAAAAAGCATTGTCCCATAAATCAAGCGTTTTCTGGCTCGGCAATTGTGCCGCAGCCGGGGCTGGCATGCCCGCGTCGTTACATCGCGTTACCTTGCGCCGCTCACGCAGCGTCGAAACCCGGCACCGGGCATACCCCGGGTGCATCGATCTCGCCGGCCAGCCAGGCCACCGCCGCGGCCAGCGCCGGCGGCGCAAAGCCATAGGTGAGCAGGGCCGGGCCGGGGAAGTCGAGCGCCTGGTACGGGTTCCACAGCGCCAGGTGCAGGTCGGGCCGCCAGGTGGCGCAGGCGTGCGGGCCGTAGCGGCGGCGCGCGGTCGAGGCCAGGATGATCAAGCGGCCGTCATCCGGCAGCGCGGCCCAGTCGAAGGTCTCGCTGTCGGCAAACGTCACCAGGTCGACGTCGTACAGCATCGACAACGCCGCCGCGATACTGGCGGCCGGCACGCCGGCCTCCGATACGCCGTCGCTGACCACGTCGGCGCGTGCCACCAGCCGCACACGCGCGCCGCGCGGTGGCCGCGTCGGCGAGCGCAGTGCCGTGAGACCCGCGCGCCAGGCGCGATGCATCAAGGCGCGGTCATCCTGTTCGACGGCGTAGGCGACCGGGCCGGCCGGATGCGCATCGGCCAGCCTGCCCAGGCGCGCCAGGCGCGCTTGAACATCGGCCAGCGGCAGCACGCCGTCGCGGATCGCCGCAGCGATCGCCTGCACCGTCTCGATCTGCGTGGCGCGCGAGCCGATCGCCATGACCATGTCGGCGCCGGCCACCAGCGCATTGACGGCGGCCTGGCCGACGCCGTAGCGGTGCGCGATCGCGTGCATGTCCATGCCGTCGGTGATGATCACGCCGTCGTAGTTGAACTCGTCGCGCAGGACGCCGGTGAGGATCGCGTGCGACATCGTGGCCGGGTTGACCGGGTCCAGCGCCGGGTACACGATGTGGGCCGTCATCATCGCGGGGGCCGCAGGTGAATGCTGCGCCGCGATACGAAATGGCGCGAACTCGAAGCGTTCGAGGTCGGCGCGCGATTTGTCGACATAGGGCAGGTCGCGGTGCGAGTCGACGTGGGTGTCGCCGTGGCCGGGGAAGTGCTTGACGCAGCAGGCCACGCCTTCGCGCTCGCTGCCTTCCATCCAGGCCAGCGCAATGCGCGTGGCCTGTTCGGGATCGGCGCCGAACGAGCGCTCGGCGATCACCGGGTTGTGCGGGTTGTTGTTCAGGTCGAGCACCGGCGCGAAGTTCCAGTTGAAACCCAGCGCACGCACCGCGCGCGCTACCGCCGCGCCGACCTCGCGCGCCAGGTCCGGATCGTTGGCCGCGCCCAGCGCCATCGCGCTGGGCGGCGCCGGCACCCAGGTCGAGCGAACGACGGCGCCGCCTTCCTGGTCGAGCGCGATCAGCGCCTGCGGCCCGATCGCGTCACGCAGCGCGCCAGTCATGCGCGTCAGTTGCGCGGCGTCGACCATATTCTGGCGAAACAGGCAGGCGCCGCGGATGCGGTAGGTGCGCAGGAAGGCGTCGGTGTCGGCATCGATGTCGGTGCCGAACAGGCGCACCATGACCAGTTGGCCGGCGAGGTCGAGGTAGTCGTTCATCGGTTTGATTCCGCGTTCTAGTTCGTCTTGGTGACTTTGCTCAGGTGGCGCGGCTGGTCGGCATTCATGCCGCGCGCGGCCGACAGCGTCGCGGCCATCGTGTAGAAGGCCTGCACGGCCACGATCGGGTCGAGGTCGGGAATGGCGGCGGTGGGCAGCGTCAGATCCCGGCTGGCGATGTCGCTCGGCGCCGCGAGCAGCACGCGCGCGCCGCGCCCGCGCATCTCGTCGGCCAGCGCCACCAGGCTGGCCTGGGTCGGGCCGCGCGTTGCGTAGATCAGGAGCGGATAGCCTTCTTCGATCAGCGCCATCGGGCCATGCTTGATCTCGGCGCCCGAAAACGCTTCGGCCTGCAGTGCCGAGGTTTCCTTGAACTTCAGTGACGATTCGAGCGCCAGCGGGAAGCTGATGCCGCGCCCGACCACCATGATATTGCGCGCCGGCGCCAGCACCTCGATGGCGGCCGACCAATCGCCGTCCTGGCCAAAGCTGCGCGCGGCACGCAGCGCATCGGGCAGGGCGGCAATGCCGTCCTTGAGTTCTGGATCATCCTGCCAGTGCGCCACCAGGCGCGCGCCGGCAACCAGGCTGGCGATGAAGCTCTTGGTGGCGGCCACGCTGTGCTCCTTGCCTGCGTGGAGCGGCATGGTCCATTCGGCGGCATCGGCCAGTGGCGACGTTGCGTCGTTCACCAGCGCCACCGTGACGGCGCCGCCGGCGCGGAAGTACCGCATCGGCTCGACCACGTCCGGGCTCTGGCCCGATTGCGAAATGGCGATGGCCAGCGTGTCGCGCGCGATGATCGGCGACTTGTACAGCGTGATGAGCGACATTGGCAGCGACGTCACCAGGCGCCCCATGCGCGCCATGATCAGGTAGGCCAGGTAGCCGGATGCGTGATCGGAGCTGCCGCGCGCCACCGTCACAGCGCTGTGCAGCTGCGTGGCGCGCAGCTGTTCGCCCAGCGCGGCGTAACGGTCGATGTCTTGCGTCAGCGCGTGGGCGATGCAGTCGCCGGACGACAGCGCCTCTTGCAGCATCAGCGATTCGTGAGCAGCAGTAACGGGAATGGAAGTCACAGGCATTCTCCTTCGATATGGACGGCTTTGATGGTGAGGGCGCGGTCCAGGACCACGAAGTCGGCGTGACAGCCCGGGGCCAGGCGGCCGCGCCGGGTCTCGCCAAGGTAGTCGGCGGCGTGGGTCGAGACGCGCTGGCTGGCTTCTTCGATCGACAGCCCCATGCCCACCAGATTGCGCAGCGCGCCGTCCATCGTCAGCGTGCTGCCGGCCAGCGTGCCGTCGGCCAGGCGCACGCCGCCCATGCATTTGTGGACCACCTGGCGGCCCAGCATGTATTCGCCGTCGGGCATGCCGGCGGCGGCGGTCGAATCGGTCACGCAGAACAGCTTGGGGATGCAGCGCAGGGCGGTACGGATGGCGCCCGGATGCACGTGCAGCAGGTCGGGAATGATCTCGGCGTATTCGGCGTGGGCCAGCGCCGCGCCGACCATGCCGGGATCGCGGTGGTGCAGGCCGGGCATGGCGTTGAACAGGTGCGTGAAGCCGGTCGCGCCGTGTTCGAGGGCCGCCACGCCCACGTCGTAGTCGCCATTCGTGTGGCCGATCTGGACCCTGATGCCGGCCTTGGTCAACTGCCGCACGAGGGCCATGTGGCCGTCGATCTCGGGCGCCACGGTGATCAGCTTCAACGGCGCCAGCGCATTGAAGCGCATGACTTCGTCGAGGTGCGCTTCGCGCGCGAACGGCGGCTGGGCGCCGAGTTTGCCGGCGTTGATGTACGGGCCTTCCAGGTGCACGCCGAGAATGCGCGCCTCGCCCTTGCCGCGCGACTTGCTGGCCGCGCCGATGGCGGCCAGGGCCCGGTCGATGTCTTCCACCGGCGCCGTCATGGTCGTGGCCAGCAGGCTGGTGGTGCCGTGCTTCGCGTGCAGCGCCGCGATCACGTGCGGGGCGTCGCCGCCTTCCATCATGTCGCGCCCGGCGCCGCCGTGCACGTGCACGTCGATGAAGCCGGGGATGATGTAGACGTCGTCGTTATTGGCCGGATTGGCGCGGCTGCCGTCGATGCTGTCGATGCGCGCGCCGTAGCGCAGCGCGCCGCGCACCCAGCCGGCCGGCGTGAGGATGTTGCCTTTGATCTGGTTTGTCATGCGTGGGCGTCCTTCAGGTGCAGTTCGATCATGCGCAGCGCGCCGGCAGCGGAGTCGCCATGCGCCGGGCTGCAGCGCGCCAGCGTGTCGGCCGGCAGGTACACGCGCAGCGCTTCGCCCAGGCCGCCGCACAGTGATAGCGGCAGGCTGCCGGTGGGGTCGAGGGCGCGCGCGATACTGGCCGCTTCCAGGCCGGCCCGGGTAAGGATGTCCGTCGCCACGGGATCGCTGAAGCCATGCGCCACGACGAAGCGCGCCAGGCCGGCGTAGTCGGTCTGCGTCGCGTGGCCGAGCCAGACCTGGATCGGGTCGCGCGCGCCGCCGCAGGCGGCAATCACATCGGCGGCAAAGGCGCCGCCCCCGGCGCGGCCGTCCAGCACCTGCTCGATGTGGCCAATGGCGCGCAAGCCCATCCAGGCGCCGCCCGCCTCGTCGCCGGCCGGGAAGCCCCAGCCGCCGACTTCGACCCGTGTACCATCTGGCCGCAACGCTTCGCCCACGCTGCCGGTGCCGATGGCGACGATGGCCCCGGGCCGGCCGCCATGGGCGCCCATCAGGGTCGTGAAGCCGTCGGTGTCGAGCACGATGGCGCCGAAGCCCGGATCGGCGGCGCGGAAGGCGGCCGCCCATTCCTTGTTATGCACCCCGGCCATGCCCAGGCCGATCGCGCAGGCGCGCATGGGGACGGTGTCGATACCGAGCGCGGCGAAGGCCTGGCCGGTGGCGGCAAGGACGGCAGTCCAGGCCTTGTCGATGCCGTGGCGCAGGCCGGAGGCGCCGCTGCTGCCCGTGGCCAGTTCGGCGCCGTCGCGGCCGGCCAGGCGCACGCGGGTGTTGGTGCCGCCGCCGTCAACGCCAATGAGATAGTCGATCATGGTTGCAATGGGTGCCGAAAAAGGGTCATCGAACTATAGGCAGGCAGTGAAGTGATGTCAACAGGTATTTAACTGGTATTGTTGATGGCACGGGTGACTGGGTGAACTCTCATAGGTGCTGGTCCCAAGGCACATCATCGTGCGCGAATTGGTATGGCAATTGGTATTCATATCGGCCCGGGCTCGAGGACGAGGACGCCCCTGGTGGTCCGGCAAAGTGGTATCGTTCGGGGAATATCCTCAGTGAATACCGACACATGCCCGACATCTTGCCCTCCGATCCCCCGCATCCGAACCTGGCGTTCGCCAACGGCGGTGGCGAGATGGGTGCGCTTCTGCGCGCCATCGACTGGGCGAATCACCCGCTTGGCCAGCTCGAGACCTGGCCGCAATCGCTGCGCACGGCGGTGAGCCTGATGCTCGGCGCGCGCCAGCCGATGTACGTGGCCTGGGGAGCGGCGCTGCATCTGCTCTACAACGATGCCTATCGCGTCCTGCTCGGGGCGCGCGGCGACTACCCCGAGTGCACGTTCGGCCAGCCGTTCGCCGAGGTCTGGGCCGACATCTGGGACGAGGTCGGCCCGATGCTGGTATCGACCCTGCAGGGCGAACCGGTGCATGCCGAAGACCATGGTTTCCTGGTCCAGCGCAACGGCTATCCGGAGCAGATCTACGTCACCTTCTCGACCATCGCACTGCGCGACGAGGCGGGCGTGGTCGCCGGCGTGTGCTGCGTGTGCGCCGAAACCACGGCCCAGGTGCTGGCCGGGCAGGAGCGCGACCATGCGCTGCACGCACTGGCCACCAGCAACGAGAAGCTGCGCATCGCGGCCGACGCCGGCGAATTCGGCCTGTTCGATCATTCGCTGACCCAGTGCGACATCGCCTGGAACGAGCGCGCGCGCACGCACTTCGGCGTGCCGCCCGACGGGCCGGTCACGCACGCGCTGATCGACGCCGCGTTTCATCCCCATGATCGCGAACGCGTCGTGGCCAAGGTCGTGGCGCTGCTGGCCGAGCCTGGAGATGGCCGCTACCGCGACGAATACCGCACCGTCAGCGCCATCGATGGGCATGAACGCTGGATCGCGGCCAGCGGGCGCCTGTTGCGCGACGCTGCGGGCGCGCCCGAACGCCTGGTCGGGACCACGCTCGACATCACCAGCCGCAAGCTGTTCGAGGCAAGCGTGCGCGCGGCCGCGAGCGAAGCGGTGGCGGCGGCCGAGGCGAACGCCAAGTTCCGCACCTTCTTCGAGCAGGGCACGCACTTCGGCACCCTGATGACGCCGGACGGCACGCTGATCGAAGCGAACCAGGTGGCGCTTGACGCCGGCGGTTACGCGCGCGGCGACGTGCTGGGGCTTGCCTTCGCTGCGTGCGGCTGGTGGAGCGGCTCGCCCAAGGTGGCGGCCGAGATCGCGGCCTGCATCGTGCTGGCGGCGCGCGGCGAGCGTGTACGGTGCGAGTTGCCGTATTTCGTGGCCGGCGGCGGCGAGCGCTTCATCGATCTGGTCATGGCGCCGGTGACCGGCGACGACGGCGCGGTGCTGTTCGTGGCCGCCACCGGCAGCGACATCACCGAGCGGCGCCAGGTCGAAGAGCGCCTGCGCATGCTCGACGCGATCGGCGAAGCCACGCGTGTCGCGCACGATCCGAAGACGATCATGGGCGAGGCCACGCGACTGCTGGGCCAATACCTCGGCGTCACGCGCGTGGCCTATGCCGACCTGGAGCCCGACAACGACCGCTTCACGATCCGCCACGACTGGGTCACGCCGGGTGCGGTCAGCACCGTGGGGGTTTATTCGCTCGACCTGTTCGGCTCACGCGCGCGCGCCGACATGCGCGAAGGCCGCACGCTGCTGATCCACGACGTCGAGCGCGAGCTGACCGAAGAAGACGGCGCCGTCATGTTCGCGCAGATCGACGTCAAGGCCATCGTCTGCTGCCCGCTGGTCAAGGGCGGCAAGCTGGTGGCGATGATGGCGGTGCACCAGCGCACGCCGCGCAGCTGGACGGCGGGCGAGGTGGCGCTGGTCGAAGCGGTGGTCGAGCGCTGCTGGGCCCACATCGAGCGGGTGCGCGCCAGCGAAGCGCTGCACGAGGCCGACCGCCGCAAGTCCGAATTTCTGGCCACGCTGGCGCACGAGCTGCGCAATCCGCTGGCGCCGATCCGCAACGGCCTGGAAATCATGCGCATGGGTGCCGACAAGCCGGGCAGCGCATCCATGCTGGGCAGCGTGCGCGCGATGATGGAGCGCCAGGTCGGCCACATGGTCCACCTGATCAACGACCTGCTCGATATCGCGCGCGTCTCGAGCGGCAAGCTGGTGCTGCAAATGCGCCCGGTCGACCTGCGCGACGTGATTGCGACGGCGGTCGAGACCAGCAAGCCGCTGATCGACGCCGCCGGGCACACCCTGACTGTCGACCTGCCGCCAACTACCGTGCCGGTCGACGTCGACCCGGTGCGCATCAGCCAGGTGGTGAGCAACCTGCTGTCGAATGCGGCCAAGTACACGCCGCAGGGCGGGCGCGTCAATGTCGCCGCGCATGTCGAGGGCGACGAAGTGGTGGTGACGGTGCGCGATAACGGCGTGGGCATCGCGGCCGACATGCTGGCCGCCGTGTTCGAGATGTTCACCCAGGTGGCGCGCAGCATCGAGCGCGCCAACGGCGGGCTGGGGATCGGTCTGTCGCTCGTGCGGCGCCTGGTCGAACTGCATGGCGGCATGGTCAGCGCGAAGAGCGCCGGCGTGGGCCTGGGCAGCTGTTTCGCCGTGCGCCTGCCATTGAAGGTGGCGCCAGTTGTCGACGCGCCGCTGACGGTGGTGGCGCCGGTGGACGCCAGGCCGCAGGTGGGGAGAGCGCTGCGGGTGCTGGTCGCCGACGACAACGTCGACGCGGCCGCCACGCTGGCGGCGCTGCTGGACATCGCCGGCCACACGACGCGCGTCGTGCACGACGGCGCGGCGGCGGTGGACGCCGCTGCAACATTCCGGCCCGAACTCGTGTTCCTCGATATCGGCATGCCGTTCATGGACGGCTACGAGGCGGCGCGCCGCCTGCGCCGGATGCCGGCGCTCGACGGTGCCATGCTGGTGGCGCTGACCGGCTGGGGCACCGAAGAAGACCGCGCCCGTTCGCGCGCGGCCGGCTTTGACCGGCATTTGCTCAAGCCGGCCTTGCCGGACGACGTCGAGGCGGTGCTGGCCGAAGCGGCAGGCGCCTAATCCGGCACCTGGCTGCTGCCGCGCCGGTCCACGACCAGCAAGTCACTGCGGCTTCGGTTTGCGCTGTCCTGACCCGTAACGTGCACCGTCGCCGTGCCCGGGCCGGTGACGGCGATGTCGGCGCGTCCGGCCTGCAGGCGCCGTCCATCGAGCGTGCCCGAGCCGCTCAGGCGCGCACGCACCGTGGTGACCTGGCCGCGCAGTTCGGCGTTGCCCGGGCCGCTCGACGTGAACAGCAGGTGCGTGCCGGCCAGCGTGGCCTGCAGGTCGCCGGAGCCGCGCAGGTCGGCGTCGAGCGTGTCCGACACGCGCCGCAATGCCACGTCCCCCGGGCCGCGCAGCACGACGCCCGCGCGCGCCACCTGCAAGCCGGCGCCATCGAGGTCACCGCTGCCGTTCACCTGCGCCATGAAGTCAGTGACCGCACCGCGCAACACCGCATTACCGGGGCCGCTCAGGCGCAGATCGAGGCGGGCGAGGGCAAGGCGATGCGCCGCCAGGTCGCCCGAGCCGTCGATGCGGGCCTGCAGTTCGCCGTCGATGTCGGCCAGTTCGACGTCGCCGGGACCGGCCATCGTCAGCTCGACCTGGCGCGCGCGCAGTCGCTCGAGATGCGCGTCGCCGCTGCCGGTGACGCGCAGCGCCAGTGCGCGCACCTGGCCCGCCACCCGCAGGTCGCCAGGACCGTCGTTGGTCAGGGCAATGCGCTCGCCGGCCACCTGATCGAGCGTGACGTCGCCGCTGCCGGACATGCGCAGGCGCGCCAGTTGCGGCGCGCTCACGCTGAGCGTGACATGCCGGCGCGGCGGCGTGTAGCCGAAAGTCCAGGTCGTGCGCCCGCCCGGCCGCACGACCAGCGTGTCGCCGCGCACGAAGGTCTCGACCTGCTCCAGCTGATCGCGCTCGCCGTGGACGGTCACGCCATGTGCGCCCCGGGCCTGCACGGTGAGGTCGAACGGGCCGCTGACGTCGATCGCGCTGAACGCGCCGACCGCGCGCTGCTCGTCGACACGCGGGCCGGACGCCGCAGCGCGGGTGCTGTCGATCGACAGCAGGCCGGCGCCGATGGCGGTGGCGATCAGGGTGGTTTTCAGGACGGTGTGCATGGTGGTGTGGGCCCGTGGAAGGTGGAACGTGAAGATTAGGCCAACATCGCGCGGGTCGCACCGGCCAGCCGACGGAGTGGCGATTCGGCGGCGTCAATGGCGCCAGGGCGCGACGAAGCGCCGGGCCGCCGGGTGGCCGCGCCACGGGGTGGCATAATGGGCGCCCGTGAAGGAGAGTTGCGCAATGATCCGCCCCGCCGTTGTCCGCCGTACCACCTGGTCCTTGCCACTGCTGGCAGGGATCGTGCTGGCCTGCGCCGCGGCCGGGGCAGGCGCGGCGCCATCGACCTTTGGGCCGGTGATCGGCAGCGCCTTGCTGTGCCGCAGCCAGCTCGATAACGCCTATTTTCACGCCTACCTGACCGAATTTTTCGGCCCGGCCTACAAGCGCGAGGGCGGCGCTTACTGGTTTCGCACCGAGGCGTCGCTGTGGGGCGCGAATGTCGAGGAGGTGATGGTCAGCGACGACACCAGCGCCGTGGTGTTCGTGGCCGCCATCCTGGAAGCCAAGCCCGACGAACTTGAAAAGTCGGTGCGCGCCGCCGCCGGCACGCCGTTTCGCGCGGTGGACGGCTCGCGCTACCCCTTGCGCAAGTCGATCCCGGGCAGCACGATCGCGTACGCGAACGACAAAAGCAAAATATACTGCGCCAGGTTCAAGCCGCAGAGCGTCCGTTAGCCACCCATGTACAACCACTATTTCCAGCTTACGCACACGCCATTTTCGATCGCCCCCGATCCCCGCTACCTGTTCATGAGCGAACGGCACCGCGAAGCGCTGGCGCACCTGTTGTACGGGATCGGCAGTGGCGGCGGCTTCGTGCTGCTCACCGGCGAGATCGGCGCCGGCAAGACCACCGTCTGCCGCTGCTTCATCGAGCAGGTGCCCGAGAACTGCCGCCTGGCCTACATCTTCAATCCGCGCCTGACGGCGCAGGAGCTGCTGCAGACGGTGTGCGACGAACTGCATATCGAGGTGGCGCCTGCTGCGAGTGGCGCGGGCGTGAAGGGCTACGTCGATGCGATCAACCGCTATCTGCTGGTCTCGCACGCGCAGGGGCTGAACAACGTGCTCGTGATCGACGAGGCGCAGAACCTGTCGAGCGACGTGCTCGAACAACTGCGCCTGCTGACCAATCTCGAAACCAGCGAGCGCAAGCTGCTGCAGATCATCCTGATCGGCCAACCCGAACTGCGCACGATGCTGGCGCGGCCCGAACTCGAACAACTGGCCCAGCGCGTCATTGCACGCTACCACCTGGGACCACTGCAAGAAGCCGAAACCGGCGCCTACATCGCGCACCGGTTGGCCGTGGCAGGGGCAGTGGGCGCGCCGTTCCCGCCGGCGCTCACACCGCTGGTGCACCGCCTGGCGCATGGCGTGCCGCGCCGGATCAACCTGCTATGCGACCGCGCGCTGCTCGGGGCCTACGTGGAGAACAGTCCGCAGGTCACGCGCGGCATCCTGCGCAAGGCGGCTGATGAAGTGTTTGCCGACGATCCTGCCGCGCGCCGTGCACTTCAACGTCCACTGCGGCGCTGGCCGCTGCTGGCCGGCGGCGCGCTGGCCTGCTTGGCGCTGGGCGCGGCCGCGTGGCACATGCTGCCGCAGCATACGGTGGCGCCGGCGCCGGCGCCGGCGCCGGCGGCCAAGGCTGCGCCGGTCAAGCCGGCGCTCGTCACGCCCAAGCCTGTCGCCATACCTGTGGCCACACCGGACGCGCCGCCGCCGACGGTCAAGAGTGAGAACGCCGCGCTGGGCGCACTGGCGGCGCTGTGGGGCCCGGCGTTCGCCAACCTGGCCGGCGCCGATGCGAAGGCCACGTGCGATGCCGCACTGCGCGCCAACCTGCGCTGCCACGCGGGCCGGGGCGGCCTGTACGAACTGCGCCTGCTCGACCGGCCAGCGGTGGTTACGCTGCACGACGGCCCGCGCACCGGCTATGCGGTGCTGGTGGCGATGGACGAGCGCAGCGTCACGCTGGACGTCGAGGGCCGGCGCGAGCGCGTCGACATCGCCGCCTTCGTTGCGCGCTTCGGCGGCGAATTCACCACCTTCTGGCGCATGCCCGCGGCGTTTCGCGATCTCGTCGCCGAGGGCGACCGGGGGCCGGACGTCGACTGGATCGCCCAGCGCCTGGCGGGCCTGAACAGCGCCACGGCGCCGGCCCTCGACGCGCCGCTCGATGCGCGCACCAGGGAATGGCTGCGCGCCTTCCAGGCCGCGCAAGACCTGAAGGCCGATGGCGTGGCCGGGCCGCGCACGTATATGCGTCTGAACCAGCTGTCGAACGTGGCCGAGCCGCGCTTGCTCGCCGCCGGCGGGACGGGAATCTGATATGTCGTACATCCTCGAAGCACTCAAGAAGGCCCAAGCCGAACGCCAGCTGGGCAACGCCCCGACCATCCACGCGCCGGCGCCATCGTACGCCGCGCCGCGTGCAGGGCAGGGCGCGCAGCGGCGCTACCTGGCGCTTGGCCTGGGTGTCGTCGCGATCGGCGCGGCGGTGGCGCTGCTGTGGCCACGGTTCGCGGGCGAGCCGCCGGTGCGGCTGGCAGCCGTGACGCCGCCGCCGGCTGCGCCGGTGGTGGCGCCTGAACCGGTGACGGTTCCCGCACCGGCCACCGCGCAGGTTGTGCAACCTGCACCAGCGCCAGCGCCTGCTCCTGCGCCGGTGGTCGAAACGCCCCCGGTGCGCGCGAAGCCGGCGCCGGCACCGGTGGTTGCGAAAGCGCCGCCAGCGCCGCCGCGTGAGGTGGCGCCCGCGCCCGCACCTGCCCCCGTGGCCGCCCAACCCTCGGGCGACGAACAGCTGCGCAGCCTCCAGCAGTTGCCCGAATCCCTCCAGCGCGAGATCCCGAAAGTGGCGTTTGGCGGCTATATCTATTCGCCCACGCCCGGCGAGAGCCTGCTGCTGGTCGACAAGATGCTGCGCCGGGAAGGCGAGGAAGTCGCGCCCGGGCTGGTGCTCGAGCGCCTCACACCCAGGGCGGCCGTGATGAATTACCGTGGAACCCGCTACCGTGCTTCGTACTGACTCGCCGAATGGCGCCGCGCCCGGGCCCGTCCTGGCGGTGGTCGGCTGGTCGGGCAGCGGCAAGACGACGCTGCTCGAACACCTCGTCGCCGGCCTGTCCGGCGCCGGCTTGCGCGTCAATATCGTCAAGCACAGTCACCACGACATCGAGCTCGAGCCGCCGCGCAAGGACAGTGCGCGCCTGCGCCTGGCCGGCGCGGCCGAAGTGATGATCGCGTCACCGTACCGGATCGCCATCATGCGCGAACTGCGCGCCGCGCCGGAGCCGTCGCTGGCCGAGTTGCTGGCGCGCTTGTCGCCGGCCGACCTGACGCTGGTCGAGGGCTATAAATGGGAAGCGCTGCCCAAGCTGGAAGTACACCGCCCGGCGCTCGACAAGCCGGCCTTGTACCTCGACGACGCGACGATCGTCGCGGTGGTCTCGGATGTGGCGCGCCCGGCGGCGCTGCGCGCCGGCGTGGCCTGGCTCGACCTGAATGACGTCGAGGCGGTGCTGGAATGGGTAGGCAATTGGTTAGCCGCCAACCCTCAAGTTCTGGTCGGCGATGTCGTTAAGGACTAACGAGTCTTTTTCTTGGAGAAGTATATGGACGTCACGAATATTGCCAAATTGTCGACCAGCATGGCCGAAACTGGTATCCGTCAAGAAGTTGGCATGACGATGCTCAAGCGCGCCATGGACATCGAAGCGTCGTCGGCAGCCCAGATGATCGCCTCGCTCCCGCAGCCACAAAACTTGCCGGCGCACCTGGGCAACTCGATCAACACGAAGGCGTAAGAGACAGACAGGCAGCGTGTGAACCAAAACGCGCGAGGCAGATCGAAGTTCTGACGAAACTTCGTTTTGCTGCTGAAAACCCGGCCGCGAAGCCGGGTTTTTGCGTTCTGGCTTAGTGAAATGCGCGCAGGATCCGCGATACGCCCGAGCGGTCTGCGTACTGCTCGTTGGCCGCGCGGGTGGCGGCCATCATGCGCTCGAGTTGGGCATCCTCGAAACGCAGCAACTCTTCGTTGGCTGCTTCGAGTGCCAGCGACAGCTTGGATCGCGCGTTCTGGTACAGCGCGCTGGAGTAATGATCCGTGTTCTTGAGCAGCTCTTCCGCGTTTTCGATCACAAGACGCAAATCGCCGATCAATTGCTCTTGCGACTGTGTGCGGGTTTCCGGGGTTTCCATCGCTTTCACCTATAAGCCGTTAAGTAACGTCTTAAAATATAAACAAGGAAGCCCCGTTCTGTTTGTTAAGCCGCAAACATAAGAAGCTGTTCTTTCTGTCTATTTTTCTTTAGAGCCTAGCGGGACAGGTTCTTAATGAACCGTAATTTCAACGTCGCCCAGCGTGACTACCTGGCCGGTACGGATCTTGGCCGTCTTGCGCAATTCCTGCTTGCCGTCGACCGACACCACGCCGCTGGCGACGAGGTTCTTGCCGGCGCCGCCGCTGTCGACCAGACCGGCCAGCTTGAGCAGCTGGTTGACTTCGACGAATTCTGACGTCAACTCAAATTCAATTTTTTGCATTCTTTCCTCGGGTAAATAGGCGGCTTTTATTCATGAGGCCGCTCGATGGGCAGACGCCGTGAGGCGCCGCCCGGCTACTGCATGTTTAGTCGACCGGATCGGGCCGTGTCATGTCGATCGGCACGATCCACTGGTCAAACTGCTGATCGTCGACGAAGCCGCTTTGCAGGGCTGCCTGGCGCAAGGTCAGGCCTTCCTTGGAGGCGGTCTTGGCGATCTGCGCGGCGCGATCATACCCGATGTGCGGCGCCAGTGCCGTCACCAGCATCAGCGATTTCTCCATCAGCTCGCCGATCCGGACGAGGTTGGGCTCGATGCCCTGGGCGCAATGCGTGTCGAACGAGCGCATGCCGTCGGCCAGCAGGCGCGCGCTTTGCAAGAAGTTGTGGGCGATCATCGGCTTGAACACATTGAGCTCGAAATTGCCCTGCGAACCGCCTACCGTGATCGCGACATCGTTGCCGAACACCTGGCAGCACAGCATCGTCAATGCTTCGCACTGGGTTGGATTGACCTTGCCCGGCATGATCGAGCTGCCCGGCTCGTTCTCGGGAATCGTGATTTCGCCCAGGCCCGAGCGCGGACCGGATGCCATCCAGCGGATATCGTTGGCGATTTTCATGAGCGCCGTGGCCAGCAGCTTGAACGCGCCGTGCGCCGAGACCATGGCGTCGTGACCGGCCAGCGCCATGAATTTGTTTGGCGCCGATTTGAACGACAGCCCGGTGCGCGAGCCGAGCTCGGCCGCGATGCGCGGCGCGAAATCGGGGTGCGCATTCAGGCCGGTGCCCACGGCGGTGCCGCCGGCCGCCAGTTGCAGCAAGCCCGACAAGGTGGATTTAAGCGCGCTTTCGGCGAACTCGAGCTGGGCGACGTAGCCGGAAAATTCCTGGCCGAGCGTCAGCGGCGTGGCATCCTGCAAGTGGGTGCGGCCGATCTTGACGATCGGTTCGAAGTCGCGCGACTTGCGCAGCAGCGTGCCACGTAATTGCGCGAGTGCCGGCAGCACATCCTTGGCCAGCGCCCAGGCGGCGGCCACGTGCATGGCGGTGGGGAAGATGTCGTTCGACGACTGACCCATGTTCACATGGTCGTTCGGGTGCAGCAGGCGCGCTTCACCGCGCTCGCCACCGAGCAATTCGGAGCCGCGGTTGGCCAGCACCTCGTTCATGTTCATATTGCTTTGCGTGCCAGAGCCGGTCTGCCAAACGGCCAGCGGAAATTCGCCGGGGTGGCGCCCGTCAAGCACTTCGTCGGCGGCGCGGATGATGGCGTCGGCCTTGTCGGCCGGCAGCTTGCCGAGCGAGCGGTTGACCGCCGCAGCGGCGCGCTTGACCTGGGCGAGGGCGGCGACGAGTTCCGGCGCCATGCGTTCGGTGGAGATGTGGAAGTGGTGCAGCGAGCGCTGGGTCTGCGCACCCCACAGATGATCCTGTGGCACTTCGATCGGACCAAAGCTGTCTTTCTCAATCCTGTTTTCCATAGACATGTCCTGTTATGCAAGAGGCTGGGATTAAAGAGTTTATCCCAATGTCCGTTAACTACGCTTGGGCTTCACTCTTGTTACTTTTATGGCCAGCCGCCTCCCTCTATTGATCACTTGCGCCTTGCTCAGCTACGGAGCCGGCGCGGCCGAACTTGGCGAACCGCGCATCAGTTCGTACATTGGCCAGCCGCTGGCGCTGGAACTCGAATTGACAGCGCTGGCGTCGCCCGCGACACCGATGCAGGCACGCCTGGCGCGCCCGGACGTGTACCGGGGCGCCAACATCGGCATGCCGCCCGTGTTGTCGACCCTGGCCATGAGTGTGAGTGAGCGCGATGGCCGTCAGTTCCTGCGCGTGACGTCAGCAAAGCCGGTTGAATCAAGCCGTCTGCACTTGTATCTGGAGCTGGCCGATGGCGGCGGGCGCGACGTACGCCTGGTGACGCTGTTGCTTGCGCCGAATCCGAATCCGACGCCGCCGCCGCCGGTTCCACTGCCCGCACCGGTGCCGGCGATGGCGCCAGTGGAACCAATGATGCCGGTTGCGCCGCCCAAGCCGGAAGCCGTGGTCAAGCCTGCGCGACCGAAGCCGCCGCGCCCGGTCGCGCCTGCAAAGCCGGTCGTCGTGGCCAGGGCGGAACCCACGCTTGAACCGGCCGTGGTCGCGCCGACGCCATCGCCGAAGCCGCTGCCATTGCCGGTACCGTCACCCGCGCCGGCGGCAACCTGCGCGCCGTCGTCCGCCGTCGACGGTTCCACTGTGTGCGCCGCGCTTGACGTCAAGAATGCCCAGCTGCGCGAGCAGATCGGCACGCTGGAAGACAAGGTGCGGGTGCTGCAAGTGGCGCTGGGCGCCAGCCCGTCCGCCGTCGTCCAGGACAAGGCGGTGGCGCCATCGAAACCACGTCCGTCCCGCAAGCGTCCGGCGCCGGAACCGGAGGCGTCCACGCCGTGGGGCTGGATCGTTGGCGCGGTGGTCGTTGTGCTGGCCCTGGTCGGCGGTGCGCTGTTGGTCCTGCGTCGTCGCAAGCGGGCGGCGCCGATGATCCAGCCGATGCCGCGCGTCTCGCTCATGGCCCGCCTGCGCCAGCGTCTTGCCCGCAAGAAGAAGACGCCCGCGCCGGTCGAGCCACAGCTGGACGAGCCGAAGCTGGACGAGCAGAAGTTGGATGAGCAATCCAATGAAATGTCTACACAACTTTGATTGTGGGTTATAATGGTGATGTGATCGATGAGGTCACAGACAGCACAGGGTCTGGCGCAGTCACCAACGATAGGTGGCGCGGCAAGCAGACGACCGTTGAGGAAACGCCTGTGTCTGGAAGCAGTCTGCTTGCCTACAGTGGCAACGGACGCCGGCAGCAACCGGCACGAGGCGACGCCAGCAGATAGCTGGGGTTCGTCCTCTCACCGAATTCGCCATCGAGCCTCCCGCTCGGTGGCCGCCAAAGCGCCCGATGGGCGCTTTTTTGTTGCCTGTCCCTCGCCCAGCAAGATGTCGGGACGAAAAAAAAGCACCCGCAGGTGCTTGATCGATGTGGCGATGTGGTCTCAGTGTGCGTGCAGGGCGCGGTCGACTTGTGCATTCCATGGCTCGGTCACGTCGCGAATGGCGCGATCGTTGGCCATCAGTTGCTTGAGCAGTTCAATCTTGCTCAGGCGCTTGGCGCCCGTCAGGGCAGGCATGCCGGCCGCTGCAGGAGCAGCCTGGACCTTGGCTTCCATATTCAGGTGTGCAAACTCGTTCCAGTCGCCGGCCTTGGCAGCTTGCGCCATCTGACCGGTCAGGCCAGCCAAGTTTTCGTATACCGCGAGGACGTCGTTTGCGTTCATGTTGCCACCAAAGCATTAATTTTCAGGCCGGATTTCCGGTTGTCTGAATCGTTTACGGCTGAGCTTGCGGGAACTTTAGGGTTGTCTGAAAATATTTTCAAAATATTTTGAGCAGGTGCTGGCCCCGCAGGCGCCAGTGGCGCTGGCATACTATGCGCATGAACCATGACGACATCGCCCGCCACACGCTCCAACACTACAACGACCACGCCGAGGATTTCTTTACCGGTACGATCGACCATGACGTAAGTCAAAACATCGATGCCTTGCTGGGCGCGATCACGACACCGGCGCCACACACGATCCTCGACCTGGGCTGCGGCCCCGGACGCGACCTGAAAACCTTCAGCGATCTCGGCCATCGCGCCATCGGTGTGGACGGCAGCGAGCGCTTTGTCGCCATGGCACGCCAATACAGCGGCTGCGCAGTGTGGCAGCAGGATTTCCTGCACCTCGATTTGCCGCCGGCGCTGTTCGACGGGATTTTTGCCAATGCAGTCCTGTTCCACGTGCCCAGCGCTGCGTTGCCACAGACCCTGACGCAGTTGTTCCTTGCGCTCAAGCCGGGCGGAGTGCTGTTCAGCTCCAATCCCCGCGGCGACAACACCGAAGGCTGGAACGGCGCGCGCTATGGCAGCTACCATGATTACGACAGCTGGGAGCGATTCATGCTGGCGGCCGGCTTCGCGGCGCTACATCACTATTATCGGCCACCGGGTTTGCCTCGCGCGCAACAACCGTGGTTGGCAAGCGTGTGGCGCAAGCCCATTTGTTAAACGCCGTACAGAACTGGCCGGAACTTACTCTTAGTGTTGAGACTCATCCACGTCACAGGCAAGGAGATTGCAATGAACAAGGATCAAGTCAAGGGCAAAACCAAAGAAGTCGCCGGTAAGGTGCAGCAAAAAGTCGGTGAAGCCGTTGGCAGCAGCCAGCAGCAAGGCGAGGGTCTGTCAAAGCAGGCCGAAGGCAAGGCGCAAAAAAAGGTTGGCAACGTCAAGGAAATTGCAAAAGGCAATCGCTGATTTTTTTTCAGCACGCAGAACAAAGCCGCGCATTGCGCGGCTTTGTTGTTTTCAGGGCTTAGCCGATCCCTTTCGCGGGTCGGTCTCCCAATATATCCTCGATATACAGCATCTTGACCAGCACCGACAGCACGGCTGCCAGCGGCGTGGCCAGCGCAACGCCGGCAAAGCCGAACAGCGTGCCGAAGATCAGCTGCATCACGATCACGAGCGCCGGCGGCAATTCGATGGCTTTCGCCTCGATCATCGGCTGCAGCACATAACCTTCCAGCATATTGATCGCAGCGAACAGCAGCAGGGCGTACAGGGCAAGGTCGGGACTGATCGACAGCGCCAGCAATACTGCCGGGATACCTGCCATGATCGGGCCCAGGTACGGGATGAAGTCGAGCAGGCCGGCAATCACGCCCAGGATCAGCGCCAGCGGCACGCCGAGCATGCTCAGGCCGATCGCGGTGGTGACACCGACGATCAGCATCGACACCGCCTTGCCCAGCAGCCAGCTTGACAGGTTGTCGCCCATCTCTTGCATCACTTCACGTGCGCGGCCCCGCTTTTGCTGGGGCACCAGGCGGATGAAGCCGCCCGTGTACACGCCAGGTGACGCGGCAAAATAAATGCCGACGAAAATGATGATGACGATATTGCCCAGCGCACCGATTACGCCGCTGAAGAACAGCCCGGCATTCGGAACGATCGAACCCATCTGCTTGACCATGTCTTCCGGCGGCGGCAGCTCGGCCACCACGCGCTTGAGCAGCGGATGCTGGGCTACTTCACCCTGCAGCCGCTCGACCGCTGCGGGGATTTCCTTGGCCAGTTGACTCGACTGCTCGGAGATCTGCGGCGCCATGGCCCAGCCGCCCAGGCCGAAGACGGCAGTGAGCAGCAGCACGACGATGACGAGGGCGATATTGCGTTTGATGCCGGTGCGCTGGTGCAGCAGCGCGCTCAGTTTGTACAGCAGGATCGAGAACAGGATGCAGGCGAAGATCAGCAGCAGGGCGTCGGCGGCCAGCACGACGGCGGCGAGGCCCAGGATGAACAGCACGCCGATGCCGTTGACGAGCGTGACGCGGCGGGCGAGCTTGCGCTGTGTGAGGGGAGCTTCTGACGCCGTGGGGTCGTCAGAAGCAGGCAGCATGTTGTTATTCATCTTGGTGCCTCGATAGCGGGTTGAAAGGTGTTAATAAAACAATAGCATTCTGAGGGGCAAGATGGCGCGCAATTCGGCGTGTGCCCGTTGTGTGCGTGCGCTAACAGAAGAGCAGGACACATTCCGTTAATCTGTACTCATCGCATCGCCAACCGGCCATGTCACTCACAGGAGAACACCATGAACAAAGACCAAGTCGAAGGCAAACTGAAAGAAGTTGGCGGCAAAATCCAGGAAGGCGCTGGCAAACTGGTGGACAGCAAGGAACAGCAGGCCAAAGGCCTGGCAAACCAGGCTGAAGGCAAGATCCAGCACGCCGCCGGCGACGTGCGCGAAGCCGTCGAAGACGCAGCTGACGACGCAAACCGTCCGCGTCCACGTCCTTAAATTGGACTGGCAGTTCCCAGCAACTGCCGCATAAAAAAAAGCCGCATCGTTTCCGATGCGGCTTTTTTTCGTCTGGCGCGATTGCCTTATTTGGCAGGCGTCTCGCCCAGATGACGCTTGAAATACGACTCGATCAAGCCATACACGTGGCGCTGGTTGGTGCGGCCCGACATGCCGTGCTTGGCGCCCGGGTACGTCATCAGGTCGAACTGCACGTTGCGCTTGACCAGCTCGTCGATCAGCAGCGTGGTGTTCGAGAACAGCACATTGTCGTCGGCCATGCCGTGCACCAGCAGCAGCGGCGACTTCATGCCGTCCAGGTGTGCGAATACACCGCTGCGCTTGTACGCTTCCGGATCGCCTTTTGGCGTCGCGCCCACGAACTGTTCGGTGTAATGGGTGTCATACAACGACCAGTCGGTCACTGGCGCCACCGACACGCCCATGGCGATCTTGTCCGATGCCGCAGATAACAAGCGCAGCGTCATGAATCCGCCATAGCTCCAGCCGAACACGCCGATGCGCTTCGGATCGACAAAGCTCTGCTTGGCCAGCCAGTCGATGCCCGTCACCTGGTCTTCGACTTCATGCTTGCCCAGGTTGTTGTACAGCACGTCGGTGAACGCGCGTTCACGGCGGCCCGAGCCACGGTTATCCAAGCGGAACACCACGAAGCCCTGCTGTGCCATGTACTGGTCAAAGTAATTGCCCCAAGCGCGGGTCACGCGCTGCGAGTGCGGGCCGCCATAGGTAAACAAGAACACCGGATAGCGTTTGCTGGCATCGAAATTGGCCGGCTTGATGATCGAATAGTGCAGCGTCTGGCCGTCATTGGCCTTCATGGTGCCGTATTCGGTCGCCAGGTGGTCGGCCATGTGGCGCGTGTATGGGTGGTTCGCGTTCAGTTCATTCTTTTCGATCCACTCGACCATCGCGCCATCGGCGCGGCGGATCGACACTTGCGGCGGGGTGCGCGGGTTCGAATAGGTGTCGACGAACAATTTGCCATTGCTGGCGAAGGCGGCGTCGTGCCAGCCATCGCCCTGCGTGATGCGGGCCGGTTTGTCGGCGCTGCTGCCGTCGAGCGCCAGCGCATAGGTCTGCTTGTCGATCACGGCGTCGCGGTTCGACGACACGTACACCTTGCCGGCGCCTTCATCGACGGCCAGCACATCGTCCACGCCCCACGTGCCGCGCGAAATCGGATGCAGCAGCTTGCCATCCAGGTCGTACAGATACAGATGGTTATAGCCGCTGCGCTCGGACGCCCAGATGAATGCCTTGCGGTTCTTCAGGAAACGCAGGTCGTTGTGGATGCTGACCCAGGTCTTGGAATTTTCCGAGAACAGTGGGCGCTGGGCCAGTGAGCCGACGTCGACGGCTACCAGGTCCAGGCGCTTCTGGTCGCGCGTCTGGCGCTGGTACACAAGCGTCCTGGCATCGGCGCTGAAATCAGCGCGCACCAGGTAGATGTCCTTGTCGGTGCCCAGGTCGATCTTGCGCGACACGCCCGTGGCCGGGTCGACCAGCAACAGGTCGATCAGCACGTTCGGATCGCCCGCGGCCGGGTAGTGCTGGTCGATCACTTCGGTGCGGTCGGCGAAGATCTCGAAGCGGCGCACGACCGGCACCGGCGCTTCATCGTAGCGG
This sequence comes from Massilia aurea, assembly GCF_040790145.1. GTDB lineage: Bacteria > Pseudomonadota > Gammaproteobacteria > Burkholderiales > Burkholderiaceae_D > Telluria > Telluria aurea_C. Next base: position 39,014 of record NZ_JBFMMP010000018.1, read on the forward strand.
CGGTAGGCGATGGCCGAATCGTCCGGCGCCCAGTAGTAGCCGGTGGTCTGGCTCATTTCTTCCTGCGCGATGAACTCGGCCACGCCGTTGTGCACGGTGCCCTTGCCATCGGTCGTCAACTGGCGCTCGGCGCCGGTCTTCAGGTCGATCACGACCAGGTTCTGCTTGCGCACGAACGACACATAACGGCCGCGCGGCGAGATCTTCGGATCGGTCACGCTGCCCGAAGCGACCTTGCGTGCGTTCTCTGGCTTGGCGGCATCGACGAGATACAGGTCGCCACCGACCGGCACCAGCAACTGCTTGCCGTCCGGCGACCAGAAATAGTTCAGGATGCCCGACAGGCCGGCGGTGCGGGCGCGTTCGCGGCGTGCTTTTTCCTCGAGCGAGAGTTCCTCGTTCGGCACCAGTTGCTTGGAATCGACCAGGCGCTGCGTGGCCTTGCTTTTGGTGTTGTATTCCCACAGGTCGAGACGGTACTGGTCGTCGGCGCGCGGGCGCAGGAAGGTCACGCGTTCGCCGTCGGGCGAGACGCGCAGGTTGCGCACGCTGGCGCCGGCCAGCGACGCTTCGCCGTAGATGCGATCAAGGGTCAGACGTTCAGCCATGGCGGGGACGGCCGTGAGAGCGGCCAGGAGAAAGAGGAGAGGGCGCATAGTTTCTCTGATGGATGTTTAATGTACAGCAACCGCGAGACGATACCAGAGTCAGCCTGCCTGCGCTGTAATTACATGTCATAAAATCTAGTGCGCCAATGTGGCCGAACCCTCGCGAATGCGCTGGCGCGCCAGCTTCTCGAACTGCCAGGTCAGCAGCACAGCCGCGACCGTCAATGCGAACACGAGGCCGATCCAGAACCCGGTGGCCTCCATCGGTGCGGCCGGCGTCCACGGGAACCACTGCGGCGCCAGGCCCAGCACGCAGCCGAGCGGCAGCGACAAGCCCCAGAACGAGACCAGCTGGATCACCATCGGCGGGCGCGTGACCTGGTAGCCGCGAATGGCCGAAGCGGTCGCGACCTGGGTGGCGTCCGACAACTGGAACAGCGCCGCGAACAGCAGCAGGTGTGCCGTGACGTGCTGCACGGCCGGATCCGATGTGTAGGCCGCCGCGATTTCCCAGCGGAAGATGGCGATGAACAGCGCCGCCAGCGCGCCAAAGGCCAGCGACACGCCCACGCCCACCCAGCCGACGAAGCGGGCTCGCACCGGATCGCCTTCGCCCATCGCCTGGCCGACGCGGGTGAGCATGCCGATGGCGAAACTGAGCGGCAGCATGAACACGAGCGAGGCGAAATTGAGCGCGATCTGGTGCGACGACACTTGCACCACGCCATAGCGCGCCACTAGCAGGCTGATCAGGCCAAAGGCGCTGACCTCGGCAAAATAGGTCACGCCGATCGGCAGGCCCAGGCGCAGCATGCTGCCGATGGCCCTGGCGTCCGGGCGGTCGAAGCGATCGAACGGATAGGTCATGCGGTAGGCCGGCGAGCGCCGCACCCACCACAGCATGGCGCCCAGCATCAGCCACATGCCGCTGGCGGTGGCGATCGCGCAGCCGACCGCGCCCAGGCGCGGAAAGCCCAGTTCGCCAAAGACCAGCAGCCAGCTCACCAGCGTGTTGTACAGCAGGCCAATGATCGCAATCCACATGATCGGCTTGGTCTGGTTGATGCTGGTGGTGTAGCCATACAGCGCGCGGTACACGCCAAAGGCCGGCAAGCCGACACTGATTACGTGCACGACCAGCGAAGCGCGCGCGGCCACGTGAGCGTCGAGCCCGACATGGTCGAACAGCAGCGTGCACAGGTTGGCAAACAGCAGCGCGACGGTGCCGACCAGCGCCCCTTTCCACATCGCCTGGCGTACCGAATGGGGCACCTGGTCGTGCCGCGCGGCGCCGATCTCGTGCGCGACAACGGTGTTAATCGCCATCATCGTGCCCATCACGGTCACCAGCACGATCGACCACACGGCGGTGCCCAGCGACACGGCCGCCAGTTCTTCGGCGCTGACGTGGCCGGTCATGGCGACATCGACCACGCCCATCCCTACCGTCGCCAGCTGGCCGACCAACACCGGCCAGGACAGGCGCCACAGGGTGAGAATTTCGGTGCGGATGGGTGTGGCGGACGTGGTCATGGTGCAGTCGCTTGAACAGGAGAACCCGGGATTTTACTGACTTATGGGCAAGCCCGGTGACGCAGGGATGTTTACGCGCTACAACGTTAAATGTATCCGCGCGTAAATATTGTGCCTACGCAACGCCGATAGCGGCGATCTGACCGACCGTAGCGTGTCAGCTTGAGGAGAGACCGATGGAAGAGCTATTGCCGTACTACGAGCGCGAGCTGGTCTACCTGAACACGGTCGGCCGTGAGCTTGCCCACCAATATCCGCGCCTGGCCGCCGAGCTTGGCCTGGGGCCGGAAGGCAGCGAAGATCCGCACATCCGGCGCCTGATCCAGGCCTGCGCGCTGCTCAATGCGCGCACCGCCAAAAAGCTCGACGACGATTATCCGGAGTTCACCGAAGCATTGCTTGGCAGCCTGTATCCGCATTTTTTGCACGGCATCCCGAGCTGCTCGATCGTGCGCATCGACGGCAACGATCCGCAAGCGCGCTCGGCCCGTATCGAACACGTGCACGTCGTGCCGCGCGGGACCGAGATGACGTCGCTGGCCGCGCGCGGCGCGCCATGCCGCTTCCGCACGACGGCCGACCTGGCGCTGGCGCCGGTGACGGTGGCGCGCGCCTGGTTCTCGCCCGTGGTACACGTGCCCCCGCGGATCCGGCTACCGGCCCGGGCCAGCGCGCGCATCAGCATCAGTTTTGACAGCGCCATGCCGTGCCGGCTCTTGCCCAAGCTCGGCTTGCCGCGTCTGCGGCTGCATGTCGATGGCGACGCGCTGCTGACGGCCGCGCTCATCGACAGCCTGTGCCTGCACACGCTCGAGACGTGGGTCGAGACGGAAGGGCAGGAGCGCTGGCGCCGGCTGGACCGCCCGGCCTTGTCGCTTGGCGGCCTCGAGGCTGACGAAGCACTGGTGCCGGAGCAGGCGCAGGCCCACCCTGCCTACCGATTGCTGACCGAATACTTTGCTTTCCCGGACAAATTCCACTTCCTGGATGTCGACCTGGCGGCGCTGGCGCCGATGTTTCCGGCCGGCGCGCGCCGCTTCACGCTGCACATGGTGCTGGCCGACCTGCACGCCGAGTCGGGACCGGCGCGCATCTTGCGGGGATTGTCGAACGCGCATCTGGTGACGGGCTGCACGCCGGTCGTGAACCTGTTCCGGCAAGCGGCCGCGCCGGTGCGCATCACGCACCGTTCAGCCATGTACGACGTGGTGCCGAACCGGCACGAAGAGGACGCCGAGGTCTACAGCATCGATGCGGTGCAGGTGCTCACCACGCGCGACGGCAAGACGGCCGGCGTTGCCTACCGCCCCTATTACGGGCTGCGCCATGGTGAAGGTGGTGAAGCGCACCGCTACTGGTTCGTCCGCCGCGACGACGGGGGCGACCGCCGGCACCGCGTGAAGATCGCGTTCTCCGACGACGACCTGGCGCTGGCCGAGCTCGACGCGGCCGTCGCCTCGATCGACCTGACCTGCAGCAATGGCCTGGCGGCCTGCGCGCTGGGCGTGGGCGCGCCGGGCGGCGACATGGCCAGCGAGACGGCGACAGGCGGCTTGTCCATCCGCCTGTTGCGCAAGCCATCGGCGCCACTGAATTTCGGCAGCCGCGACGGCAACGGCTGGCGCCTCGTCACGCAGCTGGCGCTCAATCACCGCTCGCTGGCCGAGCTCGATACCTTCCGCGAAACACTGTCGCTGTACGACGTGGCGAGGTCAGGCAGTTCGCAGTGCCAGATCGCCGGCCTGGCCGCGCTGACAGCACGCCCGGCCACGGCCTGGCTGCGCAACCGGCATGGCGCGACGCTCGTGCACGGCACCGAAGTGCGGCTGACGGTGGATGAAGAAGCGTTTGCCGGCAGCAGCCTGTTCGTGTTCGGGCAGGTGGTCAGCCGCTTTCTCGGGTTGTATGTCCACCTGAACAGTTTCACGCGGCTCGTGCTGGTCTCTGCCCAGAGCGAGAAGGAGCTGCTGCGCTGCGAGCCGCGCAATGGCAGCCTGGCGCTCGTTTGAGCGTGCAGGCATGATCGCCGACCTGGTTGCGCGGCCGCAGCGCTATGAATTCTTCCAGGCGGTGCGCCTGCTGCTGCGCTGGCTCGGCCGGCAAGGGATCGGCCCGGAGCAGGCGCTCGGTGGCCTGATCCGCTTTCGCAATAGCGTCCAGCTCGGCTTTCCGCCCAGCGAGATCGAAGCCATTGACCTGATCACCGACGGCATTTTGTCGATCAACGTCACGCCTTCGATGATGGGTCTGCTTGGCGTGATGGGCACCTTGCCACTGCACTACACAGAACGCTTCGCCGCGTGGGAATCGCGTGCCCGCGACGACGGGCCGCGCGCCTTTCTCGACCTGTTTTCCAGCCGCCAGGTGGCGCTGTTTTATCGCGCCTGGTGCAAGTACCGCGTGCGACATCCGCTCGCTGCGGGCGTTGACCGGTTTCAGCCGCTGCTGCTGGCGCTGGCGGGCGTGGCGCCCAGTCACGACACGCCTGGCGCCGAGGCCATCGCCCTGGCGCGCTTTGCCGCGCCGCTGCGCAGCCGTGTGGTCAGCGCAGACCTGGTCGCCGGCGTGCTCGGCGCCTGGTTTGGCGTGGCGGTGCGCGTCGAGCAATTCACCGGCCGCTGGGATGTGCTCGAGCCGGGCCAGCGCACCCAGCTGGCGCAGGGCAACTGCGTGCTTGGCGCGGGCGCCACGGCGGGTGGGCGCATGTTGCGGCCCGAGCTCGGCATCCGTATCCGGCTGGGGCCGGTGAGTGCTGTTGAATTCGAACATTTCCTGCCGGGGCAGGACGGCAGCCGCGCGTTGGCCGCCTTGCTGGCCCGCTTCGCCATCGACGTGCCCTATCGCGAGTTACAGGTGGTATTGCGGCGCGAGGCGATCGTCGGCGTCAGCCTCGGCGGCGCGGCGCGGCTGGGCCTGGATGGTTTTCTCTGCACGCGGCTTGCCGCACGCGACCGCGACGACATGTGCTACCTGCTTGACTGACAGGGGCGACTCGTGGCGGCTCGCGCGCGCCGCAGAATGCCCGGGCGGCCTACAATCGATGTCAACGAATTAACGAACCATCGACCAGGAGGCACCATGCAACAAGCAGAAAACATGCAGCCGGCGGATCATCTCGAACCATCAGCAAACCAATCGCTCGACGGCCGGCGCGTCGCCGTCCTCATGACCGACGGCGTCGAACAAGTCGAATACACCGAGCCGCGCCGCTTTCTTGAAGAGCAGGGCGTGACGGTCGTGCTGGTCTCGCCAAAGAAAGTGGGCGAACAGATCCAGGGCTTCAATCATCTTGAACCTGGCGACAAGTATGCGGTCGAACTGAACGTGGAAGACGCCAACGCGGACGACTTCGATCTGCTGCTGCTGCCGGGCGGCGTGGCCAATCCCGATAACCTGCGTTCGAGCCCGGAAGCAATTGCCTTCATCAAGGCGTTCGGCGACGGCGACAAGGCAATTGCCGCCATCTGCCACGGCGCGTGGCCGCTGATCGACGCCGGCATCGCCGAATCGAAGCACGTCACCAGCTGGCCTACGCTGCAGATCGATCTGGTCAACGCCGGCGCCGAATGGACCGACGACGAGGTGGTGGTCGACGGCAAGCTCATCACGAGCCGCAAGCCCGATGATATTCCGGCGTTCAACGAAGCCATCATGAAGCAATTGATGGTGCTGCAAGAGGCGGGCACCGATCCGGGGCCGACCTCGTAACCGTTCAGGGATGCGTCACTGCAAGTGTTCCCACAGCGTGACGCAACCGACCGCGATCAACACCAGGCCGCCGAAGATCTCGGCGCGCTTGCCGGCCAGGGCGCCAATGCGGCGGCCCACCAGCATTCCCAGCGTCACCATCGTCAGGGTCGCCAGGCCGATGGCCAGCGCCGGCCACACGATACCGGCGTCGGTGAACGCCAGGCTCACGCCCACCACCATCGCGTCGATGCTGGTGGCAAAGCCCGTCAATGCCAGCAGCCATAGTGGCCGCTTCGAGTCTTCGGCGGCCTCCGGCGCGCTGCAGCCTTCGTGGATCATGCGCACGCCCAGTCCGGTAAGCAGGATGAACGCGATCCAGTGATCCCAGCTCTCGACATAGGCGGCGGCAATGCTGCCCAGCGCCCAGCCGACCAGTGGCGTGGTGCCCTCGATCACGCCGAACAGCACGCCCACCTTGAGTGCATCCTTGAACCGTACGTGATGGCGGCGCGCGCCCATGGCAATGGCGACGGCAAAGGCGTCGGTGGACATGGCGAGGGCGAGGATGAGGATGGCGACGAGAGACATGACAGCTTTCCGATCGGGCACGACAACGGGCATGTCGCGCGGCCCGATCGTCGCGCAAACATGCCAATGGTCTTGCCAACCAGAAGGCTTGCGCACCATGACGTTGAGCGTCAAGTATGTTGATGCGACAAACTTCCGAAAGAGGAAGCAGGCTACTCCCCAAGGGCGGCGCTATGGTAACTCAGCAGTAGCGGATCGGCAAGGCGCGTTGCCGGCGTCAGGCGAGGGCAGTGCGGAGTCGCGCCGGGCGTGCCAGGCTGCGGCCGATCGGCAGTTCGACGCAGTAGTGGAACAGCGCCCCGGCGATGATGCTGGCGATCCAGGCGAACACGGCGCCTGCAGTTTGCACCAGCACGTCCTGCGGCGCGAAGCGAGTGAATGCCGCGTTGATGACAAGGCATACGGGAAAGTGGACCAAAAATACCGAGAACGAGATTTTTCCGGCGAAGCTGGCCACGCGCCATAGCCCGGATGGGTGCGATGCTGTACGCATGCGACCGTACGCAACAAGCTCGCACGCGACCAGCAGCGCGAGGGCAATACGGCTGCGGAAGTCGAGGGTCAGGGCGAACAGCGCCGGCACGGTCATCATGGTCAGCAGGATAGCGACCGAGTGGAGCCGACGCGCCGGGTCGCTTGCCCACCAGGCCAGCGCGCCCAGGCCATAGCTGCCGAGGAAGTAGGGGGCCCAGATATCCCAGTCGGCGTCGAGGTTGAAGTAGAGCAGTGAAGCGCCGACGGCTGTTGCCGTCATGGCGGGGATCAGGTACGGCGACACGTGCTTGCCCGATGCGCGGCTGCAGGCCCAGAGCAGGATGCTGAACAGCGCATACAGCTGGAAGTCGATGGCGACGTACCAGGCGCCGGCAGACAGCGCTTCGTAGGCGAGCACATCCTGCAGCAGGAAGGCATGCGCGATCAATTGCCCGCCGCTTGGTGGCGCTGAGATGGCATCGTGGGTCATCCAGATACTTGCCAACCATGAGGCGGCGACGGCCACCAGCATCGCGATGAAGAACGGGGGCGCCAGCTTGGTATAGCGGCGCAGGATGGTGGTCAGTGGATTGGCGGGACCGGACAAGCCTCGCGGTGACAATGACTTTGCGGCCAGAAAACCGCCGATGACCAGGAAAACCTGGACGGCGATGCGGGCGTCCTGTGCCAGCCAATCGATCAGCGCTGGCAAGATCTGGCGGGTGTGGTCAGCCATGGGGCCGTAGAACGCCAGGTGGTGCAGGACGATCAACTGGGCTGATATGGCTTTCAACAGGTTGATCATGCCGAATTCTGCCGGCCGTGCTGGCATTAATACGGGGTTCGCTCCGGCTTCAGCCTTCATTTGTATCCTGGGATGTTCGTATCTGGTCCGGGCGCGGCGGCTGCTGGATTGCTGCCGCTGGGCGGACGGGCGCTATCATAGCTGAGGTTGCCCGATGGACATGAACTTGTTTCAGGTGTGTATAACGCGGAATTTCATTTTTGAATGGCCGGTAAAAGCCGGTGTCAGGTCTGTCATTTGGACACGAGCTCTGCATTAACCTGAATGTTTAATTCGGGGAAACGCCCTGGAACTTGATGGTTTGCCCTTGGCGATGCTTGACTAAGGTTGAGCTTGTGTCTGAATGTCAGACCTGACCCCTGCTTGCTGCTTGAAGTTCGGGCAGGCGAGCGGAGGCGGACTGCAAGAAATCGCTTGCGCGATTTCCCTCTAGTTGGACGAATCGGAGAGCCTTGCGCTTGCAAGCGCAAGGCGGATTTCCGGCGGGGAGCGGTGCTCCCCGAATTCCCGGAAATCCCCCGCGTCCCGCGGGTTCGATCCCCGCCGCCCGTTAGCGCAGGCGAAAAAAAACCGTCCACAGGACGGTTTTTTTGGAATACTGGTGGAGGCGGCGGGAATCGAACCCGCGTCCGCAAGCACTCTACAGACAGTTCTACATACTTAGCACTATCATTTAATTTAGCCCGTACAGCGCGGATGTGCACGCTTTGGACAGGCGAGTTACCTTAAATTTCGGAAACAACCAAGTAACCCGGCTGAGTCCTAGCCTCTGTAAATGACTCTACTAGTCTTGCGACTCACCCCAGAGGCGAGGTGTTGTAGAGCTAGCAGCAATTAAGCTGCTTGTGCGTACGAGTTATCGTTTGCAGTTATTGATTTCTGGATGTATTTACGAGGTAACCAGTCCTCGGTATGCCCTGCGCTGCTTTGCAACCCACGTCGAAACCAGGTCGCCCCCAGTGTCGAGAAGCTTCATTGTACTCGATGGGCCAGCGATGTACAGCCGTTTTCCTTGGTTGCGCCTTAAAGTAGTCAACAATGAAAAACCTACAATGCATATCAGAATTGCAATATGCTGGTGGCGTCCATATTGCAACTGACAAGGTCTGTCATGACATGCATCGTTTGCGGCGATATCCAAATTGCAGGACTGGCAGGATGGCATGCAATGTGCCGCGCCTGCCGCTATGAAAGCGCTGCTTTGACGCCGGCGATCAACGCGCCCAGTGCGGTAGCAATGGATGAGGCGCAGCGCGAGGCGGCCCTCAAGGCGTTGCGAATCGAAAATTTCAACACCATCGTCGGGTATGCCAAGCAGTACGTGTCAGTCAGCAAGCCGCGGCTGCTGGATGTGGGTAGCGCGCATGGCTGGTTCCTCGAAGCAGCGCTGGGCCAATTCGATGTGCTCGGCGTCGAGCCCGATGCGGCGGTCGGCGAGCGGGCGGCGGCGCGTGGCTTGCCGGTGCGCTCAGGGTACTTTCCCGATGTGGTGGACCACGACGAACGCTTCGATGCCATTGTCTTCAACGATGTCATCGAGCATATTCCCGATATCCATAGCGCACTGGCTGCCTGCCACGCGCACTTGAACGACGACGGCATCCTGATCCTGAACCTGCCTAATAGCGGTGGGTTTTTCTACCGGCTGTCCAAAGTGTTGGCACGGATCGGCTGGCACGGGCCGTTCGAGCGCATGTGGCAAAAGGATATGCCATCGCCCCATGTTCATTATTTCGACCCGCGCAACCTGCGCGAGCTGGTGCTCAAGCAAGGGTTCACGATGGTGCAGACGGCTGAACTGCCTGCTCTGCGCGCCCAGGGATTGATGGAGCGCCTGCGCTACGTGGGCAATCCTTCGACGCTCTCGCTGTACCTGCAATACACCGTCATCCGCTGCGCCATTCCCATCCTGAGCCTGTTCCCAAGCGACATCATCGTCAGCATCTTCAAGAAAAAGAAAAAAGCCGCAAGCTGATCAGCTTGCGGCCAAGGGGAAGTGCTCGACGACCAACGCTTAACGGTTGCGATTAGCAATTTCGTTGCCGATCATGCCGCCGCCGATCACGCCGGCCACGGTGGCCAGTTTCTTGCCGTTGCCGCCGCCGATCTGGTTACCGATCAGGCCGCCGATGACGGCGCCGGTACCGATGCCGACATAGTTCGGCTGGGCCGGTGCCGGTTCCGAATAGCGCGGCTGCTCATAGCGCACTTGTTTCGGCGCTGCGTGCACCACACGGGTTTTCTCGACCACGCGCACCACCGGCTTTTCCTTGACGATCACGGTCGGCTGCTGCTGGACCACCGGCTGGGCATATGCCAGCTGATTAGCAGGCACCATCGCCGGCACCATGGCAGGGACCAGTTGCTGCTGGTTCGCCGAAACCGGCATCAGCTGGCCGTTCTGCACCATATAGCCGTTCGGCACTTGCAGGCCAGGCTGCTGCATGCCGGGTTGCTGCAGGCTGTAAGGCGACGTCGCTGCCAGAGGCATTGGCTCGGGGGCGCTCTTCGACGTTGGCAGCAGACCAGTGATCGCTGCGGCACCGGTCAGGCTGACAATGATGACCGACGCTGCTGCGGCTGCCATCATTGGGTGAATGCGGTTGGTAGTGGTTTCCATGATCTGCTCCAGTGAGTTATTGCTTGTTCGTATGGATGTAGATTAATGGCGAGGCCGCTTCCAAGCTAGACGCATCCCTGTATCAATCGTAAAGAGATGTAAGCCAGCCCTTGTGACTTGTTGGCTTGGATAAACAAAAATGGCGCCCGGAACAGGGCGCCATCGTGGCAATCCGCGCGGGCAGGGCGCCCGGGCCAGGTCGATCAGGCCGCCTGATCGGCCCGCGACATGCCGGCAGCTACGTCGCGCAGTGCAGCCAGCAATTGATCCGGCGTATCGAACAGGTAGTCAGCGCCCCAGGTCGACGGCGCAATGGCGCCGCAATAACCCCAGGCGCAAGCCACCGTGACCATGCCGGCGGCCTTGCCAGCCTCGATATCGCGCAGGTCGTCGCCGACATACCAGCACTGTTCTGGTGCAAGGTTCAGCCGGCGGGCGCCTTCGAGCAGCGGGGCGGGGTGCGGTTTGGCGAACCCGGTGGTGTCGCCCGAGATAATGCAGCCGGCATGCGCGAGAGCGATTTGCGGTACCAGCGGGTCGGTGAAGCGCGACGGTTTGTTGGTGACGATGCCCCACGTCATGCCCGCGTCTTCGATGCCGGCGAGCAGTTCATTGATACCGTCAAACAGCGTCGTATGGTTTGCCATGGCCGACTGATAGCGGTCGAACCACGCCAGGCGCAGTTCTTCGTAGCCGTCATCACCCGGCGCCAGGCCGAAGGCGGCGCCGATCATGCCGCGCGCGCCGGCGGAGGCTGTAGGGCGCAGCACTTCGTACGGCGTCTCGTCCAGGCCGCGCTCGGTGCGCAGCCAGTTGACGGCCGCAGCCAGGTCGGGCGCGGTGTCGGCCAGCGTGCCATCGAGGTCGAACAGGACGGCGCGCGGCGCCGGAATCGAAACGGGAGTCAACGCAAATGAGGTCATCTGGATCACAGAGGTTTGGTGCACGCCACCATGTAGTTCACACTGGTGTCGCTGTTGAGCGAGTAGATCTTGGTCAGCGGATTGTAGGTCAGGCCCTTCAAGCCATCGACCTGCAACCCGGCCTGGCGCACGAATTGCGACAGCTCCGCCGGCGTGATGAATTTGCCGTAGTCGTGCGTGCCGCGCGGCAGCATGCGCAGGATGTATTCAGCGCCGATCACGGCGAACAGGTACGACTTCGGATTGCGGTTCAGCGTGGAGAAGAACAGATGGCCGCCCGGTTTCACCAGGGCCGCCGCGGCGCGCACGATCGAGGCCGGATCGGGCACGTGTTCCAGCATTTCCATGCAGGTCACCACGTCGAACTGGCCGGCTTCTTCGAGCGCCATGTCTTCTGCCGCGATGTGCTTGTAGCGTACCTCGACGCCTGATTCCAGGCTGTGCAGGTCGGCCACTTTCAGCGCCTTTTGCGACAGGTCGATGCCGGTCACCTTGGCGCCTTTTTTCGCCATCGCTTCGGACAGCACGCCGCCGCCGCAGCCGATGTCGATCACGTTTTTGCCGGCGAGCGGCGCGCGCGCGTTGATCCACTCCAGGCGCAGGGGATTGATTTCGTGCAGCGGCCGGAATTCCGAGGTTGGATCCCACCAGCGGTGGGCCAGTTCGCTGAACTTCTGAATTTCTGATGGGTCTGAATTTGTCGTCGTCATAGCTCGGAATAATAACCGACCTTCCCCCGATTCGGGGGAAGGTCGTCCCCGCGAAGGCGGGGACCCAAGTTCTGCGGGAATAGTCGACACCCAAACGACGTCGTCCCCGCGAAGGCGGGGACGACGTGCTTACTGCAACTACCTTACTGAATTACTTGGCAGCGCTACGGGTGCCAACCACTTCGATTTCCACGCGGCGGTTCTGTGCGCGGCCTTCGGCGGTGGCGTTGTCCGCTTTAGGCTGGGTCTCGCCCTTGCCTTCGGTGTAGACGCGGGTTTCTTCGATGCCCTTTTCTTTCAGGTAAGCCTTGACAGCTTCTGCGCGGCGGATCGACAGTTTCTGGTTATAGGCATCGGTACCGATCGAGTCGGTGTGACCGACGGCGATGATGACTTCCAGGTTCATGTCGCCCAGCTTGCCGCTCAGTTCGTCCAGCGATGCCTTGCCGGCTGGCTTCAGGATCGCTTTGTCGAAGTCGAAGAAGGCGTCGGCCGAATAGCTGACTTTTTCCGAGGTTGGCACTGGTGCGGCTTCAGGCACTGGCGCCGGTGCTGGTGCAGGGGCGGCTGGCGCTGGTGGTGCGACGCACTTGCCGTTTTCAAGTTTCTCTGGCTCGACGCACAGCGGCGCGTCGCAACCTGGCACCGCGTCAGCCGGGGTCCAGTAGCCGGTACGCCAGCACAGACCGAAAGGATTGCGTGCGATCACGCCGCGGCTGTCCTGCACATAAGCACTGTAAGGGGTGCGCGCTTGCAGGTCGGTGGTCAGCGGCGCGTAAGGTGGAGCGCTTTGGGCAGAGGCGACGCCCGCGATAGCGGCCGTTGCTGCGAACAGAACAGTGATCAGTTTTTTCATATTCTTTTCCTTTCGGTAAATTCCGTGTCGATTCAGACAGTCTCCATGTGGTCATAAGAATAACATGGCGGCTGCTCTGTCCGTTTCGTATTGTGAAACAAGCAATTGACTTCCTGGCCATTCTGCCACATGCACCAAAATCGCACGACTGCACCCAAATCAAACACGGAGCATTTATCGCTTGACGTTGTTTAAGCGCAACATTCGCACAAGCGCGCGTCGTTGGTGACGACAATACTGGAACTTTTGGGGTCGTCGGCCCGATTTTCCCCATCAAAAAGGCCTGGCCCGGAATTGAGCATCTGGCATGTCTCGCGTGGTAGAATCGCCCGTTGCAACTTATAACCATCGCCTGAAAGCAGTCGACCCGCCAATGGATCAATTCGCAAAAGAAACAGTCCCGATTTCCCTCGAAGAAGAGATGCGCAAGAGCTATCTCGATTACGCGATGAGCGTGATCGTGGGCCGCGCACTGCCGGATGTCCGCGACGGCCTGAAGCCGGTGCACCGGCGCGTGCTGTACGCGATGCACGAAATGAACAACGTGTGGAACCGGCCTTACCTGAAGTGCGCGCGCGTCGTCGGCGACACGATGGGCAAGTTCCACCCGCACGGCGACTCGTCGATCTACGACACGCTCGTGCGCATGGCGCAAGACTTTTCGCTGCGCTACACGCTGGTCGATGGCCAGGGCAACTTCGGTTCCATCGACGGCGACAGCGCCGCGGCGATGCGCTACACCGAGTGCCGCTTGGACAAAATTGCCGGCGAGATCCTGGCCGACATCGACAAGGACACCGTCGACTTCCAGCCGAACTATGACGGCAAGGAAAAAGAGCCGACCGTCCTGCCAACCCGCATCCCGAACTTGCTGATCAATGGTTCGTCGGGCATTGCAGTGGGCATGGCCACCAATATCCCGCCGCACAACCTGTCCGAAGTGATTGCCGGCGCGATGCACGTGCTGCACAACCCAGATTGCACCATTGACGAGCTCATCGAGCTGATCCCGGCGCCGGACTTCCCGACCGCCGGCATCATCTATGGCGTCTCGGGCGTGCGCGACGGTTACCGCACCGGCCGTGGCCGCGTGGTGATGCGCGCCAAGACCCACTTCGAAGAAGTCGGCCGCGACGGCGCCCGCACGGCGATCATCATCGACGAGCTGCCGTACCAGGTAAACAAGAAGTCGCTGCTCGAGCGCATCGCCGAAAACGTGCGCGACAAGAAGCTCGAAGGCATTTCCGACATCCGCGACGAGTCCGACAAGTCGGGCATGCGCGTGGTCATCGAACTCAAGCGTGGCGAAGTACCTGAAGTGGTGCTGAACAACCTGTACAAGCAGACGCAGTTGCAAGACACGTTCGGCATGAACATGGTCGCGCTGGTCAATGGCCAGCCGAAGCTGCTGAACCTCAAGCAGATGCTCGAGTGCTTCCTGTCGCACCGCCGCGAAGTCGTCACGCGCCGCACCGTGTTCGAACTGCGCAAGGCGCGCGACCGCGGCCACATGCTCGAAGGCCTGGCCGTCGCGCTGGCCAATATCGACGACTTCATCGCGATCATCAAGGCGGCGCCATCGCCGCCGGTCGCGAAGGTCGAGCTGATGCAGCAAGCCTGGGATTCGTCCCTGGTGCGCGAAATGCTCAATCGCACCGAGACCGGCGCGGCCGGCGGCATCGAAGCCTTCCGCCCCGAGCACCTGCCGAAACACTACGGCATGCAGCAAGATGGCCTGTACAAGCTGTCGGACGAACAGGCGCAAGAGATCCTGCAGATGCGCCTGCAACGCCTGACGGGCCTCGAGCAAGACAAGATCGTCAACGAGTACAAGGAAGTGATGTCGCACATCGCCGACCTGCTCGACATCCTGGCCAAGCCGGAACGCGTGACCACGATCATCGTCGACGAAATGACGGCGATCAAATCAGAGTACGCCGACAATGGCAAGGATGCGCGCCGTTCGGCCATCGAACACAATGCCAGCGACCTCGAAACCGAAGACCTGATCACGCCGCAAGACATGGTCGTGACGCTGTCGCACTCGGGCTACATGAAGTCGCAGCCGGTGTCCGAATACCGCGCGCAAAAGCGCGGCGGCCGTGGCAAGCAGGCGATGGCGACGAAAGAAGACGACTGGATCGACCAGCTCTTCATCGCCAACACGCACGATTACATCCTGTGCTTCAGTAACCGTGGCCGCATGTACTGGCTCAAGGTCTGGGAAGTGCCGCAAGGCTCGCGCAACTCGCGTGGCAAGCCGATCGTCAACATGTTCCCGCTGCAAGACAACGAAAAGATCACCGTCGTGCTGCCGCTGCAGGGCGAGAACCGCACCTTCCCCGAAGACCACTATGTCTTCATGTCCACCTCGCTGGGCACCGTCAAGAAGACGCCGCTGCGTGACTTCTCCAATCCACGCAAGGCCGGCATCATCGCGGTCGACCTGGACGAAGGCGACGTGCTCGTTGGCGCGGCGCTCACCGACGGCAAGCACGACGTGATGCTGTTCTCCGACGCCGGCAAGGCCGTGCGCTTCGACGAGAACGACGTGCGTCCGATGGGCCGTACGGCGCGCGGCGTGCGCGGCATGAACCTCGAGGAAGGCCAGGAAGTCATCGCGCTGCTGGTGGCCGAGAACGAGCAGCAGACCGTGCTTACCGCCACCGAGAACGGCTTCGGCAAGCGTACCCCGATCACGGAGTACACGCGCCATGGCCGCGGCACGAAGGGCATGATCGCGATCCAGACCTCCGAGCGTAACGGCAAGGTGGTGGCCGCGACCCTGGTCGAGCCAAGCGACGAGATCATGCTGATCACGACCGGCGGCGTGCTCATTCGCACCCGTGTGGCCGAGATCCGCGAGATGGGCCGTGCGACCCAGGGCGTGACCCTGATCGCGGTGGAAGACGGCACCAAGCTGTCCGGCCTGCAGCGCATCGTCGAGACCGACCTCGAAGAAGTCGAGCTCGAGCCGGCGCCCGAGTAATTCTGGCGCCAGGGTGGGAACGCGCATGCGTTCCCACCCGTTGTTGACACCGATTCGATGGGCTTTGCGACCCGCATGGAGACCCAATGAAACACATCCTCTTCGCCGTCATCGTCGCGTGTTCGGCCCTGCCGGCACGGGCCCAGGCGCCCTTACCAGTCACTGCGATCAGCCCTCAGGCCGATGCCGCCGTCAAGGAACTGCTCGATGCGATGGACGTGCGCACAATGATGACCGCATCGTTTGCCGAGATGGAGAAAACGATGCCGGCCGTGATGCGCGCCCAAGCCCTGGCAGAAGTAAACGCCGACCCGGGCGCAAGCGAGGAAAGCCGCGCCGATGCGCTGGCCCGGATCGACCGGTTCGTGCCGCATGCGGCCGAGGCGGTCAGCCGGCTGATGCGCGATCCGGCGCTGATCGACCAGATGGTTGCCGAGATCGGGCCGCTGTATGCCCGACACTATACGGTGGCCGAACTGCAGCAGCTCACTGCGTTCTATCGCACGCCGCTGGGCCGCAAGATGCTGGCCCTGAGCCCGCGCCTCGGCGCCGAGAGCATGGCAATCGGCCAGAGAGTGGTCGCGCCGCGCCTGAGCGCCTTGCTGACGGAAGTGATGCAAAGCGCACAGGTCAAGTAAATATCGTCGAAAGGACCGCATGACCCAGATCTTCAATTTCTCGGCCGGCCCCGCCGTGCTGCCGAAAGACGTGCTGCAACAGGCCGCGAGCGAAATGCTCGACTGGCACGGCAGCGGCATGTCGGTGATGGAGATGAGCCACCGTGGTCCCGAATTCAGTAGCATCCACCGCCAGGCGCTCGATGACCTGCGCGAACTGCTCCACGTCCCGGCCAACTATAAAATCCTGTTCCAGCAGGGCGGGGGGCTCGGGCAGAACGCCATCGTGCCGCTGAACCTGGCCGGGCGCCGGCCAGAGCCGGTGATCGACTTCATCCACACCGGTTCATGGTCGGGCAAGTCGATCAAGGAAGCGGCGCGCTATGCACGCGTGAACGTCGCGGCGTCGAGCGAGGCGGAGCACTTCGCGCGCGTGCCGGCGCGCGACACGTGGCGCCTCACGCCAAATGCCTCCTACCTGCATATCTGCACCAACGAGACCATCGACGGCGTCGAGTATCCCGACGCGCCCGAGATCGATCCCGCATTGTTCCCCGACTTGCCGATCGTGGCCGACATGTCGTCGCACATCCTGTCGCGCGAGATCGACGTGTCGAAGTACGGCGTGATTTTCGCCGGCGCGCAAAAGAACATCGGCCCGGCGGGCCTGACGCTCGTGATCGTGCGGGAAGATCTGCTCGATTTCGCCTCGCCCCAGTGCCCGTCGGTCTTTCACTGGAAGACCTGCGCCGAACACGACTCGCTGTACAACACGCCGCCGACCTATTCGATCTATATCGCGGGCCTGGTGTTCGCGTGGCTGAAACGGCGCGGCGGCGTGGCGGCGATGGAAGCGCTCAATATCGAGAAAGCGCGCTTGCTGTACGCCGCGCTCGATGCCGACGATTTCTACGCCAACCGCGTGGATCCCGCCTACCGCTCGCGCATGAACATCCCGTTCTATCTGCGCGACGAATCACTGAACGACCAATTCCTGGCCGGCGCGAAGGCGCGCGGGCTGCTGCAACTGAAGGGCCACAAGTCCGTCGGCGGCATGCGGGCATCCATTTATAACGCGATGCCGATCGAGGGCGTACAAGCCCTCGTCGATTATTTGAACGAGTTTGCAAGACGGTGAACCATGTCGCCGGCATGGAACGTCGGGTTGGCGGGTCCCCCGCCGACGCGTTCGACGCACGGTTGAATCCACACCACGCAAACCATATCGACCTACTGCATAACGATGACAGACAAACTCACCCCCCTGCGCGAACGCATCGATGCGATCGACGCACAGATCCTCAAGCTATTGAGTGAGCGCGGCCAGATCGCGCAAGCGGTCGGCCACGTCAAGGCCGAGACCAACGCCCCGGTATTTCGCCCCGAGCGCGAAGCGCAGGTGCTGCGCGGCGTGGCCGAGCGCAATCCCGGTCCGCTCAAGGACGGCGACGTCCAGACCATCTTCCGCGAAATCATGTCGTCCTGCCGCGCGCTCGAAAAGCGCGTCACGGTCGCTTTCCTCGGCCCCACCGGCACCTTCAGCGAACAGGCCGTGTTCCAGCAATTCGGCTCGGCCATCGACGCGCTGCCGTGCGTGTCGATCGATGAAGTGTTTCGCGCCACCGAGGCGGGCACCGCCGATTTCGGCGTGGTCCCCGTTGAAAATTCGTCCGAAGGCGCCATCAACCGCACGCTCGACCTGCTGCTGGCAACGACCACCATCATCAGCGGCGAAGTCTCGATCGCCGTGCACCACAGCCTGATGAGCAAGACCGGCTCGATGGATGGCGTGACCGCCGTGTGCGCGCATTCGCAGGCGCTGGCACAGTGCCAGGTGTGGCTGAACCAGCATTACCCGCACATCGAGCGGCGCGCCGTCGCATCGAACGCCGAGGCGGCGGTGCTGGCCAGCCAGGATCCGACGATCGCGGCGATTGCCAGCGAGATGGCGGGCGAGCAGTATCGCCTGGGCGTCGTGCAGGCCCACATCCAGGACGATCCGCACAACCGCACGCGCTTTGTCGTGATCGGCCAGTTGCAGACCGGCCCGTCGGGCAAGGACCGCACCGGCATCGTGCTGGCCGTGCCGAACAAGGCCGGCGCCGTCTACAACCTGCTGGCGCCACTCGAAAAACACGGCGTGTCGATGACCCGTTTCGAATCGCGCCCGGCGCGCATCGGCACCTGGGAGTACTACTTCTATGTCGACATCGAGGGCCACGTGCATGACGCCGCCGTCGCACGCGCGCTCGAGGAACTCAAGGACAACGCCGCCTTTTTCAAGGTGCTGGGTTCTTACCCGCAAAGCCTTTAAAACGAATACGAAAGAGATTTTCATGTCGA
The DNA here is from genome assembly GCF_040790145.1 of Massilia aurea. GTDB lineage: Bacteria > Pseudomonadota > Gammaproteobacteria > Burkholderiales > Burkholderiaceae_D > Telluria > Telluria aurea_C. The sequence continues at coordinate 57,770 of NZ_JBFMMP010000018.1, forward strand.
CATTTGGTCCAGAATACGTCCGTGCCATCGCCCCCTACCAGGCCGGCAAACCGATCGCCGAAGTGGCCCGCGAATACGGTCTCGATGAAGCATCCATCGTCAAGCTGGCGTCGAACGAAAACCCGTTCGGCATCCCGGCATCGAGCCGCGCCGCGATGCTCGAAGCGGCCGCAGACCTTGGCCGCTACCCGGACGCCAACGGCTTCGAGCTGAAGACCGCGCTGGCCAAGCGCTACGACGTGCCGCTCGAATGGATCACGCTCGGCAACGGCAGCAACGACATCCTCGAGATCGCGGCCCACGCCTTCGTGCAGCAGGGCGAAGCGGTGGTGTATTCGCAGTATTCGTTTGCCGTGTACGCGCTGGCCACGCAGGGCGTCGGTGGCCGCGCCGTCGTGGTGCCGGCCGTCGACTACGGGCATGACCTCGATGCGATGGCAGCCGCGATCGACGCCGACACGCGCCTGGTGTATGTCGCCAACCCGAACAACCCGACCGGCACCTTCATCCCGGCCCCGCAGATCGAAGCGTTCCTGCAAAAGGTGCCGGCCAACGTGATCGTCGTGCTGGACGAAGCCTATAACGAATACCTGGCGCCCGAGCACCAGTTCGAGTCGAGCGCCTGGGTGCGCAAATACCCGAACCTGATCGTCTCGCGCACCTTCTCGAAGGCCTACGGCCTGGCCGGGCTGCGCGTGGGCTTCGCCATCGCACAGCCCGAGGTCACCGACCTGATGAACCGTATTCGCCAGCCGTTCAACGTCAACTCGCTGGCGCAGGCCGCTGCGGTGGCGGCGCTGAACGACACGCCGTTCCTGGACCAGGGCGCGCGCAACAACGCCGAGGGCTATCGCCAGATGATCGCCGCCTTTGAAGCACTGGGCCTCGAGTACGTGCCGTCGTTCGGCAACTTCGTGCTGGTCCGGGTCGGCAACGACGACGGCGCCGGCGCGCGCGTCAACGTCGCGCTGCTCAAGCAGGGCGTGATCGTGCGCCCGGTCGGCAACTACGGCTTGCCGCAGTGGCTGCGCATCTCGATCGGCCTGCCGCAAGAGAACGCGGCCTTCATCGCAGCGCTGACGAAGGCGCTCGGCTAGATGCTGAAAAAGATCGTTATCGTCGGCGTCGGCCTGATCGGCGGTTCGTTCGCGCTGGCGCTCAAACGCGCAGGGCAGGTGCAGGAAGTGGTCGGCGTTGGCCGGCATCCCGAGGCGCTGGCCCGGGCGCTCGAATTGGGCATCATCGACCGCGTGTGCGATGACTACGCCGATGCGATGGCCGGCGCCGATCTGGTGCTGCTGGCCGCGCCGGTCGCGCAAACCGGTCCGATCCTGGCGGCGCTACAGCCGCATCTGGCGCCCGGCACGGTCGTTACCGATGCCGGCAGCACCAAGTGCGACGTGGTGCTTGCGGCCCGTGCGGCATTGAAAGAGCGGGTACACCAGTTCGTGCCGGGCCATCCGATCGCGGGCAGCGAGTCGAACGGGCCCGATGCCGCGCTGGTCGGCCTGTACCAGGGCAAAAAAGCCGTGCTCACGCCGCTGCCCGAGAACGCGCCGGCCGCCGTGGAGCGTGTCGCTGCCGCCTGGCGCGCCTGCGGCGCCGTGATCCACACGCTCACGCCCGAGGACCACGACCGCGTGTTCGCCGCCGTCAGCCACCTGCCGCACTTGCTGGCCTATGCGCTGGTGGACGACATCGCCGGCAAGCCGCACGCCGAGATGCTGTTCCAGTATGCCGCCAGCGGTTTTCGCGACTTCACGCGCATCGCCGGTTCGTCGCCCGAAATGTGGCGCGACATCAGCCTGGCCAACCACAGTGCGCTGCTCACCGAGCTCGATGCATATCTGGCACAATTGACGTCGATGCGGGCCATGCTGGCCGCAGGCGATGGCGCCGGATTGCAAGACATCTATGCGAACGCGCAGCGCGCCCGCCACGAGTGGCAGATCGCCATCGAGGCCGATAATGGGCCACATGAGCCGCGCCCGCCAATCCAGGAAAACACATGACGCAGCAAAAACACTACCCGCAGCATATCGACCTCGAACCTGTCCTGCATGCGCAAGGGACGGTGCGGCTGCCGGGTTCCAAGAGCATCTCGAACCGCACGCTGCTGCTGGCTGCGCTGGCCGAGGGCACGACCACGATCCACGACATGCTGGCATCGGACGACACGATGGTCATGCTGGGCGCACTGCGTTCGCTGGGCATCAAATGGGATGAAGTCGACGAGCGCACGGTGATCGTGCACGGCAACGGCGGCGAGCTGCCCGAACCGGCGGCCGACCTGTTCATGGGCAATGCCGGCACCGCGATCCGGCCACTGACGGCGGCACTGGCCGTGATCGGCGGTGATTACACCTTGCACGGCGTCTCGCGCATGCACGAGCGGCCGATCGGCGACCTGGTGGAGGCATTGAACGAAGTCGGCGCGCAGATCGAGTACACCGGCGAGCAGGGCTTTCCGCCGCTGCGCATCCGTCGCGGTCACATCACGGCCAACCGCATGGCCGTGCGCGGCAATGTATCGAGCCAGTTCCTCACCGCGCTGTTGATGGCCGCGCCGCTGATGGCCAAGTCGCATCCGGTGTCCATCGACGTCGTGGGCGAGCTGATTTCAAAGCCGTATATCGAGATCACGCTCAACCTGATGCGCCGCTTCGGCGTCGAGGTCGAGCAGAATGGCTGGGCCTCGTTCACCGTGCAGCCTGGCCAGCGTTATCAAAGCCCGGGCACCATCCACGTCGAGGGCGATGCGTCGTCGGCGTCATACTTCCTGGCTGCCGGCGCGATCGCGGGCGGACCGGTGCGCGTCGAAGGCGTCGGTGAACACAGCATCCAGGGTGACGTGCGCTTTGCCGATGCGCTCGAACGCATGGGCGCCATCGTCACGCGCGGCGACAACTGGATCGAGGTGCAGTCCAATGGCGTACTCAGGGCCATCGACGCCGACTTCAACCACATCCCGGATGCGGCGATGACGATCGCGGTCGCGGCGCTCTACGCCGACGGTCCGAGCACGCTGCGCAATATCGCCAGCTGGCGCGTGAAGGAAACCGATCGCCTCAGTGCGATGGCGACCGAACTGCGCAAGGTCGGCGCCGAGGTGGAGGAGGGGCCGGACTACATCCGCATCACGCCGCCCGAAGAACTCAAGCCTGCCACGATCGACACCTACGACGACCACCGGATGGCGATGTGCTTCTCGCTCGCGTCGCTCGATGGCAAGGCGCGCCGTGGTAACGCGATGCGGATCAACGATCCGAAGTGCGTGGCCAAGACCTTCCCCGACTACTTCGAAGCGTTTGCGGGCATCGCGCGCAACGAGCTGTTTTAATCCAGACGACAAGCCTATGCCCAATTCCAACGTACCAGTCATCACCATCGACGGCCCGACCGCTTCCGGCAAGGGCACGGTGGCCAGCCGCGTCGCCGACCGCCTGAGTTTCCATTTGCTCGATTCGGGTGCGCTGTATCGCCTGACGGCGCTGCAGGCGCTGCGCCGCAATCTGCCGCTGGCGGACGAACATGGCATCGCCAAGCTGGCCGAACACCTGCCGGCGCGCTTCCAGGGCGAGGCGATCTATCTGGCGCACGAAGACGTGAGCCACGCGATCCGCGCGGAAGAGGTGGGCAATATGGCGTCGAAGATCGCCGCACTGCCGAGCGTGCGCCAGGCGCTGTTCGGCCTGCAGCTGGGCTTTCGCCAGACGCCGGGCCTGGTGGCCGACGGGCGCGATATGGGCACGGTGATCTTTCCGACTGCCAAGCTTAAAGTGTTCCTCACTGCAAGCGCTGAGGCACGCGCGCAACGCCGTTATAAGCAATTGATTGACAAAGGCTTTTCTGCTAATATGAACGACCTGCTGGCTGATTTACGGGCTAGAGACGAGCGCGACACAGGTCGCGCAGTCGCTCCCCTGGTCGCTGCAAGCGATGCGCATATCCTGGACACGTCCGAGATGGGGGTGGACCAGGCGGTCGAGCAAGTCATGGCCTGGTATGCGCAGAAATAAGACTTTGAATGGCGTCGTGGTGCTTGTGTCAATCGGTTGCAGTCCGGACCGGTAGTCATCAGCACCTGAACGTCATTCCCGCGCAGGCGGGAATCCCAGTTCGATGCGTCATCGTTGGCTCGAGTCATCGCCGTGGTGGTTAGCAAGCAAACTTGGATCCCCGCCTTCGCGGGGACGGCGGTCTTGAGGCTGACGGCTTTTTTTACTGAGCCGTTATCCAAAAACCATTGTCCTTTGGTGCTTGCGACAGCATCTTCGCCGTCGCAAGCGTGTTTTAACCTAACCCAGTTCAGTCCGCACTATCGTCGGCCTGCTGGCTAACATGAAATAAACAAACTTTTATGTCTACTGCAACTCAAGATACCGGTATGGAAAGCTTCGCAGCCCTCTTCGAGGAATCGCTGCAACGTCAAGACATGCGTTCGGGCGAAGTCATTTCGGCTGAAGTCGTGCGTCTGGATCACAACTTCGTGATCGTCAACGCCGGCCTGAAGTCGGAAGCCTTCATTCCGGTCGAAGAATTCAAGAACGACCAGGGCGAACTGGAAGTTCAGATCGGCGATTTCGTTTCCGTGGCTATCGAGTCGCTGGAAAACGGCTTCGGCGACACCATCCTGTCGCGCGACAAAGCCAAGCGTCTGGCTTCGTGGCTGGCACTGGAAAAAGCAATGGAATCGGGCGAGATCGTCACCGGTACCGTCAATGGCAAAGTCAAAGGCGGCCTGACCGTCCTGACCAACGGCATCCGCGCGTTCCTGCCGGGTTCGCTGGTTGACACCCGTCCAGTCAAGGACACGACCCCATTCGAAGGCAAGACCCTCGAATTCAAGGTCATCAAGCTGGACCGCAAGCGTAACAACGTCGTGCTGTCGCGCCGCGCTGTCATCGAAGCATCGATGGGCGAAGAGCGTCAGAAGCTGATGGAAACGCTGAAAGAAGGTACCGTGGTTACCGGTATCGTCAAGAACATCACCGACTATGGCGCATTCGTCGACCTGGGCGGCATCGATGGCCTGCTGCACATCACCGACCTGGCATGGCGTCGTGTGCGTCACCCATCCGAAGTCCTGTCGGTTGGCCAAGAGATCACCGCCAAGGTCCTCAAGTACGATCAAGAGAAGAACCGCGTCTCGCTGGGCGTCAAGCAGCTGGGCGACGATCCATGGACCGGTCTGTCGCGTCGTTACCCACAGAGCACCCGCCTGTTCGGTAAAGTCACGAACCTCACCGACTACGGCGCGTTCGTCGAAGTCGAGCAGGGTATCGAAGGCCTGGTCCACGTGTCCGAAATGGACTGGACCAACAAGAACGTGGCGCCAAACAAAGTTGTCCAGCTGGGCGACGAAGTGGAAGTCATGGTTCTGGAGATCGACGAAGAGCGCCGCCGTATTTCGCTGGGCATGAAGCAGTGCAAAGCGAACCCATGGGACGACTTCGGCATGACCCACAAGAAGGGCGACAAGGTCAAGGGTTCGATCAAGTCGATCACCGACTTCGGCGTGTTCATCGGCCTGCCAGGCAACATCGATGGTCTGGTGCACCTGTCCGACCTGTCGTGGACCGAAGCCGGCGAAGAAGCCGTGCGTCGCTTCAAGAAAGGCGACGAACTGGAAGCCGTGGTGTTGGCCATCGACGTCGAGCGCGAGCGTGTTTCGCTGGGCGTGAAGCAACTGGAAGGCGACCCGTTCAACACCTACTCGTCGATGAACGACAAGGGTTCGCTGGTCACCGGCACCGTGAAATCGGTTGAGCCAAAAGGCGCCGTGATCTCGCTGTCGGAAGAAGTCGAAGGCTACCTGCGCGCTTCGGAAATCTCGCGTGACCGCGTTGAAGATGCTGGCACCCACCTGAAAGTCGGCGACACCGTCGAAGCTCTGGTGATCAACATCGATCGCAAAGCGCGCAGCATCCAGCTGTCGATCAAGGCGAAAGACAACGTCGATACGCAAGAAGCAATGAGCAAGCTGTCGAACGACAATAGCGCAGCTTCGGGCACGACCAGCCTGGGCGCGTTGCTCAAGGCTAAGTTCGACAACAAGAACTAATCAGGATCTCCTGAGGAGCTGTGCAGATGACCAAGTCCGAGCTGATTAACCGACTGGCTGAGCGTTATTCTCAGCTGGTGGCAAAGGATGCGGAGTTTGCTGTCAAGACCATCCTCGATGCGATGACCAACGCCCTGGCGACCGGGCAACGCATCGAGATCCGTGGTTTCGGCAGTTTTTCGCTGAACAGCCGCCCACCGCGCATCGGCCGCAATCCGAAGTCCGGCGACAAGGTGATGGTGCCCGAAAAACGGGTGCCGCATTTCAAGCCGGGCAAGCAGTTGCGCGAGCAGGTGGACGCGATGGTCGGGCAACCGATCATCAACGATTGAGTCAGTGCTGGCACCAGAAAACGGCATCCGCAAGGGTGCCGTTTTTTTTTGGGGTTTGGGTGCTGATTGGGCAGGTGGCGGCGGTGTGAACTTGGGTTCCCGCCTCCGCGGGAACGACGGTTTTACGCGTGTCAGCAAGAATATTGCCGCTAGTTGTTAGCCCAAAGACCGTCATTCCCGCGCTCGCCGGGCGCCTTGGCGGGAATCCAAGTTACGCACCGCCGCCGATACATCAGCGCTCGCCACCACCCACTACCATTTTGAAATATGATGACGGATATGCGACACTTCGCCCTCACACCATTGTCCAGCGGAACCTGTTGATGAAATTCGTCTCGACCATCGTCGGATTTATCCTGTTCATCCTGTTCTTCGGCTTCGCCCTGAAGAACACCAAAGAAGTCGACCTGCATTTTTTCCTCGACTATGAATTGCGCGGCCCCCTCGTGCTGATGCTGCTGGCGTTCTTTGTTGCCGGCGCCGCCTTCGGCATCCTGGCCCTGGCGCCGACCGTGTTCCGCCAGCGCCGCGAAAAGTGGCAGCACAAGTACACCATCCAGGCACTGCAAAGCGCCGCCGGCACCGGTGTGGTCGCGACCACGCCACCGCCGCCGGATGCCGTCCCACCGGTTTTGCCCCGCCACTAACAACAAGAACGCCATGGAATTTGAACTCTGGATGCTGCTTGGCATCCCCTTCTTCTTTGGCCTGGGCTGGCTTGCCGCCCGGGTCGACATCAACGAGCTGGTCTCCGAATCGCGCACGCTGCCGCGCGGCTACTTCAAGGGCCTGAACCACCTGCTCAACGACCAGCCCGATAAAGCCATCGATTCGTTCATCGAAATCGTGAAGCTCGATCCCGAATCGAGCGATATGCACTTCGCGCTGGGCAATCTGTTCCGCCGCCGCGGCGAAACCGAGCGCGCAATCCGTGTGCACCAGAACCTGCTCGCGCGTCCGGACTTGCCGAGCGAAGAAAAAGCGCACGCGCAATACGAACTGGGCATCGACTACCTGAAGGCGGGCCTGCTGGACCGCGCCGAGGAATCGTTCAATGGCCTGGCCGCCACGCCGTATGCGGTGCAGGCCCGCCGCTCTCTGCTGGAAATCTATCAGCGCGAAAAAGAATGGAAGCGCGCCATCGAGGCAGCCGAGGACTTGCAAGAGTCTGGCGCCGGCGCACGCCAGAAAGAAATCGCCCAGTTCTATTGCGAACTGGCGGCCGATGCGCTGGTGCACATGGCGCCGAGCGACGCGATGCTGCTGCTGGACAAGGCCCTGGAGGCAAACCGTCACAGCGTGCGCGCCACGATCCTGCGCGGCGACGCGCTGCTGGCCCAGGGTGATGTAGAAGAAGCGCTCAAGACCTGGCGCCGCGTCGAGCAGCAGAGCGTGCCCCACGTGGCCCTGGTCGCCGCGCGCCTGATGGATGGCTACCGCAAGGTGGGCCGGCCGCAAGAGGGCGTCAACCTGCTGCGCTCGTACCTGGCCGAAGCGTCGTCGATCGACCTGATCGAAGTCGTGTTCAAGGCCGTCATCGAGCTCGACGGCGTGGAAGCGGCCAAGGGGCTTGTGGTGGAAGAATTGCGCCGTAATCCAACGCTGCTCGGCCTGGATAAATTGCTCGAGGCGCGCCTGATGGATGCACCGGCCCATATCTGGGAAGAGCTGTCGATGGTCAAGAACCTGGTGCAGCGCTACACGCAAAAGCTGGCCCGCTACCAGTGCAGCCACTGCGGCTTCAAGGCGCGCCAGTTCTACTGGCAATGCCCGGGCTGCAACCGGTGGGATTCGTACCCGCCACGCCGCACCGAAGAACTCAACGTCATGAACTGATGTGCATGGAACGAACTGAATGACCAGCGCCATGAAGACTACCCCAAGCCGCCTGCTGGTGGCCGACGACTACCGCCAGCAGGCGGCCCCCGAACTGTCCGCCGTGCGCCTGCTGGTGGTGGGCGACGTGATGCTCGACCGCTATTGGTTTGGCGAAGTCTCGCGCATCTCGCCGGAAGCGCCGGTGCCCGTGGTGCGCATCGAGCGGCGCGAGGAGCGACTGGGCGGCGCGGCCAACGTGGCCCGCAATGCGGCCGCGCTGGGCGCCCACACGGGCCTCCTGGGCGTGGCTGGGGCCGATGAAGCGGGCGACGAGGTCGAGCGCCTGCTGCAGGGCGCCGGCATCCACAGCTATCTGAAGCGCGACGAAGCGATCTCGACCATCATCAAGCTGCGCGTCATCGGCCGCCAGCAGCAGATGGTGCGCATCGACTTTGAAGACGCGCCGACCGAGACCGTGCTGCGCGATAAGCTCAGCCAGTTCAAGGCGCTGCTGCCGGACTACGACGTCATCATCCTGTCCGACTACAACAAGGGCGCGCTGGTCAATGTCGCCGAGATGATTGCCTTGGCCCGTGCGGCGGGCAAGATCGTGCTGGTCGATCCGAAGGGCGACGATTTCACGCCCTATAAAGGCGCGAGCATCCTCACGCCAAACCGCGCCGAGTTGCAGCGCGTCGTCGGCGGCTGGAAGAGCGAGACGCAATTGCTCGAAAAAGCCCAGGCGCTGCGCGTGGAGCTGGGCCTGGATGCGCTCTTGCTGACGCGCTCCGAAGAAGGCATGAGCCTGTTCACTGCCGACGAAGTGCTGCACGTGAACGCCGAAGCGCGCGAAGTGTTCGACGTGTCCGGCGCCGGCGACACCGTCATCGCGACGCTGGCCACGATGCTGGGCACGGGCGCGCCGCTGGGCGAAGCGCTGGTGACGGCGAACCGCGCCGGCGGCATCGTCGTCGGCAAGCTGGGCACGGCCACCGTGACCCGCGAAGAGCTGTTTTCGAGTTAAGTCGAGCTTGAGCTCAGTTTGTGCCCCGTCAAGTCCGGCCCGTCAACGACGCGCCGGGCGATCCGTTAGAAGACCGATGGGCGGCGTCGCCGTCCAGCGTCTTTAACCAACGGAGAAATTCGATGATCAAGAAACTGTTGCTTGCCTTCGCCGCGCTGGCCATCTCGAGCGGGATCGCGTTCGCCCAGGTCGATGTGAACAAGGCCGATGTGGCCGCGCTCGATGGCGTCAAGGGTGTGGGCCCGAGCATGTCCAAGGCCATCCTCGACGAACGCACCAAGGGCGAGTTCAAGGACTGGAACGATCTGCAGTCGCGCGTGAAAGGGCTTGGTGAGAAAAAGTCGGCCAAGCTGAGCGAGTCGGGCCTGGTGGTCAACGGCAAGGGCAAGGAAGGTGCGGCGGCCAAACCAGCTGGGGCCAAGGCCGAGAAGTCGGCAGCGAAACCGGCCGACGCCAAAGCTGCAATGTGACATGTATTGACTGACAGCTTCACGGGCGCGTGGCAAGATGGTCAAGCTCTTCAAGACGTTGCTTGCACATCAAAATCAGAAAGGTCGTCATGCCTCACGCCCGTGTTTCCACCGCCTTGCTGGCAGCCCTGCTGGCTGCTTCAGGCGTCGCTTCCGCTGCTGCCCCAGACGCACCCGCCACACCGAAACAACCCAACATCACCAGCCAGCAAGCCCAGATCACCAAGATCCTCGGTGAGGTCTCGCAACAACGGATTGAAGGCCATATCCGCAAGCTGGTCAGCTTCGGCACGCGCCACACGATGTCGGACACCGAATCGACCACGCGCGGCATCGGCGCCGCCCGCCGCTGGATCAAGGCCGAGCTCGAGCGCTGCGGCGCGGGCACGCCGTTGCAAGTGACGTATGACAGCCACGTGGCGCCCGTCTCGGCGCGCATCACCAAGCCGACCGAGATCGTCAACGTCGTCGCGACACTGCCGGGCACGCAGGCGCAATCCAAAGAGCGCATGTACGTGGTCAGCGGTCACTACGACTCGCGCGCCTCGGACGTGATGGACGCCACCTCGGATGCGCCGGGCGCGAACGACGATGCCTCGGGCACCGCCGCCATCATGGAACTGGCGTGCGTGATGGCCAGGTACAAGTTCGATGCGACGCTCGTGTTCATGGCGGTCGCAGCAGAAGAGCAGGGCCTGATCGGCGCCCGCCACTGGGCGGTGGGTGCGCGTGAAAAGAACTGGAACGTGGCCGGCATGTTCACCAACGACATCATCGGCAGCTCGAAGGGCGACGACGGCAAGGTCGACAACAAGCAGGTGCGCCTGTTCGCCCAGAGCATCCCGGCGACAAAGGAGATGAACGAGACCGTGCGCCAGCTGGTGGCCACGGGCGGCGAAAACGACTCGCTGTCGCGCCAGCTCGCGCGCCATACGAAAGAGCAGGGCGAGCGTTACGTGAAAGGTTTTAAAGTCACGGTCGTCCAGCGCCCTGACCGCTATCTGCGCGGAGGCGACCACATGCCGTTCCTCGAGCAGGGTTACGCCGCGCTGCGCTTCACGGAACCAGCCGAAGACTTCGCGCACCAGCACCAGGACCTGCGCACCGAAGACGGCAAGGTGTACGGCGACACGATCGATCACGTCGACTTCGACTACATCGCCAAGGTCACGCGCGTGAACGGCGCGGCGATGGCCTCGCTCGCGTTGGCGCCGGCCGCACCGCAAGAGGTCAAGCTGCGCACCGCGGGCCTGACCAACGATTCGACGCTGGTATGGAAAGCCAATGGCGAGCCTGACCTGGCCGGCTATCGCATCGTCTGGCGCGATACCACCAGCGCCAATTGGGAAGGTTCCAAGTGGGTGGGCAACGTGACGGAAGCCACGCTCGACCTGTCGAAAGACAATGTGTTCTTCGGCGTGCAGGCGATCGACAAGGACGGCAACGTCAGCGTCGCCACGTACCCGACGCCGCTGCGGTAAGACGGCGCCTGAAGCAGATCGAGGGGCCGCGATGCAGAGTCTGCATCGCGGCCCTTTGCGTTGTCCGGCCCGTACGCCGACGCCGAGGTGCTTCTCGGATTAAAATGATGCTTTGGTATCGCAAGGAATAGAGAACGCAATGGCATACAAGACCATCGAAGCCACGATCGGCAACACGCCGCTCGTGCAGCTGCAGCGCCTGCCGGGCGCGGAGATCGCGGCCCGCAACAACATCATCCTGGGCAAGCTTGAAGGCAGCAACCCGGCCGGGTCAGTCAAGGACCGCGCCGCCATGTCGATGCTGCGCGGCGCCGAACTGCGCGGCCAGATCAAGCCGGGCGACACGCTGATCGAAGCGACCAGCGGCAACACCGGCATCGCGCTGGCGATGGCCGCCGCGATCCTCGGCTACGAGATGATCCTCCTGATGCCCGATAACCTGTCGGTCGAGCGCCGCCAGAGCATGGCCGCCTACGGCGCGCAAATCATCCTCACGCCAAAGTCGGGCGGCATGGAATACGCGCGCGACATGGCCGAACAGATGCAGAAAGATGGCCAGGGCATCATCCTCGACCAGTTTGCCAACTTCGACAATCCGCGCGCGCACTACGAAAGTACCGGACCGGAAATCTGGCGCGATACCGACGGCCGCGTGACGCATTTCGTCAGCGCCATGGGTACCACCGGTACCATCATGGGCGTGTCGCGCTACCTGAAGGAACAGAACGAGGCGGTGCGTATCATCGGCGCGCAGCCCGAAGACGGCTCGTCGATCCCGGGTATTCGCAAGTGGCCCGAAGCCTACCTGCCGAAGATCTTCGAGAAAGCGCGGGTGGACCAGGTCGAGAGCGTGAGCCAGGCGGCTGCCGAACAGATGGCGCGCCGGATGGCGGCCGAAGAGGGCATCTTCTGCGGCATCTCGGCCGCCGGCGCCTGCGAAGTGGCGCTGCGCATCGCGCAGACCGTCGAGAACGCGACAATCGTGTTCATCGTGTGCGACCGGGGCGATCGCTACCTGTCGACCGGCGTGTTTCCGGCGTAAAAACAAGAAGGCCGCCTGGTTCACAGGCGGCCTTGTCAAATCAGTCCTTGGACTGCCTAGACCTTTCCATCGGCATGTCGCCAATTTCCATCGGTCGTCCGCCAATGCGGCGGCTCACACGCCCGCGCGGGCGTATGCACTACTGGTGCTGGCCGCGCATAGGGCGCCGGCCTTTCAATCCTGGCAAACCGACAATCCCGGGCGCTGCGAAGCGCCCGACATCGTTCAGTCTTTCATTGCCGGAATCGCGCCTTCTTTCGGCTTGAACTGCTTGTCGCTGATGCGGAACTTCGCACGGCGATCGCCCATGAGGTAGCGCAGGTCGCGGATCGACAGGTCGCTCACTTCGTGCATGCGAATCAGGAGCGATGCGCCGACCGGCAGGCGGTGGTGACGGATTTTCGAGATCACCGGTGGCGCTACTTCCAGCGCGCGTGACAAGGCAGCGTCGTTTTTCAGGCGCAGGTTTTCGATCAGCGTGTCGAGCAGGCGGTTCGGGTTGTACTGAAGCAGCTCGTCGCCATCCGAATCGCTGTTCATATCAATACCGACTTGGTTGGTCATGATTCATATTCCTTAGGGGTTAGTGCGGAGTCATCAACATCAACTACGTTGGAGTCCGGTTTTTACTTTCGTAAATTTCTATTCAATTGTACAACTATTTTGATACCGATACTCATGAGCAAGCCGGAATCATTTCTTTCGATTCGGTTATCGTTGTCTACTTGCAACAATAGCCGCAATGCAATTCTCTCACATAGTCACTACGCAAAACTATTGTTTTTTAATTAATCAATAGTGTACGGGCATCCAGCATTTGATGCCGCACAGTATGTATATTGCTGACTAAATGGAAAGAAAATGGGGAGTATGACTACTATCATAATATTTTTAGTACGAAAAATAGCAAGGTGTCTGCGCATACCCCTGGGGGGTATGCGATAGGGTGCCTATCGGCAATATTGAAAGTTAGCGGGAAACTCGTTACAAAGGATTACAAATTTTCCCGCTCGGAAAGGGATCTTTTGACAATTTTATTCGGGCCGCGCCGCACGCACGGCACGGCCCAGATCGATCACGGACATCGCATAGAAATAGCTGCGATTGTATTTGGTGATGGCATAGAAGTTGTCGTTGGCCACCCAGTACTCGGTCGGTTCCAGCCCATTCTGCAGGTCGATCAGGCCGTACAAGCTCTCCGCCGGCAGTGGCGAGCTTGTCACAATGCCGGCAGCGCGCAGCGTTTCCGGTCGCAAGGTCGCCTCCAGGCCCAGGCCAAGCAGCGGTTCCCAGGCACGCGTTGGCGAGACGTCGGCGGCGTACGCCGTCGGGCCCCGGTGCTCGGCGTTCCAGCCATGCTGGATCAGGAAGTTCGCCACGCTGCCGATCGCATCGACACTGGAGCCGCGCAGGTCGACCCGGCCATCGTTGTCGAAGTCCACACCATACTTGAGGATATTGCTGGGCATGAACTGCGGCAAGCCGACCGCGCCCGCAAACGAACCGAGCAGCTCGAACGGATCGTAGCCGCGCTCGCGCGCCAGCACCAGCGTGCTCGCCAGCTCGTCGCGGAAGAAGGCCTGGCGCGCGGCCTGGTTCGGCGACTCCGGATAGGCGAACGCCAGCGTGGTGAGCGAGTCGAGCACGCGGAAGCGGCCGGTGTCGCGCCCATAGATGGTCTCGATGCCGATGATGCCGACGATGATCTCGGCCGGCACGCCATACGCCGCCTCGGCGCGCCTCAGCGCCTCGGCGTTTTCTTCCCAGAAGCGCACGCCGGCGCGGATGCGGATCGGCTCGATGAAGCGGGCGCTGTAGGCTTGCCAGTTCTTCGGCTTGCCCGGCGGCCCCGGCTTGACCAGCTGCACGGCCGTATCGATGAAGCGCACCTGGCCGAACAAGGTCTCGAGCGCCGGGCGTTCGAAGCCGTGTTGCGCGACCATCTCGTCGATGAATTCGCGCACCGGTTGCCATTCGAGAAAGTTGACGTGTTCGTTGTCGGGATCGACGACGCTCGCAGCGCTGGCGCCAGCGGCGCCAGCAGCGGCAACCGGCACGACCCTGGCGGCCGCGCGGCGTGCCTTGGCTTGCCTGGCTTTCGCTGCGGCCTTGGCCTTGGCTTCAGCTTTGGCTTTTACTTGCGCGCTACGGGCCTGGCTGTCGGAAGAAGGGGCGGCGAGCGCATCGCCAAGCGCACTGGCGGCAAACGCGAGCGCGGCGAACAGGGTAACAATTAATTTCATCTGACTTGCGACAATAGACTTTTCAAGGTGGCATGCAGCCGCGGATCGGCCGCAGGCGCCGCGTAGCGCCAGGCGCTGTAACGACGCAGGAAGGCGATAGCCGCCTCGCGGGTGTGGGGCGTCAGGGCAAGCGCGCCGGGTGGGCAGGCCAGGATGCGCGCTGCGTAGGCGCTCGGCCCTTCGTCCTGCGCGCGCGGCAGGCCGGCCTGGCCCAGACGCTTGCACAGGGTCGAGTATAGAGCATCGATCGGGTCGATTTCGCGACGACGCCGCAAAATTCTTGCACACCACCAGGCCAGTCCCGCGCACGTTAGCAAGCCGACAAAAGGCCAGCCGAGCAGTTTGTCTTGCAAGCCTTGCACGACACCCCGCTGGCGTTCCGGCGTGTAGTTCAGCACCCACTGGTTCCAGCTGTTGTTGATCGCGCCGATTGCATTGCGCACGTCGGCCAGCCAGGCGCCGGCTTCGAGCCCGAACGGGTTCACGCCGCGCAGCGCGTCGATGCCGAACGGCGCGGGGCGGGGTGTTGCCCGGTTGGTCCCCGACCGAACACGCTCGGGCGCGACCGCCGCCGTGGGATCGACGCGCAGCCAGCCGCGACCCGCGATCCAGACTTCGGCCCAGGCGTGAGCGTCGGACTGGCGCACGGTCATGAAGCCGTCGACGGGATTGATCTCGCCGCCCTGGTACCCGGTGACCACGCGTGCCGGCACCCCGGCCGCGCGCATCAGGAACACGAAGGCGCCCGAGTAATGCTCGCAAAAGCCCGAGCGCGTCCCGTACAGGAATTCGTCGACCGTGTGGCGCCCGAGCAGGGGCGGGGCCAGGGTGTATTCGTACGGCTGCTCGCGGAACTGGCGCAGCACGGCGTCGACCCGCGCGGCCGGATCGCCCAGCGCGCGCAAGGCCATGCCGGCGGCCAGCGCACGCGGATTGAAACCATACGGCAGTACCAGCCAGCGATTCACGTCAGCCAGTTCAGCGCCGCTCTGCAGTGCATAGTCGACGTGCGAGCTGGCGCGGTAGCGCACGCGGCTCGCCAGCGGCGTGTCGGATGTGAGCTCGAACTGCGATGAAAAGCGCAGCTCGTGGCCGGCGACGACCGGTAGCTCGCCCGGCATCTCGAGCGCGAACACCCAGCGCGATTGCGACGGTTCGAGCGTGACTTCGTACTCCAGCCCCGGTCCGCCGACCGACAGGCGCAGGTCGCGGCCAGAACCGCGGCTGTTGGCGCCGCGGGTCCAGGTCAGGCCGTCGAAGGCGTCGAGCACCGGGCCACGCCAATACAGCTGCGGCGGCATGGGTGGGCGGCCGAAGAAGCGCACGCGAAACGCCGGTTCGTCCGACAGCGCCAGGTTCGACATCTGGCCCGGCGCCATCTGGTCCGACAGGCCCGAGGTGCCTGTGCCCGGCCCGCCCGGCATGCTCCATAGCGGGCCCTGGATGCGCGGGAACACGACAAACAGCATGATCGCGATTGGCGCGGCAAAGGCCAGCATGCGGGCGGCCATCGCCAGGCGCGTGCGTAGCGGCGGCACGGCGCCGGTGAACTGGAACGATAGCTGCGTGGCCAGCAGCAGCAGCACCGACGCGATCATCATCACGGCCGTGCCGATGCCCTGGGCGTAGAAGAAGTTGGTGAGCACCAGGAAGAAGCACAGGAACACCACCACGAACAGGTCGCGCCGCGCATGCATCTCGAGCATTTTAAAGGCCACCAGCAGCACCAGCATCGCCACGCCGGCGTCCTTGCCGAGCAGCGTGTCGTAGCTGAACTGCACGCCGATCATCGCCGCGATCGCAATCGGCAGCAGCACGATCGCCTTCGGCATGCGCTTGCCGCGCAGCGTGATCGTGGCGCGCCAGGCCAGCGTGGCCGCGCACAGGAGCGAGACCCACCATGGCAGATGCAGCGCGTGCGGCGCGAGCACCAGCACCGCACTGGCCAGCAGCAGCAGCGTGTCGGCCTTGTCGCGCGGCAGAGGCGCATGCACGAATTTCATGCCTGCTCCGCGATGCCGTACAAGGCCAGCGCACGCAGGCATGCCGCCTGGTGCGCTGCGCCGCTACTGGCGTCGATGCGCACGAGGCCCAGGTGAAATGCGTAGGGCAGGGCGCGGCTTTCGGCGTCGAGCACCCAGCGCGTCATGCGCGCCAGGCGCAGCTCGACGTCGAGCGAGCGTGGCAACTGGTCGAAGTCGAGCACCAGCTCATCGCCGCCACCGCCCTCGAAATGCTTGGTCACCAGCTGGCCGCCGATGCTCGGATCGAGCCGCGCGATCTGGCGCCAGGCCATCTGGCGCGGCGAGTCGCCGGCCTGGTAATTACGCACGCCGGCAAAATCGTCAAAGCCGGCCGTGCGCAGGCTGTTGCCGCCGCCGCCCTGCAGTGGCAGGCCGGGCGCGCCCTCTTCGGGACGCGGGTAGACCAGCACGCGCGCGGCGGGGCGCCAGTAGCTCCAGGCGACGAACAGGCCGAGGGGAAAACGGGTCGAGAGTTTTACGCGCCCCGGCGCCGCCCAGCCGCGCGCCGTGGTCGGCAGCGTGAGCGTGACGGTCGCTTGCGCACCGGGGGTGATGTCGGCCACATGGCGCGCGTCAGGCATGTCGGAGAAATCGGCCCACACGCCATAGCGCGCCAGGCGCGTGCGGTTGATCACCTGCAGTTCGAACTGTGCCACTTCGCCCGCATACACGGGCGCCGTGCGGCCCTGCTGCAGGCGCAGCTGCGCCAGGTTGCGGTACGTGGCGACCATGTCGACCAGCGCGCACGACAGCGCCAGGAAGGTCAGGCCGAAGCCCAGGCCCAGCGCATAGTTGACCGAGCCGACCAGCAGCACCGCCAGCAGCAGCACGAACCCGAGGCCCGCGCGCGATGGCACGATGAACACGCGGCGCTGGCTGATGACGACCTCGCCCGCATCGAGCGCGCCGCCGCGCGGCAGCCAGGCGCCGGTGGTGCGGCGCAACCATCCCCGCAGCGCCAGCGCCATCAGACCGGGACCGCCTTTTGCAGCTGCAGCACCAGGTCGCGGCTGGCCAAGGCGGTGCCGTGCGCGGCGCGCAGCGGCCGCAGGCGGTGCGCGCACACCGGCACCAGCACGGCCTGGATATCTTCGGGGATCACGTGGTCGCGGCCTTCCAGTGCAGCCCACGCGCGGCCGGCCTGCAGCAGCGCGATCGCGGCGCGCGGCGACAGGCCTTCGGCGAACATGCCGTTCTGGCGCGAGGCCTGCGCCAGCGCCTGTACGTACGTGATCAGGGCGCCCGAGGCGTGGATCTCGCGCAGCTGGTGCCGGGCTGCGGCCAGTTCATCGGCCTGCATCGCCGGTTGCAGGGTCTTGAGCATCGCGCGCCGGTCTTCGCCCATCAACAGCGCGCGTTCGGCGGCGGCGTCCGGGTAACCGAGCGTCAGGCACATCAAAAAACGGTCGAGCTGCGACTCGGGCAGCGGGAACACGCCGACCTGGTTGGCCGGGTTCTGCGTGGCGATGACAAAGAATGGTTCGGGCAACGGGCGCGTGACGCCGTCGGCCGACACCTGGCGCTCTTCCATGGCCTCGAGCAGGCCCGATTGCGTCTTGGGCGTGGCGCGGTTGATCTCGTCGGCCAGCAGCACCTGCGTAAAGATCGGGCCCGGGTGAAAGACGAACTCGTTCTTCTCGCGTTCGTAGATCGAGATGCCAGCCACGTCGGCCGGCAGCAGGTCGCTCGTGAACTGGACGCGATTAAAACGCAGGCCCAGCGAAATGGCCAGCGCGTGCGCCAGCGTGGTCTTGCCGACGCCTGGCAGATCGTCGAGCAGCAGGTGGCCGCCGGCCAGCAGGCAAGTCAGGGCCAGGCGCACTTGCTGGTCTTTGCCGACCACGACTTCATTGACCTGGCGTGCGACGGCGTGCAATTTGTTGAACATGTGGACTTCCATTCTTCGCTGAACCAGATGGCATGATTGACCAGGCGGCCGGACAGGGCCATGGCCTGCCGTGGTAGATTAGCGCCATTGGCAATCTACATACGTCGACAGCAACAAGCCGTCCCAGGGGATTCTATGCGAGAACGGCGCGGCAGGGTGTGAATGGATGAGCACAGGCGGAGACAAGAGCATCATGAGTACAGCGATTTACAGCCACCCCGATTGCCTGCGGCACGAAATGGGCGATTGGCACCCGGAGTCCCCGGCGCGCCTGCGGGCGATCGACGACCAGTTGATCCTCGCGCGCCTGGACGGGCTGATCGAGCAACGCAGCGCGCCGCTGGCCGACACCGCGCAGATCCTGCGCAACCACACGGCCGGCGCGCTGGCGCTGGTGCGCGACCACGTGCCGGCCACGCCGGGCGATTACTATCCGCTCGACGGCGACACCTCGCTCAATCATTACAGCTACCAGGCCGCGCTGCGCGCAGCCGGCGCTGCGCTGGCCGCGACCGACGACGTGATCAGCGGCGCGGTCAGCAATGCGTTCTGCTCGGTGCGCCCGCCGGGCCACCACGCCACGCCGACCGAGCCGATGGGCTTCTGCCTGTTTAACAACGTGGCCATCGCCGCGCGCCACGCGCTCGAGGCGCATGGGCTCGAGCGCGTCGCAATCGTCGACTTCGATGTCCATCACGGCAACGGCACGGCCGACGCCTTCAAGGACGATCCGCGCGTGCTGATGGCCAGCTTCTTCCAGCATCCGTTCTACCCGTTCAGCGAGCCCGAGCCGATCACGGCCACCTGCGTGAACGTGCCGGTGCCGGCGCGCTGCGAGGGCGACACGGTGCGCCAGCTGGTGCAAGAGCAGTGGCTGCCGGCGCTGCACGCGTTCAAGCCGCAGATGATCTTTGTCTCGGCCGGCTTCGACGGCCATCGCGACGACGATATGGGCGGCATCGGGCTGGTCGAGGCCGACTATGCGTGGATCACGCGCCAGGTGCTTGCGGTGGCCAACGAGCACGCCGGTGGGCGGATCGTCAGTTGTCTCGAGGGTGGGTATGACTTGTCGTCGCTCGGGCGCAGCGTGGTGGCGCATTTGAAGGTGCTGGCGGATCTGGAGTGACGGTTTTGGCGGCGAACCCAAGCCAGTCTCCCACCCACTAACGCATAACCGGCGCAACGTCGGCCCGCGTAGGACGGTGCGCCGCCGCTGCCGCTGCCGCTGCCGCTGGTGCTGCGCGATGTGGAAGGCTATCTGCTGCGCGAGAACGTCGACCCGGACCGGCTCTTGCTGCCACGCCGCGAGGGCCGCGTACTGGCCAGCCGCACGCTGTCGCTGGCCGGCGTGCCCGATATCGAATGGCAGGGCGAGGAACGCAGCCGCCACCTGGCCGAGTATGCAAAGGACCGCATGGCCGCGCGCGCGCGATTATCGGCGTTCGATCCGGCCGCCACCCTGCCGCCGGCCGACTGCAGGCCGATCGGCACCGGTCAGTAGGGCACCAGCGGCAACTCGACCAGCGCCGACACCGCGATGGCGCAGCACAGCAAGCCGACACCATACCAGCGCGCCATCGATCGTTTCAGTCTGTCTCGTGCCCGCATATATCACCTCCGCCGCGTCCCACGCACCGTGCGTGGACAAGGGGCGAGTGTGCACGCCGAATATGTCAACAGTGTTGCAACGGCTCAACGCTGTGCGGAGCGGAAAGACCGACTGTGGCGGGTTCGCGACGCTCGGGCGCGCCACCAGCGTAAAATAGCACCTTGAACGAAAGATAAAGAAAGCAATAGCATGTCGATACAATGGTTCCCGGGCCACATGAATGCGGCCAAGAAGGAAGCGGCCGAGCAGATGGAGAACATCGATCTGGTGATCGAAGTCCTCGATGCGCGCCTGCCCGAGGCGAGCTGCAACCCCCTGGTGGACCAGTTGCGCAAGTTTCGCCAGCGTCCCAGCCTCAAAATCCTGAACAAGATCGACCTGGCCGATCCAGTGGCCACCGCCGCCTGGAAAGCCTATTACGATGCCCAGGATGGCGTGACCGCCTATCCGATGACCACCAAGAAGCCGGCCGACGTCGCCCGCATTCCCGATCTGGCCCTGTCGCTGGCGCCGCACCGTGGCGTGCCGACCAAACCGCTGCGCATCATGATCATGGGCATCCCGAACGTCGGCAAATCGACGCTGATGAACGCGCTGCTGAAAAAGCGCGTGGCCAAGGTGGGCGACGAGCCGGCCGTGACCAAGGTCCAGCAGCGCCTGTACCTGAACAAGAACGTGGTGCTGGTCGACACGCCCGGCATGCTGTGGCCAAAGATCGCCATGGCCACCGACGGCCTGATGCTGGCCGCCAGCCACGCCATTGGCACCAATGCGCTGGTCGAAGAAGAAGTGGCCGAATACCTGGGCGAATTGCTGCTGCAGCGCTACCCGCACCTGCTCACCGCGCGCTACGGCCTGAAAACCGATGGCATGGACGGCGTGGGCGTGATCGAAGGCGTGGCGATGCGCCGGGGCTTCCGCGTGCGCGGCGGCGAATACGACTACGAAAAGGCGGCGCACTCGCTGCTGCAGGATTACCGCCAGGGCGCCCTGGGCCGCATCAGCCTGGAAACGCCCGATTCGCGCGCGGCCAGCCTGGCGCTGCACGCGGCGGAAGTGGCCGAGAAAGCCCGCCTGGCCGCCGAGAAGCTGGCCGCCAAGCTCGAAGAACAGTCGCGCGGCAAGCGCGGGACTTGATGTTATCGGCAATACATATGCTGGTTGAACGCGTCGGCAGCAAAGCTGCCAACCCTTGTATCTTGTTCTCATTGGTGGTTAGCTACTACCAATTGAGGTGAAGACCAGCTTGTGCCAACCCTTA
>NZ_JBFMMP010000019.1:0-66652 GCF_040790145.1 Massilia aurea
TCAAAATACTGACCGTTATCTCATTGCTGAGACAACGTATTTCTTTTTTGTGAACATTTGATAATTTAAGTAATCAAGAACCGAAGTTCTTGGCACCTTCATCAAACGCCCACACTTATCGACTGTTAATTTTTAAAGAACTTTATTCGGTGCTGCATCTGCTGTTGACTACGAAGCGTTGTGTTCGTTAGCAGCAGAGGAGGAAGAGTATGAAGCATTCCTACAATCTCGTCAACCCCTTCATTTCGCTTCGACTCAGATTTCTCTGGAGACCTTGCTCTCATAACCACTTGATTACGTTAACATTTTCGGTCAGCACCGAAGCGGAGGCGAACTATAACAAACCTCGCCAGGGTTCCGCAAGAGGGGACGAAAGAAAGATTCAGTCCTACAACCGCAGAATCTGTCCTACAAAAGCCAGTCGATCGGCAGCCAGGACAATCCATTCACCGCAGCCCGCTTCAGCCAGGTCGTTCCCGGCTCCACGTCGTGTCGGACCAGCTTGCCGTCACGCCCTTCAACCCAATAGACATTCCCCTTTTCATCCAGCAACACCTCGTAGGCGCGCATTGGCAGGGTGCGGTCCAGCGTTTTACTCAGGCGATCGGCCAGTTCAACGCTGTCGATCACCATTCCCATTTCTGTATTCAGATGAATCGAACGCTGGTCGAAATTGAAAGAGCCGACAAAGATGCGGTTGCCATCCACGCCAAACGTCTTCGCATGCAGGCTCGCATCGGAACTGCCAAAGCCGGCGCCGCTGCGTTTCTTTTCGCGCGATGGCTCGTCGGTCGACGCGCGTCGCAATTCATACAGCTCCACGCCCGCCTCCAGCAGCGGCTTGCGCCATTTGGCATAGCCCGCATGGACGGCGGCGACGTCGGTCGCCTCGAGTGAATTGGTCAGGATACGGATTTTGGCGCCCTTCTTCGCTATCTCGAGCACAGCGGCCGCTCCATCCTCGCCCGGCACGAAATACGGCGAGACCAGATCCAGATTGCGTTCCGGCTGGCCGAACAACGCCTTGAGCCTGGTCGCGATATTTGCATCCGGCGTCGATTTGTCCAGCACCTTGGCCGGATCGTCGCTGAGGAAGCGGGCATGCGCCCATTCCAGCTGCAGCGTCCCGCCAAGCATCTGCTGCAAGAATGCCGACTGCTGGATCGCGTCCAGATACGCTTTTGCATCAGGATCGACCGCTGCCGGCGGCGCCGGCTCTGGATCGGTCACCATCAAGGCCAGCGGATACGCCGATGGGCTGTTCCAATACCGGTCAAAATCGTCGGATACCGCCTTGACCACCGGGCCTGCGGCAATCACATCGAGGTCGGCAAACGAGATATCGCCCGCCGCGCCGAAATACTCATCACCCACATTGCGTCCGCCGATGATCGTGACCTTGTTATCGGCAGTGAACGATTTATTGTGCATGCGCCGGTTCAGTCGCCAGAAATCGGCGACCAGGCCAAGCGTGCGCATCGAACGAATCCCGTTCGGATTAAACAGGCGCACTTCGATCTGCGGATGCGCGTCGAGCGTCGCCAGGATCGCGTCCAGACCGCCCGTATTGTTATCGTCCAGCAGCAGACGCACCCGCACACCGCGCTCGGCCGCCTTGCGCAGCGCGTTGAACATCAGCATGCCGGTCGTGTCGTTACGCCAGATATAGTATTGAACGTCCAGGCTGCGATCGGCCGCCTGGGCCAGCACGGCGCGCGCGGCAAACGCATCGCGCCCATCGGCCAGGCCATGAATGCCAACGAGGTCGGGATGCGCGCTCGTCAGCGGCAGGAGCGCCTTGCCAAGCCGGGTATTGTCGGTATCCGTCATCGCCGTACTGGCAACGCGGCCCTCCAGCGGCGGCAGCGACGAGCAGCTCGACAACGTTAATGCGCCCGCAAGCAACGCCGTTGGCAAGACCAGCCATAATTTGGCGCGCTTGTTCATGGTTCAATGTCCTTCGAAATCAGGTTTGCGCTTTTCAAGGAAAGCCGACATGCCTTCTTTCTGAGCAGGGGTGCCGAAACCGGCGTGGAAATAGCGGCGCTCATAGGCAACGCCCTGGCTCAGCGTCATCTCGTAGGCCTGGTTGACGCAATCCTTGATCTGCATGGCAACCGACACGGGCATCTCGGCAATGCCCTGCGCGATCTTGATCGCCTCATCCATCACGTCCGCCGCAGGGTACACGCGAGACACCAGCCCCGTACGCTCAGCCTCGGCGGCATCGATCATACGGGTGGTAAGCAGCATGTCCATCGCCTTCGACTTGGAAATCGCGCGCGGCAAGCGTTGCGTGCCGCCGGCGCCCGGGGTGACGCCGACCTTGATTTCAGGCTGGCCGAACTTGGCGCTATCGGCGGCGATCAGGAAATCGCACATCATCGCCAGCTCGCAGCCGCCACCCAGGCAATAGCCCGAGACCACGCCAATGACTGGCTTGCGGATAGCGAGGATATGTTCCCAGTTGCGGCCAATATAGTTATTGCCGTAGGTTTCCTGGTAATCGTACTGCGCCATGGCGGCAATGTCGGCCCCGGCCGCGAACGCCTTATCACTGCCCGTCAACACGATGACATTGACTGCCGCGTCCCGATCGAAGGCGCGCAGGGCAACGCCCAGCTCGTTCATCATATTGTCGTTCAGCGCGTTCATCGCCTTCGGCCGGTTCAGGCGTACCACGGCGACCTTGCCGTGGGTCTCGATCAACAGGTCAGCATATTCCATGGGACACCCTTATCTGGTTGGACATTACCGTCGCGATTGTAGCGCTTTCCGTGAACGTCAAGTGGGAGCCGGCACGCAACAGTGCCGACAGTCAATTATTTAGGCAACAGCACCCACATCGTCCCGCTTTGCTTCATGAGGCCGGCATTCTCCGTCGCTTCCCGCCCGAAGCCGAAAAAGAAATCAGCCCGCACCGCGCCGCGAATCGCGCCGCCCACATCCTGCCCCATCACCAGGCGCTGCAGAGGCGCGCCATCCTTCGGCAGCGTGGTCGACAGCCATACCGGCGCGCCCAGCGGCAGGATGGTGCGATCGATGGCGATCGAACGCCCGGGCGTGAGCGGCACATTGAGCGCCCCGCGCGGTCCGACGTTCGGATCGGCCACTTTCGACTCGGTGAAGAAGATATAGCTCGGATTCACATTGAATAGTTCCTGGCGCCGCGCCGGATTGGCCGCGATCCAGGCCCGGATCGACTGCGCCGACACCTGGTCTGGCGTCATGATCCCCTGCTCCACGAACCAGCGTCCGATGGCTTTATAGGGATGGCCGTTCTGGTCGGCATAGCCCACGCGCACCGTCTCGCCGGACCCGAGCTGCACCCGGCCCGAACCCTGCACCTCGAGGAAGAACGCATCCACCGGATCGCTCACCCACAGCAACTCTTTGCCGCTCAATGGCGCGCGGTCGATGTCGGCGCGGCTCTGGTACGGAATCACCGTCTTGCCGGACAGGCGGCCGCGCAGGCGCCGATTCTGCAGGTCGGGATAGATGCTGCCAAGGTCGACCGTAATCAGGTCATCCGGCACGCGGTACAGCGGCGTCTGGAACGCCCCGCCCCGCTTGCGCGCGCCATACAGCATCGCTTCGTAATAGCCGGTAATCAGCCCGGTATCGGTGCCATCCGGATTGCGCACCTGGTTCGGCGTGAAATAGGTCTCGAAGAAGCGGCGCACGGCCGCAACATCCCTGGCGTCGACGCTACCCGACGCCGCGCACGGCGCCTTCCATGGCGCCTGGCGCGAGGCCAGCACGCTGCACGATTGCAGGAAGGCCGGCCAGGCCTGGCGCACGTCGTCCTGCTGCCAGCCCGGCAGCGCGGCAAAGGTGGTCGGCGTGAGCGGCGCCACCGGCGCGGGCGGAGTGGCAGGCGCCTCTGGCGGTGGCACAGGCGGGGGCACCACTACCGGCCCGACCGGCGGCGGCATCGTCACCGGCGGCGGCGCGGAGGGGCTTGGTGGCTGCGGCTCGGTCGAACAGGCGCTCAGCAGGCTGACGAGCGCGATCAGGACAGGTACACTGCGGCGTATTGTATACATGGGAACCATGGGGACCGATATGTGGATCTTGCTGGTGGAAGCCGGCGTGGCGCTGTTCCTGCTCGTGTTCATTGTCTGGTGGACCATGTTCGCCGGCCGCAAGGACGACGACGGCGACGACAACCCTGCCCCGTAAATCAGTGCAGCGGGCGCGTCAGTGCAGCGAGCGCGGCGGCGACAACACGAATTCAGGGATGATCGCCTCGAACCGATGGCCATCCTCGGCCACGCAGAAGTATTCGCCGCGCATCGTGCCCTGCGCCGTCCCCAGATGGGTGCCGCTGGTGTACTCGAACTGCTCGCCCGGCGCCAGCAGCGGCTGGTGGCCAACGACGCCCAGGCCCTTGACTTCCTGCATCTGGTTATTGGCGTCGAGGATCACCCAATGACGCGAAATAAGCTGGGCCGGAATGCTGCCGGTGTTCTTGATCGTGATCGTGTAGCTGAACACGAACTGGCTCCGGTCCGGGTCGGACTGCTCCGCCAGGTATTGCGTTCTGACGGTGACAGCGAAATCGTAGGCGGGCATCGAGGTTCCTTGCGTGATCGTGGACTGGGCCGCTGCGCCATTCGCAGGGGCCGGCGCGCCATGTGGCGCAAATAACAATCATACCGCCTGTGGCCGCCAAGCGCCGACGCACCGTGGCGTGGCCGACTCTGGAGGCGGCGGCGCGACCGGCGTAGAATAGCGGATTCCCACCAAAACACGCACCGTCGCCCCATGACCACCTACCGCATCGCCCCCAGCATCCTGTCCGCCGATTTCGCCCGCCTCGGTGAAGAAGTGCGCAATGTCGTCGCCGCCGGCGCCGACATCATCCACTTCGACGTGATGGACAACCATTATGTCCCGAACCTGACCATCGGCCCGCTCGTATGCCAGGCGATCCGCCCGCACGTGGACGTACCGATCGACGTGCACCTGATGGTCAAGCCGGTCGACCGCATCATCCCCGATTTCGCCAAGGCCGGCGCCAACATCATCACCTTCCACCCGGAAGCATCGGAACACATCGACCGCACCCTGCAGCTGATCCGCGACAACGGCTGCAAGGCCGGCCTGGTGTTCAACCCGGGCACGCCGATGCACTACCTCGAGCACGTGATGGACAAGATCGACATGATCCTGATCATGTCGGTCAATCCGGGCTTCGGCGGCCAGTCGTTCATCCCCGAAGCCCTGAAAAAGATCGCCATCGCGCGCCGCCTGATCGATGAATCGGGCCGCGACATCCTGCTCGAAGTCGATGGCGGCATCAAGGCCGAGAACATCGCCGCCGCCGCCGCCGCGGGCGCCGACACCTTCGTCGCCGGCTCGGCCATCTTCGGCAAGCCTGACTACAAGGCCGTGATCGACGCCATGCGCGCCGAACTGGCCACGGTGTCACGCTGATGCGAGCCGGCGCAGCACTCATCCGGGCCGTCATCATCGACCTCGATGGCACCATGCTCGACACGGTGCCCGACTTCGAGGCGGCCCTGAACGGCATGCGCGCCGAGCTTGGCCTGGCGCCCATCAGCCAGGCCATCATCAAGCCGCTGGTCGGCAAGGGTTCAGAAAAACTGGTGCGCGACGCGCTGCTGCTCGACTGGGATGCGGCGCAGGTCGACGCCGCGTACGACCAGGCGATGGCCGGCTACCAGCGGCACTACCTGGCCATCAATGGCAATCGCAGCACGCTGTATGACGGTGTGCTCGATGGTCTGGTGGCGATGCAGGCGCTCGGCCTGCGCCTGGTGTGCGTGACCAACAAGCCGATCGCGTTCGCGCTGCCGCTGCTGGCCCAGAAAGGCCTGGCGCCGTATTTCGAGCACGTGTTCGGCGGCGACTCGTTCGCCAGAAAGAAGCCGGACGCCATGCCGATGCTGGGCGCGTGCGCCGCGCTGGACATCCCGCCATCCCAGGTGGTTGCCATCGGCGACTCGTCCAACGATGCCGAGAGCGCCCGCGCCGCCGGCTGTTTCGTGCTCACGGTCCCCTACGGGTACAACCACGGACGCCCTGTACAAGAAATTCAATCCGATGGTATAGTTGATTCGCTGCTGGCCGCGGCACGCGCAATCAGCGCGCACAATATGACGAACGACGCGACGGCACGCTAAATCAACCAACCATTCTCCACCATGTTTTTCACCAAAAAACACACTGTCAACCAAACCGGCGCCCTTGAGGCCTGGCTTTGGCGACGCTGGCAATCCTGGGCTGACTAAGCCGTACCGATTGCTGCCGGGTGTTCGTGCGATTGCGATTGCGCTGCACCACCGGCAGGTTTTTTGAAGCACACCACCGCCCCCTTCCCCCGTGGCGGTCCGGAGAAAACATGACCGAACTCGAATTCAAGTCGCTGGCCAACCAGGGCTACAACCGCATCCCACTGATCGCGGAAGCCTTCGCCGACCTCGAAACGCCGCTCACGCTGTACCTCAAGCTGGCCCAGTCGCACCACGCCGGCAAGAACACCTTCCTGCTCGAATCGGTGGTCGGCGGCGAACGCTTCGGGCGCTACTCGTTCATCGGCCTGCCCGCCCACACGCTGCTGCGCACGACCGGCAACCTGACCGACATCGTGAAGAACGGCGAAGTGATCGAGTCGCACGAAGGCAATCCGCTCGACTTCATCGAGGAGTATCAGGCGCGTTTCAAGGTTGCGCTGCGCCCTGGCCTGCCGCGCTTCTGTGGCGGCCTGGCCGGCTACTTCGGCTACGACACGGTGCGCCACATCGAGCACAAGCTGGTCAATACCGCGCCGCGCGATGAACTGGGCCTGCCCGACATCCAGCTGATGGTGACCGAAGAACTGGCCGTGATCGACAACCTGTCGGGCAAGTTGTACCTGATCGTGTACGCCGATCCGGGCCAGCCCGAAGCCTATTCGCGCGGCCGCCAGCGCCTGAAAGACCTGCGCATGATGCTGCGCCGGAGCGTCGACGCGCCCGTCACATCAGCTTCGGTGCGGACCGAATCGGTGCGCGACTTCAGCAAGGCCGATTACCTGAAGGCGGTCGCCAAGGCCCACGAATACGTGATGGCCGGTGACCTGATGCAGGTGCAGATCGGCCAGCGTATCCGCAAGCCGTATGTCGATTCGCCGCTGTCGCTGTATCGCTCGCTGCGCTCGCTGAATCCGTCGCCGTATATGTACTACTACAACTTCGGCGACATGCAGATCGTCGGCTCGTCGCCCGAGATCCTGGTGCGCAACGAGTCGCTGCCGGAAGGCGGCCGCAAGGTCACGCTGCGCCCGATCGCCGGCACGCGCGGGCGCGGCGCCACGCCGGAACGCGACGCCGAACTGGCCGCCGAACTGCTGGCTGACCCGAAGGAAGTGGCCGAACATGTGATGCTGATCGACCTGGCGCGCAACGACATCGGCCGCATCGCCGACATCGGCAGCGTCAAGGTCACCGACCGCATGGTCATCGAAAAATACTCGCACGTGCAGCACATCGTCTCGAACGTCGAGGGCAAGCTCAAAGATGGCATGTCGAACCTCGACGTGCTGCGCGCGACCTTCCCGGCCGGTACGCTCACCGGCGCGCCGAAGGTGCGGGCGATGGAAGTGATCGATGAGCTCGAGCCGGTCAAGCGCGGCATCTATGGCGGCGCCTGCGGCTACCTGAGTTTCGGCGGCGAGATGGATGTGGCCATTGCGATCCGCACCGGCGTGATCAAGGACGGCAACCTGTACGTACAGGCCGCCGCCGGCATCGTGGCTGACTCGATCCCCGAGATGGAATGGCAGGAAACCGAACACAAGGCGCGCGCCGTGCTGCGCGCGGCCGAGCAAGTGCAAGATGGCCTGGATGGAGAGTTCTGACATGCTGCTCATGATCGACAACTACGATTCGTTCACCTACAACATCGTCCAGTATTTCGGCGAACTGGGTGAAGACGTGCGCACGGTGCGCAACGACGAAATCACGCTCGAGCAGATCGCGGCCATGCAGCCCGACCGCATCTGCATCTCGCCGGGCCCGAAAGCCCCGAAGGATGCCGGCATTTCGCTGGCCGTGCTGCGCGAATTCGCGGGCAAGCTACCGATCCTGGGCGTGTGCCTCGGTCACCAGGCCATCGGCGAAGCGTTTGGCGGCAAGGTGATTCGGGCCAAGCAGGTCATGCACGGCAAGACGTCGAACATCGCGCACATCGGGCAAGGCGTGTTCAAGGATCTGCCGAGCCCCTTCACCGTGATCCGCTATCACTCGCTGGCGATCGAGCGCTCGTCGCTGCCGACCTGCCTTGAAGTGACCGCATGGACCGACGACGGCGAGATCATGGGCGTGCGCCACAAGGAATACGACATCGAGGGTGTGCAGTTTCACCCTGAGTCGATCCTGTCCGAACATGGGCATGCGCTGCTGAAGAATTTCCTGACGCGCTGATTAGACGCAACCGTCATTCCCACGAAGGTGGGAATCCAAGTCGGTTCCGCAGCTCGTACATCATCAGCACCGCAGGCACGCCAGCAAACTTGGGTTCCCGCCTCCGCGGGAACGACGTGCCAGCGATAGCGAATACTGAAACCATACTGGACCTCTCCATGCCGATCACCCCACAAGAAGCCCTGCTGCGCTGTATTGAACACCGCGAGATCTTCCACGACGAGATGCTGCATCTGTTCCGCCAGATCATGTCGGGCGAGATGTCGCCGACGATGGTCGCGGCCCTGACCGTCGGCCTGCGCGTGAAAAAAGAAACCATCGGCGAAATCACCGCCGCCGCCCAAGTGATGCGCGAGTTCTCGACCAAGGTGCCGATGGCCGACACCACGGGCCTGCTCGACATCGTCGGCACCGGCGGCGACGGCGCCAACACCTTCAATATCTCGAGCGCGGCGATGTTCGTCGCCGCCGCTGCCGGCGCGCGCGTGGCCAAGCACGGCGGGCGCAGCGTGTCGTCGTCATCCGGCAGCGCCGACCTGATCGAAGCCTTCGGCGCGCACATCGACCTGACGCCCGAGCAGATCGCGCAATCGATCGCGCAAACCGGAATCGGCTTCATGTTCGCCCCCAACCACCACACCGCGATGAAGCACGTGGCGCCGGTGCGGCGCGAGCTCGGTGTGCGCAGCATCTTCAACATCCTCGGCCCGCTGACCAATCCGGCCGGCGCCCCGAACATCCTGATGGGCGTGTTCCACCCCGACCTGGTGGGCATCCAGGTGCGCGTGCTACAGCGCCTCGGCGCACAGCACGCGGTGGTGGTGTGGGGCCGCGACAATATGGATGAAGTCTCGCTTGGCGCCGGCACCGTGGTCGGTGAACTGATCGACGGCCAGATCCGCGAATACGAAATCCATCCCGAAGATTTTGGCCTGCAGATGGTCTCGAGCCGCAACCTGAAAGTGGACAACGCCGAAGAATCCAAGACGCGCGTGCTCGAAGCGCTGCGCGGCGAGCCGGGACCGGCGCACGATATCGTCGCACTGAACGCCGGCACCGCGCTGTATGCGGCAGGCGTGGCCGACTCGATCGGCGCCGGCCTGGAGCAAGCGCGCGCCGCGATTGCGTCGGGCGCGGCGATCGCCAAGCTGGAACAGTTCGTCCAGGTCACGCGCCAGCTTGGCGCGGCCAACTAATATCGAAAGAATCTGCATGTCCGACATCCTCGACAAGATCCTGGCCGTGAAGGCCGACGAAGTGGCCAGCGCGCGCAAGCACCGCGATCTGTACAGCCTGCGCAATGAAGTCGAAAGCGATGGCGACGCGCGCCGCAGCCTGCGCGGCTTCGAGCACGGCTTGCGCGCGAAGATCGCCGCGGGCCGGGCCGGCGTGATCGCCGAAGTGAAAAAAGCCTCGCCATCGAAAGGCGTGCTGCGCGCCGATTTCCAGCCGGCTGCGATCGCACAAAGCTACGCCGAGCACGGCGCGGCGTGCCTGTCGGTGCTGACCGACGTGAATTTCTTTCAGGGTTGTGCCGATTATCTGCGCCAGGCGCGCGCCGCCTGCGAGCTACCAATCCTGCGCAAGGACTTCATGGTCGACCCGTACCAGGTGTATGAAGCGCGCGCGATGGGCGCCGATGCGATCCTGTTGATCGTGGCAGCGCTGGATCATGGCCTGATGGCCGAACTGGAAGCATGCGCGCTGGACCTGGGCATGGACGTGCTGGTCGAAGTGCACGACGGTGAAGAACTCGAGGCGGCGCTGAAACTGCGCACGCCCCTGGTGGGCATCAACAACCGCAACCTGCGCACGTTCGATGTCACGCTCGACACCACGCTCGGCCTGCTGCCGGGCATTCCGCCGGACCGCCTGGTGATCACCGAATCGGGCATCCTCGGACCGCAGGATGTGCAGCGCATGCGCGAGGCCAATGTGCACGCGTTCCTGGTGGGCGAAGCGTTCATGCGCGCCGAAAACCCGGGCCAGGAACTGGCGCGCCTGTTCGCCTGAAAATTAAAACCCTGGCCAAGCGCCGGATCAGCGCTGGTTGCAGGGCGCCGCGCCTACCTGGCTGGCGTCACCGTGCTCACGTGCGCTGCAACGCTTGCAGTGACGGCGATTGCGCAGGTGTGCGTACAGCAGCATGAAACCGCTGACCACGGCGACGGCCGCCTCGGCGTGTTCGCCCAGCACCGGGCTGACGATGAACACGGCAGCCAAAAACAGCGCCAGGCCGCCAATGCCGACCAAGAGCGTCGTCTTGTCGCGATGCTTCAGGTAGCCGGGCACCAGCGCCAGCAGCACCGGCAGCGTGATCGCCGCAATCAGCGTGTCGTGGAAGGTGTCGTGCACATGCGCCAGCCCGAGCATCGGAAACGCCAATATCACGAGCGGCATCGCCAGGCAGTGGATCAGGCACAGGATCGATGCCGTCATGCCGGCAACATCGCCGTATTTGATCAGGGCGTTCTTGGTCAGGGATTTCATCGCCCTGGTCCTTTCAGTTAAACCGGCCGGGCGCGCGTCAAGCATGTCCGGGCCAGTGGGTGGTATCGGCATCAGAACAGCACGCGCAGACCGGCCGTCAGGTTACGGCCCGTCAGTGGAATCTGGCCCTCGTGCAAGCGGCATGCGCCTGACAGAATCATTCATGGGAATCCGGGGGAGGGGGTGAAATGCGCTTTCGCTTCATTCGCGCAACGTGCCAACAACGATAGAATCTAATGATAACCCATTATCGTTAAGGCTTCAACGCACACGATGATTTGCCCCCAAATGACCACCGGCGCAGGGCAGGATCTGCCGTGCGCCGGTGCGGATGATGCGGACAGGCTTAGAAAATGACGCGGATCCCCGCCGTCACGTTGCGGCCAGTGAGCGGCGCCGCATTCTTGATGAACGACGTGTGGCTGAACGCCAGTTCGTCGGTGAGGTTGTTCAGGCGCGCATAGAACTGGGTCGGCACGCCGCCGATGCGGGTCGAGTAGTGGGTGCCGATATTGAGCATATTGTAGCCACCCGTTTCGGTCTCGTACTCGGCCACCTTGTCCTGCTTGCCGACGCGGTACAGCTCGACCATGCCATGCCACTGGTTCCAGTCGCCATCGAGCTTCACGCCAATGCGGCTGGCCGGGATGCGCGGCAGGTTGCGGCTGCCGTCACCGTTATCAAAGCGGGCGCGCACATAGTCCCCGAACACGGTCGCGTTCAGGTTGGACGACAGCTTCTGCCGCACTTCGCCTTCCAGGCCCGTAAACACCGCGTCGCGCTGCGTGTACTGCACCAGCTGGAACCCTTCATGGTTGTCCAGCGTGCGCGCATAGATGTAGTTGTCGACCTTGTTGTGGAACGCGCTCACCGAGAACGTGGTGTCGCCCTCGAACTTGCGCAGCGTGAGATCGATATTGTTCGAGGTTTCCTTTTCCAGGTCCTGGTTGC
This sequence comes from Massilia aurea, assembly GCF_040790145.1. Taxonomy (GTDB): domain Bacteria; phylum Pseudomonadota; class Gammaproteobacteria; order Burkholderiales; family Burkholderiaceae_D; genus Telluria; species Telluria aurea_C. The sequence continues at coordinate 11,871 of NZ_JBFMMP010000019.1, forward strand.
CGATCTCGTAGGTAGCCGTGGCCAGGTGGGCGCCATCCGCATACAGTTCTTCGGCGGTCGGCAGGCGATGGCTGCGCGACAGCGAGGTACCCAGCGAATAGCCTGGCGTGAGTTTCCACACGGCGCCGACCGATGCCGACGTACCGCGCGCATCGGTGTCGCGCAGGCCCGGCGCGTCGACCTCGATGTCTTGCCATTCGTGGCGCAGGCCGGCCTCGAAGCGCCAGTTGGCAAGCTTGTATTCCTCGGTCAGGAACGCAGCGTGCTTCTTGGTGAGGGTCGGCGGCACATACGCCTCTTCGCCCAGCGCCGAGAAATCGCGGCGCGTGGTCTGCAGGCCGAACACACCGCGCAGGCCGGCGATCGGGGCGTGCACGGCTTCGACGCGGGCGTCATGGCCCTTGTTGCGGAACGACGTCGAGACCACGTTCTCTTCCAGCTCGTCGTGCACGTAATCGGTGAACGAGGCGCGCATGCGCACGCGCTCGATGCCGGCCACCGGATTGCGGTACTCGCCGCACACGTCCCAGCGTTCGCTGTCGAGTTTCACGACTGGCACTTCGCTGTGCTCGTGCTCATGGTCGTGATCTTCTTCGCCGTGATCGTGGCCCTCTTCTTCTTCGTGGCTGCCGCAGTGCAGGTGGTCGCCATGCGGATGGCAGCCTTCGAAGTCGTGGTTGTGGCCAGGGATGCCGTACTCGGTGCGCTCTTTGGTATAAGCCGCGCCGAGATAGCCGTTCTGGCCGATCCACGACAGGCCGACCGTGCCGGTCTCGCCTTCCTTGTAGCTGCCCAGCACGCGCCGGCCATCTTCCCAGTCCTTGCCGACGCGGTAGTCGCCGGCATCGCGCTTGACGCCTTCCACGTGCAGCGCGACGTTGCTGCCCGCTGCGGTAGTGAATTCAAAGGCGCCCGTCTTTTCGCGCGCGGCCGAATTGGCGCGCACTTCGGCACTGCCTTCCAGGCCATTCTCGGGCATCGCGGTCGGCACCTTGCGGTCGATGATGTTCACGACACCGCCCACCGCGCCGCCGCCATAGGCCAGCGCCGACGGGCCGCGCAGCACTTCGATGCGCTCGGCCAATACAGGTTCGAATGCAACGGCGTGATCGGGGCTGATGGTCGAGGCATCCTGGATCTCGGCGCCATCCGACAGGATTTTCACGCGCGGGCCGTCCATGCCGCGGATCACCGGGCGGCTGGCGCCGGCGCCGAAGTGGCTCGACGTGATGCCCGGCTGGTGCGCCAGGGTTTCGCCCAGCGTCGATTCGCGGGCGCGCACCAGCTCACTGCCGCCGAGCGAGGTCACCGGCGTGATCATGTCATCGTGCACCACGCCCAGGGCGCTGGCCGACACCACCACGGTCGGCACGCTGTCCGGATCCGACGCGGTACGGCTGGTCGCCGTCTGGGCGTGAACGGCCAGCGGCGCGCCGAAGGCCAGCATCAGCGCCAGTGAAAGCGGCTTGCGCTTGGTGAATTGCGACATGGTGAAATCCTTGAAGTGGAGATGAACGGCAGGCGGCAAGTCACTGCGCGGCACGCACCGCTAGTGATAAGCCATTATCATTAACGTGGAAATGATAAGGCATTATCATTAAGCATTCAAGCCCCTTCTGGTCGAAAGGCGGCGCTTTAAGGTATTCTTCAGCCATGCAACGCAATACACGCCAAAAATCAGCCATCCTGCACGCCATCGAGCATGCGCGCCGCCCACTTTCGCCACAAGAAATCCTGACCGAAGCCAGCCAGGCGGTCAGCCAGCTCGGCATGGCCACGGTCTACCGCAACCTCAAGTCGCTGGTGGACGACGGCGCGCTCAAGGTCGTCACGCTGCCAGGCGACGGCGCCCGCTACGAAGCCACCAGCGTGGCCGAACACCACCATCACCACTTCCAGTGCACCAACTGCCAGCGCGTGTTCGATGTGCACGCGTGTCCGGGCGACATCGACCACATGGCCCCAAAGGGCTTCAGCGTCGAGCGCCATGAGCTGACGTTGTACGGCCGCTGCGCCGACTGCCTCAAGGGCTGACCGAGGCACGTCATTCCCGCGACGGCGGGAATCCAAGTTCGTTCGCGTCTCGATATGCCGGCAAAATGAGATTCCCGCCAAGGTGGCCGACGAGGCCGGGAATGACTTGTCGGGGACAACGAAGCTTTCGTTTCTTGCTTTACTTTCCCAGCACGTTCAGCACCGCCAGCGTCATCGCCTGGGCGCCCGTCTTGATCGACGGTTCCGGCACCGGCGCGTAGAACGGCGAGTGGTTGAACGCGATCGGCTTGCCGTCCGCCTTTTCTGCAGCGGCGACATCCTTCGGGTCATATACGCCGGTGAAGAAGAACATCGACGGCACGCCTTCGTTCGCGTACAGCGAAAAATCTTCGCTGGCGGTCATCGCCGGCATGCGCCTGGCCTTGTCGGCCCCGAACACTTCCCTGAACACCACTTCGGTCTTGTTCACCAGCTCAGTGCTGTTGACGATCGCCTGGCCACCGCCGCCGATCTGCATGTCGGGCTTCGGTGCGCCGGCCATCGCCGCCGATCCTTCCGCCACGCGGCGTACGCCTTCAAGCAACTTGGCCCGTACCTGCGGGCTGTACGAGCGGATGGTGCCACGCACCTGCACGCTGTCCGGGATGATATTGCCGACCGTGCCGCCCTGGATCGAGCCTACCGTGACCACGCCGAATTCCTTGGGATCCTTCTCGCGGCTCACCACCGTCTGCACATCGACCACGAAGCGCGCCGCAATCGCGATCGGATCGATCGTCTTGTCCGGCGCCGAACCATGGCCGCCACGGCCCTTGAAGGTGATCTCGAGCCAGTCCGAGTTCGACGACACCGGGCCGTCGTTGTAGCCGATGGTGCCATGCGCCAGCGGCCACGAATGCAGCGCGAACGCGTAATCGGGTTTCGGGAAGCGCTTGAACAGGCCATCGTCCAGCATCGCCTTGGCGCCAGCGACGATTTCCTCGGCCGGCTGGCCGATGAACACGAGGGTGCCCTTCCACTGCGCCTTCAGCTCGACCAGCGTACGCGCGGTGCCGAGCCAGCTGGCCATGTGGATGTCGTGGCCGCAGCTGTGCGTGACGAAGCTGTCGCGGCCTTCGCTGGTGGCGCGTGCGCGGCTGGCGTACGGCAGGCCGGTCTTTTCTTCCATCGGCAAGCCGTCCATATCGGTACGCACCAGGACAGTCGGACCGGCGCCGTTCTTGAGCACCGCGACGATGCCGGTCTTGCCGACCTTCTCGGTCACGGTGAAGCCCAGTTTACGCATCTCGGCCGCCAGCTTGCTGGCCGTGCGCACTTCCTGGAAGGCGATCTCGGGATGCGCGTGCAGGTCTTTATAGATCGTGTCGAGCCACGGATACATGGCGTCCACGCGCGTAACGACGTCGTTCTTGAGCGGCGCGGACTGCTGCGCCAGGGCGGAGGTTGCGGACAATACGAGGAGTGCGGCGGCGGCGATGCGGGTCAGGGTCGGCATGGGCTCTTGCGAATGTGATGGTCGATTCGCAAAGATAGCATGTTGCAGTGCAATGCAGAAGATGGGTTTCCGCATGAAGTGGCACGCCCCGGCAGGTTGACTGAACGCGTCGCATGAACATCTGCCTGCCCATAAAGCACATCAAACGGCGCTCGGCCGCTTGAGCAACGCTGACTTGCGCCCCGCCACCGCCTGCGACAAGGTAATCCCCGGCACCCGGTCGCCCTGCAACGTGACATCGAACGCCATCAATTCATCGCGCCGGAACGCATGCACCGGCACACGGTCGCCGACGCGGTAGCGCGCCAGCAGCGCGTCGACATTCGACGGATTGCCATTCACGCGCAGCCCGTCGATCGCGATTACCACGTCGAGCGCCGACAACCCGGCCAGGTGCGCGGCGCCGCCTTCATGCACTTGCGTGAGCTTGGCGCCAAGCGGGTCGCGCCCGATGCCGATGTCGAGCGAGACCTTGCTCCCCTTGCGCTCGTCGACCAGCTTGACGCCGAACGGCGCGTACAGCTTGGCCAGCGGCAGGTCCTCGACGCCGCGCACGTAACGGTCGAACAGGGGTTTGAGTTTCAGGCCGCTGACCTCATCGAACAGCGCTTCGACCTCTTGCTCGGTCACGCCGCGCCCGACGCTCGGATAGAAATCGCGGCCGTAACGGTCCCACAGCGCCAGCATCACGTCGTCGAGCGACTTCGCCCCGCCCGTCTTCGCGCGGATCGTCAGGTCGAACGCCAGCGCGATCAGCGAACCCTTGGTGTAGTAGCTGATGATCGCGTTGGGCGAATTCTCGTCCTGGCGGTAGTACTTGCTCCAGGCGTCGAAGCTCGAATCGGCCACGCTCTGCTTGGTGCGGCCGCTGCCGCGCAACACGCCGCCCACCGTCTTGGCCTGCAGCTTGAAATAAGTGGTCTCGCCGATGATCCCGGCACGCACCAGCATCAGGTCATCGTAGTAGCTGGTGAAACCCTCGAACAGCCACAGGAGCGGCGTGTAGTTCTCGACCTGCAGGTCGTACGGCGCGAACACGGCCGGCTTGATGCGCTTGACGTTCCAGGTATGGAAGTACTCGTGGCTGCACAGACCCAGGAACTGCAGGTAGCCGTCGCCCGGCTCGCCGCTTTTCTGGTTCGCCGTGGATGGCAGGTCGGCGCGCGCGCAGATCAGGGCGGTCGAGGCGCGGTGTTCCAGGCCGCCGTAGCCGTCGCCCACGGCCATCGTCATGAACACATAGCGCTCGAGCGGCGCGCGCCTGGTGAGCGGCTCGAAGAACGCGATCTGCGTTTCGCAGATGGCTTTCAGGTCGGCCTGCAGGCGGGCCATGTCGAGATTCGGCACGCGGCCCGTGATCACGATGTCGTGCGGGATCCCGTGCGCCTCGAAGGTGGCCAGTTGAAAGTCGCCCATCTCGACCGGATGATCGATCAGCTCATCGTAGTTGGCCGCGCCATACGTGCCGAAGCCGTAGCGCTTGGCGCCTACCTCTTTCATCGACGTCGCCACGCGCCACGTCTTGGCAGCGGCATTGCCGGGGCGTTGAATGTCGACGCTGTGCGCCGTCGCTTCCTGCCCCACCACGCGCAGGAACACGCTGGTGCCGTTGAAGAAGCCGTGGGTCTGATCCAGATGGGCGGCGCGCACCGACAGGTCCCAGGCATATACCTCGTAGTGCAGCACCAGCGAGCCGGCGCCGGGCGCCGCGCGCCAGGTGTGCTTGTCGAGCTTTGTCAGCGCCACGGCGCTCCCCGCGCTCTCGGCACGGATGCGCACGATATTGCGCGCGAACTCGCGGATCATGTAGCTGCCCGGGATCCAGGCCGGCAGCGCGAACGTCTGCCCGTCAGGATCGGGGTTGGCGACCGTCAGCGTGACGCTGAACAGGTGACCGGCCAGGTCGCTGGGAACGATGGTGTACTGGATTGCGCTCTGCTTTTTCTGCGATGGCTTTTTCATGATCTTGGAATAGTCTCTCGGGACGCGCCGAATGACCGCTAGTGTAAGCCAAAGTACGCCCGTAGATACAGGCGATGTGCAGGATCACGCCGGCAGGTCCTGGCGTGTATCGATATCGCGCAGGATGCCCGGATCCAAGACGGCAATCGCCGTCACCGTGTGCGTGCCCAGCAGGCGCCGCGCGCCCTGATCGCCATCCAGCGCCAGCAAGGCGGCGCGGTGCCGGGCGCCGAACGCCACCGGATTGCCACGACGGCCCTCGAACACCGGCGCCGCGATGTCGGCGCCTTCCAGAACGGCGCGGGCCAGCGCGTCCAGCGTGGACGTGGCAACAAACGGCATGTCGCCCAGCGCCACGAGCCAGCCACCGACGGCCGGCGTGTGTTGCAGCGAATACCCGATCGCATGCGCCAGCGACAGGCCCATGCCGCTATCGGCATCCGGACAGACGGTGACGTCGCAGCCAAGCGCGCGCAGCGCATCGGCCACGCCGCCATCATCAGGCGGGACCACCGCCACCACGCGCGGCACGCTTGAGAGCAGCTTGCGCGCGCTGGCCACGACGACCAGGTCGCCATCCGGCAGCCGCTGGAGCAGCTTGTTGCGTCCGCCGGCCGGATCGAAACGCCGACCGCGCCCTGCGGCAAGCAGGATGCCGGTGAGCGTCAAGTCGTTTAGCGGCGTCACGCCGGCTTACTTCGCGGCCTTGCCTTCGAGCGAATCGAACTTGCCCTCGAGGGCTTTCAGGTCGATCGCGCCCGGAATGCGCGAGCCGTCGGCGAAGAAGATCGCCGGCGTGCCGGTGATGCGCATCTTCTGGCCCAGTGCAACCACCTTGTCGTTCGGCGTTTCGCACGCGGCCGGCGCGGCCGGCGGCACTTTACCGGCGATCATCCAGTCGTCCCAGGCCTTGTTGCGGTCGGGCGCGCACCAGACGTTCTTCGATTTGACGAACGAATCCTCGGACAGGATGTTGTACATGAAGGTGTAGATGGTGACGTTGTCGATCTCCTTGAGCGTGGTCTGGCGCAGGCGCTTGCAGTAGCCGCAGTTCGGATCTTCGAACACCGCTATCACGCGCTTGCCGTTGCCCTTGACCTGCTTGAGCGCCATCTCGAGCGGCAAGTCGGAGAACTTGATCTTGTTGACTTCATCGATGCGTTCGCGCGTCAGGTTGCGCGAGCTTTTCACGTCGTACACCTGGCCGATGACGAGGTACTCGCCCTTCTTGTCGGTGTACAGGATGTCGCCCGCGACCCGCACTTCGTACAGGCCCGAATACGGCGTTTCTTTCACCGACTCGATCTTCGCGCCGCTCAGGCGCGGCTCGAGCGCCTTCTTGATGGTGGCCTCGACGTTGGTCTGCGCATCGACGCACGATGCGAGCAGGCCGGTCGCCAGCAGGACGGCGATCTTCATTTTAATCATGCTTCGTTTTCCTCAGATTGATGACTTGCCCATGGCATGGGCCATCAGGCGCCGCTTCAGTGCCGGCATTTTATCGAGCAGGTTCAGGCCGAGATTCCGGGCCACGCGCAGTGGTTCCAGGTTCGCGCCGAACAGGCGTTCGAGTCCGTCGGTGGCCAATTGCATCAGCAGCACCTCTTCCTTGCGTTTGCGGGCATAGCGCGCCAGTACCCGCTCGTCGCCGATGGCGCGTCGCTCTTCGCGGTCACGAATCGTGGCAAGCAGGTCGACGATGTCGCTGAAACCCAGGTTCATGCCGTGGCCGGCCAGCGGGTGCACGGCATGCGCCGCATCGCCCACCAGCGCCACGTGCGGCGCCACCATCGCGTGCGGCTTGACCAGCGCCAGCGGGACCGCGGCCACGGCTTCGGGCTGCAACGGGCGCAGCGTACCCAGTTTCTCGTCGGCGTATTCGCCCAGCCGGATCGCCAGCTCGCCGAGCGACTCTTCCATCAGCGTGGCGGCCAGCGTTTCCGGCGCCGACCACACCAGCGAGACGCGGTTGCCCGGCAGCGGCAGCAGCGCGACGATGCCATCCTCGCAGGTGAACCACTGGTGCGCCACACCGTGGTGCGGCTTGTCGCAGGCGAAGTTGGTGACGATGGCGCTCTGGTGGTACATGCGGTAGTCGACGCCGATATCGCACTGGCCGCGCACCCACGATTCGCGCCCGTCGGCGCCGACCAGCAGCGCGCACTCGACGCGGCGACCGTCTTCCAGGCGCACGGCCGCGCCGCTGTCGCTGCAGGTCAGTTCACAGGCGCGGCCTTCGACGCGCTGCACGTTGTGCGCGAACTTGAGCGCCGCATCGAGCGCCCCGTTCAGGTTCTGGTCTTCGACGATCCATGCCAGCGTGCCGACGCGGGCGCCGAAGGCATCGAAGCCCAGGTTGCCGCCACCGGCGCCGTCGCCATGCACGTCCATCGCATCGACGGCCGCAACGCGTGCAAGGTCGAGGGCGCCCCAGACTTTCAACGACGCCAGCAGATCGTGGGCCGTGTGGTTGAGCGCATACACGCGCACGTCCCACGGCCGCTCGGCTGCCGAAGCGGTCGGCGCACCGCTCGCACCCGACGCATCGGGCGACTGCCGGGCCGGCGGCGCCAGCAACGTCACACTGTGCCCCGCCTGGGCGAAGCCGAGGGCGGCCGTCTTGGCGATGGCGCCATTGCCGACGATGCAGACGTCGGTCCGGATGGTAGAGGTCGTGGGCGTGGTCATGGGGGCATTATAGCGATATGCCGGTGCCGGGGCGGGGCTGGAGGACGGGCCCGCGGGGCTGCCGGCTAGCAATGGCGCGCACAGGGACTTGCGCAACTGAAAATCGCTGGCTATAATCGTGCCTCTCTTGGCCTGGTAGCTCAGTTGGTAGAGCAGAGGATTGAAAATCCTTGTGTCGGTGGTTCGATTCCGCCCCGGGCCACCAAGAATTCAGTAGTTAATTCAGCAGCAAATTCGCTGTAAATGCAGCTGCAAACAAAAACGCCACCACCGAGTGGCGTTTTTGCATTCCAAGGCCCTCATGCATACCCTTCCGCCCTGCCCCCTCTGCCAATCGGCCTACACCTACGACGACGGCGCCGGCCAATACGTCTGCCCGGAATGCGCGCACGAGTGGCCGATCTCGAGCGCCGCTGGCGCCGCCGAGACCGCACGCGTCTACAAGGATGCGTCCGGCAATATCCTCCAGGACGGCGACACTGTCACCGTGATCAAGGACCTCAAGCCAAAAGGCTCGGGCGGCGTGATCAAGCAGGGCACCAAGGTCAAGAATATCCGCCTGGTCGATGCCGACCACGACATCGACTGCAAGATCGACGGTTTCGGCGCCATGAGCCTGAAGACGGAATTCGTGCGCAAGGTCTGAACCAGCGGCGAGCAACGGCCGGCGCGTGACGGCCAGCCATGCGACACTGTCAAGGCATTGTCATTTATCCTAGGAACCCTGATTGACACAAGAGGTTCCCATGTTTGCCAAGCCATCGTTCCATGCCGCGTGCGCCGTGCTGGCCCTGTCTGGTCTGTGCGCCGGCCCGGCGCTGGCTGCAGATGCCGTCAATCCGTTGCAGCCGATCGAATCGCTCGCGGTGCCGCGCTATATGGGCGTCTGGTATGAAATCGCCAAGTTCCCGAATGAATTTCAAAAGAAATGCGTGGGCGACACCAGCGCGACCTACAACCTGGACAAGGACGGCCGGGTCCAGGTCATCAACCGGTGCCGCACTGCGGATGGCAAGGTCGACACCGCCGAAGGCATCGCACGCCAGCCGGGCGCGGCCACATCGCCCAAGCTCGAGGTGCGCTTCGCACCGGCGGTCCTGTCCTTTATCCCGATGGTGTGGGGTGATTACTGGGTGATCGATCTGGACGACAAGTACCAGTTATCCGCCGTCAGCGAACCGAAGCGTGAATATCTGTGGATCCTGTCGCGTACCCCGCAAGTCGCGCCTGCCGAATACGATGCATTGCTGGCACGCCTGACGGCCCAGGGACTGGACGTCTCGAAACTCGTGCGCACCCCACACACTCGCTCGCCGCAGCCTGGGCAGTAACCGGCCGCGCAAGCTATGGGTCAGCAACGCACCGCCGAATCGATGACCTGCCCACGCCGCGCCATTGCGCAGCCCCCATCACCGTGGACGCCCGTTGCCGCGATCGTCGCAGGCAGCCTGCTGACGCCGCTCTCGCAAGCCCAGCCGCCGCCCGCCGCCGGCAGCGATCTGCTCGCCCCACTGATCAACGCCTTCCGCGCCAACCCGGTTGCCTGCGACGGCGCTCCGGTCGGGCCCGCAACGCATCTGGTCGCCCAACCGGCCCTGGCCCGGGTGCGCATCGGCGCCGGCACCTTCATCGAACCGGCCCTGGAACGCGCAGGCTACGCCGCCGAGAGCGCGCAGGCGGTCTACGTCACCGGTCCCGACGATGCCGTGTCCGCCATGAATGTGCTGCAACAGAAATACTGCAAGGTACTGCTCAGCGAACAATTCACGGCGGTGGGCAGTTACCGCGAAGGGCTGACCTGGACCGTTGTGCTGGCCCGGCCGGCGCCGCCACTGCCATCGACAACATATCCGGACTGGCGCGACGCTGGCCACATCATCCTCGACGCTGTCAATCTTGCACGTGCCAGCGCGCGGGTGTGCGGCGAGCGCCGGTTTCCCCCGGCGCCGCCCTTGCAATGGAATGCGGCGCTGGGCGAGGCCGCGCTGGCCCACAGCCGCGACATGGCCACCCGCCGCTACTTCAATCACCGCGCGAAGGACGGCAGCGGCGCACCCGAGCGTGCCACGCGCGCCGGTTACCTGTGGCGCCGGGTGGGCGAGAACATCGCGTTCGGCCAACGCTCGCCGCAGGACGCGGTGGCCAGCTGGCTCGACAGCCCGGGCCACTGCGCCAACATCATGAACGCCGACTTCACCGAGATGGGCGCGGGCTACGGCGTCACCGCCGAGCGGCACGCCGGCATCATTTACTGGACCCAGGTGTTCGCTACACCACGCTAAGCAGCGGACGGCAGGCAGCCCGATCGGCGGCAGACCAGGCGTGCACCGCTTTCGTCCCTGGTTCCGAACGCACGCGTGCTCTTCGTCAAAGCCGCTTCGGATAGACTTTCCAGCACCATCCACCTACTCACCGGGTCGTGCCATGCCGTCCACGCACGCCCCAACCGCCATGACCCTGATCGCCACGCAACCAAACCTCGGCCTCGTCTGTATTACCGTCTCGAAGGACGTGCGTTACCGCGCGCTCACGCGCAAGCGCCTGCTCGAACAATCCGAAGAAGGCCAGCAACGCATGCTGGAAGACATCTACCGCGACAATATCCAGACGCTGGACAATGCACTGCGCTACTGTGAGGCCGAAGGCATCAAGCTGTACCGTATGCCATCGTCGATCTTCCCGTTCGCCGACGAGCCATTCGGCCTGGCGATCCTGGAAAAGTTCAAGCAAACGCTGGGCCGCTCGGGCCGGCGTGCCACTGAGCGCGGCATCCGGCTCGTGATGCACCCCGACCAGTTCGTCGTGCTCAGTTCTGACTCGGACAGCGTCGTCGCCAACAGCGTCAAGATCCTGCAGATGCACGCCGACATCATGGACTTGCTTGACCAGCCACGCTCGCCCTGGGCGCTGCTCGAAATCCACGGTGGCAAATCCGACCGCGAAGACAAGCTGGTGGCGCGCATCGCCGCACTGCCCGAAGCGATCCGCAGCCGCATCGGCCTGGAAAACGACGAATACGCCTACAGCGCCGACGAGATCCACGCCGTGTGCGTGCGCGCCGGCGTGCCGATGGTGTTCGACGCCCACCACCACATCGTCCACGAAAAACTCGACAGCTACGAACACCCGAGCGTAGCCGCTACCTTCCTCAAGGCGCGCGCCACCTGGGCCGATCCTGCGCACCAGCTGGTGCACATCTCGAACGGGCGCGAAGGCTTCAACGACCGCCAGCACGCCGACCTGATTTCGGTGATGCCGTCAGCCTACCTGCAAGCGCCATGGATCGAGATCGAGGCCAAGCACAAGGAAGACGCGATCCGCGGCCTGCACGGCTGGTGCGAGAAGCTGGCGCCGGCAACGGCGTAATGCGTCAGTCGGCGCGCGCACCCGCCACGCGCGCCAGCCATGGCGCCAGCACATCCGACAACGCCTGCGGCGCCTCGATCGGAATCATATGGCCGCTGTCTTCGATGACGGCAAATGCCGACCCGGCGATCCCCGCATGCAGCTCCTGAGACTCTTCCATGCTGCGCAAGCGATCGTGTCCGGCCGCGACGATGAGCGTTGGGCAGCGAATGGCGTCCAGCAGATGCAGGTCGCCGGGCCGCTCGACCATCGACTGATTGCGAAATGCCCCGGGCCCCAGGCGCACCCCCATCTGGCGCACGCGCTCGATCAACGCTTCATCGGCGGCACGCGCCGGATGCAGTGAGCTCGCGATTGCCGTGCGGCTAAGCCCCGCAAACGATACGGACGGCGCCGAGCGCGCCACCGCGCGCTTGCCCTGCTTGATTGCCTCGGTATCGGGCCGGGTCGAGGTGGCGATCAGCACCAGCGCCTCCACCCGCTCGGGCGCCAGGCGCACGATCTCGCGCGCGACGTAGCCGCCCATCGAAAAGCCGATCAGGATGAACGACGGCGGTGCATCGCGCAACGCGCTCGCCGCCATATCGGCCAGCGACGCATCGTGGCGCAAATCGGCATGCAATAGTGGGCCAAACGGGGCGAGCGGCTCGCGCAAATCGGCCCACAACGTCTCATCGGCCATATAGCCGGGTACCAGCAAGATAGTCATCGCGCCATGATAGCAAAGGCCGCGATGACGACAACGCGTGTGTCAGGCCGCCTTCTTTGGCAGGATATCGCTGGCCATCATCTCGCCGAACGGCCCGGTAATCGACTGCTCGCCGGCCGCCTTTCCCTTGCCCAGCAGCGGGAACACCAGTTCGGCGAAGCGGTACGATTCTTCCAGGTGCGGATAACCCGACAGGATGAACGTCTCGATCCCCAGGTCGGCATATTCGCGCAGGCGCGCCGCCACTGTCTCGGGGTCGCCCACCAACGCCGTACCCGCCCCGCCGCGCACCAGGCCCACACCGGCCCACAGATTGGGCGAGACCTCCAGCGCGTCGCGCCGCCCCCCATGTAGCGCCGCCATCCGGCGCTGGCCGACCGAATCCATCTTCGCGAACGCCGCCTGCGCCTTGGCAATGGTCTCGTCGTCGAGATGGCTGATCAGCGCCTCTGCCGCGCGCCAGGCTTCGTCATTCGTCTCGCGTACGATCACATGCAGGCGGATCCCGAACTTCAGGGTGCGCCCATGCTTCGCGGCGCGCGCGCGGATGTCGGCCAGCTTCTCGGCCACTGCTGCCGGTGGCTCGCCCCAGGTCAGGTACACATCCATCTGTTCGGCCGCCAGCTCGTGCGCCGGCTCGGAAGAACCACCGAAGTACAGTGGCGGATACGGTTTCTGCACCGGTGGATACAAGGTCTTGGCACCCTTGACCTGGATATGCTTGCCCTCGAAGTCAAACCCCGCCGCGCCACCCTCGCCCGCCATGCTGGCGCGCCAGACGCGGAAGAATTCATCCGAGATCTCGTAGCGTTTGCTGTGATCGGCGTACAAGCCGTCGGCTTCAAGTTCGCCCTGGTCGCCGCCAGTGACGACATTGACCAGCAGCCGCCCGCCCGATAGCCGGTCGAAGGTCGAGGCCATGCGCACTGCGAGTCCCGGAGTCGACAAGCCCGGCCGGATCGCCACCAGAAATTTCAATCTGGTCGTGGCATGGATCAGCGACGAGGCCACGATCCATGCGTCTTCGCACGAGCGGCCGGTCGGCAGCAGCACGCCGTCGTAGCCGAGCGTGTCGGCGGCCACCGCCACCTGCTTCAGGTAATCGGCATCGACCGCGCGCGCACCCTTGCTGGTGCCAAGGTAGCGGCTGTCGCCATGGGTAGGGATGAACCAGAAAATATTCGGCGTCGACATGGGGTTCCTTGGATGTTTTATGCAGCGGCGGCACGCGCGAACCGCGAGCGCGCCTGCAGTTCGGCGCTCAGTTGATCCACGCCCTGCGCGACGCGCTCGGCGATGGATGGCGCCAGGCGCGTGCCATGTTCGCTGTCCCACGCGATCTGGTCGGACGTCGCATAGATACTCGGCAAGATCGTGCGCGCCGCCATCGATGCCAGCACGGGCCGCAGCGCGTAGTCGAGCGCCAGCATGTGCGACTGGCTGCCGCCGGTTGCCAGCGGCAGCACGGCCTTGCCGCGCAAGCCATCTTGCGGCAGCAGATCGAGAAACAGCTTGAGCATGCCGGTATAGGCCGCCTTGTAGATCGGCGTGGCCACCACCAGCGCATCGGCATTGGCCACCAGCGCCAACGCGCGCGCCAGGTCGGGATCGGTCGCGTCCATGCCGAGCAGCGCCGCACCGGGCAACTCGCGCACCTCGAGGTGCGCCGTGCGCCAGCCATGCACGACAAGCTTGTCGCCGATGTGCTGCAGCAGCCGGCTCGATGACGAATGGGATGACGGGCTTCCGCCCAACAGAATAACGCTCATGGTGTGTTCCTGACATAGGCCAGCAATGGCAACGGTCGACACAGACTAGAACGCGCCGACGGCAATCCCAACGAATGCTTTCACCCATCGATATACGCGCTTCGTTTTATCTTTTTGCGCATATCGACGGCTGGATTTCTTCGTTCACGCGGCCATACCGACGGATGCAAGATGACGCTCTACCACTTAACCGGCGTCGCTTCCATGGCCTCCATCCTGCAGCAACTGCACTTGCCCGATCCCCTGGCCATAGCCACCGCACTGGCCGAGCGCCTGGCCGCCACCGCTGTCGAACGTGACCGTGCCGGCGGCCATCCGGCGCACGAACGCGCGCTGATGCGCGAGTCGGGCCTGCTCACGCTGTCGATCCCGGCCGAGTTTGGCGGCCAGGGCGCCGACTGGGCCACCGTGATGGCCGTGGTACGCCTGCTGGCCAAGGCCGACAGCGCGCTGGCTCACCTGTTCGGCTTTCACCACCTGCAGCTGGCAGGCATCCAGTTGTATGGCACCAAACTGCAGCAACGCAGCCTGCTCACCGCCGCCGTGCGCCAGAACCAATTCTGGGGCAACGCCCTGAACCCGCTCGACAAGCGCACCCGCGCCGTCGCCTCTCCCGCCGGTTTCACGCTCGATGGCGTCAAGAGCTTTTCATCGGGCTCGGTGGGTTCCGACTGGCTGACCGTCTCGGCCTGGGACGAACAGGCCAACGCCGCCCTGATCGCCGTGCTGCCCACCAGCCAGGCAGGCGTGCACGTGGAAGCCGACTGGGACGCGTTCGGCCAGCGCCAGACCGACAGCGGCAATGTCCACTTCGATCGCGTCCACCTGCCCAACGCCCTGGTGCTGCAGGCGCCCGGCCAGGCGCCTACAGCGCGGTCCACGCTGCGCTCGCAAGTCGCGCAGCTGATCATGACCAATCTGTATCTGGGTATCGCGCAAGGCGCCTTCGAGGCCGCGCGCGACTACACACTGGAGCAGGCGCGCCCGTGGTTCGCCGCCGGCGTCGACGACGCCATCGACGATCCCTTCACCCAGCACCGCTACGGCCAGCTGTGGCTGACGCTCCGCCCGACCGTGCTGCTGGCCGACGAAGCGGGCCGCCAGCTCGATGCGGCTCTGGGCCGGGGCGATGCGCTCAGCGCACGCGAACGTGGCGAAGTGGCAGTGGCAGTGGCCGAAGCCAAGGTGCTGGCGCACCGCGCCGCGATCGAGATCAGCAACACGATGTTCGAGCTGCTCGGCGCGCGCGCCACGTCGGCGCGCTTCGGCTTCGACCGCTTCTGGCGCAACGCCCGCGTACACACGCTGCACGACCCGATCGACTACAAGCTGCGCGACCTGGGGCGCTACGCGCTCAGTGGCCGCGTGCCTGACCCAACCCCGTATTCCTGACATGAGCACCACCATCGCCCCCGCGCCGCTGATCCGGCTCGCCCACGCCAGCAAAGCCTTCCCGCTGCCTGAAGGTGGCCGGTTCGACGCCGTGCGCGACATCTCGTTCGACATCCTGCCAGGCGAAATTTTCGGCCTGGTCGGCCGCAGCGGCGCCGGTAAATCGACCCTGCTGCGGATGATGAATCTGCTCGAGCGGCCAGATACCGGCACCGTCACCGTCTCCGGCCAGGAACTGACTCGCCTGAACCCGCGCGACCTGCGCGAGGCGCGGCGGCGCATCGGCATGATCTACCAGCACTTCAACCTGCTCGCCAACGCCACCGTGTTCGAGAACGTGGCCTTCCCGCTGCGCATCCACGGCGCCATGAATGCGCCGCGCCTGACGGCGCGCGTGAACGAATGCCTGGCCCTGGTCGGGCTGCAGGATAAAGCCGGCAGCTATCCGTCGCGCCTGTCGGGCGGCCAGAAGCAGCGCGTGGCGATCGCGCGCGCACTGGCCAGCTATCCGGCGGTGCTGCTGTGCGACGAGCCGACGTCGGCGCTCGACCCGGACACCACGCGCAGCCTGCTCGCCACACTGCGCGACATCAACGCGCGCCTGGGCGTGACAATCGTCATCGTCAGCCACGAACTGCAGGCGCTGGGCAGCCTGTGCCACCGCGCGGCCGTGGTCGAAGATGGGCGGCTTGCCGAACTGTTCGACCTGGGCGACCACAGCGTGCCGCGCACGACGTCGCTCGGCCGCGAGCTGCTGTTCTACAGCGCCGAAGCGCGCGCCGACGCGCCACCGGGAGCACTCCATGCTTGAAAAACTGCTGCTGGTGGCGCCCGAACTCTGGCGCGCACTTGGTGAAACCCTGCTCATGCTGGGCATCGGTCTGACGGCTGCGGTGCTGCTGGGCGGGCCGCTTGGCGTGGCGCTGTTCCTGAGCAGCGCGGGCGAGTCCACGCGCGGCCAGCGCGCCGGCCGCGCGCTGGGCTGGCTGGTGAATACGGTGCGCTCGTTCCCCTTCATCATCCTGATGGTGGCGCTGGTGCCGTTCACGCGCATCGTCGCCGGCACCTCGATCGGGCCGCTGGCCGCAGCCGTGCCGCTGTCGTTCGCTGCCATCCCCTACTTTGCGCGCCTGGTCGAGCAGCAGCTGCACGAGGTGCCGCGCGGTGTGATCGAGGCAGCCGAGGCGATGGGCGCCACGCGCCTGCAGATCGTCACGCGCGTGCTGCTGCTCGAGGCCCGATCCGGCCTGGTGCTGGCGCTGACTGTGTTGGCGATCAGCTTCCTGTCGTATTCCGCCGTGGCCGGCGTGGTTGGCGGCGGCGGCATCGGCGACCTCGCCATCCGCTACGGCTACTACCGCTTCGAGACCGACGTCATGGTCGTCACCGTCGCGATCCTGATCGCCATCGTGCAGCTGATCCAGTTTGGCGGCGGACGCATCGCGCGCCGTCTCGACAAGCGCTGACCCGTTCACAAAAAGGAAACCACCATGCGTTTGTCCCGCCGTATCCTGTTCATCAGCACCCTGGCACTGGCATTGACCGCCGGCGCCCAAGCGAAAGACCCGAAAGAGATCGTCATCGGCACCAGCGCCGGCCCGTATGCCGACCAGGTCAGGCTGGGCATCAAACCCATCCTGGAAAAACAGGGCTACAAGGTGCGCATCGTCGAGTTCAACGACTACATCCAGCCCAACTTCGCGCTGGCCGAAGGTGCGCTCGACGCCAACGTGTTCCAGCACATCACGTACCTGACGCGCTTCGCGACCCAGCACAAACTGGCGCTGACCGAACTGGTAAAAGTGCCGACTGCGCCGATCGCGATCTACAGCCAGCGCCACAAAGGCCTGAACGCGGTCAGGCAAGGCACGACGGTCGCGCTGCCGAACGACCCGACCAACCAGGCGCGCGCCCTCGTCATGCTCGACCAACTGGGCTGGATCAAGCTGCGCCCGGGATTCGACCCGATCCGCGCGTCCGAGCGCGACGTGGCGGCCAACCTGAAAGGCATCCGGCTGCTGCCGCTCGAAGCGGCGCAGCTGCCGCGCGCGCTGCAGGACGCCGATTACGCTTTCGTGAACGGCAACTACGCGCTGGCGTCCGGCCTGAAACTGCGCGACGCACTGCGCGCCGAGAAGATCTCGCCGGCCTACGCCAATCTGGTGGCGGTAAAAACGGCCGACCGCGACAAACCGTTCGCGCGCGACCTGGCGGCAGCGTACAAGTCGCGCGCCTTTCTCGCCGTGACCAACCAGCATTTCGCCGACTACGCCAAGACCGACTACCAGCTCGCCCTCGGAGCACAATGATGGCGCGCCCGATCCGCTTCAACGCCTTCCAGATGAACACCCCGAGCCACCAGTCGCCGGGCCTGTGGACGCATCCGCGCAGCAGCAGCGAGCGGTACCTGACGCCCGGCTACTGGATCGAACTGGCGCAGCTGCTCGAACGGGGCGGCTTCGACGCCATCTTCCTGGCCGACGTGCTGGGCGTGTATGACGTGTACCGCAAGGGGCCGGACGCCGCACTGCGCCACGCAGTGCAGGTGCCGCTGAACGATCCGCTGGCGCTGGTGCCGCTGATCGCGCACGCCACCACGCGCCTGGGCATCGGCGTGACGGCCGCCCTCACCTACGAACATCCCTACACGTTCGCCCGGCGCATCTCGACGCTCGACCACCTGAGCGGCGGGCGCATTGGCTGGAATATCGTCACCGGTTACCTCGACAGCGCCGCACGCAACCTGGGCCTGGACCGGCAACTCGGCCACGACGAACGCTATGACCTGGCCGACGAATACATGGACGTCGTCTACAAACTGTGGGAGCGTAGCTGGGACGACGATGCCGTCGTGCGCGACAAGGACCGCGGCGTGTACACCGACCCGGATCGCGTACACCCCATCAACCACCACGGCCGCTACTACGACGTACCGGGTTTTCACCTGAGCGAGCCGTCGCCGCAGCGCACGCCGTTCCTGTACCAGGCCGGCGCCTCGCCGCGCGGCGCCCGCTTCGCGGCGAAACACGCCGAGGCGACCTTCATCAGCGGCCCGAGCAAGCAGGTGATCAAGCAGGGCGTCGACGCCGTGCGTGCCGCCGCCACCGCCGAAGGGCGCGATCCCGATGCGTTGCTGGTGTACGCGCAGGCCCTGATCGTCACCGGCGCCACCGAGCAAGCGGCGCAAGCACGGCTTGAAGAGTACCGCCTGCACGTCGACGTGCAGGCGGCGTTGACCTTGCTGTCCGGCTGGACGGGCGTGGATTTTTCGCGCCACCATCTGGACGACACCATCGAATACATCGATACCGACGCCGGCCGCTCGGCGCTGGCCTCGCTCAGCGCCGCCGACCCGCGCCGCGACTGGACTGTGCGTGAAGCCGCCGAGTTCATTGGCCTGGGCGGGCGCGGTCCGATCATCGTGGGCGACGCGCACCAGGTGGCCGACCAGCTGGAAGCGTGGCTCGACGAGACGGGCATCGACGGCTTCAATCTCGCGTTTGCGCTGCCGCTGGAAGACATGGGCGCGGTCGTCGAGCACATCGTGCCCGAACTCGTGCGGCGCGGCCGCTACCGCGCCGATCCTCCAGGTGGCACGCTGCGCGCACAACTCCTGAGCCAGGGCCCGCGCCTGGCGCCCGGCCATCCGGGCAGCCAGGTCGACATCGCATCCCCGTTGCCCGCTGTCCGGGCGGCCTGACAACGCCGTATCTACCAGGAAGACCATGAAACGAAGAAGCCTGTTGCAACTGGCCGCCAGCGGCGCCGCCCTCGCCACTTTCCCTGCCCGCGCGGCGCCGCTCGACGAGCTGCGCCTGGACTACGCCCACTACTCGCCCACCAGCCTGGTGCTGCGCCACTTTGGCTGGCTGGAAGAAGAGTTCAAGGGCGACGGCACCCGCATCAAATGGGTGTTCAGCGCCGGCAGCAATCGCGCGCTGGAATACCTGAACGCGAGCAGCATCGACATCGGCTCGTCGGCCGGCCTGGCGGCGCTGCTGGCC
The DNA here is from genome assembly GCF_040790145.1 of Massilia aurea. Classification (GTDB taxonomy): domain Bacteria; phylum Pseudomonadota; class Gammaproteobacteria; order Burkholderiales; family Burkholderiaceae_D; genus Telluria; species Telluria aurea_C. Next base: position 31,251 of record NZ_JBFMMP010000019.1, read on the forward strand.
AGGGCCAACGGCAACCCGATCCGCGCGCCTTACCTGTTCTCGCGCCCGGAGTGGACGGCGCTCGTGGTGCCAAAGAATTCGCCGATCCGCACGCTGGCCGACCTCAAAGGCCGCAAGGTCGCTGCCACCAAGGGCACCGACCCATATCTGTTCCTGCTGCGCGCGCTGCACACGGTGGGCCTCAAGCGCAGCGATATCGAGCACGTGAGCCTGCAGCATGCGGACGGCCGCGCCGCGCTGGAACAGGGCCGCGTCGATGCCTGGGCAGGACTCGACCCGCACATGGCGGCGGCCGAACTGGAAGGCGGCGCGCGGCTCCTGTACCGCAACGTGGCGTTCAACACCTACGGCTTCCTGAACGTGCGCGAAGAATTCCTCGCCACCCGCGCGAATGAAACCGCACGCGTGATCAAGGCCTATGAACGGGCACGCGCCTGGACCCGCGCCAATCCGTCCGAAGCGGCGAAGATCCTGTCGAACGAAGCGAAGGTGCCGCTGCCGGTCGCGCTGCTGCAAGTGAAGCTGCGCTCGGACTTCAGCAACGCCCAGCCCACCGCCGAACACCTGCGCGCGCTGCAACTGGCCGCGCCGATCCTGCGCGAAGAAGCGCTGGTGCGGCCGGGAACGGACCTGGACAAGGCCATCCCGGGCCTGGTCGACACCGGGTTCGCGCGTCAGCTGATCAAGGTGTGACATGGAGCGCCAGGCCATCATCACTGCGGCGCCGCCGTCATTGCGGGCGAGACGCCGGCTTCCTGGCCTGCCACTCGGGCTGCTGCTGCCGGCACTGGCGCTGATCGGCTTTGAGGTCGGCGTGCGCGCCGGCCTGGTGCCGGCCAACCTGCTGCCGCCGCCGAGCGCCGTCCTCGAATCCCTGTCCTGGTTGCTCGAGAACGGCCTGGCCGGTCACATCGGCGCCAGCACATTGCGCGTGGCGGCGGGCTTCACCGCCGGCGCCCTGCTCGCCTTGCCGCTGGGCGCACTGGTGGCGCTCAATCGCCGCGCCGAAGCCATGTTGGATCCGACCTTCCAGGCGCTGCGCGCGATCCCGTCGCTGGCCTGGGTGCCGTTGCTGCTGCTCTGGTTCGGTATCGACGAGGCGCCAAAGATCATCCTGATCGCCATCGGCGCTTTCTTCCCGGTGTATATGGGCGTGGTTGCCGGCATTCGCGGCGTCGATCGCGGCTTGACCGAAGTGGGGCTGCTGTATCGCCTGTCGCCATTCGCATTGGCGCGCCGGGTGCTGTTGCCGGCTGCCCTGCCGTCGATCCTGACGGGCCTGCGCAATGGCTTGAGCCTGGCCTGGATGTTCATGGTGGCGGCCGAACTGATCGCCGCCAGCCGCGGCCTGGGTTACCTGTTGACGGACGGCCGCGAATCGAGCCGCGCCGACATCATGCTGGCTGCCATCGTGCTGCTGGCGGTGCTGGGCAAGATCAGCGACAGCGCGATGCAAACGCTTGAACGACGCTGGCTGGCCTGGCGCGACAGCTACGCGACGAGAGACGCACGATGAGCGCATTCCTCGAGATCGTCATCAACGAAAAAAATCATGGAACACGCGCCGTGCTGCGCGGCTTTCGCCTGGGCGTGGCGCAGGGAGAAATCGTCAGCCTGGTGGGCGCGAGCGGTTGCGGCAAAAGCACGCTGCTGTCGATTGTGGCGGGGCTCGATCGCGCCTATCGCGGCGCGGTGCGCCTCGATGGCCGCCCGTTGGCGGGGCCAGATGCCGACGTCGGCCTGGTATTCCAGGCGCCGCGCCTGTTTCCGTGGCTGAGCGTCTCGCAGAACGTGGTGTTCGGCGCCGGCACGCAGCCCGACCTGGCCCGCGCCGATGCGCTGCTGGGTGAAGTGGGTCTACAGGGCTACGGCGCGGCGCTGCCAAAGCAGCTCTCTGGTGGCCAGGCCCAGCGCGCCGCGATCGCGCGCGGGCTGTTTCTGGAACCGCGCGTGCTGCTGCTGGATGAGCCGTTTTCGGCCGTCGACGCCTTCACTCGCATGCGCCTGCAAGACCTGCTGGCGCAGGCGGCCCGCCAGCGCGGGCTGACTGTTTTACTGGTAACGCACGATATCGACGAGGCACTGTACCTGAGCGACCGCGTGATCCTGATGGACAGCGTGCCCGGCCCGGCGCGCGCCGAATTTGCGGTCGCTGCGCCGTGGCCGCGCGAGCGCCGCGCGATGGCCGGATCGCTGCTCAAGCCTGCAATCCTGGACAGCCTGCACGCGGCGCATGCGATCTAGCGTTTGCGCTTACGTATTGCGCATCTGCGCCTGCGACACATTGCTGCCCGGCGGGACGCTCTGCGTGAGCCACACATTACCGCCGATGGTCGAGCCGGCGCCGATGGTGATCCGGCCCAGGATGGTGGCGCCGGCGTAGATGACGACGTCGTCCTCGACGATCGGGTGCCGTGGGATGCCCTTGACGAGGGCGCCGCTGTCGTCGGTCGGGAAGCGCTTGGCGCCAAGGGTGACGGCCTGGTACAAGCGCACGCGCTCGCCGAGGATCGCGGTCTCGCCGATCACGACACCGGTGCCATGGTCGATGAAGAAGCTGCCGCCGATCTGCGCACCCGGGTGGATGTCGATGCCGGTGAGCGAGTGGCCGATATCGGCCACCACGCGCGCCAGGAACGGCACGCCCAGGCGGGTCAGGCAGTGCGCGATGCGGTGGTAAAGGATCGCGATGGTGCCCGGATAGCACAGCATGATCTCGGCCACCGAGGTTGCGGCCGGATCGCCCGCGAGCGCGGCCTGCACATCCGACACCAGCAGCGCGCGCACGGCCGGCAGGCTGGCCGCGAATTCACGCGTGATCGTGCGGGCGCGCTCGGCCAGCACGACATCTTCACGCTGCGCATCGCCGGCGGCCGATTCCGCGGCCGACGCCGGCGAAAAACGCAGCGCACGCCGCACCTGCTCGACCAGGCGGTCGAGCGCCACGTTGAGCGTATCGGCGACGTAGTAGTCGATACTCTCTTCGTTCAGGTCGGGGCGCCCGTAATGCGTGGGGAACAAGGCGGCCGAGACGCCATCGACGATCTGGCGCAGCACGTCGCGCGACGGCAGCTCGCGCACGCGGCCCTGGTGCCGGATATTGTGGGTCGATTCGCGCGAGGTGCGCAACGCATCGATGACGGGACCGAGGTGCCACTGCACCGATCCACCGTGATATGGGAGTTCGCTGTTCATTTGCCGAGCCTAGCGGGTTTGGATAGTGATGCCCACGATTTTATTTGTATTTCGATATGCGCGTTTTGACGGCCCGCTTTTCGGTGGGTGGCTACCGCCGACCTTGCCGCGCGGCAGTTTCTAAGGCAACATCAGCGCTCGCCTATTGACTTGTATTGACCACGACCATGAACCTGCCTTCCCACCAGCTCAGCATGACGGTGCTGATGACGCCCGACACGGCCAATTTCTCCGGCAATGTGCACGGCGGCACCATCCTGAAACTGCTCGACCAGGCAGCCTATGCCTGCGCCAGCCGCTACGCCGGGCGCTACGTGGTGACGATGAGCGTCGACCAGGTGACCTTCCGCCAGCCGATCCACGTCGGCGAACTGGTGACCTTCCTGGCGGCAGTCAATTTCACCGGCCGCAGCTCGATGGAAATCGGGATCAAGGTGATTGCCGAGGACATCCGCAGCAAGGTCGTGCGCCATGTGAACAGCTGCTTCTTCACGATGGTGGCGGTGGGCGACGACAAGAAGCCGGCCTCGATTCCGCCTTTGGCGCCGTCGACACCGGACGAAGTGCGCCGCTTCGAAGAAGCCAAAGGCCGGCGCGACCTGCGCCTGGCGCTCGAGCGCGATCACGCGCAACGCATCAAGGGTTGATGAGCGAAGCGGGCAGGATTGTCTGCTTGCCGCAAACGCTGCTATAATTGCGCGCTCTTGGCCTGGTAGCTCAGTTGGTAGAGCAGAGGATTGAAAATCCTTGTGTCGGTGGTTCGATTCCGCCCCGGGCCACCAAGAATTTTGCAGTAACGTAAAACGCCACCCCACCGGGTGGCGTTTTTTTGTTTACTAGACGTTCGACCATCTCATACGGCATTGCACAGCAAAGCGATTGCCCTACGTTTGGTTTTACGCTACTTTATCTGGGCAGTCTCATAAGGTGTAATCGCTAGTCCTTCATAACAGCAAGGAGACAGATATGCCGCGCTATATGGTAGAACGCAGTTTCCCCGATGGTCTCAACATTCCCGTCAACGCCGCTGGCGCAGATGCCCTGAGTAAAGTTGTCCAGACCAACAGCGAGCAAGGCGTTACCTGGGTCCATTCCTACGTGAGTACCGATAAGACCCACACGTTCTGCATCTACGATGCACCAACGCCCGAGGCAATCCGGCAGGTCGCCGAGCGCAATGGATTGCCGGTCGATAATATTACTGAAGTCGCGGTGCTGGCCCCGTATTTCTATCATTGAAGGCCAGGCAAAGGATTGAAAATCTTTGTGTCGGTGGTTCGATGCCTCCCCGGGCCACCAAGAATTCGGCACTGCGAAAGTAGTGCAAGCAAAAACGCCACCTTCGGGTGGCGTTTTTGCTTTCTGCATGACGTTGACACCGGCATCAAGTGATTTCTAATGCGCCAGGAAAAACAGAGTTCGTGATATTTTAAAAATGGAATGGCCGGTCGCAATTCAGTTGCATCTGGCTGCGATTGCTGTACGACGATACCAATTAATGTTTACTGGAGTACGCATGTCAAAACAAACAGGCACTGCCGATGAGGACGCAGCCAGGCGCCAAACGGTCGCGGAATTCAAGCAAGCGGTGAATATGACGCCAACGCAACTGGAGAAGTGGCTCGACACTGACGATTCCAGGCGTGTCGGCCAGAAGCACGGCAATGCCGAATCGACCGGACACCAGTCCGGACGCCGCATCGTCGAACTGCTGCACCGGCATGTTCAGGAGTTGAGTGCTGCAGACATCGCGCACATGCGAAAGGTGGTGGGCTACGTCCACCGACACCTGGCGCAGGGGCCTACCAAGAGCGATCCGGCATCGAGCGATTGGCGCTATTCCCTGATGAACTGGGGCCACGACCCCGAGAAAAAATGAGCCTGCCGGCGTCGCAGCCCAACGCTACCTTCCGCTGCTTTTCGCGCTCTTTAGCCGCGGCAGGGGATTGAAAATCCTTGTCTCGGTGGTTCGATTCCGCCCACCTTCCCACCACATCATCCCCTGCAAGAATTCCTAACGGACGCAGTCGTTCTGCCCTCTGCGGTACGCTGGCACAATCCGCACGCCCGTGCGATGAGAGGATCGATCATGCATCACATTCGTTGCGGCGCCGGAAAACCCTTGCTCCTGATTCACGGTCTTGGCGGCCATTGGCAGAGCTGGCATCCCATTCTGGCCGATCTCGCGGCAACGCGCGAAGTCATTGCGGTGGACCTGCCCGGCTTTGGCCAGACGCCGAAGCTGGCCGGCGAAACCTCGATCCGCACCCTGGCAGATGAGACCGCGGCCTTTCTCCATGCCCATGGTCTGGACGGCATCGATGCCGTCGGCAGCTCGATGGGGGCGCGGCTGGTGCTGGAACTGGCGCGGCGGGGTGGAAGCGTCGGTGGCGTGGTCGCCCTCAATCCAGGCGGTTTCTGGCAGGGATGGGAACGTCACGCATTCTTCAGCTCGATCTATCTGTCGATCCGGCTGCTGCGGCTACTGCGCCCGGTGTTGCCGGCGGTCTGCGCCAGTCCGCTTGGTCGCGCTTTGTTGCTGGCACAATTTTCCGCGCGGCCGACCAAGCTGGCGCCGGACATCGTGACCGATGAATTGTGCAGCTATGTGGCCTCGCCGGCCTTCGATGAACTGCTGGCCCAGCTCGCGTACGGCGAGGAGCAGCAAGGGGCGCCGCGCAACAGTATCGCGCATCCGCTTGTCATCGGTTGGGGGCGACGCGACCGGGTCTGCTTTCCGCGCCAGGCCAGGCGCGCGCTGGCCTTGTTCCCGGATGCGCAACTGCACTGGTTCGATCGCTGTGGCCATTTCCCCCACTGGGATGCGCCGGCGGAAACCGCACAGCTGATACTGAGCGCACTTGCCGGCGCGCGCGGGCTTTCACGCGCGCGCCATGAAGATCGTCCTGAACGATCCCTCGGCCTGCATCTGCCACAATCCACCAGCCGGTAGTCACGCACTGTCGGCCCATTACTTATTCGAACAAAGGAAACCAATGACATCGCAAACTGACACCGCCATTCTGGCCGGGGGCTGCTTCTGGGGCATGGAAGATTTGCTGCGCCGTATTCCCGGCGTGCTGTCCACGCGCGTCGGCTACACCGGCGGCGACGTGCCAAACGCCACCTATCGCAATCATGGCACCCATGCGGAAGCGCTCGAGCTGGTATTCGATCCGGCCCAGATCAGCTATCGCCAGATCCTTGAATTTTTCTTCCAGATCCACGATCCGACCACCGAGAACCGTCAGGGCAATGACCGGGGCATGAGCTACCGCTCCGCTATTTATTATCTCGACGACGCGCAAAAGCGCATGGCCGAGCAGACCATCGCCGACGTCGACGCATCCGGCCTCTGGCCCGGCAAGGCAGTCACCGAAATCGCCGCGGCGGGGCCTTTCTGGGAAGCCGAGCCGGAACATCAGGATTACCTGGAACGCAATCCAAACGGGTACACCTGCCATTTCATCCGGCCGGGCTGGAAACTGCCTGTGCGCCAGGAATCGGCGTAAGCCGGGCGCAACATGACGATGAGCAGCCTGCCGGATCAATTCCATGCGCTGGTCATCGGCGCTTCGGGGACGATTGGCACCGCCTTTGTCGACCTGCTCGAACGTTCGCCGCGCTGTGCATCGGTGCGGGGCCTGCATCGCCACTCGAGCCCGGCGATCGACTTTGCCGACGAGAGTAGCATCGCAGCAGCGGCACAGGCCCTTGCTGCCGGTCCACGCTATCACCTGATCGTGAATGCGACCGGCGTGCTGCACGATGGCGCATCGATGCCCGAGAAGCGCCTGGCCGATCTGAACTACTCGCACATGCAGGCCATCTTTCAGGCGAACACCTTCGGCCCAGCACTGGTTATCCGCCATTTCGTTCGCTTGCTGGCGAGCGAACGGGCCATCATGGCCCTGCTGTCGGCGAAGGTCGGCAGCATTGGCGATAACCGGCTGGGGGGCTGGTACAGCTACCGCGCATCCAAGGCTGCCCTGAACATGGTGGTAAAAACGGCTGCCATCGAAGTCGCGCGTACCCAGAAGAACAGCGTGCTGGTTGCCCTGCACCCGGGCACCGTCAACTCGCGCCTGTCGCAACCGTTCAAGGGCGAGATCATCGGCCGGCCGGCCCATGACGCTGTGACTGACATGCTGCAGGTGATCGATGCGCTGACGCCTGCCGACAGTGGCTCGTTCAGGTCGTACAACGGGGCAGAGTTGCCCTGGTAGGGTGAGCGCAGGGCGGAAGATCGCCCGTTTCCGTCAGCTCGCCAGTTGCGCCACCGGGACGACGGCCTCGATGCGCAAGGCGCCGTCACGGCTGCGCGAGGCAATGACCACATCGCCCTGCTCCACGTACTTGCCGACCAGCGCGCGGATATTCACATCATGGGTCACCAGAACCAGGTTGCCAGGATCGTTGTACGCGGCCAGATACGTGCGCAACTGTGCCAGCTTGCGCTCGCGCGCTGCGTCGTCGTCCTCGAACATCGAGTCGATCATGGGATTGGGTTCGACCCGGCCGAACGCCAGCCGTGCGGTATCCAGGCAGCGGCACCAGCGGCTCGACAGCACCGGGCCAACCGGCACTGCGTGCTTGCGAAATGCCGCACCGATTCGGGCGGCATCGTCGCGGCCGGCCTGCGACAGATTGCGCTGAGTGGAGCACGCTGCGAGTTTGAAACCTGGCGGATCGCCAATGCCCGGCACCGTCGCGGCGTGCCGCATCAGGATGACGTAGCCGCCGCGCTTGAGCAGCAGCCATGGCGATTGGGCAGCTGTGGCGACAGGCGCTGCGCATGCCGCCAAGGCGGCCAGAAAGTGACGTCGATACATGGATGGTCGCAATCGTGGAAACGGTCGGATGAACCGATTGTACGACCAACCACGTTACTTGCCGGGCGCGTCCAGGAAAAAGATGGCGTAGACCTTGGCGCCGTTTTTTTCCGTCGGCTTGTCGATCTGGATCTGCGCGCAATCCTGCGCCACCAGGCTGCGCCAATTGACGACGCCTGCGTTGACGAACACCGAATTGACCTTGCACGCCAGGCTCATGTCGAGCGCCAGGCGGGCGTTGCGTGGTTCAGCCTTGGCGTAGTTGACGCCGCGGATCTCGATCCCAAAGGCGCTCATCCACGGCTCCCACAGGCCCAGTTCGATACCCTGCGCCATGCGGTCCAGCATGGTGTCCAGCGACTGGCCTTTCTTGACAACGGCACGCAGCAATTGCAGTGACGGCGCTTCGCGGATATCGGTGCTTTGCTTGCCAGCGCCACTCTCGCCGATTGCCTTGGCTTCTTTCGAAAAGGCGGCATCGCGCTCGGTGTAGTCACGCATCCGGTTATAGAACTCGGCGTCCAGGAAGGGATTGACCACCCGCCCGGTGGGCGTCTCGGCTGACTGATTGGCAGGAGGCTGTTTTTTGTTGGTCATGGCAGTGGCTTTGAAATGTAAGGGCGCAGCATATCACCGCGCGCACTGCAGCGCAGAGCGATCAATGCTCACTCTTTCTTCTCTTTGAATTCGCCTTCGATCACCATGTCGTCGGCGGGTTTGGGCGGGCGCCGGCCAGGGACGAATTTGAAGACCGAGGCCAGTGCACGATCGAACAATGTTCTGCGCAGCCATGGGAAACCAAGCAGGAACACTGTCACGAAACCTGTAAACAGTGCGGGCACATTGTCGCCGTGCCATACAAAGTGCACCAGGCACAAAGCGACCAGGCTCACCATGAGTGGGCGACGGACTGGTTTGGGGAGCAAACCGACAAGGCGCAGCCTGCGCTCGCGTATCAACGGGAACCTGGCGAATACCACGCCAAGAAGCAGGCCGGCCAGAACCCGCCCTGTGCCGAGATACTCGGCCACTACCCCGATGACAAGATAACCGGTATAGGTGATCGTTCCGGCCAACGCCGCCAACGCCGCTACGACAAGGACGAGCACCAGCTTTGGCTTGGCGATCGCCGTTCTGACCAGAAAACCTAAGATTTGTGTACTCCTGAAAATGGGAATGGAAGGCTGCGCCAAATTCTAACAGGACTCTCCGTGTCACAACCTCTTGGGTTGTGAGCCTAGTTCGGCATCGACTTCAACCACACCTTCAGTATGCTCACATCACGCTGCACCTGCAGATCGTCATCGATCACCATGAGCTTGACGTGCATCTCGGCGATGTCGGCGTCGACCGTGCGCAGTACCGACACCGGCGTGACCACGTCGAACATACCGGCATCGATTTCCATCGCTGCCACTTCGACGAAGCCGGCGACCTCGCTCTCGAGTTCGCTCAATTGCTCCTTCAGCACCTTGTTGTACTGCTTGACGCGCTCATCGCTCAATGTCGCCAGGCTGGCCTGGTCGATCTGCTCGACTTCGAGCTGCAGCTCCAGCAAACCAAGCATGTCATTGGCGGCATAGGCCACGTTTACGCGCTGCATCAGCGCGGTCTTGCGCTGGCGTTCCACGGCATCGGTTTCGCGATCGGGATGCAACTGGCTCGCCAGCTTGCGAAAGATCCCGCGCAGCGATTGCTGCATCCGCTCTGCCTCGGCAGCCTGGCGACGCTCGCGCGCAAGGTCTGCCGGGCGCTTCGACGCGGGGGCGCCGCGATGCTGATGCTGATCCGGTTCGGATGCGGCGTCCTGCTCTTCGAGCTGCGCCTGAAACGCCATGAGCATCGCTTCCGGCGAACGCACATCGATGTCCCCCTTGAATTCGGCGCCCAGCATCGACTCCATCATCTGCCTGATCTCGTCCTTGCTCCTGGCTTCGTCAGCATCGAAGTCGGCGCCGCTATGGCGGTTGTAGACAGACTTGAGCGCATCGTCATCACCGCCGGACATCAGCTGGAACGCTGTATCCGAAATAAATCTGCTCAGCTTCTGGCGCTCGCGCTTGCCCAGCTGTTTTTCACCGTGCACCTCGTCGAGCAGTACGACCAGTTGCTTGAGACGTTCCTCATAGGCTTCTGCCAGCGGCACATACTCGTGGTTTATTTTCGCCACCAACACAGGCAGCGTGTCGTTCCACTGCACCAGCAGCGCGCGGGCCGCTTCCAGCTTTTTAATGAGCGTATTGAACTGCTTGTGCGCGCGTGATACGGGACCGGCGGCGGGAGGGACGATACGCAGGGTTTGCTGGGGAGTTGATTTCATGGGGGATATTGCCGAGCGGTGTACGTGGGCTGAAGCATTGGCGGAGAACGAATCCGTCAGCTTAGCAAACTATCCCCTGCAAGCCCAAGTTCCATGTCAGGCCAGCCCCCGGATATCCCGGCAACCCCATGTTATTCTTGCATCGCCTCGACCACCAAGAAACCACATGACCCGTTCGCTTCCCTTGCTCCTGTGCACCCTGCTGTGCGCCGCCCTCCCCGCCATTGCCCAGGTCAAAACGCCGGCCACGCCGGAAAAAATGAACCAGCTGTACGCCGACTACTGGGAAGACTACCTGCGCGAAAATCCGATCGCCGCGACCTTCAACGGCGACCAGCGCTACAACGACCGCTTCGGCCCCGTCTCGTCGGCCGAGGATCGCAAGCAGAGCCGCGCGCTGTCCGAGAAATATCTCGCCGCCAGCGACAAGTTCGATCCGGCCCCGCTGCCATCCGAAGACCGCATCAGCTATGACCTGCTGCGCTATCGCTTGCAGCAGGTGCTCGACGGCTTGCGCTTCCCGTCCGACCTGGTGCCGGTGGACCAGTTCTCGGGCCTGCATTTGCTGATGGCGCAACTGGGTTCCGGCGCCTCGACGCAGCCGTTCCAGACCGTCCAGGATTACGATAACTGGCTGGCGCGCGCCGCCGGCTATGCCCCGGCCGTCGACAACGTGATTGCCGACATGCGCCTCGGTATCAAACAGGGCGTCGTGATGCCGAAGGCGCTGATCGACCGCGTCTTGCCGCAGCTCGAGAATGTCGGCAGCGATGATCTGGCGACCAGCACCTATATGGGCCCGACCAGGAAGTTTCCGGCCTCGTTCAGCGCCGCCGACAAGGCGCGCCTGACCGACGCCTACGGCAAACTCGTGCGCGAACAGCTCGCGCCGGCCAACCGCAAGCTGCTCGCCTTCATGCGCGACACCTATCTGCCGGCCGGCCGCGACACGGCGGGTATCGGTGCCCTGCCCGGGGGCAAGGAGTGGTACGCCTTCCTCGCGCGCCGGTCGACCACGACCGACCTGACACCAAGCCAGATCCACGACATCGGCCTGAGTGAAGTTGCCCGCATCCGCGCCCAGTTCGAAGAAGCCAAGGTGCGCGTCGGCTTCAAGGGCACGCTCAAGCAATTCTTCGATCACCTCAACAACGCACCCGAGCTGCGCTTCAAGTCGCGCGACGAAATCCAGGCGGCGTATGAAGGCGTGCGGCCGCAAGTCGAGGCCAAGGTGGGCCAACTGTTCGCCAACGTGCCGAAGGCGCCGTTCGAGATCCGCCCGGTCGAAGCGTTCCGCGAAGTGAGCGCGGCGCCGGCGTCATATCAGCGCGGCTCGGTCGACGGCAAGCGGCCCGGCATCTTCTACTACAACGCCTACAAGCCCGAGACGCGCACGCGCTTCACGACCAATGCGTTCTTCCTGCACGAAGCGATTCCAGGCCACCACTTCGAGCGCAGCCTGGCGCAGGAAACGACCGGCCTGCCGGCGTTTCGCCGCTTCGGCGGCAGCACCGCGTTCTCGGAAGGCTGGGGCCTGTACAGTGAAATGCTGGGCCAGGAAATCGGCATGTACGACGATCCGTGGCAGTGGGTCGGTCGCTTGACGGCCGAGATCTGGCGCGGCGTGCGCCTGGTGGTCGATACCGGCATCCACGAGAAAGGCTGGACGCGCGAGCAGGCGATCGCCTACTTCATGGACAACGTGCCACAAAATGAAGTGACGGCGGTCCAGGAAGTCGAGCGCTATATCGCGGTGCCAGGCCAGGCGCTGAGCTACAAGATCGGCGAACTCAAGCTGCGCGAGCTGCGCGCCCGTGCCGAAAAGACGCTGGGCAAGGACTTCGACCTGCGCGCCTTCCACAACGAGGTGTTGTCGCACGGCGCGGTGCCGCTCGACGTGCTGGAAGCAGCGTTAGATCGCTGGATTGCGGCGCAGAAGAAACGCTGAGCCGGTCCTAGGGTTTGCCCTGCGCCTGCGCCATCTCGATCGCAGGCAAGGTCACCGTCAGGAATGACGACACTTGACCAATGAGTTCGGCAGCTTGCTGCCGGACTTGCCCCATCTGCAGGATCGACAGCTCGGCCTGGCGCACGGCCTGCTGGAGCAGCGTGCGGCGCTGCACGAGCGCGTCGAGCAAGGCGACATCCGGCGAGTCGCCGGCCAGGGTCGAGACCACCGCCAGCACGGCCGCATGCAGGCTCAGGGTGTGCGCCGATGCTGCCAGGTTGCGGGTGGCGACGTCGCTGTCGGCCATCAGCTGCACCAGCTGCGCGCGCGCTGTCGTCAGCGCCGGCTTGAATTCCACGGGCGAGGTTGCGCGGCGAAACAGCTTGCCGAACATGCCCGCCGGCGCGCGGGTGCTCTCAAGCGCCGCCTCGAGCTGCGCCGGCACGGCCATCTGCGTAAACGTCAGCACCAGCTCGGTAATGGGCCGCAGCAACGAGGCCTGCTCCATCAATGCCCCTTCGCCCCAGTCCGTCACCAGCGCCAGTTTGACCGGCAGGATGCGGCGAAATAACGCGGCCATGCGTTGCTCGGCGTGGCCGTACAGTACCGGATAATCAGCCCTGGCCAGCGCCAGCGCGTCGCGCACCGCCGGGTGATCTTCGCTGTCGAACAACGCCCTGGGCGCCGTCTTCACTGTCGCGTTTGACAGCGCTGGCACGGCGGGCAAGTCGTCGAAGGATAACGGCTTGGGCGGGCTATCGCGGACAATCGGCGCCGATTCCGCATGCGGGTCGCCAAAATCCAGCGCGCGCGGCGCCGCCGCCCCCTTGACCGGATCGGCAGGCGCCTCGGGCGCCTCGCCGAAATCAAATGGCCTGGGCGTCATCGGCTACCTGGGCGCGCGATCGGCCTCAGACCGTGCCGCCCAGCTTGCGGATGAAGGTGGCGAGATTGAGCTTGAAGCCGGCGCCGACGGCCTGGAAGCGCCATTCGCCATCCCTGCGGTACAGCGACCCGAACTGCAGCGCGGTCTTGTCCGAGTAGTCTTCGTTCAAGTCGTATTGCGCGATCGTCTCGCCGGTGTCATCGTTGTAGACCTTCACGTAGGCGCCACTGACGCGGCCAAAGTTCTGCTTGCGCACTTCGGCGTCGTGGATCGTGACGACGATCGGCATCTCCACCACGGCCGCTTCAACCCTGGCCAGGTCGACAATGATGACTTCGTCGTCGCCATCCTTGTCACCCGTGCGGTTGTCGCCCGAGTGCACCACCGCACCATCGGGCGACGTGGTGTGGTTGTAGTAGACGAAGTGGGCGTTGCTGATCATGACCGGGTGGTCGTCCGCGTCCTTCTTGCACAGGAAGACGGATGAATCGAGGTCGAACGCCTGGCCTTCGGCTGCATTGACCTTCCAGCCAAGGCCAATCCGAACGCGCTTCAGGCCCGGCGCCGTCTTTTCGAGGTTGATGCGATGGCCGGTTTCGAGCGTGGTCGACATGGATGTTCCTTCTTGAATGTGATTGGTTTGGTCTTGACTACAGCGCGCCTGGCGTCGACGCCGACGAGGCCGACGAAAATCGCGTGATCAGTTCGCGCTCGAGTTCCTGCAGCTTCGGCAGCTCGTCCTTGCGGCGTTGCTGGCCTTCGTTCGAGATTTGCTCGAGCTTGTCGAACGCGGTCATCAGCTGCGTCTGCACGTGCTGCGCGGTTTCGAGGCTGACAATCGAACGCTGCTTGACGCGGGCCACGGTCTCGGTATTTTCCAGCAGCATGTCCGCCTGGGCGCGAAACGCCGCGTCGGTGGCGTCGTAGGCAGAATTGGCGACCGCAGCGCTCTGCTTGGCTTCTAACTGAAGCAAGTACAGCGAGAACACGTTGCGCCAGGCCGGGATCGAGACGTTGACGATATCGGTGAAGGTGTCGGTCAGCGCACGCGCATTGTCTTGCGACAGGCGGATCTGCGGCACCATCTGCGTGGCCATCAGCATGGCGCGGCGCAGGTCGTCGATGCGTTTTTCAAGACGCTCGAGACGCCGCCGCAACTCGGTCGCCTGCTGCGCCTCGAACGCGTTGGCCGGCGCGGCCTGCTGCGCGACGGCTTGCTGCAGTTTGGCGGCCCACACTTCGCCCTTTTTGACGTCGGCATCCAGTCCCTGGTAATAGATTTCCAGGCCCTTGTACATCTCGTCGAAATCGTTGATGCGGCCGCGGTGCACGTTCGCGTGGCGCGTCATTTCGGACACCAGGGTGTCCATGCGCGACTCGACCACCTGGTACTGCGACAGCATCTTTTCCTTGACCGAGCCGAACATGCCTGTCACGCGCGAGATCAGGCCGCCAGAGCGCAGCTTGGCTGGATCGAGCCCCTTGGCGGTGGCAATCAATTCGTTCAGTTGCGTGCCGAAGACATCGGCGTCGGATGCGCGCACCGTCCCGAGCAACTTGGCCGACACCTTCGCCACGCTCGCGCCGGTGGCCCCACCCAGTGACTCGATGGCCTTGTCATCGATGCCGGAAATATCCACACGGACGGTTGGCGCAGGATTCGCCTCGGGACGCGCTGCCGGCAGCATGTCCGTCGCGCCGGCAGCGTTGAACAGCGGCGGCAACGAAGGCGCCGCCGCTGTTGTCACAGCGGCTGGCACTGCGGCTGGCGTGACGGCTGGCGCTGCGGATGCTGCGTTCGCTTCTTCTTCGGCGGAGAACAGCGGCTTCATGGCATTCCTTCAGGTGTGAGGTGACAATATTGATAGCTTACCACCGGTCAAACCCGCTGAGCGAGTGTCACCTGCCTGCCACGCCGCTGCCGTGTGTCGGACCGCATCCGCACCCGATACAATCCCTTCATGAAGATGCGCAAGAAATCCGAGCTGCCCACCAAGACCTGCGCCCACTGCGCGCTGCCGTTCGCCTGGCGCAAGAAGTGGGCGCGCGACTGGGAGCAGGTCAGATACTGCTCGGAACGCTGCCGCCGTGCGACGCCGCCGTCGAACCGGTCACCACCACAGTCTGGCTGACGGCCGTCCGGCGCCCGTCGCGCCCGACTACCGTCGCCGTCACCACATACACGCCTGGCGCCGAGAAGCTGTGACTGGCGCTCGCGCTGCCGACGCCGCCGTTCTCCACGATCCTGCGCGCCGCCCCCCCACTGCCATCGCCCCAGGCCCACTCGACGCCCCGCGTGCCCGTCCGGTCGCCATCGACGAAGCTCACCGATGCCTGCAACGGCGCGCCAACTGCGACTTCGCGTGCCACCGCCAGCGGCCCCAGCGTGTGCCCGCACACGCATCCTTGGCCCGGCCGCAACAGCACCAACCCCGCATTCGAGCTGGCCACGATCGCCCCGTTGTCGCCGATCGCCAGCGCATGGTCGAGCACCAGGCCTGGGGGCGCATGGCGCAGGGCCCGGTTCAGGTCGAGCATGCCACCCTGGGCGTTCCAGACAACGGCGCGCATGGCGCCAAGCCAGTTCTCGGCAAAGCCGACGATCTGGCCTTTTGCATTGACGGCGCGCGCAACCGACGTTCGGCCGCCCAGCGTGCCGAGCTCGCGCATGCCGCCCTGCCGCGTCCACGACATTGCCCGTTGGCGCCCATCCGGATACCCGATGCCCCCGGCGATGTGCAGGCCGGGCGTCATCGCATTGATCCAGGCCGTGGAACCGCGGCCGATGCCCAGGTCGACCATGCCGGTGGCGCGCGTCCACAGGAACGGGCGATCGCCGCCATCGTCCAATGACGCCAGCCGGTTGCCCGCCACCTCGCCCCCGGCCCCGACGGCTACCGGCGACGATTCGACACTGCCCAGCGTATCGATGTCGACCAGCCCACCCGAGCGTGTCCAGGCGAAGACCCGGGTGACTTCGTCGTTGACTGTCGTCACGCCGGCGATCAGGCCGGCGTCGTTGAGTACCCGGCCCGTGGCAGGCGCGGGAATGGCGGGCGTGACGCCCAGGTCTTCGAGGCCGCTGGCAACGTTCCAGCGAAATGGATGCCCGGTTTCGCCCATCGCGCCGGTAACGACGCCACGGTTGTTGATGGCCCAGCCATATGATCGGCCCCGACCGGCTTCAGCACGCAAGTCGAGCATGCCGCCGCCCGCGCTCCAGACGAAGGCGTTCTCGATGCCGTGCTCATTGAGCGCCGTGCCGGCAACCTGCCCGGCATCGTTCACGTCGTTCGCGTACACGATCCGGCCACCGAGCGAGCCGATATTGCGTATGGCAGCGCCATCGTAGAAGTAGCCGGTGGTACGGTCGCCATTGATCAGCGAAAAAGCCACTTGCCCGGAGGAATTGATGTCCGGGTACCCGGCGAGCATGCCCACCCCGAGATGCAGCACGCGGTACGTCGGCGTCGGTTGCGCGAGCGCGACACTACTGAACAACATAAATATAAATACGGCAAATCGCATGCTTGTCTCCAGTGATGAATGAATGATTCGATCATGCGATTCCGATGGCGCGCACGGTACAAGACGGCCCCCAATCACGCTGTCGTCTGCGCCGGACCAAGGTCGTACGTCGTATGGATCGCACACCCATGCTGCATGCGCACACGATATGAGGCGTTGTCTTACACGGTCAAACGGCAATCGAATTTGCTGTTAGATTGTTAATACACATCCACTCCAACCTCCCCTACCAGCGCCGCCATGAAAACCTTCCACTGCGACAAATGCTCGCAACAGATCTTTTTTGAAAACACCCTGTGCTTCAATTGCGAAAGCACCCTGGGCTATCAGCCCGCGCAGCGCACCATCAATAGCTTCGAGCAGACCGATGACGGTCTGTGGCGTAGCCTGAACCGCAAGGATGAAGGCAAGCTGTACAAGCAGTGCAGCAATTACATGCAGCACAATGTGTGCAATTGGATGTTGCCGGCGGACGATCCGCATGAGTTGTGCGAGTCATGCCAGCTGACCGTCGTGATCCCGGCGCTGACATCGGAAAAGAACCGCGTGCTGTGGTCGCGCCTGGAAACCGCCAAGCGCCGCCTGCTGTTCTCACTGGCCCAACTGAACCTCACGCCGGCCTCGAAAGAAACCCAGCCCGACACCGGCCTGGCATTCCAGTTCCTGGAAGACGGCGTCACCGACCAGTGTGTGATGACCGGCCACGACAATGGCCTGATCACGCTGAACATCGCTGAAGCCGACCCGGCAGAACGCGAGCGCACGCGCGAGCAGATGCACGAACGCTACCGCACGCTGCTGGGCCACTTCCGCCACGAAAGCGGTCACTATTACTTTGACCGTCTGGTGGCCGACACGCCATGGATCGACAGCTACCGGGAACTGTTCGGCGACGAGCGCCAGGATTATGGCGAAGCGCTCAAGCGGCACTACGAGAATGGCCCCGTCGCCGACTGGGAAGAGCGCTTCGTGAGCAGCTATGCCAGCTCGCACCCATGGGAAGACTGGGCCGAGACCTGGGCCCACTACCTGCACATGATCGACACGCTGGAAACAGCCCATTCGTGCGGCCTGTCGCTCAAGCCGGCCAAGGCCGACGAGCCGGAGCTGGACAAGATCACGCTGCCGATGAAATCGGGCGCGTTCGAAGAAACGCTGAGCGACTGGTTCGCGCTGACCTACGTGCTCAATAGCCTGAACCGCAGCATCGGCATGCCGGATTCGTACCCGTTCAAGCTCAGTACGCCCGTGCTGGAAAAGCTGGAATTCGTGCACAAGGTCGTGCGTGAGCAGATGGGCAAGCCGTCGCTCGCCGCGCAGGCCGCACAGGTACCGGCACCGGCAGCCGCTCCGGCGCCAGCGCCAGCGCCAGCGCCGACGGCAGCGTAGCACCTGCCATTGCCACGTCGTTCCAGCGAAGGCGCACTGCGGTACGGGATAGCATCGTTGACCTTGAAACGTCGTTCCAGCGAAGGCTGGAACCTAAGTTATTTCGCAGGCCGATACCGATTTTGTGGCTGAGATGCTGAACTTGGGTTCCCGCCTCCGCGGGAAGTCGTAGCCGCCAGTGGCGGGTACGACGGCACTAACTGAGCGGTCTATCTGCGCTACGGTTCAGCAATCACACCGGCGCCCCCTCCAGCAACGCCACCGTCACCTGCATCTCATGCAGCGCCAGCGCCGGTCCGAATTGCGTAAAGATCGCCACATCGGCCGCATCGCGCCCATACCCCACCGTTACACGCCCGCCGCGCGGCCTGTCCTGGGTTGCATCGAACGTGTACCAGCGCCCGCCCACATACGCCTCGAACCACGCATGCAAGTCCATCGGCTCGAGCCCATGCAGGTAACCGGCCACGATGCGCGCCGGAATGCTCAGCGCGCGGCACAGCGCGATGCCCAGATGCGCCAGGTCGCGGCAGACGCCTTCGCGCTGCTCGTTGACCTCGGTTGCCGCCATCTGGACGTGGGGCGATGCCGGATTGAAGCGCACCTCGCGCCGGATCCAGTCATTGATGCACGCCACCTGGTCGTAGCCCGGCTCGACGCCGGCCACGATCTCGCTGGCCATGTCCGAAAACCGTTCGGATTCGCAGTAGCGGCTCGGTAACAGATAGATCAGCACGTCGGTTGGCAAGGTCTGCACCTCGTCGTACGGCGCGCCGGGCTTGACGCTAATGATCTGGTCGGTCAGCACGTCGGCCGATGTCTGGATGGAAAATTCACCGGGCGGCGCGGTCAGGCGCTGGCACAGGTTGCCGTAGGCATCGGTGTATTCCTGCACCTGCACGCTCGGGGTGAGCGTGTAGGATTCGCGCGCCACCCATTGCTGCGCACCGCTGCGCGGCCGCAGCATCAGGATGAAGGGCGTGGGACTATCGATGGTAAAACTGAGCTTGCAACCGGTTCGAAGCCACATTGCAGGCTCGCCTTCCATCGTCAAGTGGTTGCACTGTCATGACGCACGCGCGACCGTTCTGCCCATCACGGTGCGCCATGCCATTATCTGGTGCGCGGGTTGCTCAACGCGTCTGCGTCTGCGTTTGTGATTGCGACCCGTTCATGGTCTGTGTCTGCGTCTGCGACTGCACCGGCGCAACCTCCGGCACCTCCGGCGCCACCGGCAGCAGGAAGTCGCGGCCGATGCCGTTGCCCAGTTCGCCAATACACGCCAGGAACTTGGTCAGGAACTCGTGCAAGCCTTCATCCAGGATCTCATTGATCTCGGCCGATTTCAGGGACGCATGCAGCTTTTCGGCCAGCCGCTCGGTGTCGTGCGACAACTCGTTGCGCACATCCTGCAGCACGGCGACGACCGCGGCCATGCACGCCACCAGCGAACGCGGCATTTTCGCCTGCAGGATCAACAGCTCGGCGACCCGCGTCGGCGTGATCGCGTGGCGGTACACCTTGCGATACGTCTCGAACGCGGATACCGAACGCAGCAGCGCTGCCAGGTAATAATATTCGCCCTGCGCGCCTTCCTGGATCGTGTCGGACGCCAAAAACTTGAACTTCACGTCGAGAATGCGCGCTGTGTTGTCGGCCCGTTCCAAAAACGTGCCCAGGCGGATGAAGTTGAACGCCTCATCCTGGAACATCGTACCCAGCGTGACGCCGCGCGACAGGTGCGAACGGTACTTGACCCATTCCAGGAACTGGCCCGGATCGCGCTCGAACATGCGCTCGCTCAGGTGCTTTTGCAGCACGAGCCAGGTAGTGTTCTCGGTTTCCCACACTTCGGTGGTCAGGGTGCCGCGCACGGCGCGCGCATTTTCGCGCGCGGCGCGCAGGCAGCTGGCGATCGACGACGGGTTGTCCGGGTCGCGCACCATGAAATCGAGCACGTTCTTTTGCGTCAGCGCGTCGTATTTGGCGTCGAACTGCGCTTCGAGTTCGGACACGCTCAGCATCGTGCGCCAGCCCTGCTGCTCGGCCTGGGCCGATTGCGGCATCAGCGAATACTGGACGCGCACGTCAAGCATGCGGGCCGTGTTTTCTGCCCGCTCGGTGTAGCGGGCCATCCAGAACAAATGATCTGCGGTGCGGCTCAACATGCTAGTTCTCCAGTATCCAGGTGTCCTTGGTGCCGCCGCCCTGCGACGAATTGACCACCAGGGAACCTTCTTGCAACGCCACGCGGGTCAACCCGCCCGGCACCATCGACACGTTCTTGCCCGACAACACGAACGGGCGCAGGTCGATGTGGCGCGGCGCGATGCCCGATTCGACATACGTCGGGCAGGCCGACAGCGCCAGCGTCGGTTGGGCGATGTAACCGTCCGGATTGGCGAGCAGGCGGCGGCGGAAATCCTCGATCTCGGCCGTCGTCGAGGCCGGCCCGACCAGCATGCCGTAGCCGCCCGCGCCGTGCACCTCCTTGACCACCAGCTGCGGCAGGTTCGCCAGCGTGTAGGCCAGGTCGTCCTTCTTCCTGCACTGGTACGTCGGCACGTTGTTCAAGATCGGTTCTTCGCCGAGATAAAACTCGATCATGTCTGGCACGAACGGGTAGATCGACTTGTCGTCGGCGACGCCTGTGCCGATGGCATTGGCCAGGCCGACGCGGCCGGCGCGCACGGCGTCGAGCAGACCCGGCACGCCCAGCGTCGATTCAGGGCGGAACGCGCGCGGATCGAGATAATCGTCGTCGATGCGGCGATAGATGACGTCGACCTGTTTCGGGCCGCGCGTCGTGCGCATGTAGACGGTGTCGTTGCTGACGTACAGGTCTTGCCCCTGCACCAGCGCCACGCCCATTTGCTGGGCCAGGAACGCGTGTTCGAAGTAGGCCGAATTGTGCATGCCCGGCGTGAGCACGACGACGGTCGGATCGTCCCCGCCGTGCGGCGCCACGGTACGCAGATTGTCGAGCAACAGGTCGGGATAATGGTCGACGGGCGCCACGCGGTTCTTCGCGAACAGCGCCGGGAACAGCCGCATCATCATCTTACGGTTTTCCAGCATGTACGACACGCCGGACGGCACGCGCAGATTGTCTTCCAGCACATAGAACTCGCCCTCGCCGGCGCGCACGATGTCGACCCCGGCAATGTGGGCGTAGATGTCCAGCGGCACCTTGACGCCCTGCATGGCCGGGCGGTACTGCGCGTTGTTCAGGATCTGTTCTGCCGGGATGACGCCGGCCTTCAGGATGTTCTGGTCGTGGTACACATCATGCAGGAAGCGGTTCAGTGCGGTCACGCGCTGCACCAGGCCGGCCTGCAGCCTGGCCCACTCGGCGGCGTTGATCACGCGTGGAATGATGTCGAATGGGATCAACCGCTCTTTGCCGGCATTGTCGCCGTACACAGCGAAGGTGATCCCCACGCGTTGGAAATTGAGCTCGGCTTCGGCCCGCTTCTGATCGATCAGATGCGGGGGTTGCTGTTCGAGCCATTCGGCGAACGCATTGTAATGAGGCCGTACGGTTGCTGCAGTGGAATACATTTCATCGTAAAAGTTCGACATCAGTGCCTCCTGTGCCAGAATACTAACAAGAAACGTGCCAGCTTAGCTGTCTGATATGCAAACAAGCGAACGCAGGTATGAATCATGCTTAAATGCTTCTACATTGCGCCCACGTCGTTGCGCGCAAATCATGACGAATGAATTTATTGCGCTAGCATAAAACGCGCGCCCAACGAAAGGCACCACCGCATGGCTATCCGCATCGCGCTTCATCACAAGACCAGCTACCGCTACGACCGCCTGATCAATCTGTCACCGCATGAAGTGCGCCTGCGTCCCGCGCCACATGCGCGTACGCCGATCCTGTCGTATTCGTTGACGGTACTGCCTAAAGAACATTTCATCAACTGGCAACAAGACCCGTACGGCAATTACATCGGCCGTTTCGTGTTCCCGGAAAAGACCGACGTGCTCGAGTTCACGGTCGACCTGGTGGCCGACATGACGGTGATTAACCCGTTCGACTTCTTCGTCGAAAAATATGCCGAGGCTTTCCCGTTCGCGTACCCGGAACAGCTGCAATCCGAACTGAGCCCGTACACCAAATCGCAGGAACCCGGCCCGCTGCTGGCCGAATGGGTCGCCAGCGCGCGGCGTGACTTGCTGGCTAAGCCAATGGCGACGAACGACTTTTTGGTGGCCATCAACCAGCGTTTGCAGCGCGATATCGCGTACCTGCTGCGGATGGAGCCGGGCGTGCAGGAGCCGGAAGACACGCTGCAAAAGCGCTCCGGCTCATGCCGCGACAGCGGCTGGCTGCTGGTCCAGATCCTGCGCGAACTGGGCCTGGCGGCGCGGTTTGTTTCCGGTTACCTGATCCAGCTGACCGCCGACCAGGAAGCCCTTGACGGCCCGAGCGGCACCACCGTCGACTTCACCGACCTGCACGCCTGGACCGAAGTCTATGTGCCGGGCGCCGGCTGGATCGGCCTGGATCCCACCTCGGGCATGCTGGCCAGCGAAGGCCATATTCCGCTGGCCTGCACGGCGATGCCGTCGTCGGCCGCGCCGGTGACGGGCTTTACCGACAAGGCAGAAGTCACGTTCGTCCACGAAATGTCGATCACGCGCATCCACGAAGACCCGCGCGTGACCAAGCCGTATTCGGAAGATGACTGGCACAGGATCGACCGCCTGGGCCAGCAGGTCGATGCCGACCTGGTCAACCAGGACGTGCGCCTGACGCAAGGCGGCGAGCCGACTTTTGTCTCGATCGACGACATGGACGGCGCCGAATGGAACACGCTGGCGCACGGCGACAAGAAACGCGAACTGGCGGGCAACCTGATGCACCGCCTGAAGAACCATTTCGCACCGGGCGGCATGCTGCATTACGGCCAGGGCAAATGGTATCCGGGCGAGCCGCTGCCGCGCTGGGCGCTGAACATCTTCTGGCGCGTCGATGGCCAGCCGATGTGGTTCGATCCGACGCTGTTCTCGGATGAACACATCGCCGACGGCTACGGCAGCGAAGAAGCCGGCCGTTTCGCCGCCGAACTGGTGAAGTCGCTCGGCCTGCCGGCCGGCAGCGCCATCCCGGCGTACGAAGACGTGCTGCTGCAAGCCCAGCGCGAGCAGGCGCTGCCGCGCAACCTGAATCCGCTGGACGCCGACCTGAAAGCGCCGGAAGAGCGCCGCCGCCTGGCACGTCTGCTCGAACGGGGCCTGGGCACGGTGGCCGGCTATGTGCTGCCGCTTAAACCCCGCGAACACGATCCATCGGTCATGCTCGGCACCAGCTGGCGCACGTCGCCGTGGCCGATCCAGCGCGAAAACCTGTACCTGATCGAGGGCGACTCGCCGATCGGCCTGCGCCTGCCGCTGGCCACGCTGCCGTGGGTGCTGCCCGAGGAGCGCGATCCCGAGTTCGATGTCGACCCGTTCGCACCGCGCGGCCCGCTGCCGGTGGGCAAGAAGGACCGCCGCCCGGTCTTGAGCGTGGCGCCCGGCAAATCGACCAACAAGGTAGCGCCTGCGCCGACTGACCCGGACGCGCGCGAAGTGATCCACACCGCGCTGTGCCTCGAAGTGCGCGCCGGGCGCCTGTACATCTTCATGCCGCCGGTCAAGCGCATCGAGGATTACCTGGCGCTCGTCACGGCGGTGGAAAGCACGGCCGCCAAACTGAAAATGAAGCTGCGCATCGAAGGTTATGCGCCGCCGCGCGACCCGCGCGTCAAGCTGCTGAGCGTGACGCCCGACCCGGGCGTCATCGAAGTGAACATCCATCCGGCCTCGAGCTGGAATGAGCTCGTCCAGAATATGACGACGCTGTACCAGGAGGCGCGCCTGACCCGCCTGGGCACCGAGAAATTCATGCTCGACGGCCGCCACACCGGCACCGGCGGCGGCAACCACGCGACGCTGGGCGGCGCCACGGTCGAAGACAGCCCGATGCTGCGCCGGCCCGATCTGCTGAAAAGCCTGATCACCTACTGGCAGATCCACCCTGCCCTGTCGTACCTGTTCTCGGGCACCTTCATCGGGCCGACGAGCCAGGCGCCGCGCGTGGATGAAGCGCGCGACGATAACCTGTATGAACTGGCGATCGCGTTCCAGCAAATGGACCAGGTGCTGCCCACCATGCACCCCGGCGACAAGCCGTGGATGGTCGACCGCCTGCTGCGCAATATGCTGGTCGACCTCACCGGCAACACGCACCGCTCCGAGTTTTCGATCGACAAGCTGTACTCCCCGGATGGCCCGACCGGCCGCCTGGGTCTGGTAGAATTTCGCGCCTTCGAAATGCCGCCGCATGAGCGCATGAGCTTGCTGCAGATGCTGCTCTTGCGCGCCCTGGTCGCGCGCTTCTGGCGCCAGCCGCTGCAGGCCAAGCTGGTGCACTGGGGCACGGCGCTGCATGACCGCTGGATGCTGCCGCACTTCGTGGCGCAGGATATCCGCGACGTGGCGAAAGATTTGCGCGCGGCCGGCTATGCGTTCGAGGATCACTGGTTCGAGCCGTTCATCGAGTTCCGCTTCCCGCGCTTTGGCACCGTCGTCTACGAAGGCGTCGAGATGGAGCTGCGCCAGGCGATCGAGCCATGGAACGTGCTGGGCGAAGAAGTCAGCGCCGGCGGCACCGCACGTTATGTCGATTCGTCGGTCGAACGCATGCAGCTGCTCGTGCGCGGCCTGACCGATGGCCGTCACGTGGTGGCCTGCAATGGCCGCATGCTGCCGCTGCACCCCACCGGCGTGCCGGGCGAGTACGTGGCCGGCGTGCGCTTCAGGGCCTGGAGCCCGTGGTCGGCGCTGCACCCGAGCATCCGGGTACAGGCGCCGCTGGTGTTCGACCTGGTCGACACCTGGAGCGGGCGCTCGATCGGCGGCTGCACGTACCACGTGGTGCACCCGGGCGGGCGCAGCGAAACCGGTTCGCCCGTCAATGCCAACGCCGCCGAGGCGCGCCGCTTTGCGCGCTTCTGGCCGCACGGGCACACGCCGGGGCCGTTCACAGTGCGCAAGGAAGAGCGCAATCCAAGCTTCCCGATGACGCTCGATTTGCGCTGGCAGCCGATGTAAGCTGTCAGTCGTTTCACCTGTAGATCAGTACCTAAATAAGCAGCACGATGTCCAATCAATTACTAGCTCACTATCTGGCCGCGCCGGATGGTTTCGATGAAATGCTGGGCGCCGACGAGGCGCCGCGCGCACACTGGCGCGCGCTGCTCGCCAACCTGGAGCACGAAGCGCCGGACATGATGCGCCAGCGTTTCGAGATGGTGCAGCGCCAGGTACGCGAGAACGGCGTGAGCTACAACGTGCTGGCCGATGCCGGCAGCAAGGCGCGCCAGTGGGATCTGAACGTGCTGCCGCTCATCCTGCCGCACGAGGAATGGAGCGGCATCGAGGCGGCCGTGATCCAGCGCGCCACGCTGCTCAACAAGATCCTGGGCGACGTCTACGGCGAGCAGGCAATGCTGCGCGAAGGCTTGCTGCCGTCAGCGCTGATCCACGGTCACGCGGGCTTCTTGCGCCCGTGCCACGGCATGCGCCACCACGACGACGTGGCCCTGCATTTCTATGCGGTCGATCTGGCGCGTGCGCCCGATGGCCGCTGGTGGGTGATGGCCGACCGCACGCAGGCGCCGTCGGGCGCCGGCTACGCGCTGGAAAACCGCGCCATCATCGCCCCCACCTTCCCCGACCTGCTGCGCGAGCTGAAGGTGCAGCCGCTGTCGCCGTTCTTCCGCACCATGCACGACAGCCTGGTGCACTGGGGCCGGCTGTGCGCGGCCAATGGCGACAAGCCGGCGCCGCTGCGCGAGGGCGAAATGCCGCTGATCGTGCTGCTCACGCCGGGCCCGCGCAGCGAAAGCTATTACGAACAGGCCTATCTGGCGCGCTACCTGGGCCTGACGCTGGTCGAAGGCGGCGACCTGACGGTGCGCGACGGCGTGGTCTTCATCAAGACCCTGGCCGGGCTGCACCGGGTGCACGTGATCATGCGCCGGGTCGACGACGAATCGTGCGATCCGCTCGAGCTGCAGCATTCGCTGCTCGGCGTGGCCGGTTTGACCCAGGCCGCCATGCGCGGCAACGTGGTGGTGGCCAACAGCCTCGGTTCGAGCCTGCTCGAATCGGGCGCCCTGCTGGGCTTCTTGCCGGCGCTGTCCAAGCGCCTGCTGGGCGAGCCGCTAAAAATGCCATCGGTGGCCACCTGGTGGTGCGGCGAACCGGCGGCGCTCGAAACAGTCGTCGCCAGGCTCGATCGCCTGGTGATCAAGCCCAGTGGCTCGATGCCGGGCCAGCCGGCCGTGTTCGGCCAGGATCTCGACGGCGAAGCGCGCGCTGCCTTCATTGCCAATCTGCGCGCCAACCCGAACCATTACATTGCCCAGGAACTGGTGCGCCTGTCGCAGGCGCCGGTGTGGAAGGATGGCCGCGCGCCGGGCTTGCAGGCGCGCGCCGTGGGCCTGCGCGTGTTTGCCTGCGCCACGCCGAACGGCTATGTCGTGATGCCTGGCGGCCTGACGCGCGTGGCCACCGGGCCCGATGCGCGCGTGCTGACGATGCAGATGGGCGGCGCCAGCAAGGACACCTGGGTGCAAGCGCGCGCGCGCGTCGAAACGCACCGCCTTCAAAAAAGCAGCATCACCGGCGAAGACCTGGTGCGCGAAGACAGCAATCTGTCGAGCCGCGTGGCGGAAAACCTGCTCTGGTTCGGGCGCCACGCCGAGCGCAGCGACAATATCTGCCGCCTGCTGCGGGTCGCGCTCAATATCCTGTTCAACGTGCGCTTCGACCAGCGTGGCGCCGAATGGCCGACCGTCGAGGCGCTGTGCATCTGGTTCGGCCTGCTCGACGCTGAGCGCAAGCCGGCCGTGCCTGGCGTCGTGGGCTCGAGCAAATTGCCGGGCACGGCGAGCGCCCTGCCCGCTGCCATCTTCACCGATGCCGAGATCGAATCGGCCCTGCTGCTGGCGGTGGTCTCGCCCACCGTCCCGGGCCTGGCGCGCCAACAGCAGCAGCTGCACCGGATCGCCGGCCAGTTGCACGAACGCTTCTCGGTCGACAACTGGCGCGCCCTGAACCGCATGGTGCAGCCGGTCGCCCCGCCGGGCGAGCGGCCGTCGCAGTCGGGCGTGATGACGATTCTCGACGACGCCGCCGCCGCCTTGATGACGCTGGCCGGCTTTGCGCTCGATGGCATGACGCGCGACCTCGGCTGGCGCTTCATGTCCATTGGCCGCCGCCTCGAGCGGCTGCAATTCCAGGCGCTCGTGCTGCAGCGCGCGCTGGCGATGGATGAAAATGGCAATCTCGACTGGCTGCTCGAACTGTCCGACAGCATCATCACCTACCGCGCCCGCTACCGCGCCCAGCCCGAGTGGCTGCCGGTGCTCGACCTGCTGCTGCTCGACGAAACCAATCCGCGCTCGATCGTGTTCCAACTGAATGGCATCATCGGCACGCTGGGCAAGGTCACGCAAGCCCAGGGCGCAGGCGGGCTGGACCTGCTGGCGCCATTGAAAGCCGAGCTGATCGCGCTCGATCCAGGCGTCGACCTGAACCACGGCAACGCGATGCTCAGCGACCTGCTCAGCCGCATCGGCCAGGCCAGCGCGGCCTTGTCCGAGCAGATCGGCGTCCAGTTTTTCAGCTATACCGCCAACGGCCGGCAAAGGAACCGCACCTCATGACCGATTCGCCGCCATGCACTGCGATCTCGAATGTGGTTGCGCGCTATCGCGTGGTGCACGAAACGCGCTACAAGTACAACAGCACGGTCACGCTGTCGCAGCAATACCTGCACCTGACGCCGCGCTCGTTCTCGTGCCAGCAGACCGAATCGCACCTGATCTGGCTCGACCCGGTGATCAACGACAGCAACGAGGGCCTCGATTACTTCGGCAACATCACGCGCCACGTGGCGCTGACCGTGCCCCACGACAGCCTGCTGGTGCATGCCGAATCGACAGTCTCGCTGCGCGCGCGCTACACGCTGGCGCAGATCGCCGGCACGCTGCCATGGGAATGCGTGCGCGACATGATGGGCAAGGAAAAGAGCGAGGCCACGCTGGAAGCCTGCCGCTACCTGTACGCCTCGCCGCACGTGACCTTGTTCCCGGAGCTGGAAGCCTACGCGCGCGTGAGCTACATCCCGGGCCGCCCGCAGCTCGACGCCGCGCTGGAACTGACGCACCGCATATTCGACGACTTCGAATTCGACAACAAGGCGACCGATATCTCGACACCACTCGACCAGGTGCTGCGCGGCCGGCGCGGCGTGTGCCAGGATTTCGCGCAGCTGATGATCGGCTGCCTGCGCAGCATCGGCCTGCCGGCACGCTACGTGAGCGGCTATATATTGACGCACCCGCCGGAAGGCCAGCCGCGCCTGATCGGGGCGGATGCGTCGCACGCGTGGGTGTCGGTGTTTTGTCCGGCGCTGGGGTGGGTCGATTTCGATCCGACCAACCGGTGTCTGGTGCAGCACGAGCACATCACGCTGGGCTGGGGACGGGATTTCAGTGACGTGACGCCGATGCGCGGGATCGTGCTGGGCGGGGGCAAGCAGGAACTGGATGTGCAGGTAACGGTAACGCCGTTGCCGTTGCTGGGGTGAACACATAGCGCTTGTACTTCAGATCGGCGCTGGGTTATTTTTAAGAACAACAGCTGTAGTATCGGCGCAGGCAGCTTTCGGCGCAAAATGCATGCAGAAGGACGCCATCCACGACTGCGCGGTGAGAGTATGCGAACCAAATTAATCGTCGTAGTCACTGTTTTCAACCTTACCGCTTGCGGCAGCATGACCGCAACGCAGAAACCGACTTCCATGGCCGCTGAAAAAACTACCCGCGAGACGAACATCGCACGTGAACTGGCCCTCTACGTGGGAAAGACCATCGAGCTGGCCAGCACAGACAGACCCTATCAGGAAGTAATCAAGCATATCGGCGAGCCGCCGGCAAATCACAAGAAAGCGCTGGCCAATGGCGACGGGGCGGCCAGCCTGTATCCAAAATCCGAGCTGTTCAGCGAGATCACTTTTTACCTGGGGGACGGCGACAAGGCGCAGCAAATCGTCAGCATGGAATTTGTCAGCAAAGATGGCGCCTACGATATGGACGACCTGCGCGCGGCCTTTGGGGAATGGCACCGATCGCCCAAGCCGCCTGAGAAAGCGAGCTTTGCCGTCGCCTGGTTTCCGAAATACGATCCATCTAACGGAGCCCAGCTATTCCTGTATGCCGAGGATGCCGATTACACCAGCAGCATCGATCCGAAAAAAACGCCGTATCGCCTGTTTATTCAGAATACGCTTTTCCGCTGGGCTGATTGAATCGCTGGCACCCACATGCGATCGGCGCGAGTTCCGCTTTGGGTCGGTCATGAAGCAAATGAGATGTCGCCAACGCACATCTGGCAGCCAACGCAGCTACACTGATCGCTCCCATTCACGGCATGCCTGCCAGCACTGATGCAGGCAGCAAATGTCCACGGAAACCGATCATGCACCGCACCTGCTCGCGCAATTGCCGCACCAGCTTCACCCTCCGAACGCTACCCATCCTGCTGGCCTGCCTGTCGGCTCTGACGCTGCTGTCATCGGCCAGTACCATTGCCGTGGCACAGCCAGCGGCCGCCGACACGCGCTATGAACGCATTGCACCGAGCCCGGATGGCATCGGCAAGCGCTACATGGGCCGTGAGATCGCCGGCGTGATGGGATGGGAAGGCGCGCAATGGCTCGAGCGCGAAAGCCGCGCACGCGAGGAGCGGCCGGAATTGCTGTTGCGGCAACTGGCACTGGCGCCCGGGATGACGGTGGCCGACATCGGCGCCGGCACCGGCTACTACACGTGGCAGCTGGCGAAGCAGGTCGGGGCCGGCGGACGCGTGTATGCAGTCGACGTGCAGCCGGAAATGATCGACATGCTCGACAGCCAGATGGCACAGCGCGGCGTGCGCAACGTGGTCTCGGTGCTGGGTAGCGAAACCAGCGTCAAGCTGCCGCCGGCCAGCGTCGACCTGGCAATCATGGTCGATGTTTATCACGAGCTCGCCTATCCCGCGGAAGTCCTCGACAGCATCGTCGGCGCCCTGAAGCCGGGCGGGCGCGTCGTCTTCGTCGAATATCGCGCCGAGGATCCGGCGGTGGCGATCAAGCCGCTGCACAAGATGAGCGAGTCGCAGGTACGGCGCGAAGCCACGGCGCACGGACTGAAGTGGGAACGCAGCATCGGGTCGCTGCCGATCCAGCATGCGATCGTATTTCGGAAACCCTGAGCGCAGAGTTTCTTGCCATTGCTGCCGATGCGTAGCGGCCGAAGGCTGAAGTGGCATGGCTCGTATGTTGAGCTCGTGTCTGGATGCCAAACCTGACACTGTTCGTGCTTGTGACACTGTTCGTGCTTGTTGAGCTCGTGTCTGGATGCCAGACCTGACACTGTTCGTGTGTGACACTGTTCGTGCTTGACACTGTTCGTGCTAGCCACGATGGACTTCCGCTTTCGGCCATAAGCGGTCCTTCGTCAGCAGAGTGCCACACGAGCGGAAGTCACAGAAAGTCAGTTACTTTCGTGATTCCAGCGCGCGACTGATCAGGGACCCGAACCTCGCCGAAGCCGGGCGGGTTGTATCTGAAGATGATCGCTTCTTGGCACAACATATGCAATAACCGTGTCCTCAGTTCGAACGTGTTGTTGTAGCTGTTTCCCAACACGATGACCGCCTCGCTCACAATCCAAGTGGAACTAACAAAATCTATATAAGCACTTATATAGTTAGTGATAAAATCATCACATGAAACTAGGATTAGGCACGCAATTACGACATTTGATCGAACTGCTCGACGGCGCGGTCGAGCAGTCCTATGTAGATGCTGGATTGAATTACCGTCCGCGCTATACGCCGGTGATGCGGGTACTAGCCGAACAGTCGAGCGCGACGATCGGTGAATTGGCATCCCTCGGCGGTTTAACGCAACCCGCCGCCACGCAGACTGTAGCCGTGATGGTCAAGAAAGGACTTTTGACCGTGTCCGCCGGCGGCGAAGACGGCCGGCAGCGCGTCGTGCGTCTCAGCGCTGCCGGTGCGGCGATGCTGCCGCAATTGCGTGTCTGCTGGCGAGCAACAAAATTCGCAGCCGACAGTCTCGATGCGGAACTGGCCATGCCTTTGTCGAGTTGCCTCTCGCAGGCGATTACCGCGCTCGAGACTCGCTCGTTCACAGAACGCATCCGTGACGCGAATGCAAACAAACTTGAAGGCTAATTCAAAAACTATCGTTTTTCCCGGACCGTTGATTTGGCATCATTCATCGTCGGCGCGCCGCTATGTCCACCAGGGGATTTTGCAGACCGTACTTGCTCACGTGGCGCAGGACATCAGGTAGCCACTAAAGGACGTCACGCGCGTAGAACCGGAAGGACGTAGCTTCCATCGAGTCGCCAAACAGACAACTAATTGCACAGGCAGAGGCAGAAATGATTAAGAGATGGCTAGTCATACCGGTACTTTCGGCTTTAATGATGTTTGGCGCGATCTATACCATGGATATATGGTTTCCGTTTCTACAAGACCTTAAACCGAAAGCTGAGATTGTTATTGACAAGGGAACCCGTAAGGAGACGATCGATACCTTGATAGCAAAGCTCAACGCCCACTATGTTTTCCCAGAAAAGGCCAAGAAAGTGGAAGCGACTTTGCGTCAGAACCTGCGTGAAGCCAAGTACGACAAAATTTCGGATGGCGATAAATTTGCCGAGGTACTGACGGAGGACCTGTACCAGATTACCCATGACCAGCACATGGCGGTGAGGTCCAGCCCCAAGAAGGTTCCGTACGACCAAGCCGATGCCCCTCCGCCGACGACGCAAGCGGAATGGGACCAGCGGACACCTTTCGTCAGACGTCACCTGCTGAACATCGGGCTGGCACTTGGAAAAGTCGGCTCGGCGGAGGTCGAGCACCTCGCGTCGAACATTGGCTATTTGAAACTCACCGACTTCCCGCCTGATTTTGTGATGGAAAAAAGATACGCTACAGCGATGAACAAGCTGGCGGATACCGATGGCCTTATCGTGGACGTTCGCGAGAATCGGGGGGGCGGACCGGCCACGGTCACCTTACTAATCAGCTATTTCGTCGATCAGCGGACCCGCGTCAACGACATCTGGGATCGTACTGCAGGCATTACCACGCAGCAGTGGACGAGCACTAAGCTTCGCGGCAAACGCTACGGCGGCAAGAAACCCGTCGTCATCCTTGTCGGCCCCAATACCAAGTCAGCCGGCGAAGACTTCGCCTATACGATGCAGGCAATGAAACGCGCCACCGTGCTTGGCAAGCCCACATGGGGCGGCGCGAATCCGAGCCGCCCCTATCGCGTCAGCGATTATTTCGCCGCTTGGATACCGAGTCGCCGTACCATCAGCCCAATTACGCAGACCAATTGGGATGGCGTGGGCGTCATTCCGGACATTCAAGCTGCGCACGATAAATCGCTTGAAATGGCCACGGCGCTACTCCAACGTCGATTAGGCGCAAAATGAAAGTAAAACGGATTTTTATAGCGTGTCTGGTGCCAGGCGTAATGGGTTTGTGTGCGATGTTTGGGACGCTCGATTACTGGAAAAAATTCGGGCCGCCTCCCGAGGCCGTACTCGATCGCGCAATGCGGCTGAAAACTATTGATGCGCTAGTGGCGAAGCTGAATCACTTCTACGTTTTCCCCGAAAAAGCGAAAAAGATCGAGGCGATCTTGCTCCAGCGTCATCAAAAAGGAACATATGACGGCATAAGGAGCGGTTATCAGTTGGCGCGGCAACTCACTGCCGACATTCGCGGCATTGCAAAAGACCTGCACATGAGGGTGGGATACCATCCCAAAATGGTTTTGCCAGATGAAGTCGATGGACCAGAGCCGATGTCACGGGCGGAATGGGAACAGCAAAGCAACCTCTTTACACGCCTGATCGTGCGTCACAAGGCAACCCGGGGGATGGTACAGACCGATCATCTGGATGGAAACATTGGCTACTTGAAGCTTTCCGGTTTCCCAGAGGCTTTCCTCATCGCCGACACATACGCTACAGCGATGGACAAGCTTGCCGATACCGACGGCCTTATCGTGGACCTGCGTCGCAATGCCGGCGGCGATCCAGAATCGGTGGCCTTGTTGATCAGCTACTTTGTCGACCAGCGTAGGCGCTTAAACGATATCTGGGACCGGGAGACTGGCACGACCGTCCAGCACTGGACTGCACGGCAGCTTGACGGAAAAAGATATGGCGGCAAGAAGCCCGTCCTTATCCTTGCTGGCCCGGACACCGCTTCGGCTGGCGAAGACTTCGCATACACGATGCAGGCAATGAAACGCGCGACCGTGGTGGGCGCACCCACGTGGGGTGGCGCCCATCCTACAAAAGCGTATCGGCTAGGGGGGCATTTCATCGCATGGATACCCAATCAACGCAGTATCAGTCCTATCACGCACACGAATTGGGAAGGCGTCGGCGTGACGCCGGATATCGCAGCGGCACCGGACATGGCGCTCGTGGTGGCCAAGAACCTGATGTGGCATCGCCTTCGAGGAACTGCCTCGCTTGTCGCTGCAGAGCAGTGATGCTCTACACTTTTCTTCGCATCATGCGCAGCGTTGCTGGCGCAACGGCGTAAACCTCAATTGGGTTTATCCATATTCGTTTTTGTCTCGATCATACGTGAAGCGGACCTTGCCGAATCAACGGTCTACCATAGGATCTGATCTTCGTCGACGGCACAAAAGTGGCGCTTCCAGCGTCAAGGCAAGCTAGAATTTTTCATGCAAACGTGATAGTCCGCTTTGGGTCTATTCCGGCTTATGGCGGTCACAGGTAGTTTTTCAGCCTGGCAACCTGCTATGCTGCCCTGAATGGCCGGGTTCGGCCAGGAGCGGACAATCCCACCAAACAATAGATTGGGCGAGCATGGATGAATTGCCGAGCGCCGGAGCAGGCCACAATGACGTGATACGCAAAAAAATTGACCTTGCTGTGTCTGCTAGAAATCTGGCACGTGCGTCGAACAATACTCGTTGGGATGCGCTGATCAATTACTTTCGCAATCAGAAGGAATGGCGACCGTCCTACCGAACCAAGTTGGTTACAGGGGATATCTCCGGGTGGGACGTCGAGTGGTTCTACCACTTGCCGTTTCCGTTTGCGATAGTAGAGTGGTTTGATATCGGCTTGCAGCAGAATGTTCGCCCGAAAGGCAGGCTGCTTCCCCCTACTTCGATCAACCACACAGACGAAATTTCGAGAGTGATTAAGGAGATTGGTTTCGAATTTGAAGTACGTGGGGACGTGCTGAGAATCTGGGGTTACCTGCCAAAATCCTACGAGGATTTTCCTCCTGCCTGATCCGTCGCGGAAGGTCCGCTTAGGGTCGGAACCGGCCTGACAGGGGAAGTTGAAGCGGAGGTTGACGACGCGCTATATGCGTGTTGCGTCATTCCACTATTGGCTAAATCAGCACGGTATAGTTTGAAAGTCTAAAATGCGCCTAACGGAAGGGTCCGCATCGAGTAAGTGCAGCGGTTCGCGTTTGAAACCGACCGTACTCGCATTCCACGCCTGCTTACCGAGAATTGCTAAAGCTGGACACTAGATCACAGCGGCCTGCTGGCGAACATAATCGCGCGGTGCGCAGCCCATCACGCGCTTGAATGCGGTACTGAACGCGCTTTCAGATTCGTAACCGAGCGAAGGCGCAATCATGGCAATCGCATCGCGCGTGGTCAGCAGCCGGTCGGCCGCCAGCAGCATGCGCCAGCGTGTCAGATAGTCGATGGGCGACTCGCCAACGCACTCCCTGAATCGCAATGCGAAGGTCGAGCGCGACATTGCCGCAATATCGGCCAGGCTTTGAATCGTCCATTTGCGAGCAGGGTCGCCGTGCAGCGCGTTCATTGCGGCGCCGAGCTGCTTGTCACCGAGCGCGTAGATCCAGCCAGTACCGCCGTTCGGTCCCTTGGCCAGGATGGTGCGCAATGCTTGCAGCAGCATGAGGTGGGCAAGGTGCTGTGCGGCGAGAAACCCACCCGGCTGCGGCGTGCGCAATTCCTGCATGATGCGCTCGATGGCGCTACGCAGCGCGACGCGGTCCGACTGCTCGCGGATGTGCACAACAGGCGGCAACACCTTCATCAACAAGTCCGTGTGCCGGCTATCGAATTCGAAAAAGCCACCCAGGCCATACACGTCGCCACCAGCGTTGATTGTCACC
>NZ_JBFMMP010000020.1:0-61836 GCF_040790145.1 Massilia aurea
TAGTGGAATGACGCAACACGCATATAGCGCGTCGTCAACCTCCGCTTCAACTTCCCCTGTCAGGCCGGTTCCGACCCATAGCAGCCGTACGCAGTGTGCCCATGCGATCTGTTGGTCACCCTAGGCAAGGCACACAACGATTTCGTTAGTCACGACAACTTGTTTTTAGCGGCAACCCGTCTTTGTAAGCAAGGTATTCAGTGCAGTGACGCCCATGATTCACGTACATCCGCGTTCCGAATGAAGATGCATAGCCTGCTTCACCGAAACTTACTTGACCATCGTGATCGAAATCCATTTCCCGATACGTGAGAGGCGACACATACACCATCCAGCCAAAGATGACCCAATAGGCGATGAACAGGAAACCAGCGACTGTGGCAGCCGTACTCACATTGTTGCGCATACATTCCTCAATGCCCTTTAGTTTTGTCGTCGTCATCGGATTATCTACGACCGCTTTTGGCCGATAGCAGACATCAGAATGGTTCAGTGTACGACCTCGTCGATAC
Organism: Massilia aurea; assembly: GCF_040790145.1. Taxonomy (GTDB): domain Bacteria; phylum Pseudomonadota; class Gammaproteobacteria; order Burkholderiales; family Burkholderiaceae_D; genus Telluria; species Telluria aurea_C. Next base: position 513 of record NZ_JBFMMP010000020.1, read on the forward strand.
ATGGACAAGTCGCCGAAATCACGATGAACTGTGGTTTTGTGGGCCGCGAAGATCAGGGTAGCCGCGCCAAGCGTTGCGCTGCGCACGGCCTCGTCGCGTTGGCGCCACGGTTGCCCATCGTAAAGGCTGGCGGCGCCGCCGACCCAGCCATCGGCGGCGGCATCACCCCCGCGTCGACGAACTGCGCCAGGCGCACCAGTTCAGCAATCTCCACGTCGTCGATCGATCGGGCAGGGTGGAACAGGACGGTGGTGCAGCGTTCTTCGATGGTGGTGATGATCGGTTGCGTGATATTGGCATGCCTTTCATGGCTGGTGATCGGTTGGTTCAGCGCAGCGCCGATACCGGTGAAACGTACCGGGCATGCCCACCAGAACAGAATCAGCCGGTACTCAACATCACCTTTCGACGAAGCTGACAGACCAGCACAGATCAGTATTGATCACCCTGCTATGTATGTTTCCGCACCGAATAGTTTTTGGCGCACTCGTATGCTGGATGCGTGAACTGAGTAAATACAGTTTGCAAGTCTGCAGACAGCGGCGCCCCACCTTGCCGCTACCAGCACGAATCAACGTACAACCGGACGCGTCTTGTGGTCAGGCGCGCCGGGAACAGGCATCGCAGAATCATGACGGACCATACACAGACGCTTGATAAGGGAATGCCCGGCGCCATTCCAGGAACGAAGAAAAAGCGTAAAGGCCCGCCCTTGTCGGTGGCGGCGTGGAAGCAGTTCGTCAGCGTCGCCAAGCCGTACTGGCTGGGCGACGAACGCAAGCGGGCCTGGCTGATGCTTGGGCTATTGATCGTGCTGATGCTGGTCGAGACCAAGCTTGCCGTGATGTTGAACAATCAGGCCGGCGAAATGACATCCGCGCTGGCGGGCAGGGAGCGCGACCGCTTCTGGACGTCGGTGCAGGCCTGCCTGATCGTGCTGGCGTTCGCCGTGCCGATCTATGCGTTCTATTACTATATGCGCGACCTGTTCGCGAACCAGTGGCGGCGCTGGCTGACGCGCTCTTTCCTCGATGGCTACCTGAACGGCCGCAAATACTACGAGCTGGGATCGAATCGCGAGATCGACAATCCCGACCAGCGCATCAGCGAGGATGTGAACACGTTCACCGGCCGCTCCATCCACTTCATGCTGATTTTCCTGGGGTCGGTGATGCAACTGGTGGCGTTCAGCGCCGTGCTGTGGTCGATCTCGCATGTGCTGGTCGGCGTGCTGGTCGCCTATGCCTTGCTGGGCACGGTGATCGCGCTGTATGTGTTCGGCAATCCGCTGATCCACCTGAATTTCTGGCAGTTGCGGCGCGAAGCCGATTTTCGGTTCAGCCTGATCCGCCTGCGCGAGAATGCCGAGTCGATCGCCTTCTACGGCGGCGAGGCGCAGGAGCGCGCGCATATCGACACCCGGTTCAACAAGGTGATCCATAACTTTTCACGCCTGATCAAGAAGCAGCGCGCGCTCAATCTGTTCCAGCGCACCTTCAGCCAGCTCACGCTGGTGTTGCCGTTCGTGATCCTGGCCGATGCCGTGCTGTCGGGGCAGCTCGAGGTGGGACGCGCGGTCCAGGCGGCCGGCGCGTTCACGGCGGTGCTCGCGGCGGTGGGCGTCATCGTCGACAACTTCGAAAGCCTGAGCCGCTTCGTGGCGGGCATCGGGCGCCTGCAAACACTGTCCAGCCACGTGCTGCCCGACCCGCTCGCCAAGAATCCGTGCGACGGGCAGTCGCGCATCACGCGCACGCCTGGCGAGCACCTCGAGCTCGAGTCGGTGACCTTGTGCCCGCCGCAGTCTGACCGCGTGCTGATCAAGGATCTGAATCTGACCCTCAAACCAGGCGACGCGCTCTTGATCACCGGCGACAGCGGCTGCGGCAAGAGCTCGCTGCTGCGCGCGATCGCGGGCTTGTGGCACAAGGGCAGCGGGGTGATTCACCATCCGCCGCGCGAGGATTTCTTCTTTCTGCCGCAGCAGCCATATCTGCAGCCCGGCACGCTGCGCAGCCAGCTGATCTATCCAAGCACGAGCACGTCGCTCAGCGATGCACAACTGATCGAGATCCTCGAACAAGTCCACCTGCCGTACCTGGCCGGGCGCGTCGGCGGGCTCGACGCCGTGCTCGACTGGGAAAAGCTGCTGTCGATCGGTGAACAGCAGCGCCTGGCATTCGGCCGCGTGCTGGTACATGCGCCGAGCATCGTGATCCTCGATGAAGCAACGAGCGCGCTCGACAGCGCGAATGAATCGGCGCTGTACAAGCGCCTGCGCGACCAAGGCACGACGCTGGTCAGCGTGGCGCACCGCGCCGGCGTGCTGCGCCACCATACTCATGTGCTGTGGCTGACAGGGGACGGCGCCTGGGAGGTGCACGCCGCTGCCGACTACCAGTTCGACATGACGGCGCTGCCGCGTGGTCAGGCGTCCAGGTCGGCCGCGCAGGCCACGTCTTTCTGCGCCTCGAGTTTGGCCAACCGGTCGATCAGCGCCGCGCGGATGGAGTCGTAGGCGGTCGAGCCCAGCGCGATGCGGCGCGGCGCCGGCGACTGGTCGGCCGAATCGATCATGAACCGCACCATCCGTTCAGGGTCGCCACTGAGCTTGAAACTGCCATCGGCCAGCGCGCGCCGCACGGCGCCCGATGGCGTCGCGTCGTATTCGGCCATGGCCGGCGCCGCATCCAGGCCGGCCGCGAAATTGGTCGGCGTCGGTCCCGGCTCGGCCAGCGTGAATTCGATGCCGAACGGCGCCACCTCCTGCGCGACCGCTTCCACGAACCCTTCGATACCCCACTTGGTCGCGTGATATACGCTGAAGTTCGGATACGCGATCTGCCCGCCTTCGGACGACACCTGGATCACGCGGCCGCCACCTTGCTTGCGCAGCCAGGGCAGGGCGCTGCGAATCAGCTGAATTGACCCAAGCAGGTTGGTGTCGAGCTGGCGCCGCACCTGTTCGCCGGTAAGTTCTTCGGCCGCGCCGAACAAGCCATAGGCGGCATTGCTGACGACGACGTCGATCCGTCCCAGTTCGGTGAAGGCGCGCGCCAGCACCGCGTCGATGGCAACCTCGTCAGTGACGTCCAATTGCGCCACCCAAAGCTGCTCCGGGTAGCGTGCCTGCAGTTCGGCCAGCGCCGACGGCGTGCGCAAGGTGGCTGCGACACGGTCGCCGCGCGCCAGCAGTTGTTCGGTCATGATGCGGCCAAAGCCGCTTGAGGTGCCGGTGATGAACCAGGTGCGTTGCATGATGTTCTCCTGTGGGGTAGGTCAAGGCCCTAGATTAGCGACATTCTTTGCTGCTATCATCCCCGTAATCTTGCATGCATTAGTGAAGGATCGCCAGCAATGCCCCAGCCTGACCTCGACGACCTGCGCGCCTTTGTCGCCATCGCCAACCGCCGCAGCTTTCGCAAGGCCGCTGACGAACTGGGCGTAGCGCCGTCGACGCTCAGTCACATGATGCGGGTGATGGAAGAAAAGCTCGGCGTGCGCCTGCTTCATCGCACCACGCGCAGCGTCGCGCCGACCGAAGCGGGCGAACACTTCCTGCGCCGCATCGAGCCGGTGTTGCGCGAGCTGAACGCCACCTTCGAGGACGTCAACGGTGTCGGGCAGCAGCCCGGTGGCCTGCTGCGCATCAACACCGCCGAGCCGACCGCGCGCTGGCTGCTGCAGCATGCGGTGCCGGTGTTCGAGGCGCGATACCCGGCTGTCGCGCTCGACCTGTTCGTCGACAACGGCCTGGTCGACATCGTCGCCGGCGGGTTCGATGCCGGCGTGCGCCTGGCCGAGGCAGTCCCGCAAGACATGCATATGGCGCGCTTCGGCGCCCCGGTGTGCTTCATGCCAATGGCGTCGCCCGCTTACCTGCAAGCACACGGCGCCCCGAAAGTTCCGGACGACCTGCTTGGCCACCGCTGCATCCGCATGCGCATGCAAAGCGGGAAAATCTACCGCTGGGAATTCGCGCGCCACGGCCAGGCGTTCGCGCTCGACGTGCCGGGCACGCTGGTGCTGAACCAGGTCGGACTGATGGTCGAGGCGGCTCTGGCCGGGCAGGGCATCGCCTATGTGCCCGACACCAGCGCGCGCGACCACCTGGCGGCCGGGCGCCTGGTGCCGCTGCTGCAGGACTGGTGCGAGCCATCGACCGAGCTGGCGCTGTACTATCCCGGCCACCGGCACGTGCCGGCCGCGCTGCGCGCCTTCATCGCCGTGCTGCAGGAAGTATTCGGGCCGCCGTCCCGCCAAAAACCACACGCGCGACGCGGCGCCGACGATAGTGCTTGACCGCGCCACTGACCACGCGGTATTTAATAGCTTCTGGCGCGACCGATCCGGTGACGCGTCGTTCAACCGCGAGCGAACCGATGCGCCGTCATTTCGTCATCCTGCTGCTGTTTGCAATGCCCCTCCAGAGCGCATGGGCGGCCGGCGCTGCCGGTGGCAGCCACGATGACAACGGCGTGCATGCGGCCCATCGCGTCCACGAGCGTGCGTCATCCGAGAACTGCAACGCTGCCGTCCCGGCCAATGGTCAGCCCGTTCACCGCGCCGACGGCGACGCTCGCCGGCGCCTGGCGGCCAGCGCAGTCCTGTCATCGCAACCCAATCTTCCCCTGCCCAAGGGTGCGCCGCACATGCGCGGCGAAACGCGGCGCTACGTGTAGGACGTGCCCGGCCTGACTGCGCCAGCAAAACGCCGACCCGCACCAAAATTCGCACCTGACACGTCCACATCCCGCGCCACCATGGCATGCGCAGCCGCGCGCCGCGCATGGTCCTTTGTCATCGATGGTATCGACGCGTTGACGACTGCCGGTGCCGCTCGATCGGGCGCGGCGCGCACAGTTGCCAGGGGCTCGCAAAATATCCTCTAGCCAACAGAACAATGCCAATTGTCAGGATTGAAAATGGTATAGTTGGATATTTACCAGCACCTTGCCAAAACCAGTCCGAACTTAGCGGGACACTGTGCGGCGCCACTTAATATTTGAGGATACGACAGATGAGCATGAACGATTATGCGGACCGGATCAGCCAGGCAATTCTTGCAGAAGAATCGGGGATAGGCGCGGAATGGCTCGCCCAACTGGAATCGATCACGGTCCGCAGCAGCGGCGCGGCGCGCGAGCAGTTGCGCGCCCACTGCCAGCAGTTGCTGAAAGCGTTCGCTGTCGCGACCCGCAGCGGTGAACTCGACAACATCGAGCACCGTTCGTGGGACGAAGTGCGCGACCTGCTCAGCGAAATCTCGGCCACCCGCGCCAAGGCCGGTTCGACCCCCGCAGAGACCGCCACGCTCGTGTTCTCGCTCAAGCAGCCGCTGTTCGCGCGCCTGCGCGATGCGTTCGCCGGCGATGCCGATGGCCTGGCCACCGCATCCTGGACCGTCAACACGCTGATCGACAAGCTCGGCCTGTTCACGATCGAAGTGTTCCAGAAGACGAAAGACCAGATCATCGTGCGCCAGCAGCAAGAGCTGCTCGAGCTGTCCACGCCGGTGGTCAAGCTGTGGGACGGCATCCTGGCGCTGCCGCTGATCGGCACCCTCGATTCGGCCCGCACCCAGGTGGTGATGGAAAATATCCTGCAAAAGATCGTCGACACCGGCGCGATCATCGCCATCATCGACATCACCGGCGTGCCGACCGTCGACACGCTGGTGGCCCAGCACCTGATGAAGACCATCGCCGCCGCACGCCTGATGGGCGCCGACTGCATCATCAGCGGCATTCGTCCGCAGATCGCGCAAACCATCGTGCACCTTGGCGTGAACCTGGAAGACGTGATCACCAAGGCCACGCTGGCCGACGCTTTCCTGGTCGCGCTCGAGCGCACGGGCGCGGCAATCACGCTCAAAAAAGCCTGAGGCGACGACTATGGAACGTATCCCGATCCTGCGCATGGGCGACCTGTTGCTGGTGACGATCCAGGTCGACATGCACGATCGCCTGGCGATGCAGCTGCAGGATGACCTGACCCAGCGCATCGTGAGCGACAGCGCCAAGGGCGTCCTGATCGACATTTCGGCGCTCGACCTGGTCGATTCCTTCATCGGTCGCATGATCAGCAACACCGCCGCCATGGCGCGCGTGCTCGATGCGCGTACCGTGGTGGTGGGCATGCAGCCGGCGGTGGCGATCACCCTTGTCGAGCTGGGCCTGACCCTGCACGGCGTACAAACGGCGCTCAATGTCGAGAAGGGCATGGCCCTGCTCGGAAAGAGCTACCGATAATGGTCGACGCGCAAACCCAGGCGGTGCTGTTCGATACGCCGCTGCTGGAGCATCGCCTCGGGCAGCGCACCGGGCGCGTGACCTTGCGCCTGCGCTCGGACGAAGATGTGGTGGGCGTGCGCAAGCAGGTGCGCGAGCGCGCGGTGGCGATCGGCCTGTCGCTGGTCGACCAGACCAAGCTGGTGACGGCGGCCAGCGAACTGGCACGCAATACCATCAAATATGGCGGCGGCGGCGAGGTGCATCTCGATGCCTTCGACGACGGCGCGCGCCTTGGCGTTGGCCTGTTGTTCGTCGACGCTGGCCAGGGCATCCCGAATATCGAGAACGCACTGCGTGACGGTTTCACCACCGGCGGCGGCCTGGGCCTCGGCCTGGGCGGCTCCAAGCGGCTGGTCGACGAATTCGACATCGACAGCCGTCCGAAGGAGGGCACTGCGGTGCTGATTATCAAATGGAAGCGCTGATCAGTTCCCAGTCGTCGCACTTCGTCTTCAACATCACCCATGCCAGCGATGTCGCGGCGGTGCGCAGGGCTGGCCAGAAAGTGGCCGACTCGCTGGGCTTCAATGAAATCAAGGCCGGCCAGCTGGCCCTGATCATCACCGAAGCGGCCACGAATATCCTCAAGCACGCCGGCGAAGGCGCCATGCACGTCGGTCCGGCGCAGTCGCCGGCCGGCATCGGCGTCGACGTGCTGGCGCTCGACAAGGGCCCCGGCATCGCCGACATCGACAACTGCCTGCTCGATGGCGTCTCGTCGGCCGGCACCGCCGGCACCGGCCTCGGTGCGCTGCTGCGCCTGTCCGACGAATTCGACGTGTACACGAAACGGGGCGAGGGCGCCGCGTTCTTCATGCGCCTGTGGCGCGACGCGCCCGCACCGCATCCGCGCGGCGTCGAAGTCGGCGCCCTGTGGACCCCGATTGCCGGCGAAGACGAATGCGGCGACGGCTGGGCCGTCTCGTGCGGCGACGACGGCGCTACCATCCTGGCGTCCGATGGCCTGGGCCACGGCCCGAATGCGGCTGCCGCCACGAATGCGGCGATCGATGCGCTGGCGCAGCGCGGGCCGGTCGGCGCGGGCGAGATGGTGCAGGCGGCGCACGAGGCGCTGCGCAGCACGCGCGGCGCGGCGCTGGCGGCGGCGCGCATCGATTTCGCGGGCGACGAACTGACCTTTGCCGGGGTCGGCAATATCGCCGCCGTGGTGATCGACGACACCCGGCGCGCGCTGGTCTCGCACAACGGCATCGTCGGCGCGAACATGCGCAAGGTGCAGGAGTTCGCGGTGCCGTTCCCGACCGGCGCGCTGTGCATCCTGTGCTCGGACGGCATCCAGACCCAGTGGGACCTGAGCAAGTATCCGGGCCTGCACGGCCGCGCGCCGGCGCTGATCGCAGCGGTACTGATGCGCGACTTCATTCGCGGTCGCGACGACGCGATGGTCGTGGTGGTGCGCCGGGTGGCGGGCCTGCCATGACATTGCAGCGCATCCTCAGCGTTGGCCTGGACAGCGAGCAGGATGTGGTGCTCGTGCGCCAGCGCGCGCGCCAGATCTCGGCCTTGCTGGGGTTGTCGCAGCAGGATCAGGTGCGGGTCGGCACGGCGGTCTCGGAAGTGGCGCGCGGCGCCAGTTACGGGGGGCCGGGCGGGCGCGCCATATTCCAGCTGTGCGAGCGCGATGGGCGCCAGCATCTCGAGGTGCTGGTGAGCGCAGGGCGGCCCCGCAACGGTCGCGTGGGCGACCCGGCGGTCGGCGAGATGGGCCCGGACTCGCTGCGCGAACTGGCGATCATCACGGCCCATCGCCTGATGGATGCGTGCGAAGTCGATCCTGGCGAAGCCGGCGCAGCGATCGTCACGGTGCGCAAGGCGTTGCCGGGGCACGAGCGCGTCACGCCGACGCGCCTGGCCGAGATTGGCGCGCGCCTGGCCGACAGCCCGGACGCCAGTCCGGTACACGAACTGCAGATGCAGAACCAGGAGCTGGTCGCGACGCTGGCCGAGCTGCGCGAGCGCCAGGAAGACCTGATCTCGCTCACGCGCGAACTCGAAGACACCAACCGCGGCATCGTGGCGCTGTACGCCGAGATCGAGGACAAGGCCGAGCGCCTGCGCCGTGCCGACGAAATGAAGTCGCGCTTCCTGTCCAACACGAGCCACGAGCTGCGCACGCCGCTGTCGTCGATCCGGGCGCTGGCCCAGTTGCTGCTCAATCGCATGGATGGCGACCTGACCGAAGAGCAGGAGCGCCAGGTGAGCTTCATCGCCACCGCCGCCAGCGACCTGTCCGAACTGGTGAACGACCTGCTCGACCTGGCCAAGATCGAAGCTGGCCGGGTACAGGTAGACGTTGAGCCGGTGGTGGTCGAGAACCTGTTCCGCGCGCTCAAGGGCATGCTGCGCCCGCTGGTGGACGAGGCCCGGGTGGAACTGGTGTTCGAGCCGTCCGGCGTGAACGAGCCGCTGTTTTCGGACGAAGGCAAGATCTCGCAGATTTTGCGCAACTTCATTTCGAATGCGCTGAAATTCACCGAACAGGGTTCGGTGCTGGTATTTGCCGCGCACGACCCCGAGGCCGACACCATCGCGTTTGCCGTGGCCGATACCGGCATCGGCATCAGCCCGGACAACCTGCAACTCATTTTTGAAGAATTCAGCCAGATCGAGCACCCGCTGCAGCGGCGCAGCAAGGGCACCGGTCTTGGCCTGCCCCTGTGCCGCAAGCTGGCCGAACTGCTCGGCGGCCGGGTCGACGTGGCCAGCACCGTCGGCGTCGGCTCGACCTTCACCCTGACCCTGCCGCGCAGCCTGGCGCCATCGCCACCAGCATTTGACTCCCCGGAATCATGAACTCCCATCCGACCCAGATTCTCAACGTTGACGACAACGACGGCGCGCGCTACGCCAAGACCCGCATCCTGCAAAGCGCCGGCTTCGAGGTGCTGGAGGCGGCCAACGGCACCGACGCCCTCGAGATCGTGCGCAAGACGTTGCCGGCGCTCGTGCTTCTCGACGTGAAGCTGCCCGACATCAACGGCATCGAAGTGTGCCGCCGCATCAAGGCAGAATCCGACAGCAGCACCGTGCTGGTGCTGCAAACATCGGCCGCATTGACCGGCCGCGCCGACAAGATCCGCGGCCTGGAAGGCGGCGCCGACAACTACCTGGCCGCGCCGATCGAGGCCGATGAACTGATCGCCAACGTCAACGCGTTGCTGCGCATGCGCCAGATCCAGGTCGACCTGCGCGACAGCGAAGAACGCTTCCGCCAGCTGACCGACAATATCGACGATGTGTTCTGGATGTTCTCGGTGCCGGCGCGCGAGGTGGTGTATGTCAGCCCGGCCTACGCCACCGTGTGGGGCCGCAGCGCCGAGGCGCTGGGCCAGCGGCCCGACGACTGGCTGGCCGCCGTGCACCAGGACGACCGCGCGCGCATGGCCGCACGCTGGGAACGCGTGGCGTTCGAGGCGCATTACGACGACGAGTTTCGCATCGCCGGCGCCGACGGCCAGGTGCGCTGGGTGCGCGACCGCGTGTTCCCGGTACGCGACGCGCGCGGCCAGGTGGTGCGCGTGGCGCGCGTCACCAGCGACATCACGGGCCGGCGCGAGATGGAGGCGCTGCTGCGCGCCGCCGACAGCAACAAGAACCAGTTCCTGGCCACGCTGGCGCACGAACTGCGCAATCCCCTGAGCCCGATCCGCAACGCGGCCGCGCTGCTTGGCGCGATCGGCGATGGCGCGGCCGAGCGCCAGGCGCATGCGCGCGACGTGATCACGCGCCAGGTCGATCATCTGGCGCACCTGGTGGATGATTTGCTCGATGTGGCGCGCATCTCGGAGGGCAAGATCGTGCTGCGCAACGAAGAAGTCGAAATCAAGGGCGTGATCGCCCAGGCCATCGAAACGGCCGCGCCCCTGATCACGGCGCGCGGCCACCGCCTGAGCGTCGAGCAGCCGGACGAGCAGATCTGGGTCTCGGGCGACCCGGTGCGCCTGGCGCAGTCGGTCGGCAACCTGCTGCACAATGCGGCCAAGTTCACGCCGACCGGTGGCGAGATCCACCTGGCCGTGCGCATCACCGCGGTGGAGGGCGGACCTGCGCGCGCGTGCATTTCAGTGCGCGACAACGGCATCGGCATCGCCCAGGACAACCTGCCGCGCATCTTCGGCATGTTCACCCAGGTCGAAGTGCCGCCGGACCGCGCGCCGGAAGGCCTGGGCATTGGCCTGTCGCTGGTGTCGCACCTGCTCGAACTGCACGGCGGCCACCTGTCGGCGACCAGCCCCGGCATCGGCCTGGGCAGCACGTTCACGGTCGACCTGCCGCTGCTGCATGTCAGCGCCGGCGCCGGCAACGTCGCAGCGTCATCGCCCGCACCCGAAGCGCAAAGCGCCGGCATGCGCGTGCTGCTGGTGGACGACAACGTCGATGCGATGGAGATGATGGGGTTCTTGCTGGCCGAGATGGGCTACGAGGCGCACACCACGGCCGACGCGAACGAGATCGAAGCACTGGCGGCGCGCCACGATCCGCAGGTGATCGTGCTCGATATCGGCCTGCCGGGCGTGGATGGCTACCAGGTGGCGCGCCGCATCAAGAGCAACCCGCAACTGGCGCATATCCGGCTGGTGGCGCATACCGGCTACGGCTCGCCGGAAGACCGCCGCCGCGCACACGAGGCGGGCTTTGACGCGCACCTGGTCAAGCCGGCCGAGTTGTCGGACCTGGAAGCGGCGTTGCGGGGATAAGCCTCAAAACGCCCGGCGATGCGCGCAGTGCTGCGACACCGTTACTTGCGTTAGTCCGAGCACGTCGTTCCAGCGAAGGCTGGAACCTCATTCCGCTGCGGGCCGCGATCAAATTTGTGGCTAAGATGCTGAACTTGGGTTCCAGCCTTCGCTGGAACGACGGTTTTCAGGTCAACGGTATCATCCCGGACAGCAGTGCGCCTGCGCGGGAACGACGCTTACGCCAGCAGCGCCACAGCCTTCACCTGCGCCCACACCGCATATCCGGGTGCGATCTCGAGCTCGCGCCGTGAACGCTCGGTGATCCGCGCCAGCAGCGGCGTCTCGCCAACCAGCAGCCGCACCAGCACCTGGCCCGGCGTCCCGCTCGGCCCTACCGCATCGACCCGCGCCGGCAGGATGTTCGTGATGCTGCTGCCGCGCGGCCGCTCCAGCGCCAGGCTCACGTCGCGCGCGTGGATGCGGCAGCGCACGCGGGTGCCGATCGCGGCATCTCGCTGTCCCACCAGCAGCACGCCGCCGGCGAACGCCAGCTGCGACAAGCCATCGGCGTCGTGCGCTTCCAGCCGTGTTTCGATCATCACGCCCGCGTCGTCCTCGAAGTTCGCCGCCAGGTCCAGGCGCGCGAGCGTCGCGGCCAGCGGCCCACTCGCCAGCACCCGGCCTTCTTCCAGCACCACCAGGTAATCGGCAAGGCGCGCCACTTCGTCGGCCGCATGGCTGACGTACACCACCGGCAGCGCCAGCTCGGCGTGCAGGCGTTCGAGATACGGCAGGATTTCAAGCTTGCGCCGCATGTCGAGCGCAGCGAGCGGCTCATCCATCAACAGCAGGCGCGGCGACGCGAGCAGCGTGCGCGCGATGGCCGCGCGCTGGCGCTCGCCGCCCGACAGCGTATCGGGGCGTGCATCGAGCAGGCGTTCGATGCCCAGCAATTCAGCCACCGCCATCAGCTCGAAGCGGCGTTCGCCCGGTGTCAGTCGCTTCTGCCCGAACGCGAGATTGGCGCGCACACTCAGGTGCGGGAACAGGCTCGCTTCCTGGAACACGTAGCCGATGCCGCGCTCGTGGGTCGGCACGAACAGCTTCTTCGCATCGTCCTGCCACACCTCAGCGCCCAGCGCGACGTGGGCGCCGGCCACACGTTCCAGGCCGGCCAGCACGCGCAATACGGTCGTCTTGCCGGAGCCCGAATGGCCGAACAGGGCAGTGACACCCTGGCCGGGCAGCAGCAGGTCGACATCGAGCTGGAACGCGCCGCGGTCGATGCGGCAGCGGGCGGTGATGGCGGTCGTCGACGCGTTCATCGCTGGGTGCCCCGCATCGTTTGTGGATACAAGGTATAGAGGGTGAACAGCACCACGAAGCTGAACACCAGCATGCCGCCGGCCAGCCAGTGGGCCTGGGCATATTCCATCGCTTCGACGTGATCGTAGATCTGGGTCGAGACGACGCGCGTCTTGTCGGGGATGTTCCCGCCGATCATGAGCACGACGCCGAATTCGCCGATCGTGTGGGCGAAGCCAAGGATCGCGCCGGTCACGAAACCCGGCCGCGCCAGCGGCACGACCACTGACCAGAAGGTGTCCCATGGCCCGGCGCGCAGCGTGGCAGCCACTTCCAGCGGGCGCTCACCGATCGCCTCGAAGGCGTTCTGCAAGGGCTGGACGACAAACGGCAACGAGTAGAACACCGAGGCAATCACGAGGCCCGTGAAGGTGAAGGCAAGCGTGCCCAGGCCGAGCGCACCCGTGAGCTGGCCGAGCGGGCCGTTGGGCCCCATCGCCAGCAGCAGGTAAAAGCCGATCACGGTCGGCGGCAGCACCAGCGGCAGGGCGACGAGCGCGCCGACGACGCGCTTGGCGCGCGAGCGGGTGCGCGCCAGCCACCATGCGAGCGGTGTACCGAACAGCAGCAGCAGCAGCGTGACGAGAGTCGCGAGCTTGAGCGTCAGCCAGATCGCGGCGAAGTCGGACGCTTCCAGCATCCGCTCAGACTTCGTAGCCGAAGGTGCGGATCATCGCCTTGGCCTTGTCCGTGCGCAGATAGTCCAGCAGCGCCTGGGCGGCAGGGTTCTTGGCGCCCTTGGTCAGCAGCGCGGCGTCCTGGCGGATCGGCGCGTGCATATTGGCCGGGACGATCCAGCCCGAGCCGGACGTGAACTTACCGTCGCGCCAGACCTGGGACTGCGCCACGAAGCCCAGTTCGGCGTTGCCGGTGCTGGCGAACTGCCAGGCCTGGGCGATGTTCTCACCCTGGACGATGCGGGGCTGCAGGGTCGCGGTCAAACCCAGCTTGTCGATGACGGCGACCGCCGCCGCGCCGTACGGGGCAGTTTTTGGATTGGCGATGGACAGGTGCTTGAAGTTGCCCGTCCCCAGCACCGCGCCGGCCGCGTCGACGTAATCGGCCTTGGCCGACCACAGCACGAGGCGCCCCACCGCATAGGTAAAACGGCTTTTGGGAACGACGTGGCCTTCCGTCTCCAGCTTGGCCGGCGTTTCGTCGTCGGCCGACAGCAGCACCTCGAACGGCGCGCCGTTACGGATCTGCGCGTAGAATTTGCCGGTCGCGCCGCTGGCGACGACGGCCTTGTGGCCGGTATCCTTCTGGAACTGCTCAGCCAGCTTTTCCATCGGGCCGGCGAAATTGGCGGCCACGGCCACTTGTACCTCGTCGGCATGCGCCGTTCCAATGCAGGTCAACACGGCGATCAGGCTGGCAAGGCGTTTCATGGATTCTCCAAAAAGTGAGGGTGGGCGCTATAGTATGAAGTATATAACGAATTGGAAAATAGATGAACGATGACAAGGAAATCGCGCTCGAAGGCAAGGTCTGGATGACGGTCGGCGGCGAGAATCTGGGCGGCACCAATCGGGTAGAATTGTTGACGGCGATCGCACAATCCGGCTCGATCACGGCGGCGGCGAAACAGGTCGGCCTGAGCTACAAGGCGGCCTGGGATGCGATCGACACGATGAATAACCTGGCCGGCGAACCGCTCGTGCAGCGCTCGACGGGCGGCAAGGGCGGCGGCGGCACGCGCCTGACGGCGCGGGGCGCCCAGTTGGTCAGCAACTTCAACATGATCGAACAGGTCCACCATGATTTTCTCGACCGGCTCAATCGCCAGGCGGGGAGCGTGGCAGACGATTTCGCACTATTTACAAGGTTTAAAATGAGAACAAGCGCACGCAATCAATTCTTCGGTACGGTGACCCGGGTCACGCAGGGGGCGGTCAACGACGAAGTCGAACTCGAGATCGCGGGCGGGCAGAAAATCGTCGCGATCATTACCCGCGAGAGTGCCGAGAATCTGGCGCTGGCGCCGGGCCGGCAGGTCTTCGCCCTGATCAAGTCGTCGTCGGTGATCGTCATGACGGCGGGCGAGGGCGCGCGGCTGTCGGCGCGCAATCAGCTGGCCGGCAACGTCACGCGCCTGACGCGCGGCGCCGTCAATTCGGAAGTCGTGATCGAAGTGGCAGGCGGCGGTACGGTGGCCGCGACCATTACCAACGAGAGTGTCGATACCCTCGCCCTGGCCGAAGGCGCGGCCGCGACGGCCTTGTTCAAGGCCTCGAGCGTGATTCTCGGAGTGCCCGAATAAACGGTGGTAAGGTACCGTTTTTCCACCACACGAAAGCGATCATGTTCAAGCGAATGGCGGCAGAAGCACTCGGCATCAGCGATATCGGCGTCATTGTCGGCCCGGCCGACTACGGCAATGTCGATGCGGACGATTACCTGTTCACTGAAGACGGCGAGCAAATCTTCTTTCTCATCAAAAGCAAGAAAGACGAGTACTGCTTCACCAATCTTGGCCTGATCCATGTGGATGGCGACTCGGCCATGTCGTCGAAGCGCTCGATCAAGCGCTACGATTATGCGTCGCATCAGATAACCGGCGTCACCATTGAAACGGCGGGCACGCTCGATATGGACATCGAGCTCAAGTTCAATCTGGACGACACCAAGTTTTCCATCGACGTCAAGAAAGCCTTCATCGAGCAGCTCAAGGATATTTACAAAGCCTTGATCACGATCGGCAAGCGCCAGCAGCGCGATGCGGTATGCCGCAATAATGCGCTGCGCACGCTCGATGCGACGGCCTCGGTCCACAAGCTCAATATCGCCCCGGGTGCCGGCGGCCTGGTCAGCCAGTTCGATGAATTGCTGACGGCGTTGAATACCGCCATGCTCGAGACTTACACCAAGCGTGATTTCAGCGACGTCTTCACCAAATACATTCACAACTGACGACACGCTGTCGGCATACCTTACAACCCTGCCGAAGCAGGGTTGTAAATACGACTGGATTCAAGGGGTTAGCGCTGCGGTACGGTAATTGCTTAGCGACTTGTGGTTAATCAAGTTTCAGCTTCACACACCGCAAGCCTCTACAGGATCCGCCATGACCTTCTTCAGCCGTACTTCCTTCGTTCGCCAAATCGCCAACGCCGCCGTTCTCGCCATCGGGCTCGCCGGCGCGGCCCTGGCGCAGGCCGGTACGCTCACGTTCACCGATACCACCGCCGGTGGCCCGACCTGGAACCGTCCGCTTTCGACAAGCTCGCTGAGCGCCGTCGGCACCAACGTCGCGTTCGACGTCACGCACATCCAGGTCGACCAGAGCGATGTCTACACCTTCCTCAGTACGAGCGTGTTGCCGGTCGCCTGGGATAACTATCTCGTCCTGTACGCGAACGGATTTTCCAGCGCATCGCCGCTGGCGAATATTCTCACACTCAATGACGACTTCGGTAATATCGGCTTGGCAGGTTTCTCGATCGCCCTGACCGCCGGGGTCGATTACTTCCTGGTCGAAACAGGCTTCTCGAATACCAGTGCCGGTAGTTACGATATGGTGGTGACGAGCACCAACGGCGGCACCGCGTTCATCGTCGATGCAGCCGAAGTGCCGGAACCGGCCAGCATGCTGCTGATGGGGCTTGGCCTGGCCGGTCTCGTCGCGGCGCGTCGCCGGACCTGAACTTCTGGCAGAAAGGTGCGTAGTGGTAGGATGCGCCTTTCGTTCAGAAGTCCAGAGGAAGCAATGACCATATTCGCCATGTCCGTCTTCGATGCAACCGTGATCTACGACGGCAAGGAACTGTTCAAGGGGCAGGGCGCCGCCATGGGCTGGGCCGAAAAGCTCGCCAAAGAAATCGAAAGCCGCGTCACCGTTGAAAAGATCGGTACCGGCTGGGCCTTGGTCGGCCGCGTCGATGGCGTCGATTGCCGCTGGGGCATCATGGGACAGCGGCTCAAGCGTCTGGACTGAGCATGCGTAGTTCGAACGGCGGTCTCGTCTATTCAACCGACACCGGATGCATGTGTCCAAGCTGCCGGCAGCCTGTCGCGCAGTGCGCGTGCAAGGCCGGCGGCCATGCCGCGCCAGTGGGCGACGGCAATGTGCGGGTATCGTTGCAAAGCAAGGGGCGGGGCGGCAAGAGCGTCACGCTTGTCAAGGGCGTGGCGCTCGACCCGATGGCCCTCGCTGTGCTCGGCAAGCAATTACGCACCGCCTGTGGCGCCGGTGGCACCGTCAAGGACGGTGTCATCGAAGTGCAGGGCGATCACTGCGACGCGCTTGTACAGGCGCTGGTCAAGCTCGGGCATCGCGCAAAGCGGGCCGGTGGCTGATTCAGATCAGTCGTTGTAATCGCGCGCCGCGCGCGTGGCCAGCGCCACCACCGCAATGCCGGCCGCGACGATCAGCGCATCTTCGATCAGGCCGCTGCGGGTCTGGCCAATTTTGGCCATCGCCTGCTTGCGGGCGGCCAGCGTGGCATACGCCAGCGGCACGGCGGTCGCGACTGCCACGGCTGCGCCAGCCTTTTCACGACCTTCCGGCGCCAGCGCCGCACCCGCAATGCCGGCGCTGGCGATGCGCGCCGCCAGGCCCAGAAACACCGTGCGGTCCGGCGCCGATTTCATTTTGTCGCCGTACAGTTCACCGGCGCCCATGGCCAGCGCGCCGTACTTGAACAGCGGGCGATCGAGCAGGACCAGATTGCCGGACGTGTGACGGCCGGCCAGGCGCGCAGCGGCGAGCGTGGCCATCGGTGTCATCGAGCGGGCGCTGGCGACGGCGCCAATCAGGGCGGAAGCGAGAAGGCTGGTGGTTTTCATGTGAAGTCCTATGCAGTGAAGTTGTTCGACAGCGAATTTGGTGTCGTTTCCATTGCCTTATTTTTAACACAAAAACACAATCCGGCTTGTTCGCCAACCGTGCTAGAGCACGCGGCGCGGCGCGGCCGTCGCCGGGTCGCCGCTGTTGGGCGTGCCGGTCCGTTCGATCAGCACGATCTGCGCCTCGAGAGGCGCGCGCGGCCGGTGCCGCACGCCTTTTGGCACGACGCAGAGCTGGCCGGGATCCAGCGTTACCAGTGTCACCATGGCGCCGTCGTCGAGATCGATTTCAAGCCGGCCTGCGAGCACCAGGAAAAAGTCGTCTGAATCCTCATGTACGTGCCAGTGATAGTCGCCGCGCAGTTTGGCGACCATCACATCATGCCCGTTGAACAGGCTCACCGTGCGCGGTTGCCAGGCCTCGGTGAAGGTAGCCAGTTTGCTGGCCAGGTCGATTGCGGTGCTCATACGTTCTTTCGTGAATGAAAACATCATCGTGCGCCGGCAGGCGGGCAGGGGTCTTGTACAATTGTTGCATGCACCCTGAACCCGCCCGGCCAGTGAACGACGCCACCTTCGCGGCGCTGGGCAATGGCGTCACGCTGATGAAGGCGAGCTTTGCCGATCATGCGTTCGAGCGCCACAGCCATGATTGTTTTGCGATCGGCATCACCACCGCCGGGGTGCAGCGGTTTCGCTGCAAAGGCAGGCAGTACGACAGTCAGGTGGGTGACCTGGTGCTGTTCAATCCGGACGAAGACCATGATGGCAGCTCCGGCACCGCCGATGGTTTTCGCTATTCGATCTGGTATGTGCCGGACGCATTTGTCGCGAGCTGCATCGCGGTCGACGGCGCACGCGCCGACGGCCGGTATTTCGCCACACCATGCGTCACCGACCGCCACATGGCCTCGGCATTCGCACAGATCTCGAGCAGCCTGCTGGCAACGCCGACCGAGTCGCTGCGGGCGGAAACGACGATGCGCGCGTTTCTCGGGTCGATGCTGGCGCGCCACGGCGAGCGTGTGCCCGCCGTGCCGACTGGCGCAGCCGCCGCTGCGCGCCTGGCACAGGTCAGGGACTATATCCGCACGCATTTCCAGCGCGATATCACGGTGGCCGACCTGGCCGCCGTGGCCGGGATGTCCCGTACGCACCTGACGCGGGCGTTCGGCGCGGCGTACTACACGCCGCCGCACGTGTACCTCAACTCGGTGCGCGTCGCCCACGCCCGCACGCTGATCCGGTGCGGGATGCCGCTCGCGGCAGTGGCGCTCGAATGCGGCTTTGCCGACCAGAGTCACCTGACCCGGCGCTTCAAGGGCTGCGTGGGCGTGACCCCGTCAGGCTGGCGCGCCAAGCTGCGCGCCCGGTAGCGCCCGCCCGACTAGGCGGCCGCAGCCGGCCGGATCGTCAGCGTCTGCGCAAAGTGCGCGATCAGCGCCGTCACCTTGGGCGCATGCTGGCGGCTGCGCTGCCACACCAGGTACAGCGGCAAGCCCGGCGTGGCAAGTTCGGGCAGGATTCTCACCAGGCTGCCGTCGCGCAGTTGCTGCTCGACGAGCCAGGTGGCCAGTTGCGCGATCCCCAAACCCATTTCCACGGCCGTCACCTGCGCCTCGGCCTGGCCCAGCACGATGCGTCCGTTGACGTGCTGGCGCGCCGGCGGCCGGGCGCCATCCTTGATCAGCCACGGACTCGTGCTGCCGTCCGCGCGGCCGTACAGCACTGCGTCGTGACCCAGTAACGCGTCGAACGTGGCCGGGGCGCCATGCCGCGCCAGATACGCCGGCGCCGCGCAGAACACGAGCTCTTCGTCGCCCAGGTGCCGGTGGCACAGCGCCGCCGGCCAGGTGTCCGCGCCGCCGATGCGCACCACCACGTCCAGCCCATCCTCGACCGGATCGACGAAACGGTCGGTGAACGACACATGCGGCTGCACCTGCGGATACTGTTCGGCGAATGCCAGCAGCGAGCGCACGGCATGCATGCGGCCGAACGTGGCCGGCATGTCCACGCGCAGCCGGCCCGACGGCGCGATATGGTCGTGCGCCAGCAGGCGCTCGGCCGCTTCGAGTTCGTCCATCACGCGCACGCACACCTTGTAGAACACGGCGCCGGCGTCGGTCATCTCGAGCTTGCGCGCGGTGCGGTCGAACAAGGGGCGCCCCAGGCGGGCCTCGAGCCGGGCAATGGACTTGCCAACGGCCGAATTGGTCAGGTTGAGGCGGTCGGAGGCAGCGGTGAAGCTGCCGGCATCGGCCACCGCAACGAACGTTTCGAGCCCTTTCAGGCGTTCTGCGGGTGTCATGCGGCTTATCCTGGAATTATTTTCTACTTGGTGCGGGAATTCTTGTCCAACACGAGAATTTTTATCTTTTATATCATGGCGGTCAGCTATTTACAGGAGTTTTACCGCAATGCCCAATTCATCCACCGCCACGGTCAGCACCGCCGCACACACCACCCAGACCCAGGGCGGCGCATTGTCCATCGCGATTCTCGCCGTGGCCGCGTTCGTCATCGTGACCACCGAGTTCCTCATCGTCGGCCTGCTGCCGGCGCTGGCGCGCGACCTGTCCATCACGGTGGCCACCGCCGGGCAGCTGGTCACACTGTTTGCCGTGGTCGTCATGGTGTGCGGCCCGTTCCTCACGGCGTGGCTGGCCAACGTCGACCGCAAGAAGCTGTTCGTCGCCGTGCTGGTGCTGTTCGCGGCAACCAATGCACTGGCGGCCGTGGCGCAAAACGTCTGGGTGCTGGCGCTGGCGCGCCTGCTGCCGGCCCTCGCGTTGCCCGTTTTCTGGGGCACCGCAAGCGACACCGCGGCCCAGATTGCCGGGCCCGAAAAAGCCGGTCGCGCCGTCTCCACCGTGTATCTGGGCATTTCGGCGGCCATGCTGTTCGGTATTCCGCTCGGCACGCTGGCGGCCGACGCGATCGGCTGGCGCGGCGCCTTTGCGCTGCTCGCCGCGCTGTCGCTGCTGATCGCCGTGCTGATGTTCTTCAGCATGCCGACCGTGCGCGCATCGCAACCGGTCGCCATGCGCGAACAGGCGAAGATCCTGAAAAGTCCGTTCTTCATGGCCAACGTGGCGCTGTCGATCCTGGTGTTTACCGCCATGTTCACCGGCTACACCTACCTGGCCGAGATGCTGGAAAAATCGGCCGGTGTGGCGCCGGCGCAGGTCGGCTGGTGGCTGATGGGCTTTGGCGCGGTCGGCCTGATCGGTAACTGGCTGGGCGGCCTCTGGGTCGACCAGAAACCGCTGGCCACCACCGCCATCTTCAGCATCGTGCTGGCGCTTGGCATGGCCGCGTCGATGCTGTTCTCGGGCGTGGGCATCGGGTTTGCCATTGCGCTGGGCGTGTGGGGCATTGCCAATACCGCGCTGTATCCGATCTGCCAGATCCGCGTGATGAAAGCGGCCACCGGCGCCCAGGCGCTGGCCGGCACCATCAATGTGTCGGCGGCCAATGGCGGCATCGCGCTGGGCGCCGTGATCGGTGGCGTCGCCGTGGCCAATTGGGGCGCCGGCAATGTCGGCTACGTAGCCGCCGGTATCGCCGTGCTTGCTGCGCTGGCCACAAGCCTGGTGGCGCGCATGATACCGGTGGCCAAAGCGTGACGGCCATGACGCTTGCTCCCATCGGCCCGTTGCCGGCCGAACTGGCAAACCACGCCGGCTACGGGCGAATCTTCAAGCCGGGCAAGCTGACTTTCGGCTTCATCATGCCGCTCGAAGGATATCCGGTGTCGCCGTTTCCCACGCTGGCCAATCATCAGGCGCTGGCGCGCATGGTCGACGACGCCGGTTTTTCGGCACTGTGGCTGCGCGACGTGCCGTTCTACGATCCCGGCTTCGGCGACACCGGGCAAGTGCTCGATCCGATGGTGTACATGGGCTTTCTGGCTGCGCACACGAGCCGCATCGCGCTGGGCACGGCGGGCATCGTGGCGACGCTGCGCGAGCCGCTGATCGTGGCCAAGCAGGCCGTGTCGGTCGACCAGTTGCTCGGCGGTCGCCTGGTGCTGGGCCTGTCGACGGGCGACCGGCCGGTTGAATACCCGGCGTTCGGCCTCGATTTCGACAACCGTGGCGAGCGTTTTCGTGAAGCCTTCGGCCTGATCAAGAGCGTCACCGAACAGGATTTTCCGCGCGTACGCACGACGCACTACGGCAATCTCGACGGCGGCATCGACCTGGTGCCAAAGCCGGCCGCGCCGCGCTTGCCGATGATCGTCGTGGGCCGTGCGCGTCAGGAGATGGCGTGGATCGCCCGCCACAGCGACGGCTGGATCTGGCACCTGAGCGACTTTGCGCGCCTGCCGCAACTGATCGGAGCCTGGCGCGCCAGCCATGAGGCGGGGCAGTGGGTGCGCCCGTACGGCTACGGGACGATGTTCGACCTGGCCGAAGACCCGCACGAGCCGCTGCGGTTTGTGCAGAACGGCATTCGTATCGGGCGCCACGCACTGATCGAGCTGTTCCATCATCAGCAGGAACAGGGTGTCAGCCATGTGGCGCTGAACCTCAAGCCGCTGCGCCGGCCATCGCAGGACGCGCTGGCTGAACTGGCCGAGCATGTACTGCCGCTGTTTTCCGACGACTGAGCGAATCCACCATCTTTTGTCCACGTACGATCAAATAAGGACCATCATGACCATTGATTTCGACCGTAGCGACAACCTGCAGCGTCCGCCGATGGGGCCGACCCGGGCCCCGATTTCCCACCCGCTGATCGTCACGGCGACCTTTGTCAGCCGCGTCGACAGCACACCGCGCAGCGAACGCCCGCAAGACGCCGGCGCATCGAAGAGCAAGCACGGCAACGAGGTGCACCTGCCGAACTGGCGGCCCGGCGCGCTGGCGCTGGAAGGCAATCAAAACCTGGCGTTCGAGCATTGGGATGAATACTGGCGCAAGGTGCACGGCCCCAAATTCGCGTGGGACGAGCCGGGCAGTTCATCCGAGCGCGTGCTGCGCTACGACCAGGTGCACCGCATCGCGTCGGGCCCGTCGTCGTTCTTTCCGCCGCCATACCGCGCGATGATCGGCGCCGACGGCAAGCTGCCGGCCGACCCGGAAAAACACGTGCCGCCGTACGTGCGGCCGCGCTGGGACGGCCTGGCCTACATCACGTATGCCGAACAGGACGATATCGAGCGCACGCTGAGCCAGGAAAAGTTCGCCGAGCGGATCATCGCCGACGAGCAGGTGGCGTTTCGCATGGTCACGCGAGAAATCACGCGCGAATACATCCTGATCCCGAGCGCGCGCCACCGCGACCCGATCAGCCTGGTCAAGATCCACATGCGCGCGCCCGGCTTGTCGCGCGAAGATTTCCAGCGCCGCCTGCTGGACGAGCACGCGCCGCTGGTAATGGCCCAGCCCGCGACGAGCGAGCTGGTGCGGCGCTACGCGGTGCTGCTCAATATCGGCTCGACCCAGAAGGACCCTGAAGGCAGCAAGATCGACGCAGTCTCGATCCTGTCGTTCGCGTCGTTGAACGATGTCGAGGATTACCTGGTCAGCAGCGACCATGCGGCGATCGCGCAATCCGAAGCGGCGCTGACGGGTGAAGGATCCGAATGGTGGACGGCGATTAACTACAGTGTCATGAACCGGCTGATGCCGGAAGTGGCCACCGGGCGCTGACCGGCTACGGTAAAATCATGCCGACGCCGATCGCGCTGATCGGCGCTAACGTCATACTGGGGATTTGCCATGGCCAAGAAGGAAGAAGAACTCGACGAAGAAACGCTGGCGTTCATCAACTGGTGTATCGAGGTCGAGGGGTTTTTAGTCGCGGGCGGCGCTACCGTGCGGCAGGCGCAAGACCATATCGAGGAAGAGATCGAATGGTTCACCGACCAGTTCTACGACTCGCTCACGCCTGAAGAGGCGGCCAAGGAAGCACTGGCATGAACAGACAGGCCTGCACCGCGTGCAGGCCTGTTTTGCTCTCAAACGTGCCGGCGCCTGGATTACACGCGTGCGCCGATGCGGCGGCGCAGTGCGGCGGCGCCCAGCAGGCCGGCGCCGAACAGCAGGTAGCTGGCCGGTTCCGGCACATCGACCGGGCCGCCCGGCTCGGCGATCACGACGCCTTCGCCGCCCAGGGCGGTCAGGCCGGCGATATCGTTGAATTGGCTGTCAAGGAAGATGATGTCGAAGAACGACAGCGCCGACGTGCCCACACCGATCGCTTCGAAGGTGATGCTGGCAAGCAGGCCGCTGCCGGAGGCGCCCGGCACGTCGCCAATCAGGCTGTTGTAGACGAAATCGATCAATCCCGCCGGCTCGCCGACGCCGAGCACGCCCCCGTAGGTGGTTCCTGCGGTGGCCAGGAAGCCGCCTTCGGTCACGCTCACTGCGCGCAGGTAGCGCGCATCGTAATTGAGCGAGAACTGGTACGCGGACAGATCCGCGATATCGTCGATCTCGATGTTATAAGTCACCGTGCTGCCGACCTGCGCGGCCGGTCCGGTGCTGATCGACAGAATGGGGTCGGCCCAGGCTTGCGTGCTGGCGCCCAACAGGACGGCGGCGATAAAGTGCTTCCATTTGCTCATGGTGTGATCCTTGGTTGACGATGCGGTAACAGGTTGAGGCTGGCTGGATAGCGTCATCCGGCCAGCCGGTCAGATCAGTTGCAGACGGTGCCGGCTGGCACGCGCTGGGTCACGAAGTTCAGGTCGCGGATATTGACGATGCCATCGGCAATCACGTCGGCGCGCGGATCGAACCCGGCCTGGCCGGTGCGCTTGTTCAGCGCTGCGCGCACCGCCGCCACGTCGGCGCAATCGATCACGCCGTCGCCGGTCACGTCGCCTGCGACCGGCACGTTCGCCAGCGTGAAGTTGGCGTCCGAAACGTCGAAGAACACATTGCCCACCGCTTCGATCTTGACCCGTGCCTGGGTCGAGGCTACTACCGGGAAGGTGACGATCGCGCTGCCCGAGTTCGGCACGCTCTCGGCCAGGACGGTCGGCCAGGTTGCGCCGCCGTCCGTCGACAGCGTGATCTTCACATTGGCCGCGTTCACCGGCGCCACGTTCGTGTTCGCCACGCTCCAGGTCACGGTTTGCGGGCTGCCGGTATTCACGGTGGCCGCCGTGTTGGGTGACGTGACCAGGAACGGACCGGCTGCTGGCGCCAGCACCAGGGTCGTGGTGGCGCTGTTGACGCCGCCACGGCCGTCGCGCGCCGTCAGCTTGAAGTTCAGCGACGCCGGCGCGGCGTTGACGCCGGCCAGGCCCACGTAGGCAGGCGTTGGCAGGAACTCCGAGTAGCAGTCGATCTGCTCGGCTGTCAGCGGCGAGCTGGCCGTCGGGCAGGCGCCGGTGGCCGCGTTGGTGTTGTTGGCCAGGATCTGCGCCATGTCCGGGAACACGCGGGTCGGGTCGGTCGTGACCTGGTTTTCGCCAGGCGATTCATACTCGATCGTACCGGTGGACGTGACCAGGGCGCGCGTGCCGAACTGGCGGAACAGCGGACCGTTGGTCTTGACATTATTCGGCAGGCCGGTGCCGGTGCTGCCGCCGCGGTCGTTCTGCTCCCACATGTACGTGATGGTGTCATCGTCGCCATCGACGGCGCTGCCAGTCAGGGCAAATGGCGTGCGCACCGGGATCGTGAAGGTCGGGGCCACGGTGACGGCCGGCGCCGTATTGGCCGTGCCGGTAACGGCGCCGCCGCGCGAGGTCAGGCCGCCGCGGGTGATTTCACCGATGAAGCCAGTGCTGCCGCCACTGCTGCCCGAGAGCACCAGCGAAGACACATCCGTGCCGGCGAGCGTGCCGCCGAACGTCACGGTGAAGGCAGTGTCAGTCACGGCCGAGACCGTCACAATGCCGCCGGCTGGCCAGCCGGAAATGGCTTCGATCGCCGCCTTGATGCCTGTCGCGCTGTAGTTGACGCCGCGTACGATCGGGGCTGACAGGTTGCCATTGAAGCCGAGCTGGAATTGCTGGCCGTCGACCGTGAAGCCGGTCAGCGCGCCCATCTGCACTTCGCTCAGGTTCGATTCGGCGCCCGAGGTATAGGCGACGATCTCGTCAAAGCTGCGTTGCGACCAGTACGGATCGCTGTGCGGCTGCAGGTTGTCGGTACCGCAAATGCCGGCGTAGGCCATGATCGACGAGCCGCTGCCCGGCTCGACCGAGGTCGTGGCGCTGCGATTGCCGCCACTGCAGTTGCTGGTGACGCCATTGAACGTGTGGTTGCCGGCGAACTGGTGGCCCAGTTCGTGCGCCACGTAGTCGACGGCGAAGAAGTCGCCGACCGGTGTCGGCAGGCCGGTGCAACCCTGCGCCTTGGCCGAGGTGCCCACCACGCCAAGGCTGGCGACGCCGCCGCCGTTCAGGCCGAGGGCGATGTGGCCCACGTCGAAGGCGCTGGCGCCCACGAGGAGGCCGGTGACGACGCGGTTGCGCGACAAGGTGCCGCCGCCGCAGCTCGATGCCTGGGCGGTGGTGTAGCAGGCCGCGCCGCCGCAGGGGCCGTTGGCGCCGGTCATCTCGGCCGGCGTGTTCAGGTTGAGGGCGTCGGTGCCGTCGATCAGCACCAGGCTGATCGAGGTTTCGTCTTCGTAGACCTGGGTGACGCGGTTGATCAGTGTGACCTTGGCCGCCGTGACGTTGGCGGCGCCGAAGTACGTCGCATAGCTCGGATCGGTGACCAGTGCCAGACGGTAGGTGCGCAGCGCGGCGCCGACGACGGCGTTGGCCGACATGCTGTCATCCACGACGCGGTAGGGCGCGCTGGTGGTGTTGCGCCCGTCGGTGGCGGTGACGTCGAACGCCCCCTGGCGTGACGCGCCTGACGGCAGCGTCGCGCGGATCGCACCGCTCCGGTCGGCGGTGGCGGTGACGCTGTGCAGTGCGGCGCTGTCGCCATCGGCGGCAACGTTCAGGGTCACCGACGCGCCCGGGGTGAAGCCGGCGCCGTTGATCTCGACCGTATCGCCTTCCTTGTAGAACGAGCGTGACAAGCTCAGCTGCGGTTGATCGATGACGCCTTCGATCAGCGGGCCGCGCGGATTGACCAGGTCGGCGCGGTTGTAGCTGGCGTAGACGCTTGTGTCATCGCGATAGTACGGGTCGACATACCAGCCGCCGCCCGGCGAGCGCACCGAGGCGTGCAGGCCAAGGCTGGTGATGTCCATGCGCAGCGTGGCGCGCGGATCGTCGATGCCCTTGCCGCGATAGGTCTTGATGTCGGGGTGCTTGGCCGCCAGACCCAGTTCCATGACGGGCGCTTCTTCCAGCGCGAACCGCTGGTAGCCGCCGTCGGGGTGGGGCAGCGAAATGGTCAGGCTGCTCGACATGGGGCTGCCGCTGCGCGCCATCGGCGCTTCCAGGGCGATGGCCCGCATGCCGGCCAGATCGAGCGTGGCGGCGCGCACGCGGCGCAGTTGCAGGGCCGGGGTCTTGCCGCTGGTGGCAGTACGGGCGGTCGCGGAAGGGGCCGCCACCGTCACGTCTTGCCAGAAGGCCGCCGCGCGCTGGTTCTGCACGTGGACCGGGCCGACCTGCGCCGCGTGCACGGCGGGCGTGGCCGCCGCCAGCGCCAGCGCGATGCACAGCGCGAGCGATCCTTTCATCCGTGGTGCTGCGTGCGACTGGCGTGGCTTGCCGTGGTGCGGCAAGCTCGAAGGCTTCGTTCTCATGCGTAGTCCTTTCGCGACTGGTGGCGTATTGTCGTTGTCGTAAGCGTTGATGTGTCTTCCGGGCTTGTCTGGCTGCCAGCGATGCGTTGCACACCGATTTTCACGATGCCAATAATGCAATGCGAGCGCATCGATATTATTGCCGTATCGATATTGAAAGCAAGTAAATACTTTCTTGTTGTAATGATGTTGAAATAATTATGTTGACGAAGCCATGCACTGGTGGGTCAGGTTTAACCATGTTCAAAATGTAGGTAGCGCCCATGAAAAAGCCCCGCAGACTGCGCGGGGCTTTCGGCAAGGCCGGGCAATCGCCTGACGAACGCGTTACTTGTCCGTCACCGTGAACTCGCCATACGGCTTCAGCTGCTCATCGAGTTTGGCCGGATCGCCCACGATCACGATCGATTGCTTCTCGGGCGCAAAATACTTCTGCGCCACGGTGCGCACCTGCTGCGGCGTGACCTTGCGGATCAGCGGCACGTAGTCGCCCAGGAATTCGGGCGGCAGGCCCACCAGCCAATTGGCGGCCAGCGTGTTGGCCACCGAACGCTGCAGCTGGTTGCTGAGCAGGTAGCCGCCGGCGACATAGCGCTTGTTCATGTCCATTTCGGCAGGGGTGACCAATTCACTCCCCAGGCGCTTGTACTCCTTGAAGTACTCGGCCAGGGACGCGCCCGTCACCTCATTGCGCACGTCGGCGCCGCCGAATATCATGCCGCCCGTGCGGCTCATGCGCGCCCCGGCCGAGGCGCCGTAGGTGTAGCCTTTTTCTTCGCGCAGGTTGGTGTTGATCCGGCTCGAGAAGCCGCCGCCGATGATGGTGCTGGTCAGGCGCAGCGGGATCTGGTCGGCGGCGCTGGCCGCGATGCCGGGGCTGCCCAGGCGCAGCGTCGACTGCACGCTGCCGTCGCGCTTGAGCAGGATGCGGGCTGGCTTCACGCCCGTGGCCACGGCCGGCGTGTCCGGCAGCGCACTGCCGCTGGCTTTCCAGTCGCCGAACGCGGCCTGCGCCAGCTTCATCGCATCGGCTTCGCTGATGCGGCCGGTGATGACCAGGAGCGCGCGGTCGGGCCGGAAGCGCCTGGCGTGTTCGGTGCGCAGCATGTCGGCGGTTACGGCATTGATCGACTCCACGGTCGGGTCGGTGCGGCTGTATGGATGGTCGAGGTAGACCGCCTTCTTGATCGCGCGCTCGGCGCGAAAGCCCGGCTGGGTTTCGGCCACGCGCAGCGATTGCAGTGCATTGGCCTTGGCCAGCGTCACTTCGCTGTCGGGGAACGACGGCTGGCGGGCGATCTCGGCCATCAGGTTCAGCATGCCGCCCGCCTGCGAGGCGACGGCGTTGGCCGATACGACGATGCCGTCGGCGGCCGGGCTGGCAGCCACTTCGCCGCCCATGCCTTGCGCCGCTTCGGCAATCGCACGCGAATCGCGCTTGGCCGTGCCCTCGTTGAGCATGCCGGCGAGCATGGCGGCAAAGCCGCTCTGGGCTGGTGCATCGGCAGCGAAACCGGCGCCGCGCAGGGCCAGCACGAAGTCCACGCGCGGCAAGCCTTCGCGCGGCACGACCCAGACCGTGAGGCCATTGGGCAGCGTCTGCTTGCCGATCTTCGGGGCGGGAATCGATTTTTCCTGGCCATAGGCGGGCATGCCGCTCGGGGCCTTGGGTTGTGCATGCAATGTTGGCGCGAACGCCAGCGAGACGGCAAGCGCGAGCATCAATTTGTTCATGATGCGCTCCTTAGTTAGTCGCGCCGGCAGGCGCGTTGGTGGTGGCAGTGGCGGCGGTTTTCTTGGCGGCCTCGATCATGGCAGCCGGCTTGCGGTCGATGACGGTGCGGTTCGTCGGCACCAGATAGGTCTTGACCACGCGCTGGATGTCGTTTGACGTCACGCCATCGATCCAGCCCGGAATCTTGTTGACGACATTGGCGTCGCCCCACAGCACTTGCATCTTGGCCATCGTGTCGGCGCGGTTGACGAAGCTTTCCAACTTGTTGTTCCAGTCGGCCAGCATGCGCGTCTTGACGCGCTTGAGCGTGGCGTCATCGACGCCGTCTTTCGCGACCTTGGCAATCTCTTCGTCCATGGCCTTGAGGATGGCGTCCGAGCTGCTGTTGGGCTTGTAGAGCGCGTAGACGGTCATCAGGGTCGGGCCGTTGTATTCCCACGGGCTGGTCAGGCCGAACAGGATGTCGACGTTCAGCGCGATCTCGCGGCCTTTCACCAGCCCCTGGTAGAACAGCGACGCATCGCCACCGCCCAGCAACTCGGCCAGCACGGCCACCGGCGCCTGGTCGCGGCTGCCGCGTTCGGGCACTTTCCAGGCTGCGGCGATGGCCGGCACCTGGGCCAGCGCATCGCTTTGCTCGAGGCGTTTTTCGACGGTGTTGAGCGGCTCGCTGAAGTCGGTGCCTTTCGGTACCTGGCGCGCGGGGATGGCGCCGAAGTATTTCTGGGCTAGCGCGAAACCTTGCTGCGGCGTGATGTCGCCGGCGATGGCCAGCACGGCGTTGTTCGGGCCGTAGTAATCGCGGTGGAACGCGCGCACATCGTCCAGGCTGGCGTTTTCCAGGTCTTCGAAGCTGCCATAGCCGTCGTGGTTGTTTTCCCATTTCTGGAACGCGTGCTGGCTGATGTCGATCCACATGAAGCCGCCGTACGGCTGGTTCTTCACGTTGACGCGGATTTCTTCCTTGACGACGTCTTGCTGGTTCTTCAGCGTGGCCGGGCTGAAGTCGAGCGTCTTCATGCGGTCGGCTTCCAGCCACAGGATCGGCTCGAGGCTCGATACCGGGACGGTCTCGATGTAGTTGGTGAAGTCGGGGCGGGTCGAGCCGTTGTTCCAGCCGCCGCCGCCCGTGATCGTGGTATCGAAAATGCCCTTCGGCGCGTTCGGCGTGCCCTGGAACATCAGGTGTTCGAACAGGTGCGCAAAGCCCGTGCGGTTCTTCGGCTCGAGCCGCATGCCGACGTGGTAGACGACCGAGACGCCGACCGTCGGCGAGGTGCGGTCTTCCGACACGATCACGGTCAGGCCGTTATCGAGTTTCTTGGTGGTGACCGGCAGGGTCCACCCGTCGGTCGGTGCGGCAAATGCCGACATCGACAGGGTGAGTCCGGCCAGCAGGACAGGGGTGTGGCGCATGCGCATGGAGACCTCGGATAGGATCGCAAGATGGATGAAGATACAGCGGTGGCGCCCGGGCCACCGGCGAAACATCTTAGCGCAATGGCATGCTTTTAAATAAGGTTTTTATTGTTCAAGCGCATGACATCGGGATGTCATGCCGACGGCATGCACCGTCAACCCCCGCCCCAGCGCAGCTCGGACGGCGAATTCTGCAGTTCATCGCATCGGCGGCGGGGAGGCCTTGATTTTCGCGTTATAGTTTCATCATGACAAGTCTTGGCGCTGGCCCGGGCAAGCACACACTGGAGAACCTCGATGACTTACCTTTTCAAGCTGGGCGCTGCGGCTGCCTTGTTGGGCGCGACGGCCGGCTTCGTGCAGGCTGCGCCGGACACGGTCAGCGAGTCGCGTCCGATCGATGCGCAAGTCGTGCGCGTCAAGCTCGAAGGGGCCGGCAACCTGGTCATCCGCCAGGGCGCGACGGCGACGCTGGTGCTCAGGGGCGACCCGCGCTTGCTGTCGCGCACCACGACGTCCCAACGCGGTGACACGCTCAGCATCGAGACGGAAGGGCGCCGGGCCAGCTTCAGTTTCGGCGGCCCGACCGGCATCCAGGCCGAACTGGTGCTGCCGAACCTGCATGCGGTGGCGTCCGAAAGCATCGGCGCCACCACGGTCAGCGGCTTTGCCGGCGAGACACTCGATATCAATCTGGATGGTGCCGGCTCGATGTCGGTATCATCATCGAATTACCGCTTCATCACGGCCAGCCTGGGCGGCGTGGGCAACCTCAAGATCAACGGCATCGACAGCGAAGGGATCGACCTGAACCTGGGCGGCGCCGGCTTCGTGACACTGAACGGGCGCAGCAAGCGCCTCAAGGCCGAGCTGGGTGGGTTGGGCGGGCTCGACGCGCAGGGCTGCGTGGTCGATTCGGTGGCGCTCGATCTGTCGGGGCTGGGCAACGCCACCGTCAATGTGCGCCAGAGCATCAACGTATCGCTGTCGGGCATGGGCTCGGTAACGGTGCTGGGCAAGCCGGTCAACCGCAAGGTGGCGCTGGACGGCCTGGGCAAGGTCAACTGGAAATGACGGACGCGCGACAACCACGCCGGCCGGGGCCATCCCGGCGGCATCGGCAACGACCCCGATTCTGTGTGCGAGACATGAAGACACCATTGTTTGCAGTTCTCCTGGCGTTGTGCCTGCAGTTCGGCCTGCACGGCAGCGCCCACGCCGGGTTCCCCGAGGGCGCCAGCGCCTACAACGCCCGCAACTATGCGCTTGCGCTGAAGGAAATCACGCCGCTGGCCAAGGCCGGCCACGCCGAAGCGCAACATTTGCTGGGGCTCATGTACTACATGGGCCGGGGCGTCACGCGCGACTACAAGCAGGCGTTCGCCTGGCACCAGAAGGCGGCGGTGCAGGGCAAGGCCGACGCGCAGTATGTGGTCGGCGCGATGTATTACACCGGCAACTCGGTGCCGCAAGACCAGAAGCACGCCGTGACCTGGTTCCGCAAGGCGGCCGAGCAGGGCCATGCCGAAGCCCAGAATGCGCTGGGGCTGATGTACCGCTACCACGTGGCCGGCGTGCCGCAGGATGTCGTGCTCGCGTATATGCTCTACAACCTGGCCGCGGCCGGCGGCAACCGCAACGCGGTCGACCAGCGCGCCGCCATCGCCAAGCGCATGACGCAGGAGCAGATCGAGGAAGCGCAGGCGCTGTCGCGTACCTGGAAGCCGGGTACGCCGCTGCCGACGACGTCGAAGACGGGCGGCGACGCCTGATACAGCAGGCGCCGCGTCAATCCACCAGCGCGCGCGACACCGTCTGTTCGAGCTCGGTGAGCACCACCGGCTTGCGCAGCAGGCGGCTGTGCGGAATCAGGTCGATCGCGCTCGAGTCGGCATAGCCGCTGATGAAGATGATCGGCAAGCCAGGTGCGCGCTGGCGCGCCTTGCGCGCGACCTCGGCGCCGTTCATGCCCGGCATCAGGTAGTCGATGATCGCCAGCGCCGGATCGACCTTGTCGAGCAGGTCGAGGCCGTGCTCGCCGTCGCTCGCTTCGCTGACGTCGTAATCCATGTGCCGCAGCAGTTCGACGATCACGGCGCGCACCTCGTCGTCGTCGTCGATGACGAGCAGGCGCTTGTTGCCTGCGGCCTTGGCCGGCGCCAGGCTCTGGCCCGGCCGGGTGGCGCCGCGCCGTTCGGTGGCGGTGCAGGGCATGCACAGTTCGACCGTCGTGCCGGCCTGGGGTGACGAGGTCAGGTGCAGCGTTCCGCTGGCCTGCTGCACGACCGAATTGACCTGCGCCAGGCCCAGCCCCGGATGCTGCCCCTTCTTGGTCGTGAAGAACGGCTCGAGCGCGCTGTCGAGCGTTTCAACCGACATGCCGCTGCCATTGTCGATGACGTGCACGGTGACGTGCCCGCTGTCGCCGGCGGCGCCATGGAGCGCCGTCGTGATCTTCACGGTGCCGTATTGGGGCGTGGCCTCGACCGCATTGCGGATCAGGTGCACAAAGGCCAGTTGCAGCTGGCCAGGGTCGCTCAGCACCGTGCCGGTCCCGGCGTTCAGTGCCAGTACCAGGTTCAGTTGTGAAGGCAAATGCTCGTGCAGTTCGGCCAGGGCGGCGCGCACGACGGTATCCAGATGCACCGGCTCGGTCTGCAGCCGCTGGGTGCGTGAAAACGCGGCCAGCTGCGCCGTCAACCTGGCCGCGCCCATGACGGTCGACGCGATCTTGTCGACCAGCGGCGCTGTCGCCGGTTCGCCGCGCATGCGCAGCTTGAGCAACTGGGCGCTGCCGCCAATGACCATCAACAGGTTGTTGAAGTCGTGCGCGATGGTGCCGGTAAGTTGCGCGATGACTTCGTAGCGCTTGGCGCGCTCGGCCGTGGCCAGCGATTCGACCTGCACCCGGTGGTGCCGCGCCAGCTCGTTCGACTGCTCGGCCAACTGGCGGTGCATCCGCAGCGCCAGTTGGCCCTCGTTGTCGCGCTGGGCGATCTGCTCGCGCGCGAGCTGGTCGGCGGTGCGGGCATTCTCGAGCACCAGGTACACCATCGGCACGCAGGTGGCGATCACGAGAATGGCCAGCGCCGCCCCGATGCCCGCGCTGTCGGCGAAAACGTGATGCACCAGCACCCAGCCCAGCACCACCGGCAGCGCCGTCAACGCCAGCAGGCGCCGCGACTGCGCCACGCCGATGAACGGCGAACGCAGCGTCATGCCGAGGCGCGTTGCCGGTTCTGCGATCAGGAAGGCGATGGCCAGGCTGGTCACGGACAGGGCGGTCTGCAGCGACATCGTGTTGAACAGGTACACGCCGTACAGGTCGGAAATCCGGTACATATAGCCGAGCAACGCGGTGCCGCCCAGGAGCAGCGCCGCATTCGACGTGGTTTCGATGATGGTCACGGCGCGGCTCGAGCCCGAGCGCGTGGCCAGCACGGCGCAGCTCAACGCCGCCAGTGACAGGGCGGTGGCGATCGACGTGCGGCCGCTGAGGTTTTCAGGCAGGTCGAGCAGCGTGTACGCGAACCAGGGGCTGACGATGTCGGCCAGATAGATGAAGTGGCTGAGCAGGATGACGCTCGCCAGCAGTAAGGTCGCCACGGCAAGAATGGCAGGCAATCTCGCCTGCGCGGGCGGGGCACCGCGCCAGCGCGGCGCAGCCAGACAAAACAGACCCAGCGCGGTCAGGATCGACACGCCTTGCCAGCCGGGAAACGGGGCGAACAAGCGGTCTTCGGCCAGCAGATACCCCAATACTGACAGCGCGGCGGTGCCTATCGCGATCCAGGTCAGCGCGGCTTGTGCGATGTACAACTTGGGCTTGCTGAGCGCGTCTTCCATGGCTTGACGGAAAAAAGATGTGATTCATCGTAGCATGGTGCCCCTCGTTTTCGCGCAATTCACAGGCGGTGCGACGTTCCGACGCGAATTTGCCGACGATGCCGGCTATGCGGACTGGCGAACTGAGCCGAAGGCCAGGGCGGTCCATGATGACGAAAGACCATTTCAAGGGATCCGCAATGGCACAGGTAATCCTGACGCTGAGGACCCACGTGCCGGTCTCGACCGGCGAAGCCTGGGCCTGGTCGACCTCGCTCGACGGCGTGCGCACCGAAATGCGCCCACTGCTCAAGGTCGTGTTTCCCAGGTCGATGACGCATATTCGCCCCGACACGGCACGCAACACGGTCCTGGGCCGATGCCAGTTCCTGCTGTTCGGCCTGTTTCCAATCGATATGTCCAGGCTGCGCTTTACCGAGATGGAACCGGGTCACCGCTTTGTCGAGGAATCCGATCTGCTGTCGATGCATTCCTGGCGCCATGAGCGCGTGATCACGCCGTCGACCGACGGCCGGGGCGCCCGCGTCACCGACCACCTGGCCTTCACGCCGCGCCTGGCCACGCCCCTCGTACGCTATCTCGTGAAGCTGTTTTTCGCGCGCCGCCACAAGAAGCTGGCGCGGGCCCTGGGCGAGCGCGCGGCCGCCGCCGGACGCCGCGCCGCCGATCGTGGCGAAGCCGGCCGGGCGCGCTGACGTGCGCTCGCGTGGTAGGCTTCGGCTTTGACTCACTCGCGCGCCGGCCTGCATCGCGGCGTTGCGGCAATTTGGAGCTTGTATGTTGATTGCCACTCACGGCGGCAAATTCCACGCGGATGACGCGTGGGCCGTCGCCGTCCTGAAGGTGCTGTTCCCCGATGCCGACGTGATTCGCACCCGCGAACAGGCCAGGATCGATGCCGCCGACTTCGCCATCGACGTCGGCGGGGTCTGGGACCCGGCCACGGGCCGGTTCGACCACCACCAAAAGGAATTCAATGGCGCCCGCGCGTCCGGCGTGCCGTACGCCAGCGCCGGCCTCGTGTGGCGCGACTACGGCGCCCGCTGCGTCGCCGCACTGGCTATCCGGCATACGGGCGAGACGCTGTCGGACGATACCGCCCAGCAGATCGCCTACGCCATCGACGTCGATATCGTGCAGTACCTCGATCTGTCGGACGTCGGCGTGGCCAAGAACGCGCCGGGCAGCTATGGCTTGTCGGCCGTGGTCTCGGGCTTCAACCCGGGCTGGCTGGACGAGCAGCGCCTGGGCTATGGCGAAGCGGTCGACGTGTACCGCATGGGGCAATTCATGCGCGCTGTGGAGTTTCTTACTGACATCATGGGCAATGCCGTGCGCTACCGCGTCGGCGCCATGCTGGCCGTCACGCAAGTGCGCCAGGCCGAGGTGCTCGAGGGCGGCAAGCTGCTGTTCCTGAAGAATGCCGCGCTGCCATGGAGCAGCATCGTGCGCAAGGAAATGCCGAAGATCCTGTTCGTCATCAGCCACAGCCTGACCGAGAACCGCTACATCCTGCACACAGTGTCGGTCGACACCGAAAGCTTCGATGCGCGCGCCGACCTGCCCGAAACCTGGGCCGGCCTGCGCGAAGCCGACCTGGCCACCGTGACGGGCGTGCAGGACGCCGTGTTCTGCCACACGGGCCGCTTCATCGCCGCCGCGCGCAGCTACGACGGCATCCGCACGATGGCGCGCCAGGCGCTCGACGCGGTCGAGCAGGGCGTGACCGTCACGACGTACTCGTAGCGCTCGTGCTGCGTCGGCAGGCTGGCGCCGACTCCCGTACAATTGCGGTTTTGCTAATGCGGGAGTCATCCATGCGCGCCATCGAGATTACCAGGCCGGGTCAGCCCGACGTATTGCAACTGTGTGAACGGCCACTGCCGGTGCCGGGCAGCGGCGAAGTGCTGATCAAGGTCCATGCGGCCGGCATCAACCGCCCCGACGTGCTGCAGCGCCTGGGTAAATACCCGGTCCCGCCGGGCGCATCCGACTTGCCGGGCCTGGAAGTGGCCGGCGAGATTGTCGATGGCGACCTGGCCGGCAGCGGTTTTGCCAAAGGCGACCTCGTCTGCGCGCTGGTGCAGGGCGGCGGCTACGCCGAATACTGCACGGCGCCGGTCGCGCAGTGCCTGCCGGTTCCAGACGGGTTGACCCCGCTGGAGGCGGCCACCTTGCCGGAAACCTATTTCACGGTCTGGAGCAATGTGTTCGACCGGGCGCGCCTGCGTGACGGCGAAAGCCTGCTGGTGCAGGGCGGCAGCTCGGGCATCGGCGTGACCGCGATCCAGGTCGCCACCGCGCTGGGCCACCGCGTGTTCGCAACGGCAGGCAGTGACGACAAATGCCGCGCCGTCGAAGCGCTGGGCGCCGAGCGCGGCATCAATTACCGCGACGAGGATTTTGTTGCCGTGGTCAAGGAACTTACCAACGGCAAAGGTGTCGATGTGATCCTCGACATGGTGGCGGGCGACTACGTCGCGCGCGAGATCGATTGCCTGGCCGACGATGGCCGCCTGGTCGTGATCGCACTGCTCGGTGGCGCCAAGGCCAACCTGGACATGGGCCAGGTGCTGCGCCGCCGCCTGACGGTTACCGGTTCGACGCTGCGTCCACGGCCGGTGGCGTTCAAGGCGGCCATTGCGCGCCAGTTGCGCGAGCAGGTCTGGCCGCTGTTTGCGCAGAAAAAGATCAAGCCGGTGATCCACCATGTGTTCCCGCTGGCCGAGGCCGCCGCGGCGCACGCGATGATGGAATCAAGCACGCACGTGGGCAAGATCGTGCTGCAAGTGCTGGCCGACTGATCTTTGCAACATAAAAACAACGGCGCGCCACCCCGGCTGACTCAGCCCGGGTGGCGCTTCCACGGGCGGTTTCAAGCCGGTTGACATCCTCAGCCATTGTTTGACCGCCTCAAACCCGACCGCTAGAATAGCGGGTTATTTGACATGGGGTAGTATGCGTCCCACACTCGTAGTAGGTAACTGGAAGATGAATGGCAGCCGGGCAGTCAACGCCGAGCTGCTGCAGGCAATTCTCGCAGGCCTGGACACCGGCGCTGGCGCTGAAGGTCAGGCGGCGTGCGCGGTGTGCGTCCCCGCGCCGTACCTGTTCCAGTGCGAGCAGTTGCTGGGCGGCAGCCCGGTGGCCTGGGGCGCGCAGGATGTCGCGACCGAGCCGTGCGGCGCCTTTACCGGCGAAGTGTGCGTGTCGATGCTGCAAGATTTCGGCTGCCGTTACGTGATCGTCGGCCACTCCGAGCGCCGCGGCTACCATGGCGAGTCGAACGAGGTGGTGGCGCGCAAGGCGAAAGCGGCGCTGGACGCCGGCCTGACCCCGATCGTCTGCGTCGGCGAAACGCTGGCGCAGCGTGAAGCGGGCGAGACCAACGATATCGTGGGCGGCCAGTTGCACGCAGTGCTGGAACTGGTGGGCTTTGAAGATGTCTCACGCCTGGTGCTCGCTTACGAGCCAGTCTGGGCGATCGGCACCGGCAAGACCGCCACGCCCGAGATGGCGCAAGAAGTCCACGCCAACCTGCGGGCGCTGGTGCGCAAGTGCAACGTCGATGCAGCGGAAACCGTACAAATCCTTTACGGCGGCAGCATGAAGCCGGAGAATGCAGCCGAACTGCTCGCGCAACCGGATATCGATGGCGGCCTGATCGGCGGCGCGGCACTGAAGGCGGCGGATTTCCTGGGCATTATCCGCGCTGCCTGAGTTGAGCAATGCGGTGCGCAATAAGGTACGCAATAGTATTAAATCTCCCGCATTAATTTTGCGAAGATTTTGGAATTACAAAAAATTTGAAACGCTGTTAAACCTTGGAATGGAATTGCAATGATCTGGTCTAATCTTATTATCGTCGTGCAGGTTATCTCGGCCCTGTCCATTATTGGCCTGGTGCTGATGCAGCACGGCAAGGGCGCGGATATGGGTGCGGCCTTCGGTTCCGGCGCGTCGGGCAGCCTGTTCGGTGCATCGGGTTCGTCGAACTTCATGTCCAAGGCAACGGCAGTGGCCGCCGCCGTGTTCTTCGGCACCACCCTGACGCTGGCCTATATCGGCAACGACCGCAGCAGCGGCGACAACGCCGGCGTAATGGGTCGTGCCCAGGCGCCAGCAGCCGGTATTCCGGTCACCGCCCCTGCGCAGACTGCGCCAGCCGATGTGCCAACGCTGCCAGCCGGCAGTGCAACCCCGGCCGCCCCGGCGCCGGCGCCAGCCGTGCCAGCACCGGCCGCCCCGGCGCCAGCAAGCAACTAAGCCACGCAGTCCCGGCGCCATGCGCGCCACTGTCGTTCTAAAACAATGCGCCTTTTATCGGGCGCATTGTCGTTTTTAGGCGTAGAATACTGCGGCGCGTGACGGGGTTAGACAGCCGGCACGTGCAAGCTTGCAATATTGACGGTTGTGTCCCAGTGAAAATTGTCATGCTCATGTCATTAAAAGAGCCTGCAATAGATTGTTCGGCGATATGATTCAAATAAATAGCAAATATCTTTGTGATTGCGCAATTTGAGCATTGAAAGATAGTGCTAAAGCAGGTTAAAATACTGTTCTCCAGCCGACGTGGTGAAATTGGTAGACACGCTATCTTGAGGGGGTAGTGGCGCAAGCTGTGCGAGTTCGAGTCTCGCCGTCGGCACCAAAATTTAGAAAGAAAAGCCAGCAAGGGCGCACGAGTTTTTTACCTCATGCCTGAGCTGGCTTTTTTACGAGGATCTGTCGTACGGTCCTGGTGGCAGGCTTCACGCCAGGTTCGCACGATTCGGTGCTGCATCTTCCGCAGCGTTCCATTAACCGATCGTTCAGAAAGCTTCATCGTGAACCTCGAAAATTATCTCCCCGTTCTTCTCTTTATCCTGGTTGGCATCGGTGTCGGTGTCGCCCCGCAGGTGCTCGGTCGCCTGCTCGGGCCGCACAAGCCCGACGACGCCAAACTGTCCCCGTATGAATGCGGCTTCGAAGCCTTCGAAGACGCGCGCATGAAGTTCGACGTCCGGTACTACCTGGTCGCGATCCTGTTTATTTTGTTTGATCTTGAAACGGCATTCTTCTTCCCATGGGGCGTCTCCATGCGCGAACTGGGCTTCACCGGTTTCGTCACGATGATGGTGTTCATCGCCGAATTCGTCGTGGGCTTCTGGTACATCTGGAAGAAAGGTGCCCTTGATTGGGAATAAGCCATGGCTATTGAAGGCGTACTAAACGAAGGTTTCATCACCACCACAGCCGATAAGCTGGTCAACTGGGCGCGCACCGGGTCGATGTTCCCGATGACGTTCGGCCTGGCCTGCTGCGCGGTCGAGATGATGCACGTGGGCGCGGCCCGCTACGACATGGATCGCTTCGGCATCGTGTTCCGCCCGTCGCCACGCCAGTCGGACGTGATGATCGTGGCCGGCACGCTGTGCAACAAGATGGCGCCGGCGCTGCGCAAGGTCTACGACCAGATGGCCGAACCGCGCTGGGTCATCTCGATGGGCTCCTGTGCCAACGGTGGCGGCTACTACCATTATTCGTATTCGGTAGTGCGTGGCTGCGATCGCATCGTTCCGGTCGATGTGTACGTGCCAGGCTGTCCACCGACCGCCGAAGCTCTGCTGTACGGCATCATGCAGCTCCAGAACAAGATCAAGCGCACCAATACCATCGCGCGCTAAAAACGGACGGCGTACTCCATGACGACAAAACTCGAAACCCTTCAACTCGCCCTGCAGACTGCCCTGGGCGAGGGCGCTGTCATTTCGGCGGCGCTGGGTGAAGTCACGGTGGTGGTCAAGGCCGCCGATTACCTCCGCTCGATGACCGCCTTGCGTGATACGCCGGCGCTGGCCTTTGAGCAGATGATCGACCTGTGCGGCGTCGACTATTCGGAATATGGCGAAGGCACCTACGAAGGCCCGCGTTTTGCGGTCGTCGTGCACCTGCTCTCGCTTGCCCACAACTGGCGCGTGCGCGTGCGGGTGTTCTGCCCGGACGACGACATGCCGCTGGTCGAATCGATCACGGCGATCTGGCGCGCCGCCAACTGGTTCGAGCGCGAAGCGTTCGACCTGTTCGGCATCCTGTTCGACGGTCACGGCGACCTGCGCCGCATCCTCACCGACTACGGTTTCATCGGCCACCCGTTCCGCAAGGACTTCCCGGTCTCGGGCTATGTCGAAATGCGCTACGACCCCGAGCAGAAACGCGTGATCTACCAACCCGTCACGATCGAACCGCGCGAGAACATTCCCCGCGTGATTCGCGAAGAGACCTACGGGACGAAATAATGGCTGAGCTTAAGAACTACACCCTGAACTTTGGTCCGCAGCACCCGGCAGCGCACGGTGTGTTGCGCCTCGTGCTCGAACTCGACGGCGAGGTGATCCAGCGCGCCGACCCGCACATCGGCCTGCTGCACCGTGGAACCGAGAAGCTGGCAGAAACGCGCACCTATCTCCAGTCGGTTCCGTACATGGACCGCCTCGACTACGTGTCGATGATGTGCAACGAGCACGGCTATGTGATGGCCATCGAGAAGCTGCTGGGTATCCAGGCGCCGATCCGCGCCCAGTACATCCGCACGATGTTCGACGAAATCACCCGCATCCTGAACCACCTGATGTGGCTCGGCGCGCACGCGCTCGACATCGGCGCCATGGGCCCGTTCCTGTATTGCTTCCGCGACCGCGAAGACCTGTTCGACGTCTATGAAGCGGTATCGGGCGCGCGCATGCACGCGGCCTACTACCGCCCGGGCGGCGTGTACCGCGACCTGCCAGACACGATGCCACAGCACAAGGCGTCGCCAATCCGCAGCGCCAAGGCGATCGACGCGCTGAACGAACACCGCCAGGGCTCGGTGCTCGACTTCCTCGACGCGTTCACGAAGCGCTTCGACGGCTATGTCGACGAGTACGAAACCCTGCTGACCGATAACCGTATCTGGAAGCAGCGTACGGTCGGCATCGGTGTGGTCTCGCCAGAAGACGCGAAAGCGATGGGTTTTACCGGCGCCATGCTGCGCGGCTCGGGCATCGCCTGGGATCTGCGCAAGACCCAGCCGTACGCAGCGTACGACAAGGTCGAATTCGATATTCCTGTGGGCACCAACGGCGACTCGTACGACCGCTACCTGGTGCGTGTGGAAGAGATGCGCCAGTCGAACCGCATCATCAAGCAATGCATCACCTGGCTGCGCGCGAACCCGGGCCCGGTCATGATCGACAACAACAAGATTGCGCCGCCGAACCGGATGGACATGAAGTCCAATATGGAATCGCTGATTCACCACTTCAAGCTGTTCACCGAAGGCTTCCACGTCCCCGAGGGCGAGGCGTACGCCGCGGTCGAACATCCGAAGGGCGAGTTCGGCATCTATATCGTCTCCGACGGCGCCAACAAGCCATACCGCCTGAAAATCCGCACGCCGGACTATGTCCACCTGCAGAGCCTCGACGAAATGGCGCGCGGACACATGATCGCCGACGCGGTGGCCATCATCGGCACGCAAGACATCGTGTTCGGTAGTATCGATCGATAGTAAAGGGTGGAAGAGACCATGTTATCCCCGCAGTGTTACCAAAAAATCGATCGCGAGCTGGCCAAGTACCCAGCCGATCAACGCCAGTCGGCCGTGATGGCGTCGCTGGCGCACGCCCAGGTCGAACTGGGCTGGCTGTCGCCAGAGACGATGCAAGAGCTGGCCGACTACATCGGCATGCCGGCCATCGCCGTGCAAGAAGTCGCGACTTTCTACAATATGTTCAACGTGAAGCCGGTTGGCCAGCACAAGATCACCGTGTGCACCAACCTGCCATGCGCGTTGTCGGGTGGCGAACGCGCGGCCCAGCGCATCAAGGATGCCCTGAACATCGACTTCCGTGACACCACGGCGGACGGCAAGTTCACGCTGATGGAAGGCGAGTGCATGGGCGCTTGCGGCGATGCACCGGTCATGCTGGTGAACAATCACCGCATGTGTTCGTTCATGAGCGACGCCAAGATCGACGCCCTGCTTGAGGAACTGAACAAATGACCAGCCTGCACGATCGTCACATCAAGCCGCTGATCCTGAAGGATCTGAACGGTTCCAACTGGCACCTGAACGACTACGTCAACCGTGGTGGTTACTCGGCGCTGCGTCGCATCATCGAAGAAAAGATCACGCCCGAGCAGATCATCGCCGACATGAAGGCGTCGGGTCTGCGCGGCCGCGGCGGCGCCGGTTTCCCGACCGGCCTGAAGTGGAGCTTCATGCCGCGCCAGTTCCCGGGCCAGAAATACCTCGTCTGCAATACCGACGAAGG
The DNA here is from genome assembly GCF_040790145.1 of Massilia aurea. GTDB lineage: Bacteria > Pseudomonadota > Gammaproteobacteria > Burkholderiales > Burkholderiaceae_D > Telluria > Telluria aurea_C. The sequence goes on from NZ_JBFMMP010000020.1 coordinate 42,628, forward strand.
CGAGCCGGGCACGTTCAAGGACCGCGACATCATCCGCTACAACCCGCATGCGCTGATCGAAGGCATGGCCATCGGCGCCTACGCGATGGGCATCACCGTGGGCTACAACTACATCCACGGCGAGATCTTCGAGGATTACCTGCGCTTTGAAGAAGCGCTGGAAGAAGCGCGCGCCGCAGGCTTCTTGGGTGACAATATCCTGGGCAGCACGTTCTCGTTCCAGCTGCACGCGCACCACGGTTACGGCGCCTATATCTGCGGCGAAGAAACCGCGCTGCTCGAGTCGCTCGAAGGCAAGAAGGGCCAGCCGCGCTTCAAGCCGCCGTTCCCGGCCTCGTTCGGCCTGTACGGCAAGCCAACGACGATCAACAATACCGAGACCTTCGCTGCGGTGCCGTTCATCCTGAACATCGGCGCCGAGAACTACATGGCGCTGGGCAAGCCGAACAACGGCGGCACCAAGATCTTCTCGATCTCGGGCGACGTCGAGCGGCCTGGCAACTACGAAGTCCCGCTGGGTACGCCATTTGCGACCCTGATGGAACTGGCGGGTGGCATGCGCGGTGGCAAGAAGATCAAGGCCGTGATTCCAGGCGGTTCGTCGGCGCCAGTGGTGCCGGGCGAGCAGATGATGCAAACCGACCTCGACTACGATTCGATCGCGAAAGCCGGCTCGATGCTGGGTTCGGGCGCCGTGATCGTGATGGACGAGACGCGCTGCATGGTCAAGTCGCTGCTGCGCCTGTCGTACTTCTACTATGAAGAATCGTGCGGCCAGTGCACGCCATGCCGCGAAGGCACGGGCTGGATGTACCGCATGGTGCACCGCATCGAGCATGGCCAGGGCCGACCGGACGACATGGATCTGCTGAACAACATCGCTGACAACATCAAGGGCCGCACGATTTGCGCGCTCGGCGATGCGGCGGCGATGCCGGTGCAGGCCATGATCAAGCACTTCCGCGAAGAATTTGAATATCACATTGAGCACAAGCACTGCCTCGTGCCCTCATACCTTTAAACCAGGTCAGGTAACGATCCCATGGTTGAAATCGAATTAGACGGCAAGAAAGTTGAAGTCCCACCAGGTTCAATGGTGATGGACGCCGCAAACAAGCTCGGTACGTACATTCCGCACTTCTGCTATCACAAGAAATTGTCGATCGCTGCGAACTGCCGCATGTGTCTCGTCGAAGTGGAAAAGGCGCCGAAGCCGCTGCCAGCATGCGCGACCCCGGTCTCGCCTGGCATGATCGTGCGCAGCCACAGCGACAAGGCCGTGCAGGCCCAGAAGTCGGTGATGGAATTTTTGCTCATCAATCACCCGCTCGATTGCCCGATCTGCGACCAGGGCGGCGAGTGCCAGTTGCAAGACCTGGCGGTCGGCTACGGCAAGAGCGGCTCGCGCTACGAAGAAGAAAAGCGCGTGGTGGCCCCGAAAGAAGCGGGCCCCCTGATCTCGATGGAAGAGATGTCGCGCTGCATCCAATGCACCCGTTGCGTGCGCTTCGGCCAAGAGGTTGCCGGCGTCATGGAATTCGGCATGCTGGGCCGCGGCGAACATTCCGAAATCACGACCTTTGTCGGCAAGACCGTCGACTCGGAAGTGTCGGGCAATATGATCGACCTGTGCCCGGTCGGCGCGCTCACCAGCAAGCCATTCCGCTACAGCGCACGTCCGTGGGAACTGCAGCGCCGCAAGTCAGTCTCGCCGCACGATTCGCTGGGCGCGAACCTGATCGTCCAGGTCAAGGGCGGTCGCGTCATGCGCGTGCTGCCACTTGAAAACGAAGCGGTCAACGAGTGCTGGTTGTCGGACAAGGAGCGTTTCTCGTACGAAGCGCTGAACAACACCGACCGCCTGACCAAGCCAATGATCAAGCAGGGCGGCATGTGGCAGGAAGCCGAGTGGCAAACTGCCCTCGAGTACGTCGCTCACGGCCTGCGCAATATCCGTCATGAACACGGCGCCGACGCGATTGCCGCTGTCGCTACCGCGCACTCGACCGTCGAAGAACTGCACCTGCTGAACAAGGCCGTGCGCGGCCTGGGTTCGGACAACGTCGAGTTCCGCCTGCGCCAGAGCGATTTTTCGCTCGACGGCCAGGTCACGCCATGGCTCGGCATGCCGATCGCCCAGCTGAGCACGCTCAAGCGCGCGCTGGTCATCGGCTCGTTCCTGCGCAAGGATCACCCGCTGGTCACGACGCGCCTGCGCGCCGCCACCAAGTCGGGCCTGCGGCTGTCGCTGGTTGCCGGCGCGGATGATGAACTGCTGATGAAGGTCGCGCACAAGCTGATCGCCGCGCCAAGCGACTGGCTCGTGGCGCTGTCCGAAATCGTCGTCGCCATCGCGGCCGACAAGAGCATCGCCGTGCCAGCCGGCTTCGAGCACATCGAAGCGTCGGACATCGCAAAAGCCATCGCCGCCTCGCTGGTCGTCGTCGGCGACGTCGACCTGCCAGGCGCGATCCTGCTGGGTAACGCTGCCGCGCAACATCCGCAAGCATCGAAAATCCACGCCGCCGCGCAGTGGATCGCCGAGCAGACCGGTTGTTCGTTCGGCTACCTGGTCGAATCGGCCAACAGCATTGGTGGCCACCTGGTGGGCGCCACCTCGGGCAAGAACGAAGCACCGTTCGCCACGCCAAAGAAAGCCTACGTGCTGCTGAACGCCGAGCCGCAACTGGACGCCGCCAACCCGCAGCAAGCCACCGCTGCGCTGGCTGGCGCCGAGATGGTCGTGGCCATGTCGGCCTTCAAGCATGGCCTGGACTATGCCGACGTGCTGCTGCCGATCGCGCCGTTCTCGGAAACCTCGGGCACGTTCGTCAATTGCGAAGGCCGCGCACAGAGCTTCAACGGCACCGTGCGTCCACTGGGCGACACCCGTCCAGCCTGGAAAGTACTGCGCGTGCTGGGCAACCTGCTGGGCCTGCAAGGTTTTGATTACGACACGTCGGAATCGATCCGCGACGAGCTGTTCGGCAAGGGCGTCACCGATCTGTCGGACAAACTCAACAACAAGGCCGCGCTGGCCCCGACCGTCGGCGCCTACGCCCCGGCCGGCCAGCTCGAGCGCGTGACCGACGTGCCGGTGTATTTCACCGATGCGCTGGCGCGCCGCGCCGAACCGCTGCAACGCACCGCCGACGCCAACGCGCCGCTGGTGACGCTGTCGAAAGCGGTTGCCGAATCGATCGGCGTCAAGGCTGGCGACAGCGTCACCGTCACCCAGGGCGCCGGTTCGGCCGTGCTGGTGGCGGCCGTTGACGTCACCCTGCCGTCGAACGCGGTCCGTGTCGCCGCCGGCCATCCGGCCGTCGCGACCCTGGGCGCCATGTTCGGTTCCATCCAAGTTGCAAAAGCAGGGGAGAGCAAGTAATGGCCGCGCCCGGTTACATTGATTCATTCAACGCCGGCGGTGCAGACCTGCTCGGCCCGGTCTGGCCAATTGTCTGGACCCTGATCAAGATCATCGCGGTCGTTGCACCGCTGATGATCGCGATTGCCTACGCCACGCTGTGGGAGCGCAAGTTCATCGGCTGGATCCAGATCCGCGTCGGTCCGAACCGCGTCGGCCCTGGCGGCCTGCTGCAGCCGATGGCCGATGGCCTGAAGCTCCTGATCAAAGAGATCGTGATTCCGGCCAAGGCGAGCAAAAGCCTGTTCGTGATCGGTCCGGTCATGACGATCATGCCGGCACTGGCTGCCTGGTCGGTCATTCCGTTCGGCCCGCAATTTGCGCTGGCCGACGTGAACGCCGGCGTGCTGCTGCTGATGGCGATCACCTCGGTCGAGGTCTACGGCATCATCATCGCCGGCTGGGCCTCGAACTCGAAGTACTCGTTCATGGGCGCCATGCGCGCATCGGCACAGATGATCTCGTACGAAATCCCGATGGGCTTCGTGCTGGTGGTCGTGCTGATGGTGACGGGCAGCCTGAACCTGTCGGCCATCGTTGCCGGCCAGCAGATGGGCATGTTCGCCGACTGGGGCGTGAAATTCCTGTCGTGGAACTGGCTGCCGCTGTTCCCGCTGTTCCTGATCTACCTGATTTCGGGCCTGGCCGAGTGCGGCCGTCACCCGTTCGACGTGATCGAAGGCGAGTCCGAGATCGTCGCCGGTCACATGGTCGAGTACTCGGGCATGTCGTACGCGATGTTCATGCTGGCCGAGTACGGCAACATGATCCTGATCGCCTGCCTGGCCTCGCTGTTCTTCCTCGGCGGTTGGTCGGCGCCGTTCGGCTTCCTCGATTTCGGTGGCACCCTTGGCGGCCTCGTCGGCTTCTTCTGGCTGTTCCTGAAAACGTTCTGCCTGGTCACGTTCTTCATCTGGGTGCGCGGTACGTTCCCACGTTACCGTTACGACCAGATCATGCGTCTGGGCTGGAAAGTGTTCATTCCGATCACGCTGATCTGGCTGGTGTTCATCGCCGCCTGGATGCAGACGTCGTGGAATATTTGGAAGTAAGGGGGCGCACATGTCACGTATGAAAGAAATCCTCGGCAGCCTGATGCTGACCGAGTTGATCAAGGGCCTGGCCCTGACCGGCCGCTACGCACTGTCGCGCTCGATCACGGTGCAGTACCCGGAAGAAAAGACCCCGATGTCGAACCGCTTCCGCGGTCTGCATGCGCTGCGCCGCTACCCCAACGGGGAAGAGCGCTGCATCGCCTGCAAGCTGTGCGAAGCGGTGTGCCCGGCCATGGCGATCACGATCGAGTCGACCCAGCGCGAAGACGGCACCCGCCGCACCTCGCGCTACGACATCGACCTGACCAAGTGCATCTTCTGCGGCTTCTGCGAAGAATCGTGCCCGGTCGACTCGATCGTCGAAACGCACGTGCTGGAATACCACGGTGAAAAACGCGGCGATCTCTACTACACCAAAGAGATGCTGCTGGCCGTGGGCGACCGCTACGAAACCGAGATTGCCGCTGCCCGCGAGGCGGACGCCAAGTTCCGCTGAGTGTTAATTACAAGAGGCTCCTGGGTTAGTCATGACATTTACTGATATTTTGTTCTACGTGTTCGCGGCCGTGATGGTGCTGGCCGGCCTGCGCGTCATCACCGCCAGGAACCCGGTTCACGCCGCGCTGTTCCTGGTGCTGGCCTTCTTCAACGCCGCCGGTATCTGGCTGCTGCTGAAGGCCGAATTCCTCGCCATCGTGCTGGTGCTGGTCTATGTCGGCGCCGTCATGGTGCTGTTCCTGTTCGTGGTCATGATGCTCGATATTAATATCGACCGCATGCGCGAAGGTTTCTGGGGCTTCCTGCCGCTGGCGTCCGGCGTCGGCGCGTTGATCGTGCTCGAGATGGGCGCCGTGCTGTGGCACGGCTACAGCAACTTCCAGCAAACACCGGAAGCAGCTGCCCTGAACATCGGCGGCACCAAGGAACTGGGCCTGCAGATCTATACCCGCTACATCTACGGCTTTGAAATTGCCGCCGTGGTGCTGCTGGTGGCGATCATCGCTGCCGTTGCCCTGACGCTGCGCCGCCGCAAGGACAGCAAGGCCATCGACCCGGGCGCCGCCGTGCGCGTCAAGCGCAACGACCGCCTGAAGATCATCAAGGTCGCGACCGTGAACCAGCCGGCCATCGACGCTGCAAACGTGGCCAAGGCGGCAGCCGCCGCTGCTGCTGCCGCAGGCCCGGCCGCGACCGAACCGAAGGAAAGCAAATGACCGTCTCCCTCGCACACTATCTGATCCTGGGCGCGATCCTGTTCGCGATCTCGGTGGTCGGTATCTTCCTGAACCGGAAGAACATCATCATCTTGCTGATGGCCATCGAATTGATGCTGCTGGCGGTGAACCTGAACTTCATCGCGTTTTCCCACTACCTGGGCGACGCGGCGGGGCAGATCTTCGTGTTCTTCATTTTGACCGTCGCGGCCGCTGAATCTGCCATCGGCCTGGCGATCCTGGTGGTCCTGTTCCGCAACCTGGACACGATCAACGTGGAAGACCTCGACAGCCTCAAAGGCTGATCGGTCTCGCTCGATAACTTATAACGAATAAGGTTCAACATGGCGGGGCAAATTTCAACCTCACTCTTACTGGCGGTGCCACTGGCGCCGCTCGCAGGCTCGGCAATTGCCGGTCTGCTCGGTACCAAGTTCCTGGGCAATGTCGTCGGCCGCAAGGTGTCGCATACCGCGACCATCCTCGGCGTGGCGATTGCGCTGGTCATCTCGGTCATGACCCTGATGGCCGCGATGGACGGCTTCACGCTCAACCAGGACCTGTACACCTGGATGACTGTCGGCTCGCTCAAGCTGGCCGTCGGCTTCCAGATCGACACGCTGACCGCGATGATGATGTGCGTCGTCACGTCGGTCTCGCTCATGGTCCACATCTACACGATCGGCTACATGGCCGAGGATGACGGCTACAACCGCTTCTTCTCGTACATCTCGCTGTTCACGTTCGCGATGCTGATGCTGGTCATGTCGAACAACTTCCTGCAGCTGTTCTTTGGCTGGGAAGCAGTGGGCCTGGTTTCATATCTGCTGATCGGTTTCTGGTACACGCGGCCAACGGCGATCTTCGCCAATATGAAGGCGTTCCTGGTCAACCGCGTGGGCGACTTCGGCTTCATTCTCGGGATTGGTCTCATTCTCAGCGCCGCCGGTTCGATGAATTATGTCGAGGTGTTCGCCAAGGCCGACCAGCTGGCCCTGATGACGGTGCCGGGCACCGACTGGCCACTGCTGACCGCTGCCTGCATCTGCCTGTTCATCGGCGCGATGGGCAAGTCGGCCCAGTTCCCGCTGCACGTCTGGCTGCCTGACTCGATGGAAGGCCCGACCCCGATCTCGGCACTGATCCACGCCGCGACGATGGTTACCGCCGGCATCTTCATGGTGTCGCGCATGTCGCCGCTGTTCGAACTGTCTGACGGCGCGCTGTCGTTCATCATCGTCATCGGTTCGATCACCGCGCTGTTCATGGGTTTCCTGGGCATCATCCAGAACGACATCAAGCGCGTGGTCGCGTACTCGACGCTGTCGCAACTCGGTTACATGACCGTGGCACTGGGCGTGTCGGCCTATTCGGTCGCCGCCTTCCACCTGATGACGCACGCGTTCTTCAAGGCATTGCTGTTCCTTGGCGCCGGCTCGGTCATCATGGGCATGCACCACGACCAGGACATGCGCAATATGGGCGGCCTGCGCAAGTACATGCCGATCACCTGGATCACTTCCTTGATCGGTTCGCTCGCCCTGATCGGTACGCCATTGTTCTCGGGCTTCTACTCGAAGGATTCGATCATCGAGGCAGTGCACGCGAGTAACCTGCCAGGCACCGGCTTCGCGAACTTCGCGGTGCTGGCCGGCGTGTTCGTCACGGCGTTCTACTCGTTCCGCATGTACTTCCTGGTGTTCCATGGCGAAGAGCGTTTTGGCAAAGCCCATGCGCACGATCACCACGACGATCACGCGCATGACACGCACCACAAGGCCGCTGCAAACGATCATTCAGATCCGCACGCGCTGCACGATTCGGATGTGCATCATGAAGAGGAATCGCATAGCGATTCCAAACACGACGACCATGGCCACCACGGCCTGGCCCCGGGCCAGAAGCCGCACGAGTCGCCTTGGGTGGTGACAGTGCCGCTGGTCCTGTTGGCGATCCCGTCGATGCTGATCGGTTTCTTCACGATCCAGCCAATGCTGCATGGCACGTTCTTCGATGGCGTCATCACCGTGAACCCGTCCCACCCGGCCATGGCCGAACTGGGCGAGATGTTCCACGGCGCCGGCGCGATGGCACTGCACGGCCTGCAGACCGCACCGTTCTGGCTGGCACTGGCGGGCGTCGTTGCAGCGTACTACTGCTACATGATCAATCCGCGCGTGCCGGCCTGGTTCTACGCCAAGCTCAAGCCGCTGCACACCCTGCTCGACAACAAGTACTACATGGATGCGTTCAACCAGAAAGTCTTCGCTGGCGGCTCGCTGCTGCTGGGCGGCGGCCTGTGGAAAGTCGGCGACCGCGGCCTGATCGATGGCCTGGTCGTCAACGGCAGCGCCAAGGCAGTCGGCTGGTTCTCGACCATCACCCGTAAAGCACAGACCGGTTACATCTACCACTATGCGTTCGTGATGATCGTCGGCGTGCTGGCGGCCATGCTGTACTTCTTCCCGTTCTGGCGCGGTTAATCACAGGCAGAGATAACGAAAAATGATGCAGTCTACAATTTCAACATTTCCACCGTACCTGAGCCTGGCCATCTGGCTCCCGATCCTGTTTGGCGTGCTGATCCTGGCCGTTGGCCGGGACAAGAACGCCGGCATGGTACGCATGCTCTCGCTCGTGGGCGCCATCGTCAGCCTGTTGCCGACGATTCCCCTGATCACGAACTTCGACAATGCCCACGTCGGCATGCAGTTCTTTGAAGAAGCGGCCTGGATCGAGCGCTTCAACATCTTCTACCGCCTGGGCGTCGATGGCCTGTCGCTGTGGTTCGTGCCGCTGACCGCCTTCATCACGATCATCGTCGTGCTGGCGGCCTGGGAAGTGATCCAGGAACGCGTCGCCCAGTACATGGGTTCGTTCCTGATCCTGTCGGGCCTGATGATCGGCGTGTTCTGCGCGCTGGACGGCCTGCTGTTCTATTTCTTCTTCGAAGCCACCCTGATTCCGATGTTCATCATCATCGGCGTGTTTGGCGGCCCGAACCGGGTGTATGCGGCCTTTAAATTCTTCCTGTACACGTTCTTCGGTTCGCTGCTGACGCTGGTCGCGATCATCTACCTGTACAACGCCTCGGGCTCGTTCAACATCCTCGCGTGGCACGACCTGCCGTTGACGATGAAAGAGCAGATACTGATCTTCATCGCCTTCTTCATGGCCTTCGCCGTCAAGGTGCCGATGTGGCCGGTGCACACCTGGCTGCCGGACGCCCACGTCGAAGCGCCAACCGGCGGCTCGGTCGTGCTGGCGGCGATCATGCTGAAACTCGGTGCCTATGGTTTTCTCCGGTTCTCGCTGCCGATCACCCCGGACGCAAGCCAGTACCTGGCGCCGGTCGTCATCGGCCTGTCGCTGATCGCCGTGATCTACATCGGCCTGGTTGCCCTGGTCCAGAAGGACATGAAGAAACTGGTGGCGTACTCGTCGATTGCCCACATGGGCTTCGTCACGCTGGGCTTTTTCATGTTCAACGACCTGGGCATGCAGGGCGGCCTGATGCAGGCAATCTCGCACGGCTTCGTGTCGGGCGCGATGTTCCTGTGTATCGGCGTGCTGTACGACCGTGTGCACTCGCGTGAAATCGCTGCCTACGGCGGTGTGGTCAACACCATGCCGAAGTTCGCCGCCTTCGTCGTGCTGTTCTCGATGGCCAATGCCGGCCTGCCGGCAACCTCGGGCTTCATCGGCGAGTTCATGGTGATCCTGGGCGCGGTCGAGTTCAACTTCTGGACCGGCCTGGCATCAGGGACCGCCCTGATCCTGGGCGCGGCGTACTCGCTGTGGATGGTCAAGCGCGTCATCTTCGGACCAATCGCCAACAAGCACGTTGCCGAACTGGTCGACCTGAACGGCCGCGAGTTCGCCATCCTGTCGGTGCTGGCCATCGCCACCCTGGCCATGGGCCTGTACCCGGCGCCGATCGCCGAGACCCTGCAGGTGTCGGTCACCGACCTCCTGCAACATGTCGCAGTCAGCAAAGTGCCTCAATAAAACGCCATGAATGAAATGACCCCGACCCTGTTATCGGCAGCCGACACCAATCTGGTGCCGGTGTATGCCGAGATCTTCCTCCTGATCGCGACCTCGGCGATCCTGTTGATCGATATGTACATGAAGGCTGGCAAGCGCGACCTGACCTACGCGCTGTCGCTGCTCGCGATCGCCGGTTGCGCCGTGTTCTCCTTCGTCGACTTCAACGCCGGCACGACCGTGTTCACGTTCAGTGGCATGTACGTGTCCGATCCGATGTCGAACCTGCTCAAGCTGTTCACCTACCTGGCCACGGCCATGACCCTGATCTATTCGCGCCAGTATGTTGGCCAGCGCGACATGATGTCGGGCAACCTGGGCGGCGAGTTCTACGTGCTCGCGCTGTTCTCGATGCTGGGCCAGATGATCATGATCTCCGGTAATAGCATGCTGTCGATCTACCTCGGCCTCGAACTGATGTCGCTGTCGCTGTACGCCCTGGTGGCCATGCGCCGCGATCACGCGATCTCGACCGAAGCGGCGATGAAGTACTTCATCCTCGGCGCACTGGCCTCGGGCTTCCTGCTGTACGGCATGTCCATGATCTACGGCGCCACCGGTTCGCTCGACATCACCACCATCGGGCAGGTCACGAGCGCAGGCCAGGCCGACCCGATGATCCTGGTCTTCGGCCTGGTGTTCCTGGTGGCCGGCCTGGCGTTCAAGCTCGGCGTGGTGCCATTCCACATGTGGGTGCCGGATGTGGTGCAGGGCGCCCCGACGGCGGTCACGCTGCTGTTGGGCGGCGCGCCGAAGCTGGCGACGTTCGCCATCGTGATCCGCCTGCTGGTCGAAGCGCTGCCGTCGATGGCAACCGACTGGCAGCAGATGCTGATGGTCGTGGCCGTGCTGTCGCTGGCGTTCGGTAACATCACCGCCATTGCGCAGACCAATATCAAGCGCATGCTGGCGTACTCGACCATTGCCCAGATGGGCTTCGTGGTCCTGGCTCTGGTGGTGGGCAATATCGGTGGCGATACCACCGATGCCGCTGCCGCCTACAGCGCCGGTATGTACTACACGATCATCTATGTGCTCACGACGGTCGGTACCTTCGGCCTGATCATGATGCTGGCGCGCGCCGGCCATGAAGCCGAGCTGATCAGTGACTTCAAGGGTCTGGGCAAGCGCAGCCCATGGTTCGCGATCATCATGACGATCCTGATGTTCTCGCTGGCCGGCGTGCCGCCAGCGGTGGGCTTCATCGCCAAGTACGCGGTGCTGCAGGCGGTTGCCAATGCCGGCATGGTGTGGCTGGCGGTGGTGGCGGTGATGTTCTCGCTGATTGGCGCGTTCTACTACCTGCGCATCGTCAAGACCATCTGGTTCGACGACGCCGTGGACACCTCGGCCATCTCGACCCCGCTGGACATGCGCATCATCATGTCGCTCAATGGCGTGGCAATCGTGGTACTGGGCGTGATCCCCGGCAGCCTGCTGGCAATCTGCTACAGCGCCATGCAGGCCACGCTGGTCAAGTAAGGCGTGGATCTGAATTTGGCCGCCTGGCTGGTGGTGCTGCTCGCACTGGCCGCCGCCAACCTGCCTTTCATAAACGAGCGCCTGTTCGGGCTCGTGGCGCTTCCCAGCCGCAAGCCGGCGGGGGAGCGGCGGGTCAAGCCGTTGATCGTGCGGCTGCTCGAACTGGTGGTGCTGTATTTCGTGGTGGGATCCGTTGCCCGCCTCCTGGAGTCGCGCATCGGGTCGGTCGCCGTGCAGACCTGGGAGTTTCATGCGGTGACCGGGTGCTTGTTCCTGGTGCTGGCGTTTCCCGGGTTCGTGATGCGGTATTTGTACAAGCCGCGCAGGTAGTCGTTAGCTTCAGCACGTCGTTCCCGGCCTCGTCGGCCACCTTGGCGGGAACCCAAGTCAGTCAGCAGGCCACGTACGCAATTGTGGCCAGTGCATGAGAACTTGGGGGGGGCAATGCCAGTGGCATTGTTCCCGCCTTCGCGGGAACGACGTTTTTGGGGTAACGGAAAATGAAAAACTCCCCCGTTTCGCTTATGATTCCTCGTATCGCAGCTACAACGATCTGGAGCACATAGTGTCGGAACTGAAAGAAACCCGCCTCGATGGCGGCGTCGTCTACGATGGCCACTTCCTGAAGGTCGAACGCGACCGCATCCGTCTGCCCGACGGCAAGGAAACCCATAGGGAATACATCCGCCACCCCGGCGCCGTTGTCATCCTGCCGCTGCTGCCCGATGGCCGCATCCTGCTCGAGCGCCAGTTCCGCTATCCGAACGGCAAGGTCTTCATCGAATTCCCGGCCGGTAAAATCGATCCGGGCGAAGACCACCTCGACTGCGCCAAGCGCGAACTGGTCGAGGAGACCGGCTACAGCGCAAGTAAATGGCGCTTCGTCTGCACCATCCACAACGCCATCGCGTATTCCGACGAGCACCTCGAGATCTTCCTGGCCGAAGACATGACGCAGGGCGAGCAACGGCTCGATGCCGGCGAATTCCTCGAACTGTTCACCGTCACCCTGCCCGAACTGCTCGACCTCGTGCGCCGTGGCGAGATCACCGACGTCAAGACGATCATCGGCGCCTTCTGGCTCGAGAAGATCCTGGCCGGCGACTGGACGCCCGCCTGAGCACGATGCACCGTTGGTTGTTCGCGGCAGCGCTGTCCCTGTTTGTCTCGTCGGCGTGGGCGCAGGCACGCACGCCGCTGCAGGCGCGCTGCGAAGACACGATCGGCGAGAGCATCTCGGTGCTGTCCACGCGCGAGCAGGGCTATCGCATCGACAACACGCGCTCGTACCACGACCTCACGCGCCTGATGCCCAGCGCGCGGCGCGGCTCGTGGGTGCTGGGCCTGACGCACACCGAAGCGCGGGTACGCATCAATGTCGGCGGGCGCATGCTGGCCGACCCGGCCACCGGCTACGAATGCGTGGCGCCGCGCATCGATGTGAGCCTCGATTACGCCCCCATCGTCGTGTATGTCAGTCGCGAATTTCCACCTGCGTCGTGCGCCTACCGCGAAGTGCTGGCCCACGAAATGCGGCACCTGACCACGTACCAGAGTTTCATGCCGAACGCCGAAGCGACCGTGCGCGCCCGACTGGCGGGGCGCTTTGCCGGCAAGCCGTTGTATGCGCCGATCGGCCAGGCGCAGGCGCTGTTGCAACGTGAGATCGACCGCAGCTGGATGCCGTACATCAAACGCGAGATGGCCAGGGTCGAACTGCTCCAGGCCGCGATCGACACGCCGCAGGAATATGCTCGCCTGGGCAAGGTTTGTGCAGGTGAGGTACAGTCCTTGCTGAGACCCGCAAGAAAAAGTAGTTGATGACAATGAATGAACACCCAGATGCACAACGCCGCTACGTGGCCTTGATTCCGGCTGCCGGCGTCGGCGCACGCATGGCTGCCGGCAGCCCCAAGCAATACCTGGCCATCGGCGCGAAGCCCATGTTGCGCCACACGGTCGATGCCTTTCTTTCCAGCCCGCTGATCGCTCACACGTATGTGATCGTGAGCGCCGACGACCCGTTCATCGACGCCGTGCTGCATGACGCGAACGATGCCGGCAGCCGCGTCACCGTGCTGCGCTGCGGCGGCGCGACGCGCATGGAATCGATCCGCAATGGCCTGCACGCCGTGCGCGACCTGCTTGCCGATACCGACCACGTGCTGGTGCACGACGCCGCGCGCCCTGGCCTGAACGCCGCGCTGATCGAGCGCCTGATCACCGAGACGGGCGACCATGCAGCCGGTGGCCTCCTGGCCCTGCCGGTGGTCGACACCGTCAAGCGCAGCATCGGCGGCGACATCGCCACGGTGGCGCGCGCCAACCTGTGGCTGGCCCAGACCCCGCAGATGTTCACCTACGTGCTGCTGTGCCGCGCACTTGACGCGGCGAACGACCCGGCCGCGATTACCGATGACGCCAGTGCGGTTGAAGCACTCGGTCTGGCCCCCAGATTGGTGGAAGGGCACCCGCGCAACCTGAAAGTCACGCTGCCATCGGACATCCGCATCGCCGAGATGTACCTGGCCGCCGACGCCTCCATTTGACCAATACAAGAAACCAAGAAACGACCATCATGGCACTCGCATCCTACAATCCCACCCCGCCGTTTCGCATCGGCACCGGCTATGACAACCACGCGCTGGTCGAAGGGCGCAAGCTGATCGTCGGCGGCGTGACCATCCCGCACCGCCTGGGCCTGCAAGGCCACTCCGACGCCGACGTGCTGCTGCACGCCATCATCGATTCGCTGCTGGGCGCCGCTGCGCTGGGCGACATCGGCAAGCATTTCCCGGACACCGACCCCATGTTCGCCGGCGCCGATTCGCGCACGCTCCTGCGCGAAGTCGCGCACCGCGTGCTGCATGCCGGCTACACGATCGGCAATATCGACGCGACCATCATCGCGCAGCAGCCGAAGATGGCGCCGCATATCCCGCTGATGGTCTCGCGCATCGCCGAAGACCTGGGCGTCTCGCCCCAGCAAGTGAACATCAAGGCCAAGACCAACGAGAAGCTCGGCTACCTGGGCCGCGAAGAGGGCATGGCCGCGCAATCGACCGCGTTGCTGATCCGCGCCGCCGCCGACTGAACTGCAAGCAGTGTAAGGACGGGCAGACTATAATTGCCCGATGAATAACGCTCCCGCCCACCTGTCGCCGCGCGCGGCCTGGACCCTGATCCTGGTTGCCAGCGCCGTGATGATGATCACGATGGGCGCGCGCCTGACCAGCGGCCTGTTCCTCTCGCCCCTGAACACCGCCACCGGCCTGGGCGTCGCCACCATCAGCTTCGTGATGGCCGTGGCGCAGCTGATGTGGGGCGCGGCGCAGCCCGTGTTCGGCGCCGTGGCCGACAAATATGGCCCGGGGCGCGTGATCGCCCTTGGCGGCCTGATGCTCGCAGCCGGCACGGCCGCCACGCCGTTCGTGCAATCCGAATGGGCGCTGCTGCTGACCATGGGCTTCTTGTCGGCAGCCGGGGCAGGGGCGGGCAGCTTCTCGATCCTGATCGGCGCCACCGCCCAGCGCCTGCCGCCCGAACGCCGCGCGTTCGCGTCGGGCTTCATCAATGCTGGTGGCTCGTTCGGCCAGTTCGTGTTCGCGCCGCTGATGGGCGCAATCATCGCCAGCGCCGGCTGGATCGTGGCGATGCTGACGATGGCGGCGACCACGTTGCTCACGATTCCGCTGGCCTGGCCGCTGCGGCGCAAGCGCGCTGCCGTCGCGCCGGTTGCCGCTGCGGTCGCACCGGTCGTTCCGGGAGTGCCCACCATCGCCCTCGGCCAGCAACTGCGCCAGGCCATGCGCGACCGCAGCTACCTGTGCCTGCACGCCGGCTTTTTCACCTGCGGCTTTCATATCGCTTTTCTCGTCACCCACTTGCCGGGCGAAGTGGCCATGTGCGGCTTGCCGACGGCAGTCGCAGGCACGGCGCTCGCGCTGATCGGCCTGTTCAACATCGCCGGCAGCCTGTCGGCCGGCATGCTCGCCTCGCGCTATCGCATGAAGTCGCTGTTGTTCTGGATCTACGCCAGCCGCGTGGTGATCGTCGGCCTGTACCTGCTGGCGCCCAAGGCCGAATGGACGTTCTATATTTTTGCCGGCGCGCTCGGCTTTACCTGGCTCGCCACCGTCCCGCCCACGGCGGGCCTGGTCGGCAAGCTGTTCGGCGTGCGCTACCTGGCCACGCTGTTCGGGATGACCTTGCTGTCGCACCAGATCGGCGGCTTTTTCGGCGCCTGGCTGGGCGGTCTGGCGGTCGTGCACACGGGCGACTACAGCTGGATGTGGTACGCCGACATGGCCCTGGCCGCAGCCGCCGCCCTGATCAACCTGCCGATCCGCGAAGCGCACGTGGTGCGCGCACCGACGCTGGCGAAGGCATAGCCATGGCGCGCGACGCATGGGCGTACCGCGAGGTGGCGGTGGAATCGCGGCTTGACCATCGTGGCCGGCCCTGCATCGGCCCCGTCTCGGGCCAGGCGTTTTCAACGGGCATGCGCGTGCAGTGCTCGCGCAGCCTGCTTGATCTTTCCGTGCATCCGCTCGGCACGCGCTTTTTGCTGTCGGTACGGATCAGCGACCGCCAGGGCGGCGAGCCCTATCTGTATGCGTGGCATGGCGATCCGGTCGTGGTGTTGACCAAGGCGAGGCTCAAGCGCTTTCTCGAGATGTACCGGCGCCTGCGCCTGTAACAGCACCAGCGTGTCGGCGAAACTGGTTATCATGGGGCATGGGTAACATGAATCATCAACAATAAAAGGATCCACATGACCACCAAGAAAATCGCCGTCCTCGTGGGCAGCCTGCGCAAGGAATCGTTCACCCGTCGCGTCGCCCAGAGCATGATCGAGCTGGCGCCCGAGGGCTTCGAGCTCTCGATCGTTGAACTGCGCGACCTGCCGCTCTACAACGAGGATGACGAGACCGCCACGCCGCCGGCCGCCTTCACGGTGTTCCGCGAGGCGATCAAGGGCGCCGACGGCATCCTGTTCTGCACGCCGGAATACAACCGCTCGGTGCCCGGCTCGCTCAAGAACGCCATCGACGTCGGCTCGCGCCCGTATGGCAAGGCGGCGTTTGCCGACAAGCCGTGCGCCGTGGTCAGCGTGTCGCCGGGCGCCCTGGGCGGTTTCGGCGCCAACCACCATCTGCGCCAGATGCTGCCGTTCCTGAACATGCCGACGATGCCGGCGCCGGAAGCGTATGTCGGCGGCGTGGCAACGAAGTACGAGGGCGACAAGCTGGTCGACGACGGCACGCGCGTGTTCTTCGAGAAATTCATGGTCGCCTTTGGCGCATGGGTCACGCAGCACGCTCGATGACCCGCACGACCGACAACACTTCCGTTCCAGCCTCGCCGCGTGATCTGCCAACCCTGCTGGGCCGCCCGCCCGGCGGTTGGCGCGCGCGCATGTTCGACGTCATCTTCGGCAACGACACGCCGGCCGGGCGCCGCTTCGACATCGCCCTGGTCGCGATCATCCTGCTCAGTATTCTCACGGTGGTGCTCGACAGCGTGCCGGCCATCGGCGAGCGCTACGCCGCGCAGATGTCGGCGCTCGAATGGAGCTTCACGATCTTCTTCACGCTCGAGTACATCGCGCGCCTGATCTGCATCCAGCGGCCGATGCGCTACGCGCGCAGCTTTTATGGCGTGATCGACCTGGTGTCGGTGCTCCCGACCTGGATTTCACTGCTGGTTCCGGGCAGCCAGGTGTTCCTTGACGTGCGCATCCTGCGCCTGTTGCGCATCTTCCGCATCCTCAAGCTCACCCGCTATGTCGAAGAGTACACGCGCCTGGGCGAGGCGCTGGTGGCCAGCAAGCGCAAGATCATGGTGTTTCTTTCTGTGGTGCTGATGCTGATCCTGATTCTCGGCACCGTGATGTACGTGGTCGAGGGCCCCGAGAATGGCTTTACCAGCATCCCGATGGCGATGTACTGGGCCACCGTCACCATTACCACGGTCGGCTATGGCGACATGACGCCGCACACGCCGCTCGGCAAGGCGATCGCCTCGTTCATGATGCTGCTCGGCTGGGGCATCCTGGCCGTGCCGACGGGGATCGTCAGTGCCGAGATGACGTCGCAGAAGCTCTCCCGTCACGCGCCGCGCGGCGAGCCGCGTACGTGCCCCGCCTGCGCCAGCAAAGACCACGATCCGCGCGCGCACTTCTGCAAGGATTGCGGCGTGGCGCTGGCGCCGCAAGCCGGGCATCTCACCAACGCTTGA
The DNA here is from genome assembly GCF_040790145.1 of Massilia aurea. Lineage (GTDB taxonomy): Bacteria > Pseudomonadota > Gammaproteobacteria > Burkholderiales > Burkholderiaceae_D > Telluria > Telluria aurea_C. Next base: position 60,090 of record NZ_JBFMMP010000020.1, read on the forward strand.
TTGAAAACCCATGTCGATCCACTTCTACGAACCACGCCACGGCCACGGGCTGCCCCATGATCCCTTCAATGCGATTGTCGGCCCGCGCCCGATCGGCTGGATCTCGTCGCAGGGGCAGGACGGCGTGCTGAACCTGGCCCCGTACAGCTTCTTCAATGCTTTCAACTATGTGCCGCCAATCGTCGGCTTTGCCAGCATCGGCGCCAAGGACACGCTGCGCAATGTGCAGGAAAGCGGGGAATTCGTGTGGAATCTCGCGACCCGTGAACTGGCCGAAGCGATGAACGCCTCGTGCGCCGCCGTCGGACCGGAGGTCGATGAGTTCGCGCTGGCGCAGCTCACGCCCGCGCCGTCACGCCTGGTGGGCGCGCCGCGCGTGGCCGAAAGCCCGGTGGCGTTCGAGTGCAAGGTGACGCAGATCGTTCAGCTGCAGCGCACGGGCGGCGAGACGGTGCCGACCTGGCTCGTGCTGGGCGAAGTGGTGGGGGTGCATATCGCGCAGGCAGCGCTGAAGGACGGCGTCTACGACACCGCAAGCGCCGGCCATATCCTGCGCGGCGGCGGACCGGCCGATTACTTTTCGATCGGGCCGGAGCAGCTGTTCCAGATGCACCGGCCGCGCTGATTGATGGGCCGGCGCCCGCGCCGCGCACCACGATGGCATGCGGCGCACCGGATTGGTGGGCTTACGCCATGGCCACGTGTTGTGCAAAACGTGGTGCAGCGCGGCCCGGCAATGGTGCAGTCGGGCGTGCCAGCGTTACCGATACCGGTGCGCTGGCGTCGCGTTCGAGCCAGTAATTGAACTGGCCGAAGCTCGGCAAGCCGCCAGCGTCCTGGCCCTGGAAGAAGTCAGCCAGCATCTGGCGATAGGCGGCGCGGCGCGAAAAGTCGTCGTGGCTGGCGGCATAACGCGCAGCCGCGGCGCGGAAGATCGCACGCATCCGTTCGTCGGCATTGGTGCCAGTGGCGGCGCCCTTGCGTGGCCGGCCGCGCTTGATGCCGGCGGTGACGGCGCGCGTGCGGCCCGGTGCGCCCGAGTTGCCGTAGTCGGGCAACAGCGCGTCCGGCGTCTGGCCCCGTTCCCAGTAGCGGCGCAGGTAGCGCAGGATGCTGGACTTCGAGATGCCGTGCGCGGCAGCATAACCGGCCATCAGGATGGCGCGTTCGCGCGGCTGGTACAGCGCATGGCGGTCGGCGTGCAGGGCGCGTACGGCCGACCATGCCTTGGCCTGCAGCGCAAGGTAACCTTGCGGCACCGGCTCTTGCGGCGGCGCAGCCGCGAACGGGTCGACCAGCAAGCGGCGTGCACCGCCGGCGCGCAACGCTTCCTCGAGATCGCGCAGCAGCGTCGGCTCGGGCAGGGCGGAGTGGCTGCCCAGGCGATACGTCCAGGCCAGCTCCTGGGGGCGGTCGATCCAGAGGATGCGGATCGTATGGCCATTCATGCCCGTGTATTCGAGCACATCGTTTTGGGTAAACATCGACTTCTCCCGCAGTTCAGTGTGCTTTTTTACATGCAAGGATCGGGCCAGCCTGCTTGTCACGGCAATACGAATAGCGGCGAGCACTTTTGGTGCATGCCAAAGGCGCATGGGGCCTATCCGAAGGCGCTGTCACCGTTATCTGTAGATCAGACTGACTGCGATACGTAGCAATTGTTCGACGGTCATTATCCGGCCGCCGTCAAGTGCCCACCACCAACCCAGATAGTTCGGCAGGTAACGCGACGCCACGCCATTGAACC
>NZ_JBFMMP010000021.1:0-61265 GCF_040790145.1 Massilia aurea
ACCAATGCCTGCAACCCCTACTTCCTAAGTCAAGCAAATTATTCCGGACAGCAGTGCGCGCAGGCGGGAACCCAAGTCCGTGGTGTACCTGTAGCGTTTGAAATCACCGATATGCTTCTAAACTTGGGTTCCCGCCTCCGCGGGAACGACGGATCATCGGGCGGGGTGCATGCTACTGTAACGCTGCTCACCCGTCAGCCACCGCGCAGCGCACCTCGTGCAGCAGCGACTTGATCTCAGGTACGCACGAGCCGCAGTTGCCGCCGGCTTTCAGGCACGCCGTCACTTGGGCCGGGGTTTGCAAATCCTGCGCCCGGATCGCGGCGCAGATCGTGTTGCGGCCCACGCCAAAGCACGAGCACACCGTCGGCCCGGGATCCGGTCCCAGTTGCACCGCGCGCCCGGCCAGCAGGGTGGCCCGTTCGCGCGGGCCCAGTTCGGGCGCGGCGAACAGCCCGCCCAGCCAGGCGCGCGCCGGCAGGCTGGGCGCGCGCGCCACGAACAGGCACGCTTCCAGGCGGCCGTCGACCAGCAGCGCCGCGCGCAGCATGCCTTCCGATTGATCCTGGTACTCGATCCAGTCGGCGTCGGCATCGGCGTCCAGCAGCGCGCGCGCCATCTCCGGCGTGACCGGTGCGCGTCCGGCCAGCTCATAGCGCACGAAGCCGCTGCCGCGTACCCGCGTCCAGTGCGCCACTTGCGTGAGATCGAGCTCTTTCCGGCTCAGGATAAAGCCATACCAGGCCACACCGAACGGTTCGATCCGCACCGGCGTGTGCTTGAATTCCGGCTCGCCCGACACCGGATCGACTTCCGGATTGACCAGCGCCCCCACCCGCGCATCGGACGCCGTCTGGCCGTTCCAGTGAATCGGCACGAACGCCGCGCCGCGCGCGATGCCGCCGCCATGCGCCACGCGCGCCACCATCGCCCCCCAGCGTGAGCTGACGCGGGCCAGCTCGCCCTCACGCACGCCGGCCAGCAGCGCGTCGTGCGGGTGCAGGTCGACGAACGGTTCGGCCGTATGACCGGCCAGGCGCGGCGACTTGCCGGTGCGCGTCATCGTGTGCCACTGGTCGCGCAGGCGGCCCGTATTCAGCACCAGCGGGAATTCGCCACCCGGCGCATTGACCGGTGTACGGGGGCTGGTCGCGATGAAGCGCGCCTTGCCGTCCGGGTGCGAAAATCGACCGTCACCGAACAGGCGCGCCGTGCCCTCGCCCGCTGATGTGAGCGGCCACTGCACCGGCTGCAACGCGTCATATGCAACGCGATCCATGCCAACCAGTGGATCGAGCCGGAACGCGCGCCGGTGGCCGTCCTCGTCATTCTTCCAGGTCGACAGGCGCGCATGCTCGTCGAAGATGGCGTCCGCGCTGTCGAAGCCAAAACCGGCATAACCCATGCGCTGCGCCACATCGCACAGCGCACGCCAGTCGGCCCGCGCCTCGCCCGGCGCCGGCAGAAAGGCGCGCTGGCGCGAGATGCAGCGCTCGGAATTGGTGACCGTGCCATCCTTTTCGCCCCAGGCCAGCGCCGGCAGCGCCACATGCGCGTACGGCGCCAGATCGGTGCCAGCCATTACCTCGGACACCACCACCAGTTCGCAGGCCCCCAAGGCGCGCCGTACCTGGTCGGCGTCCGGCATGCTGACCACCGGATTGGTCGCCATGATCCACACCGCTTTCACGGAGCCCGCTTCGATCGCGCGGAACAGGTCGACGGCCTTCAGGCCGGGTTTCTCCGCGATGCGCGGCGCATCCCAGAAGGTGCGTACCGCGTCGCGGTGCCGTGGATTTTCCAGGTCCAGGTGCGCGGCCAGCATATTGGCCAGGCCGCCCACTTCGCGCCCACCCATCGCGTTCGGTTGACCGGTGAGGGAAAACGGGCCCATGCCGGGGCGGCCGATGCGGCCCGTGGCCAGGTGACAGTTGATGATCGCGTTGACCTTGTCGGTGCCGCTGCTGGACTGGTTCACGCCCATCGAGAACGCGGTGACCACTTTTTCGGTGCGGGCGAACAGGTCATAGAACGCGTGCAGCTGGACGGGGTCGAGGCCGCAACTGCGCGCCACGCTATCCACCCCGCCGCCGGCATTGGCCACGGCGAGCGCCGCATCGAAGCCGGTCGTGTGCGCCGCGACGTAGCCGGCGTCGAACGCATCGCTGCGCGCCAGGTGCGCCAGCAGGCCGTTGAACAGCGCCACGTCGCTGCCTGGCTTGATGGCCAGGTGCAGGTCGGCCAGCTCGCACGTGGCCGTGCGGCGCGGGTCGAGCACGACAATTTGCAGGTCTGGCCGCGCTTCCTTGGCGCGGGCGATGCGCTGGAACAGCGTCGGATGGCACCAGGCGGCGTTCGAGCCGACCAGCACGATGACGTCGGCCAGTTCGAAGTCGTCGTAACAGCCCGGCACCACGTCTTCGCCAAACGCCCGCTTGTGGCCGGCCACGGCGGACGACATGCACAGGCGCGAGTTGGTATCGATATTGGCGCTGCCGACGTAGCCCTTCATGAACTTGTTGGCGACGTAGTAATCCTCGGTCAGGATCTGGCCCGACACGTACAGCGCCACCGCATCCGGCCCGTGCTCGGCGATGATGCGGGCAAAACCGTCCGCCACCGTGTCCAGCGCGGCGTCCCAGCTGGCGCGCGCCAGCAGCCCGCCCTGCCGCACGGCCGGATACAGCAGGCGCCCGTCGAGATCGAGCGTCTCCCCCAGCGCCGAGCCCTTCACGCACAGGCGGCCGCGGCTGGCGGTGTGTTCCGGGTCGCCCTCGATCGTCGCGCCGCCGCCCGGCAGCGCGGTCGCCTTCACGCCGCAACCGACGCCGCAGTAGGGACAGGTGGTGCGCACTGATTGGATCGGGATGGTCATGACGTTTCTCTCTACGCGGCCTGCGCGTCGCACAGCGCAGGCCCGAACAGCAGGCGATCGCGCAGCGCCGACACATCGACCCCGCGCCCGATCAGATCGAAATACCACGGGCCATCGGCCACGTCGCCATACAGCACGGCGCCGACGAGCCGGTTGCCCTCCAGGACCAGGCGCTTGTACACGCCCGACCGGCGGTCGCGCAGCACCAGGTCTTGCGTGCAAGGCCCGCCGACGATGTCGCCGGCCGAGTACAGGTCGATGCCGGTGACCTTCAGTTTGGTCGCCACCGCCTGCTGCACGTAGCGGCGGTGGCCGAGGCAGGCCAGGTGCGCCGCGCACACGCGCGCCTGCTCCCAGATCGGCGCCACCAGGCCAAACGTAGCGCGGCGGTGCTGCACGCACTCGCCCACCGCATACACGCGTGGATCGTAGCTTTGCAAGGTGTCATCGACCACGATCGCGCGCTCGACGTGCAGGCCGCTAGCGCGCGCCAGCGCCACGTTCGGGCGCACGCCAGCCGCCATCACCACCAGGTCGGCCGGTACCATCACGCCATCGGACAGGCGCACAGATTCCACCTTGCCGACACCGACGATGGCCTCGGTCTGCACGCCGAGCAGGATACGCAAGCCCCGCCGCTCGAGCGCGCCCTTGAGCAGCAGCGATGCATCGCCATCGAGCTGCTGGTTCAAGAGGCTGCCGGTCAGGTGCACGACCGTCACGGCCATCCCGCGCCGCAGCAGGCCATTGGCCGCTTCCAGCCCGAGCAGGCCGCCGCCGATGACCACCGCATGCTTGCCATCACGCGCCGCCTGCAGCATCGTGTCGACGTCATGCAGGTCGCGAAAGCCCACCACACCCGGCAAGTCCGCGCCCGGTACCGGCACGATGAACGGCTGCGAACCGGTGGCCAGCAGCAGGCGGTCGTAGGTTACTTCCACGCCCGACTGCGCGCGCACGATGCGGCGGCGGCGGTCGATGGCGACGATCGGGTCGCCCGTGTGCAGCGTGATGCCGTGGTGGGCATACCACGCGCGCGGATGCAGCACGATCTCGTCCTGCGTCTTGTCGCCGGCCAGCACCGGCGAGAGCATGATGCGGTTGTAGTTCACATGCGGCTCGGCGCCGAACACGGTGATGTCGTACAGGTCCGGCGCCAGCGCGAGCAGTTCCTCGACCGTGCGCATGCCGGCCATGCCATTGCCGATCACCACCAGGGATGGCTTGGTTGCCATACTCATGCAGCGACCCACACAGTGCCGCCTTCGATCCGGGCTGGGTAGCTCGCCACCGACTGCGCCGGCGCTTCCAGGCATTCGCCGCTGGCCAGGTCGAAGTGCTGCTTGTAGATGGGCGAGGCCACGACGATGCGCTCGCCGATGCTGCCCACCAGCCCGCGCGAGAGCACGGCCGCCTGCGAATTCGGATCGTAGTTATCGATGGCGAACACGCGCGGGTTGACGTCGCCGACGCGGAACACGGCGACCTGGCGGCCGTTCAGCAAGGCGCACACGCCGGTGTCGGGCACGATCTCGTCGAGTTTGCAGATGGCCGTCCAGTGGGCAAGTTCGGTATCACGGTGCATGGTCATGCTCCTCAGGCGATGGCGATCGGGATGGTGCGACGACGTTCGTCGAAGGTGGCAGGCCGTACCTGGCCGCGTTCCGGGACAAACACAATATTGCTGTCGGCTTCCGGGCTGTTGACGAAGTGACGGAAGCGGCTGCGTACGGCCGGATTGGTGATGGCTTCCTTCCATTCGCAGGCATAGGTGTCGACCACGTGCTGCATCTGCGCTTCGAGCTCGTCGCCGATGCCCAGGCTGTCCTCGACCACGACCTGTTTCAGGTACTCGAGGCCACCTTCGAGGTTCTCGCGCCAGGTCGACGTGCGCTGCAGGCGCTCGGCCGTGCGCACATAGAACATCAGGAAGCGGTCGGTCAGTTTCACTACCTCGGCCTCGGTCAGGTTCGATGCGATCAGCTCCGCGTGGCGCGGCTTCATGCCGCCGTTGCCGCACACGTACAGGTTCCAGCCCTTGTCGGTGGCGATCAGGCCGACGTCCTTGCCCTGTGCCTCGGCGCATTCGCGGGTGCAGCCCGACACGCCGAACTTGATCTTGTGCGGCGCGCGCAAACCTTTGTAACGGTTCTCCAGTTCGATGGCGAAGCCCACGCTGTCGCCCACGCCATAGCGGCACCAGGTCGAGCCGACGCACGATTTCACGGTGCGCAGCGACTTGCCGTAGGCGTGGCCCGACTCGAAACCGGCCTCGATCAGCGCTTCCCAGATCGCCGGCAACTGGTCCACGCGTGCGCCGAACAGGTCGACCCGCTGGCCGCCCGTGATCTTGGTGTACAGGCCGTACTTCTTGGCCACCATGCCCACTGCGATCAGGCCATCGGCCGTCACTTCGCCGCCCGGCATGCGCGGCACGACCGAATACGTGCCGTCCTTCTGGATATTGCCGAGGAAGTAGTCGTTCGAATCCTGCAGGCTGGCGTGCTTTGGTTTCAAGACGAAATCGTTCCACACCGAGGCCAGGATATTCGCCGCGGTCGGCTTGCACACGTCGCAACCGAGGCCACGGCCGTGGCGCGCCAGCAGCTCGCCGAATTCCTTGATGCCTTCGACGCGCACCAGGTGGTACAGCTCCTGGCGCGAATACGGGAAGTGTTCGCACAGGTGGTTGTTGACGGCTACGCCGAGCTTTTTCAGTTCGGCGTTGAGCACCTGCGTCACCAGCGGCACGCAGCCGCCGCAGGCCGTGCCGGCCGTGGTGCAGCTTTTCAGTGCGCCGATGGTCGTCGCGCCGGCTGCCACCGCGTCGCACAGTGCGCCTTTCGAGATGTCGTTGCACGAGCACACCTGCGCCGTGGCCGGCAGCTTGTCCACGCCCAGCGCCGGCCGGATCGTGCTGCCGCTCTCGGGCAGGATCAGGTATTCCGGCGCTTCGGGCAGCTCGATCTTGTTGAGCATCGTCTGCAGCAGCGTACCGTACGCCGCCGCGTCGCCCACCAGCACGCCGCCGAGCAGGTACTTGCCGCAGCTCGAGACGACGATCTTGCGGTAGGTCTGGCGCCGCTCGTCGAGGAACTGGTAGCTGCGGCTGCCCGGCGTGGCGCCATGGGCGTCGCCGATGCTGGCCACGTCCACGCCCATCAGTTTGAGCTTGGTGCTCATGTCGGCGCCGGCGAAGCCGCATTCAGTCCCCAGCAGGTGGCGCGCGGCGGTGCGCGCCATGTCGTAGCCCGGCGCCACCAGGCCGAACAGCTGGCCGTTCCACAGCGCGCACTCGCCGATGGCGTAGATGTGCGGGTCGGACGTCAGGCATTGGCCATCGATGACGATGCCGCCACGGGCGCCCAGTTCGAGGCCCGCGTGGCGCGCCAGTTCGTCGCGCGGGCGGATGCCGGCCGAGAACACGATCATGTCGGTGTCGAGGTGCGTGCCGTCGGCGAACTGCATCCGGTGCGTGGTCGTTTCGCCATCGACGATGGCCAGCGTGTTCTTGCCGGTGTGGACGCCCACGCCCAGTTCTTCGATGCGGGTGCGCAGCACGCGCGCGCCGGGATCGTCGACCTGCACCGCCATCAGGCGCGGCGCGAATTCGACCACGTGCGCCTGCAGGCCCAGGTCGCGCAGCGCCTTGGCGCATTCGAGGCCCAGCAGGCCGCCGCCGATGACGACGCCAGTACGTGAACGGCTCCCGCATTCGGTCATGGCCTCGAGATCCTCGATCGTGCGGTACACGAAGCAGTCCTTGCGGTCGGCGCCCGGCACCGGCGGCACGAACGGGTATGAGCCGGTGGCCAGCACTAATCGGTCGTAAGCAACGGATGAACCGTCACCAAGCAGCACCGACTGCGCCGCGCGGTCGATCGCGACCACCTTTGCATTCAGGCGCAGCACCATGCGCTCAGCCAGATCTTCGCGTTCAAAGAAGCCCGGCGCCACCAGCGACAGGTCGTCCGCGCTTTTACCGGCGAAAAATTCCGACAGATGCACGCGGTCGTAGGCCGGGCGCGGCTCTTCGCCCAGCACCGTGACGTGCAGATCGTGGACGCCGCTGGCGGCGAGCGTTTCAAGGAATTTGTGGCCCACCATTCCGTGGCCGATGACGACGATATGCATGATGATGTCCTTATGCTGGAACGGTGGAAGAGGAGATGCTGGCTTTGTCGCCGAAGCGGGCGGCGAGCGCGCACAGGCTGGCCACCAGCACCAGGCCACTCAACATCGTGAGCGTGCTCTGGATGTCGCCGGTGCCCTTCATCAGAAAGCCTGCGGCGACCGCGCCGACATTGCCGCCCGCCCCGACGATGCCGGCCACGCCGCCCAGCGCCCTGGGTGCGACGAACGGCACCAGCGCATACGTCGCCCCGCATGCCATGTGGGTGAACAGGCCGAACACCAGCATGGCGACGACGGCGAACACGACGCCGTCTGCCTGCGCGAACCACAGCAAGCCCAGCGCCTCGCCGATCATCAGGACGAACAGGATCGTCACGCGGCGGTTGACGTCACCGCCGCTCGCGGCGCGGTCGGACAGCCAGCCGCCCAGCGCGCGGGCGAACAGTGCCAGCAAGCCGAAGCTGCCGGCGGCCATGCCGGCCTGGCCCAGGGTCAGGTCGAAATGGTCGACGTAATACACGGCGGCGATGTTGTGGATGAAGATCTCGATGCCGAAGCAGGCGCCGTAGGTGACGAACAGCAGCCAGGCGCGGTAGTTGCGGCAGCCTTCGGTGAAACTGGCCCAGCCGCCCTTGCTGCCACCTTCCGGCATGGTGCCGGTCTTGCGCAGGTCGTCGTAATTGCCGGCCGGGCAATCCTGGGTGTAGCGCCAGTACACAAAGGCCATGACGATCATCATGATGCCCGGGACCACCAGGGCCACGCGCCAGCTCATCGACTGGCTCACGCCCAGCATCACGACAGCGGTGAGCAGCAGCGGCATCAGCGCCTGCGCCGCGCCGCCGCCGGCATTGCCCCAACCGGCGGCGGCCGCGTTGGCGGTGCCGACCACCCTGGACGAGAACATCACCGACGTGTGGTACTGCGTGATGACGAAGCTCGCGCCCACCGCGCCAATGCCCAGGCGGGCCAGCAGGAAGGTTTCATAACTCTGCGCCATCGCCACGCCCAGCACGGGGATGGCGCCCAGCAGCAACAAGCCCGTGTAGGTCTTGCGCGGCCCGTAGCGGTCGCACAGCGGCCCGACCAGCAGGCGGACAAAGATGGTAATCGCGACGGCCGCGATATTGATGTTGGCGATCTGCTCCATCGACAGGCCGAACTCGCCCTTGATGACGGGCATCAGCGGCGCGCAGGCGAACCACGCGAAGAAGCAGATGAAGAACGCCACCCAGGTCAGGTGGAAGGCCCGCATCGGCGCGCCCTGGAACGAGAAGAGATGAATGCTGTCGGCTTTGGCGGTCATGATGTGTCGTCCTTGGAAAACAAAAAGGCGTCCGCGCTGCTGCCTGGGGGCAGAAGCTGCGGACGCCGTTGTCCTGGTGCCGTCCCGTCGTTGGGACAGCGCTAAATGAAGGAGATCGTCATTGATCCTGTGCCTGTATCAGCAAAACGCGTGCCACGCGACGCTCAGGGGAACACCGCCAGTGAAAGAGAGAAGAATGCTGCATTGCGGTGCGCCACTCCCCAATATGATGCATGCGCGTGCACCGCGTCCGGAATCAAGCCGGTGCAAAGCCTTGTGCGTAGGCATGCGGATCGCTGCCGTCCCACACGCGCCCATCCATGAGGGTTGAACTGCGCAGCGTGGCGTCGGGCAGCGGCGTGGCCGTGCGCTCGGCCGCTTCGCGATACAGGTCGATGCGGTTGACCTGCTGCGCCAGCGCCAGGTAATCGGGATCGTCGCGCAACAGGCCCCAGCGGCGGTGCTGCGTCATGAACCACATGCCGTCGGACAGCCACGGGAAGTTGGCCTCACCGTCGGCGTAGAAGCGCAGGCCGTTGTGGCCGCGCCAGACCGCGCCGTCCACACGCCCGGCCATGCAGTACTGCAACGTCTCGCGGCTGGCATTCACGTAAGCAGGACTGGCCAGCACCTCGGCCGCGGCCTCGCGGTTGGCGCGCGAGACATCGAGCCAGCGCGCGGCTTCCAGCAGTGCGGCGATCATGGCGCGGCAGGTATTCGGATGGGTGGCGGCGAAGGCGGCGCGCGTGCCCAGCGCCTTGCCGGGATGGTTCGGCCACACCTGCTCGCTCGACGCGGCCTGCACGCCGGCGCCGTCGCGCAGTGCGCGCTGGCCCCATGGCTCGCCGGCGCAGAAACCGTCCATATGCCCGGCCGCCAGGCTGGCCGCCATCTGCCCCGGCGGCACCGTCACCACCTGGCAGTCGGTCATCGGATCGACGCCCTGCGCCGCCAGCCAGTAATACAGGAACATCGCATGGTTCCCGGTCGGGAAGGTGTGCGCCAGCGTCAGGCGCTGCCCTTCCTGCACCAGCCGCGCCAGGCCGCCCGGCGCCTCGGCGGCGGCCGCCCAGGTGCGCGAGAGCGTGATGTTCTGGCCGTTCTGGTTCAGGTTCATCAGCACGGCCATGTCGCACTGGCCGGTGCCGATGCCGTTCTGGATCCCGTACACCATGCCGTACAGCGCCTGCGCTGCATCGAGCTGCCCGCCGAGCAGGCGCTCGCGCATGCCGGTCCAGGATTGTTCACGGCTCAGTTCAAAGCGCACGCCATACAGTTCGTCGAAGCCCAGCACCGACGCCATCACCAGCGGCGCGCAGTCGGCCAGCGGCATGAAGCCGATGCGGATGGTCTCGATCTCGGGACGGTCGGTGCCGGCGATCCATGCGCCCTTGCCTGCCAATGTCATAAATATCCTGGTGTTCTCTTTGGCTGCGGGCGATCAGCCCAGCAGGTCTTCCACATCGATCAGGCGCTGCGCGACTTCGACCAGCTTCATGTTCTTGTTCATGGCCAGCGTGCGCAGGCGCTGATAGGCCTGGTCTTCGGTCAGTTGGTAGCGCGTCATCAACATGCCCTTGGCGCGGTCGAGCACCTTGCGTTCTGCCAGCTTTTGCCGGGTATCGCTCAATTCGTCGAGCAGGCGCTGCTCGCGCCGGAAGCGCGCCAGCGCCACGTCGAGCACCGGCTTGACGCGTTCGGCCTGCAGGCCGGCGACGATGTAGGCCGACACGCCCGCCTCGAGCGCCGCATCCATGCTGGCCGGGGCGTCGTCTTCGGTAAACAACACGATCGGGCGGCGCGCATCGCGGGTAGCGATCACGATGTGCTCGAGCACGTCGCGCGCGTCGGATTCGCTGTCGAGGATGATCAGGTCGGGCTGCAGCTGCGCGATGCGCTCGGGCAGGAACACGTCCGCCGGAAGCGAGGCGACGAGATCATAGCCCGATTCGAGCAAACCGATGCGCAGCGCGGTACTGCGCCGCGACTGCGCCGCCTGGGCCGCATCAGGGTCAAGGCCGGGTGCTGTTGCAGACAACACGACGACAATGCGCAGGTGTGGTGTGGATGTGTCTCGCTGTTTCATGCCGTTTCGATATGCAAGAATCGTACCTCGTTGCGCCTGAGCAAGCAGTGCCTGCCCTTCTTATACGTGTGGTCGTTGTGCTGTTATGCGTTGGACCCATAACTTTCCCGTAAGCAACTTAACAATCATGCGTTTCGTGAATCGCTGGAATCACGAATGAAAAGTTTGCTTATGTCTCGCTGCCTCTTATACTGCAACGCAACATTACAGCATTTATCGAGGAGCTTCATCATGACTGCAGCTATCCAGCAAACCGGTTTCTTCGCGGCAGCACTCGCCGCCATCCGTAGTTTTTCGCAAGACCTGTACGTCGCCCACGGCGGCTACGCGCCATCGGTGCGGGGTTAATCATGCATCCACTCGAATACCTGACCATCGCGCTGGCTGTGCTGGCTGTTGCCGCCCGTGTCTCGATGCACCTGCCGCGTCCGCCAAAAGGCCCGTTCAAGGCAATGTAAGAATCAAGGCGGGATAATCCGCCTGTTGTACCCCACGCCGGCCGTATTTACGTACTGTCGGCGTTTGTATTTATAGAAAAAAAACCTTCCCCGATCTGCGCGCCGTGGCAAGTGGCTGCGCTAGAATGCATTCGCATTTCTGGCCAGAAAGCCATCCTTTCACTTACCACATACCCATGCGCACACCTGCACTTACCCTATTCGCGGCCTCCTTCGCGGCCTTGTCGGCCTCGTTCGCGCTGCCGGCAGCAGCAGCACCGACACCCATCACCCTCGACCAGGCCATGAGCCATCCCGACTGGATCGGCACGCCGGTGGAGGACGCCTGGTTCAGCTGGGACAGCAAGCAGGTGTACTACAAGCAGAAGCGCACCGATTCGCCCGTGCGCGACACGTTCCAGGCCAGTTCCACCAGCGGCAAGGCGCAGCTGGTCAGCGACGCCGAGCTGCCGAAGATCGACAGCGGCGACGTGGTCTACAACCGCAACAACACCCGCATGCTGGTCATCCGCAACAATGACCTGTTCGAGCGCGACCTGAAATCGGGCCAGCTGGTGCAGGTCACGCGTGGCGCGACCCGCATCGGTAATGCCCAGTACTCGACCGACGAACGCTCGGTCCAGTACCGCATCGGCACCGACTGGTATGTGTGGGACCGCGCCACGAAGGTCACCGGCCCGGCCGCGCTGCCGCGCGCCGCGAAGGATCCGAACGCACCTGAAGACGACAATTACCGCGCCACCGAACTGCGCCTGATCGAACACCTCAAGCGCCAGAAGGATGACCGCGACGCCCTGCGTGCACGCAATGACGAATTGCGCCGGGTCGACGCGTCGATGGCGCCAACGCCGGTCTACCTCGGCGACAAGGTCACGCTGGAAGCCAGTTCGCTGTCGCCAGACGGCCGCTGGCTGCTGGTCGTCACCGCCGCCAAGGGCGCCGACAAGGGCCGCGCGGGCAAGATGCCGCGCTACGTGAATGAATCGGGCTACGAGGAAACAGAAGACGTGCGCACGCGCGTGGGCCGCAATATGCCAACCGCGCACTCGCTGAAACTGGTCGACCTGCGTACCAATACCGTCAAGGACATCGGCTTCGACACCCTGCCCGGTATTGCCACCGACCCGCTGGCCGCGCTGCGCGCCGCAGCAAAAAAAGATCCATTGAAAGGCAACCGCCCGGTCGTCGTCTCGGGTGGCCGCAACGCGATCGACTGGAGCAGCAACGGCGCCAACGTCGCCGTGATGCTGCGCTCGGTCGACAACAAGGACCGCTGGATCGCCAGCGTCGACCTGCGCGACGCCAGGCTCAAGCCGCTCAATCGCGTGACCGACAACGCCTGGGTCAATTATGACAACGCCGAATTCGGCTGGCTGCCGGACAACCGCACGCTGTGGTTCCTGTCGGAAGAAACCGGCTACTCGCATCTGTACACGCTCGACAGCACCGGCGCATTCGGGGCCACGGCGGCCCGCGCGCTGACCGCGGGCAAATGGGAAGCGAGCGACGTGCGCTGGACCTCGGACGGCAGCACCGCCTACATGCTGTGCAACCACGAAGCACCGGGCGACTATGAAGTCTGCGCCGTGGGCGCCAAGGGCGGCAACGTGCGCGAAGTGACGAAGCTCGATGGCGTCGAACGCTTCAACCTGTCGCCGGACCAGAACAAGCTGCTGGTGCACTGGTCGTCGAGCTACACGCCGGTGCAGATCGCGACCGTGCCCGTCTCGGGCGGCGCGGCCACGAAGCTGACCGACACCCGTTCGGCCGACTTCAAGGCGCGCGAATGGATCGAGCCGGAATACGTCGCGGTGCCATCGAGTGCCGGGGGCGATCCGGTGCACGCCAAGCTGTATCGCCCGGCCAAGCTGGAAGCGGGCAAGAAATACCCGGTCGTTATGTTCGTGCACGGCGCCGGCTACCTGCAAAACGTCAGCAAGCGTTATCCGGTCTACTTCCGCGAGCAGATGTTCCACAACCTGCTGGTCCAGCAGGGGTACATCGTCCTGGACATGGACTACCGCGCCTCGAAAGGCTACGGCGCCAAATGGCGCACCGCAATCTATCGCCAGATGGGCCACCCGGAACTGGACGACTATCTCGACGGCGTGAAATACCTGGTCGGCCAGCAGCAGGGCGACGCGGCCAATATCGGCATCTACGGCGGCAGCTACGGCGGCTTCATGACCTTCATGGCGCTGATGCGCGCACCCGACACGTTCAAGGCCGGCGCCGCGCTGCGCCCGGTGACCGACTGGACGACCTACAACCACGAGTACACGGCCAACATCCTCAACACCCCGGACATCGACCCGGAAGCGTACAAGAAATCGTCGCCGATCGAGTACGCGCAGAACCTGAAAGGCCACCTGCTCATCTCGCACGGCATGATCGACGATAACGTGTTCTACCAGGATTCGGTGCGCATGGCGCAGCGCCTGATCGAGATGAAGAAAGACCATTGGGAACTGGCGAGCTACCCGCTCGAGCGCCACGGCTACGTGCAGCCCGAAGCCTGGTACGACCAGTACCGCCGGATCTATCAGCTGTTCGAGCGCTCGCTCAAGCAGAAGTAATCCACGCTGGTCTGTTCGGATACCGGCGCGGCGGGCCCAGGCTCGTCGCGCCGGTATGCATTTCGGCTATTCATTTCAGGATGTAAGCGCGATTGCAGGCAGTGCGCGCCTGAGGCACCTTATGACAAGAATAACCTTCAAGGTCCCTGTCATGACACGCCCCCGCGCCACCACCCTGCCTGCTGCCCTGCCCTTCCTTGCGGCCACGCTGCTACTCGCCGCTTGCAGTGCGCCCGAGAAGACCCGACCGGATGCGGCGGCGCCACCTCCCCCGGCGCCGGCGCCCCAGATGCGGGTCGACATCAGCGGCAGCGGCATACAATTCGGCGCGCCGCAGCATACCTATTCGCGGTCAGCGGCGCCGTCGTTCGTCATGGTCCCCGTGCCGCTCCCGGGCAGCGCCGATCGCTTCCCCGACGCCGGCGCCAACGGGCCGGTGCTGGTCGAAGAGCAGCCCGTGTCCACCTTCAGCAGTGACGTCGACACCGCGTCGTATGCGTTCGTGCGACGCCAGTTGAGCTCCGGCCGGATGCCGCCGCCGGCTGCCGTGCGGGTGGAAGAAATGGTGAATTACTTCCCCTACGCGTACGCGGCGCCCGGCAAGGCCAGCCAGGCGTTCGCGCTCACCACCGAAGTCATGCCCAGCCCATGGAACGCGGACAACCAGCTGCTGCACGTGGCCGTACGCGGCTACGACCTGCAGCGCGCCGAGCGCCCCCCGATGAACGTCGTGCTGCTGGTGGACGTCTCGGGGTCGATGGGCCCACAAGACCGCCTGCCGCTGCTCAAGCAGGGCTTTCGCCTGTTCGCGCAGGGGCTGCGCGAACAGGACCGGGTCGCGATCGTCACCTATGCCAACGGCACCGCCGTGGCGCTCGAGCCCACCACGGGCCGCGACAAGCAGAAAATCCTCGACGCCATTGACGCGTTGGGCGCCGGCGGCGGCACGGCCGGCGGCGAAGGCCTGCAGCGCGCGTATGCGCTGGCCGAACGCCACTTCGATGCCAAGGCCGTCAACCGCATCATCCTGGCCACCGACGGCGACTTCAACCTGGGCATGACCGATCCGCGCCAGCTCGAGACCTTCATCGCCGGCAAACGCAAGAGCGGCGTCTACCTGTCGATCTTCGGCGTCGGCAATGGCAACCTGAACGACGCGCTGATCCAGCGCCTGACGCAGTCGGGCAATGGCAACGCGGCCTACATCGATACGCTGCTCGAGGCGCGCAAGGCGCTGCAGGGTGAGCTGGGTTCGACCATGTTCCCGATCGCGAACGATGTCAAGATGCAGGTCGAGTTCAACCCGGCCCGCGTCGCCGCCTACCGCCTGATCGGCTACGAGACGCGCATGCTGGCGCGCCAGGACTTCAAGGATGACAAGGTCGATGCGGGCGACATGGGCGCCGGGCATACGGTGACGGCGATCTACGAGATCACGCCGGCGGCCGGCGCGGGCAAGCTGGTTGACCCGCTGCGTTATGGCGCCGCGAAAAAAACGACCGCAACCGCCAAGGGCGACGAACTGGCGTTCGTGCGCGTGCGCTACAAACTGCCGGGCGAGGCGAAGAGCCGCCTGGCCGAGCAGCCGGTGCGGCAGGCGGCGGCGCGGGCCTCGCTGGCGGCCGCGCCAGCCGAGCAGCGCTTCGCGGTGGCGGTAGCCGCCTTCGGCCAGCGCCTGCGCGGCGAGCCGCAGGTGCTTGAGTACAGCTACGCGGACATCGCCACGCTGGCCAATGACGCGCGGGGCGCCGACCCGGAGGGTTATCGCGCCGAGTTCGTCAAGCTGGTGCGCATGGCGGAGTCGCTGGATCAGGCCGGGGCGACCGGGCGGCCCTGATTTGGCGAGACGACTGACCGCGGCGTCATTCAATCAAGCTACCCGCAAAACCGTCGTTCCCGCGCCGCGGGAACCCAAGTTATCAGCGTTACCTCGTTAATCCAATGTAGCCACAATGCGAGCAAACTTGGGTTCCCGCCTCCGCGGGAACGACGTTTCCAGGCAAATTGCTTAGCGTGGCGCTCCCAGCATATCCAGCAGCGTCAGCGCCACCACCTTGGTCGCGCTACGTAAATCCTCAAGCGCCAGCCGCTCGTCGGCTTTCTTCGCATTCGCCTCCATCACCGTGCGCGGCCCGGCGCCATACAACACCGCCGGGATACCGCGCTCGCCGTACAGGCGCGCATCGGCATACAGCGGCGTGCCGATGGCGGGGATGTCTTCACCGAGCACGGCCCGCGCATTGCGCTGCAGGCTCTCCACCAGCGGCTGCGCGCCCGGCAGCGGGCGCAACGCCTGCGACAGCAGCAGCCGCTTGATCTCGAGGCGGATGCCAGGCATATCCGCCACCGCATCCGCGATCAATGTGCGCACCTGGGCCTCGACAGCGACCGGATCTTCTTCGGGAATCATGCGCCGGTCAAGCTTCAGCACCACCTTGCCCGGCACCACATTCGTGTTCGTGCCGCCGTCGATGCGGCCGACGAGCATGGTCGGCGAGTCGATCCCGGGCACGCCCGACTTGATCGTCTTGAGCCGTGGCAGGTCGCCGTAGATCGCATTGAGCACGCGCGTCGCCGCCTGCAGCGCATCGACCGCCATCTCGGGCATTGCCCCGTGGCCGGCCTTGCCGTGCACCGTCACCTCCAGCTGCAGGCAGGCGTTGTGCGCCGTGATGATGCTGTAGCCGAAACCGGCGGCGATCACATAGTCGGGCTGCGTCAGGCCCTGCTCCAGCAACCAGCCCGGGCCCAGCAGCCCGCCGAATTCTTCGTCATAGGTGAAGTGCAGCTCGACCCCGCCACGCAGCGGCGCGCCAAGCGCTTCAAGCGCGCGGGTCGCGAACACATAGGTGGCGAAGTCGCTTTTCGAGACCGCCGCCGCGCGGCCGTACAGGTAGCCGTCGTCGATCACCGCGCCGTACGGCGGCCGGGTCCAGCCTTCGCCCGGCGGCACCACGTCGCCGTGGGCATTGAGCGCCAGCGTCGGCCCGCCTGCGCCATAGGGCCGGCGCACGATCAGGTTGGTGATGCTTTCCAGGCCGTAGTCGGTCACTTGCTGCGCCGGCACCGCATGCCGCTCGACCGGCCAGCCGGCGCCTTCCAGCATGGCGGCCACTGCCTCGGCGTGCGGTGCGTTGTTCCCCGGCGGGGTATCGGTGGGCATCCGCACGACGGCCTGCAGGAAACAGACTTCGTCATCGAAGTGGGCGTCGATCCAGCCGGTCAATCGTGTCTGCAATGTGGCGTTCATGGCTGGCCTCCTGTCTTGGCGCCAGATTCAAACCAGACCTTGAGCACGGCGCGTTCAGCGTCGGTCATGTGCGTCAGGTTCGCCAGCGGCATGGCCTGGGTCTGCACCGTCTGTTGATAGATGCGCGCGGCGTGCTGGCCAATCTGTTCCGGGGTGCCGAGCATGACGCCCAGCGGCGCGGCGGCGAAGCCGGGCTGCGTCGGCTGCGCCGCGTGGCACGAGACGCAGCGCGCAGCCATGATCGTGCGTACCTCGGCAAACTGCGCGGCGGTATCAGGGCCTGCGGCTGCCGCCGGATCGACGCGCGTCGGCGGGCTTGGCGCCAGCAGCACGCCAAGGCCGAGCAGCAGCAGCACGCCGGCCACCGGATACTTCCACTCGATGCGGCCCTTGTGGCGCAGGTTGAAGAAGTGGCGGATCAACACGCCGGCCAGCATGATCACACCCAGCACCGCCCACGCGTACGGGTGGTTATAAGTCATCGCGTAGTGGTTGCTGATCATGATGAACAGGACCGGCAGCGTGAAGTAGTTGTTGTGGACACTGCGCTGCTTGGCCTTGATGCCGTGGACCGGGTCGGGCTTCTGCCCGGCCAGCATCGCGTTGACCATCTTGCGCTGGCC
This sequence comes from Massilia aurea, assembly GCF_040790145.1. Taxonomy (GTDB): domain Bacteria; phylum Pseudomonadota; class Gammaproteobacteria; order Burkholderiales; family Burkholderiaceae_D; genus Telluria; species Telluria aurea_C. Next base: position 17,309 of record NZ_JBFMMP010000021.1, read on the forward strand.
GGGAATAATCAGCATCGCCACGTTCGCCACCATCATGGTGCCGATCATCGCGCCCACATGCAGGTAGGCCGCGCGGCCGCTGAGCAGGTGCGTGAGCACCCAGCTGCTGCCGACCAAAAACAGGAAGATCGTCGCGCCGAAGGCGAGCTGGCGCTGCACGAGCGGGGAACGGCACAGCAGATCGTAGACGACCCAGCCCACCACCAGGCTACCGATGCCGATGCCGATCGCTTGAGCGCTCGACAGCTCGGCCACGCTGCGGTCGATCATCATCGCCCTGGCGTTCATGTAATACACGATGATGAGCAGCGCGAAACCCGAGAGCCAGGTGGAATAGGCTTCCCACTTGAACCAGTGCAGCTCGCTGGGGAGTTCGGCGGGCGCCACCAGGTATTTTTGCGGGTTGTAGAAGCCGCCGCCGTGTACCGCCCAGAGTTCGCCGGCCACGCCCTTCTGTTCGAGGTCGGACCCGGGCGCCGGCGGCTTGATCGTGTTGTCGAGCCAGACGAAGTAGAACGACGCGCCGATCCAGGCGATGCCGGTGATGATGTGCAGCCAGCGCACCAGCAGGTTGAGCCATTCGAGAACGTACGGGGCCAGGTATCCGGGGTCGAACATGGGCTTCCTTCAGGGTGACAATGCATGGGGCGCGCAGGGCAAACGCAGCAGCCGACAGCTTGACGATACGCTGATTTCCATTTCTGCAACATGAAAATCGGCGTATATTCGACATATCCGACTCGATATACAAACACTCACCGCACCGCCATGTCCAGCCTGCCCCGCAACCTCGACCTCCACCTGATCCGCATCCTCTACCTGCTGCTGGTAGAGAAAAACGTCTCGCGCGTGGCGCTCAAACTCAATCAGCCGCAGCCCTCGATCTCGGCCTCGCTGCGCAAGCTGCGCGAGCTGACGGGCGATGCGATCCTGGTGCGCGGCGCGCGCGGCATGGTACCGACCCAGCATGGCGAGAGCCTCATGAAGCCGGCCAAGCGCATCCTCGACGAGGCCGAGAGCCTGTTCGTGCGCAAGGCGCCGTTCCTGCCCGAAGACGCCACGCGCACCTTCCAGATCGCCGCGCCGGATTACCTCGATGCGCGCTTCCTGCCGAATGTCGTAGCGCTGCTGCGCCGGGGCTCGCCCGGCAGCAAGGTCGTGATCCATGCGCTGGGCCCGGGCCAGGATTATCTGCGCATGCTGTCCGACGGCGACATGGACCTGGTCATCGCCAACTGGGACGAGCCGCCGGCGCACCTGCACATCTCGAAGCTGTTCGAGGACCCGATCATCTGCACGATGCGCGCCGACAGCCCGTACGCGCGGCGCACGGCGCCCGATGCGATGACGCTCGAGGATTATCTCGACCTGCCGCATGTGGCGCCGACCCAGATGCTGCCCGGTTACCACGGCGTGATCGACGCCCATCTCGAGCGCCTTGGCCTGCAGCGGCGCGTGGCCGTGGAGTCGCCCTACTTCGGCGTGATCCCGTACATGCTCACGCAGAGCGACCTGGTATTGACCACCGGCCGCCAGTTCATCCGCGCGTACGAAAAGACGCTGCCGCTGAAAAGCTTCACGGTGCCGGTGAAGTTTCCGCCGATGCGCTTCTACCAGTTGTGGCACCAGCGCGTGCACCAGTCGACCGAGCACAAATGGCTGCGCGACCAGGTCAGCAGCGCGGCGCGGGCGCTGGTGCAGTCGTAGGCTATACGCCCACGCTGCTGGCAGCCATCCACCGGGCGATATAGGCGCAGCCGCCGCCAGCCCTTATGATCGACCGCTTGACCATCACGGAGTTGGCATGACCACGATAGAACAGCTGAACGCGTGCGACGCCGCCGATTTTGTCGACGCCCTGCGCGGCATCTACGAACACTCGCCATGGATCGCGGCGCGCACGGCGCCGGCCCGCCCGTTCGCCAACCTGGCCGCGCTCAAGCACGCGCTGCAGTCGACCGTGGATGCGGCGAGCATCGACGAACAACTGGCGCTGCTGCGCGCGCACCCGGAGCTGGCCGGCAAGGCGGCGATCGCCGGCGCCCTGACGGCCGAATCGACGGATGAACAAGCCAGTTCGGGCCTGGACCGCTGCACGGCGCACGAATACGCGCAGCTGCATGCACTGAACGCCGAGTACAACGGCCGCTTCGGCTTTCCGTTCATCCTCGCAGTCAAAGGGCCGACTGGCCGGGGTCTGTCGCGTCAGGCCATCATCGCCACCTTCGAGCGGCGTATCGGCAATGCGCGCGGCGACGAGCTGCGCGAAGCGCTGCGCCAGGTGCACCGCATCGCCGAGATCCGCCTGAACGCACTGCTGGGCGTGGCGCCGTCGATCGGCGCGCTGGTGATGGACTGGTGCGAAGCACTGGGCGCGATCAGTGACGTGGACACCAATCTCACCTGCGCCTACATGACGCCGGCCCACCAGCGCACGGCCGCGCTCATCGCCGACTGGATGCGCCAGGCCGGCATGACCGTCCACATCGACGCGGTGGGCAATGTCGTCGGCCGCTACGCCGCCGCGCAACTTGGTGCAAAGACGCTGATCACCGGCTCGCACTACGACACCGTGCGCGATGGCGGCAAGTACGACGGCCGCCTGGGCATCCTGCTGCCCATCGCGCTGGTGGCCGACCTGCATGCGCGCGGCCGGCGCCTGCCGTACGACCTTGAGGTGATCGCGTTTGCCGAAGAAGAAGGCGTGCGTTTCCGTAGCACGTTCCTTGGCAGCAGCGCAATCGCGGGCAGCTTCGATATGGGTTTGTTGAACACCGTCGACAGCGATGGCGTCACGCTCGGTGATGCGCTGGCGCAGGCCGGTCATGATGCCAAGGACATCGGCGCCATCGGGCGCGACCCGGCGTCACTACTCGGCTTTGTCGAAGTCCACATCGAACAAGGCCCGGTGCTGCTCGAGGGCGGCCTGCCGCTGGGCGTCGTGAGCGCGATTGCCGGCAGCTCGCGCTATATCGTGGAACTGAGTGGCGTGGCCAGCCACGCAGGCACCACGCCGATGACCATGCGGCGCGATGCGGCCGTCGCCGCCGCTGAAATCGTGCTGCTCGTGGAAGCGCGCTGCCGCCAGGGCGAGGCGCTCGTCGGCACGGTCGGCCAGCTGGACGTGCCGGGCGGCTCGGTCAACGTGATCCCCGGCGCTTGCCGGCTGTCGCTCGACATCCGCGCTGCCGACGACGCGGTGCGCCTGGCTGCGGTGGACGATATCCTGGCGGGCATCAGCGCCATCTGCGCCGCGCGCGGCATCGGCGAGAAGCTGGTCAAGCTGCTCGAGATCGACGCCGTGCCGTGCGCACCGCGCCTGATGGCGCAACTGGGGGCAGCCGTGGAACGGGCCGGCCTGCCGCGCGTCGACCTGCCGTCCGGCGCCGGCCACGACGCGATGCGGATGGCGCAGGTGACCGAGGTGGCGATGCTGTTCGTCCGCTGCGGCAATGGCGGGATCAGCCACAATCCGCTGGAGACGATGACGGCGGACGACGCGGATATCGCGGGGCGGGTGCTGCTGGATTTCCTGGAACACTTCAACGCAATACCAGGCTGACGTGGTTTTCTCTTTCTAGAATTCCCTATCGACAAGACGTTGCTCGCTTGTTACTATTTTTGAATCGTCTTAATCGCCAGGAATCACAATGCGCAGACCGGCTCTGTATTGCTTTTTTATGGGCTTATCGTTTTCGGCGCTTGCTGCCGATGGGGAAACGACGCAGGTTTTCTACAGTAACGGGCAACTCGAATATATCGGCTCGGTCGACAGCGGCGCTAACCAGCGACTTTTCGCGCTGTATGAAACGCTGGCGACAAAGCCGACGACCCTGTCGATACGCAGCCTCGGCGGCGACGTCAATCCCGGCATGGAACTGGGCGCCTGGGTGCATGCGCACAAGCTCAATGTGAAGGTGATGGAATTCTGCTTTTCTTCCTGCGCCAATTACGTGTTCCCGGCCGCAGTGAAAAAGACCGTCAGCAACTTCGCCATGGTTGGCTATCACGGTGGCCCCGGCGGTCCGTTGAAGATCGAACTGGACGACGCACTGAGCGCTGCCGAGCGACAGGCGTTCATGGATGACATCGAGAAACTCCGCGCCCGGAACGGGCGCCATGAGGCCGAATATTTTAAAAAAATCGGCGTGCGTACCGATCTCAGCACGCTTGGCCAGGGCGACCAGTACAAACCGTATTACGACCAACATCCGGAAGCGCAAGGCTGGACCTATTCGCTCGACGACTTTGCCCGCCTGGGTGTACGCGATATCAACGTGATCAATCCGCCGTGGAAACCCGGCACTGCGTCAAGGCAGACAGTCGTGGTCACCATACCGATCGACCTGAAGGCCGCGCCCGCGCCGTGAGCGCGTGACCGGCATGCGGGCGTGTTCAACAGGCACGCAAGCCTGCTGCCTGAAGGCCTGCGAATGCGAACACGGTAGTCACGCAAGCGCCTTCAATACCTTCGCCAGCTTCCCGAACAATTCATCCACATGCCCCCGCCCCATCACCAGCGGCGGCGACAGCGCAATGATGTCGCCGGTGGTGCGGATCAACAATCCATCCGCGAACGCCGCCTTGAGCGCCGCGTAGCCCCGTGCCCCTGGCTGGCCCGGGATCGGCGCCAGTTCGATCCCGGCGATGATGCCGATCGAGCGCAGGTCGATCACGTGCGGCAGGCCGCGCAGCGATTGCAGCGCTTCTTCGAAGTACGGCTGGATCGCCGCCGCGTTCTCGATCACGCCCTGCTCGGCGAATACGTCGAGCGTGGCCAGCGCCGCGGCGCACGCCAGCGGGTGGCCCGAATACGTATAGCCGTGGAATAGCTCGATGCCGGGCGGCGCATCCATGAACGCATCGTGGATGAAGGCCTTGGAGAACACGGCGCCCATCGGCACGGCGCCGTTGGTGATGCCTTTGGCGGTCGTCATCATGTCCGGCTCGACGCCGAACCAGTCGCTCGCGAACGGCGTGGTCAGGCGGCCGAAGCCGGTGATCACTTCATCGAAAATGAGCAGGATGCCGTGCCGGTCGCAGATCGCGCGCAGCCGCGCCAGGTAGCCTTTTGGCGGAATCAGCACGCCAGTGGAACCGGCCACGGGTTCGACGATCACGGCCGCGATCGTCGACGGATCGTGCAGCAGCAGCATGCGTTCAAGGTCGTCGGCCAGCTCGGCGCCGTGTTCCGGTTCGTTGCGCGTGAAGGCATTGCGCTCGAGGTCGTGCGTATGGCGCAGGTGATCGACGCCTGGCAGCAGCGGCCCGAACGCCTTGCGGTTGGCGCCGATGCCGCCGACCGACAGGCCGCCAAAACCGACGCCATGGTAGCCACGCTCGCGCCCGATCAAACGGGTGCGCCCGCCTTCGCCGCGCATGCGGTGATAGGCCAGCGCGATCTTGAGCGCGGTGTCCACTGCTTCCGAACCGGAGCCGGTATAGAACACGTGCGCAAACTTGCCGCCGCTGAAGTCGACCAGCCGCTCGGCCAGTTCGAACGCGGCCGGATGCGCCATCTGGAACGTGGGCGCGAAGTCGAGCTGGCCGGCCATCTGCGCAATCGCCTCGGCGATTTTCGGCTGGCCGTGGCCGCACGGCACGCACCACAGGCCGGCCGCGCCGTCGAGCACCCGGTTGCCGTCAACGTCGCGGTAATACATGCCTTCGGCCGAGACCAACAGGCGCGGGTCGCGCTTGAAGTCGCGGTTGTTCGTGAACGGCATCCAGAACGATGCCATGGCGCTGGGCCTGGATTGATGCATGGAATTCTCCTGCCTCGATTGGCGACGTTTAACAGTATGGCGCGCGTCTGTACGCCCCGTGTCGATGGTATGCTAACGCTTAAAACAATGACAATGCAAACCCATGTCGACTTACAGCACCCCTGTCCTGACCACCCAACGCCTGATGCTGCGCCCCCTGGCCGCAACCGATGCACGGGCCCTGTACACCGTCTTTTCCGACCCTGCCGTCGTGCGCTACTGGAGCGCCGAGCCCTGGACCGACATCTCGTCCGCCGAGACTGCGATTGCCCGCGCGCTCGAAGCCTACCGCGACGAAACCGAGCTGCGCTTCGCGATCGAACTGGCGGCCAGCCGCGAAGTGATCGGCACCGTCAACCTGCACCACTTCTTCAACCAGAACAACCGCTGCGAGCTGGGTTACGCGATCGCCAGCCGCCACTGGGGCCACGGCTACGCCAGCGAAGCGATCGAAGCCGTGCTCGAGCACGGCTTCAACGCGGTTGGCCTGAACCGGGTCGAGGCCGATATCGACCCGCGCAACGAAGCGTCCGGGCGCGTGCTGGAAAAACTCGGCTTTCGCCGTGAAGGCTTCATGCCACAGCGCTGGCGCGTGCATGGCGAATATGCCGACACGGCGTTCTACGGCCTGCTGCGTGCGTACTGGGACGAACGCAAGGCCGCTTGATGACCATCCGGAGCCCATCCATGAAGACACTCGCAGCGTGTTCGACCCTGGCGCTTGGCATGCTTGCCCTGGCCCCGCAGTCCGTCGCGGCCCAGGCCACGGTGCCGGCCTGGCGCGAAATCGTCGTGTATGCCAGCGACGCCAGCTACCCGCAGGCGCTCGCGCGGCGCGGCGTCCAGGGCGTGGTCACGATCGAACTCACGCCCGGCGCGCGGGGCCGCAAGGCCGTGGCGACGGTGCGCGATTCGTCGCGTTCGGCCGACCTCGATGCGCTGGCGCTGGGCATGGCAAGGCGGCTCGACATCGTCAGCGCAAACGGCGCGGCCAGTGGCCTGGTCACGTACCGCTTCCGCAAGGATCACACCTCGACCGTCGCCACCAAGACCTGCGCCGACTTCAATGTCGATGCGGCCTACCAGAGCGCGACCTTCCCCGAGCGCAGCCTGCGCGAACTGCCCGTGTTCGACGAAAGCATCGGCAAGCTGATCTACACTCTTCACCGCGAGGGCGAAAACCGTGCCTTTCCGCCGGTCGATGCAATCCTCGATGCGAGTGTGGCCGGCTGCGCGCGCACGCCGCAGGCGGGCATGCTCGACGTGATGCGCCAGGAGGCGCTCAAGCTCATCGCGCCGTAGTGCGGCAGATAGTATTGACGAGCCGTATTGACACCTGAAATCACCCCCCGTTCATCCCCGTTCACGACCGCTCGCCCCAAATATTGCACCGTTCGTCGGATCGCCCTTGGCCTGCGCCGGATGCGTCCCTACAGTAGGGTCATCATTCCTTGAAAGGACCCGCACGTGAAAACCATTCATACCCCCAAGACCCGCTTCCAGTCCTTGCTGCGCAACGCCGAAGTGGCGGGCCGCACTACCTGGCGCCTGGCCAAATCCGGCGCGCGCTACCTGACCCGCATGCCGTGGCCGGTGCTGCTGGTGCTCGCCATTGCCCTGGCCGCCCTGGTCACCATCGTGCCGATCGTGCTGGCGCTGTTCGTCGGCCTGCTGGTGCTCAAGTTCGTCGCCGTGGCCGTATTTGGCCGCCCACCGCGCCGCCTGCGTCACAACAACGTCGAGCAATAAGCAATGGCCGCCGTCCAGATCAATCGCGCGCTCGACTTCGTGCGCGACGCCGGGCGCGAGGCAGCTGCCTTGTGGTGGCGCTTCTTCGACTGGCTCGCGCTGATCGAGTGGCGCCAGCTGTACCTGGTCTGGTTCCTGACGTTCGTCGCGGGCCTGTTCGTCAGCCTGGTCGAGCCGGCGATCTGGTTCATCCTGGTGTCGTTCGGCGTAAAGGTGCTCGCCGGCGGCAAGCGCCGCGCCGAACTGCTGGCGCGCGACGCATCGAGCAAGGCCGATGTGGCCAATCTCGAGCGGCGCCTGACCGAAGCGCAAATGGCCACGCTCCAGGCCCAGGTCGAGCCGCACTTCTTGTTCAATACGCTGGCGCTGATCGGTCAGCTCATTGAAACCGACCCGAAAGAAGCCGCGCGCGTGCACGGTCACCTGATCGAATACCTGCGCGCCTCGCTGCCGCAGATGCGCGGGGCCATGGGCACAGGCGGCACGCTCGGCAAGCAGGTCGAACTCTCGCGCGCCTACCTCGCCATCATGCAGGCGCGCATGAAAGAACGGCTTGCCGTGCGATTCGAGGTGCCCGATTTTCTCGGTAGTGCGCCGTTCCCGCCGATGATGCTGCAGACGCTGATCGAGAACGCCATCAAGCACGGGCTCGAGCCAAAGGTGGCCGGCGGCACGATCGTCGTGCGCTCGCGGGTCGAAGGCGCCACGCTGCATGTCGATGTGTGCGACGACGGCGTCGGCTTCAACCTGCATGCCGGCAGCGGCGTGGGGCTGGCGAATATCCGCGAACGCCTGGCGCTGTTGTACGGCAAATCGGCTGAACTGGTGATCGAAGCACCGGTGAACGGCGGGGCCTGCGTATCGATCCGCCTGCCGTACCGGATGACCGAGGACGGCTGAACACACCATGCCCACTGCCCTGATTGCCGACGACGAAGCCCCGATGCGCGACCAGCTGCGCGCGCGCCTGCTCGAGGCGTGGCCCGAGCTGCGCATCGTCGCCGAAGCAGCCAATGGCGTCGAAGCGGTGGCGCTGGCGGCGCAGCACAAGCCGGACATCGCGTTCCTCGACATCCGCATGCCGGGCATGGGCGGGATCGAAGCGGCCAGGCAGCTGTACGCCGACTGCCACATCGTGTTCGCCACCGCCTACGATCAATATGCAGTCGAGGCGTTCGAGCATGGCGCCATTGATTACCTGCTCAAGCCCGTCACCCTGGCGCGGCTGGAAACGACGGTGGCGCGCCTGCGCCGCCAGCTGGACCACAAGCCGCAGGACATCGGCGCGCAACTGGCCCGGCTCGCGCAACTGGGCGACCAGCTGCTGGGTCGCGGCGCGCCATCTGGCAAGCCGGCATATCTGCGCTGGATCCAGGCCCAGTCGGGCACCAGCCTGCGCATGGTCGCCACGAGCGAGGTACTGTTTTTCCAGTCGGACGACAAGTACACGCGGGTGCAGACTGCCAGCGCCCAACACCTGATCCGCAAGACGCTCAAGGAACTCGAAGAAGAGCTGGACCCGGACGAATTCTGGCGCATCCACCGCTCGACGCTGGTGCGGGTCGACGCGATTGCCGAGGTGCGGCGCGACGTGCGCGGCCGGCAAATGCTTAGCCTGCGCGGCTATCCCGAAGCGCTGGAAGTGAGCCGCAATCACGGGGCGCTGTTCCAGCAGATGTAAGCGCCATCGCGTCCCACAGCTGCAAGACCTGCGTGATCGCCGCATCCAGCGTGGCGAACGCGGCGCCGTCGCGCGCCAGCGTCGTGAGTCCAAGCAGAAAACTCTCGAACACCGTTGCGAGCGCACGCGGATCGGTATCCGGCCGCAGTTCGCCGCCCGCGATGCCGCGCTCGACACATGCCAGCAAGCCCGCGCCGGTGCGGGCACGCGAGGCATCGAGCAAGGCGGTCAGCGTCGTCTCGGCATCGACACCGGTGCCGACGACACCCAGGACCACCATGCAGCCGCTCGGATGGCCGCTCTCGCACTGCATGCGTGCCGAGCGACGCAGCGCGGTTTCAATGGCCAGGCGCGGCGCCAGAGCGGTATCCCACAGGCAGTCGTTGACCGTGCCATGCGTATCCAGGTAGCGTTGCACGGCTTCCTGAAACAGGGCTTCCTTGGAGCCGAATGCCGCATAGAAACTCGGGGCGGAAATACCCAATGCCGCCTTCAGCCTGCTGAGCGACGTCGCTTCATACCCGTGCTCCCAAAAGAGATGCATCGCACTGGTCAGTGCGGCATCGCGGTCAAATTGCCTGGGGCGGCCCATCTGTGCCATCACGCTCTCCTCGTCGAATACATCCATCCTAGTCGGTACAAAAGTCATTGACAAGTATCACGTGACTCGCCTACATTAGTACCGATCGGTACATAAGTATCGACAGCACACCTTCGGGCGCGCTTTTCACTTTCGACCGGAGCGATGCATGCAAACAAACAACCCACCCCAATCAGGCGCCCGTGCCACGGCGGAGCGCCTGCCGGTTGCCGCGCTGCTCGCGCTGGCCATGACCGGTTTCATCTGCATCGCAACCGAAACGCTTCCTGCAGGTCTGCTTCCCAACATCTCGGACCAACTCGGCGTGACAACCGCCATGGCAGGGCAAACCGTCACCGCCTATGCACTCGGTTCGGTGCTGGCGGCGATTCCGCTCACCATCGCCACCAGTACCTGGCGGCGGCGGAATGTGCTGCTGCTGACCATCATCGGCTTTCTCGTCTTCAATACCGTGACGGCCCTGTCTTCCCACTTCTGGCTGACGATGACGGCGCGCTTCTTCGCCGGCGCCGCGGCGGGACTGGCCTGGAGCCTGCTCGCCGGCTACGCGCGCAAGATGGTCGCGGTGCACCAGCAGGGGCGCGCGATGGCCATTGCCATGGTCGGCACGCCCATCGCGCTGGCGCTCGGTGTTCCGCTGGGCACGTGGTTGGGCAATGCCCTCGGTTGGCGCAGCGCGTTCGGCATCATGTCGGCGCTGTCGGTGCTGCTGATCGGCTGGGTGCTGGCCAAGGTGCCCGACTATGCGGGACAACAGGCCAGCGAACGGGTGGGCATGCGCAGCGTGCTGGTCACGCCGGGCGTGCGGCCCGTGCTGGCAACCGTCATCGCGTGGATGCTGGCGCATAACATTCTCTACACCTTCATCGCACCGTTCGTCGAGCGGGCCGGCTTGCAGGGCCGGGTCGACCTGATCCTGCTGGTGTTCGGCCTGGCGGCGCTGGTCGGCATCTGGATTGCGGGCCGCACGGTCGACCGCCATCTGCGCACGGCGGTACTGGCCAGCCTGGTGGCCTTCGCGCTCGTGTCGCTGGTATTCATCGCCTGGTCCGAGCGGCCATTGGCAATCTATGCCGGCACCGCGGTCTGGGGGATCACCTTTGGTGGCGCCGCAACCCTGCTGCAGACTGCGTTGGCCGACAGTGCCGGCGCTGGCGCCGACGTGGCGCTATCGATGAACGTCGTGGCCTGGAACAGTGCGATTGCCGGCGCAGGCGTTCTCGGCGGCGTCCTGCTGCAGACCTGGGGCGCAGGCGCCTTCCCATGGGCCTTGCTCGGCCTGCTCGGCATTGCGCTGGGCATCGTCTGGTCGGCCCGGGTGCATGGGTTCAGGAATGGCCCGCGCACCTGCGGCGCGGCTGTCGCCGGCCATTGACCGGCCAGCCACGACAGCAAGCAAGGTATCAGCCGAACACGCCTTCGTCGGAGCCATCGCCATCAAAGAACCCAGCCGGTTCGTCGCCATGGTTGCTGTCGGCGATCGGGTCGTCAGCGGCCCCCGGTTCATCGATCGCGCCGATGCCGGCCTGATCGGCCAGGGCGTCTCCGCCCGCAGATTCACCAGCGGCATTCTCGGCCAGCAAATGATTCGCGCCGCCTTCGGCGCCATCGTTATCGAGCAGATTGCCGATGCCATGGAACAGGAAGCTGCCGGCCGCCACGCCCGCCGCGGTGGCCGCGATCGTGCCCAGCATGCCGCCGCCGGCCCCGCCCAGGAAGCCGCCGCGCTTGGCCGATGCCGCCGCCGGCGCGGGTGCGGGTGCGGGCGCGGGCGATGTGCCTTGCGCGGAGTTGCCCCACGTGTTCGGGTCAAGGAACCCGCTACCGCCCTTCGTGGTCTGACGTTCCAGCTCGGCGATGCGCGCCTTGGCATTACCCAGCGCCTGCTCCACCAGCAGCGCGCGCTGCACGAGCAGGTAGGCGGCATCGGGCTGCTCGGCCACCGCGCGCTGGATCAGCGCATCGGCTTGCGGGTCTTTCGTCACGCCGCGTGCCTGTACCAGTTGGCCCAGGAAATCCTGCAAGGTTTTTTCGTCTGACGGGTTCATGATGGTCTCCGGTTGGAAGGTGCGATATCCTTATGTTGTGGACCAGTTGTCGAAATTTCAAGCATTAGTTTGATCCGTTGCCACATCCATGTAGCCAACCCTGCCGGGAGATTGCCATGCCTTCCACTGTCGTTCCCTGCCTGCGCTACCGCGACACCCCTGCCATGCTCGACTGGCTGTGCACGAATCTCGGCTTTACGACACGGCTGCAAATCCCGGGCAGAAATGGCCAGGTCGCCCATGCCGAGCTGACCTTGGGCGATGGCATGCTGATGGTCGGCACCCACAGTGACGATACCTACGGCCAGTTGCTCACCACGCCAGAACAGGCTGGCGGCTTGCTGACGCAAACGATCTGGCTCCATGTCGACAGCGCCGACGAGGTGTATGCGCGCGTGGTCGCCAGCGGCGCCACGATCGTCCAGCCCATCGACGACGCGCCGCAGGGCGGGCGCGCGTTCGCCTGCCGCGATCCGGAAGGCCATGTGTGGCAGGTCGGCACCTACGATCCGTGGGACGCAGCCTGATGCTGGCTCGACGCTGCGCTTGTTTGCTATGCTAGCGCCCTTGCGCCGTCTGGTTGACCAAGCGGCCCGTCATATTTAGGGAAAGCACATTATGGTTTCGCTGCAAGAGCAGTTACTCAAGGCCGGCCTGGTCGACAAGAAAAAGGTCAAGCAGGTCACCCAGGCAAAAAGCAAGCAACACAAGCACGAGCTGCGCACCGGCGTGGAATCGGTCAACGAAGCGCGCGAAGCCGCGCTCGAACTGCAGCGCAAGAACGCCGAGCGTGCGCGCGAGCTGAATACCCAGCGCGATGCAGCCGCAGCGCAAAAGGCGATCCTGGCGCAGATCGCGCAGATGGTGCAGAAGAACAAGCAATCCAAGGGCAAGGGCGACGTGCCCTACAACTTCACGTTCGGCACCAAGATCGAGCGCATCCACGTGACGGCGGCAATCGTCGAACACCTGGTCGCAGGCCGCCTGGTGATCGTGCACATGAACGGCAGCTTCGAGCTGGTGCCGCGCGTGATCGGCGAAAAGATCGCTCAACGCGACGCGTCGATCGTCGTGCAGATCAAGAAGAAAGTGCAGGAAGTGGAAGAGGACGATCCATACGCGGACTTCAAGATTCCGGACGATCTGATGTGGTAACGCTGCAGTAAAAAAACGGGGGCACCATGATTACGCCGCCCCCGCCTGCATTACTTCTTCGTCTTGTCTTCCACGTCCTGGGTCGTCGTCCCGGTACGGGTGGCGCTCGAGGTGCGCTCGGTCTGTTTCTTCGGTTGGCCCATGCCTGCCGCCGTACTTTCCTGCTTGCTGCTGCCCTGGAAATCCGTCGACACCGAATTCGCGCTGTCCTCAGGCTCTGCAGCCGGGTTGACGCGTTTGTCAGCATCGCCCGTCACCGGCGCCTGGCGGTCGGCAGTGCCCGCTTTTGCCGGCTGGGCTGTCGTTGGCGTCGTCTGCGCGGCAGCACTTGCTGCGATGACGATACCGCTGAGTAGTACGATCAATTTTTTCATGGCAGGCTCCAATTCGATGTGTATATATCATTACCTTGTGATCAAAGCGGCGATTACAAGGCTTTATTCATCGAAGCTGCCATAAAGGCGCCAGAGTGTTTCTGGACGCCATTACTGGACGCCATGAGCACTTTCCTTCAGGGCTGTAAATCCTGTCCGCCGAAGGCATTCGGCAATTGCGCTGCCGCCGTTGTCTCGAATACCGCACCCGTCAGGTTCGTCAGGATCACCGGCAATTCATTGCCACCCAATTCCAGGATCACTTGCCGGCAGGCGCCGCATGGCGCGATCGGGCCCTCGGTCTGGCCGATCACGGCCAGCGCCGCGAAGTCGCCCGGCTTGTAGCCAGCCGCGATGGCGCTGAACAGGGCCGTACGCTCTGCGCAGTTGCACAGGCCGTACGCCGCGTTTTCGACATTGCAGCCACGGAAGATGCGGCCATCCTTGCACTCGAGCGCCGCGCCCACCTGGAATTTCGAATACGGCGCGTAGGCCAGTTCACGCGCGGCGCGCGCTTCGTCGATCAGTTTTGCATAGGTCATCTGCTTATCTTTCAAGGACGCACGAGGCGGTGGATCATCGGTGCGGCGGTCGGCCTGGTCTCGCCAATCTGGTAGGCCGCCTGTACCTGGCGCACGGCCCGTTCGGCGGCATCGACCGAGCGTGTATGCACCATGGCCAGCGGCTGGCCGACGGCGACCGAGTCACCCAGTTCGACCAGGCCAGTCAGGCCCACGGCGAAGTCGATGGTGTCTTGCGGCCGCACGCGACCGCCGCCCAGCGCGACGACGGCCAGGCCGAGGCCACGGGTGTCGACCGCACCGGCATATCCGGCTTGCAGGGCTGGCGCAGGCACGATGACGGGCGCCGTTTCCAGATACGCGTCCGGCTTGTCCATCAGGTCGGCCGGGCCGCCCAGGCTGGCGACCATGCGCGCGAAACGCTCGGCCGCTTCGCCCGAATCGAGCGCTGCCTGCAGTTTGGCGCGCGCTTCGGTGTCCGTGCTCGCCAGGCCCGATATGACGAGCATCTCGGCGCACAGCGCCATCGTCACTTCATGCAGGCGCGCGGGACGCGCCTTGCCGCTCAGGTAATCGATCGCCACGCGCACTTCGACCGCATTGCCGGCCGCAGGACACAGCGACTCGTCCATGCCGGTCAGGATGGCCGACGTGCGGGTGCCGGCGCCATTGCCGACGCTGACGATCGACTCGGCCAGTTCGAAGGATTTTTCCGGCGTGGGCATGAAGGCGCCGCTGCCGACCTTCACGTCCATCACCAGCGCGTCCAGGCCCGCCGACAGCTTTTTGGACAGGATCGAGCCGGTGATCATGGCGACCGATTCGACAGTGGCCGTGGTGTCGCGGATGCTGTAGAAGCGCTTGTCGGCCGGCGCCAGCTGGGCGGTCTGGCCGATGATGGCCACGCCGATGTCCTTGACCACCTGGCGGAATTTGTCGGGGTCGGGCACGGTGCTGTAGCCGGGGATCGCATCGAACTTGTCGAGCGTGCCGCCGGTGTGGCCCAGGCCCCGGCCCGAGATCATTGGCACGAAGCCGCCGCAGGCCGCGATCATGGGCCCGAGCATCAGGGAGACCACGTCGCCGACGCCGCCGGTGGAATGCTTGTCGACGACGGGGCCTGGCAGGTCGAGGGACTTCCACTCCATGACTTGGCCCGAATCGCGCATCGCCAGCGTGAAGGCGACGCGTTCATCCATCGTCATGTCATTGAAGTAGACCGCCATCGCCAGCGCGGCGATCTGGCCTTCGGTGACGCTGCCGTCAGGGATGCCGCGGACAAAAAACTGGATCTCTTCGGCAGAGAGGATGCCGCCGTCGCGTTTTTTGCGGATGATTTCTTGGGGGAGGAACATGGGAGAAATCTCTTCTAATTGTTAACCTGAAAACCGTCATTCCCGCGCAGGCGGGAATCCAAGTACGCCGCGATGACGCGAACACCTTGGATTCCCGCCTGCGCGGGAATGACGTTGATTTAATGTGGTGGTGTGACGCCGATCCGGGTGTCGTTAAACGCCGTACGGAATCCAGACATTCTTCACCTGGCTCGCATGCTGCAGCACCACGCGGCCACCGGCCTGCTTCGGATCGAACCAGTCGCGCCCTTTCGCGCCGCCTGTCCAGGTGCGCTTGAGCGATTCGCTCGACAGGCGCTCCACTTCCGCACACCCCTCCGCCGAGCCGTCATGCCGCCACACCGCGTCGATCTCGCCGTGCGACGCCAGCGTGCGCGCCAGTTCGTCGCTCGATCCGGTGACGATATTGAGCGCCCCACCCGGCAGGTCCGACGTGTCGAGCACCTGGTACAGATCGATCGCCGACAGCGGATGCTGTTCCGACGGCACCGCCACCACGCGGTTGCCCAGCGCGAGCGCCGGGGCCACCAGCGAGATGAAGCCCAGCAGCGGGTTCTCGTTCGGGCACACGATGCCGATCACGCCGACCGGTTCGTTCAGCGCCACCGTGATGCCGTGCATTGGCGGCTGGTGCGCTGCGCCGTCGTACTTGTCGGCCCACGCCGCCCAGTAGAACAGGCGTTCGATCGATGCCGCCACTTCGCGCGCCGCGTCGTTCGAGCCAGTTTGCTGCGCAATGCGCGCGGCGAATTCGTCGGCGCGGATCGCCAGGTTCTCTGCGATGTAGTACAGCACCTGCGCGCGGTTGTGCGCAGTGGCCTTGGCCCAGCCAGACGCCTTGTGCGCCGCTTCGACCGCGTTGCGGATGTCCTTGCGGCTGCCCTCGCCGATGTCGGCCAGGAAGGCGCCATTCGCGTCATTGATCGCGCGGCTGTAGGCGCCGTCAGGGCGCGCCTGCTTGCCGCCGATGTACAGCTTGGCGGTGCGGTCGACCGCGAACGGGCTGTCTTCCTGCGCTGCCTTCACGGCACCCTTGGCGGCAAACACCGGCGCGGCAGGCCGTGCATCTTCCGACAGCGGCGTCAGGTACTCGTACATGCCTTCCTTGCCGCCTTCGCGGCCATAGCCCGATTCCTTGTAGCCGCCGAAACCGCAGGCTGCATCGAACTGGTTCGCGGTGTTGATCCACACCACGCCGGCCTTGATCTGGGGGACGACGTCCAGCGCCAGGCTGATCGACTCGCTCCACACGCACGCGGCCAGGCCGTACACCGTGTTGTTCGCCAGTTGCACCGCTTCGGCGGGGGTGCGGAAACTCATCGCCACCAGGACGGGGCCAAAGATTTCAGCCTGCGCCACGGCGGCCGATGTCGACGCGCCCGTGATCAGGGTCGGCAGGTACCACGAACCACTGCTCGACAGCTCGCCGGCCGGTTGCCAGACTTCGCAACCTTCCGCGCGCGCCGATTCCACCAGGCCGTGGATGCGCTGCTGCTGCACCGGATCGACCAGCGCGCCGATGTCGTTCGACTTGTCGAGCGGCGAGCCGACACGCAGCGTTTCCATGCGCGCCTTGACCTTCTTGATGAAGCGCTCGTACACCGACTCTTGCACCAGGAGGCGCGAACCGGCGCAGCAGACCTGGCCCTGGTTGAACCAGATCGAGTCGACCAGACCTTCGACGGCGGCATCCAGGTCGGCGTCGTCGAACACGATGAACGGCGACTTGCCGCCCAGTTCGAGCGACAGCTTCTTGCCGCTGCCGGCGGTCGCCTTGCGGATCAGGCGACCGACTTCGGTCGACCCGGTGAACGCGATCTTGTCGATGCCAGGGTGATTCACGATCGCCTCGCCCACGCGGCCATCGCCCGTGACGATGTTGACGACACCGGCCGGCACGCCGGCGCGCTGGCAAAGTTCGGCGAACAGCAAGGCGGTCAGCGGCGTGTACTCGGCCGGCTTGAACACCACCGTGTTACCGGCGGCCAGCGCCGGCGCGATCTTCCACGCCAACATCAACAGCGGGAAGTTCCACGGCACGATCTGGCCAATGACGCCCACGGCGCGGAAGTCAGCGAATTCCTCGGCCTGCAACTGCGCCCAGCCGGCGTGATGATAGAAGTGACGGGCGACGAGCGGCAGGTCGGCATCGCGCGTCTCGCGGATGGTCTTGCCGTTATCGAGCGTCTCGAGCACCGCGAACAGGCGCGCGTGCTTTTGCAGCAGGCGCGAAAGCGCGTACATGATCTTGGCGCGGCCATGGCCGCCGATTGCAACCCACCCCGGCTGCGCGCGGCGCGCAGCAGCCACGGCGCGCTCGACGTCCGCGTCGGTCGCCTGCGTCACCTGCGCCAGTTCGACGCCATCGGCCGGATTGGTGGTGGCGAACGTGTCGCTTGCATCGCTCCAGGCGTTGTCGATGAACAGGCCGAAACGGCGCTCGTGACCGTCCAGCCACGCGTGCGCTTCCTTGGTGGTCTCGAGAGCGGGGCCGTAGTCCATGGTCTGAAGAATCTCTTTAATTGTTGGCATGACGTATCCGGATTTAAGGTTGCGCGTGGCGATGGGCGGCCGAGTAGTTCCCGGTCACGTAGTGCTCAAGCTGGCGCTCGATGTCGGTCAAGAGGCTTGAAGCGCCGATGCGGAATAGGTGCGGCTGCAGCCAGTCGTTGCCCAGTTCTTCCTTCATCACGGTCAGGTATTGCAGCGCCGACTTCGCGGTCGACACACCGCCGGCCGGCTTGTAGCCGACCTGGAAACCGGTCAGCTCGTGGTAATCGCGAATCGCGCGCACCATCACCAGCGACACCGGGATGGTGGCATTCACGCCTTCCTTGCCGGTCGAGGTCTTGATGAAATCGGCGCCGGCCATCATGCAGACCCACGACGCTTTTGCGACATTCTCCAGCGTGACCAGGTCGCCCGTGGCCAGGATGGCTTTCACGTGCGCGTCGCCGCAGGCCTGGCGGTAGGCCACCATTTCGTCGTACAGCGCCTGCCAATTGCCGAGCAAGACGTGCTGGCGCGTGATGACGATGTCGATCTCGGTGGCGCCGGCGGCGACCGACAGTTCGATCTCGCGCAACTTGGTTTCAAGGCTCGACAGGCCGGCCGGGAACGCGGTGGACACTGCGGCGATCGGCAAGCGGCCCTGCAGCACTTTCACTGCAGGTTGAATCATCTCGTGGTACACGCAGACCGCGCCGGTGGTGAGCGTCTCGAGGCCCAGCGCCTGCATCAAATCAGCGCGCAGCGGGCGCATCGCCTTCATGCACAGGCGCTCGACGCGGCCAGGCGTGTCGTCACCGCCGAGCGTCGTCAAGTCCATGCACTCGATTGCGCGCACCAGCCACGCGGCCTGGTATTCCTTTTTCACCGTGCGGCGGTTCGCCAGGCTGGCGGCGCGGCGGTCGGCCGCGTTGCGGTTCACCTTGAGGCTGTTGATCAGGCCCAGGTCCAGATCCATGGCGATGTTGCGTTTGAAGTCCAGCGGCTGGCTCATAGCTGTGCGATTCCGTTCGAAAGTGGTTTGACGCCGAGGTGCTTGGCCAGCGTGGCGCCGATGCTTGAAAAAGTGTCGGCGACTGGCAGTTCTTGCGGCGCGACGTTCGGGCCGAAGAAGATCATCGGGATGTGTTCGCGGGTGTGGTCCGAACCCGGCGCGGTCGGGTCGCACCCGTGGTCGGCCGTGATCACGACCAGGTCGCCCTCCTTCAGCTTGGCCATGAAGGCCGGCAGGCGCGCATCGAGTTCGTGCAGCGCGTTGGCGTAGCCAGCGACGTCGCGGCGGTGGCCGAAGTGCATGTCGAAGTCGACGAAGTTAACAAACGTGAGCGACTTGTCGCCCGCTTCGTCGGCCACTTCGAGCAGGCGGTCGAACAGCGCCATATTGTCCGGGCCCTTGATCAGGTGCGTGACGCCCTGCCCCGCATAGATATCGCTGATCTTGCCAAGCGCGTAGACGTCGCCGCCCGCATCCTTCACATGGTCGAGCAGCGTCGGCGCGACCGGCGGCACGGCGTAGTCGTGGCGGTTCGCCGTGCGCTTGTAGTCGCCATTGGCCCCAGTGAACGGGCGCGCGATCACGCGGCCAATGTTGTAGGGCTTGACCAGTTCATAGGCCGCCTCGCATACGGCGTACAGGCGCTCGAGGCCGAAGTGGTCTTCGTGCGCGGCGATCTGCAGCACCGAGTCGGCCGACGTGTACAGGATCGGCTTGCCGCTGGCGACGTGTTCGTCGCCGAAGTCGTTGATGACGGTGGTGCCCGAGGCGTGGCAGTTGGCCAGCCAGCCCGGCACGCCGGTCAGCTCTTGCAGCTTGTCGGTCAGCTCTTTGGGGAATGACGGCACGGTCTTCGGAAAATAACCCCAGTCGAACAGCACCGGCACGCCAGCGATTTCCCAGTGGCCGCTTTGCGTATCCTTGCCGGTCGACTGCTCGCGCGCGACGCCCCAGGCGCCGGTGAAACCGTCGCGCAGGTTGAAGCCCGGCGCCCATTCGCCGCTGGCCTTGTGGCCGGCCGCGCCCAGGCCCAGGCGTTCGAGGTTCGGCAGCGCCATCGGCTTGCCTTCTTTCGCAGCCCATTCGGCGATGTGGCCGAAGGTGTTGGCGTTGGTGTCGCCGTATTTGTCGGCGTCGGGCAACGCGCCCAGGCCGAAGGAGTCAAGCAGGAGGATGAATGCACGGGACATTGGATCGCTCGCTTTCAGAAAGTTTGATTAGGCTTCTGCGCGTGGGGTCGAGCCGAGGCGCTCGATATACGCATGGATCAGCGTGACCATGTCCTTGGCCGCGATCGCCGCGTACTTCAGGGTCTGCTCGTGCGACAGCGCGAACGGCGACAGGCCTTCGGCCAGGTTGGTGATCGCCGAGACGGCCGTCACTTTCAGGCCGCAGTGGCGCGCCGCGATGACTTCCGGGATCAGCGACATGCCGACGACGTCCGCGCCCAGCGTCTTGAAGGCGCGGATTTCGGCGACGGTCTCGAAGTGCGGGCCGGCGGCGGCCAGGTACACGCCTTCGTTCAGGACGATGCCCTTCTCTTTTGCCACGGCTTTTACCTGCTCGCGCGTCTCGGCGTCGTAGGCGTTGGACATGCTGAAGAAGCGCGGGCCGAAGCGCTCGTCGTTCGGGCCCGACATCGGGCTTCCCGGCAGGAAGTTGATGTGATCGGTGATCGCCACCAGCGAGCCGGCGTCGGCTTCGATATTGAGCGAGCCGGCGGCATTGGTCACGAACAGCAGTTCGCAGCCGATCTGCTTCAGGGTGCGCACGGCATTGGTCATCACGCCCGGGCCGTAGCCCTCGTAGAAGTGGCCGCGGCCCTTCATGCAGGCGACCGGCACGCCCGCCAGTTCGCCCAGCACCAGTTCACCGGCGTGGCCGTGCACGGTGCTGATCGGGAAGCCCGGCAGTTCGGCGTAGCTGATCGACACCGCGTCGGTCAGTTGTTCGGCCAGCACACCCAGTCCGGAGCCGAGGATCAGCGCGACGCGCGGCGCGAAGCCCGGCTTGCGGGCACGGATGATGTCGGCGGCTTCGAATGGGAGATTGCTGGACATGATATTCCTTGTGAGGTCTGGCGATACTGGGGGATGGGAGTGAGGGCTGGAGCAGCGTGCGCAGGTGCGGCAGCATCCGGCCAGCCCGATATTATAACTATGCATGAATGCCGATATGTATGGCAAATACACTTTTTCTTCCCGATTTATATGATTTCGCGATAAATTCGGGGGTGCCGCTGACGTTGACCGCGCAGCGACAAATGTTTAGTATGTCTAAACATAAGTTTATATCATCCTGCCGCGCGATGCCCAAAAAAGACCAGTTGTATGCGCTGATCCGCTCCAACCCCTTCATTTCCCAACAAGACCTGGGCGCGCACCTGGGCCTGTCGCGTTCGGCCGTGGCCAACTACATCGCCACGCTCGTGCGCGAGCGACGCATTCTCGGCCGCGCCTACGTGCTGCCAGACCACCGCCCGGTCGTTTGCATTGGCGCGGCCAATCTCGACCGCAAACTGCGCTCGATTGGGGCGCTGGTCCTTGGCACCTCGAACCCGGCGCGCCAGAGCGAATCGTTCGGCGGCGTGGCGCGCAATATCGCCGAGAACCTGGCGCGCCTGGGCGCCCCGACGGGTCTCATCACGGCCGTCGGCCCGGACGCCTCGGGCCGCGCGCTGCTCGCGCACGCCGACGAAGCCGGTATCGACACGCGCGGCGTGCTGCTCGTCGAGGGCGCGGCCAGCGGCACCTACACGGCGGTGCTCGACCAGGACGGCGAAATGCGCGTGGCGCTGGCCGACATGGCGATCAACGAAGCGCTCACGCCCGCGTTCTTCGCCAGCCGCGCCCCGCAACGCGCGGGCGCCGCGCTGATCGTGGCCGACCTGAACCTGCCACACGATGCGGTGGCAGCGCTACTCGGCGACGCGCTGGCGGGCGGCGTGCCGATGGTCGCCGTCGCCGTGTCCGAGCCGAAGATCGAGCGCCTGCCGCGCGACCTGCGCGGCCTGCGCCTGTTGATCCTGAACCTGGGCGAACTGGCGGCCCGCGCCGGCCACGCCATGGACACCGACGCCGCCATTGCCGACGCCTGCGGCGCCCTGCAGCAGGACGGCGCGCAGGACGTGATCGTCACGCGCGGCGCGCTGGGCGTCATGTTGACGACGCCGGACGGCTTGCGCAGCCTGCCCGCCCCGAAGGCCGACGTCGTCGACGTCACCGGCGCCGGCGACGCCTTTGCCGCCGCCGTCTGCTGGAGCCTGTACAGCGGCGAAGCATCCCTTGAAGTGGCCTGCCGCCGTGGCCTGGAACTGTCCACCATGACGATCGGCTGCGCGCAGACCGTCTGCCCGCAACTCGCACCCGGCCTGTTCGACAGCCCGGCATCCCTCCTTGACTAGATAGAGAGCACCCATGCACAACTTCCTCCTGTTCTCGCCCGAAGTGGCCGCCGCGCGCACCGCCGGCAAACCGATCGTCGCCCTCGAATCGACCATCATCTCGCACGGCATGCCGTACCCGCAAAACGTGCACACCGCGCGCGAAGTCGAGCAGATCATCCGCGACGCCGGCGCCGTGCCGGCCACCATCGCCGTCATCGGCGGCAAGATCTGCATCGGCCTGTCGGAAGAACAGCTCGAGCTGCTCGGCGCCTCGCCCGACGCCATGAAAGTGAGCCGCCGCGACCTGGCCTACGTGCTGGCGCAGGCGCGCCTGGGCGCGACCACCGTCGCCGCCACCATGATCTGCGCCCAGCTGGCCGGCATCGAGGTGTTTGTCACCGGCGGCATCGGCGGCGTGCACCGCGGCGCCGAAACGAGCTTCGACATCTCGGCCGACCTGCAGGAACTGGCGCAGACCAGCGTGGCCGTGGTGTGCGCCGGCGTCAAATCGATCCTCGACATCGGCCTGACGCTCGAATACCTCGAAACGCATGGCGTGCCGGTGCTGAGCGTCGGCCAGCCGGGCTTCCCGGCCTTTTTTACGCGCGAGAGCGGCTACCAGGCCGACTTCCAGATCGACTCGCCCGAAGAGCAGGCGGCGTTCATCCGCACCAAGTGGCAGCTCGGCCTGGCCGGCGGTGTCGTGGTCAGCAATCCGGTGCCGGGCGACGCGGCGATGGCGCCGACCGAGATCGACGCCATCATCACCCAGGCGTTGAACGAGGCGCAGCAGCAGAACATCACCGGCAAGAAGGTCACGCCGTTCCTGCTGGGCCGCATCAAGGAGCTGACGGGTGGCCGCAGCCTGGCCACCAATATCGCGCTGGTCAAGCACAATGCCCTGATCGGCGCGCGCCTGGCCGTGGCGCTGAACCACCGCGCAGTCTGAGCTGTACGCCAGCGCCATGTCGATCGACCTGAAACAACTGAAGTACTTCCTGGCGGTGGCTGAAGAGAAGAGCTTCTCGCGCGCCGCCGAGCGCCTGCACATTTCGCAGCCGCCGCTGTCGCAGCAGATCATGAAGCTCGAAAGCGAACTTGGCGTGCGCCTGTTCACGCGCACCACGCGCAGCTTCGAGCTGACCGTGGCCGGGCGCGCGCTGATGGTCGAAGCGGCCGACCTGCTGGGCCGGATGCGCATGACGATCGACACCATCCGCCAGATCGACCGCGGTGAAGTGGGCCGGCTGCGCGTGGGCATCGTGGGCTCGGCGATGTGGGGCCCGATTCCCGGCCTGCTCGAACGCTTCCAGACCGATTTTCCGCGCGTGACGTGGACCATCCACGAACTGGGCCCGAACGACCAGTGGGAAGCGCTGCGAAGCAAGCAGATCGACGTGGGTTTCTGGCGCGAGCCGCGCATCGAGCCGGACGTGCTGAAAGCGGCCAACCTGCGCCAGGAGCTGTGCTTCAAGGAGCAATTCTGCGTGGCGGTCAATGCGCGCCATCCGCTGGCCGGGCGCGATTCGATCTCGCTACTTGAGATCGCCGGCGAACCGATGCTGACGCTGCACCTGGACCAGTCGGCCGAGCCGCGCTACCTGATGCAATGCTGCGTCAACGCGGGCTTCGAGCCGACCATCTTCCAGGAAGCGGCCGAGCCGCAGACACTGCTGGCCATGGTGGGGGCGGGCCTGGGCGTGGCCTTGATGCCGGAAACCACGAGCCGGATTGGCTGGCCGGGGGTGCGGTTCTTGCCGATTCACGAGCATGCGCCGTCGGCGAACCTGTATATCAGTTATCCGGCGCAGGACGATGCGCCGGTGGTGCGGGCGTTCTTGAAGATCTTGTTTCCTGATCAGCAGCCAGGCTGATCGGAACACCACCACCCTCCAGGCCGTCGTTCCCGCCAGTGGCGGGAACGACGGTCTTTGGGCTAACGGATTCAGACGACGCCGCTCGCTGCACACTCCCGAACCGTTTTTGTCCCACAATGCATTGCCCTAGCGCATGCTTATGCACAGTTTCTAGGCAGAAAACCACGCACGATTGAGTTCAATTAACTATTTTTTAACTTTGCCTCCGGTATGATAGTTATCAAGACTATCAATAAGCACAGGAGCTCGTATGACTACCGCAACACCGCGCTACGACGGGCTCCGCCTGAAAAAATTCGACGACGCCGTCTTCGATGACATCGACACGCTGCGCTCTGCCATCGACGACCGCATCGAACATCTGTTGAGCGGCAATAGCCAGTCCGACAGCCTGGCCAAGGCCATGCGCACCTCGGCCCTCTCGGCCGGCAAGCGCATGCGCCCGTTGCTGGTGATGCTCGTCGCGCGCGACCTCGGTTGCGCCTCCCCCGCCCTGATCGACGTGGCCTGTTCAGTTGAACTGGTGCATGCGGCGTCGCTGATTCTCGACGACCTGCCATGCATGGACGACGCCAGCCTGCGTCGCGGCAAGCCGGCCATTCACATCCAGTTCGGCGAAGACGTCGCCATCCTGGCCTCGGTCGCCCTGCTCAGCCGCGCCTTTGGCGTGCTGTCGCAAGCCCAGGACATCCCGCCCGTCACCCGCGCGCGCCTGGTGGCGACGCTGGCGCAGACGGTCGGCGACCAGGGCCTGGTGCGCGGCCAGTTCGAAGACCTGCACGGCGGCGCGCGTTCGCCCGAAGCCATCGCCACCACCAATGAACTCAAGACCGGCCTGCTGCTGGGCGTGGCCGTCGACATGGCGGCGATCATCTGCCACGCCGACGACGGCGTGGCGCAGCAATTGCGCGCCTTTGCGCTGGCGGCGGGCCAGGCCTTCCAGATCAAGGACGACTTCCTCGACGGCGCCGGCAACGACAGCGCCATCACGGGCAAGGACACCGGCAAGGACATCGGCAAGGCCACCCTGATCAACACGCTCGGCGTCGACGAAGCACAGCGCCGCCTGTCGGCCTGCCTGGCCGAAGCCGACCGCTGCCTGGGCGCCGCTGTCGGTGGCAAGGGCCGCACGCGGCACTTCATGGGCGCGCTGTTCGCCAAAGAGGCCAAGGGCGCGCGCTTCATCCCCGAACTGATGGCCGAACCTGCCAAGCCGCGCGAACTGCGCCCAAGCCCACAGCTGGCCGAGCTGCGCCTGAACTGACCCGCAATTACTGACTCTCTGAACCCTTCACCCTCTCGCATGGCGCATTTCGCGGTCGTGGCTCCGGCCCTGTATAGCCACTTCAATACGCTGATGGTGCTGGCGCGCGAACTCGTCGCGCGCGGCCACCGCGTCACATTCATCCACCGCCCGGATGCCGCCGCCTATGTAAAAGACGCGCGCATCGGCTTTCACGCCATCGGCGCAGCCACCCACCCGGCCGGTTCGCTGCCCGCGATGCTCGCGCGCGTGGCCAATCCCGGCAGCCCGCTCGGCTTGCGCCGCGTGATCCTCGACATGGCCGCCAGCACCGGGATGCTGTGCCGCGAACTGCCAGCGGCACTGAAAGAACTGCGTGTCGACTGCCTGCTGGCCGACCAGATGGAAGCGGCCGGCGGCCTGGTGGCCGAACACCTCGGCATGCCATTCATTTCGATCGCATGTGCCTTGCCGGTGAACCGCGAGGCCGGCATCCCGCTGCCGGTGATGCCCTTCGTGTACGAAGACAGCGAACGCGCCTTCAAGATCGTCGAAGGCAGCACGCGCGTGTATGACTGGATGATGGGCCCGCACCACCGCGCGATCGCGGCGCAGGCCGAACGCCTTGGCTTGCCCCCGCGCGGCATGCTGCACGAATGCCTGTCGCCGCTGGCGCAGATCGCGCAGATCGTGCCGGGCTTCGATTTTCCGCGCCGCGAGCTGCCGCCGCACTTCCACCATGTCGGCCCGCTGCACGCGGCGAATGCAGCACCTGTCCTGGCGCCCGACGAGCTGGCGGCGTTCCTGCCGGCGGCCGCCAGCACGCGCCCGTTCATCTACGCCTCGCTCGGCACGCTGGTGAGCGACCGTTTCAGCCTGTTCAAGCGGATCGCCAAGGCCTCCCGCAAGCTCGACGCAGATCTGCTGATCGCCCACTGCGGCGGCCTGAATGACGCGCAGGTGCGGGCGTTGGAAGCCATCGGCACCACGCGCGTGCACGCCTACGTGCCGCAACTGGCCGTGCTCGCGCGCGCCGACGCCATCGTCTCGCATGCGGGCGCCAACACCATCATGGAAGCGGTGGCCGCGCGCACGCCGATCCTGGCGCTGCCGATTGCGTTCGACCATCCGGGCGGCGCGGCCCGCGTCGAGTATGCAGGCGTGGGCTTGCGCGCCTCGCCGCGCATCAGCAGCGTGGCCGACCTGACGCGCAAGCTGCGCCGCCTGCTCGATGAACCGGCGTTTGCCGCCCGCATGGCGCCGCTGGCCGATGAAATCCGCGCCGCTGGCGGCGCGCCGCGCGCGGCCGACATCATCGAGACCGTACTGAACCTGCCGACGGCGCTGGCCAGCCATGGATGATCGCACCAGCACGCGCCACGACCTGATCCTGGTCGGCGGCGGCCTGGCCAACAGCTTGATCGCGTGGCGCCTGCACACCGAGCGCCCGGAATTGCGCATCCTGCTGCTCGAACAGGGCCGGCACCTGGGCGGCAACCATACCTGGTCGTTCCACGACACCGACCTGACCGAGGCCCTGCGGCGCTGGATCGCGCCGCTGGTGTCGCATCGCTGGCCGGGCTATGACGTCGTGTTTCCCGAGCACGCGCGCGCGCTCACAGGCGGGTACGCCAGCATCGCCTCGCCCGATCTTGCACGCACGATCGAAGCGGCCCTCGGCCCGCTGCTGCGCACCGGCGTGCACATCGCCGAAATCACGCCCACCAGCGTGCTGCTGCACGATGGCGAGACCCTGCATGCACACGCCGTCATCGACGGGCGCGGCATCCGCGGCAGCCGCCACCTGGCGCTCGGCTACCAGACTTTTCTCGGCCAGGAAGTGCGCCTGCACGCGCCGCACGGCTTGACCCAGCCCGTGATCATGGACGCCAGCGTGGCCCAGCAAGGCGGCTACCGCTTCGTCTACCTGCTGCCGTTCGGGCCCGACCGCGTACTG
The DNA here is from genome assembly GCF_040790145.1 of Massilia aurea. Classification (GTDB taxonomy): domain Bacteria; phylum Pseudomonadota; class Gammaproteobacteria; order Burkholderiales; family Burkholderiaceae_D; genus Telluria; species Telluria aurea_C. Next base: position 44,522 of record NZ_JBFMMP010000021.1, read on the forward strand.
ATCGAAGACACCCATTACGTCGACAGCGCCGCGTGGGAACCAGAGCGCCTGCGCGCGAATATCGCCGCCTACGCCGCAGGGCGCGGCTGGCAGATCCGCGACGTGCTGCGCGAAGAGCAAGGTTCGCTGCCGATCGTGCTGGCCGGCGACTTCGACCGCTTCTGGGATGAGCTTGAAGGCCAGCCGAGCGTCGGCCTGCGCGCCGGCCTGTTCCACCCGACCACCGGCTATTCGCTGCCGCACGCGGTGCGCCTGGCCGAACGCATCGCCGCCCTGCCCGATCTTGCTGCACCTTCCCTATTCGCGGCGATCCGCGACGAAGCGCGCGGCGAATGGCAGCGCCAGGGCTTTTTCCGCATGCTCAACCGGATGCTGTTTTTGGCCGGCAGCGCCGACCATCGCTGGCGCGTGATGCAGCGCTTCTACCGCTTGTCCGCGCCGCTGATTGCGCGCTTCTACGCCGGTCGCCTGACGCTTGCCGACAAGGCGCGCCTGTTGACCGGCAAGCCGCCGGTGCCGGTGCTGGAAGCATTCGTCGCCGTCCGCAAGACACAACCTCACCAGATCAGGAATTCCGAATGAACCAGATGAAAATCGAACCCAAGCGCGCCGTCGTGATCGGCGCCGGCTTCGGTGGCCTGGCCCTGGCCATCCGGCTGCAGGCCGGCGGCACGCAGACCACGCTGCTCGAAAAGCGCGACAAGCCGGGCGGCCGTGCCTATGTCTATGAAGACCAGGGCTTCACGTTCGACGCCGGCCCCACCGTCATCACCGATCCGACCGCGATCGAAGAGCTGTTCACGCTGTGCGGCAAGAAGATCGCCGACTACGTCGAGATGCTGCCGGTGGCGCCGTTTTATCGCCTGTGCTGGGAAGACGGCAGCTTCTTCGACTACGCGAACGACCAGGAATCGCTCGACCGCCAGATCCACGCCCGCAATCCGGCCGACGTGGCCGGCTACCAGCGTTTTCTGGCCTACTCGAAAGCGGTGTTCGACGAGGGTTACCTGAAGCTGGGCGCCGTGCCGTTCCTGTCGTTTCGCGACATGATCAACGCCGGCCCGCAACTGGCGCGCCTGGAGGCCTGGAAGAGCGTCTACAGCATGGTCTCGCGCTTCGTGAAGGACGAGCACCTGCGCCAGGCGTTCTCGTTCCACTCGCTGCTGGTAGGCGGCAATCCATTCGCCACCAGCTCGATCTACACGCTGATCCACGCGCTCGAACGGCGCTGGGGCGTGTGGTTCCCGCGCGGCGGCACTGGCGCGCTGGTGAACGCCCTCGTGCGCCTGTTCCAGGACATGGGCGGCCAGATCGAACTGAACGCCCCCGTGGCGCGCATCGAAACCGTCGGCAACCTGGCCAGCGGCGTGCGGCTGGAAGACGGCCGCTGGTTCCCGGCCGACGCGGTGGCATCGAACGCAGACGTCGTGCACACCTACGCCAACCTGCTGAGCAACCACGGTCGTGGCAGCAGCCAGGGCGAGGCGCTGCGCAAGAAGCGCTTCAGCAATTCGCTGTTCGTGCTGTACTTCGGCCTGAATAAACACCACGCGCAGTTGCAGCACCACACGGTCTGCTTCGGCGCGCGCTACAAGGGCCTGATCAACGAGATCTTCAAGGGCGACAAGCTGGCCGACGATTTCTCGCTGTACCTGCACGCGCCGTGCGTGACCGACCCGTCGCTCGCGCCGCCGGGCTGCGGCAGCCATTACGTGCTGGCGCCCGTGCCGCACCTGGGCAATGCGCCGATCGACTGGGACGTCGAAGGGCCGCGCTACCGCGACCGCATCTTCGACTACCTCGAGCAGCGCTATATGCCGGGGCTGCGCAGCCAGCTGGTCACGAGCCGCATCTTCACGCCGCATGATTTCCGCGACGAGCTCAATGCGCACGTCGGTTCAGCCTTCTCGCTCGAGCCGATCCTGACGCAAAGCGCCTGGTTCCGCCCGCACAACCGCGACGCCGAGCTGCCGAACCTGTACCTGGTCGGCGCCGGCACCCATCCCGGTGCGGGCGTGCCGGGCGTGATCGGTTCAGCCAAGGCCACGGCCGGCCTGATGCTCGAAGGTGTCAATGCCGGGGCCCATGCCGGAGGCCTGCGATGACGGCGCAGGGCGACCAGAACCTGATGGAACACGCGACCCAGACCATCGAGGTCGGGTCCAAGAGCTTTGCGGCGGCGGCCAAACTGTTCCCGCCCGCCACCCGGCGCAGCGTGCTGATGCTGTACGCATGGTGCCGCCATTGCGACGACGTGGTCGACGGCCAGGAGCTGGGCTTTGCCAGCGTCCCCATCGCCCAGGCGTCGCACGATGCGCCGTTCGAGCTCGATCGCCTGTACGACAGCACCCGCCGCGCCTACGAGGGCGAGCCGATGCGCGATCCGGCCTTTGCCGCATTCCAGGAAGTGGCCCTGGGCCATTCGATCGCGCCGCGCTATGCCTACGATCACCTGGCCGGCTTCGCGATGGACGTCAACGAGGCGCGCTATCGCACGATCGACGACACGCTGCGCTACTGCTACCACGTCGCCGGCGTGGTCGGCCTGATGATGGCGTCGATCATGGGCGCTCGCGACGAAGCGGTGCTCGATCGCGCCTGCGACCTGGGCCTGGCATTCCAGCTGACGAATATCGCGCGCGACATCATCGACGATGCGGCCATTGGCCGCTGCTACGTGCCCGACGACTGGCTGCTCGACGCCGGCATCCCGCCCGACCTGGTCGCGCTGCCGCGCCACCGGGCGGCGCTGGCGACGGTGGCCGCGCGCCTGGTGGACCATGCAGAGCCGTATTACGCGTCGGCGTCGATCGGCCTGGCGGCGCTGCCGCTACGCTCGGCGTGGGCCATCGCCACGGCGCGCAATGTGTATCGGCAGATCGGTGTGGAAGTCAAACGGCGCGGTGCGCGCGCGTGGGATGAGCGGGTGGGAACATCGAAGGCGACCAAATTGCGCCTGCTCGCGCTGGGCGGCGTGCAGGCGCTGGCCTCGCGCCTCGCGCCTAGTCGCGCACTGCCGGCGCGGCGTGGTCTGTGGCAGCGCCCTGGCCGCGCGGACCCCGCAGCTGGTTCTGCTGCGCCTGCAACTGCTGCTTGAGTTTCGTGACGGGCGGCGCGTACAGGAAGCCGAACGACACGGCGCCCTCCTTGCCCTCGACCGCGTGATGCATGCGGTGGGCCTGGTACAGGCGCTTGAAGTAGCCGCTGCGCGGCACGTAGCGGAACGGCCAGCGCTGGTGCACCAGGCCGTCGTGGGCGATGAAGTACAACAGGCCGTAGCCGGTCATGCCGGCGCCGATCCATTCGAGGCGTCCGTAGCCGCGCGTGCCGAACCAGATCAGGCCGATGGCGATGCCCGCGAAAACCACGGCGTACAGGTCGTTTTTTTCGAACCAGCCGGTGCGCGGCTCGTGGTGCGAGCGGTGCCAGCCCCAGCCGAAGCCGTGCATGATGTACTTGTGCGCGACGATGGAAAACACTTCCATGAAGGCGATGGTGGCCAGGACGATGAGCGCGTTGAGCAGCATGATGAAGTAAGCGCCTTGTTGGTAATGGCGGGCATGGGAGCAGATGCCGACAGCCTATCATGACGGCCGGTGCGCACGGTAGCGCGGCGCGGCCGGCAGGCGGTCAAACACGCTACACGATCAATTCAACCTTTGGAGTTTCAATGCAATCGACTTACCGTAGTGTAGTTCTCGCCGCAGCGTTCTGCGCCACCGCCAGCGCCTCGGCCGCCTCGATCGAAGTGCGCGTCCAGGGCGTCACGGCCAAGGGCAAGGTGCTCGTCGCCGTGTGCGACAAGAACACCTTCCTGAAAGACTGCGCGTATTCGGGTTCGGCCCCGGCCAGGGCCGGCGAGACGGTCGTCAACGTCGACGGCGTGCCGGCCGGTTCGTGGGCCGTGCTGTCGTATCAGGACGAGAACGACAACGGCAAGCTCGACCGCAATGTGCTGGGCATCCCGAAAGAGCCGTACGCGTTCAGCCGCGACGCGCGCGGGCGTTTCGGTCCGCCGAGCTTCGAGGATGCGGCGTTCGAGCTGCGTGACGAGAAGGCGGTGACGACGATCAAGCTGCGGTAATGCAACGCGGTTAGCACCACCACCCGCCGAACCGTCGTTCCCGCGCAGGCGGGAACCCAAGTTTGCATGCGTCACCACAAGCATATGCGTCAGTGGCAGCGCGTGAGACTTAGGTTCCAGCCTTCGCTGGAACGACGGTTTGACGGGTGGTGGTGAAGAATTAGTGCGTCGCGCCGCCTGCTTCGCGCAGGTCGGCATCGACGGCCAGCGTCACCTCCACCGCCAGCTTGATCCCCGCAATGATGTCCTCCAGCGCCATCGACGGTGGTGCATCCTCCCGCAAGGCTGCCTGCTCGGGCAGGAACGGCACGTGGATGAAGCCTGCCTTGATCGCCTGCGGCTGCGCTGCCGCGTGGTGCATCAAGCCATAGAACACATGGTTGCAGACGAACGTGCCGGCCGTTTGCGAGACAGACGCAAGCAACTGGCGATCGCGCAGCGCGTGCACGATCGCCTTGATCGGCAGCGTCGAAAAATACGCGGCCGGCCCGTCTTGCGCGATGGTCGCATCGACCGGCTGCTGCCCGCCGTTGTCGAGGATCGACGCATCGTCGACATTGATCGCGACGCGCTCGACCGAGATGTCGGGCCGCCCGCCGGCCTGGCCGACCGCAATCACCACATCGGGGTGCAGCTCGTCGATCAGCGCCGCCAGGTCTTCATTGGCGTCGCCGAAAATGCACGGCAACTGGCGCACCTCGACCTGGAAGTGTTCGCCCTGCCAGCCTTCCAGCGACCGCACGGCCTCCCAGGCCGGGTTGATGGTGGCGCCATTGAACGGCTCGAAGCCGGTGAGCAGGACAGTCTGTATCATTGTGCAACCCCGATCACAAATTCATCAAAAAGTAGAGCAGGAAGATATTCGCCACCAGGATCGGCAGCGCACTCGGGATCTGGGCCCGGATCACGGCGTTCTTGTCGGGCAGTTCCAGCAAGGCCGCCGGCACGATATTGAAGTTGGCCGCCATCGGTGTCATCAATGTACCGCAATACGCGCTGAACATGCCGATGGCCGCCATCACGGCCGGGTTGGCGCCATACACGCCCACCAGCACGGGAATGCCCACGCCGCCCGCCATGACCGGAAACGCCGCAAAGCCGTTGCCCATCACGATCGTAAACAGCGCCATGCCGAGGCAGTACACGGCCACCGCGACAAAGGCCGAGTCCAGCCCGATATAGGTCGTCGTCAGGTGCGCGACCGCCTTGCCCACGCCGGCCTCCGAGAACAGCAATCCCAGCACCGCCAGGATGTGCGGCAGCACGACCGCCCAGCTCATGGCGTCGACCAGGCGGCGCGCCTCGCGCACGCCCTGCAGCGGCGAAGCGCGCGTAAGCCAGCACGCGGCGATCAGTGCCACGACCGCGCCGCAACCCATGCTGACGATGGTGATGTGCGCCGGGTCGAGGAGCAGCAGGCCGCCCAGCTCTACGTCTTTCAGCAACGTCGCGCCGATGACAGTCACCAGAGGCAGCAGCAGCGCCGGAATGAACAGGCGATTACCCAGGCGCGCGGCGCTGGCCTGGCGCGCTTCCGGCGCCAATGCGTTGGGCTGGCCGGCCTTCACGCCGCCGAAGCCGGCCAGCAGCGCCATGCCGATCATCAGCGCGCCCACCGCCGCCGGCGGCATCGCTTCGCCGGCCAGGTACAAGAGCGCGTACAGCCCCCAGAACAAGGCGGTGGTGACGCGGCGCGGATTGCTGCGGTCCACCAGGTTCATGATGGCCACCCCCGCCAGCAGCAGGCCGACGAGGATGTAGAAGTGATCGATGCTGAGCGTCATGCGGCGTCCCGATCGGGCTGACGTTCAAACGCGACGGCGCGCGCGATCTCGGCGTCCAGACGCCGCAGGTTCCACGCGTGGATGACGAACGCCGTGATCGCGGTGGGGATGCCCCACAGCGCAATGTGCAGCGGATTGACCTCGATGCCTTCGGCTTGCAGGATGGTGTGCATCAGGACGATCGCGCCGAACGCGACAAAGATGTCTTCACCGAAGAACAGGCCGATATTGTCGGTCGCGGCCGACATCGCGCGGATGCGGTGGCGCACGCGCTCGGGCAGCGGGCCGTGCTGGGTTTCGGCGGCCGCTTCGGCCATCGGCGCCACCAGCGGGCGCACCATCGTCGGATGGCCGCCCAGGCTGGTCAGGCCCATCGCCGCCGTGCTCTCGCGCGCGAACAGGTAGACGATCAAGAGGCGCCCGGCAGTGGCCGAGCGCACCTTGCCGATGGCCGCCTGGGCGCGGTCGCGCAGGCCGAAGCGCTCGAGCAGGCCGATGGCCGCCAGCGGCAGCAGCAGGATCAATGGCAGGTTGCGGGTCTTGAGAAAGGCGGCGCCCAGCGACTCGAGTAGCGTCATGACGGACATGGCGGCGGCCACGCCGGTCACGCCGCAGGCGGCGACGGCGACCAGCACCGGATTGGCGCGCAGCAAAAAGCCCACGACGATGACGGCCACGCCGAGCAGTGGCCACAGATTGACAGCAGTTTGCATTGCATTCCCCGGCGTTGATGAACGCGGGCAATCTTACCCGATGTTCATGCCCCGCCGGCACGAATGTCAGCCCGGCCGGATGGGATTGGTCGCCAGGTCGCCGACCACCGTATTCCACTGGCGCACGTGGAAGGCGCGCACGAGGCCATTGAGCACATACGGATCGCGCGCCGCGAACAGCTGCGCCGGCTCGGCCGTGTCGCAATCGAATACCAGGATGGCCGTGTCGGCCGGCTCGGCGATCGCGCCGGCAAGGATCAGCTCACCGCGTTCCTGCGCTTCCCAGGCCAGCGCCAGGTGTGCGTCGCGAAACTCGGCGCGGCGTTCGAGATAATCGGGGGCAAGCTCATACGTCAGAAGGAAATGCACGAAGACTCCATGAGAGTGGCGCGTGGGCCGGATACACGGATCGTACCGGAAAGCCGCGGAAGCCGGGAGCGCATTCTGTCCGGAATGGCGCGTACGCCATGTTGGATTAAAACAACTTTCTTGGCCGATTCAAGGGCCTGCGGTCGGCATAGAAGAATGCTTCTAAGAACAAAATGAAGCAGCAGGCGTAGACTTGTCGGCATGGATACCTCGAAAAAAATGGCGGCAGGCCTCACTGGCCTGGCCAGCATGGTGTGGCTGGGCCTGACGGCTGCCGTCGCGGCCAACCAGCGCCGCCTGGTGTTCAATCCGACGCTCGAGCGCGAAGTCAAGAGCCCCCGTTCGAGCGGCCACCGCACCCGTCCAGTCGTCCTGCGCGCCAGGGATGGCACGCGCCTGGCCGGCTGGCTGATGACGCCGAACATTCCCGGCCCGCGCCCGGCCGTGCTGTACTTTGGCGGGCGCTCCGAAGAAGTGTCGTGGGTCGTGCGCGACGCCGGCAAGCTGTTCCCCAACATGACCGTGCTGGCGATGAACTACCGCGGCTACGGCGACTCGCACGGCATCCCGGCCGAAATCCACATGATCGAAGACGGCTGCCTGCTGTACGACTGGCTCGCCACGCGCGGCCAGGTCGACCCGCAGCGCATCGCCGTGGTCGGCCGCAGCCTGGGTTCGGGCGTCGCGGTGCAGGTGGCCAAGGCACGCCCCGCCCACTCGGTGGTCCTGATCACGCCGTACGACTCGATCCTGGCCATCGCCAAGCGGCGTTTCCGCGTCATGCCGATCGAGTACATGCTGCGCGACCGCTTCGAGTCGATCAAGCACGCGCCAGCGCTCAAGGCGCCGACGTACGTACTGCGCGCCGCCAGCGACGACGTGGTGCCGCACTTTCACACCGACCTGCTCGTGGCCAAGCTCGGCGCGCTGGTGGCCGACGACGTGGTGCCCGAGTCCGACCACATGAACATCCCCTACCTGGCATCGACCCAGGCCATGATCGCGGGTTTTCTCACGCGCCAGTTCAGCGCGCCCGTCACGCCGGCCGCCGCCGCCGCCGTGGCCAGCGCGGTGGCCAGTGCAGAACCACCGGTGGAAGCGACCGTGGCGGCGATCGTGGCGGCGCCCGAATTGGCCCTCGCCGCAAAATAATTGCCGAAAGTTGTCAGCACTTATATTTCCAGCGAATAAATTGGGAAGTAAAATCGTATTTGTCATCAACTTGCAGCTTGATGCATATTTGACAGCTTGTGCCCGAAGGGCGTGAGCCTGGCCCGAACGACTCTCCCGGATACAAACCGTAACCACTTGCACAGCGTCGGGCTGCGACAATCGCACGGCCGATCCCATCGCAAGGCATGCGGCGGGTACAATATCGCTATTCCAGGAGCTCAACCATGAAATTCAAGCAACTCAGCATCACCGTGGCGGCCATGTGCCTCGCTGGCAGCGCGCTGGCAGCGCCGTCGACCGCACCGATCGCCGCGCCGAAATTCGGCATGGTCTACGATGCGGGCGGCAAGTTCGACAAATCGTTCAACCAGTCGGCCTTCGAAGGCCTGCAGCGCTTCTCGAAAGAGACCGGCGTGAAGGTGTTCGAAGTCCAGGCCAATAGCGATACCCAGGCCGAGCAGGTCATGCGCGGCCTGGCGCGCAAGAAGGTCGACCTGATCGCCGCCATCGGTTTCTCGCAAACCCAGGCCGTGCAAAAAGTCGCCCGCGAGTTCCCGAACGTGCGCTTCGTCCTGATCGACAGCGTGGCGCAAGGCGCCAACATCGAATCGGTGATGTTCAAGGAACAAGAGGGTTCGTACCTGGTCGGCGTCGCTGCGGCCATGGCCTCCAAGACCAAGAAGCTCGGCTTCGTCGGCGGCATGGACATTCCGCTGATCCGCGCGTTCGCCTGCGGCTACGGCCAGGGCGCCAAGGCGCAGGCGCCGAAAGTCGAGATCGTCCAGAACATGGTCGGCACCACGGCCGCGGCCTGGAACGATCCGGCCAAGGGCGGCGAACTGGCGCGCGCGCAGTTCGATCGCGGCGTGGACGTGGTCTTCGCCGTGGCCGGCGGCAGCGGCATGGGCGCGCTGCAGATGGCCAAGACCAAGGGCAAGCTTGCGGTCGGCGTCGACTCGAACCAGAACTACCTGCATCCGGGCACGATGCTGACCTCGATGGTCAAGCGCGTCGACGTGGCCGTGTACGACTCGTTCATGGCCGTCAAGAAGGGCACCTGGAAATCAGGCGTGACCTACAAGGGCCTGAAAGAAGGCGGCGTCGACTGGGTGCTCGACAAGGACAACCGTGCGGTGGTCACGCCAGCGATCGAACAGCGCGTGAACGCCGTGCGCCAGGACATCATCAACGGCAAGATCAAGGTCATCGATTACCGCGCCGGCAGCTCCTGCCCGGTCTGATTTTTCACTCCCATTGAAAGCGCGCCGCGCCAGTTGATACTGGCCCGGCGCGCTTTTGAATGATAAGAACACTCTATCTTTACGACGGATCGCAATGCAGCCAGCCGTAGAATTTCGCAACGTAAGCAAGGCCTTCGGGCCGGTGCAGGCGAACGCCGACGTCAGCTTCTCGATCGCCAAGGGCTCGATCCATGGTGTGATCGGCGAGAATGGCGCCGGCAAATCCACCCTGATGAGCATCCTGTACGGCTACTACCATGCCGACAGCGGGCAGCTCGTCATCAATGGCAAGGAGCAGCAGATCCGCTCGAGCCAGGAAGCCATCGCGCTCGGCATCGGCATGGTGCACCAGCACTTCATGCTGGTCGAGAACATGACGGTGCTCGACAACGTGATGCTCGGGGCCGAAGGCGCCTTCAAGCTGTCGAAAAAACGCCGCGAGATTGAAGTAAAGCTGCGCGAAATTTGCGCGCGCTACCATCTCGACGTCGATCCGCTGGCCGTCATCAGTGACTTGTCGGTGGGCGCGCAGCAGCGCGTCGAAATCCTCAAGCAGATCTACCGCAGCGCCGAGATCCTGATCCTGGACGAGCCGACCGCCGTGCTCACCACGCAAGAGATCGCGTCGCTGTTCGACATCCTGCGGCTGTTCAAGGAACAGGGCAAGACCATCATCCTGATCACCCACAAGCTGGGCGAGATCATGGATATCACTGACCAGGTGACCGTGATGCGCGCGGGCCGCCTGGCCGGCGCCGTCGCCACCGTCGACACCAGCAAGGAGCAGCTGGCCAATATGATGGTGGGCCGCCCGATCGAAGGCAACCTGCCGCGCAAGCCGTACGCGCCGGGCGCCCCGGTGCTGCAGGTCGAGAACCTGCAACTAAAGGATGCCAACGGCGTGCAGCTTCTGGGCGACATCGCCCTGAACGTGCGCGCCGGCGAGATCGTCGCCATTGCCGGCGTGTCGGGCAACGGCCAGAGCGAGTTGATGGAAATCCTGTCGGGCATGCGCCTGCCGACGTCCGGCGCCGTGGCGCTGGGCGGCCAGCCCCTGCCCTTCGCGGGCCGCTCGAACGCCGACGGCCTGCCGGCCGTGCTGCGCGACATGGGCATCGGCCACGTGCCGGAAGACCGCCTGCGTGACGGCGTGATCAAGGATTTCTCGGTCATGCAGAACACCGTGTTCGGCTACCAGGACCGCGTCACCAAGGGCCTGGGCCTGTTCGACTTCGACGCCATCGCCAAGCGCTGCGCCCACTTGCTTGAAGCCTTTGATGTGCGTCCGAAAGACCCGAACGTGCGCATCGGCCTGCTCTCGGGCGGCAACCAGCAGAAGGTCGTGATCGCGCGCGAAGTGTCCGCGTCGCCCAAATTGCTGCTGGTCGGCCAGCCCACGCGCGGCGTGGACATTGGCACCATCGAGAGCATCCACACGCAGCTGCTGCGCTTGCGCGACGAGGGCGTGGCGATCCTGCTGGTGTCGACCGAGCTGGAAGAAGTGCGAGCGCTCGCTGACCGCATCATCGTGATGTCGGGCGGGCGCATCACCGGCGAACTGCCGATCGACGAATTCGACACCACCCGCATTGGCCTGTTGATGGGCGGGATGCACAAATCATGAAAACCACTGAACTCCCACGCTGGGCCTCGGGCTTCGTCCTGCCGGTCCTGAATCTGCTATCTGCCCTGCTGGTCGCGGCGCTCGTGATCCATTTGCTGGGCGAGAGCCCGACCGAGTCGCTGCAAATTTTGGTCAACAGCGCCGTCGTCAATCCGGAAGGCCTGAGCTATACGCTGTTCTATGCATCGACGTTTGTCTTTACGGGCCTGGCGGTGTCGATCGCGATGAAGGCAGGCCTTTTCAACATCGGCGCCGAAGGCCAGATGTACCTGGGCGGCCTGGGTCTGACCCTGGCGATGCTGGCCTTCGACGCCACGCTCTCGCCGTGGCTGCTGATCCCGCTGGCGATCGTGGCCAGCGCCGTCTTTGGCGCGGCCTGGGCCTTCTTGCCCGGCTACCTGCAGGCCAAACGCGGCAGTCACGTGGTGGTCACGACCATCATGTTCAACTTTATTGCCGCCGGCCTGATGAACTTCATCATCGTCAAGTACATGATCCCCGAGGGCGACCAGAACCCGGCCAGCCGCGTGTTCTCGGATGCCGCCGCGATCCCGCTGCTCTCGACCTGGCTGCCGTTCTTCGGCGAGAACACGCCGTTGAACCTGGCCTTCATCCTGGCGCTGATCGCGCTCGTGGTCTACTGGGTGGCGGTATCGCGTTCGAGCTGGGGTTACCGCCTGCAGGCCACGGGCCTGAACGCCCACGCCGCGCACTATGCGGGCGTGCGCATCAGCCGCACGATCATCGTGGCGATGCTGATCTCGGGCGCCCTGGCCGGCCTGGCGGCGGTGAACTCGATCCTCGGTTCGACCCACTACCTGAGCCTGAACTTCCCGGCCGGCGCGGGCTTCATCGGCATCGCCATTGCACTGATGGGCCGCCAGCACCCGATCGGCATCCTGCTCTCGTCGATCCTGTTCGGCGCGCTGATCCAGGGCGGGTTCGACCTGTCGCTGGAAAAGCCGAACATCCCGCAAGAGACCTTCATTTTCATCCAGGGCCTGATCATCCTGTTCTGCGGCGCCATGGAAAACATGTATGCGCCGGCGGTTCTGAAGCTGATCAATGCTACACGTAGCGCACGCAAGGGATAAGCCATGGAAGACTTCCAGTTCGCCAGTATCGTCGTCTCCACCATCCGCAACGCGCCGGTGCTGATGTTCGCGGCCATGGCCGGCCTGTTCGCCGAGCGCAGCGGCGTGGTCGACATCGGCCTCGAAGGCAAGATCCTCGCGTCGGCCTTTGTTTCGGCCGGCGTGGCCTACACCTACCAGGACCCGTGGCTCGGCATCGCCGCCGGCATCGTCGCCTCGGTCGTGCTGGCGCTGATCCAGGCGTTTGTCTCGATCACGCAAAAGGGCAACCAGCTCGTGGCCGGCATCGCCATCAACATCGCCATGAGCGGCCTGACGTTCGTCGTGGCCCAGTACTTCTTCCAGCAGGGCGGGCGCACGCCGGACCTCGGCGACGCGCGCCTGGCGAGCGTGGTCCTTCCCGGCACTGACATGGTGGCCGATGTCCCGGTGCTCGGCTGGGTCTACGGCAGCCTGATTGGCGGGCATTCGGTGCTGGTGTACCTGGCCTTTGCCCTGCTCCCGATCGTGCACTGGGTGCTGTTCTACAGCCGCTTCGGCCTGCGCCTGCGCGCCTGCGGCGAAAACCCGCATGCGGCCGACGCAGCCGGCATCTCGGTCCAGCGCACCCGCTACACGGCGATGATCATCGCCGGCGTACTGTGCTCATTCTCGGGCGCCTACCTGTCGATCGTCCAGAGCGGCTTCTTCTTGCGCGACATGTCGGCCGGCGCCGGCTACCTGGCGCTGACGGCGCTGGTGTTCGGCAACTGGCGGCCGGTGCACACGGTGCTGGGCTGCATGATGTTCGGCTTCTTCGCCGCGGTGCAGATCCAGATCGAGGGCGTCGACCTGCCGGTGGTGGGCCGTATCCCGGGCTCGCTGATCCAGATGATTCCGTACATTGTCACCGTGGTCGTGCTGGCGGGCCTGATGGCCAAGTCGGTGGCGCCGAAAGCGCTGGGCAAGCCGTTCGTCAAGTCACGCTGACGCGCTTGTATTGATCCTGCCCGCTACCGCTGCGGGCAGGACCGTATTTTCCGGTTTACATCGGACAATACTACTGGTCGTGTTTACGCAGCAGGCGTGAGTATCACGCCACAATCCTTCGAAGTAATTGTGCATAGCACAATTTTTCGGGATTTTCCGTTCTGAATCTGTGAGAATGTCATTCCACGTGGAAACTATCGTCGTTTCCGCGAATGCTGCATTCACTGACTCGGAACGCCATGACATTTCAAAACCTTAAAATCCGCACATTGATCCTCGGCGGCTTCGCCACCATCCTCGCGGCCATGCTGCTGCTGGTGGGCATCGGCCTGATCCAGATGCAGAAAGCGGAAGCCCTGACCGACAAACTGACCGGCGAGAGCATGCACCGCCTGGCCATGCTGCAGGAGTGGCAAGCCATCATCGAAACCAATGCGGCGCGCACCATCGCGGCGATCAAGATGGCCGATCCAGCGGACGAAAAATACTTCCTCGACGCGATTACCGAATCGTCGAAGCGTTCGGACGTGCTGCACAAGGAGCTGACCGCCAGCCTGGCCGGCAACCCCACCGCGATGGCATTGTTCGCCAAGGTCGACGAGCAGCGCGAAGGCTACCGCAATGCGCGCAAGAGCGTGATGGCGCAGAAGGCCGCCGGCAACGACGACGCGGTGCGCAACTTCCTCAATACCGACATGCTGCCGCGCGTGCAGTTGTATATCGAGAGCCTGCGCGCGATCGTCAAGTTCCAGCAGGACGTCGTGGCTGCCGATTCGGTACAGATCGACGAAAGCTTTGCAACCAGCCTGAACCTGCAGGTCACGCTGGCCGCGATCGCGCTGGTGGCCGGCGGCTTGTTCGCCTGGTGGATCGGCCGTCGCATCACCACCCCGCTCGGCGAAGCCGTGCTAGTGGCGCAAACCGTGGCCACCGGTGACCTGAGCAGCCATATCGTCGTCCAGGGCAACAACGAAACCGGCGCGCTGATGGGCGCCCTCAAGGACATGAACGACAACCTGGTCGGCATCGTCAGCCAGGTGCGCAGCGGCACCGAAACGATTTCCGAAGCGGCCGACCAGATCTCGGCCGGCAACCTCGAACTGTCCGCCCGTACCGAGCAGCAGGCCGGCGCGCTGGAAGAGACGGCGTCCTCGATGGAAGAGCTGACCTCGACCGTGCGCCAGAACGCCGACAACGCCCGCGAAGCCAACACGCTGGCGCAGAACGCCTCGCAAGTGGCTGGCCGTGGCGGCGACACCGTCGGCCGCGTCGTGCAGACGATGGACGCAATCACCACGTCGTCGAAGAAGATCGTCGACATCATCGGCGTCATCGACGGCATCGCGTTCCAGACCAATATCCTGGCCCTGAATGCAGCGGTGGAAGCTGCGCGCGCCGGCGAACAGGGTCGCGGCTTTGCGGTCGTCGCATCCGAAGTGCGCAACCTGGCCCAGCGTTCGGCCGCAGCGGCGAAAGAGATCAAGACCCTGATCGGCGACTCGAGCGCCAAGGTCGAGGAAGGCAGCCGCCTGGTGTCGGATGCCGGCGCGACGATGCAGGAAATTGTCGACAGTATCGGCCGCGTCACCAGCATCATGTCGGGCATCGCCATGGCCAGCCAGGAGCAGTCGGCCGGCATCGAGCAGGTGAACCAGGCGATCGCGCAAATGGACCAGGTGACGCAGCAGAACGCGGCGCTGGTCGAGGAAGCGGCGGCCGCGTCGACGTCGATGCGCGAGCAGGCGCAGGCGCTGTCGCAGCTGGTATCGACCTTCCGCTTCGAAGCGCAGCAGGGTCGGCCTACGCTCAAAAGCGCGGCGCGGCCGGCGCTGACGATGCGCGAACCCGCGTAACGCGGGGCTTTGTCTGTCTGTTGAAAACGCCGGGTTCGCCCGGCGTTTTTTTTATGGCGTGACTGGATTAATCTTCACAGTCACGCGCTGCAGGGCTCTTCACTCGAGGCATCTACCGTAACTGACATGCCGCCCTTTGCAGTAACAAGCTCATCGTTGAGACGCCTCGATCGCGACACATCTCCGACCTTCAGAATGAACAAAATCGAAAAGGAGGAAGTATGGCGATAGATGTGTATCTGCAACTGGACGGAATCAAAGGTGAATCTTCTGACAGTCAACACGCAGGCTGGATTGAATGTTCGATGATTGACTGGATGATCAGCCAGCCAAAATCTGCGACAAGCCCCTCCGCTGGCGGCCATACAGCTGAACGGTGCGAACATTCAAGCCTTGCCCTGCGAAAAGTCTCAGATCTCGCCACACCGATTCTTCTTCAATACTGCTCCATGGGGAAAACCATCCCTTCGGCCCGCCTCGAGTTTTTTCGCGCGGATGGACTTGGTGCCAGGGTCAAGTATTTCGACATCGTGCTGGCCAATGTCTTGATAGGCGAAGTCGCACCGGAAGTGTCTGAAGGCGATGTCCTTTCCGAGCATGTAAGCCTCAAGTACTCAAAGGTCCAATGGCGATACACGCAGCAAAAGGTAAGTGGCGGGACGGCGGGACTTACCGCTGGCGGGTGGGACTTTGACAACTACGGAAACTTCGTCAATTCGTCCAACAATGCAGATGCATTCTTCGTGATCGAGTGAGTCATGAGATTTCGAGACGCAGTTTTCTTCCCCCTCTTCGGCGTGATTCTGCAGGCAGTTGCCGACGCAGCCCCAAAAGCTTATGTGTGTCCCAAGTCGATTTCTGAGGCTGCCTTGCATGTCCTCGCGCCTGGCGAGGAGTGGAAGCCATTCGTGTCGTCGCCTCTTTACCTGAGTGGTGCAGCGCCTGCCGATGGACCACCGGCACGGCTAGGGATACTTCGCGAAGACACTGCTACAAAGACAAAGGCAGGATGGTCACGGCGCTACTCGCTTGACGGCCGATATCCGGAAGGAAAATGGCTAAGGTGCGACTACGGATCATTGGGCGAGGTTTCCATGGCAAAGCGGCTTCCTGATGATACCCAGTCATGTACGGTCAAAGGAAAGCAAGGCGAGCACGTCGGTGAAGCCCAGATAGAGGTCCACTGCTTGTAAATCACCTCCGGCAAGCTCTTGCCAGGTCTGTGCTGGCACAACCGATGTCATCAAGAGTGAATGGGCACGCGTTTTCTCGCCATCCTCGTTGACTATCTCGACTACCACTAACTTTCCAGGAGCAAAAATGACTCGCATGCACAACCCACCCCATCCGGGAGAGGTCATCCGGGAATACCTGGGCGACATGACGGTAACCGAAGCGGCTTCACGCCTAAGCGTCAGCCGCGTCACCCTGCAACGTGTCGTCGATGGCGCGGCTGGCGTGTCGCCGGATATGGCTTATCGCCTCGGCACCGCCCTTCGCACGAGCCCTGAACTCTGGGCGGGCATGCAGCTGCAATACGATTTGTACCAGGCCGGGAAAATCAAACGGACTAACGTCGAACGCATTGCAGCGTAAGAGGTACAGGACGCGAACGCCGAACGCCGGACCAGCCGGCGTTTTTTTAGGCGCTGTTATCGTTAAATAGTGACGAGAGCTGAACCGCTGAGCTGTTACGTAGTCCAACCCCTGTTGCCATCGACAGGAGCGGTCCATGAAAGCGCCTCGATTCACGGGCTGGTTCAGCAAGCTGCGCTTGTTGAACCAGCCACAGCGCCTGCGGGTGCTCGATGCATTGCACCCGGCAGCCGGCCTCGAGCAG
>NZ_JBFMMP010000022.1:0-58792 GCF_040790145.1 Massilia aurea
TTTGCGCCGATGATAGTGCTGCAACCAGTGTGAAAGTAGGTTATCGTCAGGCTAGTTATTAGAAAAGCCCCGCTCAGAGATTCTGAGCGGGGCTTTTCGCTTTTTACTTATCCAAGCGACCAGACACCAGCTTCCGCGCCTGCCGTTCCAGGCCGAAAAAAAGCCCGCTGACTTACATCAGCGGGCTTTTTGCATGGGCGAAAACGCCGGAGCTGGGTCAAACACCCCAGAGAATGTCCGTGTTGTTGTCACGCGCCGAACGCAGCATTTCCAGCAATGGATACATGCGTGTCGAAAAACTGACAACCTCGATCGCCTGGTGCTCGTGGTCATCCTCATCGCGGTGATGTGCATGCACGTCGTGCGCCACCTGGTCCGACACCTGATGCTTGCGCGACTCTTCGATCTCGCCCTCGATCAGCGTGATCACCTGAGTGGCCTCAGCCGAGGTGATCACACCGCGTTCTGGTTCCTTGTGCAACAGATCAAGGATGCGTTTGGCGTGTTCCTGATACATCAGGACTTCTGGATACGATTTGCATTTGAAAGTAATCAACATAGCTATCTCTTGGTTTTGTTAGTAATTAAACGATAGCACGACTGCCGCACCTTCACAGTGCGCTCACGCTCACAACGCCCTGGACCGCAACATCCAGGCAATGCCCGGGACGGCAACGGCGAGAAGGGCAGCGCCTGCCGCGGCGAGCAGGCCAACCGCCGTCAGCGATGCGATTGCGGCTCCCGGTAGAAACCATCCCATCGTCCCCCACGCAAGGCTATTCAACAGCTCGAGCACGTTCATCACCACACCACCCTTGCCGCGCCCCTTGAAGTTGCTGCGCACGCCAGGGCGTCCGCACCAGAACACGACCAGGCCGGCGCCCATCACGGCGCCGCAGACGACAAGGCAGCCAACTAGCCCGGCCACCGGCATCCGCACGATCAGCCACAACAGCGGGACGGCGACCAAGGCAAGGACCGGCATCATCGCCGCCGCTAACTTGGCGCGCCGCACCGTGCGCTGGGACGCTGGCGACACCACCAGCAGATCCGGCGCGTCCTCGGCTGACAGGGCGATCCACGCCAGCGCACCGGTCAGTGAACTGCACAGCAGCGCCAGCCCGGCGCCGATGGCCTGCACCTGCACATCGGCGCGCTTGAAAATCAGGAAGAACAGCGGCAGCAGGAACAGCACCTGCAGCATCACCTGCGACAGCAACTGCGGGTCGCGCACGATCAGCCGCCACTCCTTGATGACCACCGTGCGGAACAAGCTGCGCCCGAAGCGGGGCTGCGCCACCGTCGACGACGCGGTACTCGCTGCAGATGACGCGGCCAGTTGCAGTCCGCGCGCAAAGAAGCGATGCGTGCGCCAGATCGTCAGCAAGAACATGGCGCCGGCGAGTGCGATCAACAGCAGCACCGGCCACGGCTCGCCCAGCATCGCCTGCGCTGGTAGCCAGAGCAGATTACGCTCTGCGCCGTCCTCCTGCACCAGTTCAAGCACGGCATCGCGGATGCGAACCTGTGTCTGCCTGGACGTGAGCGCATGCAGCTGAGACGCGATGACAAGCAGCGCCCCGGCCAGCGCGCCCACGATCTGCGCCACGACACGTGTACGGCGCGCACCGAGCACGCGCACGAGGCCAAGCGTGAGCAGCATCGCGACACAGCTGCACAGCACCGCAACGGCGATCACGCCGGGATAGATCCCGAGCCAGCGCCACTGTCCCTGCAGCAGCCCGGCATGGGCGAACGGTGTCAGAAAAAACAGATACAGCGCCGCAGTACTCGCGCACACGCCAAGCAGGCGCACCGTAAAAATGCTGCGCGAGGGCAGGGGCGACGACAGCAGCAGATCGAGGTCGCTGCGCTCGAACAGCACCAGCACGCAGGCCTTGATCGCCGACGACAGCATGAAGGCCGTCGCCGCGATCAGCACCGCCGAGATGGCCAGCAGGATGCGCGGATCGTCGCCCGGCACGCCAGCCAACTGGCGCACCGTGAACCAGCCCACGACATGCATGACGATGCAACCGAAGGCCGCCAGCGCGACAGCCGCATTGCCGGGCCGGCGCCGCCCGCCTGCATTCTTGCCGCCTGCCATATTGAACCAGCCAAGCCGCAGCTCGTGCCGCAGCAGCCAGCCGACACCGCCCGGCGCCAGCATCATGGCGCCGCCATCAAGTGCAGGAACATGTCTTCCAGGCTGCCACCCTGGGTGCGCTCGCGCAGTTCGTCCAGCGTGCCTTCGGCGATCAGGCGCCCCTGGCGGATGATGCCGATACGGTGCGCCAGGCGCTCGGCCACCTCCAGGATGTGCGTCGTGAGAATTACCGTGCCGCCGTTGGCCACGTGCGCCAGCAGCAGGTCTTTTACCTGGCGCGCCGCAGCGGCGTCCAGGCCGGTGAGCGGCTCGTCGAGGATCAACAGCTCGGGATCGTGGATCAGGGCGCCTGCCAGCGCGAGTTTTTGCTTCATCCCGCGCGAAAACCCTTCGGTCAGCTCATGCGCATGCTGGCTCAGGTCCAGCCAGTCGAGCAGTTCGCGCGCGCGCGGCGCGGCGTCCTTCGCTGTCAAGCCCCACAGGCCAGCGACAAATTCGAGGTATTCGAACGGCTTGAGCTTTCCGTACAACAGCGGCTCGTCCGGCAGGTAGGCCAGCTTCGCTTTGGCCGCCGCTGGCGCCGCGGCCATATCGATCCCCAGCACCTCGATCGAGCCGGCATCGGGCGCCAAGAGGCCTGTGACCAGGCGTAGCGTCGTCGTTTTGCCAGCGCCGTTCGGTCCAAGCAGCGCATAAAACTCGCCGCGATGAACAGTCAGGTCGACACCATCGACGGCGGGCCGGCCGAAGTGTTTGCGCAGCCCGACCAGGCGCAGGGCAGGGAAATGGTCAGCCACGGGGCACTCAAAAGCTCGAGAACGAGGTGAGGAACTGCTCGACCTGCTCCGGCGGTGTCTTGCCCGCAGGGCCGAGCACGATCACCTGATAGAAGCGGCTGCCCTTCGCTTCAAAGCGACCGCTCAGGTGCATCGGCGCGCCATGAACGGCGCCCGTCGCATCCACGCGCGAGTCGCCTGGCGTTGCAGCGTCGGGCGCGCCGATATTACGCAGCAGCGCCAGGCGCATGGCCGGCAGCGCCGCTTGCGCGCGCGCCGGATCGGGCGCCACGGCGGTGCCGACGGCGAAGGTCGTGCCATCGACCTTGGCCGCCGTCATCGTCATCTCGACTTGCAGGCCGCCCACATCCACAGTGCGTGCAAGGGCTGCGGGTTTGGCCGGAAACAGCGCCTTGAAGCGGCCGTCGTCGCTCGTGTAATCACGCCAGTTATACGGTGGATTGCAGCCCGCCAGCAGTGCGCCGGCCAGGATGATCGGGACAAGTAACAAGGCACGCAGCAAGGCGCGCACGGTAGATGGTCGCATGCCCCGATGGTAACAGCAGCGCAACAGAACGCAACGCCCGTTAGTCGCCCCGCAGCGCGCGCCGGTAGCCGATCGCCTCTGCCACGTGTATCGACGCCACGTGCTCGCTGCCGGCCAGATCGGCCACCGTGCGCGCGACCTTGAGCACACGGTGATACGCGCGCGCCGACCAGTGCAGATGCTTGGCTGCGCCATGCAGCAGGCGCTGCCCGGCGTCGTCCGGCGCGCAATAACGGTCGATGTCGCGCGCACCCAGATGGCCGTTGGGGTGGCCCTGGCGCGCCACCTGGAGCGCATGTGCCCGCGCCACCCGTTCTGCAATCACGCTGCTTGGCTCCCCCTCGGCCTGCGCACCCATGCTCTCCGGTCCCAGCGCCATCACCGGCAACTGGATATCGATGCGGTCGAGCAGGGCCCCGGAAATGCGGCTCTGATAGCGCAGCACGGCGGCCTCAAGGCAGTGGCATTTGCCGCTGGCGTGACCGAGCCACCCGCATGGACATGGATTCATCGCCGCGATCAGCTGGAAGCGCGCGGGAAAATCGGCCTGGTGCGCCGCGCGCGAAATCGTGATCTGGCCCGATTCAAGTGGCTCGCGCAACACCTCGAGCACGCGCCGGTCGAACTCGGGCAACTCATCCAGGAACAACACGCCGTGATGCGCGAGCGAGACTTCGCCTGGCCGCGGCACGCTGCCCCCGCCAACCAGGGCCACGCCGGACGTTGTGTGATGCGGACTGCGAAACGGCCGCTGGCGCCAGAGCTGCGGCGAGAAACCGCCGGCAAGCGATTGCACGGCGGCCGATTCCAGCGCCTCGCTTTCACTCATCGGTGGCAACAGGCCGGGCAGGCGCGCCGCCAGCATGCTCTTGCCCGCCCCGGGCGGGCCGACCAGCAAGGCCGAATGGGCGCCGGCCGCAGCCACCTCGAGCGCGCGCTTGGCATGCTGCTGGCCTTTCACGTCGGCGAAGTCGGGATAGCGAACGGCGTGCAGCAGGCCCGGACCGACATGGCGCGCCAGCCTGGTTGCATCGGGCGCATTGGCAAAGTGCGCGCAGACTTCGAGTAGCGTGCGCGCCGGCAAAATCTCGGCCGCCTCGACCAATGCCGCTTCGTCGGCATTGGCCAGCGGCAGGATGAAGGCACGCGCCCGCACTCCGGCCGGCGAATCGCCCGCGCGCACCATTGCAAAAGCCATCGCCAGCGCACCCCGGATCGGCCGCAGCTCGCCCGACAGCGACAGCTCGCCGGCGAACTCGTAGCGCTCGAGCGTATCGCCGCGAATCTGGTGCGACGCGGCCAGGATGCCCAGCGCAATGGGCAGATCGAAGCGGCCGGACTCCTTCGGCAGATCGGCCGGCGCCAGATTGATCGTGATGCGGCGCGGCGGGACATCGAAGCCGGAGTTTTGCAGCGCCGCACGCACGCGGTCCTTTGCTTCACGCACTTCGGTGTCAGGCAAACCCACAATCGTCATGCCGGGCAGGCCGTTGGCCAAGTGGACTTCGACGCTGACCGACGGCGCTGCCATGCCGGCCAGGGCGCGGCTTTGCAACACTGCAAGAGTCATGGGATTCCAAGCGGTAGACGGAACTGCTTGATACTGAAGGGCGTCACAATCAGGTCGTTGAGGCGCACCAAACCGAAACGCATTGAAGGCGGGCGGTCCGGCTGGCGCAAGAAGTCGGTCGGCATGCGGGAACAAGCTGCTCGAACGGTTGCCTAACTGATTTCGTGCCCAACATAGTCAGCCGCTGATTTGTGTGCCGATCATTCTCTGTGCACCTACACAAGGGGCGTGTCATGCAGCATGTTTCTCTTTGGCTTGGTATCGCTCTGGTGGTCATCGGCTGCTTCATGCTCGCTCACACCAATGCCCATGCGGGGTCGAACGAGATCAGATTGTTGGGGATGATTTTCAAGGTCAGTCACCCCGCACTGGTCATCATCGTTCTTGGCTTTGTGCTGGTCATTCTGAATGATCACCGAAGTAGCAGCCTCGACATTCCAGATGCCTTTCTGCTGCCAGAAGCCCCGGTGGCGCCCGAAACGACGGTGCCAGCGCCTGTCGGGTCAGTCACGGACGAGACGACCGCCACCAATGTTGCGCCAACAACGCCAGGCGCCGATACGGCAATACCGTCAGAGCGCCCTGCAAGCCAGGTCGAACCACGTGCCGCCCAGGCAGCGCAATCCGTGACCGAACCGAACGGCCATCTTCCCGCTCTCCCTCAAACCAGCACCCCGGCGGCTGAGGACCTTTCCACCGCTGCGACTGCGGCCGCCGATGCCGCCGCCGCAGCCTTCGCAACAGAGCTGGACGCGGCCGCAGCAGAGAAAACAGGTTCGACACCGGCGCCAATGCCTTCTCGACAAATCCAGTAGCGTTCTGCATTGCTCATGGCAGCACCAGCAAACCCTGCGCCAACACGCTATGGCAGATGCAGATACCTGTGAATCGGTCGTTCATACCGATATTCCTGTCGCCTGTCTTAATTTGCTGACATCGCATTTCATTAAAGCTACATTGCATGGAGGACATGAACGCGTGGTGCAGCCTTGCAAGCAGGCACAGCGCGACCACCAACCCCCCGGAGAAATCACCGATGCTATCGATCAAGCAGCTCAACAAGACGTACGCCAATGGCGTCAAGGCCATCAACAATGTCAGCCTCGAGATCCCCAACGGCATGTTCGGCCTGCTCGGCCCCAATGGCGCGGGCAAGTCGTCCCTGATGCGTACCATCGCCACGCTGCAAGACCCCGATAGCGGCAGCATCGATTTCAACGGCCTCGATGTCCTGAAGGACAAGGAAGGCTTGCGCCGCCAGCTCGGCTACCTGCCGCAAGACTTCGGCGTGTATCCCAAAGTCAGCGCCGAAAAACTGCTCAATCATTTTGCGGTCCTGAAAGGCTTGACCGCAAAGGGCGAACGCAAGGAGATGGTCGAGGCGCTGCTGCACCAGACCAACCTGTGGGAAGCGCGCTCGCGCGGCCTGGGCACCTTCTCGGGCGGCATGCGCCAGCGTTTCGGCATCGCGCAGGCGCTGCTTGGCGCGCCGCGCCTGGTGATCGTCGACGAGCCGACTGCGGGCCTGGACCCCGATGAACGCAACCGCTTCCTGAACCTGCTGGCCAAGATCGGCGAGCAGGTGGTCGTGATCCTGTCGACCCACATCGTCGAAGACGTCACCGACCTGTGCCCGCGCATGGCGATGATCGCCAAGGGCACGGTGCTGCTGCAGGGCGAGCCGCAAGCAGCGATCGATACCCTCAAGAGCCGCGTGTGGCGGCGCACCGTCAGCCAGGAGGCGCTGCCCGAGTACCAGCGCGATTTCAACGTGCTCTCCACGCGCCTGGTCGCGGGGCGCCCGCAGATCAACGTGTTCGCCGAGTCGCAGCCGGACGATGGCTTTGTCAGCGTCGAGCCAGACCTGGAAGACGTCTATTTCCTCCAGATCCGCAACGCCACCCGCGCCGCCAGCGCAGCGCCGGCAACTACCGCAGCGGTCGTGGCATAAGGAGCCGGCATGTTACGAGAATTCTTCAAGTTCGAGCTGGGTATTCAGCTGCGCCAGCCGCTATTGTGGGTATGCGCGCTGATCTTCGGCGCGCTGGCCTTTGGCGCGACCACCACCGATGCGATCCAGGTCGGCGGCAGCATCGGCAACGTGAACCGCAATGCGCCGGTCGTCGTCGCGCAGCTGCTCGGCGTCTTCAGCCTGATGTCGATGTTCGTCGTCACCATCTTCATCGCCGGCTCGGTGCTGCGCGACGGCGAAGTCGGCATCTCCGACATGCTGTTCGCCACGCCCATGAAAAAGCACGACTACCTGGTCGGGCGCTTCCTGGCGGGCCTGGTGGCCTGCATGGTGATCTTCGCGGTGATCGTGGCGGGCATGATGCTCGGTCCACTGATGCCGTGGATCGACGCCGAACGCGTGGGGCCGTTCCCCGGCGCGGCCTACCTGTGGGCGCTGTGCGTGCTGGTCGCGCCGAACCTGCTGTTCATCGGCGCCTTGCTGATGCTGCTGGCCGCCACCACGCGCTCGATCATGATGGTGTATGTCGGCGTGATGGCGTTCTTCGTGCTGTGGATCGTCGCCGGCAGCTTCACGTCCAATATCGATAACGAGTGGATCGCGGTGCTGGTCGACCCGTTCGGCATCCGCGCCCTTGGCCGCGCCACGCGCTACTTCTCGACCGCCGAATCGAATGCCGGCCTGCCTGCCTTCACCGGCTACATGCTGGCCAACCGCCTGCTGTGGAGCGCCGTTGGCCTGGCGCTGCTGGGCCTCACGCTGGTGCTGTTCAAGCCGCAGCGCGCCGGCACCGGCAAGCGCCTGTTCGGCAAGGCCAAGGCGGGGGCGCCGGCCGCGCTCATGCCGGCGCACATTGCGCTGCCGCGCATCGCGCCGCGTTTCACGGGCGGCACGCGCTGGGCCCAGTGCTGGCACATCTTCGCGTTCGACGCCGTCGCTGTCTTCAAGAGCGTGCCTTTCCTTGTCATGCTGCTGTTCGGCGTGCTCAATATGGTGGGCGGCTCGAGTCAGCTGGGCGAGATGTTCGGCACCAACGTCTACCCGCGCACCCACCTGATGATCGAGCTGCTCAAAGGCAGCTATAACTTCCTGCTGCTCATCATCGTGATCTTCTATGCCGGCGAACTGATTTTCAAGGAGCGCCAGGCCGGCATTGCCGACGTGAGCGATGCAATGCCGATGCCGAACTGGGCGCCGCTGGTGGCGAAAAGCCTGGTGCTGGTCGGCGTGATCGTGGCCTTTTTGCTGGCCGGTATCCTGACCGCAATCGCCATCCAGCTGTTCAAGGGCGGGGCGCCGGTCGAGCCGCTCGTGTATCTGCAGGGCGTGTTCATGACGGGCGTGCCATTCATCCTGATGGCGCTGATCGCAGTGGCGCTGCAAGTCGTGACGAACAATAAGTTTGTCGGCTACCTGCTGATGATCGTGCTGATCGTGGCGCAGATCGTCCTGTCCGTGATGCACTTCGATCACAACCTGTACAACATCGCGCTGCTGCCCGAGACGCCGTATTCGGACATGAACGGCTTCGGCCACTTCGTCACGGGCTGGGCATGGTTCGCGTTGTACTGGACGCTGTTCGCGCTGGCGGCGCTGATCGTGGCCCAGGCCTTCTGGGTGCGCGGCTTGTCGGTCGAGTGGCGCACGCGCACGCGCGAAGCGGCGCGCCGCCTGAAGAGTGCTTCGGGTGTCGCGTTGGCCGCCTGCACGATCGCGTTCGCGCTGGTTGGGGGCTGGATCTTCCACAACACCGTCACGCTGGGCCGGTACGAAGCGGCGAACGTCGCGATGGACAAGCAGGCCCTGTACGAGAAGACCTACCGCAAATACAAGGATCTGCCGCACGCGAAGATCGTCGACGTGCGCGCTGCGGTGGATATTTATCCGGCCGAGCGTCGCGTGATGGTCAAGGGCCGCTACGTCTTCGAGAACAAGACGAGCCAGCCGCTCGATACCCTGCGCCTGCAGGTCAATCCCGACACCGTGACCACCCTGGCCGGGCTGCCCGCGCACACCGTCGTCCTGGACGACAAGGTGGCGGGCTTCCGGATCCTCAAGCTCGCGCAGCCGACGGCGCCGGGCGCTCGCCTCGCGCTCGACTTCACGGTCGATGCGCGCCGGCCCGGCTTTTCCAATTCGGGGAAGGGCGACACGTTCAACCTGAACGGCACGTTCTTCAACAACCGCGAGTTCTTCCCGCTGGTCGGCTACCAGAGCGATTTTGAACTACTCGACCGCAACGAGCGCCGCAAGCGCGGCCTGGGTGAGCCTGAGCGCATGCCCAAGCTGGAGGACACCGCCGCCCGCGCCAACACGCTGTTCGGGGGCGAAGCCGACTGGATCAGTTTCGAGACCACCGTCTCGACGGGCGGCGACCAGATCGCCCTGGCGCCGGGCTACCTGCAAAAGACGTGGAAGGAAAACGGCCGCAACTTCTATCACTACAAGATGGACCAGAAGATGATGCCGTTCTTCGCCTATTTGTCGGCCGACTGGCAGGTAAAGAAGGGCGACTGGCGTGGCATCGCTATCGAGATCTATCACGATCCCAAGCACGCCTACAACGTGGACCGGATGATCGAGGGCACGCAAAAGTCGCTCGACTACTTCACCACCGAGTTCACGCCCTATCAGCACAGGCAGGTGCGCATCCTCGAGTTCCCGAACTACCAGCGCTTCGCGCAATCGTTCGCCAACACGATCCCGTTCTCGGAATCGATCGGCTTCATCGCCGACCTGCGCGACAAGGAAGACATCGACTACGTCTTCTACGTCACGGCGCACGAGATGGCGCACCAGTGGTGGGGCCACCAGGTTACGGGCGCCAATGTGCAGGGCGCGAGCATGCTGATCGAATCGCTGTCGCAGTATTCGGCGCTGATGGTGATGGAAAAGGAATACGGTCCGCACAAGATGCGCCGCTTCCTGCGCTATGAACTGGATCGCTACCTCAGTTCGCGCGGCGCCGAAAAGATCGAGGAACTGCCATTGGTGCGCGTGGAGAACCAGGATTACATCCACTACCGCAAGGGCAGCCTGGTGTTCTATCGCCTGCGCGACGAGATCGGCGAGGCGGCGCTGAACCGGGCCCTGAAACGCTTCCTGCAAGACAAGGGGTATCAAGAGGCGCCGTTCACCACGTCGGCCGAACTGGTCGACTACATCCGCGCCGAAGCGCCGGTGGGCAAGCATGCGCTGATCGCCGATCTGTTCGAGCGCATCGTGTTCTACGATAACCGCGTGACCGAGGCAAAAGCGGTCAAGCGTGCGGACGGCCAGTGGGACGTGACGATGAAGCTCCACCTGGCCAAGATGCAGGCCGACGGCAAGGGACAGGAAACGCCGCGCGCCTACGACGAGGCAGTGGAGATCGGCGTGTTCGCCCGTGCGAAAGACGCGAAGGAATCCGACGAGCGCGTGCTGCTGCTGGAGAAGCGCGTGCTGCGGGGCGACAATCCAACCGTGACGGTGACCGTCAAGGAGCAGCCGTTCGACGTGGGCGTCGACCCCTACAACAAGCTGATCGACCGCGTCGCGCGCGACAACCGCAAGGAGGTCAGCACCGACTGACGTCAACGGAATACGCCACAGGCGAAGCTCAACTGTAGGAATGCACCGAAAAATGGCGTCGCGGGATCGCGTATTCCCCGCGCATTGACTCCTTCATATCACCCGTGTGACGCTTTGAGCCTGTTACAACACGAACACGACGGACAGCAGGCGCGGTACCAGTCGTCTCAAACGGGGGATTGCAATGCTGGCGCAGACAAGGGCATGGAGCGTGCCGGTGCTGCTGTGGCTCGCCTGGAGCGGCAGTGCGCAGGCGGTCCAGCGCGACCTGCTGGCGCACCTGGTGCAGCAGGAGCGCTATATGGAAGTGAGCCGCATGATCGACGCGCGGCTGGCGCGCAATGCAACCGATCCGGCCGCGCTGGCGGCGTCCGTCGATATCTACCTCACGCGCCCGCGGCCGGACGTGCCGCGGGCACGCGCCGTGGCCGAACGCTGCGTGAACGCCAACCCCGGCAGCAGCCTGTGCGCCGAAGCGGTGGGCCACGCGCTGACGGCGCAAAAGCGCACGGGCGGCCTGGTGGCGGCGATCGGCAATGCGCGCCCGATCCGCAACACGTTCGAGCGTGCGATCCGGTTCGATCCGATGAATTACCGCGCACGGGTGGCGCTCGTGCGCTTTCACCTGGCCACGCCGTTCTTTTTGGGTGGCAGCGAAATACGTGCGCGCGAACTGGCGACTGAAGCGCGCCGCTCCGAGCCGGAGCTGTCGCGCCTGATCCGCGCGCTGTGCGCGATCAACGATAAAAAATTCGATGAGGCCGAGGGGTACATCCTGGCGGCCGACCTGTCGCATTACGCACTGGTGGATGACAGCCAGCGCGACGTGCTCCTGACGCTGGCGGGGTTGCACCTGTCTGCCGGCCGTCATGACGCCAGCCGCAAATTATTCGAGGAGCTCGGTCGCCGCGTGCCGTCGAGCGAGCACGCTCCCTACGGGCTGGCGCTGGTCGCGCAGGCGCAGGGACGCCTGGGCGACGCGGTGACATTACTTGAGAAGGCGGCGGCGATCGGGCCGCGCCCTTATATCTACCGCACGCTCGGTGAAGTGCATGAGGCCCGCTCGGATGGGCCGCGCGCGGTGCTGGCCTACCGGGCGGCGCTGGGCGGGATCCCGCCGTTGACGTGGCAGGAGCAGCGCCAGGTGACGACGCACCTGGCGCAGTTGCAGCAGCGTTGAATACAGACGCTGGCTGCAGACGCTGACTGCGCCTTACGGCTTGTCGAGATTTGGCGGCAGGACGATCGTCGGGTCTTCGGGTGCGGCCGGGAACGGCGCAGTGGCCGACGGCGCGGCGCCCGGCGTTGCGGGCGTCGCCGACATGCTGCCAGCGCCCAGTTTCGCTTCCAGTTCGATCACGCGCAGTTCGAGCGCCTCGAGCTTGGTGCGGGTCTTGGCCAGCACCTGGGCCTGGATATCGAATTCTTCGCGCGTGACCAGGTCGAGTTTGGAGAAGCCCGACGTCATGGCCGCTTTGACATTGCGTTCAATGTCCTTGGCCGGACCGCTCTCGAGCGCCTGGTTGATCTTGCCCTGCAAGTCGCTGAAGAAGTTGCTATTACTCATATCGATTTCCCTTTCTGCCGAGGTCGCACGCTCCATGATGGTGCAATGTGACCTGATGTGGTGCGCCGGACGGCCGTCTAGGTGCCGTGTGCGGTCGGTTGTGATGGTGCAAAACCGATGTGGGGCGTGTTTACTAAAAAAACAAGGATCTTTTTACCAGTTTATGAGCTGGCACGCATCCTGCTAAACACAGGGTAGATATAGAACATTTGAAGGATCCATTAGCAGTCATTTTTCATGTTGTTCATCAAGGGGGTTTGTCATGAAGTGCAAAGCAAAATTCAGCGCAATTGTTCTGGCAGTGTTGGCTCTTTCCAGCGCGCCGGGCATGGCACAGGAACAACCCGCCGAACACCAGGTGAGCTACAACGCGAGCATCACCAGCGACTACCGTTACCGCGGCCTGTCGCAAACAGCCCTCGACCCGGCCCTGCAAGGCGGCGTCGACTACGTACATGGCCCATCCGGCTTCTACGTGGGCACCTGGCTTTCCACCATCAAATGGACGAAAGACCTGGGCGGCGACGGCAATATTGAATGGGACGTCTACGGCGGCAAGCGCGGCCAGTTGACCGAAGCGGTCAGCTACGACGTCGGCGGCCTGTATTACTACTATCCGGACAACGGCCTGAACCCGAGCGCAAACACCTTCGAGTTGTACGGCAAACTCGGCTTCGGCCCGGCCTACATCAAGTATTCGCACTCGACGACCAACCTGTTCGGCACCGCAGACAGCAAGCAGAGCGGCTACCTGGACGTGGGCGCCGACATCGATGTCAGCAACGGCTTCATCCTGAACCTGCACGTCGGGCGCCAGAAACTCAAGAACAACAGCATGTACTCGTACACCGACTACAAGGTCGGCGTCACCAAGGACTTCGGTGTCGCCACCGTGGCCCTGGCGTGGCACAAGGCGAACACCGACGCCTACCTGAGCCCGGAGGGCAAGAACCTCGGCAAATCCGCCGCGGTGCTGTCCGTGTCAAAAACTTTTTGATAGCAAAAGAGGCAATACCATGAAAATGATTACCGCCATCATCAAGCCCTTCAAGCTCGACGAGGTGCGAGAGGCGCTGTCGGAAATCAACGTGCAAGGCATGACGGTGACCGAGGTGAAGGGTTTTGGTCGCCAGAAAGGCCACACTGAGCTGTACCGTGGCGCCGAGTACGTCGTCGACTTCCTGCCCAAGATCAAAATCGAAGCCGCCGTCGACGACGCCATCGTCGACCAGGTCATCGATGCGATCCAGGGCGCTGCCCGCACCGGCAAGATCGGTGACGGCAAGATCTTCGTGGCCGACCTGAACCAGGTCATCCGTATCCGTACCGGCGAGACCGGCAACGACGCACTGTAAGAGGGAATGTGTTCATGAAGCGTATAACTACAACGATCCTGACCGCCATGCTGGGCCTGGGCATTGCCCTGCCAGCCATGGCGGCACCGTCCATCAACAAGGGTGATACCGCGTGGATGTTCGTCGCCACGCTGCTGGTGATCCTGATGACCATTCCCGGCCTGGCGCTGTTCTACGGCGGCCTCGTGCGCGCCAAGAACATGCTGTCGGTGCTGATGCAAGTGATGATGGTGTTCGCACTCATCATCGTGCTGTGGTGCCTGTACGGCTACTCGCTGGCGTTCACGCCGAACAACGCATTCATCGGCGGCTTCGACCGCGCCTTCCTGCAGGGTATCTGGGATCCGGTCGCCGGCACCTTCGCCATGGCCGCGACCTTCAGCAAAGAGACGATGATTCCTGAATTCATCTTCGTCGCCTTCCAGGGCACCTTCGCTGCGATTACCTGCGCGCTGATCGTCGGCGCCTTCGCCGAGCGCGCCAAGTTCTCGGCCGTGCTGGTGTTCGTCGTGCTGTGGTTCACGTTCGGCTATCTGCCGGTCGCGCACATGGTCTGGTTCTGGGCCGGTCCTGACGCCATCACCGACGCCGCCTCGCTGGCCACCGTCACTGCTGGCGCCGGCTACCTCTGGCAACAGGGCGCGCTCGACTTCGCAGGCGGCACCGTGGTGCACATCAACTCGGCCGTGGCCGGCCTGGTGGGCGCCTACGTGATCGGCAAGCGGATCGGCTACGGTCGTGAATCGATGGCGCCACACTCGCTGCCGATGACGATGGTCGGTGCATCGCTGCTGTGGGTCGGCTGGTTCGGCTTCAATGCCGGCTCGGCGCTCGAAGCAGGCGACGTTGCCGCACTGGCGTTCCTGAACACGCTGCTGGCAACCGCCGGCGCCGTCCTCACCTGGGTGCTGGGCGAGTGGATCTTCAAGCACAAGCCATCGATGCTGGGTGCTGCGTCGGGCGCCGTGTCGGGCCTGGTGGCCATCACCCCGGGCGCCGGTTTCGTCGGTCCGATGGGCGCGCTGGTCATCGGCCTCTTGGCCGGTATCATCTGCCTGTGGGGCGTGACTGGCCTGAAGCGCCTGCTGCGTGCCGACGACTCGCTGGACGTGTTCGGCGTGCACGGCGTGGGCGGTATCCTCGGCGCAATGCTGACCGGCGTGTTCGCGTCGCCATCGCTGGGCGGCCAGGGTGTGTGGGACTACACCACCAACGCCATGAACACCAGCTACTCGATCGCCAGCCAGCTGTGGATCCAGGCGCATGCGATCGGCGTGACCATCATCTGGTCGGCCGTGGTTGCCTTCATCGCCTTCAAGCTGGTCGATATCGTGATCGGTCTGCGGGTGCCGGAAGAAGAAGAGCGCGAAGGCCTGGACATCACCAGCCATGGCGAGTCGGCTTACCGCTACTGATCCAGCCGCACCCCGTACGTCGTTCCCGCGCAGGCGGGAACCCAAGTCAGGCGCCGCCACTATTGCAACCGGCAGTGGCGGCACATGAATACTTGGGTTCCCGCCTCCGCGGGAACGACGTTTTTGCGTTCTCGATAACGCAAATTCTCGCTTTATGCGCGGGGGCTTTAAAATACCCGGACCAACCCCATATGCGATTCCCACCTTAATTAACAACAAGAAGCGCACAACAAGGACGTCCAATCAATGGTTCCGCACCTCGCCACCGCCCAGACCGGTCCCTTGCTGGACCTGGAAAAGAAAATCCTCGAAGCCACGCCTGCCATCGAGCGCTGGTTCCGCCTCGAGTGGCAGGAGCACACGCCGCCATTCTATTGTTCGGTCGATCTGCGCAATGCCGGCTACAAGCTGGCCCCGGTCGACACCAACCTGTTCCCGGGCGGCTTCAATAACCTGGCCAGCGAGATGCTGCCGCTGACGGTGCAGGCAGCCATGGCCGCCGTCGACAAATATTGCCCCGACGCGCGCAACCTGCTGCTGGTGCCCGATTCCGACCGGCGCAGCCCGATGTACCTGCAAAACGTGGCGCGCCTGATGCAGATCTTCCGCCAGACCGGCCTGCACGTCCGGCTTGGTACGTTCTCGCCGGACATTACCGAACCAACGCCGTTGGCGCTGCCTGACGGCAATATGCTGGTGCTCGAGCCGCTGGTGCGCTCAGCCAACGGCCGCCGCGTCGGCTTGCCCGACTTCGACCCATGCACCATCCTGCTCAACAATGACCTGTCGGGCGGCATCCCGTCGATTCTTGAAAACGTGCACGAGCAGGCCTTGCTGCCGCCACTGCACGCCGGCTGGGCGCTGCGCCGCAAGAGCAACCACCTCAAGGCGTTCGACGAAGTGGCGAAAAAGTTCGGCAAGCTGATCGACATCGACCCGTGGCTGGTCAACCCGCTGCACAGCACCTGCGCCGAAGTCGACCTGCGCGAGAACGTCGGCACCGAAGCGCTGGCCGACGATGTCTCGGCGCTGTTCTCGAAGATCAAGAAGAAGTACAAGGAATACGGCATGAAGGAGCGCAAGCCCTTCGTGATCATCAAGCCCGACGCCGGCACCTACGGCATGGGCGTCATGACCATCAAGGACGCGAGCGAAGTGCGCGACCTGACCCCGGCCCAGCGCGCGCGCATGTCGGTGGTCAAGGATGGCGTGGCCGTGACCGACCTGATCATCCAGGAAGGCGTGCCCACCTTCGAATCGATCGACGACGCCGTCGCCGAACCGGTGGTCTACATGATCGACCGCTACGTCGTCGGCGGCTTCTATCGCGTACACGCCGAGCGCGGCATCGACCAGAACCTCAATGCCCCCGGTTCGCAGTTCGTGCCGCTGGCGTTCGCCCAGCAGCACGCGATGCCCGACCCGAAAGCCAAACCTGGCACCGCGGCGCCGAACCGCTTCTACGTGTATGGCGTGGTGGCGCGCCTGGGCATGCTGGCCGCGTCGCTGGAACTCGAACGCACCGATCCGAATCCTGAAGTGTATTAAATCGCGGCAGCCGGCCAGCCAGCGGGCCCGGCCCGCGAGGTTTGCCGTTTCGGGCTAAAATCAAGGTATTACATCGATTGGACGCCCCATGAAAATCGCTTTTCTCGCCGACCCGCTGTCCGGATTCAAAATTTACAAGGATTCGACCTTCGCCATGATGCGCGAAGCGGCGCGGCGCGGTCATGCCCTGTACTTCTTCGAGCAGCGCGACATGGTGCTCGAAGAAGGCGTGGTCAGCGCGCGCGTGGCGCAGATCCACCTGACCGGCGAGCCTGACGTCTGGTACAAGGCCGATGCAGCAGTGGACGTGGTGCTGTCCGAATTCGACGCCATCATCGAGCGCAAGGATCCGCCGTTCGACATGGAATACGTGTATGGCACCTACCTGCTCGAACTGGCGGCGCGCCAGGGCGCGTGCGTGATCAACAGCCCGTCGGCGATCCGCGACCACAACGAAAAACTGGCGATCGGCCAGTTCAGCCAGTACACGTCGCCGACGCTCGTGAGTTCCGACGAAGCGCGCCTGCGCGCCTTCCACGCCAAGCACGCTGACGTCATCTTCAAGCCGCTCGACGGCATGGGCGGCGCCGGCATCTTCCGCGTAAAAGCCGATGCGCTCAATCTCGGTTCGATCATCGAGACGCTTACCGGCAACGGCCGCCACACGATCATGGCCCAGAAATTCATCCCGGCCATCGAGAAGGGCGACAAGCGCGTGCTGGTCATCGGTGGCAAACCGGTGCCGTTCGTGCTAGCCCGCATTCCGCAAAACGGCGAAGTGCGCGGCAACCTGGCCGCTGGCGGCATCGGCGTGGCGCAACCGATTGGCGAGCGCGATCGCGAGATCGCCGAAGCCCTCGGCCCGCTGCTGGCCGAACGCGGCCTGTTACTGGTAGGATTGGACGTGATTGGCGACTATCTGACCGAAGTGAACGTGACCAGCCCGACCTGCTTCCAGGAGATCTTCGACCAGACCGGCTTTGATGTGGCCGCGATGTTCATCGACGCGGTCGAACAGAAAGTACTCGGATAACACTATGGTAGGCATCCTCCTCCTGACCCACGCACCTCTGGGCCAGGCATTCATCGCCGCGGCGGCGCACGTGTTTCGCGGCCCCACCGAGCGCTTCGAGGCGATCGACGTCATGGCCGACCAGGACATCGGCGAGATCAACTGCCTGGCCAAGCAGGCCATCGCGCGGCTGGACGACGGCGACGGCGTGCTGGTGATCACCGACGTCAAGGGCGGCACGCCGTCGAACTGCTGCAATTCGCTGGCCGACGCCGGGCACGTGGAAGTCATCGCCGGCATCAGCCTGCCAATGCTGCTGCGCGCGATCACCTACCGGCGCGACTCGCTCGACGTGGTCGTCGAGATGGCGCTGGCCGGCGCCCAGAACGGGGCAGTGCGGGTGGATAACCGGGTCCGGGTGGGGTAGGGTAAAGGCACGGCAGGGCAGGCGGCGATGGCAGTGCGCGCGAGGGGATACCGGGCGCAGTTCGACACATTACAAAAACGATAAAGCGACTATGATTCAACAAGAACTCGAGATCATCAACAAACTGGGCCTGCACGCACGGGCCTCCGCCAAGTTCACGCAACTGGCCGCCAAGTACAAGAGCGACGTCTGGCTCACCCGCAACGGCCGCCGCATC
Source organism: Massilia aurea (assembly GCF_040790145.1). GTDB lineage: Bacteria > Pseudomonadota > Gammaproteobacteria > Burkholderiales > Burkholderiaceae_D > Telluria > Telluria aurea_C. The sequence continues at coordinate 18,084 of NZ_JBFMMP010000022.1, forward strand.
AACGCCAAGTCGATCATGGGCGTCATGATGCTCGCCGCCGGCAAGGGCGCCAAGGTCACGCTGGAAGCCAATGGCGCCGACGAAGAAGCCGCAATCGCCGCTTTGATGGCGCTCGTCAACGACAAGTTCGGCGAAGGTGAATAATGCCGCGTGAAGCGGTCCCCTCGCGTTCAACGGATTCTTCCATGGCTTCTTTTCTCCTTCACGGCATTCCCGTTTCGCGCGGCATCGCGATCGGCCGCGCACACCTGCTCACGCCGGCCGCGCTCGACGTCAAGCACTACCTGGTCCCCGAAGAACAGGTCGAGGCCGAGGTGCGGCGCCTGCAGGACGCCATCGCCGCCGTCCACCACAACCTGCAAGAGCTCTGGACCGGCTTGCCGAAGGACGCCCCGACCGAACTGGGCGCGTTCATCGATGTGCATGCGCTGATCCTGTCCGATCCGATGATTTCGGAAGCGCCGCTCGATATCATCCGCGCGCGCCACTACAACGCCGAATGGGCGCTGGTGACCCAGATCGACGAGCTCTCGGCGCAGTTCGACGAGATCGAAGACCCCTATCTGCGCGAGCGCAAGTACGATATCCAGCAGGTCGCAGAACGCGTGCTGAAGGTCTTGACCGGCACCGCGCTCACTGTGGCGCCAGTGTTCACCGACGAAGACCAGCCCCCGCCGCAAATGATCGTCGTGGCCCACGACATCTCGCCGGCCGACATGCTGGCGTTTCGCGATCGCGATGGCGCATCACGCTCCTTCATCGGCTTCGTCACCGACGTCGGTGGCCAGAACTCGCACACGGCCATCGTCGCGCGCAGCCTCGATATCCCGGCGGTCGTCGGCATGGACCAGGCGTCGCGCCTGATCGAGCAGGACGACTGGGTGATCGTCGATGGCGACGCCGGCGTCGTGATCTGCAATCCGAGCCAGCTGGTGCTGGAACAGTACCGCGCGCGCCAGATCACGATGGCCAAGGCGCGCAAGCGCCTGCTCAAGCTCAAGAAGACGCCGGCTATCACGCGCGACGGCACCGCGATCACGCTGCTGGCCAATATCGAACTGCCCGACGATTGCCCGGCCGCGCTCGAAGCCGGCGCCAACGGCGTGGGCCTGTTCCGCTCCGAGTTCCTGTTCATGGGCCGCGGCGCGCAGGCGCTGCGCATCCCGGACGAAGAAGAACAGTTCGAGCAGTACCGCAAGGCGGTGCTGGCGATGAAGGGCCGCCCGGTCACGATCCGCACGCTCGACGTGGGCGCCGACAAGCCGCTCGACCAGACCGACCACACGGCGCTGAATCCGGCCCTCGGCCTGCGCGCGATCCGCTATTGCCTGGCCGAGCCGCAGATGTTCCTGGTTCAGCTGCGCGCGATCCTGCGTGCGTCCGCCTTTGGCAAGGTGCGCATCCTGATCCCGATGCTCGCGCACGCGTTCGAGATCGACCAGACGATGGGCATGATCGAGCAGGCCAAGACCCAGCTGCGCGAAGAGAAGGTGCGCTTCGACGAAGGCATCGAGGTCGGCGCCATGATCGAGATCCCGGCCGCGGCGCTGGCGCTGCCGCTGTTCGTGCGCCGCATGGATTTTCTGTCGATCGGCACCAATGACCTGATCCAGTACCTGCTGGCGATCGACCGCGTCGATTACGAAGTGGCGCACCTGTATAATCCGCTGCACCCGGCGGTGCTGCAGCTGATCGCCTCGACCATCGCCACGGGTCACAAGGCCGGACTCGATGTGGCGGTGTGTGGCGAGATGGCCGGCGACGTCAAGCTCACGCGCCTGTTGCTGGGCATGGGCCTGCGCGAATTCTCGATGCACCCGGCGCAGCTGCTGGCGGTGAAACAAGAAATTTTGAATACCGACCTTGGCGTGGTCACGACCCGCACCCGGCGCATCCTGCGCGCGATGGAACCGGGCGAGATCGCCAGCGCCGTCGAGCAATTGCAGACCCTCTGAATAACATCAAAAACACCCCCATGGGCTCTCTTGGAATAGTCACACCGCAGGCGATGCACTTCGCCGAGCCGCTGCGCCTGCAAAGCGGCGCCCAGCTCAGCGACTACACGCTGATGTATGAAACCTATGGCACGCTCAACGCCGACAAATCCAACGCGGTGCTGGTCTGCCACGCCCTGAACGCGTCGCACCACGTCGCCGGCCACTACGCCGCGCCCAAGAGCGCGGGCTGGTGGGACAATATGGTCGGTCCGGGCAAACCCGTGGACACCGACCGCTTCTTCGTCATCGGCGTCAACAACCTCGGCTCGTGCTTCGGTTCGACCGGCCCGATGCACGTGAACGCGGCCACCGGCAAGCCGTACGGCGCGGCCTTTCCGCTGGTGACGGTGGAAGACTGGGTGGCGGCGCAAGCGCTGCTGGCCGATCGCCTGGGCATCAAGCAGTTTGCCGCCGTGATGGGCGGCTCGCTGGGCGGCATGCAGGCCCTCTCGTGGAGCATCAAGTTCCCCGAGCGCCTGCGCCACTGCATCGTGATCGCCTCCACGCCCAAGCTCTCGGCGCAGAACATCGCCTTCAACGACGTCGCGCGCCAGGCCATCCTGACCGACCCCGATTACCATGGCGGCGACTTCTACGAACACGGCGTGGTGCCGAAGAACGGCCTGAAAGTGGCGCGCATGGTCGGCCATATCACGTATCTGTCGAACGACGACATGGCCGAGAAGTTCGGCCGCAAGCTGCGCAACGCGGCCGAAACCAATGATTACAACTTCGACTTCGGCGTGGACTTCGAGATCGAATCGTACCTGCGCTACCAGGGCGACAAGTTCTCGGAATACTTCGACGCCAATACGTACCTGCTGATCACCAAGGCGCTCGACTACTTCGATCCGGCGCGCGAGCACGACGGCAATCTCGAAAAAGCGCTGGCCGGCACGAAGGCGCAATTCCTGATTGCGTCGTTCAGTACCGACTGGCGCTTCTCGCCCGAGCGCAGCCGCGAGATCGTCGAAGCATTGATCAGCAACCGGCGCCGCGTCACCTACGCTGAGATCGATGCGCCGCACGGCCATGACGCCTTTTTGCTCGAAGATGCGCGCTACATGAACGTGGTGCGCGCCTACTACGACCGCATCGAGCTTGAACTGGCCGCCGATGCCGTCATCACCGAAGCGGAGGCCGCATGAATTTCGCCGACCTCAATACGCTGCGGCCAGACCTCGCCTTTATCGCGCACTGGGTGGGCGAGCGCGCCCACGTGCTCGACGTCGGCTGCGGCGACGGCGCCATGCTGCGCTATCTCGAATCGGGCAAGCACTGCTCGGGCTACGGCATCGAGATCGCCGACGACAAGGTACTCGAGAGCACCGAGCGCGGGATCAACGTGATCCAGCACGATATGGAGAAGGGCCTGGGACTCTTCGGCGACAACACGTTCGACACCGTGCTGTGCCTGAACTCCCTGCAGATGATGCAGCATGTCGAAGGCCTGCTGCGCGACATCGTGCGCGTGGGCCATGAGGCGATCGTCTCGTTCCCGAACTTCGCGCACTGGCCGCACCGCCTGGCGCTGCTGCGCGGGCGCATGCCGGTCTCGCGCGCGCTGCCATACCAGTGGTACGACACGCCGAACGTGCGCTGCGCAACCATCTACGATTTCCAGGAACTGGCGGTGGAATGCGGCCTGGAAGTGCTGGAATGCGTGGCGCTGGCCGACGGCAAGGTGGTCAAGTTCCTGCCGAACCTGCGCGGGAGCATGGCGGTATTCCGCTTGCGTAAAAAAGGGCCGCCAGCGGCGTAAGGGTATTTCCGAGAGCAGTTAGCCGTAAAACCGTCATTCCCGCGGAGGCGGGAATCCAAGTACTACGCGCCGTATAGACAGCGAACACATTCGCAACGCACGCAGACTTGGGCTCCCGCCTCCGCGGGAGCGGCGGTTTGAAGGCCAACGAAGGAAACGACGCCAACAACATGCCACGTTATGTGCGTTGGCGGCTTGAACGGGTATGGCGGATGGGGCATGCTCACGTCGATTCCACGCGGGCGTGTCGCCCTTGTCAACCTATTCTGAAAAGCCGTGCTGCCAACAACAGCCGGCTGGAGCCAAGATGATCAAACTAAAACAACTCGCCGTCTGCCTCACCCTGTTCGCCGCAACTGGCCTGGCCGCGGGGCAGGAGGCCGGCGTCGTCGTCCAGGATGGCATCGAGGTCAAGCCGCTCTCGCGCATGCGCGTGCTCGCACCCGAAGAACAGGTCAACGAGGCCGCGCGCCTGCAGTACACCGAGATGATGAGCCAGGCCAAGCAGAAGGGCGTGCTGGCCGCCACCACCGATCCGCAACTCAAACGCCTGCGCACGATCGCCCAGCGCATCATCCCGTTCACACCGCGCTGGAACCCGGCCGCGAGCAAGTGGGACTGGCAGGTCAACCTGATCCAATCCGACGAAGTGAACGCCTTCTGCATGCCGGGCGGCCGCATTGGATTTTACACCGGCATCATCAGCAAACTGCAGCTGACCGACGACGAAGTCGCGGCCATCATGGGCCACGAGATCGCGCACGCGCTGCGTGAACACGGGCGCGAGCGCCTGGCCAAGACCAACGTCACAGCGCTCGGCGCGCGTGTCGGCGGCGCCCTGTTGTCGGGCATCTTCGGCGTCGACCCCAACCTGACCGCCACCGCCGCCAATGGCCTGGGCAGCATGCTGGTGCTGAAGTTCTCACGCGACGAAGAGCGCGAGGCCGACCTGGTGGGCCTGGATATCTCGTCGCGCGCCGGGTACGACCCGCGCGCCGGCATTGTCCTGTGGCGCAAGATGGCCACGCTGAACCAGAGCGCGCCGATGGAAATCCTGTCGACCCACCCGGGCGGCGACACGCGTATCAAGGACATGGAAGCGCACATGAACGTGCTGCTGCCGCTGTACGCACGCGCCAGGAACACGACGGTCGCCAAGCTGCCGGCGTACAAGAGCGCTGCGTTGAAGTGAGGCGCTGATGGGCAGTAGTGCCAGGGGCCGCCAGGCCGAAGCCAATGCGGTCGTCCCGCTGCCCATGCGTGACGGCGTCGCGCCCAGCTATCTGTGGCTGACCGAGACGCGCGCCGGCGGCATGCTGCGTTTTCTATCCGAACGCTTCCCCGACGTGCCGCTGCAATCCTGGGCCGCGCGCCTCGAGCGCGGCGACGTCGTCGATGCCAAGGGCGCGCGGGTAGCATTCGATACGCCAGTGCGCCAGGGCATGCGCATCTGGTACTACCGCGAACTTGACACGCCCGAGACGCCGATCCCGTTTGCAGAGCAGGTGCTGTTCCAGGATGCGCACATCCTGGTCGCCGACAAGCCCCATTTTCTGCCGACCATCCCGACCGGGCGTTTTTTGAAAGAGACGCTGCTGGTGCGGCTGAAGCGCAGGTATGGCATGCCGGACCTGGTGCCGATTCACCGGCTCGACCGCGAGACGGCGGGCGTGGTGATCTTTTCGCACAACCCGGCATCGCGCGGCGCCTACCAGTCGATGTTCCAGAAGCGGGTGGTCACAAAAACCTACGAGGCGATCGCGCCAGTGCTGCGCGATCGCGCGCTGCCGTTCACGTACCGCAGCCGCATGCAGGATGCGGCGCAGTTTTTTCTCAGCGAAGAAGTGGCGGGCGAGCCCAATTCCGAAACGCTGATCGAAGTGATCGAGCAGCGCGGCGACCTGGCGCGCTACAGGCTGCATCCGCACACGGGGCGCAAGCACCAGTTGCGCCTGCACTTGTCGTCGCTGGGCGTGCCCATTGTCGGCGACAGTTTTTACCCGGTGGCGCGGCCGTGCGGCAGCGACGATTTCAATGCGCCGCTACGGCTGCTGGCACGCGCCATCGCGTTCGACGATCCGCTGACGCGCCAGCCGCGCAGCTTTGCCAGCCGCTTCGATCTCGACTGGCCGGCCGTTTGATCAAGCCTCGTAGTCGATGATGAGCGGGGCGTGGTCCGAGAACTTCACGTCCTTGTAGATCGAGACTGTTTTCGCCCGCGCCGCGATGCCGGGCGTGGCCACGTGGTAATCGATGCGCCAGCCGACGTTCTTTGCATACGCCTGGCCGCGGTTGCTCCACCAGGTGTACTGGTCGGGGCGCGCATCCAGGCCACGGTGCACGTCGACCATGCCAAGTTCATCGAAGATGCGCGTCATCCACGCGCGTTCTTCCGGCAGGAAGCCCGAGTTCTTCAGGTTGCCTTTCCAGTTCTTCAGGTCGATCTCTTTGTGCGCGATATTCCAGTCACCGCAGATGACGACTTCGCGGCCCTCGGCCTGCAGCGCTTGCAGATGCGGCAGGAAGACTTCCATGAAGCGGAACTTGGCCAGCTGGCGCTCGGGCGACGAGGAGCCGGATGGGCAGTAGACCGAGATGATGGTGAGGTTGCCGAAGTCGCAGCGCGTGTAGCGGCCTTCGGCGTCGAACTCCAGGCACCCGAAGCCGATGCGGTGCTGATGGGGTTCGGTGCGGCTGTAGACGCCGGTGCCCGAATAGCCCTTTTTTTCGGCATAGTGAAATCGCCCGTGGTAGCCGTGCGGGCGCAGGAAGTCTTCGGTCATGTCGGCTTCCTGGGCCTTGAGCTCTTGCACGCAGATGTAGTCGGCATCTTGCGTGGCCAGCCACTCGAAGAAGCCCTTCTTGTGGGCGGAACGGATACCGTTGAGGTTTGCGGAGATAATTCGTGGCATGTAATCGTCAGGCAGGTCAAGGAGGGGCCAGTCCGCGTCGGGACCCGGCAACAGTCGGGCAGTGTAGCGCGTTTTGCACCCCCTCGTCAGGCCGCCGGTCTGTTGCTTTTCGGGGCGGGGTGCTGATGGATGGCAACGATCTGTTACACTACGGACTCCCCTTTGCCCCGATGGCATGCCGCATTTCCTTCTTTCCGAGTCCATGAATCCTGACCAACCGCTCTCAGCGGGCGTCGTCGCTTCCGGCGTGCGCCAGCACGATGACGCCACGGCTGCCGAACTGTACGACTTCGTGGAAAACGCGGTCGAGGGGCTGCACCGCGTCGGCCCGGACGGCACCATCTTGTGGGCCAACCGCGCCGAATTGCAGATGCTCGGCTACGGCTGGGAAGACTACGTCGGGCGTCACATCGCCGACTTCCACGAGGATCCGGCCACGATCGGCTACATCCTCACGACGCTGCTGGCCGGCGGCGCACTGTATGACCAGCCGGCGCGCCTGCGCTGCAAGGATGGCTCGATCAAGCATGTGCTCATTCACTCGAACGGGCACTTCGTCGATGGCCAGCTGCGCTACACGCGCTGCTTCACGCGCGATGCGTCCGAGCGCCATGAGCGCGATCAGGCGCTGGCCCAGCGCGACGCCATGCTGATGGGCGCGCCTGTGGCTGCGGCCTTGTTGATGGGGCCCGAGCTGCGCTTCCGGCTGGTGAACAACCGCTACCGCGATCTGATCGACACCAGCGACATGATCGGCCAGACCTTCGACGAAGCCTTCCCGCACCTGGGTGGCGGCGGCGTGGCGGCAGCGATTGCCCGCGTGTACGCCAGCGGCGCCTCGTACCAGGAAGACGAACTGCCCGTCACGCGGCTGGATGCGCAAGGACAGACGGTCGAGCACTTCTTCAAGTTCAGCCTGGAGCCGTTGATGGACCTGGACGGCCGGCCAGAAGGCGTGATCGTCGTCGCCGTCGACGTGACCGAGCACGTACGCAGCCGCCTGGCGATCGAGCAGGCGGCGCGCGAGCGCGAGCAGTTGCTGGTCGATCTGGGCGCGGCCAGTCAGGCCAAGGATGAATTTTTGGCGATGCTGGGCCACGAGTTGCGCAATCCGCTGTCGCCGATCGTCACTGCGCTGCAGCTGATGCGCATGCGCAAGGACAGCTCATACGGCCGCGAGGGCGAAATCATCCAGCGCCAGGTCGACCATCTGGTGCGGCTGGTGGATGACCTGCTCGACGTCTCGCGCGTCACGCGCGGCAAGATCGAACTGAAGTTCGAGCGCGTCGAGCTGACGCAGGTGACGGATCGCGCGCTTGAAATGGCGAGCCTGCTGATCGAGCAGCGCCGTCACCATCTCGAGGTCGACGTCGAACCGGGCCTGGTCTGGGACGGCGATCCGGCGCGGCTGGTGCAGGTGGTGTCGAACCTGCTCACCAATGCAGCGCGCTACACCGAACCGGGCGGCTGGATCTGGCTGCGCGTGCGGCAGGACGGCGCAGACGCGGTCGAGATCAGCGTGCGTGACACCGGCATTGGCCTCGCGCCCGAGATGCGCGACCAGGTATTCGAGCTGTTCTTCCAGGGCAAACGCAGCATCGACCGCGCCGAGGGCGGGCTCGGGATTGGGCTGGCGCTGGTCAGGAACATCGTCGAACTGCATGGCGGCAGCGTGCAGGCGCGCAGCGAGGGGCGGGGTCTGGGTAGCGAATTCGTGGTGCGCTTGCCGCTGCACGGCCTGGCGAAAATGGCCGTGCCGGCCGCCGTCGCGGCTGCGCCGGCGATGGACAGCGCGCCGCAGCGGGTGCTGGTAGTGGACGACAATGCCGACGGCGCCGACACGCTGGCGCACCTGTTGAAGGCGCACGGCCACACGGTCGAAGTGTATTACGACCCGGTGACGGCGCTGGCCGCGATCGAACGCTTCAGGCCCGACGTCGCGCTGCTCGACATCGGCCTGCCGGTGCTGGACGGCTATCAGCTTGCGGCCCGCATCCGTGCGCTACCGGCCGGGCGGTCGTGCCGCCTGATAGCACTCACTGGCTATGGCCAGGCCGCCGACCGTGCGCGCAGCCAGGCCAGCGGGTTCGCCGCGCACCTGGTCAAGCCGCTCAACGGGGCCGAAGCGATACGGGTCGTCGCAGGCATGGCCTCGAGCGATTAAAATAGCCGCTTTCGACATTCAGGGAGAAGTGCATGACTGATCTGCGCCAGCAATTCATCGGGTTTTCGGTCGAGGCCGAAGTATTGAAGTTCGGCCAATTCACGACCAAGGCCGGGCGCCTGTCGCCATACTTCTTCAACGCCGGCCTGTTCCACGACGGCGCCACGCTGGGCAAGCTCGCCCAGTTCTACGCTCAGACGCTGCTCGACTCGGGCGTGGAGTTCGACATGCTGTTCGGCCCGGCCTACAAAGGTATCACGCTGGCCAGCGCAACTGCCGTGGCGCTGGCCGCAAAAGGCCGTGACACGTCGTACGCCTATAACCGCAAGGAAGCGAAAGACCACGGCGAAGGTGGCACGATCGTCGGCGCCAAGCTGCAGGGCAAGGTCGTCATCATCGACGATGTGATCAGCGCTGGCACTTCGGTGCGCGAATCGGTCGCCATGATCCGCGCCGCCGGCGCCGAACCGGCCGCGGTGCTGATCGCGCTCGACCGCATGGAGCGCTCGGGCGCGGATGAGGCACTGTCGGAGCTGTCAGCCGTACAGGAAGTCTCACGCGAATTCAACATCCCGGTGATCTCGATCGCCAACCTCGCCGACCTCTTCACCTACCTCGACACCCACACCGCGGACGCCCGTCTGGCGCAACACAAAGACGCCGTCTCCGCCTACCGCACCCGCTACGGCATCCAAAAGCAATAGCCCAACAATTAGGGTCAGAGTAGCTTTATTGGGCAATTACCTAAAGTTGTCAAACAATTCGACTCCGACCCTAATTTAGATTGGCGGAAATTCTTGCAAATTAATTGGGGTCGGAGTCGACTTATTGGACAATTTTCTAGAGTTGTCAAACAAGTCGACTCCGACCCTCATTGTTTATTTGCGGGTGGGAACCGTTTTATTTTCTACTCAGCATATCTCTAGGTGATTCACTGACTTGACCAGGAATCGCCCTCAATTTTCCTGCCTCACCGACAGTTTCGACCGCCCGCTCCCATGGGGTCAGTGTCGAATTGTTGAGCAATTTCTCACGGTGGGAAGATAAGTGGGGACAGAGTGCCCGGAATGGGCAATTGCTTTAACTAAAAAGTAATGAGGGTCGGAGTCGAATTGCCGGCAATTGTGGGAAATTGCTCAACAATTCTACTCTGACCCTAATTGTGCTTTGATGGTCGATGTGCCGGATTTAGCTGGCCAGCTTCTGCTTCAGCAGCTCTGTCACTTGCGCCGGGTTGGCCTTGCCTTTCGAGGCTTTCATCGCCTGGCCAATCAGCGCGTTGATCGCGGCTTCTTTGCCGGCGCGGTATTGTTCGACGGATTTGGCGTTGGCGGCCAGCACTTCGTCGACAATGGCTTCCAGCGCGCCCGTGTCCGAAATCTGCTTCAGGCCCTTCTGGTCGATCACGGTGTCCGCCAGATTGTCGTCAGACGATTTCGCATCCCACATCGCGCCAAAGACTTCTTTCGCGGCCTTGTTCGAGATCGTGCCATCGGCAATGCGCTTCAATAACAGCGCGAGTTGCACCGCGCTTACCGGCGACGCCTGCAGCTCGACGCCTTCGCGGTTCAAAGTTGAAGAGACGTCGCCCATCATCCAGTTCGCCGCCGACTTCGCGTTTTCCTTGCCCGCTTTCGCCACCACCGCTTCGTAGTACGTCGCCATCGTCTGCGATGATGTGAGCACCAGGCTGTCGTATTCCGGCAGCCCGTATTCGCCCGTGAAGCGCGCGCGCATGGCGCCTGGCAGTTCGGGCATCCCGGCTTTCACGCGGTCGATCCAGTCCTGGCCGATCGCCAGCGGCGGCAGGTCGGGGTCGGGGAAGTAGCGGTAATCCTGCGCGTCTTCCTTGGTGCGCATCGAACGCGTCTCTTTGCGGTCCGGGTCCCACAGGCGCGTGGCCTGAATGACCTTGCCGCCGTCTTCGATCAGTTCGATCTGGCGCCGCACTTCGTAGTGGATCGCTTCTTCCATGAAGCGGAACGAGTTCAGATTCTTGATCTCGCAGCGCGTGCCGAATTCTTGCTGGCCCACCGGGCGCACCGAGACGTTGACGTCGCAGCGGAACGAACCTTCTTGCATATTGCCGTCGCAAACGCCCAGCCACATCACCAGCGAGTGCATCGCCTTCGCGTACGCCACCGCTTCGGCGGCGCTGCGCATTTCGGGCTCGGACACGATCTCGAGCAGCGGCGTGCCGGCGCGATTGAGGTCGATGCCGCTCATGCCCGCATAGTCTTCGTGCAGCGACTTGCCGGCGTCTTCCTCGAGGTGGGCGCGGGTCAGGTTGACCGTTTTCATCTCGAGCTTGCCGTCTTTTTCATACGCGAAGGACAGCGTGCCGCCCTGGACCACCGGATCGGCGAACTGGCTGATCTGGTAACCCTTCGGCAGGTCGGGATAAAAGTAGTTCTTGCGCGCGAAGACCGACTCCGGCGCGATGGTGCCGCCGACCGCCAGGCCGAAACGGATCGCGCGTTCGACCGCGCCGCGGTTCAGCACCGGCAGCACGCCAGGCAGCGCCAGGTCGACCGGGCTGGCTTGCGTGTTCGGCTCGGCGCCGAAGCGAATCGCGCTGCCGCTGAAGATTTTCGATTGGGTCGTGAGCTGCACGTGGTTCTCAAGACCGATGACGACTTCCCATTGCATAGTGTTCTCTCTTTGTTCAATAGCGGCGCGAATCAAACGCCGTCCGGCGTGCGGGTGTGCCAATCGGTCGCGAGCTGGTACTGGTGCGCGATGTTCAGCAGCTTGGCTTCGGCGAAGTAGTTGCCGATGATTTGCAGCCCGACCGGGCGCTTGCCGTTCTTCTCGCCGGCGCCGAAGCCGCACGGGATCGACATGCCGGGCAGGCCAGCCAGGCTCGTCGAGAGCGTGTAAATGTCGGCCAGGTAGTTCGCCACCGGGTCGTTCGACTTGGCGCCCAGATCCCACGCCACGGTCGGCGCGACCGGGCCCATGATCACGTCGCACTTGTCGGCAAACGCGGCCTGGAAGTCGTCGGCGATCAGGCGCCGGATCTTTTGCGCCTGCACGTAGTAGGCGTCGTAGTAGCCGTGGCACAGCACATAGGTGCCCACCAGGATGCGGCGCTTGACCTCCGTGCCGAAACCTTCGGCGCGGGTTTTGCGGTACATGTCCTGCAGATCCTTGTACTCGCTGGCACGGTGGCCATAGCGCACGCCGTCAAAGCGCGACAGGTTCGACGACGCTTCGGCCGGCGCGATGATGTAGTAGGTCGGGATCGACAGCGCGGTCTTCGGCAGCGAGATGTCCACCAGCGTCGCGCCCAGTTTCACGAACTGTTCGAGCGCCGCGCGCACGGCGTCTTCGACGTCGCTTGCCAGGCCTTCGCCGAAGTATTCAGTCGGCACGCCGATACGCAGGCCGGTCAACGGCTGGTTCAACGAGCGCGTGTAATCCTCGGCGACGTTGCCCTGTTCAACCGTGAGGCTGGTCGAATCGCGCTCGTCGAAGCCGATCATTTCGTTCAGCAGCAGCGCGCAATCTTCGGCGCTCTGGGCGATCGGGCCGCCCTGGTCGAGCGACGAGGCGAACGCGATCATGCCGAAGCGCGAAACGCGGCCATACGTCGGCTTGATGCCGGTGACGCCGCAGAACGCCGCCGGCTGGCGGATCGAGCCGCCGGTGTCGGTGGCGGTGGCCGCCGGCGCCAGGCGCGCCGCAATCGCCGCCGCCGAGCCGCCCGACGAGCCGCCCGGCACCGCCGTCGTATCCCACGGATTCTTGACCGCGCCGTAGGCCGAGTTTTCATTGGCCGAGCCCATCGCGAACTCGTCGAGATTGACCTTGCCGAGGGTGACCATGCCGGCCGTGCGGAAGCGTTCGACCACGGTGGCGTCGAACGGGCTGACGTACCCCTTGAGCATCTTCGAGCCGGCCGTCGTGCGCCAGTCGCGCGTGACGAAGATGTCCTTGTGCGCGATCGGCACGCCGGTCAGCGGGCCGGCCGTGCCGGCGGCCAGGCGTGCGTCGGCGTCAGCCGCCTGTGCCAGCGACAGCGCGTGATCCACGTGCAGGAAGGCGTTATGGCCGCTCGCGTCGATGCGGCCGAGGTAATGGCGCGTCAGTTCGGTGCTCGAGATCTGCTTCGAGTGCAGGAGCGCGGACAGCTCCTTGAGGGTCTTGTTGTGCATGGTTTGTTCGATTCGTAAGCTGTTCTTGGGCGGCGGATTACTCGATGACCTTCGGCACCAGGTACAGACCGTCCTGCGCTTTCGGCGCCGGCGCCTGGTAATCGTCGCGGCGGTTTTCTTCGGTGACCTCGTCATTACGCAGGCGCAGCGGCAGGGCGAGGATCGCCGACAGCGGCTGGGCCAGCGGCGCCACGCCGGTGGTGTCGACCGCCTGCATCTGCTCGGCCAGCGCGAAAATGCCGTTCAGCTCGGTCAGCGCGACTTCGGCGTAGGCGTCATCCATCTCGAGCTGGGCCAGGTTGGCAATGCGTTTTACGTCAGATAGGGTCAGGGACATGGCAATATGGCGCGGCCAGGGCCGCGCAAAATGTGATTGGGCGAATAATGAGTGTTAGCAAGTTGTCAGCGAACGGCATTTTAATGTTGATAAAACCCTGCAAATATCGCGCAAACCGCTTGCAATTCGGTGGGGAAATCCACCTGTATTGAGCATGTAAACGACAAATTATAAGGTAGAATGGCGGGCTAATGCGTTGTCGTGCCGAAAGCTATGGTTACCGCGCAATTAAAGTCCGCGGTGCCCTCGGTTGGCAGGTGCGGCACAGAATCCCCGATCAATGTTTAGGCGCACATTGATGCGCATCAGGACACTCATGTTTGGTTTTTTACGCAGCTATTTTTCGAACGACCTGGCCATTGACCTCGGTACCGCCAATACGCTGATCTATGTACGCGGCCTGGGTATCGTCCTGGACGAGCCGTCGGTGGTCGCGATCCGTCAAGAGGGTGGCCCGAACGGCAAGAAGACGATCCAGGCGGTCGGCAAGGAAGCCAAGCAGATGCTGGGCAAGGTGCCGGGCAATATCGAGGCGATCCGCCCAATGAAGGATGGCGTGATCGCCGACTTCACCGTCACCGAACAGATGCTCAAGCAGTTCATCCGCATGGTGCATGACTCGAAGTTCTTCCGCCCGTCGCCACGTATCATCATTTGCGTGCCATGCGGTTCGACCCAGGTCGAACGCCGTGCAATCCGTGAATCGGCGCTTGGCGCCGGCGCTTCGCAGGTGTACCTGATTGAAGAGCCGATGGCTGCGGCCATCGGTGCCGGCCTGCCGGTCTCGGAAGCGACCGGCTCGATGGTCGTTGACATTGGCGGCGGCACCACCGAGGTGGGCATCATCTCGCTGGGCGGCATGGTCTACAAGGGCTCGGTGCGCGTGGGCGGCGACAAGTTCGACGAAGCCATCGTCAACTACATCCGCCGCAACTACGGCATGCTGATCGGCGAGCAGACCGCCGAAGCGATCAAGAAGGCGATCGGCTCGGCGTTCCCGGGATCCGAAGTCAAGGAAATGGAAGTCAAGGGCCGCAACCTGTCCGAAGGCATTCCTCGCTCGTTTACGATTTCGAGCAACGAGATCCTGGAAGCGCTGACCGACCCGCTCAACAACATCGTCTCGGCCGTGAAGAACGCGCTCGAGCAAGCCCCGCCGGAGCTGGGCGCCGACATCGCCGAGAAGGGCATGATGCTCACCGGCGGCGGCGCGCTGCTGCGCGACCTGGATCGCCTGTTGATGGAAGAAACCGGCCTGCCGGTGCTGGTGGCCGAAGATCCGCTGACCTGCGTGGTGCGCGGTTCGGGCATGGCGCTGGAGCGGATGGACAAACTCGGTTCGATCTTCTCGTACGAGTAAGGCCTCACGTGATCTTCCAGGACGGGCAGGGCGCGCAGTCACAAGCTGCGCGCAACTGCCCGTCTTGATATGAACTCCCGCGTTACCACCACCAGAGCTCATGGAATATAGTCCTCCGCCGCTGTTCAAACAAGGCGCGCCCGCGCGTGTCAAGGTGACGGTGTTCGCGCTGATCGCGATCGTTTTGCTGGTGGTCGACGCCCGCATGGGGCTCCTGGCCGGGGTGCGCACCGTGGCCGCCACCGTGCTCTATCCCTTGCAGATGGCCGCCATGCTGCCGCGCGAAGCGGTGGGCAATATGGGCGACTACTTCTCGTCGGTCTCCACGCTGCAAAAGCAGGTGCAGGTGCTGAAGAACCACGAGCTGGCCCAGGCCCGCCTCTTGCAGGAGGCGCAATTCCAGATGGCCGAGAACATCCATCTGCGGCGCCTGATGGACGGCAAGCAGCAACTGCCCGTGCAGTCGCAGATGGCCGAGATCCTGTACGACGCGCGCGATCCTTCGACGCGCCGCATCGTCATCAACCGCGGTTCGCGCGACGACGTCACGCCGGGCCTGCCGGTGATCGACCATGCCGGCGTGGTCGGCCAGGTCACGCGCGTGTTCCCGTTCACGTCCGAAGTCACGCTCTTGACCGACAAGGACCAGGCCATTCCAGTGCAGGTGCTGCGCAGCGGTTTGCGCAGCATTGTCTACGGCCGTGGCAACTCGGGTCAGCTCGACCTGCGCTTCGTGGCCCAGGATGCCGACATCCAGGTCGGCGATGTGCTGGTCACGTCGGGCCTGGACGGCATGTACCCGGCCGGCCTGGCAGTGGCGCGCGTGACGCAAGTTGAAAAAGCGACCGGCTCGTTCGGCCGCGTGGTCGGCTTGCCGCTGGCCGGCATCGACCGCAACCGCCAGGTGCTGGTGATCATGTCGAACCACGCCTTGCCGGCGCGTCCGCCGCACGAAACGCCGCCAAGCGGCAACCGCCGCAAGCTGCCAGCGATGGCGCCGGTGCCGACCCCGCCGTTGCCGGCATCGCCGTTGCCTGCAGCCGGCACGCCGGCCGCCGTACAGTCGCCGGTTGCCCCTGGCGCCGCGCCACGCACGACGCCCGCGGCGCCGACGCCCGCTGCTGCGACGCCAGCCGCACCGACGCCGGCCGCACCTGTGCCGGTCGCACCATCTTCAAGCCGATAAGCCGCCATGCCAGGTAACCGCCCGCATTACATCCTGCTGCCCGTCAGTCCGCTGTTCATCACGTTCAGCCTGGTGTGCGCCTTCATGCTCAACCTGATGCCATGGGGCCGCTGGCTCGGTGCGCCCGACTTCGTCGCGCTGGTGCTGGTCTTCTGGGGCATCCACCAGCCGCGCAAGGTCGGCATCGGCGTCGCCTTCTGCATGGGCCTGCTGATGGACGTGCACGATGCCAGCCTGCTCGGCGAAAACGCGCTGGCCTACACGCTGCTGTCGTACTTCGCCATCATGATCCACCGCCGCGTGCTGTGGTTCCCGACGCTCACCCAGGCCATGCACGTGTTCCCGCTGCTGCTGATGGCGCAGGCGATCCAGCTGGTGGTGCACTTCGTGGTGTCGGGCCGCTTCCCGGGGCTGTTGCAGTTCATCGAAAGCGTGGTGGCGGTGATCCTGTGGCCGGTGATCACCTGGCTGCTGCTGGCGCCGCAGCGCCGCGCGGTCGACCGCGACCACACCCGCCCGATCTGACCGACACGAATCGACCAATAAGCGCATGACCGAATTCAAAGACAGCGATCGCGAGATCCACCAGTTCCGGATGCGCCTGACGGTGCTGATCGGCCTGGTCTTCATTTGCTTTGGCCTCCTGGTCGCGCGCGTCGTGTGGCTGCAGGTGCTGCACCATGACCAGTACGCGGCCCAGGCCGAGGACAACCGCATCGCGCTGGTGCCGATCGTGCCCAATCGTGGCCTGATCGTCGACCGCAACGGCGTGGTCCTGGCCCGTAACTACTCGGCCTACACGCTCGAACTGACGCCATCCAAATTGCAGGCGAATATGGAATCGGTGATCGACGAACTGGCCAAGCTGGTGCAGATCGAGCCGCGCGACCGGCGCCGCTTCAAGCGCTTGCTGGAAGAGTCGCGCAGCTTTGCCAGCGTGCCGCTGCGCACGCGCCTGACCGATGACGAAGTGGCGCGCTTTACCGCCCAGCGCTTCCGCTTTCCCGGCGTCGAGGTGCAGGCGCGCCTGTTTCGCCAGTATCCGATGGGCGAGGCAGCCTCGCACGTGATTGGCTACATCGGCCGCATCAACCAGAAAGAATCGGACGCGCTGGAAGAAAGCGACGACGCCGCCAACTACAACGGCACCGACCATATCGGCAAGGAAGGCGTCGAAAAGCGCTACGAGCGCCAGTTGCACGGCCAGACCGGCTACGAGCAGGTCGAGCGGTCGGCCGGCGGCCGGGCCATCCGCACGCTGCGCCGCACGGCGCCGACCCCGGGCAGCAATCTGATCCTGTCGATCGACATCGAGCTGCAAAAGATCGCCGAAGAAGCCTTCGGTGACCAGCGCGGCGCCCTGGTGGCAATCGAGCCGGCCACCGGCGACGTGCTGGCCTATGTGTCGCGCCCCGGGTTCGATCCGAACCTGTTCGTCGACGGCATCGACACCCAGAGCTGGAACGAACTCAATACCTCGCTCGACAAACCGCTGATGAACCGCCCGCTGTCGGGCACCTATCCGCCTGGATCGACCTTCAAGCCGTTCATGTCGCTGGCCGCGCTCGAGATGGGTTACCGCCGGCCGCAGGATGCGATCCGCGATCCCGGTTTCTTCATGCTGGGCGGGCACCGCTTCAACGACGACAAGCCGGGCGGCCACGGCATCGTCAATATGTACCACTCGATCGCGCACTCGTGCGACACCTATTACTACCAGCTGTCGAACGAGATGGGAATCGATAACATCTCGAAGTTCATGCGCGAATTCGGCTTCGGCCAGCCGACCGGGATCGATCTCGATCACGAAAAGACTGGCGTGCTGCCTTCCAAGGAGTGGAAGGCCGAGCGCTTCAAGCGCAATCGCGCGGCCCAGAAGTGGGTCGGCGGCGATACCATTTCTGTCTCGATCGGGCAGGGCTTCAACAACTACACCATGCTGCAGCTGGCCCATGCCACCGCGATCCTGGCCAATAACGGCGTGGTGATGAAGCCGCACCTGGTCAAGATGATCGAGGACGGCGCGACCCGCGAGCGCACCTTGACCGTGCCGAAGGAAACCCGGCGCCTGGCCATGAAGCCGGAGCACATCGCCTTCATCAAGGATGCGATGGCCGGCGTGATCCGCGAAGGCACGGGCCAGAAAGCCTTTGCAGGCGCCTTGTACACTGCCGGCGGCAAGACCGGCACTGCCCAGGTGATCGGCCTCCGCGGCAAGAAATACAACGCCAACGCGATCGATGAACGCCACCGCGACAACGCGCTGTTTACCGTATTCGCGCCGGCCGAGCAACCGCGCATCGCGCTGGCGATGGTCGTCGAGAATGCTGGCTTCGGCGGCGCCGTGGCCGCGCCGATCGCGCGCAAGGTGCTCGACTACGCCATCCTGGGCAAGCGCCCGGCGCCGCCGCCTGAACCAAAGAATGGCGAGCGCCCCGTCACCGTCAAGAAAGCCGCCCCGGCGCCTGCGCCAGCAGCGCCAGCGCCGCTCCAGACGGCCAGCGCCGCCGTCACCCGAACCGAGTAACCTATGGCCCATATTCCAGAACGGCGCTCGCTGCGGCGGCGCCTGCGCCCGTATTTCACGGTGTTCGACCTGCCACTCACGCTCATTTTGGCGGTCCTGGTCACGATCAGCATGGTTACCATGTCGTCGGCCGGCGCCGATTTCCCGGATCGGGTCGAGCACCAGATCCGTAACTTCCTGCTGTCGTTCGCAGTCATGTGGATTGCCGCGAACATCGCGCCGCAAACGCTGATGCGTCTGGCTGTGCCGATCTACACGATCGGGGTGGCGCTGCTCCTCGCCGTGGCCATGTTTGGCTTGATCAAGAAGGGCGCGCGGCGCTGGCTGCACATCGGCGTGATCGACATCCAGCCGTCCGAGATCATGAAGATCGGCGTGCCCCTGATGCTGGCCTGGTACTTCCAGACCCGGGCCCAGGTGGCGGGCTGGAAGAACTACTTCGCCGCCGCCGCGCTGTTGATGATTCCCGTGGCGTTCATCATGAAGCAGCCCGACCTGGGCACGT
The DNA here is from genome assembly GCF_040790145.1 of Massilia aurea. Classification (GTDB taxonomy): domain Bacteria; phylum Pseudomonadota; class Gammaproteobacteria; order Burkholderiales; family Burkholderiaceae_D; genus Telluria; species Telluria aurea_C. Next base: position 36,991 of record NZ_JBFMMP010000022.1, read on the forward strand.
CGCTGCTGGTGGCGTCATCGGGCCTGTACGTGATCTTCCTGGCCGGCCTGTCGTGGAAGGCCATCGCCGCCGTGACGGTGGTCGGCCTGGCGGGCCTGCCGGTGGGCTGGTCGATGATGCACGATTACCAGCGCGAACGAGTGATGACACTGATCGATCCGACCTCGGACCCGCTGGGCAAGGGCTTCCACATCATCCAGTCGGTCATCGCGATCGGTTCGGGCGGCGTGAGCGGCAAGGGCTATATGAAGGGTACGCAGGGTTACCTGGAATTCGTGCCTGAACGGACCACCGACTTCGTGTTCTCGGTGTACTCCGAAGAATTCGGCCTGATCGGCAACCTGTTCCTGCTGTTCGTGTACTTGCTGCTGATCGGGCGCGGCCTGATGATCGCGGCCAATGCACCCAATACCTTCGGGCGCCTGCTGGCCGGCGCGATCTCGATGATTTTCTTTACCTATGCCTTTGTCAACATGGGCATGGTCGCGGGCATCCTGCCCGTGGTCGGGGTGCCGTTGCCGTTCATGAGTTATGGTGGCACGGCCTTTATCACACTCGGCCTTGGCGCCGGCATATTGATGAGTATTCAAAGACATCGTAAACTGGTCAAGACTTAACTAGCAGGAGGACTGCCGATGGGCGTTCGCACCAATATCCCGGCGGTCGTAGCGGTTGCCTTTCTTGTGACGGCATGCAGCAGTACCGGCGAACACAAACGCCTGAAACCATTCCCGTGGCCGAACAAGCCGACCGCCAAGCATGGCGCGGCGCCCAAGCTGCCGGCCGCCAATTCGGGGCGTGGCGGTTACTACAAGGACGACGGTCCGGGAGAAAATCCGCCCGACGGCCTGCTCGAGACGCCCGACGCGGTGGTCGTGGCCGAACCGTACAACAAGTGGACGAGCCGGCCCTATACGGTGCTGGGCAAGACCTACACGCCGCTGGACAACGATGCGCCGCTGACCCAGCGCGGCGTGAGCACCTGGTACGGCAAGAAGTTCCATGGCCAGCGCACCGCCTCGGGTGAGCTCTACGACATGTACAAGATGACGGGCGCGCATCCGACGCTGCCGATTCCTTCGTATGTGCGCGTGACGAGCCTGGACAACGGCCAGTCGGTGGTCGTGCGCATCAACGATCGCGGGCCGTTCCACTCCTCGCGCATCATCGACGTGTCGTACACGGCCGCGCTGAAACTGGGCCTGCTGGGCAAAGGCAGCCACGAGGTCGAGATCGAGCGCCTGTTCCCGGGCGATCCGATCGTCAAGCCGGCGCAGATCGCCGCCGCGCGCCGCGAAGCGACGTCGCAGGCGCAATCGGCGCCGCCCGAGATCGCGGCATTGATGCTCGAAGACCGCGTGCAGTCAGACAGCGGCGCCGTCGTGCGCCTGGTGGAGCCGGCCACGCCAATGAGCAGCGGCGAGTACTACATCCAGCTCGGCGCCTATGGCCAGAGCGGTACGGCCGAAGCGGTGAGCGAGAAGGTCACGCGCGCCGGCGCGGACGTGGGCACGCTCGAAGTGGTGAAGGTGGGCGCACTCAATCGCCTGTACGGCGGACCGTATCCGACGCGCGCCGACGCCGTCGAGGCGATGCAGGCGCTGCCATCATCGCTGGGACTCAAGCCGATCGTGGTACGGCGCTGATTGGCTCTACTACTGCGCGGCGCGCGGCGCGCGGCGCGGCCAGGCTCTTGCTGTAGTAGCCCGACGGATCGAAGCAGCACACGCGCCGTTTGCCCGAGGCCAGCATGTCGCAGGCGCCGGCAATGCGGCTGACGCGCGTTCTGGCCTGCTTGGCCGAGTCGATCCAGTGGATCCAGTCGAGGCGCGCGATGGTGGTCGTGTCATCCCACACGGCCCTGGCGGCCGGCGCCGCCGCCAGGACTGCGCGCAGATCTTCCGGTAGCGCCGGGTCAGGTTCGGAATCCAGCGGCGCCACGCTGACGGTGACCAGGTCGCCGATCTGCGCACCGGCCGCCGTGCGCAACGCCTCGCTTACCCTGAGCCAGTGACTCAGTTGGCCATCGGGTTCAAGCGTGGCCCGGAACGGGGCGTCGTTGATGGCGCCTCGTACCGACGTCCGGCCGCGCCTGGGAAGTAGGTTGCTGGCGTTTTTCGGCAGGATCAGGAAAGTCCATTCGCTGTCCGCCCCCGGCTTCGCCGGAGACGATAATCGTGCCTCGAAGATCGATACGTTTGCTGTCGTCATCGCAGGATACCTCGCACGCTCAACGCCACATGTAAACAAAGACAGGCCGCCGTGGTGCACGGCGGCCTGTCGATTATGCACCAGCGCGCGCGCGGCGCTGATGCTGCGTCATGCCGTCGGCTTCTTGCTCCGACGACGCACGGCGCCCAGGCCGGCCAGGCCGGCGAGCGCCAGCAGGATGCTCGATGGTTCAGGCACTTCGGCGGCCGGGATGACTTTCGTGTAGTCGAGCAGCAGCTGCGAATTGGTCAGCACCAGGTCGCCCGCGACCTTCAGGTTCAGCGTCAGCTGGTCGCTGCGCAGCAGTTCATCGATGATCGACTGGTTCGAGATGATGCCGCTGATGGTGAAAGCACCAGTGTAGTCGCGGGTCACCGTCGTGGTGTCGGTCCTGGCTTTCGTGTAGTAGGTGTAGTAGCAATAGAGCCAGACGCAATCCTGTCTGTCGATGGTCGGTTTAATATCGCCTTCCGTCGTGACGCTTGATTCCTTCATTGCCGTGGCGCCCGTTCCGAGCAATACGCCGCCGATCGACAAGGCGGCGCTTTCCTGTTCGCTGGAGCGCTGCACCGTCTGATAGTAGGTGATATAGCGGGCATCGCTGACTTGGGTGTGCGGCATATAGGCCGACAAGCCGCTATTGCCGTTCGAGACTGGCGCCGAGGTGGTCCAGTTGTCCGCATCGTCGTCGCGGAACGTGAACGAGTACGACAGGCTGTTGACGGTGTAGTCGGTCGGCAGGAGCGACTTGCCGCTGAACACGGCGCTATAGGTATTGTCAGACAGGCTGCCCGAGGCAAACGAACCGGTCATCGCAACTGGCGTGGCCAATGCGGCGGTCGAGATGGTGCACAGTGCGGTCAGCAGAGCGGTGGTGATCAGTTTTTTCATGGCGAACCCCTTTGTTTTGGATTTAAGAAACTATGGTTTGTATATAGCAATACTTGTGCCAGCAGGGCAAGTTATTGATTTTAAACAATTTAGATTTCTAGTCTGCAATTGGGTGTAAAGAAATTCGACACTTTTTTGTGCCGGCGCAGTACGTATGGACGAAAAAAAGCGCACCCGAAGGTGCGCCTTGATTTGGATGGCGCCGAAAAATTCAGCGGCAGCCCGTCACCGCAACACCGCTGTAATCGTCGGCAATGCCAGACATGCGGTCGCGCAGGGAGGGTTCGATCGCCCGGTACTGATAGCCGGCGCGCATGACTTGCGGCCCGCGCGGCAGGACGCGCACCCCGCGAACGCCCTGGCGCTGCAGATCGGCCACCAGCTTTTGCGCCGCGCCGTCCGATTTGAAGACGCCCAGCGAGATCGCGTAACGCAGCGGCGAGGTCTCGTTCTGCATGATGAAGTAGCTGGTCACGCCACGTTCCTTCAGCTCGGCGACGCGGCGCTGCGCGCCTTCGCGGCCACCGTTCGGCGGCAGGTAGACCAGGCGGCTGGTCACTTCCTGGAACGGCATCTCGATGCGCGACTGCTGCGGCGTCAGGCCAAGCCGGGCGATGCGCGCCTCGAAACGGCGCGCGTCGCCCGCGCTGAACGGGCCGGCCTGGACACAGGCGACCAGCGGCGGGGTGACGGGCGCCGGCGCCGGCACGGGTGCGGGGGCGGGCACGTCGGCCTCCGGCGCCGGCGCAACGCTCTGCGCGGCCTGTCTGGCTTGCGTCGGCGTGAGCTGCAGCATGCGTTCCGGCGCGAGCTGGTTCTTCAGGCGTGCCGGTTCGCGCGCCTCGTCGGCCGACTGGCCGAGCAGGCCCTGGCCATACGCCAGCAAGACGCCATTCGCGCCCAGCAGCGCCCAGAATACGAATTTCAGCACCGCGTCTCTCCCGTCAAGCCGGTGGCTGCTGCATGCAGGCCGACCAGTACGATGTTATCGACCACCTGATGGGGAACCTTGAGGGCTGACGCGATATACGGCGCCGCGCCGCCCGAGACGATGCAGGTGGCGGCGCCCAGGCCCGCCACCGCGCGCTCGATGGGGCCGGCCTGCGCCGACAGCACGCCGGACAGGATCGCATCGTTGGTATTGTCGCCGAACAGCGGTGGCAGCGTTCCCGCGTCGACCTGCGGCAGTTGCGCCGTATTGCGCGCCAGGCTCGACGCCATCAGGGCCAGGCCGGGCAGGATCATGCCGCCGATGAAGCGGCCATCGGCGCACACCGCGTCCACCGTGGTCGCCGTGCCGCAGGTGGCCACGACCAGGGCCTGGCCGGGCGCCAGCGCGCGCGCGCCGATCGCTGCGGCGAAGCGGTCGCACCCCAGGCGCGCCGGATCGCGGTAGCCGTTCGTCAAACCCGCGCGTTGCGGCGTGGAGGCGAACCACTCGACCTGCGCGCCGGCCTGCAGCAGTGCCGCGATGCGCGCGGCCAGCGCGGGCCCCGCCACATTCGAGACCAGCACCCGTGTGCCACTCGCCCAATCGGCGCGCACGATATCCAGTTCGGCATGCGATGCGGCGCCGATTGCCGACCACGCGCCGAGCGCCGCGCCGTCTTCCACCAGCGCCCACTTGACGCGGGAATTACCGGCATCGATCAACAGCATCATGCTTTCACCCGCAGTGACACGTCGCCGGCCATGATGGCGATGCGGCCCTCGCTGGTGTCGAGCAGCAAGCGCCCACTATCGTCGACACCGGCCGCGCGGCCCTCATGCAGGACGACGCCCTGGTCCAGCAGCACCACGGTTTCACCTTGCCACGCATGGCGCAGGTTCCAGCGTGCGCTGAAGGCGGCAAACCCGCGCGTGGTGAATTCGCGCAGGCACCCGGCCAGCCCATCGAGCAACGCCGCCATCAATGCGTCGCGCTCCATGCGCGCCAGCCACGGCATGCCGGCCGCGCTGCGCCCCAGCTGCGCTTCCATCTCGTCGGGCATCAGCAGGTTCAGGCCGATGCCGATCACGGTCCAGGTGCCCCCGCCAGGGGCGGCCTGGGTTTCGATCAGGATGCCGGCCAGCTTGTCGCCGTCCTTGAGCACATCGTTCGGCCACTTCAGGTGCACTTGCTGGCCCAGCGCGCCGAGCGTATCTGCCAGCGCCACGCCCACGGCCAGCGGCAGGCCAAGCAACGCCTGGGGGCCACCGTCAAACCGCCAGGCCAGCGAAAACGTCAGCGATCCTGCGGGTGACGACAGCCAGCTACGGCCGGCGCGGCCGCGCCCGGCGCTTTGGTGTTCGGCCACCAGCAGCAGCGGACCGGATAGCGCACTCGCGCGCGCCAGCAGGTCGGCATTGGTCGATCCCGTTTGCGCGACGACTTCGATGGCGACGCCGGCGCGAGAGAGGGCGGCGATGGCGGCGGCGTTCATGGCTGCTCTCCGCGCGGAATAGCTGCGACAGCCCGCGTGGCGAAGCGGTCGGGTTGCATCAGGAAGGGCATGGGAAAGCGGTTCACACGGGTCATGAGAGTGTCGATGTAGCCGGGCACGATGGTCATCGTGGCATTTACATTGGTAGCGAAGACGGCGTCGAACACGGCCAGGTCATGCGCTTGCTCGGTGAGGGGGCCCTGCGAGATGCCGGCGCCGCGGTTCACGGCGATGAAGTCGCGCGCAGCGGCGGCGAGTGCAGCGCGATCAATCACATCGACGCCGATGCCGCTCGAGGCGCCGGTAATGAAGACGCGCTCGGCCGGCAGCGACATGGCGTGCTAGCGCTGGTTGCGCACGATGGCGACGTCGATGCCGCTGTCGAGCAGCTTGGCGCGCGCGCGATTGACGGCTTCGACCTGCGTGTACGGGCCGACGCGCACGCGGTGCAGCACGCCGCTGTCGGTGCTGCGGTCGGTGATCGCGGCCTCGAAGCCGAGCAGGGCCAGCTTGGCGCGGGTGTTTTCGGCGTCCGACATTTCGCGGAAGGCGCCAGCCTGCAGGTAATAGATATAGCCGTCGGTGACGGCGGCTGCCGGCGCTGCCGCGACTGTATTGGCCGGCGCCGGCGCCGGTGCTGGCGCTGCGGAGCGGCGCGGCTCTTGCATGCCGGCGATGGCGGCGCCCAGCGGATCGGCGTCCGCCGCTGCTGCGGGCGTCGCAGCCGGCGCAACGGGCGCTGCGGCCGGTGCGCTTGGCGCCGGCTTGGGCGTCTCGCGCACCGGTGCGCGGGTGCCGTACAGAGGCTTGTTCGGATCGTTCGCCTGGCTCGGCTCGAGGTCGGCCGGGCGCCCCATCTTGTTGGAGCGCTCGGTGAACGGCGAGGCGCCCTTGGTGATGACGAGAGCGACTGCCACCGCGATACCCAGCCCGATGATCAGGCCGATGATGATGCCGGTCAGGGTGCTGCCACGCTGGCGTAGGGGCGAGAAGGATCGAATGGCGGTCATGACGCTTTCTGGTTGGGCAGTGAATTACGAGCTTACATTTTGTCAGGGGCCGACACGCCGATCAGCGCGAGGCCATTGCGCAGCACCTGGCGCGTGGCGGCGGCCAGCGCGAGGCGGGCCAGCTTGAGCGGCTCGTCGTCGTCGAGCAGCCACTTGTGCGCGAAGTAATAGCTGTGCAGGTCGCCGGCCAGTTCGCGCAGGTAGAACGCGACCTGGTGCGGGCCCAGTTCGGCCAGCGCGCGCTCGAGCACTTCAGGGTACGACGCCAGCTTGGCCAGCAGTTCGAACTCTTTCGGCGTGGTGAGCGGCGCCAGGTCGACCGTGGCGAGCGAGGCGACATCGCCGCCCCAGTTGGCCAGCGCCGAGCAGATGCGCGCGTGGGCATACTGGACGTAGTACACAGGGTTTTCGTCGCTGGTCTCGAGCGCCACGTTCACGTCGAACACGAACTCGGTGTCGGCCTTGCGCGAGATGAGGAAGAAGCGCACCGCATCGCGCCCGCGCGTGACATCGCCCGCGCCCGACCAGTCGATCAGGTCGCGCACGGTGACGTACGAACCGGCACGCTTGGAGATCTTGACCTCTTCGCCGTCCTTCATCACGGTGACCATCTTGTGCAGCACGTAGTCGGGATAGCCCTGCGGGATGCCGATGTTCACGGCCTGCAGGCCGGCGCGCACGCGCGCGATCGTGCCGTGGTGATCGCTGCCCTGGATATTGATCGCCTGGTCGAAGCCGCGGCGGAATTTCTGGATGTGATAGGCCACGTCCGGCACGAAATAGGTGTACGTGCCGTCGGACTTGCGCATCACGCGGTCCTTGTCGTCGCCGTAGTCGGTGGTCTTGAGCCACAGGGCGCCGCCGTCTTCGTACGTTTTGCCCGAGTCCACCAGCGTCTTGACGGCGGTGTCGACCTTGCCGTCGGCGTACAGCGACGACTCGAGGTAATAATTGTCGAACTTGACGCCGAAGGCTTGCAGATCCTGGTCCTGCTCGTTGCGCAGGTAGGTGACAGCAAAGCGACGGATCGACTCGATGTCGTCGACGTCGCCGCTGGCGGTGGCCGGTTCGCCATCGCTGGCCGAGACGGTTTTTTTGGCCAGGAAGTCGGCCGCGATCTCGGCGATGTAGTCGCCGTTGTAGGCCGATTCGGGCCACTGCGCGTCGCCCGGCTTGACGCCGCGTGCGCGCGCCTGCACCGAGTTGGCGAGCGTGGCGATCTGCACGCCGGCGTCGTTGTAATAGAACTCGCGCGTGACGTCATGGCCCTGCGACAGGAACAGCGACGCCATCGCATCGCCCAGCGCGGCCTGGCGGCCGTGGCCGACGTGCAGCGGGCCGGTGGGGTTGGCCGAGACGAATTCGATGATCACGTGGTGGCCGGCGCCGCTGGTGCTGCTGCCGAATGCCGCGCCGGTATCGAGCACGCTGCGCGCAACCGATTGCTTGGCGCTGGCGGCCACGCGCAGGTTGATGAAGCCGGGGCCGGCGATGTCGGCCGCGTCGATCAGGCCTTCTGCGCCCGGTTCGGCCAGCAGCGCGGCGACCAGGCGGGTGGCCAGTTCGCGCGGATTGGTTTTTAAAGGCTTGGCCAGCTGCATCGCGATATTGCAGGCGATGTCGCCGTGCGACGGATCGCGCGGACGCTCGAGCACCACGTTCGGGGTGAGGTCGGTGCCGGCGACGATCGGCGCGAGGGCGGCCTGGAACAGGGCAACGATTTGTTGTTTTTGTTGGGCGAGCATGGGAATGGTCGAAAATGTAATGAGGCGGCGCCTGGACGTCAGGCAAACAACCTGCATTATACCGGTTTGATACGGCGCTTTGGCGGGCTGCGGCGTTGCCGGTGGGCGGGGCACGCACGATCATGGTTACCCCGGCAGTTACTATATTAAGCGTCGCCAAAGGCATAACCGTTACAATGGGAGCCCATTTTCGCAACATTTTATTCGCCATGACTGACAAGCGCGCCACGCTCTCCCTGAAACCCAAGGCCAAGCCGGCTGCTGGTCGGCGTGACGCCGGCGCCGGCGCGGCGGGGCGCAAGCCGGCCCAGTCTCAGACGCAGTCTCAGTCTCAGGCCAAGTCCCAGGCCAAGTCCCAGCCGGCCGCCGCGACGGGCTATCAGTTGAAGCACCACGTTGCGCGTCCGGTGCATGCCGAGCGTGCGGTGCGTGAAGATGCGCCGCGCCTGCGCGCCAATCATGAAGTCAAGGTCGCGCCGCAGCGCGACTACAAGCCCGATCTCAAATCCGATTCGCTGGCGCTTGCGCTGCTGGGCGCGGCCAGCGCCGTGGCGCGCGTGCAGGGCGGCATGGCGCTGCCGCAGGCACTGTCGATCGTGTTCGGCGCCTACGACGTCGCGCCCCAAACGCGCGGCGCGATCCAGGACATCGCCTACCGCACCATGCGCCAGCTGGGCCGCAGCGAAACGCTGCTTGGCCTGATGACGAGCAAGGCGCCCGAGCCGCCGATGCTGGGCGCCTTGCTGTGCGCGGCCTTGTCGCTGCTCGACCCGCCGGAAGGCACGCCGGCGCCGTACGAAGCCTTTACCGTGGTCGACCAGGCCGTCACCGGCGCGGCCGCGCACCCCGATTTCGCGCATGCCAAGGCGATGGTCAATGCGGTGCTGCGCCGCTTCCTGCGCGAACGTGAATCGCTCGTCGAAGAAGCGCTGCGCACGCCGCTGGCGCGCTGGAACTATCCGCAGTGGTGGATCGATACGGCGCGCGCGGCGTACCCGCGCGACTGGGAGGCGGTGCTCGCCGCCGGCAATGCACACCCGCCGCTGACGCTGCGCGTGAACCGCCGCCGGCAAGACACGGCCACCTACCTGCAGTCGCTGACTGATGCCGGCCTGGCTGCCGAACAGGTGGGGCCGCACGCCGTGCGCCTGGCGCAGGCGATCAACGTGAGCCAGATTCCGGGCTTTGCCGATGGCGTGGTGTCGGTACAGGATGCCGGCGCCCAGCTGGCCGCGCCGCTGCTCGATCTGCACGACGGCATGCGCGTGCTCGACGCGTGCGCGGCGCCGGGCGGCAAGAGCGGGCATATCCTCGAGACCGCGAACGTCGAGCTGACCGCGGTCGATACCGATGCGCTGCGCCTCGGTCGCGTCGGCGACAACCTGGCTCGCCTGGGCCTGGCGGCCAAGCTGCTGACGGCCGATGCCGGCGCGCGCGACTGGTGGGATGGCCGTCAGTACGACCGCATCCTGGCTGACGTGCCATGCACCGCCTCGGGCATCGTGCGCCGCCACCCGGATATCCGCTGGTTGCGCCGCAAGTCGGATACATCCCAACTTGCAACACTTTCCGCCAAAATACTCGACAACCTTTGGCAGATGTTGCTGCCGAATGGTAAATTGCTATTCGTGACATGTTCGCTCTGGCCCCAGGAATCGGAGGCGCAGGCGGCTGCCTTCGCGGCCCGCCACGACGCGGTCCGCCTCGATGCGCCGGGCCAACTGCTGCCCGTCGGCGGCGCTGGACAGGATCATGACGGTTTGTTCTACGCCCTGTTCCAGAAGAAAGCGGCGTGAAGTTCTTTTCACTACGCGCATTATTTAAGGCCCCGGCTCCCCCGTGACGTTACGATTTTTCCGCCTCCTCGCCTGCCAGTTGCTGCTGGCGATCGCGTGCGTTGCCATGGGCACGCCGGCGCAGGCGGCCGACGATATCGAGATCACCCGCGCAACCATCGAAGCCAGCGACGATGGCTACCGCCTCAACACGGCCTATAACTTCGAACTGAACCACGGCCTGAAGGACGCGATCCAGCACGGGGTCCAGCTGCACTTCACCACCGAGATCGAACTCACGCGCCCGCGCTGGTACTGGCGCGACGAGAAGGCCGTCTCGCAGAAACGCACCATCCGCATTTCGTACGATGTGCTCACGCGCCAGTATTACGTGGTCGTGGTGGGCTCGTTCCAGGAACGCTTCCAGACTTTCGAGGACGCGATGTTCATGATCCGGCGCCCGACGCGCTGGCTGATCGCGCCCAAGGGCACGCTCAAGGCCGGCGAAGTCTATGAAGTCTCGCTGCGCATGTACATGGACCGCGAGTACCTGCAAAAGCCGTTGCAGGTCAATGCCTTCAACGATTCCGACTGGCGCTTGAGCTCCAGCCGCAAGACCTTCACCTACCGTGCGGAGTGAATTGATCAGCGGCGGGGTGCGCTACGCGCTGATCGTGGGCGGCGCGATCGTCTCGATCTTGCTGTTCCTGCTGGCCGGTGCGTCCGACAATTCCGGCTTCTTCGGCCGCTACTACAGCTGGTTGCTGGGCCTGACCGCCGCGATGGCGTTCTTGCTGCTGATCGTCGTCGTCGTGGCGCTGGGCCGCCTGTATTCACGCTACAAGGCCGGCAAGTTCGGCTCGCGCCTGATGGCCCGGCTGGTGCTGCTGTTTGCCGGCATCGGTATCCTGCCCGGCCTCGTCATCTTCATCGTCTCGGTGCAGTTCGTGTCGCACTCGATCGACTCGTGGTTCGACGTCAAGATCGAGTCGGCGATCGAGTCGGGCCTGAACCTCGGCCGCGCCGCGCTCGACGAGTCGCTGGCCGAACTGGGCGCGACCGCGCAGACGGCGGCGGCCACGCTGGCAGGGCAGGGCGACATGACCGCGCAACCCGTGCTGGCGCGCCTGCTGCTTGACACCAGTGGCCTGCAAAGCGCGATGCTGGTCGACGCCAACGGCGCCGTGCTGTCGGCGGCCACGGAAGACCGCGGCGCCAACCTGGCTGCTGACGCACCGAATGAACGCATGCTGCGCAGCGCCGCGATGCCCGGTGGGTATGCCCAGGCCGAGGGCGGCGTCGGCCCGGCCGATGCGGGTGACGAAGAAGCGGTCGGCGCCCCGAACGCGCTCGACGCCGTGACCGGCCTGCGCCTGCGCGTGGTGCTGGCCGTGCCCGAGCCGCCCGGCGTGCAGCAGCGCTACCTGCAACTGCTGCAGGCCGTGCCGGTCGGGCTGGCCTCGAACGCCGAGGTGCTGCGCTCGGCCTCGACCGAATACCGGCTGCGCCTCGAGGCGCGCACCGGCCTGCGCAAGATGTACATCGTGACGCTGACCCTGACGCTGCTGCTGGCGATCTTCGGGGCCATCGGCAGCGCCTTCCTCATCGCCGGCAATCTGGCGCAGCCGCTGCTGGTGCTGGCCGAAGGCACGCAGGCGGTGGCCGAGGGCGACCTGTCGCCGCGCCCCATTGTCGAGACCAACGATGAACTGGGCACCCTGACCAAATCGTTCAATGCGATGACGGGCCAGCTGTTCGAGGCCCGCAGCGCCGTGGAGCGCAACCGCGCCGCGCTGCAAAGCGCCAAGGCCCACCTGGAATCGGTGCTGGCCAATATGTCGGCCGGCGTGATCGTGCTCGATGCCGAAGGCGTGGTGGTCAATTCGAACGACGCCGCGTACCGCATCCTGCAGGTCGAGCCGGGCGCGATGGCCGGGCCGCTCAATCGCATCGACGGCCTCGAACATTTTTCAAACACCGTCGCCCGCTCGTTCTCGGCGCAAAGCGCCCACGTGGCGGCCGAACGCCGCAAGCGCGCGCACTGGCAGCAGCAGATCGAGATCCCGCGCGAAGCCCAGCGCAAGACCGGTGCGGCCGACGAGCACGAGCACGACATCGTGCTGCTGGCGCGCGGCTCGCGCCTGCCGGTGGGCGCCGACAGCGGCTTCATCGTCGTGTTCGACGATATCTCGGACGTCATCACGGCACAGCGTTCGGTGGCCTGGGGCGAAGTGGCGCGCCGCCTGGCGCACGAGATCAAGAACCCGCTCACGCCGATCCAGCTGGCGGCCGAGCGCATGCAGATGAAGCTGGCCGAGCACCTGCCGCAAGCGCAGGCCGACCTGCTCCAGCGCGGCACCACCACCATCGTCAACCAGGTCGATGCCATGAAGCGCATGGTCGACGACTTCCGCGACTATGCGCGCACGCCGCCGGCAACGCTCGACCAGCTCGACCTGAATGGCCTGATCGCCGAGATCCTGAGCCTGTACCTGGCCGACGACGGCAGCGACATCATTCATGCCAGCCTGGCGCCCGACCTGCCGCGCGTGATGGGCGATGCGACCCAGCTGCGCCAGGTAATCCACAACCTGGTGCAGAACGCGCAGGATGCGCTGGTCGAACGCGGGCCCGATGCGCCGGCGCCGCGCGTGGACATCACGACCGAAGCGATCCAGTACATGGGCGCCGGCGGCCTGGCCGGCACTGCGGTGCGCCTGGCGATCGTCGACAACGGGCCCGGTTTCGCGCCGCGCATCCTGGCGCGCGCGTTCGAGCCATACGTGACGACCAAGGCGCGCGGCACCGGTCTTGGCCTGCCGATGGTGAAGAAAATCATCGACGAACACGGTGGCCGGATCGATGTCGGCAATCGCAGCGATGGAACTGGCGCAGCAGTGTCGATTTTGCTGTTAAAGTTAGCCCCAGAAGCAAGCTTGGCTTAAGTACAACTGAACTACCGGCTGCGCGTTACTCCGTCGATCGAGTCGCGTGGCGGTGCGATGCGCCATGTTTGTCAGTACAGTGCGTTTCCCGGCCGATCGTGGCTCCGCTCGTAATGGTTTTTCGAACTCCCCTTCGGTGCAAAAAACTTATAAAATTGCACACATGTCGGGGAGAAGATCAGGAAGGTAGAAGAGATGGCAAACATACTGGTAGTTGACGATGAAATGGGGATCCGGGAGCTGTTGTCCGAGATCCTCGGTGACGAAGGTCATGCCATCACCCTGGCCGAGAACGCGCAGCAGGCGCGCGAGGCGCGCGCGGCCGGTGCACCCGATCTCGTGCTGCTCGATATCTGGATGCCCGATACCGATGGCGTCACGCTACTCAAGGAATGGCAGCGCGACGGTCTGTTGACCATGCCGGTCATCATGATGTCCGGTCATGCGACCATCGATACGGCAGTCGAGGCAACGCGCATCGGCGCGCTCAACTTCCTCGAGAAACCGATCGCGCTGCAAAAGCTGCTCAAGGCCGTGCAGCAAGGCCTGAGCCGCGCCCAAGAAGTTGCGCGTGCGCCGATGGCGCCGCCGCGGCCGATCGCGCCGAGCGTGCCGAACATGGCGCTCGATGCGGGTGGCGCCGCGCCGGCATCGGCAGCGGCGCCGATGTTCGCCTCGCCCAACGCGCAGCCGGGCGTCGGCGCCGGCCTTGGCAATGGCGCGCGCCTCGTGCACGCGATGTCGCAGGGCGAGGGCACCGGCTACACGCTGTCGTTCGACCTGCCGCTGCGCGAAGCACGCGACGCGTTCGAGCGCATGTACTTTGAACACCACCTGGGCCGCGAAGGCGGCAGCATGACGCGCGTGGCTGAAAAGACGGGCCTGGAGCGCACCCACTTGTACCGCAAGCTCAAGCAGCTCGGCGTCGAGCCGGGCAAGCTGGCCAAGAAAGGGGGCTGATGGCCCGCGCGGCCACCAGCCTCGTCACTGGTTCGACTGCGGCGGCGCGCGAAGGGGCCATTGCGGCTGCTCTCGCGACGCCGTTCGATTCTTCATCATCATCCGTCACCGGCCTGCCTGGTGACGGATCGGCATCTCCTCTCAGCCGCTTGCCGGCGCCTGCCGTCCCGTTCGACGCCGTGATTCTCGAAGGCCTGGGCGTGGCGTCGATGCCGCTTGAAACCGGTCCCGGCCTGCAAGTCATGCGCATCGCCCCCGGTTGTCTATGCTGCGACGGTAATCTGGTTTTGCGTGTAACATTGAATCGTCTGCTACGCCAACGCCCTCGACGCCTGTTCATCGGTCTGGCGAGCAGCGAACACCTTGATCAGTTGAGATCGTGGCTTGCAGCGCCGCCATACGATCAGCTGTTGGCCCTGGATTCCACTGTCAACGCCTGAGCTTCAACCGGGCGCTCACTTGAAATCCAGTTGGCCAGCCCCACCTCTTTATCGAAGTGAACAGCCTGCCGTTCGCCGCCAGTCGGCAGGTTGGCACCAACTTTCTGATCGAAGGAGTCAACATGAACATGATCTACAACAGTGAACAGTACAGCGTCGTCGAATTCGGCGTCGACCGTGAACTCGAAGCGCTGCGTTTTGGTGGCTTCGAGATCGTCGACAAGGCCGGCCGGCGCGAGGCGTTCATCGGCGGCCGACTCGCGCAATCGTTCCGGCGCGATGTCAACAACCTGATCGCCAGCGAACCGACGATGGAAGAAATCGACGAGTTCCTGGGCGAGTACGACACCCTGATGAGCCAACCGGTGGTGCTGCATTAAGCCGTTTGGGAAGTACCTGCCGCGCCATCCCCACGCAAGGTGATGGCGCTCTTGTTTCTGTAGCGTGGTAAGCTGCGCCCATGTGCCAGTTACTCGGAATGAACTGCAATGTCCCTACTGACATTGTCTTCTCTTTTACCGGCTTCGCCCAACGCGGCGGCCGCACCGATACCCACCATGATGGCTGGGGGATCGCGTTCTTCGAAGGTACGGGCGTGCGCCACTTCGTCGATCACCAGGCAGCGATTGCCTCGCCGATCGCCGAGCTGATCAAGCGCTACCCGATCAAGTCCACCAACGTCATTGCCCATATCCGCAAAGCCACCGTCGGCCAGGTGGCGCTGGAAAATTGTCATCCGTTCGTGCGCGAATTGTGGGGCCGGTATTGGGTGTTTGCCCACAACGGCGACCTCAAACAATTCGCACCCGTGCTCGATGGCGCGTTTCGCCCCGTCGGCACGACCGACAGCGAGCTGGCGTTTTGCTTCCTGTTGCAAAGCCTGCGCCGCGAGTTTGGTGACACGGCCCCGACGCGCGAAGCATTGACGAGCGCGCTCGAGCGCATCATTCCCGGCATCGCCGCCCATGGCACCTTCAACATTATGCTGTCCGATGGCACGGCGCTGTACACGCATTGCTCCACCAAGCTGTGCTACGTCGTGCGCAAGTTTCCGTTCGTGACAGCCTGCCTGTCGGACGAAGACCTGTCGGTCGACTTTTCGCAGGTGACGACGCCGAATGACCGGGTCGCCATCATCGTGACCGAGCCGCTGACGACGAACGAGGAATGGACCCATTTCGCGCCGGGCGAGCTGAAGGTGTTTGTCGATGGCTTGCCGCAGGGTGCGGTGGCATCGTGAGGGTGCTGATTGTTGTCCAACATTCCTGCAAAAAATTTATGGTAGGAAACCACAGTACCGGTTGGATGCGGTAAAGTAGTTTAGTTGCCGCGACATTGAGAATGACATGACCGATCCCGCCCGCCTCGACGAGGCTTCCCAGCCACTGCGCATGCGCAATTTCTTCTTGGCTCGCCAGCCGGTACTGGACCGTAATCAGGCGTTATTTGGCTACGAGTTGCTGTTCCGGGGCAGCCCCCAGGGGCCGGCCGAGTTCGAGTCTGGCCTGTCGGCCAGCGCCAGCGTCATCCACCATGCATCCCAGCTCGGCCTGCCGCGCGCGATTGGCGATGCCACCGCCTTCATCAATGTCGACAAGGACGCCTTGATGAGCGATATGTTCGCATTCATGCCGCGCGAGCGTACGGTGCTGGAAATCGTCAGCTCGGTCGAGCCCGATGTCGACGTCATCGACCGCATGACTTACCTGGCGTCGCACGGTTTCCGCTTTGCCGCCGAGGCCTCTGCCCACGGCGCCGCGTTGTCGCGCCTGCTGCCGGTGGTCGACTTCGTCAAGATGGACCTGCGCGCGCTGCCGATCGTCACGCTGCTCTCGCTCGCGCCGCGCCTGCGCACGACCGGCAAGCGGCTGGTGGCCGAGAAGGTCGAGAACCTCACCGAATACCGTACCTGCCTGGATGTCGGCTTCGACTATTTCCAAGGCTATTATTTTGCCAAGCCATCGGTGATCGCGGGCCGCAAGTTATCGCCGTCGCAAACGACGGTGCTCGATCTGATGAACCTGATCACGTCGGATGCCGACAATGCCGAGATCGAGCAAGTGGTCAAGCGCGAGGTGACGATCGGCCTGAACCTGCTGCGCCTGGTGAACACGCCGGCGGTGGGGGCAGGGCGGCGCATCGAGTCGATCAGCCAGGCCTTGACGCTGCTGGGCCGGCGCCAGTTGCAGCGCTGGCTGCAGATCCTGCTGTTCGCCGAGCCCGAGGTGCGCGGGCATAGCCAGAGCCCGCTCCTGATGCTGGCCACGACGCGCGCGCGCCTGATGGAACTGCTGGCCCAGCGCCTGCGCCCGGCGCAGCGCAACGTCGCCGAGATCGCGTTCACGGTCGGCATGATGTCGCTGATGGACACGCTGTTCTGCATCCCGATGCGCGACATCGTCGAACAAATCCCCGTAATCGACGAAGTGCGCGCCGCTCTGCTGAGCCGCACGGGCTTCTTCGGCGAACTGCTCAAGCTGGCCGAATCGATCGAGCGCATGGACGAGCAGCCGGACGATATGCTTGCGAGCCTGAAGTCGCTGGCGTTCGATGGCGACGACCTGGCCGAACTCGAGGTGGCGGCGTTCGAGTGGAGCGACAAGGTGGTGCGCTACGCGATCTGACGCTGACCCACTAGCGCTGTCACACGACCGGGCCGCCAGGACAACCTGCCGGCCCGATTGCATTACCAGACTCGCGCATCAGCCCATCAACGCCGCCCGCAAAACAACCGCATTCCAATTAGGGTCAGTGTCGAATTGTTTGACAACTTTTCCAGGTCGCCACAATTCCAATTGGGGTCGGAGTCGAATTGTTTGACAACTTTTCCGACTGGCCTAGCCGCGAGTTGCAGAGACCGTCATCCGCGCGAACAATTGCTCAACAATTCGACACTGACCCTAATTGGAATCGGTCTTTTTCAGAGCAATTGCTCAACAATTCGACTCTGACCCTAATTGGGATTCAAGAGAGGTTGGGGGCGAGGTGGCGTTCGACTTCCTGCTTGTCCATGTTGCGGCGGGTGGCCATGTCGTCGACCTGGTCGTTGCCGATCTTGCCTACGACGAAGTACTTCGATTCGGGGTGGGCCAGGTAGAAGCCGGATACTGCGGCGCCCGGGTACATGGCGTACGATTCCGTCAGCTGCATGCCGATTTCTTCTGCTTGCAGCGTGGCGAACATGTTGGCCTTGACCGTGTGTTCCGGGCAGGCCGGGTAGCCTGGGGCGGGGCGGATGCCGAGGTATTTTTCGGCGATCAAGGCTTCATTGCTCAGGTCTTCGCCGACGGCGTAACCCCACAGGTCGGTGCGCACGCGTTCGTGCAGGTATTCGGCAAACGCCTCGGCCAGGCGGTCGGCCAGCGACTTGAGCATGATCGACGAATAGTCGTCGTGCGCCGCTTCGAAACGCTGTTCGTGCTTCTCGATGCCCAGGCCCGCGGTCACGGCGAACATGCCGATGTAGTCGGCGATGCCGCTGTCTTTCGGCGCGATGAAGTCGGCGATGCACTGGTTCGGGCGCTGCTCGCCACCCACCATCGGCTTGACGCCCTGCTGGCGCAGGCCGTGCCAGGTCAGCGCGACCTGCGTGCGCGATTCGTCGGTGTAGATGTCGATGTCGTCGTCATGCACGGTGTTCGCCGGCAGCAGAGCGATGACACCGTTGGCCGACAGCCAGCGCCCCTCGATGATCCGCTTGAGCATCGCCTGGCCTTCGGCATACACCTTGCTCGCGGCGTCGCCCACCACGTTGTCGGTGAGGATGGCGGGGAACGGGCCGGCCAGGTCCCAGGTCTGGAAGAACGGGCCCCAGTCGATGTAGCGCGCGATCAGCCCCAGGTCGACGTTCTTGAAGATGCGCCGGCCGATGAACTTCGGCTTCACTGGCTTGAACGTCAGTTTCGCCTTGTTGGCACGGGCCTGCTCGAGCGTGAGCATCGGCAGCGCCTTCTTGCTGGCGTGCTGGATGCGAATCCGTTCGTAGTCCTGCGCCAGTTCGATGATGTAGGCGTCGCGCGTGTCATCTGTCACCAGCGACTGGCCGACCGAGACCGAACGCGATGCATCCGGCACGTACACCACCGGGCCGTCGTAGAACGGCGCGATCTTCACCGCCGTGTGTGCGCGGCTGGTGGTGGCGCCGCCGATCAGCAGCGGCATCTTGCGGTCGCGGAAATACGGGTCGCGCTGCATCTCGCGCGCCACGTGCGCCATCTCTTCCAGCGACGGCGTGATCAGGCCCGACAGGCCCACCATGTCGGCGTTTTCTTCCTTCGCGCGCGCCAGGATGTCGGCGCACGGCACCATCACGCCCATGTTGACGATCTCGAAGTTATTACACTGCATGACCACCGAGACGATGTTCTTGCCGATGTCGTGCACGTCGCCCTTGACGGTGGCGATCACCATCTTGCCCTTCGGCTTGGAGACGATGCCGGTGCGCGCCTCTTCGAGCGCCTTTTCTTCTTCGATGAACGGCACCAGGTGGGCCACGGCCTGCTTCATCACGCGCGCCGACTTGACCACCTGCGGCAGGAACATCTTGCCCTGGCCGAACAGGTCGCCGACGATGTTCATGCCATCCATCAGCGGGCCTTCGATCACGTGGATCGGGCGGCCGTTCGCGGCCAGCACCTGCTGGCGCATCTCTTCGGTGTCTTCGACGATCCACTGCGTGATGCCGTGCACCAGCGCGTGCGCCAGGCGCTTCTCGACCGTCGCTTCGCGCCACTCGAGGTTCTGTTCCTGCTTGTTGCCGCCGGCCTTCAGGGTGCCGGCGATCTCGATCATGCGTTCGGTGGCATCCTTGCGGCGATTGAGCACGACGTCTTCGACGCGCTCGCGCAGTTCTGGCGCAAGGTTGTCGTAGACGCCGACCATGCCGGCGTTGACGATGCCCATCGTCAGGCCCGCCTTGATCGCGTGGTACAGGAACACGGTGTGGATCGCTTCGCGTGCCGGGTCGTTGCCGCGGAAGCTGAACGAGACGTTCGACACGCCGCCCGAGATCTTCGCGTACGGCAGGTTATCGCGGATCCACCGGCACGCTTGAATGAAGTCGTTCGCGTAGTTGTCGTGTTCTTCGATGCCGGTGGCGATCGCGAAAATGTTCGGATCAAAGATGATGTCTTCGGGCGGGAAGCCCACCTGCTCGGTCAGCACTTTATAGGCGCGCCCGCAGATCTCGGTCTTGCGCGCGAAGGTGTCGGCCTGGCCCTGTTCATCGAACGCCATCACGATCACGGCCGCGCCGTAGCGGCGGCACAGGACCGCCTGGCGAATGAATTCTTCTTCGCCTTCCTTCATCGAGATCGAGTTGACGATCGCCTTGCCCTGCACGCACTTCAGGCCCGCTTCGATCACCGACCACTTCGACGAGTCGATCATCACCGGCACGCGCGAGATATCGGGTTCCGATGCGATCAGGTTCAAGAAGCGCGTCATGGCCGCCTGCGAGTCGAGCATCGCCTCGTCCATATTGATGTCGATGACCTGGGCGCCGTTTTCCACTTGCTGGCGCGCGACCGACAGCGCCTCGTCGAACTGCTCGTTGAGGATCATCCGCGCAAATGCTTTGGAGCCGGTGACGTTGGTGCGTTCACCGACGTTGACGAACAGCGAGCTCTCGTCGATCGTGAACGGCTCGAGGCCCGACAGGCGCATCGCCACCGGGATCTCGGGAATCGTGCGTGGCGTGTGCTGCTCCAGGATGGTCGCAATCGCGTTGATATGCTCGGGCGTCGTGCCGCAGCAGCCGCCGGCGATATTGATGAAGCCCGCGTCGGCAAATTCGCGCAGCAGCGCGGATGTATCTTCGGGCAGTTCGTCAAAGCCCGTGTCGCTCATCGGATTGGGCAGGCCGGCGTTCGGGTAGATGCAGACGAAGGTGTCGGCGATCGTCGACAGCTCTTGCGCGTAAGGGCGCATCAGGGCTGCGCCCAGTGCGCAATTGAGGCCGATGGTCAGCGGCTTGGCGTGGCGCACAGAGTTCCAGAAGGCCGGCACGGTCTGGCCCGACAAGATGCGGCCCGACGCGTCGGTCACGGTGCCCGAGATCATCAGCGGCAGGCGCGGCACGGCGGGATGCTCGTCGAAGTACAGGTCGATCGCGAACAGCGCCGCCTTGCAGTTGAGGGTATCGAAGATGGTCTCGACCAGTAGCAGGTCGGCGCCGCCGTCGACCAGGCCACGGACCTGCTCGTGGTACGACGCGACCAGCTGGTCGAATGTCACATTGCGCGCAGCCGGGTCATTCACGTCGGGCGAGATTGAGGCGGTCTTGGGCGTCGGGCCCAGGGCGCCAGCGACGAAGCGCGGTTTGTCTGGCGTCGAGTACTTGTCGCACGCGGCGCGCGCCAGCCTGGCGGCCTGCACGTTCATCTCGTAGGCCAGGTGCGCCATGTGATAGTCGTCCTGCGCCACGCCGGTCGCGCCGAACGTGTTCGTCTCGAGCAGATCGGCGCCGGCGGCCAGGTAGCGCTCGTGGATTTCCTGGATGATGTGCGGCTGCGTCAGCGTGAGCAGCTCGTTGTTTCCCTTGACGAACAGTTCGCGCGCGCCGGATCCCTCGGGCGCGGCGAAGGTCGCGAAGCGCTCGCCGCGATACGCCGCCTCATCGAGTTTGTACTGCTGGATGATCGTGCCCATCGCGCCATCCAGGATCATGATGCGGCGCGAGAGAATGTCACGCAGCTGGGTTTCGATCGGGGAAATGGCGTTGGTGCGGGCGTTCATGGTGACGTCTTTCGAGGAGAGCGGCTGGGCGGAATCGGCCTGTTGGGCGGTCTGTGATTATACGTCAAGCCATTGATATCGCTGAAAGTCGGGCCCGTGTATGTATCCTTTTGTATGCAATGGCGCATGCGTTACATGGCGTTACAATTCGCGGCTTTGCAGCAATCTTTACGTTACATGGCGAGACGACAATCGACTCAAGCCACTGCGAGTGGCGTGAATTGATGGGATAACGCATGAACAAAGAATATCAACCGGATTGGGATCAGCCTATGGACCGCTACCCGGAGCCAGCAGTATCGTCGAAGCCTCAAGTCGCCAGCAATGGTGTGAAACAGATCGTCACGATCCGCCTGGATGTGGATATGCTTGAATGGTTCAAAGCCGCGGGTCCTGGTTACCAGACCCGTATTAACCAGGTTCTGCGTGAACACATGGATGCGCAACGCTCGCAGGGCGAGTAAATAGTAGCGAGACGCCGACGTGTTTCGCTCGTCGGCCTACAAACGTCGTCCCCGCGCAGGCGGGGACCCAAGTTTCATGACGCACCACTTAGAGATGATTAAGTGTCTGCGCTAATGACTTGGGTCCCCGCCTTCGCGCACTGCTGTCCGGAATAATTTGCTTGACTTAGGAAGTAGGGGTTGCAGGCATTGGTTTACGAGGG
>NZ_JBFMMP010000023.1:0-57976 GCF_040790145.1 Massilia aurea
TGGCGTCCCCACGGGGATTCGAACCCCGGTACTCACCGTGAAAGGGTGATGTCCTAGGCCTCTAGACGATGGGGACCGTGAACAACCGATTACTGCACTTGCAACTACTATTTTACTGCTTCACATTACTGCGACAAAACCACTGCCACACTTCAGAGTTGGTGGAGGTAAGCGGGATCGAACCGCTGACCTCTTGCATGCCATGCAAGCGCTCTCCCAGCTGAGCTATACCCCCGCAGCGCTGAAGTGCGAGCATTATATAGGACACCCTTGCATTTCGCAAACAACGTTTTGAGACGTTGCAACAGGGTGTCCACCCTGCCGTGTTACAGCCCCTTCTGCACGCGCTCCAGCACGACGTCGCGGCCAAACAGCTCGCACACCACATCGATCGCCGGCGTTTGCAACTGGCCCGTCAACAGCAGGCGCAGCGGCATGGCCAGTTGCGGCATCTTGAGGCTGTGGGCGGCCAGCACTTCCTTGATCATGGCTGCCAGCGCCGCCTTGTTCCACTCCACCGTGGCGCAGCGTTCGGCAAACAGCGCCAGCGCCGCGCGCACGGCTTCGGTCAGGTGCAGCGCCAGCTGCTCGGCGTCCGGCTGCGGATCGCGGTAGAACAGCATGGCCGAATCGGCCAGCTCGTTGATCGTGTTGGCGCGTTCTTTCATCAGGCCCAGCACGGTCGGCAGGGCTGGCGCGCCATCGAAGCGGGCGCCGTCGCATTCCAGCTTCGGCTTCGCCAGCGCAGCCAGGCGTTCGTTGTCAGCCGCCTTGATGTAGTGGTTGTTCAGCCAGTTGAGTTTTTCAGGATTGAACTGGGCCGCCGAGGCAGTCAGGTGTTCCAGGTTGAACCACTCGGTGAACTGCGCCATCGAGAACACTTCGTCGTCGCCATGACTCCAGCCCAGGCGCGCCAGGTAATTCAGCATCGCCTCCGGCAGATAGCCTTGTTCCGGATAATCCATGACGCTCACGGCGCCATGGCGCTTGGACAGCTTGGCGCCATCGGTGCCCAGGATCATCGGCAGGTGGCCGTACAGCGGCAGCTCGGCGCCGAGCGCGCGCAGGATATTGATCTGGCGCGGCGTGTTGTTGACGTGATCGTCGCCGCGCAGCACGTGGGTGATCTTCATGTCCCAGTCGTCGACCGCGACGCAGAAGTTATAGGTCGGCGTGCCGTCCGGGCGCGCGATGACCAGGTCGTCGAGCTCCTTGTTGCCGATCGTGATCGTGCCCTTGACCACGTCGGTCCACGTTACTTCGCCATCAAGTGGATTCTTGAAGCGCACTACCGGCTTGACGCCTTCCGGCACGGCCGGCAAGGTCTTGCCGGCTTCCGGACGCCAGGTACCGTCGTAGCGCGGTTTTTCGCCGGCCGCGCGCATGCGCTCGCGCATCGCCTCGACTTCGTCGGGCGCGCAGTAACACAGGTAGGCGGTGCCGGCCTCGAGCATGCCGGCGACCACTTCGCGGTAGCGGTCCATGCGCTGCATCTGGTAGAACGGGCCTTCATCGTGCTCCAGGCCCAGCCACTTCATGCCTTCGAGAATGGCTTGCACGGCTTCCGGCGTCGAGCGTTCGAGATCGGTGTCTTCGATGCGCAGGATGAAGGTGCCGCCGAAGTGGCGGGCGTAGGCCCACGAATACAGCGCGGTGCGCGCGCCGCCGACGTGGAGGTAGCCGGTCGGGCTGGGAGCAAAACGGGTGCGGACGGTCATGGCGGAAGCAATCAGGTAAAAGGCGTATTCTACCCCGATGCCCGGCCGGCCAGCACCACCGGTCAGCCTGGCGCCGCGCCCGCAGCAGCGGCGGCGCCGACCCGACGCGCATCGAGATACGCCGCCAGCGTCGCCACCGTTTGATATTCATGGAGAAGTGCCGAATTGATCGTCAGGCCAGGCTGGCGCTCGAATTCCAGCGTTACGGGCATCGCCGACAACGAGTCGAGGCCGGCGTCGGCAAACGCCTGATCATCGTCCAGCGTCTCGAGACCCGCATCCTGCAAGCCGTACAACAGGCAGCGCCGCACCAGCATCCGCGTATCGTGGGCCAGCAGCAGTCCAACGCCGGGCGCATCGGGCGGGCAGTCGCCCTGTTCCGGCGCCCGCCAGGCTATCAGCGCCGAACGAAAACCCACCGCCGCCGGGGCCACGATGCTGCCGACCAGGCCCATGTCGTGAAACGGCGGCAGCCAGCTGACCATCACGCTGGCTGCATCGAGGCCGGACGCGGCCTCGATCGCCACCACGTTGGCTGCCGGATTGGCATGACTGGCCTCTCCCCCCCCCCGCGCGGCGTCCGCGTCGAGCCTGACGTGTACTGGATGAAGGCCAGCGCGTGGGGGTCAATGGTTGGCTGCGGTACTGCTGCGGCTCACCCTCAGCCACGATGACGCTCCTGGCCCATGGCGCGGGCCGGCCGCCCGGCCCCGGCACGGGTACAGGCGTCGGCCACCAGGCGCGCGCCGCGCCGCAACTGGCCAGATGCGTGCTGCGCCATCAGTTGCAGGCGCAGGCGCGCGGCGCCCAGCGGCACGCCAGGAAATTCCACCGGGTTGACGAACACGCCTTCTTGCGCGAGCAGCATGCCGGCCACGCGCGCCGAGGCTTCCGAGCCGGTCCAGACGGACACGATCGGTGATGGCCCGCCCAGGCAATGCAGGCCGGCTGCCCCCAGCAGCGCGCGCAGTTCCACGGCATTGCGCAGCAGGTCGGCGCGCAAGGCGTCGCCCACGGCCGAGGTGGCGATGCCCAGGCTCGCCGTGGCCACCGCCGCCTGCACCGGCGAGAGCGCACTGGAAAACATGTGCGGTCCGGCGAACAGTTGCAACTGGCGCCGCGCCGACCGTTCGGCGCAGGCGACAAAACCGCCATTCGTGGCGAAGGTCTTGGACAAGCTGCCCATCACGATGTCGATCCGCCCCGTCATGCCCTGGCTGGCCATCACCCCGCCGCCGCCCGGGCCCAGCGCGCCGAGATCGTGCGCGACGTCCACCAGCAACGTGGCGCGGTATTCGCGGCACAGGTGCTGCAGCAGCGGCAGGTCGGGACTGTCGGCATCCATGCTGAACAGCCCTTCGGTCACGACCAGGATGCCATTGACCACGTCGGCCGCGCGGATGCGGGCGAGCTGCTCGCGCACGTGGTCGCAGTCGAGATGGCGGTGCACCAGCACGTTGCGCGTGGCCGCGGCCGCACCCTGGCGCAGCGAGGCGTGGGCCAGGGTGTCGATCACGATATGGTCGGCCCCGTGCACCAGCGCCGTGATGGCGCCGAAGGCGGCGGCCCAGCCGGTCGGGAACAACACCACCTGTTCCAGGCCGAGAAGCGCGCCGAGCGCCGCTTCGAGCACTTGCGAATGCCCCGTATTGCCCAGCAAGACGGCGGAGCCGGCGCTGTGCGGGCCGGCGTCGCACAGCGCGCGACGGGCCGCCTCGTGCACGGCCGGGTGGGCGGCCAGCGACAGATAATCGTGGGAGGCGAAATTGATGCCGCGCGTGGCCTGGCCATTGTGCTCGGCTACCTCGGCCACCGGCCCCGGCGCGCCTTCCGGCACGCGCGCGTACGGCCAGACGCCGTGACGCATGCGCAGCGTCACCCAGGCGTCGAGCGCGCCGCTGCGGCGCAGCAGGTCGGGGCCGCGCGGCTGCGCGAAGCGGGCGACGTTGCCATCGAGCGCGCCGGACATGCCAAGGGCGATCGGGTCGCGTGCTGGATCGAAGGGGATGGATTCATTGTGCACGGCATGCTCCTGGGCAGGTCGGTGATGGCGGAAAAAAACCGGAAAGGTGGCTGGCCGGGAGCGTCACGCCGGCAGCGTGGCGGACGGCGCGGCCGGCGGGATTGAGGATGTCTCGGGCGCTACCGAAAACGGCAACGCCAGGCGCGGCCCCGGCGCATCAGGGGCCTGCTCGCGCGCCAGCAGTGCCGCCACCAGCTCCGGCGCCAGCGGCCGGTCGAACAGATGGCCTTGGGCGGCGTCGCAGCCCATCGCGCACAGGTCGCCGAGCTGCTCGCTCGTCTCGACCGATTCGGCGATCACGGTCAGGCCGAGGCGATGCGCCATCGCCACGATGCTGTCGGCGATGGCATAGGCGCGCGCACGCCCTCCGGGCGCGCCCAGGCGGCGCACGAACAAGCCGTCGAGCTTGAGGATGTCGACCGGCAGCTCGCACAAATAATTCAGGCTCGAATAGCCGGTGCCGAAGTCGTCGATCGAGATCAACACACCGGCGCGGCGCAGCTGGTGAATCGGGGCGCAGTTCGCCGTCATGTCTTCGATCGGGATGCCTTCGGTGATTTCCAATTCCAGCAGCGCCGGCGGCATGTCCGTTTCAGCCAGGATCGCCAGCATGCGGCCGGCCATGCCGGGCTCCTTGATCTGGCGCGCCGACAGGTTCACCGCTGTCTTGACCGGCGGCAGGCCCGCGGCGCACCAGGCGCGGTTCTGCAGGCAGGCGCAGCGCAGCACCCATTCACCGATCGGCACGATCATTCCCGTTTCTTCGGCCAGCGGAATGAAGCGGCCCGGGTCGATGCGGCCATACACGGGATGCTGCCAGCGCAGCAGCGCTTCGACGCCCGTCACGCGCCGGTCGTGCAGCTCGACCTGGGGCTGGTACTCGATGAACAGCTGGCCCTGGATCAGCGCATCGCGCAAGCCATTCTTGAGCGCCAGGCGTTCGCTCAACGGCTGCGCGGGGGCGTCGGCGCCGCTCGCCGCGGCCCGGACCGGTGATGAGCCAGCTGACGGTTGGCGAGACGATCCCGCCCAGGTGCCAGCTGAGCCAGCTGAAATTGAAGAACAGCGCGCACAGGAACGCGTCACGCGCCGCGATCGCGCTGCCGCTCACGCGCAGTACCGGTAGCGCGGCCAGCATCAAGGCACTGCACAGCAGGACTTCCAGCGCCGCCATGTGCAGGCCGAGCGCCCAGTACGCCAGCGCGTACAGCGGCCCGGCGGTGCCGGCGCAGACGGCGGCGTTGACCACACTGGTGGCGCGCGCGCCCTGTGCGGCGTCCTGCTGCAAAGCTGCCGGGACGACGCGGCGCGCAATGCCCAGGCAGCAACCGGTCCAGCGAAGCGTGTTGTCGCTCATCGAAAAATCCCATTCCAGACGTGCCCGCCACGGCGATACCGGGCGCTCAATCTGAAAGTGTAGGTAGGGAGTTTCCGGGCGAGTTTATTTTCAAACAGATTGTCAGCAGGAAATTACTGACACGCTCACACGGTTTCGGGATGCGAAATGAACGACGCCCGCGCGCAACAGGGTTGCGTGCGGGCGCTAAAAAATATGCCTGGGCGTGGCGCCCGGGCAAGCTGGCTTTAGTCGTTCTTGACGACGATGCTCGGGAATTTGCTGCTCATGTCCTTGGCCTTGTCGGCGATCTTGATCGCCACCTTGCGCGCGATCTGCTTGTACACCGCGGCGACGGCGCCATCCGGATCGGCGACCACGGTCGGGCGGCCCGCATCGGCCTGCTCGCGGATCGACATGGTCAGCGGCAGCGCACCCAAAAAGTCGATGCCGAAGTCGGCGCACATTTTCTCGCCGCCGCCATGACCGAAGATTGCTTCAGTGTGGCCGCAATTGGTGCAGGTGTGGGTGCTCATGTTCTCGACCACGCCCAGGATCGGGATGCCGACCTTCTCGAACATTTTCAGGCCCTTGCGCGCGTCGAGCAGTGCGATATCTTGCGGCGTGGTGACGATCACGGCGCCCGTGACAGGCACTTTCTGCGACAGCGTCAACTGGATGTCGCCGGTGCCTGGCGGCATGTCGACGATCAGGTAATCGAGGTCGCGCCAGTTGGTCTGCTCGAGCAGCTGCTGCAACGCGCCGCTGGCCATTGGGCCGCGCCACACCATCGGCTCGTCGGGATCGATCATGAAGCCGACCGACGACACCTGGATGCCGTGGTTTTCCAGCGGCTCCATGCTCTTGCCGTCATTGGTCAGCGGGCGACCGCTCACGCCCAGCATCATCGGCTGCGACGGGCCATAGATGTCGGCGTCGAGGATGCCGACGCTGGCGCCTTCGGCGTGCAGCGCCAGGGCCAGGTTCACGGCCGTGGTCGATTTACCAACGCCGCCCTTGCCCGAGGCGACGGCGATGATGTTCTTCACGTTCGGCATGACCTTCATGCCGCGCTGGACCGTATGCGAAACGATCTTGCTGTAGGCGCGAATGGCCACGCCTTCGACGCCCGGCAGGGCCAATACGGCGCCGGCGGCCATCTGGCGCAGCATCTCGACCTGGCTGGCGGCCGGGTAGCCCAGCTCCAGCTCGAACGTGACCTGGCCGTTGTCAATATTGATATTCTTGATCGACTTGGTGGTGATGAAATCCTTGCCCGTATTCGGGTCGATCACGCCTGCCAATGCAGTCTTGATGTCGTTGTCAGTAATGCTCATGGTGCTCTCCGGGTGTTCTCCGATTAATATTGGGGCGAAGTGTAGCCTAAAACGGCTGGGCGGCCAGCCTGTTGGTTGCAAACCACCCCGAATACCCCCTGCGCGCACAGGGCCATCCGCTGGTAAAATGCTTCTTTTCATATAACCGAAGCGTTTCAACCATGACCCGCAAGCTGTTCGTCACCACCGCACTGCCCTACGCCAACGCTGCCTTCCATATCGGCCACATGATGGAGTACATCCAGGCCGACATCTGGGTCCGCTTCCAGCGAATGCAGCGCGAAGGCAATGCGCAGGGCGGCCAGAAACGCGAAGTGCATTTCGTCTGCGCCGACGATACCCACGGCACCCCGATCATGATCGCGGCCGAAAAAGAAAACATCACGCCGCAGGAATTCGTGGCCAAGATCGCCGCCGGCCGCGCCCAATACCTCGATGGCTTCCATATCGCCTTCGACAACTGGTACTCGACCGATTCGCCGGAAAACGTCGAACTCTCGCAAGGCATCTACCGCAAGCTGCGCGACGCCGGCCTGATCGTCACCAAGACCGTCGACCGTTTCTACGATCCGGTCAAGGGCATGTTCCTGGCCGACCGCAACATCAAGGGCGAATGCCCGGTGTGCCACGCCAAGGACCAGTACGGCGACAACTGCGAAGTCTGCGGCGCCGCCTACCAGCCGACCGAACTGATCAACCCGTTCTCGGTGTTCACCGGTTCCACGCCCGTACTCAAGCCGTCGGAACAATACTTCTTCAAGCTGTCGGACCCGCGCTGCTTCACGTTCCTCAAACAATGGCTGAACACCCCGGGCCGCTTGCAGCCAGAAATGGTCAACAAGGTCTCGGAATGGCTGGGCGAGTCCGGCGAAAAGCTGGCCGACTGGGACATCTCGCGCGACGCGCCCTACTTCGGCATCCCGATTCCCGATGCACCGGGCAAGTTCTTCTATGTATGGCTGGACGCGCCGGTCGGCTACCTGGCCAGCCTCAAGAACTACTTCGACAAGCAGGGCCTCGATGTCGAAGCGTTCCTGAACGACCCTGCCGCCGAGCAATTGCACTTCATCGGCAAGGACATCGTGTCGTTCCACCTGCTGTTCTGGCCGGCGATGCTCAATTTCTCTGGCCACCCGATCATCGACAACCTGAAGGTCGCCGTGCACGGTCACCTGACGGTGAACAATGAAAAAATGTCCAAGTCGCGCGGCACCGGCATTTCGCCGCTGCGCTACCTCGAACTGGGCATGAACCCGGAGTGGCTGCGCTACTACCTGGCCTTCAAGCTCAATGCCAGGGTCGAAGACCTCGACTTCAATGGCGACGACTTCGTGGCCCGCGTGAACAGCGACCTGATCGGCAAGTACGTGAATATCGCCAGCCGCTGCGCCGGCTTCATTGCCAAGCGTTTTGACGGCAAGCTGGCCGACAGTGTCTCGCCGCTGGGCCGCGACTGGATCTGCAAGGCGCTGATGCACGATGGCGCCGAGCGCCAGGCCTCGGTGGCTGCCAGCTTCGAGGCGCGCGAGTACGGCCGCGCGCTGCGCGAAATCATGGAAATCGCCGACGTCATCAACCAGTACGTCGACGAGCACAAGCCATGGATCCTGGCCAAGGACGAAGCCAAAACCGCTGAACTGCACGACGTGTGCACCACCGCGCTGATCTTGTTCCGCCAACTGACGATCATGCTGCAACCGGTGCTGCCGCAAGTGGCCGCGCGCGTCGCCGAATTTTTGGGCGACGCCGAACTGAGCTGGGCCGACACGCACGGCGCCGCCGTCTACGAATCGATGCTCGGCCGCACCATCGGCACCTACACGCACCTGATGCAGCGCGTCGATGCCAAGATGGTCGAGAACCTGTTCGACAAGCCGGCCGCCGCGCCAGTTCCTGTCGCGACGCCAGTCGCTGCGACAGCGCAAGCGCCGGCCACCGAGGCTGGCGGCGAGAGTGACATCGAGGCCCTGGCCCCGGACATCACGATCGACGACTTCACCAAGATCGACCTGCGTGTGGCAAAAATCGTCAATTGCGAACACGTCGAAGGCTCGACCAAGCTGTTGCGCCTGACGCTCGACGTGGGCGAAGGCCGTCACCGCAATGTGTTCTCGGGCATCAAGTCGGCGCACCAGCCGGAAGACCTGATCGGCAAGCTGACGGTGCTGGTGGCCAACCTGGCCCCGCGCAAGATGAAGTTCGGGATTTCGGAAGGCATGGTGCTGTGCGCATCCGCCGCCGACGAAAAAACCAATCCGGGTCTGTACCTGCTCGACCCGATGCCGGGCGCCACGCCAGGCATGCGCATCCGCTGATTTTCCACGCCGGCGCTGGCTTCGCGTACCACGTTGACGTGGCCGAACGCCAGCCGCCGCACGGCCCGGAACGCGATTTTCGGGGCCGGTACCGGGTGTACAATGCCATGTTTAAACTATGACAAGACGCCCCTACAAACTCTTTTGATAGGTAGCCAAGAACTATGACCGATTTGACTCCCCTGCGCCATATCCCGACCGCCAACGTGTTCCGCAAAGGCGACGTGTTCGTCCTGTTCGGCGAACTGTTCGGCCGTGGCTACGTGAATGGCCTGATCGACGAAGCGCGCGCCGCCGGCATGACGATCGTCGGCATCACCGTGGGCCGCCGTGACGAGACCGGCGCCCTGCGCGCACTCGATGCTGCCGAACTGGCCGAAGCCGAAGAAAAACTGGGTGGCCGCATCATCAACGTGCCGCTGATGGCCGGCTTCGACATGGACGCGCCGGATGGCGAAAAGAACCCGACCGAGATGCTGTCCGGAATCACGCTGAAGACATGGCAAGAAGAAAAGCTGGACTGGGCGCACATCGAGCGCTGCCGCGAAGCCGGCGTGCGCCGCTTCACGACCTCGGCCGCCACGGTGATGGCTGAAATCGACAAGCTGGTGCCGCAGGGCGCGAATGTCTTCTTCGCCCACACGATGGCCGGCGGCATTCCGAAGATCAAGGCCTTCTTGGCCATTGCCAATCGCATCTACAAAGGCCGCGGCGAGCGTTTCATGTCCTCGCGCGCCCTGCTCGACAGCGACCTGGGCAAATTGATCCTGATGAACTTCGATGAAGTCTCGGCCAACACGCTCAAATACCTGATCGACGCCTCCGCCACCATCCGCGACCGCGTCACGCAAGCCGGCGGCGAAGTGCGCTACACGGCCTACGGCTACCACGGTACCGAGATCCTGATCGGCGGCGACTACCACTGGCAGACCTATACCAACTACACGCAGGGCTATGCCAAGATGCGCCTGGAGTCGGTAGCAGAAGCGGCCTGGAAAGGCGGCATTACCGCCACCGTGTTCAATTGCCCTGAAATTCGCACGAATTCGTCGGACATTTTTGTTGGCGTGGAACTGTCGCTGTTCCCGCTGCTGGTGGCGCTCAAGCGCGAAGGCGGCGGCGCCTGGGCCGATGAGCAATGGCGCATCTGCGAAGAATTGCTGGGCGAAGGCACGTCGCTGCAACAGTTGCTCGACACCATCGAGGGCTATAACAACGACGCCACCAGCGCCGAGTTCCGCAACTTCGAAGCCTGGCCGATGGACAACACGCCGGCCCTCGCCGACGTGATGATCGGCACGTCAGAGGCGATCACGGCACTGCACAAGGACAAGAAGGCCCTGGTCACCGACCACCTGTCGAGCCTGGTCCTGGAAGGCGCCGGCCCGTTGATGTTCCATGGCGCGTCGGAAAAAATCGCCCCGGTGCTGTGGCTGAGCCACGACATCATCGCGCGCCAGCTGAACGCGCTGCACAAGTAACACTTGACGCCATCGGCGCGGGGTACAAGAATCTGCCCCGACGCCGGCGTCTTCAAGCCGCTTATCCCATAGCACCCACCGCACCCACGAAGCCCATCATGATCTTCTCGAAAAAACACGTGAACTACGAATCCGAGCACACCAAGTTCATCTCGGAACTGAAGAAACAGCACCCTGAAATGGATGCAGGCCAGGTGGCCGGCCGCGCGCTGCTGTGGGACAAGTCCCCGGTCTCGCTCGACGAACAGGCGCGCACCGAAGAGTCGCGCCTGCGCCAGCAAGCCTATCCGTACCAGAACAAGGTCTGAGGACGGACGCGCGCATGATGCCCGACGGGGCGGCTGACGGGCACGACGTGCCTGTTCAGCCCGCCATGGAAATACCGCATCCTGCGCCGGTCGACGCCACCCTGGCGCGCCTGTACGGCGAACCGCTCACGCGCTTGCCGAACGACCTGTATATCCCGCCTGATGCGCTCGAGATCTTTCTCGATGCCTTTGAAGGCCCGCTCGATCTGCTGCTGTACCTGATCCGCCGGCAAAACTTCAATATTCTCGATATCCCGATGGCGCAGGTCACCCTGCAATACCTCGTGTACGTCGAGCAGATCCGCAAGAGCAATCTCGAACTGGCCGCAGAATACCTGTTGATGGCGGCGATGCTGATCGAGATCAAGTCACGCATGCTGTTGCCAAAGCGCCAGGATGAATTGATCGACGACGCGGGCGACCCGCGCGCGGAACTCGTGCGGCGCCTGCTTGATTACGAGCAGATCAAGACCGCCGCCGTCGCACTGGGCAATGTGCCGCAAGAAGGCCGTGACTTTGTCCGGCCCGAGCTGTTCGTCGAACAGGGCCTGGTCCAGCCGCTGCCAGACGTCGATCCATGGGACTTGCAGCGCGCCTGGCTCGACGTGCTGCGCCGCGCCAAGCTGACCCAGCATCACCGGATCGGGCGCCAGGAACTGTCGGTGCGCGAGCATATGTCGGCCATCCTGCGCGCATTGCAATCGCAACGCTTCGTCGAATTCGGCGACCTGTTCGCGGGCCAGCATACCGTGCCGATCGTGGTCGTCCACTTCGTGGCCATGCTCGAGCTGGCCAAAGAAACCCTGATTGAAATTACACAGGCCGAACCGTTCGCACCGATTTACGTGCGCCTGGCCTATTCGCCGGCTTGATGCCGGCCTCTTTTCTCGCTATCCAATCATGAAAATCATCTCTTCCATTGACGAACTGCGCGACCAGCTCAGCGGCCAACTGCGCACGGCGTTCGTGCCGACGATGGGCAATCTGCACGAAGGCCACCTGTCGCTGATGCGCCTGGCCCGCCGTCACGGCGACCCGGTGGTCGCCTCGATCTTCGTCAACCGCCTGCAATTCGGTCCGAACGAAGACTTCGACAAGTATCCGCGCACGTTCCAGGAAGACGTGGCCAAGCTGGAAAAAGAAGGTGTGTACGTGCTGTTCGCGCCGACCGAGAAAGACCTGTACCCGGAGCCGCAAGAGTACCGCGTGCGCCCGCCCGATGGCTTGGGCAGTACGCTGGAAGGCGAGTTCCGTCCCGGCTTCTTCGAGGGCGTGTGCACGGTCGTCACCAAGCTGTTCTCGTGCGTGCAGCCGCGCGTGGCCGTGTTCGGCAAGAAGGATTATCAGCAGCTCATGATCGTGCGGAACATGGCGCGCCAGTTCGCAATGCCCACCGAAATCATCGGCGCCGAAACGTACCGCGCCGAAGACGGCCTGGCACTGTCGTCGCGCAACGGCTATCTGTCGAACGCGGAACGTGCCGAAGCACCGGCGCTGTACCAGCACCTGAACGCGGTGGCCGCCAGCGTGCGCGCGGGCGACCATGATATCGCGCAGGTCGAGGCGCGCGCCATGGCCGCGCTGGCCGAGCGGGGCTGGAAGCCCGACTATATCTCGGTGCGCAAGCGCAGCGACCTGCAGGCGCCGGCATCAAGCGACCTGGCCGGCGGCGCGCCGCTGGTGGTGCTTGCCGCAGCCAAGCTGGGCAACACGCGCCTGATCGATAATCTGGAAATTTGATCGATAACAAACATATACGATTGATTTCCTATTTGCAACAAGGTTACAAACAACGTTATACTTCCGGGCAGCAGCATCTCATCATCACGCCCAGGAACCCGCCGTGAATGTCTCCGTTGCACTTGCCCGCAAGGGCCCGCCCAAACCCGCCGATGCGGTCACCCGCATCCCGGGCAACGCTGCGCCGCACCAGATGTGCGATCCGTTCGACATCGGCGAAGCCTTGACCACCCTCTCGCTGCGCGGCGACGCGTTGACGCTGTATGCCCGCGATGCCGGCGATGCCGGCGATGCCGGCGATGCCGGGCCGATCCTGGCGCGGATCGCCTCGGTCGATCCGGAACTGCCGCATTTTGTCCTCGACTTCACGGGCAGCACCCCGCCCCCTGCCGGCCATGCGACCGTGGTTGCATCGATCGCCGGCAACGCCAAGCTGCAATTCGAGCTCGACAGTAACTGGGATACCGCCGTTGGCGAGCCGCACCTGGTGCCAGCCACCTTTCCGGACGCCTGCCTGGTCCTCAACCGGAGATCGGCGCGGCGCGTCGAAACACCGGTCGGCGGCAATTTCATGGCTAGCTTCGGTGCTGGCGGCAAGCAGTACGAATTGCCGCTTTATGATTTCTCGGAAGGCGGCGTCGGGATGCGCGCCACGCCCGAAGAGTGCTTCGGGCTGCACGTGGGGAAAAAACTGGTGGGTGTGCGGCTGGAACTGGGGCCAGCGCTGGTGATCGTCGCCGACCTCGAAGTGCGGCTGCTGCGCCCTTTTCGTACCTATTTACTGGGCGAACAGGTGCAGATCGGCTGCAGCTTCGCCAGCATCTCGATGCAGATGCAGCAAACGCTCGGACGCTTCGTGACGGCAGGCCGGGAAGAGCGGCGCGCGCTGCGGCGCTGAGCGCCCGCCGCTCAGCCGTCCAGGCCCACGCTCTGGGCCCAGGCCAGCGCCGACAGATGCGCGGCGTTGACCTCGGACGGCGACAGCGCCAGCGTCGCCGCCAGCGACGCCACCAGGTTCGAATTGAGTTCGCACGCCTCGGCCAGCGCCAGGTACGGCCCGTAGCTGCCCTCGCGCTTCGTCAAGGCCTTGACGACTTCGTCGGGCAACTGGATCGTGTCAAGCACCTCCTGCATGCTCAGGCCCAGCAGGCGATCGAGGAGCGAAAACATGCCGGCCACGAACAGGTGCTCGGCGGCACCCTTGCCCAGGGCTTTTTGCCCGAGCAATTCGGCAAGGCGCCCGCGCACGACCGCTGTTTCCATCAGCACCGGCGAGTAACCGCTGGCACTGGCCGTGGCCAGCAGCAGCACCAGCCAGCGATACAGCGGCGCATAGCCCAGCAACGCGATGGCCTGGCGCAGCGATTGCACTTCGCGCCCGGCGCCGAAGCCCGCGGTATTGATATAGCGCAGCAGCTTGTAGGTCAGCGCCGGATCGCGCTTGAGCACGCTTTCGAGCTTGGGCACGTCGTCATTGGCCTGCACCATCTGCATCAATTGCAGGATGACTTGCTGGCTGGGGTTCAGGGCCTTGACCGGATTGCCGGGCCGCGGGGTCAGGTGCAGCTTGCCGACGAAGGCGTCGAGCCCGAGCGCGGCGCAGGCGTCGAAGTCAGCCCAGGTGCCCACCGGGCGCCCGACCATGCGCAGCGCCGAATGCTTGGCGCTGGCGTAAGTGCGCGCCTGATCGGCCACGTCGACGCCAGTGAAGCGCACTTCGACGTGCGAAGCGTACGGCGACAGGTTGCGCCCGAGCAGCGTGAGGTCGCAACCGCGGATGGCCACGCCCACGCCGCCAGCGCGCACGGCTTGCACGGCCGAGCGCACGTCGAGGTCGGTCAACTGGCGGATATCGAAGGTGAGGACGGTGTGTTCCGGCGGCAATGCATGCAGCGCGTCGGTCGATAGCATGGCTGGCACGGCGTCCAGGAACAGGATCTTGTCGCGCAGTAGCCAGCCATGGTCTTCATGGTTGACGTGCTCGGCGACAAAGCCGACCAGGCCCTCG
This sequence comes from Massilia aurea, assembly GCF_040790145.1. Classification (GTDB taxonomy): domain Bacteria; phylum Pseudomonadota; class Gammaproteobacteria; order Burkholderiales; family Burkholderiaceae_D; genus Telluria; species Telluria aurea_C. The sequence goes on from NZ_JBFMMP010000023.1 coordinate 14,267, forward strand.
AGATCGAGGTCGGTCGGGACACGGCCGTCGTGCTGTTGCCATGACAGCTCGTAACCGAGAACGCGCTGGCGGGGATCGAGCAGCGGTTCACGGACGATGAAATTGGTGCGATGCATTAGGGGCGCCGTTTTAAATTGCTCGGCGCAAGCTTAGAACCCGAGACTATCGAGCAGATCATCGACCTGCCCCTGGTTTGCCACGACTTCGGTGCCAAGCGGCTTGATTTGCGGACCGTTCATCAGACCATTGTCGGTTTCGCGCTTGAACTCGCTCGGCGCGAAATCGATCAGGACCTGGACCAGTTGTTTTTCCAGGTTCTGGGCGATGCCCGTGATGCGGCCAATCACTTGACCGGTGAGGTCCTGGAAATCCTGGGCCATCATGATGTTCATCAACTCGCCACGGGTGGCAATGGCCCCCGCGCGTGACTCGTCCAGGCCGGCAATGGTGCGCCGGGCCAGTTCGCGCCACTGCGCATCGGTGGTCGCGCTTGCATCGGCATCGAGCAAGGCCTGCCAACCTGCCTTGAGGTCGGCCGAGCGTGTTTCGATGCCATCCTGCAGCGGGCCGGCGGCGTCGGTTGCGTCCAGCACTTTCTTGGCGGCCTGTTCGGACAGGCGCGCCACGTAGTCGAGCCGGTCGCGGGCGTCGGGAATGTCGCTCGCGGCCTTTTCGATCAGCTTGTCGAGCCCCAGCCCGCGCAAGTTCTCGTGCAGCGCGCGGGTCATGTGGCCGATCCGGCTCAGCACCTCGTCGTGCGACGCCGCGCCGGCAACAGGCGCGCTGTTCTGCTCAACCATTTCAGGCTCCGGCTTTGTCCAGTTTCTCGAAGATCTTGTTCAGCTTTTCGTCGAGCGTCGCGGCCGTGAATGGCTTGACGACGTAACCGCTGGCGCCCGCCTGTGCTGCGGCGATAATGTTTTCTTTCTTCGCTTCGGCGGTCACCATCAGCACCGGCAGCTTGGCCAGTGCCGGATCGGCGCGAATGTTCTGCAGCATGGTCAGGCCGTCCATATTCGGCATGTTCCAGTCGGACACGACGAAATCGAACGTTTCACTGCGCAGTTTCGCCAGCGCCATGACGCCATCTTCCGCTTCGTCGACGTTGGCATAACCCAGTTCTTTCAACAGATTCCGGACAATGCGGCGCATCGTCGAGAAATCGTCAACAACCAGAAAACGCATCTTTGGATCAGCCATGAATAACTCCGTGTGAATCTACTAATTTGGTTTGTTGGGTAAGCTACTTTTACAGACGCAAGAATAGCATTTTTGTTGCTTTACGGCGATAAAATAGCCGACAAAGCATCGCTGGATGATGAATTCAGTTCAAACACGCAACGCCCGGCTGCCTTGCGCCGCCAGATGGTCGAGCACGAGGCGCGGTAATGCCTGCAATGGGCCGACTTCGTGGGCCGCGCCCAGCGCAATTGCCTCACGTGGCATACCGAACACCACGCAGCTCGCCTCATCCTGCGCAAAGTTGTGGGCGCCGGCTTCGCGCATCTCGAGCATGCCGGCCGCGCCGTCCTTGCCCATGCCGGTCAGGATAACACCAACGGCGTTTTTACCGGCCGCCTGCGCAGCGGAACGAAACAACACATCGACCGATGGGCGGTGGCGATTGACCGGCGGACTTTGTTCGATGCGCGTCATGTAGTTGGCGCCGGACCGCACCAGCAACAGGTGCGAATGGCCCGGCGCGATATACGCGTGGCCCGGCAGCACCCGCTCGTTGCCGGCCGATTCGCACACGCTGATCTTGCACAGCGAATCGAGACGTTTGGCGAACGACGTGGTAAAGCCTTCCGGCATGTGCTGGGCGATCAGGATGCCCGGGCAATCGGACGGCATCTGCATCAAGAATTCGCGGATCGCTTCGGTGCCGCCGGTCGAGGCGCCAATGATGATCAATTTTTCGGATGAAATGAGAGGACTCCTCAGCGCCGACAGCTGCGTACTGGCCACCTGGGGCGTGCGGCTGCGCGGGGCGATGCGTGCGCGCGCGGCGCCGCGGATCTTGTCGGCGATCATGTCGGCGTACTCGCGCATGCCGCTCTGGATCGACATCTTGGGCTTGGTGACGAAGTCGACCGCGCCCAGCTCCAGCGCGCGCATCGTGATCTCCGAACCGCGCTCGGTCAGCGACGACACCATCAGCACCGGCATCGGGCGCAGGCGCATCAGTTTTTCGAGAAAGTCGAGACCGTCCATCTTCGGCATCTCGACGTCGAGCGTCAGCACATCGGGATTGTGTTTCTTGATCAGCTCGCGCGCGACCAGCGGGTCGGGCGCCGTGGCCACCACTTCCATATCGGGCTGCGAATTGACGATCTCGCTCATCACGCTGCGGATCAGTGCCGAATCGTCGACGATCAGAACCTTGGTTTTCATTATGTGTCTCTTTCAGCTCAGAACAGGTCGATCGCGCCGCCGACCGGTTCGACCTTGAGTCGCTTGGCGTAATCGAGTTCGCGCTTGGCCAGCGTATCGTTATGGGTCTGCATCAGTTTTTTCACGAGCACCTTGCCCGTGCGCGGGAAGAAGAACACCTTGCGCGGGTAGATGTCGTTGAGGTCTTCGGCCAGCACCGGAATGCGCTCGGTTTTCAGGAACTGCATCACGAAGGCGGCATTGCGCTCGCCGACATTCATCGCGGTAAAGCCGCGCAGCACGGCGCCGCCGCCGAAGACTTTGGCTTCGAGGTGTTCACGCCGCGCGCCGGCCTTGAGCAAGTCATTGATCAGCACTTCCATTGCGAACGTCCCGTAGCGCATCGATGCCGACACCGGGTTGTTCGGTTCGGCCGCGCCGTCGGGCAGCATGAAATGGTTCATGCCGCCCAGGCCCGTGAGGCGGTCGCGGATGCAGGCCGACACGCACGAGCCGAGCACGGTCGCGATCAGCATGTTTTCCTTGGTGTAGAAGTACTCGCCCGGCAGCACCTTGGCCGCATCGATGGCGAACGTGCGGTCGTGATACCGGTTGGTTGCGAATTGGCTGTTCATGGTCGCCCCTCGTTCTTACGCCTTGCGCGCATCGAGTTCATACACGGTCTTGCCGCGCAGGCGCAGGGCGTCGGACACATACAGGAAGTTCTCCGAGTGCCCGGCAAACAGCAGGCCATGGTTTTTCATCAGCGGCACGAAGCGGCTGAGGATGGTGCGCTGGGTCGGCTTGTCGAAATAGATCATCACGTTGCGGCAAAAGATCGCGTCGAACTGCCCTTCCAGCGGCCAGCCGTCGGCCAGGAGGTTGAGCGGCTTGAACGTGACGAGCGAGCGCAGCTCGGGACGGATGCGCACCATGCCTTCGTGGGCGCCCTTGCCGCGCAAGAAGAAGCGGCGCAGGCGCTCGGGCGAGACTTTCTCGATGCGCTCCATCGGATACACGCCATTGGACGCCGTGGCCAGCACATTGGTGTCGATGTCGGTGGCGATGATCTCCACTTTCGGCGTGAGCGTGTTGAACGCTTCGCAGGCGGTCATCGCGATCGAGTACGGCTCTTCGCCGGTGGACGCGGCCGAGCACCAGATGCGCAGCGGGCGCGGATCTTTCTTGTGCAGCGCGGCCAGGTGCTCGAGCAGGAGCGGGAAGTGATGCGCCTCGCGGAAGAACGACGTGAGGTTGGTGGTGAGCGCATTGGTGAACGACTCCCACTCGCGCTCCATATGCCCTGCTTCGAGATCGTCCAGATAGCGGGTAAACGTCTGGATGCCCGTCGCGCGCAGGCGCCGGGCCAGGCGGCTGTAGACCATCTCTTGCTTGCTGTCGGCCAGCGAAATGCCGGCGCGCTGATGGATGAGAGCGCGAACCCGTTCGAAATCACGGCGTGTGAAATCGAATTCCTTGCTTGTTTCAGTTTTCTGCTGCGGCACTGTGCGTGACTTTCTTGATTGCGATGGCCCGCTCGCCGAGCGGACCGGATTGTTGTGCTTCGTGCCGACGCAGCGCCGTCGCTTACGCCGCCAGCTTGTCGATCAGGCCCATCTCGCTCGACGACATCAGCTTGTCGATGTCGACCAGGATCAGCATGCGCTCGTCGACCGTGCCCAGGCCGATCATGTAGTCGGAATTGAAGGCGCTGCCCATTTCCGGGGCCGGCTTGATCTGGTCCGGCGTGAGCGTGGTGACGTCCGAGACGCTGTCGACGACCATGCCCATGATGCGGCCACCGATGTTCAGGATGATCACGACGGTAAACTGGTCGTACACCGGCGTGCCGAGCTTGAACTTGATGCGCATGTCCACCACCGGGATGATGATGCCGCGCAGGTTGATCACGCCCTTGATGAATTCAGGGGCGTTGGCGATGCGGGTCACGGCTTCGTAGCCGCGGATTTCCTGCACCTTCAGGATGTCGATGCCGTATTCTTCCGAACCCAGGGTGAAGGCAAGGAATTCGCTGCCGGCGCCGTCGTGCGCGGTGCCGTCGGTCGAGAGGGTGTTTGCCAGGTTGGACATGGGGTTCCTTTGTTTTACAGTGAAAAATGAATAATTATTGAACGACGGGATCGTCGGCCAGCTGGCGCGACGAGCGCACCAGCGCTGCCACGTCGAGGATCAGGGCCACGCCGCCGTCGCCCATGATCGTTGCGCCGGAAATCCCGGCGACTTTGCGGTAATTCGCTTCCAGGTTCTTGACCACCACCTGCTGCTGCCCAACCAGTTCGTCCACGAACAGCGCCGCTTTCTTGCCCTCGGTCTCGAGGATGACGACGATGCCATCGGACGGATCGCGGTGCACCGGTTCGATATCGAACATCTGGTACAGCGGGATCATCGGCAGGTATTCGCCGCGCACTTTCAGCACGCGCCCGCGCCCGGCGATGTCGCGCACGTCCTCGGGGGTCGGTTGCAGTGATTCGACCACGAACGACAACGGCAAGATATAGATTTCTTCGCCACTGCGGATCGACATGCCGTCCAGGATCGCCAGCGTCAGCGGCAGCGAAATCGAGATCGTGGTGCCGAAACCGGCTGCCGAGCGGATGTCGACCGTGCCGCCCATGGCGGTGATATTGCGCTTGACCACATCCATGCCCACGCCGCGACCCGAGACGTCGGTGACGGTGTCGGCGGTAGAAAAGCCCGGCGCGAAGATCAGTTGCCAGACTTCGGCGTCGGTCATCGTGTCGGCCACCGCCAATCCATTTTGCGCGGCCTTGGCCAGGATTTTTTCGCGGTTCAGGCCGGCGCCGTCGTCGGCCACTTCGATGACGATATGGCCGCCCTGGTGGCCGGCCGACAGGAACAGGCGCCCCGCTTCGGATTTGCCGGCGGCGATGCGCGCGGCCGGCATCTCGACGCCATGGTCGATCGAGTTGCGCACCAGGTGCGTCAGCGGATCGACGATGCGCTCGATCAGGCCTTTGTCCAGTTCGGTCGCGGCGCCGTTGGTGATGAAATCAACCTTCTTGCCGAGTTTGCCGGCCAGGTCGCGCACCATGCGCGGGAAGCGCGAGAACACGAAGTCCATCGGCATCATGCGGATCGACATCACGGCTTCTTGCAGCTCGCGCGTGTTGCGATCGAGCTGGCTCACCGACGACAGCAGGCGCTCGTGCTGGATCGGATCGAGCACGGCGCTGCGCTGCTCGAGCATCGCATTGGTGATCACCAGTTCGCCGATCAGATTGATCAGCTGGTCGACCTTCTCGACCGACACGCGAATCGACGACGACTCGTTTTTATCGTCCTTGCGCGCCGCTTTCTTTTCCAGCGCCAGCTCGGCCAGGTGCTCCACCACGTTCTGCGCCTGCGTGGCGAGCGCAGCCACCGGTTCCGGCGCGCTCTCGACGATACCGGCGGCGGCGCGGATCTGTTCGATCGGCTGGAAGAAACCGTAACCCAGGTCGTCTTCCGATGGTTCGCCAACCACGGGCGCGACGTCGTCGTCCGGGCTGAAGAAACCGTAGCCCAGTTCATCCTCGATGCGCTTGCGTTCGGCCGCCTCGAGCAGGCGCTGCTCGGGCGTGAGCGCCGGCGCCTCGAAAATCTTCAGGTCGTCCGGATCGAGCACGAACGAGCAGATGGCGATGATGTCGTCCAGGCTCTCGAGCGTGGTGATGATGACCGCGGTGCGCCCGCCGTCGAGCGGGGCGACCGAGATCCGGCCCATCAGGCCCAGTTCGTCGACCAGCGCATCGATGTCGCGCTGCGCTACTGGCGGCAGTTCGATCTTGTAGCGGTGCGCGCCTTCGGTGGGCAGCTCCACGCGCGCCGGCGCCGTCAGGTACGACGGCGCGACCACGAGCGCTGCCGGCACGACGCCTTCGGCCAGATCATGCAGCGCCATGCGCACGTTGGCGACGACTTCGTGGTCGACGTGCTTGCCGTGACGATGGCCGTCGAGCTGCATCTTGAGCGCGTCCTTGGCCGCCAAAAACGCGTCCACGTGGTTCGAGGTCAGCGCCATCTCGCCCTTGCGGATGCGGTCGAGCAGCGACTCGAGCACGTGGGTCACGTCGCACATATCGGTCAGGCCGAAGGTCGACGCGCCGCCCTTGACCGAGTGCGCGGTGCGGAAGATCGCGTTCAGGTCTTCGGCGTCGGGCGCCGCGAGATCGACGCCCAGCAACAGGCGCTCCATTTCGGCGAGCAGTTCTTCTGCTTCGTCGAAAAAGACCTGGTAAAACTGGCTGATGTCGATGCTCATGGTGCGGTCCGCTCGAATGGGCTCTGGGTTACGCCATCGTTCATGGCTTAACCGATCACTTTTTTGACCACCTCGATCAGGCGCTGCGGATCGAACGGCTTGACCAGCCAGCCGTTGGCGCCGGCGGCGCGGCCCTTGGATTTCATTTCATCCGACGACTCGGTGGTAAGCATCAGGATCGGCGTCTTGGCGTAGCCGGGAAGCGTGCGCAGCGATTTGATCAACGCCAGGCCATCCATCTTCGGCATGTTCTGGTCGGTCAGCACGAGATCGACGGCCTGCAGCTTCGCCTTGTCGAGGCCATCCTGGCCGTCCACGGCTTCCACCACATTGTAGCCGGCGGCCTTCAGACTGAAAGCCACCATCTGGCGTAGCGAACTGGAATCGTCGACTGCGAGAATCGTTTTTGCCATCTTGTGCTCCTGCTGTTTTTACACCGGGCGGGCCCGGGTTGAATTGGTTATAAAGTGGGAAAGGTCGGCGCGTTCAGAACAGCTCGACGTCGCCGCTTTCCAGATGTTTCTGTTCGACCGAGCGGCGCAGCGTACTGCGCAATTCGAGCGACTGGATCGCCAGCGCGATGCTGACCTTGCCCAGCCGGTCGACGATCTCGTCGCTGCCGGTGTCGGGAGCGATACCGGCCCCATGGTCGTTCAATGTGCCCAAAAAGTCACGCAGGCCCGACACGCGCCGCAGCGTGCGTTCGATCAGTTGCGCCGTCATGTCCTGGAACTGCATGCTGGTGATCGCCGTGTTGACGTGCTCGCTCACGTCCTGCGACATCGAGGCCAGCAGAGACCGATCCTCGCCCGACAGTTCGCCACCGGCCAGCATGCGGTCGATCGCTTCCTGGCGCGCGCCGACGACGGCGTGCACCGCCACGAAGCTGCCGGTGAGCTTGTCGATGGCTTCTTCAAGCAGCAGTTCGGTCTGGAGCAGATCGGCTTCCACCTCGGTCAGGTGGCGCCGGCCGTGCACCGACACGCCCGACAGCAGGCGCTTCACATGCGATCCGAGTATCTTTTTTCTTGTCATCGTGTTCTCTCCAAACCTGGCCGCACCGCGTTCTGCATTAGTGTTTTACCGCACCGAGCGTCGCCGCCGCTGCTGCCTCGGCATCTTCGGCCGGCACGTCGATCGTGGTCGCATCGCGCCGCACTGCTTCTTCGGTGCGCTTGTTCATGACGATGATGCTGATGCGCCGGTTGGTGGGGCTGAACGGGTCGGCGGCGTCGAGATGCGCGGCCGAGGCCAGGCCCACCACGCGCAGCACCTTGTCGTCCTGCAGGCCGCCCAGCACCATCTCGCGCCGCGATGCATTGGCGCGGTCGGCCGACAGTTCCCAGTTGCTGTAGCCGGCATCGCTATGGTATGGCGTCGAATCGGTATGGCCCGAGATGCCCAGCTTGTTCGGCACCTCGTTGAGCACCATGCCGATGATGTGCAGGATTTCCTTGGTGTACGGCTGCAGCTCGGCCTTGGCCATCGCGAACATCGGCCGGTTCTTTTCGTCGACGATCTGGATGCGCAAGCCTTCGCTCGTGATGTCGAGCAGCAGCTGGTTCTGGTACTTCTTGAGCATCGGATTGACTTCGATGGCCGACTCGATGCGCGCCTTCAGGTTCTTGAGCCTCTCGCCTTCTTCGCGCGCCAGCGCGGCCTTCGCCGCCTGCAGGTCGTAGCTCTTGTTGGCCGGCGCCGAGTCGCCGCGCTTGACCTGGCCGGCGGTGCGCGTCAGGTCCTCGCCGCCGCCCATGATCACCGACGACGAGTCGCCCGAACCGGAGCCGCCCTGCATCGCCACCTTCAGCGGGGTCTTGAAGTATTCAGAAATGCCCACCAGGTCGCCCTTGGCGGTCGAGCCCAGCAGCCACATGAGCAGGAAGAACGCCATCATCGCGGTCACGAAGTCGGCATACGCAATTTTCCAGGCGCCGCCGTGGTGGCCGCCGGCCACCTTCTTGATGCGCTTGACGACAATGGGGCGTGCGTTGTCATCAGCCACGGTTGTACTCCAGCAAGAGGTCGAATGCGGTCATCGCGGCTTACTTCTTCTTCTTGATGTGTTCTTCGAGCTCGGCGAAGGTCGGGCGCTCGGTCGAGTAGAGCACCTTGCGGCCGAATTCGACGGCCAGCGCCGGGGCGTAACCGTTCAGGCTCGCCAGCAGCGTGACTTTCACACACTGGAACATCTTGGTCGATTCTTCCAGTTTTTGCTCGAGCACGGTGGCCAGCGGGCTGACGAACGCGTAGGCCAGCAGAATACCGAGGAAGGTGCCGACCAGCGCTTTCGCGATCAGGATGCCCAGCTCGGCCGGCGGCAAGCCGACCGATTCCATCGTGTGGACCACGCCCATCACCGCCGCGACGATACCGAAGGCCGGCAGGCCGTCGCCGATCTTGGCGATCACGTGGGCCGGGATGGCGCCCTCGTGGTGGTGCGTCTCGATCTCGTTGTCCATCAGGTTTTCGATCTGCATCGCGTCCATATTGCCCGACACCATCAGGCGCAGGTAATCGGTCATGAATTCGATGATGTGGTGGTCGGCCACGACGGCCGGGTATTTGGAGAACAGCGGCGAGGCGTCCGGGGCTTCGATATCGCCCTCGATCGACATCAGGCCTTCCTTGCGCACCTTGGAGAGCACGTCGAACTGCAGCGCCATGAGTTCCATGTACATGTCTTTCGAGTACTTGGAGCCCTTGAAGATGCTGGGGAACGCTTTCAGCGTGGCCTTGATCGCCTTGGCGCTGTTGCCGACGAAGAATGCGCCGAAGGCGGCGCCACCGATCATCAAGAGTTCGATTGGCTGCCACAGGGACGCGAGGTGACCGCCCGCCAGGGCGAAGCCGCCGAAGACGCAGGCACAGACGAGGATGTAACCAACAATGACTAACAAGGGATTTAGCTCCAGAAAACCCGTTCCATGTCGCGACATGACGACTCGAAACCGGTAATTTCAGAAAATGTTTATGCAGGGAACTACTCTAGCTTGAGTAGCGCCGACGGGCAAGCAAAACCACCCCGGAAAGTCACCATTTGTCGCCTAAAAGTCCCATATATACAAAGCCGGCCCATCTGTGTACGGATGCACAACACGACTCGGTGTCTGCCCGACAACGATAAATTCGTAACTGAAAAGCATCGAGCCGGGACGCATCTCGCGCGCCGCCTTGCGCCATAGCGCGCCCATCGCGGCCGGCGACAAATAGGCGAACACGGCGTCGTACTCGCCCAGGTCGAGTTTTTCATAATCGCCGCGAATAAAAGCGGCCGGGCTGCGCCCCAGCCGGGCGCGCATGAAGCTGGCCAGCCAGGGGAGCGGCGCGAGCTCGATACCCTCGATGCGCGCATCGGGCCGGCGGCGCTGCAGCGCCAGCACCAGGCCACCGATGCCGCTGCCGATATCGATGACGCGCAGCGCCCTGCCCTGCGGCAGCGCGGCGTCGACCGCTTCCCACACCTTGCGCCCGGACGGGTAATACGGCACCTGGGTGCGATAAGTCGACCAGTACAGCAGCAACAGGAACAGGAAGACGGCCAGAAACGCCAGCGGCGGAATTGCCAGGGTGCTGGTGGCCAGCAGGGCCAGGGGGAAGCCGAACTGGATCGCGCGCCACCAGAGGGCCAGGCCGCGCCACCAGGTCAGGCCGGCGGCCAGCACACCCTGGACCAGGGCGACATGCCAGTACGAGACCACCAGGCCGCCGGTGGCAAGCAGGTAGATCACGGCGAGGGTCAGTGGAAATGCGGCGAGCTGGAGCAACAATGCCCGGATCGCGGGAACGCCCAGCAAGCGCCGGGGCGAGGAAGGTGAAGAAGATGCTGGCAAGGGCGGCTGCCGGCGCGCTTAATCAGGCCGGGTCGAGGCCGGGCTCTGGCCGCCGGCCTCATGGTCGGCCTGTTCGTCCGCCCGGGCCTGGTCAAGCGCTTCCTTGGCCTTGCGGGTCTTGCCGGCGCGCGAGGGCATGTGGCACAGGCCGCACAGGTAGTCGCTGTTGAGGTCGAGGGCGTTGACGATGAACTTGCCCTGGCATTTGCTGCACGGGGCCAGTTGCAGCATGCCGCCATTGAAGAAACGCACCAAGGTCCAGGCGCGCGTGAGCGAGAGCAGCGGCTCTTCGTTCGGCGCCGGCGGCATTTGTTCGAGGTAGAGTTTGTAGGCCTTCATCACGGCCTGGATGCCGGTGGCGCCGGCATGCTCCACCAGGAACTGGTGGATATTGATGAACAACGACGAGTGGATATTCGGTTGCCAGGTCAGGAACCAGTCGGTCGAGAACGGCAGCATGCCCTTGGGTGGAGAGACACCCTTGAGTTCCTTGTACAGCTTGAGCAAGCGTTCGCGCGACAGCGAGACCTCGGTCTCGAGCAGTTGCAGGCGTGCGCCCAGGGTAATCAGTTCAATGGCGAGCTGGATTTCCTGCGCTTCGGTGACGACGCTCTTTTTGCTCATGGCGGTACAACTCCCTGCTCTGGACGGTCGGCCTTACAGCAAGACCGCTGGCAGGGATTATACGATCTCTTCGACCGGCTGGCCGGCCATCAGGATGGCGGCGTGCGATTGGGCCAGGCTGCGTTCTTTCGTGTGGCTCGTCAGCATCGACAGGATCGCGCTGTCGTCGAAGCGGAAGCGGGCCAGCATCATGTTGCCGCCGGCGAGCTTCAGGATCTGGGCATTGCTCATGCCTTCGATCAGGTCAGCGATGTCGGCCGAGACGCCCAGGCGGAAGATGGCGGTGACCTTGTCGGCACGGATCATCTGCTGAGCAAGCATCAGGTAGCTCAGGTTAGCGTCGCGAATTTCAGCCATCATGTCGTTCATCGTCATTTTCTCTCTCCGGTCGTTGTCTCGGCTGCCGTTGTGTTGCCGATGAGATAGATTCTGACTCTGAGGAAACTATTCTCAAATTGGAGGAAGTCTGTATTTTCAGTCAGTGAACGACGAGACGGGCCCATAGGAGTTTGTCTGACAAACCCATCTGGTTCCCTATGAAACCCAGGTAAAAGCCGGGGCTGTTTTGGCGCAGGACAGCACCTTGATGATCTTCAGCAACAAACAGGGTTTGTCGCAATTTTGCTACTCGGCAATAGCCGTTTTTATCTTTATCGGCAGCCGGCTCAGCAACTTTAGGGTCAGTTTGAACATATTTTCAAAAAATTTCTGGCCCGGCTTGCCTACCTGCTCATCCATTAACGGCAGCCAAGCTGCCGACTTTAGGGCGATCTGAAAATTTTTTGCATTATTTTCAGCGGATCGCCGCCTATCTAAGATCGTTATCGGACGGTTCGCCGGGAACTTTAGGGCCGACTGCAAAAAAAAATTGAAATTTTTTTCAAGCGTCCCGACCCGGCCGAAAGTTGCCCTGTAAAGGTTTTGCTTTACTATTAACACCATGCGCACGCCCCCTACTCCCCTCGACCAGCCGTTCTCGGTCTACCTCGACCTGGTCCGCTTTCTGGCCGCGCTGGCCGTGGTGCTGATGCATATGCGCATGTTCAGGCTGGTGGATATTGCTGGCGCCGAACACTGGACGCTGCTTGGACGCGAATCGGTCATGGCCTTCTTCGTGCTGTCCGGCTTCGTCATTGCCTACACCACCCAGATGCGCCGCCCGGATGCGCTCGACTTCACCGTCGCGCGCGCGGCCCGGATCTATTCGGTCGCCCTGCCCGTACTGCTGCTGGGCTTCCTGTGCGCCTACCTGAGCCAGGGCCCGCATGTGCCCGGCATGGACGCGAGCTACCAGGTGGCCAAGCCGTGGTTGTATATCCCATTCCACCTGCTATTCATGGGCGATCTGTGGCGACTGTCCGAGCACCCGCCCTGGCTCGGCCCGTGGTGGTCGCTGAACTACGAGGTCTGGTTCTATGTGCTGTTCGGCGTCGCCTGCTATGTGCGTCGGCCGTGGCGGCTGCCGGCGATCGGCCTGGTGCTGACCGTCATGGGCTACAAGCTGTGGCTGCTGCTGCCGGTGTGGCTGGCCGGCGTCGCGCTGTATCACTGGCAGGCGCGCTACTCGCTGGGCCAGACCGTGGCGCGCGCCGGCTGGGCGCTGAGCATGGTGCTGCTGGTGGCGTACGAGGCGAGCGGCGTCGAAGAACTGCTGCGCGCCGCCGGTCGCGCCAGCTGGCTCGGTCAACACGTCCCGCTGGGCAATGCCGACCGCTTCCTGGCCGACTACGCCTTCGGCCTGATCGTCTGCCTGAACTTTGCCTGTGCGCGCTTCGCCGGCTTTACGGGACTGCTGCGCGTCGCGCGGCCCATTCGCCTGTTCGCCGCCTATACGCTGACGCTGTACCTGTCGCATGCGCTGGTGCTGATCGGCTGGCCGACGCTGTACCCGCATGATCCCGCCAGCGTGGCCGACGTGCTGGCCCTGGCCGCGGCCGTCGCCGTTGCGACCGTCGTGCTGGGCATGCTGACCGAGCAGCGCAAGGATGCGTTCCGGCGCATGTTCGAGCATCTGGCGCGCCCGTTGCGGCCGCCCAGCCGCCTGGCGCCGGCGCGGCCCGTTCCCATCAAGGAGAAACAAGATGAAGTGTGACGTACTGATCCTGCCCGGCCTGTTCAATTCCGGGCCCCGCCACTGGCAATCGCTGTGGCACGAACGCTATCCGCAATGGCGGCGCGCCGAGCACCGCGACTGGACCAATCCCGAGCGCGACGAGTGGGTGGCCGAAATGGAAGAAGCCATCGCTGGCTGCAACGGCGCCCCGGTGCTCGTCGCGCACAGTCTGGGCAGCATGCTGGTCGCGCACTGGGCGCTGTCCGGTTCGCCCCTGAAAGTGGCAGGCGCCTTCCTGGTCGCCCCCAGCGACGTCGAGCGGCCATCGTTTCCGATCCCTGCCGGCAACTGGGCGCCGATCCCGCGCACGCCCCTGCCATTTCCCAGCATGATCGTGGCCAGCGCCAACGATCCGTTCGCCAGCGCCGAACGCACCCGATCCTTCGCCGACGCCTGGGGCAGCCGGCTGGTCGAGATCGGCGACGCCGGCCACGTCACGACCGATTCCGGCCATGGCGACTGGCCCGAGGGCCTGCGCTTGCTGGAAGATTTTTGCGCCGAAGTGAGCGCGTAAGCGCGTTATGAGTCTGGACAGCGCCCGGCCGCCCTGCGTGGCCACCTTCCACGGCAGTTGCCATTGCGGCGCGGTGCACTACGAGGCAGACATCGATCTGGCCACCGGCACCGTCAAGTGCAATTGTTCGGTATGCAGCAAGATGCGGTTCTGGGCAGTTGTCATCGCCCCGACCGCGTTCCGCCTGCTGCAGGGCCACGATGCGCTGCGCGAATACCGCTTCCACACCCATCGCGATGGCCACAACTTCTGCGGCACTTGCGGCATCAATGTATTTACCACCGGCGCGTCTCCCCGCTCGGGTCCGTTCATCGCGGTGACGGTCGCCAGCCTCGACGACCTGCCGCTCGATGCGCTGATGGCGGCGCCAGTGCGCCATATCGATGGCCGCAACGACCACTGGGACACGGCGCCAGCCGAAATCCGGCACCTGTAAGGCCGCCGCCGTTACGCGTCGAGCCGCTGTATTGCTCATGCACATTGATTAAATTTCAATTATCGACGAGAATGCGAATCACTCTCATTTGCATTCTTTGGGTGCATTTGCCCGTCCACTCGTCCTGAAAAAGAACAGCATGACTATTCCCATGCGCCTGCCGCTCGCGCTTGCACTCTCCCTCGCCTACCCGATCCACGCCGCCCACGCCGCCGACGCCCCGCTCGACATACCCATTGCGCCGACCACCGTGCAGATTTCGGCGAACCGCCTGGACAGCGATTACACGGTTGACGGCGCCTCGGTCGCCAAGGGCAGCCGCACGCTGCGCGAAACGCCGCAATCGGTCTCGGTCGTCACGCGCCAGCGCCTGGACGACCAGAACCTGCGCACGCTGGATGAGGCGCTGGCCAACGTGACCGGCCTGATCGTCGAGCAAGGCAGCAGCATCGAGCGGCGCTACTATTCGCGCGGCTTCGAGGTCGAGAACATCCAGTACGACGGCGTGACGACCCAACGCAACAATGGCTTTTTGATCAGCCCCGACCTGTCGGTATTCGAGCGCGTCGAGGTGCTGCGCGGGCCGGCCGGCTTGTTCAACGGTTCGGGCACTGCGGGCGGTACGGTCAACCTGGTGCGCAAGCGGCCGCTCAAGACCAACCGGATCGAGGGCCAGGCAAGTGCCGGCCGCTGGAACAACTACCGCGGCGTGGTCGATGCCAGCCGTGTGCTCAACGAAAGCGGCACCGTGCGCGCGCGCGTGGTCGCGACCCACGAAGACCGCGAATTCTTCTACGATATCTCCGAAGGCAAGCGTTCGGTGGCGTATGCGATCGTCGAAGCCGACCTGTCGCCGTCGACCACCCTGGGCGCCGGTGTGCACTACGAGCGCAACAAATCGCTGCCGTTCTATGGCGGCCTGCCGCGCCTCTCGACCGGCGCCGACCTGGGCTTGCCGCGCTCGACCTACCTGAACGCGGCCTGGTCGCGGGTCGACGTCAAATCCAACACCGCCTTCGCCGACCTGCAGCACCGTTTCAATGATGACTGGAAGCTGCGCCTGGCCGTCTCGCGCATGCGCGAGAACAACCACGACGTCAGCGGCGCGGCCTTTGGTGTCGTCAATCCAGTGACCAACCTGGGCCCGAGCCTGTCGTCGTTTCGCGCCAATCTGGTCGGCGAGCAAACCGGGGCCGATCTGACGCTCGAGGGCGGTTTCAATGCCCTGGGCCGCCGCCACGAGGTGCTGGTCGGCGCGAACTGGTCGCAGCGCGACTACAACAGCACCAGCCAGCTGTACGCCGTGGCCAATCCGATCATCAACCCGTACACCTTCAACCCGCTCGACTATGCGGTGCTGCCCACCACGATCGCGCGCGCCGGCACCCGTACGCTGACCGAACTCGAGCAGTCCGGCATCTACGCCTCGCTGCGCTTCGCGCTGACCGATACCGTCAAGCTGATCGCCGGCGGCCGTGTCAGCAACTGGGAAAGCTCGACCCGCAACCTGGTCACCGGCGCCCTGACCACGCAGCCGTACAAGCAGGATGGCGAAGTCACCCCCTACGGCGCGCTGACCTGGGACTTCGCGCCCGAATGGACGAGTTACCTGAGCTACGCCGAAATCTTCCGTTCGCAGGCGACCCAGTTCACCGCGAGCGGCGACCGGCTCGATCCGGCCACCGGCGGCAATATCGAGGCCGGCGTCAAGGGCGCCCTGTACGGCGGTCGCCTGAACGCCTCGCTGGCGGTGTTCCGCATCCAGGAAGAGAACCGCTCGCAGAGCGACCCGTTCAATCCGTCGCCGTGCGCCGGTTCGCCGACGGGCGGCGCGTGCTTCGTGGCCGAAGGTGAAGTGCGCAGCCAGGGCCTGGACGCGGAACTGTCCGGCATGCTCGCACCGGGCTGGCAGGCCAGCGCCGGCTATACCTGGAACCAGACGAAATATCTGCGCGACCGCACCGCCACCGGCCTGCCGAGCGCGAACGAGAACCAGCCGCTGTCGACGTTCACGCCGCGCCACCTGGCGCGCATCTGGACCACCTGGCAGCCGGCCGGCACGCCGTGGAGCATCGGCGGCGGCGTCAACGCCCAGAGCGTGAGCTACAAGACCGCCACCAACGTGCGCCTGGAACAGCGCGGCCATGCCGTGTGGTCGGGCCGCCTCGCGTACCAGATCAACCGCAACCTGACGGCGTCGGTCAATCTGAACAACGTCTTCGACAAGCACTACTACCGCACGCTGGGCAGCTTGTCGGGCAGCAACTGGTATGGCGAACCGCGTAATGTCACGGCGACGCTGCAAGCGGTGTTCTAACGCGCCGGGCTCGCCCGGCGGCGGTGCCGGCCGAAGAACTCGAGCACCATGCGGCTCGCATCCGGCCCGGCGCCGGCATTGAACTTCAGGGACCCGTCACCGCCGCTCCAGGCATGACCGAGCCCTGCGATGCGCGCCACACGCAGCATCAGCTTGCGGCCTATTAAGTAATCGTGCATCTCGAGCGCGTTGTTGCTGCGGCCACCACTGCGGCCGGCGGGTTTCACGGTGACCTTCGTCGCCGGCCCGGCCGGCAAGCCATTCAACTGCAGCCACTGACGCGTCAGGTGTTGCTGGTTGACGGGATGCACTACCTGGTCTTGCGCACCCTGGATCAGGATCGCCGGCATGGGCGGCATCGGCAGGATCTGCCCGCCTGCTACGGCGAGCGCGCTGCGGCGTTCGAGCAGGTTGCCGATCGCCGCATCGGCCCCCAGCGGGGCGCCATGGCGCATCACGTGCAGGGCGCCCATCCGGCTATGGCCGGCGCCGAACACAGGGCCGGAATGCTGGCCGATCGCCGCGATCAGTTCCGGATGGTTCAGCGCCAGCACGGCCGCCATGCCGGCGCCGGCGGACAGGCCGCAGGCATAGATGCGGCTGCGGTCGATCGGAAATCTTTTCACCACTTGTTCGATCAGAGCGGCAACGAGCGCGGTATCGCCGCCGCCCTGCTGGGTCGCGCGGTCATACCAGCGCCAGCAGCGGTGCGGGTGGGCGGTCAGAGACTGCTGGGGATACAGCACCGCGTAGCCCTTGGCGTCGGCCAGGCGGTTCATGCGCGTGCCTTCGGCGAATTCAGGGGCGCTCTGGTGGCAGCCATGGAGCATGACGATGAGGGGCCAGCCCTGGTGCGCCACGTCGCCGGGGATGGCGCGCGGCAGGTAGAGCCAGTAGTCGATGGGGGCAAGGGAGCCGGTGAGCCATTGGCCGGTCAATGGTGGCAAGGCCGGCGGTGGACGGGCTGTTCTGGGCGGGCGCTTGCGGGGTGGCGTGGAGCCGGCCAGCAATTTGAGGGTCAGCTTCTGGTTGGCCTTGGCTGCGCGCGCGAGGCTGCGCAATAGTTTGATGCCTGGTGCGAGTCTGGCCATCTCACCTCCACCGCTGACAACCATACCGGTTAACCGAAAAACCGTCGTTCCCGCGCAGGCGGGAACCCAAGTTTGCCAGCGTACCGTATACGCCAACAACTTGGGTTCCCGCCTCCGCGGGAACGACGGTCTTGGGGCTAACTTGCTACGCTTGCTGCGCTTACTTCGCGCCAGCCAGCAGCATGTCGTTCAAGCGCTTCACGAACGACGCCGGATCGCTCAGGCTGCCACCTTCGGCCAGCATCGCCTGATCGAACAGGATGTGCGACCAGTCGGCGAAACGCCCACCGGTCGTGTCTTCGTACTTCAGGCGCTGCACCAGCGGGTGGTTCGGATTGATCTCGAGGATCGGCTTCGATTCCGGCGCGTCCTGGCCTGCGGCCTTCAGCATGCGCAGCAGATTGCCTGACAACTCGTTGTCGTCGGCCACCAGGCAGGCCGGCGAATCGGTCAGGCGGAACGTGACGCGTACTTCCTTGGCCTTGTCGCCCAGTGCGCCCTTCATGCTCTCGACCAGCTCTTTGTAACCAGCTTCGGTCTCGGCATGTTCCTTCTTCTCGGCTTCGTCTTCCAGGCCGCCCAGGTCCAGGCCGCCCTTGGCGACCGACACCAGTTCCTTGCCTTCGAACTCGGTGAAGAACGACAGCATCCACTCGTCGACGCGGTCAGTCATCAGGATGACTTCGACGCCCTTCTTGCGGAAGATTTCCAGGTGCGGGCTGTTCTTGCCGGCGTTGTAGTTGTCGGCCGTGACGTAATAAATCTTGTCCTGACCCTCTTTCATGCGGCCGATATAGTCGGCAAACGACACGGTCTGGGCGTCCGAATCGTTCGCGGTGGAGGCAAAGCGCAGCAGCTTGGCGATGCGGTCCTTGTTGGTCGCATCCTCGCCCACGCCTTCTTTCAGCACCTGGCCGAATTCTTTCCAGAAGGTCGCGTACTTGTCCTTGCCGGCCTGGTCATCCGAGTTCGCCATTTCTTCCAGCATGCCCAGCACGCGTTTGGTCGAACCTTCGCGGATGACGCGCACGTCGCGCGACTCTTGCAGGATTTCACGCGAGACGTTCAGCGGCAGGTCGCTCGAGTCGATCACGCCCTTGATGAAGCGCAGGTAGGTCGGCATCAGCTGTTCGGCGTCGTCCATGATGAACACGCGCTTGACGTACAGCTTGATGCCGCCGCGCTTGTTGCGGTCCCACAGGTCGAACGGTGCATGCGCCGGCACGTACAGCAGTTGCGTGTATTCGCTGCGGCCTTCGACCCGGTTGTGGGTGTAGGTCAGCGGTTCCTGGAAATCGTGCGAAACGTGCTTGTAGAACTCGTTGTACTGTTCTTCGGTGATCTCGTTCTTCGAGCGGGCCCACAGCGCGCTGGCCTGGTTCACGGTTTCAAACTCGTCCTTCAGGACGGTTTCTTTTTTCTCTTCGTCCCACTCTTCCTTCTGCATCACGATTGGCAGCGAGATGTGGTCCGAGTATTTGCGGATGATCGACTTGAGCTTCCAGGCCGACAGCAGTTCTTCTTCGCCATCGCGCAGGTACAGGATGACGTCGGTGCCACGCCCGGCTTTCTCGATCTGCTCGATGCTGTAGTCGCCTTCACCGGCGGACTCCCAACGCACGCCGTCCGACGCCTCGGCGCCCGCGCGGCGGGTTTCGACGACGATTTTCGAGGCGACGATGAAGCCCGAATAGAAGCCCACGCCGAACTGGCCGATCAGGGCCGCATCTTGCTGCTGGTCGCCCGACAGCTTGCTGAAGAATTCCTTGGTGCCCGACTTGGCGATGGTGCCCAGGTGCGAGATCACTTCGTCACGGTTCATGCCGATACCGTTGTCCGAGATCGTGATCGTCTTGGCGGCGGCATCGAACGACACCTTGATTTTCAGTTCGTGGTCGTTGCCGTACAGGGCGTCGTTATTGATTGCCTCGAAGCGCAGCTTGTCGGAGGCATCCGAAGCATTCGAAATCAGTTCGCGCAGGAAGATTTCCTTGTTGGAGTACAAGGAGTGAATCATCAGTTGCAGCAGCTGTTTTACTTCAGCCTGGAAGCCAAGGGTTTCTTTTTCGGCGTGTGCCATCTTGTTCCTCGTTATAAACAAATAGGGTTGGTCAGACTCGGACGCATATGTGGCCCCGCCCGGGGATTTCAAGAGATATTTTTGATAAGCAATTTTCGGCAACCCCGGAAGTGCCCCTCTACACCCCGCGCGTTTCCAAAAAGCGCCAGACTGCCGGATCCTGCAGCGCCGCCAGGTTCAGGCGCATGCGGGTCGACGGCTGCTGGCTGGGCGAGAACAGGCTGCCCGGCGCCAATAACAGTTCTTGCCCCATGGCGCGCGCCGTCAGCGCGTTGGTGTCGCAGCCGGCGTCGACCCAGACGAACATGCCGGCCGCCGGGGCCGACTCGACCGCCAGGCCCAGCCCCTCCAACCGGCGCAGCGCCCCGGGCCGCATCTTGTCCAGCCGCGTCCGGATACGGTCGAGGTGCTTGCGGTAGTGGCCCTCGCTCAGGATTTTGTAGACGATGCGCTCGCCGAGATCGCTCGTGCTGAGCGTGGCGAGCATCTTGCGATCCGACAGCCGCAGTGCGCGCTCGCGCGAGGTGGCAATGAAGCCCACGCGCAGATTGGCCGCCATCGACTTCGAAAACCCGCCCAGGTAGATCACGCGCTGCAAGCCGTCGAGCGCGGCCAGGCGCGTGGCGCCGCCCGGGTGCAGGTCGCAATAAATGTCGTCTTCGACCACCAGAAAATCGTGCAGCCCGGCCAGGCGCAGCACCTGGAACGCCTTGGCGGCCGAGATCGATGTCGAGGTCGGATTGTGCAGGACAGAATTCAGTACGTACAGGCGCGGCCGGTGCAGCGCGGCCAGGTGCTCGAGCTGCGCCAGATCGGGCCCGTCGGCCAGGCGCGGCACGCCCACCACCTTCAGGCCCAGCGCCGCAAATGACCCGAACATCAAGAACCAGGCCGGATCGTCGACCAGCACCGTGTCGCCCGGCTGGCAGAATTCGCGCGCCACCAGGTCGAGCGCCTGGGTCACGCCCAGTGTGGTCACCAGCTGCTCGGGCCCGGCATCGATTTCCATCTCGGCCAGTTTCAACTGCAGTTGCTGGCGCAGTGGCAGAAAGCCGTGCGGCGGGCCGTACCCCAGCAGGCCATCGCAATTCTGCCGGCTCAGCGCGCGCAGCGCATTGGCCACCGCCGGGGCGTCGAGCCAGTCGGCCGGCAGCACCCCGGCGCCCGGCTGCATGCCCAGCGGCGCCTGGCGAAACATGCTGCGCACCAGCCAGGCGATGTCGAGCGCATCGGGCACGGGCGCCGCTTGCGCCGCCACCCGCACCGGCGCCGGCTGGCGTTCGCGCACGAAAAAGCCGGCGCCGCGGCGCGATTCCAGATAGCCCTGCGCCACCAGCCGATCGTAGCCGGCCACCACGGTGAACGGCGAGATGCCATGGCTGGCGGCGAACTGGCGGATCGACGGCATGCGCGCGCCGGGCCGCAGCAGACGGTCATCCACGCGCGCAGCCACCGCGCGCACGATCTGCTCAGCCAGCGGCTCGCCGTCGGCACGGGTGAAGGCAAAAGCAGGTGTATTGGTCATTGCACCACCACAGTGGATAAATTATCGGGGCAACTGTACTGGGACTGTATTGGTCTGTGGTCGTAGGATAGTCCCATCTTGTTCAATGCCGCAACCCCTGCCGAAGGAATCGCATGACCGCCCTTGCCCGCCCTCTGACGTCTCCCAGCCACGATGAAACACGCGGCATGCTGCTCGGACTGGCGGGCGTAGCCATGTTCAGCCTGACCATGCCGTTCACGCGCATGGCGGTGTTTGACCTCGATCCGCTGTTCGCGGCGCTGGCCCGGGCGCTGGGCGCGGCCGCGCTTGCTGCCGGCTGGCTCGTGTGGCGCCGCGCGCCCCTGCCGCCACGGGGCGCCTGGCTGCCCCTCGGCCTCGTGATGCTGGGCGTGGTGATCGGCTTTCCGCTGCTCAGCTCAATGGCGCTGCGCGCCCTTCCCGCCGCGCACGGCGCCGTGCTGGCCGGCCTGCTGCCGCTGCTGACGACGATCTATGCGGCGCTGCGGGGCGACGAGCGGCCATCGCTGGGGTTCTGGCTTTTGGCGGTGCTGGGCGCGGCCATTGTAGTGGCCTTCGCCTTATATCAGGGCGCCGGCGCGCTGCACCCGGCCGACCTGCTGATGTTTGCGGCGCTGGCCGCTGGCGGGATCGGTTACGCCGAAGGCGGCAAGCTGGCGCGCACGCTGGGCGGACCCGAGACGATCTGCTGGGCGCTGCTGCTGGCGGTGCCGCTCGCCGCGCCTGCGCTGGCCTGGCATCTCGCCATCCATCCGACCGACTTCGCCGCCGTCGGTCCCGCCGCCTGGTCCGGGCTGGCGTATGTGACGGCCATCTCGATGTTCGTCGGCTTTTTCTTCTGGTACCGCGGCCTGGCGCTGGGCGGCATTGCGCGGGTGGGGCAGGTGCAGTTGCTGCAACCGTTCATGAGCCTGCTTGGCGCGGCCGTGCTGCTCGGCGAGCCGCTGGCATTGAACAACTGCCTGTTCGCGCTGGCCGTGATCGGGGTCGTGTGCGCCGGCCGCCGCTTGCAGGTGCGCCGCCAGCCTTCTTGATTGGGCAGCGCGGCTGGCGCGACGTACAATACCGGCTTCATTCACGCAACCTGGAATTTCCATGACCGTCTACGACAAACTCAAAGAATTGAACATCACGCTGGAAGCACCAGCGACCCCGGCGGCCGCCTACGTCATGTACGTCCAGACCGGCAACCTCGTGTTCATCTCGGGCCACATCGCCAAGAACAAGGACGGTTCGCCAAACGCCGGCATCCTGGGCCGCGACAAGACCACTCTTGAGGGCCAGGCTGCCGCGCGCTCGGTCGCGATCGACCTGATCGGCACGCTGCAGGAAGCCGTCGGCGGCGACCTCACCCGCGTCAAGCGCATCGTCAAACTCATGAGCCTGGTCGCCTCGACCCCTGAATACAACGAACAGCACCTGGTCACCAATGGCGCCTCGGAACTGATCGGCGACGTGTTCGGCGACGCCGGCAAGCACGCACGCTCGGCCTTTGGCGTGGCGTCGCTGCCGCGCGGTACCTGCGTCGAAATCGAAATGATCGTCGAAGTGGCATAGGCGTGGCATAAGCACTGCAATTATGGGGAAACAACCGGCACTTATTTGTCGGCGTTTCCATTACTGTAGTTCACGGGTGGCGCTGACCCGGCGCCGTCCGCCGATAAGAATGCGCCTACCCGGCGTGTTTTATAATGGCCCGGCACGACCGTGCCCCTTCCTGCGAGACAAGTATGAAAATCGAAAACCCCAATCCCATCCAGTGGCAGTTCTCGGAACGCGCCGCCCAGCTGCAAAGCTCGTTCATCCGCGAAATCCTGAAGATCACCCAGCGTCCGGACATCATTTCGTTCGCCGGCGGCCTGCCGTCGCCCGCGACCTTCCCGGTCGAGCGCATGAAGGCGGCGTATGACAAGGTGCTCAGCGAAAGCGGCAAAGTGGCGCTGCAATACGGCCCGACCGACGGCTACGCGCCGCTGCGCGAATGGATTGCCAATTCGTTGTCGACGCAGGGCTCGACCATCCTGCCGGAACAGATCCTGATGACGTCCGGCTCGCAGCAGGCGCTCGACCTGCTCGGCAAGGTGCTGGTCGACGAAGGCAGCCGCGTGCTGGTCGAAACCCCGAGCTACCTGGGCGCGTTGCAAGCGTTCTCGGTGTACCGCCCAGAATTCAAATCGGTCGACACCGACGAGCACGGCCTGGTGCCGTCGTCGATCGATGCCGTCGCCAAAGGCGCGCGCATGCTGTACTCGCTGCCGAACTTCCAGAACCCGACCGGCCGCAGCCTCTCGCTCGAGCGCCGTCAAGAGCTCGTTGAGACCTGCGCGCGCCTGGCCATCCCGCTGATCGAAGACGATCCGTACGGCTCCCTGTCGTACCGCGGCGAGCCGATGCCGAAGATGGTCGCGATGAACCCGGACGGCGTCATCTACATGGGTTCGTTCTCGAAAGTGCTCACGCCAGGCATTCGCCTCGGTTACGTGTGCGCCCCGCTGCCGCTGGTGCGCCGCCTCGAGCTGGCCAAGCAGGCCGCCGACCTGCACACCGCCCAGCTCACGCAGATGGCCGTGCACGAAGTGATCAAGGACGGCTTCCTCGACCAGCACATTCCGACCATCCGCCAGCTGTACGGCGACCAGTGCCAGTGCATGCTGGATGCGATGAAAGAACACTTCCCGGCCGGCGTGAGCTGGACCGAACCGGAAGGCGGCATGTTCATCTGGGTCACGCTGCCGCAGCAGATCGACGCGATGAAACTGCTCGAGCAGTCGCTCGCCGCCAAGGTGGCGTTCGTGCCGGGCGCGCCGTTCTACGCCAACGATCCGGCCTCGAACACACTGCGCCTGTCGTTCGTGACGGTGCCGCCGGAACGCATCCGCGAAGGCATCGCCATTCTCGGCAAACTCATCGCCAATATGCTGTAAGAATATGCAGTAAAAATAGAGCCGGCCGCGCTACTGCGCGACCTGCTCGGATCGGTTGCAGTAGTGCAACAATCACATCAGATCGTGGAATTTTGGCAATGTAAGTTGTCTGATTTCTTCGGATTGCGGGTATGATTTCCTGACACTGATGAGGTAGCCTGCAACCGATGATGCACCCTGTTCTAGCGCTTGCAGCACCAGCGCGCCAATCCGCCATCCTGATCGTCGACGATGCCCCCGACAGCCTCGGGCTGTTGCAGGACATGATGCGACAGCAGGGTTACCAGACGTTCGTGGCCAGCACCGGCAAGCGCGCACTCGACATCGCCATGCGCGTGCAGCCCGACCTGATCCTGCTCGACGTGATCCTGCCCGACCTCGACGGGCTGGAAATCTGCCGTCGCCTCAAGCGCGCGCCCGACACCGCCCACATCCCCATCATCTTCATCAGCGCCTGCGGCGAGACCGACGACATCGTGGCCGGTTTCGACACCGGCGCGGCCGACTATATCGCCAAGCCGGTGCGCATGGCCGAAGTCTGCGTGCGCGTGCGCGCCCAGCTGCGCCTGCGCAGCAGCAGCGACAACCAGAAGCAGCAGGCCGAACGCCTGCAACTGATTGTCGACGGCATGGATGAAGGCCTGATGCTGGTCGATGGCGACGGCCGTATCGCCTATGCCAACCCGGCCAGCGAAGGCTTCCTGGCGCAGACCTGCAGCCTGCTCGCCGGCCAGCCTCTGTGCGACCTGATCGAGCCGCCGGCGGCCCATGACTATGCCGCCTTCTTCGCCAACAAGCACGACGCGGCCGCCGCCGCCCGCTGCCGCGGCACACGCGAAGTGCTGTTGCGCCAGCCCGAAGGCGCGTTGCGCGCGATCGACCTGGGCCTGTCGCCGATGGCCGGCGACGAAGCGCTGTTCGTCATCCTGCTGCACGACATCACGCACCACAAGAAATCCGAGACGGCGCTGCAGCACGCGGCCCTGGTCGACCCGCTCACGCGCATCGCCAACCGGCGCCACTTCGACGCCTTTCTCGAGAAGGAATGGCAACGCGCGATCAGGAGCGGCCAGCCGCTGTCGCTGATCGTGATCGACGTCGACCATTTCAAGGGCTACAACGACAGCCTGGGCCACGCCGCCGGCGACACCTGCCTGCAGGCGATCGCCGAAGCGCTGCAATCGCACGCAATGCGCCCGACCGATCTGGCGGCGCGCTACGGCGGCGAGGAATTCGTCGTGCTGCTGGCCGATACCTGTTCATCGACCGCCGCGCGTCTGGGCGAAACGATCCGCGCCGACATCGAGCGCCTGGCCATGCCGAACCCGCGCACCGACGGCGCCGGCGTGGTCACGGCCAGCGTGGGCGTGGCCTGCATCGTGCCAACGATGTTCGACGACATCCGCTCGTTCTTCGTCTCGGCCGACCGGGCGATGTACGAGGCCAAGGCGCGTGGGCGCAACCAGGTGGTGTCGATGCAGGCGGGAGCGGTGTGGGAGCCGATGCTGGGTGGACGCGCGCACTGAGCGTTTGAATTGGCCCGCAACGCCAAAACGTCG
The DNA here is from genome assembly GCF_040790145.1 of Massilia aurea. Classification (GTDB taxonomy): domain Bacteria; phylum Pseudomonadota; class Gammaproteobacteria; order Burkholderiales; family Burkholderiaceae_D; genus Telluria; species Telluria aurea_C. Next base: position 39,941 of record NZ_JBFMMP010000023.1, read on the forward strand.
TTCCAGCCCTCGCCGGGCGCCTTGGCTGGAACCCAAGTGAGCGACCAGGCCACAAGATACGTTTCGACTTGCAGCATTACTTGGGTTCCAGCCTCCGCTGGAACGACACGCTACGGCGGTACCCCATGCTGCGAGCGCCACAGGGCCACATACCGCTTCTCCTGCGCCTCCCACTGCGCATCGTCCCACCCCAATTCCTTCTGACAGATCGCGCGCACCCGCCCCAGCAGCGCCGCGCCGCCGTCCGGCAACTGGATGCCGAGGCGCGTGCGCCGCAGCAGCAGGTCATCGAGCTGGTACACCTGTTCGGCGCGCGCAGCCCAGCGCAGCTCGGCCCACAGCGTGTGCGTGCCCGGGATGCATTCCAGCTCGCCTGCATGCGCGGCCGAGAGCAGCGCCTTGACCTGCGCGCCATGGCGCCCCGTCAGGCGTCGCAGCACGTTCGGCGGCAGGTCGCGCCGCGGCGGCGCGCTGGCCCGGGCAAACACGGCGCCGCGCTCGGCGCGCAGCGGCCAGCCCGGCAACTGGCGCGCCGCCTCGCGCAGCACGTCGCGCGCGGCCAGGCGGAAGGTTGTCAGCGTGCCGCCCGCCACCGACACCAGGCCCGGCTCGGACCATACCAGGTACTCGCGCTTGTCGCTGATCGGCACGCCGTCGCTGCCGCTGTCGAACACCAGGCGCACGCCGGCGAACGTGGCCAGCACATCGGCGTCGGCCAGCACCGCTTGCGGAAACTGCGCCTGCAGCGCTGCCATCAGGTAGTCGCATTCGCGGCGCGTGATGCGCGCCTGGGCGTTGACCTCGGCCGCCTGGTCGATGTCGGTGGTGCCCACCAGCGTCACGCCCTCCCATGGGAAGGCAAACACCGGGCGCCCGTCGAGCGGGTGCAGCAGGCTGACCGCCTCGGTCAATGGCAAACGGTCGGCCGGCAGCACCAGGTGGCTGCCGCGCAGCCAGCGCAGGCGCGGCGCCTGGGCGCCGGTCAGCGCAGGTGGCGCGCCGGTGGCGTCGACTACCAGGCGTGCGCGCACTGCCGTCTCGAGCTTGCTGCGTTCGTCGCGCAGCAACGCGCCGTGCACCTTGCCGCCATCGCGCACGAGCGATTGCACGGTGACGTAATTGCAGGCCACCGCGCCATGGGCGCGCGCCTCGCCCAGCACGCGCAGCACCAGGCGCGCATCGTCCGTCTTGGCGTCGGTGTAGCGGATGCTGCCCGCGTGGCGCGGGTCGGGCGCATCCGGCGCCGGTTTGCGCAGCGCGTCCTGGCGCTGCCATTGTGGTTCGCGCCGGCCCGTGAGCAGGTCGACCACGCGCAGCATCGACAGCAGGCCCAGGCGGCGCGTGAGGTCGGCGCCATGGTTGGCGAACGCGAACGGCTGCGCATCGACCAGGCCGGGCGCTGCGCGCAGCAGTGCCTCGCGTTCGGCCACCGCATCGCGCGTGCGGCGCAGGCTGCCGGCAGCCAGGTAGCGCAGGCCGCCGTGCATCAATTTCGACGAGCGGCTCGAGGTGCCGCAGCCGAAATCGGCCTGCTCGACCAGCAGCGCCTTCAGGCCGCGGCGCGCCGCTTCGAGCAGGATGCCGGCGCCCGTGATGCCGCCACCGATCACGAGCACGTCCCAGTCGCGCGCGGGCGGGAAGGTCGTCATGGCGTCACCAGCTTGCCCGGATTCATGCGGCCCTCGGGATCGAAATGGCGAAACAGCGCGCCCATCGCGCCCAGGCCCAGCGCACCCTTCTCGGCCTCGAGCCACGCGCCGTGCAGTATGCCGATGCCGTGCTGGTGGCTGATGGTGCCGCCGCAGCCGACGATCGCGGCGGACACTTTGGCCTTGATCTGGCGCCAGCGCGCCAGGTCGGTCTCGTAGTCGCCTGCCAGCCGGTAGACGAACGTGGTGCAGACGCTGGCGCCTTGCTGGTACAGGCCGGGCAGGTGCGTGTAGGCGTGCACGCGCTCGCCGAAGGGCTCGAGCGCGGTCGCGGCGGCGCGCTCGATCGTGTCCACCGCCGCCGTGACGTGGGGCCAGTCGAGCGCTGTCTCGACGGTATCGACCGCATAGCCCAGCTGCCAGGCCGCGTTGCGCAGATAGGCGCCGCGAAAACGGTCGCGCCGCCAGCGCTCGCCCAATGAACGGCCAACGTGCACGCCGCGCTGGCGCCGCGCCAGCGTGATCGCCGCGCGCAACGCTTCGCGCGCCTGCGCCTTGATGCCGGTGGCGCCGATCAACAGCATGCACTTGTCGGGACCGCAGCCGCGCCAGCGCAGGAAGCGATCGATCAGCGCCGCCTGGCGCCCGGCGCCACCCATGGCCAGCAGCGTGCGCGTTTCGCTGGCGTTGGACAGCCGCAGCATTGACAGGCCGAGCCGCGTCTGGGCCAGCGCGCGCGTCGCGCGCGTCGCATGCGCCCAGTCCGGGAAGAACAAGGCATGGAACGCTTCATATTCGGGCAGGCAGCTGATGCGCACGGCCGCGTGGGTCAGCACGCCGATGCGGCCTTCGGAGCCGAGCACCATCTCGCGCAGGTCGATGCCGCTGCTCGATGCCGGAAAAGTCGGGATTGTCAGCGTGCCCGATGGCGTCTCGACGTGTCCGCCGGCGAACAGGGCCTCGATGCGGCCATAGCGCAGCGATTGCTGGCCGGACGAGCGGGTGGCGATCCAGCCGCCCAGCGTGGAGAACTCGAACGAGCGCGGATAGTGGCCCAGCGTGTAGCCGTGGGCACGCAACTGGGCTTCGAGTTCGGGACCGGTCACGCCGGCGCCAAAGCACGCCAGCAGCGCCTCGCGGTCGAGCGAGATCAGCGCGCGCATGCGGCTCATGTCCATGCTCAGCGTCGGGCGCTGACCGTTCCCGGCGCGAATCTCGGCACGATTGCCGGTGCTGTGGCCGACATCGAGGTGCCCGGCCACGCTGGTGCCGCCGCCGTATGGAATCACCACGGCGTCCAGGCTGGCGGCCAGGTCGAGCAGTTCGCGTACCTGGGCGGTCGATTCGGGAAAGGCGACACCGTCGGGCACGGCGCCCAGCCGACCGTGGCGCAGGCGCAGCCAGTCGGGCAGGCTCTGGCCGAGCGCATGGCGGGCGCGGACGGCGGGGCTGGCGTCGATCAGTGGGTGGTGCGGCAGACGGCCCGGCGGCACGGCGGCGCAGGCGGCGTCGAATGACGCGTCGAGCGGCGCGATGCCCCGACCCAACCGCGCCCCGAGAAAGGCCCGGGCCTCGCCCTCCAGTCGTACCTCGATTGACTCATCGCCCCAGCCGTTCCAACGCCGCATCAACTCTTTCCCATTATACTAGGCACAAGTTGCCCTTTTTGCCAGATTAGTCAGGGCCTTGCCAACTGTATTGCGCATTCATGACACCGCCTTGCTCGATCACGCCACACCCTGCCAATAACCCCCGCGTGACCGGCGCGTACCTCCAGACCCTGCTCGACACGGCCCGTGAACGCGGCGTCATGCTCGAGGCGCTTACGGCCGCGGCCGGCCTGCAACCCGGTGCGCTCGCCCCCCTTCCCGAGACCCTCCCGACAGCACGCTACATCGCCCTGCTCGATGCTGGCGCGCGGCTGGCGAACGATCCGTTCTTCGGCCTGCATGTTGGCGAGAAGGTGGGCCCGGCCACCTATAGCGCGTACGGCATGGTGCTGCTGGCCTGCAGCAGCTTCGGCCACGCGATGGAGCTCACCCAGCGCTACGAATCATTGGCGCACGACCTCGGCTGCAGCCGGCTGGCGATCGAGGGGCCGCACGCCATGTATGAATGGATCAGCCGCTATCCGGACGCCACGCGCCACCTGGCCGAGAGCGTGTACGCCGGCATTCGCGTGTTCGGCAGCTGGATGGCCGGGCGGCCGCTGATGCCGCACGCGATGCGCTTCCGGCACCGTGATCCCGGCCACGGCCACGGCGAATACCTGCGCGTGCTGGGCATCGCACCGAGCTTCGGCGCCGCTACCCACTGCGCCGCCTTCGACGTGGCGCTGCTGGCCATGCCGGTGCCGAATGCCGACACGAGCCTGTACCCGGTGCTGCACCAGCACGCCGAGCGCCTGCTGGCGCAGCGCGCCGTGCAGGCCGACGGCATCGTGGCGCGCTTGACGGCGACGCTCACGCGGCGCCTGCCCGATGGCGACGCGCGCCTGGCGCCGGTGGCGGCCGAGCTGGGCCTGTCGGCGCGCACACTGCAGCGCAAGCTGGCCGAGGCCGGATCGAACTTCCAGCAGGTGCTCGATGCCGTGCGCTTCGGGCTGGCGCAAGACTACCTGCGGCGGCGCGAGCTCGCGCTGGCCGACGTCGCCTTCTTGCTCGGGTTTCAGGACCAGAGCGCGTTCACCCACGCGTTTCGCGAGTGGAGCGGCACCAATCCGGGGGCGTGGCGCGATCAGGCCGCGTGAACGGAGCAACGCAACCGTAGGGTCGGCAGGTTTCTGCCGACGCGTCCAACCGCCGGTGGCGCCACCGGATCGCTGCCCATGAACAATCCCGCATATCCATAGTTGAAATCAATCGTTCTGCGCAGCGCGCGCCGAACCTACCATATCAACTCATCAACGCTCTGCCGTTATCGACGGCGAGCGCTGTCGGCTCGTTTGCCCGCCCGGCGCCGCCCTACTCCGGCGCCAGGCCCGCGGCCCGCCGGACCTCGATCCTGCCCTATCTGCACGATGTGTCGTCCTGCAACAAGTCACTCATCAACTCGGGAAAACCATCATGCAATCTACTGTGAACCTGCGCCGCCGGCGCATTGGCCTCGTCGTCGCCGGCGTTCTGGCAACGCTGTCGAACGCCCAGGCGAACGATACCTCTGCCCTGCCGGACAACCTGGTCGTGCAGACCGTGAACGTCAACGGCGAGCGCGAACGCGACGAGCGTGGCGCGCGCGGCGCCCTCGGCGACCGCGCCGATCTCGATACGCCGTTCGCCACTGCCAGCGTGGGCAGCGCGCAGATCGAAGACCGCCAGATCGCGTCGCTCGCCCAGGTGTTCGCCGACGACGCGTCGGTCACGTCGCAAGGCGGCACCTACACCCAGGCGGCGCACGCCGTGAACGTGCGCGGCCTGAGGCTGGACTTCACCAACGGCTACAAGATCGACGGTCAGCCGTTCCAGATGTTCGGCGTCGAATTGCCGCTCGAGACGGTCGAATCGGTGCAGCTGCTCAAGGGCGCCTCGGGCTTCCTGTATGGCTTCGCGGCGCCGGGCGGCATCATCAACTACATCACCAAGAAACCCACCAACGAGACCCTGCTCAGCGTTGACGCCGGCTGGTCCAGCGCGAGCCTCAAACGTGCCCACGTCGATGCGGGCGGGCGCTTCGGCGACGACAAGCGCTTCGGCTACCGCGCCAACCTGGCGCGCGAACAAGGCGGCACCTACAATGGCGCCGAGGTGAACCGCCAGGCGGCATCGGTGGCCCTCGACGCGCGCCTGACGAAAGACCTGGCCTGGAGCGCCAATTTCCTGTACCAGGAACGCGATATCGACGGCGCCGTGCCGACCATCTCGCTGCAGAACTACCCCGCCGGCACGCGCCTGCCGTCGCCGGTCGACGGCCGCAAGGACTTCGGCGCGTATGCCACCTCATACTACAACTCCACGCTGTGGATGGGCACCACGGCGCTCGACTGGCGCATCAACCGCGACTGGAAAGCCAGCCTGACCTACGGCCACACCGTCAAGCGCATCGACAGCGCCAACGAAACGCTGTACCTGACGAATGCCGCCGGCAATTACAGCAACCGCCTGGCGCCGTTCTACCGGCCCAACCTGACCTACGACGCGGTGCAGGCCAGCGCCGAAGGCAAGTTCTTTACCGGGCCGCTACGCCACCACGTGACCTTCGGCGCCGGCTGGCAAACGCTCGAGCGCACGCTCAATCCCGAATCGAACCTGAGCCTGTTCGGCCCGGCCACCGCCGGCAACCTGTACGCGCCGCCGCCGGTGCTGGTCGACACCTCGACGTTCGATCGCAGCGTGTTCTACACGATCTCGGAGTACACCCACAAATCGGTATTCGCCAGCGACACGATCGAATTCAACGACAACTGGTCGGTGCTGGCCGGCGCCCGCTACGTCGACTATGAAAACCTGAACTGGAACGCGCGCGGCGTGCAGACGTCGAGCTACAACAAGAAGCCCGTCTCGCCAACCGTCGCCCTACTCTACAAGCCGTCGTCCAACGCGACGTTCTACACCAGTTACGTCGAAGCACTGGAAGATGGCGGCACGGTCGGCACCACCTACGCCAACGCCAATGAAGTGCTGCCGCCGCTGACCAGCCGCCAGGCCGAACTGGGCGTCAAGGTCGACCAGGTGGGCTGGGCCGCGAACGCTGCGCTGTTTCGCGTCAAGCGCGGCGCCACCTACGCCGACTACAGCACGGATCCGCGCGGCGTCTTCACGCAGGCCGGTGAACTCGGCTACAAAGGACTGGAAATCAATGGCAGCGCCGACGTCACGCGCTGGCTGAAAGCCAATGGCGGCGTCACCTGGCTCGACGCCGAATACAAGGCCACGGCGCCCGCGCTGATCGGCAACCGGGTCGAAAGCACGCCGCGCTTCCAGGCGGTGCTCGGGCTCGAAGCGAAGGTGCCGCAACTCGCCGGCCTGTCGCTGCACGCCAACGCGAGCTACCTGGGCGAACAGGAAGCCAACAGCGCCAACACGATCCAGGTGCCGTCGCTCACGCTGTTCAACCTGGGCGGCGCCTGGCGCACGCGCCTGGACAACCGCGACCTGACCTTGCGCCTGCAGGTCAACAACGTGGCCGGCAAGGATTACTGGTATTCGGCAGGATCGAATTCGCTGCAGATCGGCGCGCCGCGCACGATCTCGTTCAACGCCCGCATCGACTTGTAAGAAAAAAGAAGGAGCATCGCATGACAAGACTGCCACATCAGGCCCTGGCGCTGACCATTCTGGCCACCCTGCTTGCCGCCTGCAACTCGGCGCCAACGAGCAGCAGCGTTGCGCACGTCCCGGCGAAACGCCCGAACATCCTGTTCATCATGGCCGACGACCTGGGCTACTCGGACATCGGGGCCTTTGGCGGCGAGATCGATACGCCCAACCTCGACGCCCTGGCGCGCGACGGCCGCCTGCTCGGCAACCACCACACGGGGCCCGTGTGCGCCATCACGCGCGCCATGCTCATTTCGGGCACCGACCATCACCTGGTCGGCATGGGTTCGCAAGGGGCCCCGCGCGACGAACGCCGTGGCGCGCCCGGCTACGAGGGCTACCTGACCGACAACGCCCTGTCGTTCGCCAACCTGCTGCAGGACGCCGGCTACCACACCTATATGGCCGGCAAATGGCACCTGGGCTTCGGCGAAGGTCGCGGCAAGACGCCCGACCGATGGGGCTTCGAGCGCAGCTACGCCCTGCTGCCGGGCGCGGCGCGCAACCACTTCGGCAACGAAGCGTCCGATGCGCGCAACTACGTCGAGGATGGCCGCCACGTGCAGCCGGGCGCGGGCTTCTATTCGACCGACTTCTATACCGACAAGCTGATCGCCTACATCGACGCCAACCGCGCCGACGGCAAGCCGTTCTTCGCCTACGCCGCCTACACGTCGCCGCACTGGCCGCTGCAGGTGCCGGAACCGTGGCTGAGCAAGTACAAGGGCCGCTACGACGCCGGCTACGATGCGGTCCGCAACGCGCGCATCGAACGCATGAAAACACTGGGCGTCATTCCGCCCGGTTTCACACCGTGGGCCGGCGCGCCCGATGCACCGACCCGCGCGCCGGCGTCAAGCAACAATGGCAAGCCGGAAGCACGCTACGTCAATGCGCTGGCCGGCGCCGACAAGGGCCACCTCGACCATGGCCCCGGCCGCGTCGACAAGCGCTGGGAAAGCCTGAGCCCGCTGGAGAAGAAAACCCAGATCCGCTACATGGAGATCTACGCCGGCATGGTCGATAACCTCGACCACAATATCGGCCGCCTGGTGCAGCACCTGAAGGCCATCGGCGAATACGACAACACCTTCATCCTGTTCCAGTCGGATAACGGCGCCGAAGGCTGGCCGGTCGATGGCGGCGCCGACCCGAAAGCCACGGACGAAGCCAATGCCGCGCCGGACGTCTACGCAAAGCTGGGCACCGACCAGGTCAAGCGCATCCAGTACGGCCTGCGCTGGGCCGAAGTGAGCGCGGCGCCGCTGCGCAACGTCAAGAGCATGCCGCACGAAGGGGGCGTATCGACGCCGCTGATCGCCAAGCTGCCGGGCCAATCGCAGAGCGTGGTTGGAAGCGCGCGGCCCGTCCTGCGCGAGTTTACGCATGTGACTGACAACGCCGCCACCTTCCTGGCGCTGGCCGGCGTCACCCCGCCGCAGCAAAAGGCGCCGGCCGACATCGATCCGGCCACCGGCATCGACCGCAACGCGAACAAGGTGCTCTACCAGGGCCGCGCCGTGTTCCCGATCAGCGGCACGTCGCTGCTGCCGCTGCTGAACGGGGCGGCGCTGGCGCCACGCGGTCTGCCGGCCGCCGGCGAGGCCTATGGCCGCGGTTATGTGTTCAGCGCCGACGGCCGCTGGAAGGCGGTGTTTGTCGAGCCGCCGCACGGGCCGAAAGACGGCCACTGGCAGCTGTACGACATCCGGCTTGATCGCGCCGAGAACCATGACGTGGCGGCGCGCCATCCGGAGGTGGTGGCGCAACTGGTCAAGCGCTGGCAGGACTATATGGCGCGGGTGGGCGGCGTCAATCCGTTGCGCCCGGCCAGCTTCTATTAAGGAGAGCTGCATTGACCAAGCTACTGCTGCCCCTGGCCGCGCTGGGCGCGATTGCCCTGGCCACGGTTGCCCTCGCACGAACAGTGCCGGCGACGCCCCCGCTCGCGCCTCTGGGCAACCCGTCCCTGTGCGCGGCCGGCAGCGGCCTGCCGCCGGGCTGGGGCCAGCAGCCGCATGCCGGGATGGTGCACGTTGCCGGCGGCGACTTCGTGTTCGGCAGCGCGGTCGGCTATCCCGACGAACAACCGGCCACGCCTGAACGGCAGCGCGTGGCGGGCTTCTGGATCGACCAGACCGAGGTCACCAATGCGCAATTCGCGGCGTTCGTGCGCGCCACCGGCTACGTCACCGAGGCCGAGCGCCAGGGTGCAGCGGTGGTGTTCCACACGCCCGACACCGACGAGCTGCAGCGCCGCCCGTACGCCTGGTGGCGCTATGCGCGCGGCGCGAGCTGGAAAGACCCGCAAGGCCCAGCTGCGCCAGCGCCGAACGCGCCGGTGACGCTGGTAACCCAGGCCGACGCGCTGGCCTACGCCCGTTGGCTCGGGCGTGACTTGCCGACCGAAGCCGAATGGGAATACGCGGCCAAGGCCGGACGCAGCGACGCGGGCCTGGACAGCGCGCCGGTCGATGCGCACGGCCGGCCCGACGCCAACTACTGGCAAGGCCCCTTTCCGCTGGCCGATGCGGCCGAGGACGGTCACGCGGGCCTGGCGCCGGTCGGCTGCTACCGCGCCAACGCCTTCAAGCTGCACGACATGATCGGCAATGCCTGGGAGTGGACGAAGGACGGCTACACCGGCCCGCGCCAGCCGCACATGAACGGCGACACGGCAGCGGTTGCGGCCAGCGCGACGGGGCGCACTGTCGCCAGAGCGCCGAACCAGCCGATGGTGATCAAGGGCGGCTCGTTCCTGTGCGCGCCGAGCTACTGCATGCGCTACCGGGCCTCGGCGCGCGAAGCGCAAGAGGCCGACCTGGGAGCTAGCCACATCGGGTTCAGGACGGTGCAGCGCGGGTCCTGATACGTCACAGCGCGAACGCTTCCAGAAACCCGCTACGTGCTAAACACAATACTCAGGGAAATCGCCACCGATTGGGTATCGGCGCGGGATACCCAAACAGTCCCACCCTGTCCTTCGCGCGCATTCCGCTTTTGAACATTTGCGCCATATCGGTCAGCAACGCACGATTGCTCCCAATGTAGTCATGCCCCATGAAATTAGTCCTGAGTGAAGATGTATCCACAAAATCGATACCATCAATCGTATCGACAATAGCGTCCGGATGCCCAAGTCGCAGACCGTTCATCCTCAAGCGGCTGTGATAAGCGATCGATGCCTTCAAGGCCTTGTCGTTTCTCGACGAGTAAATCGTCACCGGCATTTTCAATTCGTTGAACTTTGGCGCAATCTGGGTTTTAAAATTTTCCGGATCGATGTCGGGTGCGGCCAGAACTATCTGGGTAAACTTTTTGCTCAAGTCGCGGTGATTGGCAAACAGCGATTTCATCGCGTTTGTCGTGACCAGGTTACCCATGCTGTGCGCTATCACGAAGATTTGTTCTGCATCTGAGCGTTCGGCAAAGTCACGAAAGAATGCCTCGAGATGGGTAACCGATGCCTTTGCGTTGGTCAAATCTCGCCGGTATCCTCTGATCGTCGCAGCCGATGGCCAGCTATACATCACAGGAACGACAGGCAAATTGAGGTCTACCGCAATCTGGCCAGTCCGCCGCGCCGCGTCGTCAAACGAATTGTTATAACCGTGGATATAAACGAAGGCCGCTTTCGATGGAGTGCCGAGGGTGGCTCCGGAGACGCTAGAGAAGAACTGCTCCCTCGTCATCGGCCGCAACGGATGCAAAAGCACGTATCTCCGCACCTTGTCGTTGGTGAATTCTCCATACCAAGGCATCAGCGGAATGGAACCGAGCGGCCGATTTTCTGGCAGGCTCACTAGGACCGAGCCGTATGCCAGTGAGGCTGCAAGGTCGACGGGTTTCGCACCGAACGTTCTCCCGACGCGGGTACGGTTAGTGGCATAATAAACCCGGGTAAGTACCGCTCCATCAACCGGCGTAACGACAGAACCTGCTTGTGGTGCCGGTGCTGGGACTGGTGCTGGTGCTGGGACTGGCGTGGCTAGTGGATCCGTCGATCCCGCCTCCACCGGCCGGACTTCCCGGTCAACTGCTACCGGTGCTGGCGATGCCGGACGCGGCACCATATATTCATCGGATGGTGTTGCGCATCCGGCAAGCAGAATTGCCGCGAATACCTGTAATACCAGACCACGAAAAATCCTTGCTCCGTACCCGTTTTTCAACTCACGATTCGTGACCATATTTTCCTCTCAAGGTGGAAAGCCGTGATTCTGCGGGAGATAAATAATGTGGCGCGCCAATGCAAATATACCAATATTTAAACTGGCGTAAATACAATAGTTTCTGTCGTCGTGTGAATGCCACAGCGGTTGCAAGATGCGTCGCGCGCGTGCGCGCGCGGTCAACTCAACGGGTGGCGTCGTTCCCGGCCCGCCGCTCGCGGCCCAGCACGGATAAGGCGTCATCGACGACCGGCACGATCCCCAGTACGCACAGGAACGCCGCCAGCGGAATCGTCGACAGATACCCCAGGTGCTTGAAGCCCAGCGCGCCGACCACGCCGCCGATGCAGAACGCGCCCAGCAGCGCCAGCATCAGGGCCAGGCGGCCCAGGTTGGCCGTCACCTTCGGCTGGCGCCGGCCGCCATCCATATTCCAGTAGGCCATCTTGCCCAGCTCGATGCCGATGTCGGTGACGATGCCGGTCATGTGGGTGGTGCGGATTTCGGCATGCGATACCTTGGTGATGACGGCGTTCTGCAAGCCCATCATGAAGCACAGCAGCATCACGGTCAGCGGGATGAACAGCGTATCGATGTCGTTCAGGCGGGCGCCGAGGATGCCGAAGATCAGCAGCAGGATCGCCTCGAGCACCAGTGGCAGCGCGTAACCGCTGTGCAGACCCTGGCGCCGCACGACGTTCACGAGGACTGCCGTGCAGGCCGCGCCCAGCAGGAAACTGAGCAAGGCGCCGATCGCCGCCAGCACCAGGTCGGTCTGGCCCAGGACCAGGTGGTCGGCCGCGCTCGAGACAATCCCGGTCATGTGCGACGTGTATTCGCGCACCGCCAGGTAGCCCCCGGCATTGATCGCCCCGGCCACGAAGGCCAGCGCCACGCCCAGGTGGCGGTTGGCGCCGGGGGTGCGGTCGTGTCCAGTCAGGCTGCGCGCGTAATTGATCGGCACGGCGGATCGGCTTTCGGCGTAAAAACGCGGGTTGGTATTGATGCTAGATGTTACCGCAAATCACTTTAAGCGCACGCCCCGTACGGGCGATTGGTGGCGCTATAATGAAAAATTAGCGAAAAGCGCACACTGGTATCGCCGTGAATCCCCATCTCGACAAACTCCATTCCTACCCGTTCGAAAAACTGCGCCAGTTGTTTGCCGGCGTGACCCCGCATCCGGACTACGCGCCGATCAGCCTGGGTATTGGCGAACCGAAGCATCCCACGCCCGCGTTCATCGAAAAGGCGCTGATGCATGCGGTATCGGGCCTGGCCAGTTATCCGAGCACGATCGGCAGCGAACCTCTGCGCACCGCGATCGCCGGCTGGCTTGAACGGCGCTACGGCTTGCCGGCGCTGGACGCGGCCACGATGGTGCTGCCGGTGAACGGCTCGCGCGAAGCGCTGTTCGCCATCGCCCAGTGCGCGATCGACGCGTCGAGGCCCGACGCCCTGGTGATGTGCCCGAACCCGTTCTACCAGATCTACGAAGGCGCCGCCTACCTGGCCGGCGCCACGCCGTGGTTCGTCAATTCGGAACCTGGCCGCAATTTCGCGCCCGACTATGCCGGCGTGCCGGCTGATGTCTGGCCACGCGTGCAGCTGATGTACGTCTGCTCGCCCGGCAACCCCACCGGCGCCACGCTCACACTGGACGACTGGCGCGAGCTGTTCGCGCTGGCGGACCGCTGGGGCTTTTTGATCGCGGCCGACGAATGCTATTCCGAGATCTACACCGGCAGCGCGCCGCCACTGGGCGCGCTGGAAGCGGCGCACCAGCTGGGCCGCAGCAGCGGCGAGCAACCGTACCGCAACCTGATCGTGTTCTCGAGCCTGTCGAAGCGCTCGAACGTGCCGGGCATGCGCTCGGGCTTCGTGGCGGGCGATCCGGTGGCGATGAAGCGCTTCCTTCTGTACCGCACCTACTGCGGCGGCGCGATGTCGCCACCGGTGCAGGCGGCGTCGATCGCGGCCTGGAACGACGAGCAGCACGTGCAGGACAACCGCGCGCTGTACAAGGAAAAATTCAGTCTCATCACCCCGCTGCTCAAGAAGGTGATGGATGTCGAACTGCCCGACGCCGGCTTTTACCTGTGGGCCGACGTGCGCCGCACGGGCCTGTCGGATGTCGACTTCGCACGGCGCCTGTACGCCGATTATAATGTCACGGTCCTTCCGGGCAGCTACCTGGCGCGCGATGCGCACGGGCAGAACCCGGGCCGGGACCGCATCCGCATGGCCCTGGTGGCCGGCGTCGACGAAGGACTGGAAGCGGCGAACCGCATCGTCCAGTTCTGCCAGGGCCTCGCCTAGCGTCCGATTTTTTGCAATCAATCCAACCAAGACCAGCATCATGACCCAACAACTCCAGAACATCATCGACACCGCCTGGGAACAGCGCGCCGACATCAGCCCAGCCAGCGCCAACGCCGAACTGCGCGAGGCAGTGGCCCACGTGCTCGCCGGCCTCGACAACGGCAGCCTGCGCGTGGCCCAGAAAGACACCGGCGCCTGGGTCGTGAACGGGTGGATCAAGAAGGCCGTGCTGTTGTCGTTCCGCCTCGAGAACAACGTGCAGGTCGCATCGGGAGACATCCAGTTCTACGACAAGGTGCCGACCAAGTTCGCCGACTACACGCCAGAAGATTTTGCACGCGGTGGTTTCCGTGTCGTGCCGCCGGCGGTTGCCCGTCGCGGCAGCTTCATCGGCAAGAACGTGGTCTTGATGCCGTCGTACGTCAACATCGGCGCCTACGTCGATGAAGGCACGATGGTCGACACCTGGGCCACGGTCGGTTCGTGCGCGCAGATCGGCAAGAATGTCCACCTGTCGGGCGGCGTCGGCATCGGCGGCGTGCTCGAACCGATGCAGGCCAATCCGACCATCATCGAAGACAACTGCTTCATCGGCGCGCGTTCCGAGATCGTCGAAGGCGTGATCGTCGAAGAGAACTCGGTGATCTCGATGGGCGTGTACATTGGCCAGTCGACCAAGATCTATGACCGCGCCACCGGCGAAGTGACGTATGGCCGCGTGCCATCCGGTTCGGTCGTGGTCTCGGGCAGCCTGCCGTCCGCCGATGGCAAGTACAGCCTGTACTGCGCCGTGATCGTCAAGCGTGTCGATGCGCAGACGCGCTCGAAGACGGCGATCAACGATCTGCTGCGCGGTGACTGATTGCTTTCATGACGCGTTTTTGAACCACCCCGACTCACGGAGAAGAAGCCATGGCCATGGACCGCCTGTTCCACCTGATGAAAGAGAAGAACGCGTCCGACATGTTCTTCGCCGTGAACTCGCCGGTGCACATCAAGATCAACGGTGCGCTCATCCCCATCAACCAGCACCGCCTCGAACCCGAGAACATTCTCTCGCTGCTGTCCGAGATCGCCACGCCGGAACAGATCGATGAACTCCAGCGCGACAATGAATTGAACATGGGTGTCTCGGTCGCGAACGTGGGCCGTTTTCGCCTGTCGGCGTTCCGCCAGCGCGGCTCGATCTCGGCCGTGTTCCGCTTCATCCCGTTCACCATCCCGCCACTTGCCGAACTCGGTCTGCCGTCGGTGCTGTCCGAACTGATCATGGAAAAGCGGGGCCTGATGCTGATCGTGGGCGCCACCGGCTCTGGCAAATCGACCACCATTGCGTCGATGCTCGACCATCGCAACGAAATACGCACCGGGCATATCCTCACATTGGAAGACCCGATCGAGTACCTCTTCAAGAACAAGAAATCGATCGTCAACCAACGCGAGATCGGCAGCGACACCCACGACTTCGGCATCGCGCTGAAGAACTCGATGCGCCAGGCGCCCGATTGCATCCTGATCGGCGAAATCCGCGATCGCGAAACGATGGCTGCGGCTCTGGCCTACGCCCAGTCCGGCCACCTGGTACTGGCCACGCTGCACGCGAACAACAGCTACAACGCCCTCAATCGCATCATCAGCTTCTACCCGATGGACAACCGCAACGCGCTGCTGCAAGACCTGGCATCGAGCGTGAAGGCGATCGTCTCGCAGCGGCTCGTGAAAGCGGCTGGCGGCGGTGCGCGCCGCGCGGCGGTGGAAGTCATGCTCAACACCCGCTACATCGCCGACCTGATCGAACAGGGCGAAATCAGCCAGATCAAGGAAGCGATGGACAAGAGCCTGTCGCCCGGCTCGCAATCGTTCGAAGGCGCGCTGTTCCACCTGATCAAGGAGGGCCATGTGACGCAGGACGAAGGCCTGGCCAACGCCGATTCGGCCACCAACCTGCTATGGCTGCTCAACAACGGGCCCGATAGCCAGGTCCAGCAGCAGCTTGACGACAAGGCGGGTGAGCCCAAGGGCGGCGCGTCGTTTACCGAGTTTACACTCAACGCCTGATTTTCCTGAATCTGCGGGCGGCGCTGCCGCCCGCTTTTTTACTTTCCCCCCATGACGACTACCCTCTACGGCATCCCCAATTGCGACACCGTCAAGAAAGCCCGCACCTGGCTGCAAGACAATGCCATCGACTTCACCTTCCACGATTTCAAGAAGCAGGGCCTCACCCCTGAGCTGGTGAAGGGCTGGCTGCAAGACCTCGACTGGGAAACGCTGGTCAACCGCAAGGGCACCACCTGGCGCAATCTGCCGGACGAGCGCAAGGCGTCGATTGTCGATGCCGACAGCGCGCTGGCGCTGATGCTCGAGAACCCCTCGGTGATCAAGCGCCCGGTCCTGCAAGGTGCCGGGCCGGTCTCGGTCGGTTTCTCGCCCGCTGCATTTGCCGGCAAATTCGAGGCGATCAAGTGAAATCCTCGCGCACCCTGCTCCTGACCGAAGCGCTGATCGCGCTCGACTCGATCACGCCGCAGGACAAGGGGTGTCAAACCCGCCTGATCGAGTTGCTTGCGCCGCTGGGCTTCGTGTGCGAAACGATCGAATCGAACGGCGTGACCAATCTGTGGGCGCGAAAAGGCGTCCAAGCGCCGCTGTTCGTGTTTGCCGGCCACACCGACGTGGTGCCGGCCGGCCCGCTGCACCAGTGGGAATCCGGCCCGTTCACGCCCACGCAGCGCGACGGCAAGCTGTTCGGGCGCGGCGCGTCCGACATGAAGACGTCGATCGCGGCGATGGTCGTCGCCTGCGAAGAGTTCATCAACGCCCACCCCGAACACCGCGGCTCGATCGCCTTCTTGATCACCAGCGACGAGGAAGGCCCGGCCGTCGACGGCACCGCCATCGTGTGCGACCTGCTCGAAGAACGCGGCGTGACGCTCGATTACTGCCTGGTAGGCGAGCCGACCTCGAACCACGTGCTGGGCGACACGATCAAGAATGGCCGCCGCGGTTCGCTGTCGGGCCACCTGACGGTCAAGGGCATCCAGGGCCACATCGCCTACCCGCAACTAGCGCGCAACCCGATCCACCAGGCCGCGCCGGCACTGGCCGAACTGACGCTGGAAGTCTGGGACGAGGGCAACGAGTACTACGCGCCGACCAGCTGGCAAGTGTCGAACATCGCCGCCGGCACCGGCGCCAACAATGTGATCCCGGGCAGTCTGAGCCTGGACTTCAACTTCCGCTTTTCCACCGCCAGCACGGCCGAAGGCCTGCAGGCGCGGGTACATGCGATCCTCGACCGCCATGGCCTGGATTACGATCTGGACTGGACCTTGTCGGGCCTGCCCTACCTGACCGAGAAAGGCACGCTGTCGGACGCCGTCTGTGGCGCAATCGCCGACGAACTGGGCGTGCAGGCCGAACTGTCGACCACCGGCGGGACCTCGGATGGCCGCTTCATCGCCCGCATCTGCCCTCAGGTGATAGAATTCGGCCCACCGAATGCCAGCATCCACAAGATCGACGAGCATATCGAACTGCGCTACATCGATCCCCTGAAGAACATCTATCGCCGCACGCTCCAGCGCCTGCTGGCCGACTGACGCTTTATAACCAAACATCCAGGCCATGACCACCACCTCATTTTCCACGCCGCGCGACCTGCTGCGCTATGCGATCACCCGTTTCAACGGCGCCAAGCTGTTCTTCGGCCACGGCAGCGTCGAAGCCTTCGACGAAGCCGCCTACCTGATCCTGCACACGCTCAAGCTGCCGCTGGATCGCCTGGAGCCGTTCCTCGACGCGAAGCTGCTGGCCGATGAAGTGCTGCAGGTGCTGGCCGTGATCGAGCGCCGCGTGACCGAGCGCGTGCCGGCCGCCTACATCACCAAGGAAGCGTGGCTGGGCGAATACCGCTTCTACGTCGACGAACGCGTGCTGGTGCCGCGCTCGTTCATCGCCGAACTGATTCCGCAGCAGTTCAGCCCATGGCTGGTCGATCCGGATGGCGTGGAAAACGTGCTGGAACTGTGCACCGGCAGCGGCTGCCTGGCGATCATGATGGCCGACACCTTCCCCAACGCGGTGGTCGATGCGATCGACATCTCGAAGGACGCACTGGCCGTGGCCGAGACCAATATCCGCGAATACAAACTCGAAGGGCGCGTGAACCCGATCGAGTCCGACCTGTACGAGAACGTGCCGTTCAAGAAGTATGACCTGATCATTACCAACCCGCCGTACGTGAACGCCGAATCGATGCGCACGCTGCCGCAAGAGTACATGGTCGAGCCGCAGATCGCGCTGGCCGGCGGCGAGGACGGCATGGACCTGGTGCGCAAGATCATCGCCGGCGCCGCCGAGCGCCTGACGCCGGAAGGCATCCTGGTGGTTGAAATCGGCAACGAGCGCGAATACGCCGAAGCCGCGTTCGGCCATTTGGGCCTGACCTGGCTGACCACGAGCATCGGCGACGATGCGGTGTTCCTGCTGACGGCCGAACAACTGCAAAGCGCGCAGTAATATCGCACCACGCCAACGTGCGTTCACCGTTGGCGTCGGAACGTCGTCCCCGCGAAGGCGCACTGCTGTCCGGAATAATCTTGTTGACTGTCGCATCAGAATAGACATCCCTGATTT
>NZ_JBFMMP010000024.1:0-56077 GCF_040790145.1 Massilia aurea
AAGGGTTGGCACAAGCTGGTCTTCACCTCAATTGGTAGTAGCTAACCACCAATGAGAACAAGATACAAGGGTTGGCACAAGCTGGTCTTCACCTCAATTGGTAGTAGCTAACCACCAATGAGAACAAGATACAAGGGTTGGCGTAGCCGCCAACCCTACCCAATCCCTCCCGCAAGTGCGCGGCCGTACAGATGCTCTGCCGCATATTCTCTACCCTGAACTCCCGATTTGGAGATTCAATGAACGAGAACACGCAAGACGCGCCACGCAAGGGTTCGCAAAAAGTCATCTATGCGGCCATCGCCGCCAACCTGGGTATCGCGGTTGCCAAGTTCATCGTGGCCGGCATCACCGGCAGTGCGGCGATGGTGGCCGAGGGCATCCACTCGGCGGTGGACACCGGCAATGAATTCCTGCTGCTGCTGGGTGAACGCCGCAGCGCCCGCGCGCCCGACCGCAAGCATCCGTTCGGCTATGGCAAATCGCTGTATTTCTGGGCGCTGATCGTAGCCCTGTCGGTGTTTTCGCTCGGGGGCGGGCTGTCGATCTACCACGGCGTCGCCGCGCTGCAGAATCCGCCGCCGCTGGAAGACCCGATGTGGAGCTACGTCGTTCTCGCGGTGGCGGCCGTGTTCGAGGGGTATAGCTGGAATGTGTCGCGCCAGGCCCTGAACGAGGTGCGCAAGCCCGGCACGACGCTGTGGCAGGCCGTGCGCGCCAGCAAGGATGCGTCGGTCTTCACGATCTTCATCGAAGATTCGGCCGCGCTGCTGGGCCTGGTGATCGCCGCCGCCGGCATCGCGCTGGGCCATTACTTCAATAATCCCTATATCGATCCGGCCGCGTCCATCCTGATCGGCCTGCTCCTGATTGGCGCTGCCTTCACGCTGGCGCGCGAGACCGGCGGCTTGCTCGTCGGCGAAGCGATCGACCATGACCAGCTGGCCGCATTGAAAGCACTATTCCTGCGCGAGCCGGCACTCGACAGCGTGGCCAGCCTGCGCACGATGCAGCTGGGGCCGGACGACGTGTTGCTGGCCGCGTCGGTCCAGTTTCGTCGGGGGATGTCGATCGACAAGGTGGAAGGGGCGATCGGCCGGATCGAGGCGGCGGTGGCCGCCGAGCATCCGATGATCCGGCATATCTATTTCGAGGCGTCGGCATTGCGCGCGGCACTGAAGTAATCCGCGAACAGACTCAATCCGGCCACTTCTCGTTGATCGCCAGCGCCTTGTCCATATTCCGGATCAACAGATCCACATACACCGGATCGAGGTGATGCCCCGCCACCTCGCGCAGGTGCTCGGTCACCTTCGCCGCCGGCCACGCCTCTTTGTAGCAGCGCGCGTGGCTCAGGGCGTCGAACACGTCGGCCACCGCCACGATGCGCGCGTACGGGTGGATGTCGTGACCGCGTAGCCCTTGCGGATAGCCGGTGCCGTCGAATTTCTCGTGGTGCTGGTGCGCGATCACCGCCGCCGCCTTCAGGATCGGGCGCTGCGAGCCGTCCAGGATCTGCAGCCCCACGGTCGGGTGCTGCTTCATGATTTCCCACTCGTCCGGGGTCAGCTTGCCCGGCTTGAGCAGCACCGAATCGGGCGTGGCGATCTTGCCGATGTCGTGCATCGGCGCGGCGTGCATCAAGACCGCCGTCTCGTCCTCTGGCATGCCCGATTCCTGCGCCAGCATATGGCAGACCTGGGACATGCGGCGCACGTGGTTGCCCGCTTCGTGCGAGCGCGATTCGACCACGTCGCCCAGGCGCAGGATCAGCTCGGCCTGGGTATCGGTGATTTCCTGGTTCAGCAGGATATTGTCGAAGGCGATGGCCACGCCCGAGCAGAACACTTCGAGCATTTGCGCGTCGATGTCCGAAATCTCGTCCACGCCCTTGAGCACCAGCAGCGAAGCCTTGCCGCTGTTGTTGGGGAAGTAGCCGACATACGTGTCGCCATGCAGGCGCGAGATACGATTATGACGCGCGTCATCGAGCTGGGCCACCAGTTCGGGGCCGATCTCGTCGCCTTCCATGTCGCCGATCTGTGCCAGCACTTCGTACTGGCTCTGGCCGGTGATCACGCTGGCCGCCTTCAGGCGCAGCAGCATGCTTTGCTCCAGGCGCAGCAGGGCCACGACTTGCAGCAGCAGGCCGTTGGCGAAGTCTTTCAGGTTGCGTTGCTGGAAGATGTGGGCGGACGCCGCGATCACGCGCTCCAGGCCTTCGCGGTAGGTTTGCTGCACGCGGCGCGATTCCTCGACCTTCATGATGTCGCGATAGGCGCGCAGCGCGGCGAACGTGGTCGTAAACAGCTTGGTGCGATCGAGCTCGGTTTTTTCCTTGTAATCGTTGATGTCATAGTCGACGATCACGCGCTCTTCCGGCGCCTGGCCCGGCTGGCCGGTGCGCAGCACGATGCGGGTGAACTGGTTATCCAGGTCCTGGCGCATCCAGCGCGCCACTTCGAGGCCGCTGTCTTCGCGCTCCATCACCACATCCAGGAACACCAGCGCGATGTCTTTTTCGCGCGCCAGGATGTCCTTGGCTTCGGCGCCGCTGTAGGCGTGCACGAACGAGAGCGCGCGGCCGTCCAGACGGAACCGCGTCAGCGTCAGCTTGGTGATGTCGTGGATATCGGGTTCATCGTCCACCAGTAATACTTTCCAGGGTGCGAGCTTGGGCACAGCGGAAGAGAGGAAGGACATGGACGTTTCCGATTCGTGGGGAGGGTGGTTTATGTGCGCAGACTATTTTTTTCACAACAAAAGTAGCCCGCAGTCAAGTCGATTGTAGTACGAGCCTTGACCCTTAACAACAGGCAATATTGAAATTGTGGCCGGGAAATGTGACATCTGCCCTTCGCGACCCGAACCATGTTGCAGGCACGTGACAAGTACCGTCAGGTATAACGTTTCTGGCAACGCTCGCAGTAGAAGCTGCGGCGGTCCGACGTCCCTAGTTTGGCCTTGAGGAAAGGAATGTCGCAGCGCGGGCAGATTTTCTTGGCGTGGGCTAGCCAGTGCTGCTTGAGCGTGAATGCTTTTTTCCAGCCCAGGAAATCAAAGCTGTACTGACGCGCTTCGTCGACCAGCGCGCGCAGCTTGGGCGCGGGCAGGGCCGCCACCGTCGACAGCGGATGCACGCGAATCCGGAACAGCACCTCGTTCTTGATGATATTGCCCACACCCGAAAAGATGTCCTGGTCGAGCAGGGCGTCGCAAGCAAGCATGTCGGGCGCCGCGCGCAGCTTCTTGCGCGCCTTGACCGGATCCCAGGTGTCGGCCATCACGTCGGCGCTGAAGTCATACGCGTCGAAGGTGGCGCGGTCGATCTCGCGGATCGCGCAGGCATAGAAGTTCATCTCGCCACCGTCCGCGACGCCGATCGACAGGCGCGGCGGCTTGTCGCGGCCCTCGTCGATCCGGTAGGTGCCAAACAAGAGAAAGTGGATGCGCAGGATGACGTCGGGCGTGTCGATCAGAAAATGCTTGCCCCAGGTATGCAGCCCGGTGATGCGCTGGCCCACCAGGCGCGCCGGATCGAGCGTCTTCAGGTTGCCGTCGGCGCGCACGATGGCCTGGCCGACGAAGCGCGTGGTCTGTTCCTTGAGCATGTAGAGCGTTGGACCTTCCGGCATGGCGACCTCCTTGATTCATTCTCATGTGGCACCATCATTCAGTCATGTTCGGGGCCTAACATTTGGATACAAGTTTCCAACGTTTCGAGACGAGCAGAACCATGCGAAGCGGCGTATATTGGACGCTGAGAACCGCATACGAGACGTACCGAGAAGGAGATGCAATGATGAAATCCACCCTTGTAAAAACTGCCTTGGCCGGCCTGCTCGCGCTGGCCGCCGGCGCCGCCTCGGCGGGCGTGACCGTCAATTACATCGAGTCCGACAAGTTCGCCGACCTGCCATTTGCTCCATGGGAGCGCAAGCAGGTGCTGGAAGAGTTGAGCACCTATTTCACCAAGCTCGGCGAGAAGCTGCCTGCGGGGCAGGACCTGGTCATCGAGGTCACGGATATCGACCTGGCCGGGCGTGAGTACCCGAATTTTAATAGTGGGCGCGAACTGCGCATCCTGAAAGGCACGGCGGACTGGCCGATCATCAACCTGCGTTACTCGCTCACGCAGAACGGGCAAGCGCTCAAGGGTGGCGATGCGCGCCTGGCCGACATGAATTACATGCAGCGCATCGGCCGCTTCAGCGACTCTGACAGCCTGCGCGCCGAGAAGCGCATGATCGATGACTGGTTCGACGAGACGATCATCGGCAAGAAGCGCGGCGGCTGAGGTCTTGCTGCGCGCTGAGAAGAACGGCGTCCTGCGGGGCGCCGTTGGCGTTTTTAGCCAATCGATTCAATTTACCCGCTCGAACCTGGCGCGAAAGTCGTCGGGCATGCCGCACACCTGACCCGATTGATAATTGAAGAATACGAAGCCGGTCTTGGCCATCGCGATCAGCTTGCCGTCGCGCGGGCGCGTGATACGGTAGATCAGGTCGCCGCCATACTTGTTGAAGTCCATGACACCGACGTCGAACAGCAGCTCGTCGCGACGATATGCCTCGGCGCGGTAGGTGGCGGCGAGGTCGGTGACGATGATGCCGTTGCCCTCGCGCTCGGTTTCCGGCACGCCGAACTCATGCAGGAAGCGCGCCCTGGCTTCGGACACCATTGCGATCAGCGACTCATTGCCCACGTGGTTTGCCGCATTGATGTCGGTGGCCCGCACCGTCATCAGTGTCGAGTAATAAAATCCGTCGTCGGGGAAGTCCAGTTGCAAGCGGGCCATGTTTTTATCTTCATTAAGGGTTGGTGCTGCGGTCCATCCGGTAAATGCTGCCGCCGGCGGCAATCAGGTATAGCTCGCCCTGCGCATCCTGGCCGAACGAGACAACCCGGCCGATATCGGTGATCGCCCAGTCGCGCGCTTCAACAATGCTGGCGCCGGTAGAGACAAAACTCTTGAGGTAGCCGCCGCAGTAATCCGAATAGAAGTAGCGCCCGGCCAGCTCGGGAATGGCGCGCCCGCGATACACGAAGCCGCCCGTGATCGAGCAGCCCCCCGCGCCATCGGCGCCGTGGTCGTACTCGAACGCCGGCAGCGTCAGGCCAGTGCTGTCGCAGGTGGCCGCGCCATAGCACAGCGTGCCTTCCATCACGTTCCAGCCGAAGTCGAGGCCGCCCTGGGCCGTGCCGGCGATATTGACTTCTTCGCGCCGGTCCTGGCCAACGTCGGCGATGTAAAGCTGGGTACTGTCGAAGCTGAAGCGCCAAGGATTGCGCAAGCCCGAGGCCCAGATTTCGGGCCGGCGCCCGGCCTGGTCGCGGTAGGGATTGCCGGCCGGGATCGTGTAAGGCTGCGCCAGCGTGGCGCCGGCGACATCGATGCGCAGCAGCTTGCCGAGCAGGACGGTCAGGTTGCGGGCATTGCGCTGCGGGTCGCCCGCGCCGCCGCCATCGCCCGTGGCCAGGTACAGGTAGCCATCGGGGCCGAAGGCAAGCTGGCCGCCAAAGTGATTCGTGTAGGTGGGATGCGGGATGCGCAGAATCACGAAGCCGGACGTGGGGTTGGCCAGTTGCGGCGTGGCGCCCGCGCTGAAGCGCTCGACGACGATATTGCGCTGCAGGTCGGTGTAGTAGACATAGAAATAGCCGTTGCGCGCGAACCCCGGATCGAAGGCCAGCGAGAGCAGGCCGCCTTCGCCATCGGCGGCCACGCGCGCGCTGATGTCGAGATAGGCCACGTCGCGCGCGCTGCCGTTCTCGACGATGCGCACCCGGCCCGGGCGCTCGGTGACGAACAGGCGCGTATCGCCGGGCTGGGCGGTGAGCCAGGAGGGATTGTCGAGCCCGGCAACGACGCGCGTGAGGCCCAGCGTGAGCACGCTGTTCGAATAGATGACGGTGGCGGTTGCGGTGGCGCCGGCAGCGATCGTGGCCGCCTGCGACGCTGGCGCCGGCTGGTAAGTAATGCCGCCACCCGTGACGGCGGATGCGGAGACGTTATAGCTGCCCGGAACGAGGTTGCCGAGGGTGTGTGTTTGCGTGAGGTCTTGCAGGTAGTTGCCGGGGCCGGTGACGCGCACCGTACCGTTGACACCGGCGGGCAGGCCGCTCACCGTGACGGTCAGCGCGCCGACCGTGGCCGGGGGCGGCGTGACGGGGCCGGGTGTGCCGGCACCGCCACCGCCGCCACCGCAGGCGGCGAGCAGCGTGGCAAGCAATATGACCTTGGACAGCCACAAAATCGCCCGGGTGTGCGTGACCATATTGCCTCCATGACAGCTGCGTCGGACTGCGCCTGACCTGGAGAGATTGTGCCAGCAATTGCAGAGATGGCGCGCGCAATCCGCGCCGGCTTGCTACCCGCTCAGGGGGCCGAGGGCGCGCGCGTGCGGGTCTTGGTGACCACGCCAGAAGGATCGATCAGCACCACGAATTCGGCGAACTGGCCGGCGCCGACAGGCGATTGGTATACCCAGGCCTCGAAGCCGCTGTCGAAACGCACGCTTTTCGTCGGGCCGAACGCGGCCAGCAATTGCGCCTTCGTGGTCTGGCCAGCCACGACGCCCTGCTGCAGGCGCCCGGCGGCCACTTGCGCGCCGGGCGGCGCGGCATTCTGCGTGGCGCAACCGGCCAGCAGCGCTGCGGTCAAGATCAGGTACGCCGCCTTCATGGCGCCACCCCGGCCGGCATGTCGATCATCGCATCGACCATGTACGTGAATTCAACCAGCGTATCGTCCGGCCAGCTCGCATCCCACAGCGGCACATAATAGGTGCGGTCGAGCAGCACCTGGCAATCGCAGAACGGCAGCATGTCGGGCGTTTGCTCACCGCCGGCGTACAGCATCGAAAACGGCAGCGTTTCCACGCGCTCGCCGGCGCGCAGCGTGACGGCGAAGATGGGGCGCTCGGCGAAGAACAGGTAATTGCCGTCCGGGCTCGTGCAGACACCTTCGGGCGAATCCAGCGCATCCGAGATCCAGCCGAACAGCGGCGAGCTGTTCGAGACCAGGCCGGCTTCCTTGCCCACGCGGCATTCCAGGCGCAAATCGCCCAGGCGGCGCATGCCGGCCGGCACGCCCGGCGTTTCGATGCGAGCGCGCCAGGTCATGCTGGCCGTCTTGCGGCTGGCGAGCACGGCCGCGTCTTCCTGCAAGGCTTGCGCGTTGCGCGGCAGGACAAAGAAATTGTTCTCGTCGACGTGGACGGGCACCGAGACAGTATCGCCCGCCACGCGCAGCGTGATGCCGCGCATGTCGACGTTCGGCAGGCGCGGCAGCAACTGGAAGCGCAGGGACGCATTCGGCGCGAACGCGCGTTCGCGTTCGAAGCGCTCCATGCCGCGGATCATTTTTCGATAAGACTTGTCGACCGGATCGCGGGTGGACTTGACGGTGACGGTGCTCTGGCCGGCGGCGTATGCCGGCAGGCTTGCGGCCGCGGCCATGAGCATGGCGCCCATGGCCAGTCCGGCAACGGCACGGGCAAGTGGCAACCGCATCAGCGAATTACCAATACCGCACGCGGCCGGTATCCATGTGCACGAACTGCGAGCTGGCGTAGTAGCCGACGCCGCCGCCCTGGAGCGACATGGCCGCTTTTTGCAGGTGGCGCAGGTCGGTGCCCGGCAAGCGGATGTCGATGGCCTTGCCGTCCATGTGCAGGCTGCGCTTGGCGACGCCGCCGCTGCCGTGGCCACGCAGGAACGCGTTCGATTCCGGTGCGCGGTAGCCCGAAATGATGTGCAGCTCCTTGCTGTTGTCGAGCTTGCCGTTCAGCTGGCCGAGCAGCAGCAGCAGTTCCGGATCGATGTCCGCAATCTTGTTGGTGCGATGGTCGCGCAGCACCTTGTTGATATCGCCCAGCGCGTCCGGAATGAATTCACCTTGCGCCCAGAACGTGCTCTTCAGCTTTTCGCCCGTGTGCGTGTTATAAAAACGCAAACAGCATTCGCCGGTGGCAATCGATGAATTTTTGGCAAGGGTTGGAAGGCTGAGGGAGGATGCTGCGAGGAGGAGACTGCTCTTGAGGATGGCACGTCGTTGAATCATTGAAGGGAGTCCTTACGCTGGTTCACTGAGCAATCGATGATACGCCATTTGTCGCGATCGTGCAGATAATGTGCTGAAAACTGCGGCGTTTCAGCTACGATGTCAAGTGTTTAACTGTTTTTGGGAGATTTGTGTATGTCGAGTATTGACGCAAAGTTCATGAGCAAAAAACGGGTACTGGCGGCAACGCTGGCAGCCGCATTGGTCCAGTTGACGGGCGCTGCCGTGGCGCAGGAAGTTACGCCAGTGGACAAGCCGCCGCTGGCCAAGGGCTGGCAACTCGAAACGGTCGCCACGGGCGTGCCGCAGGGCTGGGGCATGGCCTGGCTGCCAGACGGGCGCATGCTCGTCACCGGCAAGGGCGGCACGCTGCATCTGTTGAATGGCAAGAGTTTCCAGCAAATCGACATGGACCCGCTGCCGAACCTGTTCGTGGGCGGCCAGGGCGGCCTGCTCGACATTGCCGTGCATCCCGGCGACAAGACCAATCCCCGCATCTACATGACGATGGCCAGCGGCACCGATGCCGAGAACCGCACCGCGCTCGTGATGGGCACGTTCGACGGCAAACGCGTCACCGGCATCAAGACGCTGTTCTCGGTCACGCAGGGCAAGAACGGCGGCCAGCACTTCGGCTCGCGCATCCTGTTCTTGCCGGATAACACGCTGTTGATGAGCATTGGCGATGGCGGCAACACGCCGCAGCGCGTCGGCAATATGCTCGCGCGCGACCAGGCGCAGAACCTGGCCACGCACCAGGGCAAGATCCTGCACCTGACCGACGCCGGCAAGCCAGTGGGCACGGGCGCGGCCGAAGCGCAGCCCAAGCGCCTGGCCGAGATCCACAGCCACGGCCACCGCAACGTGCAGGGGCTCGCGCTCGATCCGAAAACGGGCCGCGTCTGGGCCAACGAACACGGTTCGCGCGGCGGCGACGAGATCAACCTGATCGAAGCGGGCAACAACTACGGCTGGCCGCTGCAAAGCTACACGCTCGACTACAGCACGCGCGAGCCGATCGGCAAGAAGGTCGTGCCGGGCATGACCCAGCCGATTGTCGTCTGGACGCCATCGCCGGCGCCGTCGGGTCTGGCCTTCTACACCGGCAAGGCGTTCCCACAGTGGCAGGGCAGCCTGTTCAGCGGCAGCCTGGCCGGCCAGGACGTGCGCCGCGTGCAGCTCGACGCGGCCGGCAAGGTCACGGCGCAAGAGCTGATCCCGGTCGGCAAGCGCGTGCGCGACGTGCGCCAGGGCCCGGATGGCCAGCTGTATGTGCTGACCGACGAAGCCAAGGGCACGCTGCTGCGTATCGTGCCGAAATAAGTTCGCACCGGCACGGATCGAGCGCGGCGCGCGATGCGCCGCGCATCGTTTATCTCTCACCGAGACATGCATACGCTTTTTTGTTTGTTGTCTTTCTGAAACGTGCCTAGAATGGTTCTTTCCCGACCCATTCAGGAGGCGCAGCATGGCAGTTCCCGTTCGTCGCACCATCCACCTCGCGGCAGCGCTTGCGCTGATGTTCGGTGCATCCACGCTGCAGGCCGCGCCCGCCGCCAGTACCCCCGACATCCCGATCCCGGACATCAAGTACACCAGGTTCACGCTCAAGAACGGCTTGACCGTGCTGGTGCACGAAGACCGCAAGACGCCGGTGGTGGCCGTCAATACCTGGTACCACGTGGGTTCGAAGAACGAGAAGCCCGGCAAGACCGGCTTTGCCCACCTGTTCGAACACCTGATGTTCAGCGGCAGCGACAACTTCAAGAAGACCTACCTGAATGCGATGGAGCAGGTCGGTGCGACCGACCTCAACGGCACCACCAGCCAGGACCGCACCAATTACTTCCAGAACGTGCCGACCTCGATGCTTGACTATGCGCTGTTCGCCGAGAGCGACCGCATGGGCTACCTGCTGGGCACGGTCGACAAGACGAAGCTCGATATCCAGCGCGGCGTCGTGCAGAACGAAAAGCGCCAGGGCGAGAACCAGCCCTACGGCATCGCCTACGAGCTGCTGGTAAAAAATACCTACCCGGTTGGCCACCCGTATTCCTGGACCGTGATCGGCGAGATGGCCGACCTCGACGCGGCCTCGATGCTAGATGTGCAGGACTGGTTCAAGCAGAACTACGGCCCGAACAACACGGTGCTGGTGCTGTCGGGCGATATTTCGCCGGAAGAAGCGCGCAAGAAGGTCGAACAATACTACGGCGCGATTCCGCCTGGCCCGCCGCTGGCCAAGCACGATGCCTGGATCGCCAAGCGCACCGGCACGCATCGCACGCTGGCGCAGGACCGCGTGCCGCAAACGCGCATCTACCGCACCTGGAACGTGCCGGGCGCACACACGCCTGAAGAAGCGCTGCTCGACCTGGGCGCGCGCGTGCTGGGCGGCGGCAAGACGTCGCGCCTGTACAAGCGCCTGGTCTACAAGGACCAACTGGCCACCAGTGCGACGGCGAGCGACGACTCGTCCGAAATCGGCGGCCAGTTCGACATGACGCTCACGGCCCGCCCCGGCGCCGACGTCAAGAAGATGGAGCAGATCGCCGACGAAGAATTGCGCGCCCTGATGAAGAGCGGCCCGACCGACGCCGAGCTGCGCCTGGCCAAGACGACGATCCTGGCGCAGTACACGCGCATGATCGAGCGCGTCGGCGGCTTCGGCGGCAAGAGCGATCTGCTGGCCTCGTGCCAGACCTTCACCGGCAACCCGGACTGCTACAAGGTGTACCTGCAGCGCATCAAGGACGCCACGCCAGCCGCGGTGAAAAAAGCGATGAACGATTGGCTCAGCGACGGCGACTACGTGCTGCAGATCGATCCGTTCCCGTCCGGCCTGGCCGCAACGGACACGAAGCTCGATCGCAGCAAGGAACCCGTCACCGGCAAGGCGATGTCGCTGAAGCTGCCGCCGATGCAGCGCGCCACATTGTCGAATGGCCTGAAGGTCGTGCTGGCCGAGCGCCATGAAGCGCCGGTGGTCAATCTGCAGATGATCGTCGACAGCGGCTACGCAGCCGACAGCGCCGCCTTGCCCGGCGTGGCCAGCCTGACGCTGCGCATGCTCGAAGAAGGCACGGCCAAGCGCAAGTCGCTCGAGATCAGCGAAGAACTCGAGCGCCTGGGCGCGACCTTCGGCGCCAGCGCCAACCTCGATGGCGCCTTTGTCGGCATGAACGCGCTCAAGGCCACACTGCCGCAGGCGCTCGGCCTGTACTCGGATCTGGTGCTCAATCCGGCGTTCCCGCAGAACGAATTCGCGCGTCTGCAGAAAGACCGCCTGGCCGCGATCGCGCGCGAGAAAGTCGATCCGCAGGGCATCGCACTGCGCGTCGTGCCGGCGCTGATGTACGGCGAAGGTCACGTGTATGCGCGCACCGCCAATGGCACCGAGGACGCCGTGGGCCGCATGACCCGTGCCGACCTGGCCAACTACCACGCGACCTGGTTCAAGCCGAACAATGCGACGCTGCTGGTGGTGGGCGACACGACGCTGGCCGAGATCACGCCGATGCTCGAGAAAGCGTTCGCCGGCTGGAAGCAGGGCGAAGTGCCGAAGAAGGTGATCGCCACCGTGCCCGCACCGGCCAAGCCGCTGGTGTACCTGATCGACCGCCCGGGCGCGCTGCAAAGCGTGATCGTCGGCGCGCAACTGGCGCCGCCGCGCAACAGCCCGGAAGCGCTGCCGCTGGAAATCGTCAACGACGTGTTCGGCGGCACCTTCAGCTCGCGCATCAATATGAACCTGCGCGAGGACAAGCACTGGTCGTATGGCGTGCGCAGCCTGGTGCAGCCGGCGGTCGGCCAGCGCACGTTCATGAGCGTCTCGCCGGTGCAGACCGACAAGACCGGTGACGCGCTCAAGGAACTGGTGCGTGAATACCGCGATGTGGCGGGTGCGCGCAAGATCACCGGCCCCGAGCTGAAATTCGCGCAGGACAACCGCACGCTGCGCCTGCCGGGCAGCTTCGAGACGGCTGGCCAGCTGGGCGGTGCGTACACGACCATCCTGCAATACGGCCTGCCTGAAGACTATTACAACACCTACACCGAAAAGGCGCTGGCGCTGACGCCGGACGAGGCCAATGCCCTCGCCGCGCGCAGCTTCCTGACCGACCGCCTGGTGTGGGTCGTGGTGGGGGACATGGGCAAGGTCGAGAAAGACGTGCGCGCGCTGAACCTTGGCGAGGTACGCCGGATCGATGCGGATGGCAAGGCGCTGTAATCGTGTGAAGCAAACGTGAAAAAGCCCACCCGGCAATGCGCCGGGTGGGCTTTTTTTATGGTTGAAGATTAGCTGGTGCGCTGAATATCGGCCGTGATTTCATACGCACGCAGGCGGGCCGCGTGGTCATAAATCTGCGACGTGATCATCATCTCGTCAGGCTTCGTTTTTTCGATGAATGCGTGCAGCTGGGCGGCCACGGTGTCTCGCGAGCCGATCGCCGAGCACGCCAGCACACTGTCGAGCATCATGCGTTCGGGCAGGTCCAGCGCTTCCAGATAACCGCTCACCGGCGGCTTCAGTTTGCCCGGATTGCCCGTGCGCAGCGCCACGAACGCCTGTTGCATCGAGGTGGCCAGCAGGTGCGCTTCTTCGTCGGTGTCGGCCGCAAACACATTGAAACCGAGCATCACGTACGGCTCGGCCAGTTGCGCCGACGGCCGGAAATTACTGCGGTACATGTCGATTGCCTGCAGCATCATCTGCGGCGCGAAGTGCGACGCGAACGCATATGGAAGGCCGAGCTGCGCCGCGAGCTGCGCGCCAAACAGGCTCGAACCGAGAATCCACAGCGGCACGTTCAAGCCCGCGCCCGGCACGGCCAGCACCTGGCGGCGGCTGGCGCCGGCAAAATAATCCATCAGTTCCACGACGTCCTGCGGGAACTCGTCGGCGTCGGACGCCAAGTTGCGGCGCAGCGCGCGCGCCGTGGTATGGTCAGAGCCAGGCGCGCGGCCCAGGCCCAGGTCGATGCGGCCCGGATGGAGCGACTCGAGCGTGCCGAATTGTTCGGCGATCACGAGCGGCGAATGGTTCGGCAGCATGATGCCGCCGGCGCCCACGCGAATCGTGGACGTGCCGGCCGCCACGTGGCCAATCAGTACCGCAGTGGCGGCGCTGGCAATGCCCGGCATGCCGTGGTGTTCGGCCAGCCAGTAACGGTTGTAGCCCCAGCGTTCGCCATGCTGGGCGAGGTCGAGGGAGCGTTGGAAGGAAGTTGCCGCATCGCTGCCTTGGACGATCGGCGAGAGGTCGAGTATCGATAAAGGGATCATGGAACAATGATACGCCGATGCGAAAAATCACGTGCACGGGCGCCCGAAACTGAAGCGGCCGCTTGTCAATACGACAGGGCGTCATGACGGCGATTGCGGGTTTCAAGCGCGAGTGCCTGGCCGCGATCGACCACGCCATCAACACTGCCGTGGCAACGCGATCCTTGCCCGGCGCGGTGTATCGGCTCGAATGTGGTGCAGCCTGCTTCGAGCGCGCCTACGGCCGGCTCGAGTTCGGGCCGGCCGCGGCGCCCGTCACCATGGCCACCGTGTTCGACGTCGCGTCGCTGACCAAGGTGCTGGTCACGGCGCCGGCGGTCTTGCTGCTGCACGAGGGCGGCCAGATCGACCTCGAGGCGCCGCTGCTGCACTATTTTCCCGAATGCGCAGGCGGCGGCAAGGACGCGATCACCGTGCGCCAGTTGCTGACGCACACCTCGGGCCTGCTGCCCGGCCTGCCGGCCAGCCCGGCGTGGCAGGGCAGGGAAGCAGCGCTGACGCTGGCCGCGCTCGAGCGCGTGACGCATGCGCCGGGCAGTTTCTTTCGCTACTCGGACATCAATTACATCCTGCTGGGCCTCTTGATCGAACGCGTGGCCGGCATGCCGCTCGACGCGTTTGCCGAGCAGCGGATCTTTGCACCGCTGGGCATGCTCGATACCGGGTACAGGCCACTGGCGCGCGGCAATGCGTGGACGATCGCGCCGACCCAGCGCGGCCCCGTCGATGCGTACGCGCCGCGATCGAAGGCTGGGCGCGACCTGGCCCCCGGCGCCGTGTTGCAAGGCGATGTACACGATCCGACCGTGCGCCGCATGGGCGGCGTGGCCGGTTCGGCCGGTGTGTTCTCGACCGCGCGCGACGTCGCCCGCTTTGCCCGCATGGTGCTGGCGGGCGGTGCGCTCGATGGCGTGCGTGTGCTGCACGCCGACAGCGTGCGCCTGCTGAGCACCGCCCAATCGCCACCCGGCATCGCCGCGCTGCGCGGGATGGGCATGGACATCGATTCACCGTTCGCGCGACGCCCGCGTGGCCGTCGCTACCGGCTCGGCAGTTTCGGCCACACGGGTTTTACCGGCTGCATCCTGTGGATCGATCCGCAGTCGCGCAGCTTTTATGTGTTCCTGTCGAATCGCGTGTACCCGGACGACCGCAACAGCATTTTGCCGCTCTATGCCGAGCTCGGTACGCTGTCGGCGGAAGCGGCATTGTCTTCTCAATAATTATTTTAGAAATGCGTGCAAATGCATGCAGATTAAATGACGTTGGGCGACGATTATTGTTTCCGAGCGGTACCGTGCGCGCCCATATCGGCTGTGCCCGTAGACTGGACTTCTCACTTGACGCATCAATGCGTTGGGTACGCCACGAATAAAACATTGAGGAGAACACCATGAACAAGCTACTCAAAGGAATGATCGGCGCATCGCTGACCGTCGCCATGCTGGGCGCCACCGCAGTCCACGCACAAACGGCCACGTCGGCAGGCGCCACGGGCCGCACCGGCACCAGCACCGGCATGACGGGCACCACCGGCACCACGGGCCAGGTTGGTAGCCAGACCGGCAGCAGCATGCAGGATGCGACGGGCCGTTCGTCGATGAGCGCCACGGGCACCAGCGCCACCACGCCGCAAACCGACCGTCGCAGCAGCACCACCCCGATGACCGGCACCACCGGCTCGGCCGGCGTCGTCGACAGCCGTGCCGGCACGGTTGGCAGCACCAACCGCAGCAGCACCACCACGGGCGTGACGGGCAGCACCAGCGGCGCCATGGGCAATAGCGGCACGACCGGCACGACCGGTAGCGCGACGGGCACCACTGGCGTGACGGGCAGCACCAGCGGCGCCACGGGCACCACCGGCATGACCGGGACCACTGGCACTACCGGTACTACCGGCGTGACAGGCAGCACCAGCGGCGCAGCGGGGACCGGCACCACGGGCGCCACTGGTACCACGGGCACCGGCACTAGCGGCTCCACCGGCCGCGGTTATTGATAGCAACAGCAATGCGTCAGCAATAAGGGTGGCTTAGCCACCACCTTCGACACACCGGCCCCGCGCCGGTGTTGTCGTTTGCCGGCCAACGATGGCGTGCCGGATCTTTTGTGGTATCCGCGCCGCACCTTTCGGCAATATTCCGGTCTTGGTGATAATCTGCGCATATTGTGGCGTACCATCATAATTATTGCCATACGGAACTAATTATGATGCACCCCGACGCGCCGCACGAGATGCTGGCCCCAAGCGCCATGAAGCTCTCCGAGCTGATCGGCGCGCTGAGCTACGCGCTCGACATCACCGAAGGCCAGCCCGCTGGCCACTGCGTGCGCTGCTGCTGGATCGGGATGCATATCGGCCAGGGCGTGGGCCTGAATGACGACCAGCTGTGGGAGCTGTATTACACGCTGCTGCTCAAGGACCTGGGCTGCAGCAGCAATGCCGCCCGCATCTGCGAGCTGTACCTGACCGACGACCTCGACTTCAAGCGCGGCTTCAAGACAGTGGGCGACAGCCTGCCGCAAGTGCTTGGTTTCGTGCTCAAGCACACCGGCCTGAAAGCCGGCCTGGCCGAGCGCTTCCGCAGCGTGATGACCATCCTGCGCGATGGGCCCGAGATCGCCCAGGGCCTGATCGCTACCCGCTGCCAGCGCGGCGCCGATATCGCGCGCCTGCTGCGCTTCCCGGAAGGCGTGGCCGAAGGCATCTATTCGCTCGACGAACACGTGAATGGCAAGGGCAAACCGGCCCAGCTGGTGGGCGACGCCATCCCCGTGTACGCGCGCATCGCGCTGCTGGCGCAGGTGATCGACGTGTTCCACACCGAAGGCGGGCGCGAGGCCGCGCTGCGCGAAGCGCAAGCGCGCGCCGGCACCTGGTTCGATCCGCAACTGGTGAAAGCGTTCGAGAAGGTGGCGCTGGACGATGCATTCTGGCGCAAGCTGGCCGCGCCCGACCTGGACCGCGCCGTGTTCGCACTGGAGCCGGCTGGCCACGAAGTCGCGCTCGACGAAGACTACCTGGACGACATTGCCACCGCCTTCGGCCAGGTGGTCGATGCCAAGAGCCCGTACACGAGCGGCCACAGCGCGCGCGTGGCGCTGTACACCGACATGATCGGCGAAGCGCTCGGCCTGTCGGCGCAGCGCCGCCGCTGGCTCAAGCGCGGCGCGCTGCTGCACGACGTCGGCAAGCTGGGCGTGAGTAACAGCGTGCTCGACAAAGCCGGCTCGCTCGACCGCGATGAATGGGACGCCGTGCGCCAGCACGCCGAATACACCGAGACGATCCTGGGCCGCATCGCAGCGTTCGCCGAACTGGCGTCCATTGCCGGCGCCCACCACGAGCGGCTCGACGGCACCGGCTATCCGCGCGGCCTGGCTGCGGAAGATATCCGGCTCGAGACACGCATCATCACCACCGCCGACATCTTCGACGCCATCACCGCCGAACGCCCGTATCGCGGCGCGATCCCGATCCCGCAGGCGCTCGAGATGATGGAAAAAACGGTCGGCACCGCGCTCGACCCGGAATGCTTCGGCGCCCTCAAGCGCGCGATGGCGCTGGTGCCGTTTCCGTTGCCTTGAACCCTCGCCATACCTGTCACACTCACATGTCAGTGTGATGAATTCGTCTACCGGATAGCAAGATTTGACAAACATGGCACGCCGGATGCCACCACAATGCGCTCATTAACAACCGTTTGACAACCGTTGGCCAACCTGGTTTGGAGCGCACATGAATGAGTTGAGGGCACGTCAGTATCAGCGGACCGCGATCGCGGCGGCAGTGGCAATCCTGGCGGTGAGCGGGGCGGGCGCGCAGGAGGCGCCGGTGCTGTCACCGCAGACCGTGGTGGTGACGGGCGTGCGCGCCGCGCTCGAGCAATCGCTGCGCCAAAAGCGCGACAGCGACGCCGTGGTCGAGGTGGTCACCGCCGAAGACATCGGCAAGATGCCCGATAAAAACGTGGCCGACGCCATCTCGCGCCTGCCCGGCGTGAACACCCAATCGTCCGCCGGCGGCGAAGGCGGCTTCGGCGAGAATGACCGCGTCAGCCTGCGCGGCACCAGTCCGAGCCTGCAACAGACGCTGTTCAACGGCCACGCCATCAGCACCGGCGACTGGTTTGTATTGAACCAGATCGGCGGCAACGTCGGCCGCTCGAGCAGCTTCTCGCTGCTGCCATCCGAACTGGTGGGCTCGATCGTGGTCCAGAAAAGCCCGACCGCCGACCTGGTCGAAGGCGGCGTCTCCGGCGCCATCAACGTCATCACGCGCCGCCCGCTCGACTTCAGGCAGCAACTCACGGTAGAAGGCTCGATCCAGGCCAACTACAACGACCTCTCCAGCAAGACCGAGCCGCACGTGTCGGGCCTCGTGAACTGGAAGAACGCCAGCAACACCGCCGGCATCCTGCTCCAGGGCTTCTCCGAAAAATCGACGGTGCGGCGCGATGGCCAGGAAATCCTCGGCTACACCCCGATCAGCCCGACGAGCGCCGCAGCGCTTGCCAATCCTGCGCTGGCCGGCGTGGTCGTGCCGACCTTCATCGGCGCGGCGCTGTTCGAGCAGGAGAAAAAGCGCGACGGCGGCGCCTTCGACATCGAGCTGCGTCCGAACCGCGACCTGACGCTGGACTTCAACGGCTTTTATTCGAAGCTCGAAGCGCCGCACCAGAACACCAACTGGCTGGCCGCGCCGGCCAATTCGATCAATAGCCTGAACCTGATTCCGCTCAATCCGGTCGTGCGCAACAACACGCTGGTGGCCGCCGAATTCACGCGCAACGCGGGCGAGGTCGACAACATCTACCGCCCCGATGCGGGCGGCGAATCGTGGTACCTCGACTTCAATGGCAAGTGGCGCGTCAGCGAGCGCTTTACGCTGTCGGGCAAGGTCGGCAAGACCCACGGCGTGGGCTGGGACCGCGACGACGTCTACTACCAGAACAACGTCGACGGCGGCATGGTGTACGGTTTGAATGGGTTATCGCCGGCATCGGTCAGCTACCCCGGCGGCAACACGGTCTCGCCCGGCTCGACGGCCTGGGCCGGCGGCGGCGAATCGCAATCGGTGGACAAGGAACAGTACGCCCAGCTCGATGGCGAACTGCGCCTGGACAATCCAACCTTCCAGGCCGTGCGCTTCGGCGCGCGCTGGACCGACCACCAGCGCAATGCCGAGCATCCTCTTGAAACCCGGCCGGGCCCGCTGGGCTTTACCAATCCGGGCCCGGCCTGGAATGGCCAACTGTACCCGAGCGACTTCGGCAACGACCTCGGCGGCAATGTGGCATCCAACTACTTCAAGTACGATGGCGCGGCGCTGGGCGCCTGGGGCGCGATCCCCGGCAACCGCCTGCTCGACTACGTGCTGCGCCACAACTGGATGAACGAATTCGAAGTGGGCGAGAAGACGGCGGCGCTGTACGGCATGGTCGACTTCGGCGGCGATGGCTGGAGCGGCAATATCGGCCTGCGCGCCGTCGAGACGCGCCAGAACACGGTCGTCAACCTGCCAGGCGGCCCCGCGCCGATCACCGGCTCGGCCTTTGGCGCCTACACGCCGACGACGTTCAAGCGCACCTACCGCGACTACCTGCCAAGCGCCAACCTGAAGTACAACGTGACGCCCGACCTGGTGCTGCGCACGGCGCTGGCCAAGACCATCGCGCGCCCCGACTACAGCGCGCTGGGCGGCTCGGTCTCGCTCAATGACGACGCCCTGAGCGGCAACGGCGGCAACGTCAACCTCGACCCGGTGCGCTCGACCAATTTCGACGTCGGCGCCGAGTGGTACTACGCGCCAAAGGCGCTGCTCTCGGCCGGCCTGTTCTACATGGACCTGCGCTCGATCGTGGCGCAGGGCACGTCGACCGGCACCTATTACAACAACAAGCGCAGCACGCTGACCGAGTACCAGATCACGTCGCCGTACAACACGGGCGGACGCAATCGCGGGGTGGAACTGAGCTGGCAGCAGCCGGTGGCGAATGACTTCGGCTTGTTGGTGAACTACACCTTTGCCGATGGTGAGCTCGACGATGGCGGTGAACTCATCAACTCGTCGCGCAACACGTATAACGTGACCGGCTATTTCGAGAACGAACGCTTCTCGGCGCGCCTGGCCTATAACTGGCGCTCGAAGTACAAGGCCGGCGTGGACCGCGGCGCAAGCCAGCACGTGGACGACATGCCGTCCCTGGCCGGCTCGGTCAACGTCAAGCTGAGCGAACGCTTCACGCTCACGTTCGACGCGCTCAACCTCACCAACGAGACCATCAAGATGTACGCCGAAAACGAGGACCGGCCACGCGCCTTCTACTCGAACGGCCGCACCTTCTTCCTCGGCCTGCGCGGCAAGCTGTAATCCTGCAGAGGCGGCCGCGGCCGCCTCGCTCCTACCCTGCATCGACCCCGGACACCCATGACGGACCGACCCGCTGGCGGCCCGGCGATCCACATCGCCTGGGAATGCCTGAGCAACTTCACGCGCGACGACGCGTTTACGGCGCGCCTCGTGCTGCGCAATGATGGCATTGCACCTGTCGCACCCGGCTGGACGCTGTGCTTCAACACCTGCCGCAAGATCCTGTCCGAGACCGTCAGCGCCGGCTACGCCATTGCGCACGTCAATGGCGACTTGTTTGCACTGTCGATGCCGGGCGGCGGCGCCTGGCTGCCAGGGCAGACGCACACGCTCGACTACGAGGCGCTGCACTGGGCGATCAGCATCACCGATGCGCCGCTGGGCTTTTATCTGCTGCCGGGACAGGGCGGCGCGGCCGTCGACCTGGGCGACCCGGTCATTGTGCCGTTCGTGCGGCCGGAGCAGCGGCACCGTCATCGGGGCGATGCGGCGCCCACCGCCGATGCTCCCTGGCGGTTCGCGCAGAACACGGCGTTGACGCTGTTGAACGAGGCCGAGATTGGGCGCATCACGCCGCGTCCACGCTCGGCGCAGTTCGCAGGCGGCCAGTGCCGGCTGGGACGCGCTGCGGCGATCGTGAACGGCCCCGGGCTCGAGAACGAAACGTTTTTTCTGCGCACGCTGCTGGCAGACCTGCCGCCGGGCGATGGATCGATCGTGCTCGAGATCGGGCCCGTCGCCGAAGCTGGCAGTGAAGCGTATGCGCTCGACATCGACAGTGGCCGCGTGCTGGTGAAAGGCGCCAGCGCGCACGGCGTCTTCAACGGCCTGCAAAGCCTGGCGCAGCTGTTGTCGCCCGATGGCGCGCTGCCGCTGGGATCGGTGCAGGATGCGCCGCGCTACGCCTATCGCGGCATGATGCTCGACGTCGCCCGTCACTTTTCCAGCGTCGACACCGTGCTGCGCCTGCTCGACTGCATGGCCGCCTATAAACTCAATCGCTTCCATTTTCATTTGACCGACGACGAGGGCTGGCGCCTGGCGATTGCCGCCTTGCCCGAACTGACCGGGATCGGCGCGCACCGTGGCGTTGGCGCCTGCTTGCCACCATCGTTCGGTTCCGGCGCAACGGTCGACGCCTCCAACGGCAGCGGTTTTTATACGGCCGACCAGTTCGTGACGATCCTGCGCCACGCCAAGGCGCGCCACATCGACGTGATCCCCGAATTCAATCTGCCGGGCCATGCGCGCGCGGCGGTCGAAGCGATGCGCGTGCGGCATGCGCGCAAGCTGGCTGAAGGCGATATCGCCGGCGCGGTCGAATACCTGCTCAGCGACCCGAACGACACATCGACCTACGAATCGGTGCAGCTGTGGCATGACAACGTGATGTGCATCGCCTTGCCGTCGGTCGACCGTTTCATCGACACCGTTGTCACGGAAGTCGCCGCACTGTACCGCCAGGCCGATGTACCGCTGGCCGTGCTGCACACGGGCGGCGATGAAGTGCCGGTCGGCGCCTGGATCGGCTCGCCCCTGTGCCAGGGACGCATGCGCGAGCATGGCTGGCTTGACGTGCGCCAGTTGCGCGACGACTTCCAGGCCCGCTGCCGCGCGATCCTGGCCCGGCATGGCATCGCTTTCGCCGGCTGGGAAGAAACAGCGCTCACACCCGGCGCCGATGGTCTGCTCGCGCCCGACCTGCGCCAGGCCGGGCGCGACTTTCACGTCTATGTCTGGAACAACGGCGGCCTGTCCGCCGACCGGGATTGCGCGACCGCGCTGGCCGCGGCCGGATTCGACGTCGTGCTGGCCAACGCCACGAGCCTGTACTTCGACTTCGCCCACGCCAAGCATCCGCTCGAACCAGGCTATTACTGGGCCGGTTTCGTCGGCACGCGCGACACCTTTGCATTGAGGCCAAGCGCCGGCGTCACCGGCCTGCAGGGCCAGCTGTGGGGCGAGAACGTGTGCTCCCGTGCGCGGCTCGAGTATCTCGCGATGCCGCGCATGCTCGGCCTGGCCGAGCGCGCGTGGTCGGCCCAGGACAATCCCCCGGACTGGAACGAATTCGCCAACCGCCTTGGCCGGCGCGAGCTGCCGCGCCTCGATCGCCAGGGCTGGCACTACCGCCTGCCGCCGCCCGGTGCGATCGTGCAGGCCGGCGTGCTGCAGGCGAATACCGACTTTCCCGGCCTGGCCCTGCATTACACTATCGATGGCCGCGACCCCACCGCCAGCAGCCCGCGCTACACACACCCGGTGGCGGTGGACGGCGTCGCCGTCGTGAAACTGGCCAGCATCGATACGCACGGCCGCGCCAGCCGCATCGTCACCCTGAATCTGGATACGCCATGAACGAGACGCTTGTCGCTGCCCCGGTCCACCATGCGCCACGCCGGCACCCGCTGTCGTGGGTGCCCACGCTGTACCTGGCGCAGGGCTTGCCGTTCTACGCGGTGGCGCTGGTCGCCGGCCAGATGCTCAAGAGTATGGGCGTGCCGAACGACCAGATCGCCCGCTGGACGGGTCTGCTCGGCCTGGCCTGGGCCTTCAAGGCGCTGTGGAGTCCGTTTCTGGAACTCGCCCCGAGCCGGCGCATGGCCGTCGTCACCTGCCAGCTGTTCGGCGGCGCCTGCCTGGCCCTGGTGGCGCTGGCCCTGCAACTGCCGATGTGGTTTGCCTTGTGCCTGGCGCTGCTGGCGATCGTCTCGCTGGCCTCGAGCACGCATGACATCGTCGCCGACGGTATCTATATCGCGAGCCTCAACACGCGTGAACAGGCGGCGTATGCCGGCTGGCAGGGCGCGTTCTTCAACGCGGCCAAGTTCATCTCGCTTGGCGGCCTGTTGATCCTGGCCGGCGAGCTCGAAGAACGTTTCGGCATCGCGTCCGCCTGGACCGTCGTGTTCCTACTGCTCGGTGGCCTGATGGTGGCGCTTGGCCTGTACCACTGGCATGCGCTGCCGGCCACGCCGAAGCTTGCCGGGCAGGTGCGCAATCTGGGCGATATCGGGGCCACGCTGTCGGACGTCTTCAAGACCTTCTTCGCCAAGCGCGGCATCTGGATGGCGATCCTGTTCATCATCCTGTTTCGCGCCGGGGAAGGGCAGATCCAGTCGATCGGGCCGCTGTTCCTGCGCGACGCGCGCGAGGCCGGCGGGCTGGGCCTGAGCACCGCGCAGGTGGGCTGGGTGTACGGCACGGTGGGCACGGCGGCCTTTTTGGCCGGCAGCATCGCCGGCGGCTACTTCACGGCCTGGCTGGGCCTCAGGCGCGCGCTGCCGCTGTTGATCCTGGCGATGAACCTGCCCAATGCCGTGTTCTGGTACCTGAGCGACGCGCAGCCCGAATCGATGCCGCTGATCGTGAGCGCGCTGGGCATCGAGATGTTCGGCTACGGCTTCGGTTTTGTCGGCGTGATCCTGTTTATCATGCAGGTCGTGGCCAGCGGGCCGTACCAGGCGGCGCACTACGCGCTGGGCACCGGCTTCATGCAACTGGGTTTTGTCTTGTTTCGCACGATCAGCGGCGACATCCAGCAGGCGCTGGGCTACCGCGATTTCTTCTTGTGGGTGCTGCTGGCGGCACTGCCCGTGCTGGTCCTCAGCCGCTTCATGCGCATGGACGCGCCGGGCAAGGTCAGCGCTTCTTGACGGGCAGGGCCAGCCAGCCCTGCCACCCGCCGTCGGCCGTGCGCGCGACCTTCTGGATATGCGGGCGCGTCGCATCGAGCCGCCACACCGACTGGTGCTCGAGCCAGTCTTCGTACATCGCGCGAAAACGCGGCCACTCGCCGCGAAACTCGAGGATGGCCACCATCCCGGCCGGCAGCACGCGCAGGCCCAGGCCCGGGTCGGCCAGCAAGCCGGCGTCGAACCCGAAGTCGTAGCAGTATTCGCGCTCGCCGGTAAACCCCGGGTCTTCGTCGAACACGCCGTACCACGGCGCGCCGCGTTCGATGCCGGCGCTTTCTTGCGCGCAGATAAACGCATTGCAGGCCAGCGACAGCGCCGCGCCCGATTGGCCGAAGAAGCGCTGGTAGCGCAGCTGCAGCGCCGGCAACTGGCGCAGCGTGACACGCGCGGCGACGCTGCCCGGGCTCGGGGCGGAGTAAAGCGTGTTCAAGGCAGTCAGTTCGCCCGGTTCGGCGACAAAGAAGCTGACATCGCTCTCGCGCCCGACCTGGGCATCCATGTAGACGCGCCAGCCGCCATCGCGCCAGGCCTTGGCCGGCATGCCGAATTGCTGGCGGAAGGCCTTGGCAAAGGCGGCGTTGGACGGAAAGCCGCAATCCTGGGCGATGCGCCCGACCGGCACGTCGGGTTCGTGGCGCAGCAGGTGGGCAGCGCGGCGCAGACGCCGCTTGCGCTGATAGTCCACGGCCGAAAAGCCGGTCAGTTCACGGAAGATGCGGTCGAAATGGTAGCTCGAGTAACTGGCGGACGCGGCCAGACTGCCGAGCGCCAGCGGGTCGCCCACCGAACCGAGCATCAGGTCCATGACTTCGTACAGGCGCGACAAACGAGACACGGGCGAAAGCCGGGGCGGCGCGCAGGTAGCGGCGGCAGGAATGTGGCTGGGAAGGGCGGCGTGGATCGGTGGCATATCGCATATCGTCATGACATCGTTGATCAATTATGCGACCAAAGCCACTGCCGTGGCGAACTATGTGTGGCCCTGACAACAAGGGCTGGGCCACGCCGTGCATCAGCCGCCCCAGGCCTGGTAGGCGATGCCCTGGCCGATCAGTTCGGCCACGGCTGCGACGTTTTCGCCGCTCTCGCTGAACGAGGCCAGCACGCCGGCCACCGTGTCGCGGCCCGAGTCGAGCACGTCGAGCCAGAATGCGAAGCCATCCCCGTCCGGAGTGCGGTCCAGCACGTTACGGTAGAGCAGGCCGACGACCTCGGCATTGCTCGGCGCCGCGCCGTACAGGTCGCGAAATTCCTGCGAATCGGCAAAGCCGCCGGCCACCGCGCCGAGCGATGCGCCGCGATCGAGGGCGGCGATCCAGTAACCCAGGCCCACCTCGTCGGGCGCGCGGTCGAACGCGGCGCGGTAGATGCGGTAAGCCTGGCCTGCCGCGCCCTGCGTGTCGAGCGCCAGGGCGCCATCGGCGAATTGCAGGCGTTCGATGTCGAGGACCAGGTCGCGCCCATCGTGCACGCCGCCGCGCAGGTCGGCCACGCGGAACGTGTCGGTGTTGAACATCTGGCCGCGCGCGCTGACCTCGTAGTTTGCCCGCACGCCGCTGTAGAGTGCGGTGTCGACGCCGTCGCCGCCAAGGATCATGTCGTTGCCGCCGGCGCCCTGCACGCTGTCGTTGCCGGCGCCGCCTTCCAGGACGTCGTCGCCCAGGCCGCCGGCCAGCCGGTCTTGTCCGTCCGTGCCGGGCACCGTGACGCCATCGGTGGCGACCGAGCCGGGCAGGTAGCCATAGCGCATATTGCCGGCCAC
Organism: Massilia aurea; assembly: GCF_040790145.1. Classification (GTDB taxonomy): domain Bacteria; phylum Pseudomonadota; class Gammaproteobacteria; order Burkholderiales; family Burkholderiaceae_D; genus Telluria; species Telluria aurea_C. Next base: position 25,188 of record NZ_JBFMMP010000024.1, read on the forward strand.
CAGCGTTTCGAGCACCACGTTCTTGAGCGTGACCAGGTCGACCAGTTGACGGTAGGTGCCCGGGCCATCGATGTCGACCTGGATCACGGTGTCGGCGCCGCGTTGCACCATCCGGTAGTAGTCCGGGAATGGCGCTTCGCCGTCCCAGCCGCCAAGCTCGAAGACGTCCAGCACGTCGCCGCCGGCGCCGGCCTGGAAGTCGAGGATGGTCAAGGCGCCCTCGTAGGCCAGCGTGCGCAGCGAGAACGTGTCGCTGCCGGCGCCGCCCGTCATCTCGACGGTGGCGCCTTGCGCGAGATAGCCGCGCACGAGCAGGCGGTCGTCGCCGTCGCCGCCGTCGAGCACGACCAGCTGCGTGAATTCGCGCATGCTGTTGCGGCCATCGAGGCGCAGCAGGTCGTTGCCGGCGCCGCCCAGCAGCACATCGTTGCCGACGCTGCTGTGCAGGGTGTCGTTGCCGGCACCGCCTTCGAGCCGGTCGTTGCCGGTGCGTTCGGAGCGCCAGGTGTACGGCAGTTCGGGGTCGTCGTTGAACGCGATATCGTCGCCATCGAGCACATCGTCGCCGTCGCCGCCGAGCAGGGTATCGTTGCCCATGCCGGCGCGCAGCACGTCGTTGCCGGCGCCGCCATCGAGCCGGTCATCGAGCCAGCCGCCGCCCATCACGTCGGCGCCACTCGTGCCGGCGCGCTGCAGCCCGAGCGTCGAACCGTCCGGATTCAGGTTCAGCACGAAATTGTCCAGGCTCAGGGCGCTGCGTTGCACGTTCTGCAGCACCAGCATGTCCTTGAACGTCGCGGCGTCGCCGCCTGCGGGGCGCATTTGCAGCACGGTGTCGGCGCCGCGCTGGAGCATGCGCAGGGTGCCGGTCGGTGCGAACGGATTGCCGCCCTCGGGCGTGGCCAGCGCGAGCACGTCGATCCGGTCGCCGCCCGGGCCGGTGGTGAAATCGGTGACGGTGAACGTGTAGCTGCCGGCGCCGCCCAGCGGACGGTAGGTGTCGCTGCCGGCGCCGCCCGCGATATCGAGCCGCAGGCCGTTCGTGCCCGACATGTCGACGACGTCGTCGCCCGCGCCGCCGCGGACCTGGAACAGACCGCCGGCCGATGCCATATAGGCGCCCTGGATCGAGAAGCGGTCGTTGCCATCGCCGCCATCGAGCAGGCCGGCGCCGCCGCCGGCGGTCAAGTGATCGTCACCGGCCTCGCCGTACAGCGCATGGTTGCCTGCGCCGCTCACGACCAGCCGGTCGTTGCCGGCGCCGCCGTACTGGATGCTGTCGCCGTACAGATCGCTGAGGTAATCGTGGCCGTCGCCGCCGCGCAGCACGTCGTTGCCCGCATCCCCGTTGAGCTGGTCGTTGCCGGCGCCGCCTTCGAGCCGGTCGTTGCCATCGCCGCCGTACAGGAAATCGTCGCCTTCGCCGCCGTCGAGGTAATCGTTGCCGTCACGGCCTTCCAGGCTGTCGACATTGGCGCCGCCGCGCAGCGTGTCGTCCAGCCGGCCGCCGACGATGTGTTCGGCAGCCGGTCCGCCATTGCGTTCCAGGCCGATCGAGGAACCGTCGGGCCGTAACCCTTCAGTGAAGTTGGCTGCCGTGAAGGCGCCTGCCGTCGTGTTCTCGAACACGATGGCAGTGACGAACAGGGCCGTACCGGCGGCGCCGTCGGCGTCGAGCTGGAGCAGGGTGCGCGTGCCGTCCTGGACCAGGCGCGCGCGCGCGTCCGCGCCGAACGGATTGCCGGTAATGTTGCCGAGCATGGAGTACAGGTCGAGCACGTCGCCACCGGCGCCGGTCTGAAAGTCGGTGATTCTCAGCGTCGGGAACGCCTGCTGCGGCTCGAAGCGGAACAGGTCGGTTCCAGCGCCGCCCAGCAGCGTCACCTGGCGAATGCTGTCGGCGCCGCCCTGGATCGTGATGGTGTCGTCACCGATACCGGCATCGACCACCAGCGCTGCGGAGGGGCCGCCATAGCCGCTCACGACCTTGATCGTGTCATCTCCCGATCCGCCCAGCACGAGCTTCGTGCCCAGGCCAACTTCGAACGTGTCGTTGCCGGCGCCGCCGTCGAGTTCCGTGCCCATGGTCACGCCGTTGGCCGACCAGCTGGAGTCCAGCCAGTCGTCGCCATCGCCGCCGCGCAGGATGTCGGCGCCGTCGCCGTCCGTCAGGTAGTCGTTGCCGCTGCCGCCTTCGAGCACGTCATTGCCCGCACCGCCGCGCAGCTCGTCGCTGCCGCTGTCGCCGAACAGGCGATCGTCGCCAGCCTCGCCATACAGCGTGTCGTTGCCGGCGCCGCCCCGCATCGTGTCATTGCCGGCGCCGCCGAAGATGGTGTCGCCTTCGCCCAGCACCGTCTCGTCGCCGCCGTTGAGCACATCGTCGCCGCCACGGCCTTCGATCCGGTCGACGCCATCGCCGCCGTCGATGGTGTCTGCCATCTCGTCGCCGACCAGGGTATCGCGGCCCGGCGTGCCGGTCAGGGTCAGGCCGCGGTCGGTGCCGCTCGGATCGAAGCCGCCGACGAACTGGGCACCGGTCAGCGCAGCCAGCGTCGTATTGGCCAGGGTTGCAACCTGGACCCATCCCCGCGCGCTGCCGGCGGCGCCGTCGGCGTCGTGCAGCAGGTGTACGTCAGGGCCGTCCTGCACTGCTTTCAGGTAACCGCCGGCGCCGAACGGGTTGCCGGGCGCGCTGCCGGAAAGCAGCATGTTCAGGTCGATGCGGTCGCCCGCGCCCAGGTCGGTGATGACGACGTCCTGGCCCGAAGTGTTGAAGACAAAGGTGTCGGCGCCGGCGCCGCCGGTCGCGCGCACCGTGACCGGCCCGGTGAATCCGTAGAAATTGAGCGTGTCGTTGCCGTCGCCGCCGTCGAGCGTGACGGTGCGCGCCGCAGTGTTCGACTCACCGCTGACGAGCAGCGTGTCGTCGCCGGCCCCGCCCAGCAAGGTGTCGGCGCCACCGCCGCCGCGCAGATTGTCGTTGCCGGCGCCGCCGTCGAGCCGGTTGGCGCCGCTGGAATTGACGCTCAGGCTGTCGTTGCCGGCGCCGCCGAGCAGGGTGTTACTGCCTTCGCTTTCGTGCAGCTGGTCGTCGCCGTCGCCACCGTCGAGCACATCGTCGCCCTTGTCGCCGGTGAGGTAATCGTTGCCGCCCAGGCCGAGCAGGGTGTCGTCCAGCAGCGACCCGCGCAAGTCGTCCCGGCTCTCGCTCCCGCGCAGCGTCGTGCCGGTCGTGCCGCCGAGCGGGTTATAACCGTACAAAAAATTATCCGCCGTCAGCTGTGACGGCTGCACGCCAGTCAGTGTGAGGAGCGTGTTGTAGACCGCCGGGTTGTCGGCTTGACGGATCTGCAGGAGCGTGTCGGCGCCCGCTGCGCTCAGGCGCAGGCGGCCATCGACGAACGGATTGCCACCGTCGCGCACGCTCTGGATCTGGTCGATGCCGAGCCGGTCGCCGCCCGCCCCTGGCGTGAAGTCGGTGATCACGGCCTGCGCGCCGTTCTTGCCTTCGCCATAGTCGCGCACGGCGAACACGTCGCTGCCGCCGCCGCCGCTGAGCGTGAGCTGGCCGCGCGCCTCGGCGTACAGGTCGACGGTGATCGTATCGTCGCCTTCGCCACCGTCGGCGGTGGTCACCGGGCCGCCGAAGTACGACGCCGGTTCGATGCTGATGGTGTCATTGCCGGCGCCGCCAAGATAGGTGTAGCCGCCGTGGCCATTGAGGATATCGTCGCCAGCGCCGCCATCGACGATGCCGCTGCCGTCGCCGCCGTCAGCGTACAGTTGGTCGTTGCCTTCGCCACCGAGCAGGTGGTTCAGCCCGGTGCCGCCGCGCAGGATATCGTTGCCGGCGCCGCCATCGACCAGGTCGTCGCCTTCGCCGCCATCGAGGTTGTCGTTGCCGTCGCCGCCGTACAGCTTGTCGGCGCCGGCGCCACCGCGCAGGTAGTCGTGACCGCCGAAGCCGTACAAGGTGTCGTTGCCGGCGCCACCGTCGAGCGTATCGCGTTCGTCCCAGTCCGCCGTCGGATTGCCGCCGCCGATCAGGACATCGTCGCCGCCATGACCATTGATCGTGTCGGCGCCGCCGCCGCCATCGATGCGGTCGGCCAGGTCGCTGCCGTCGAGGGTCTCGCCGGCAGCGCCGCCGGTGACGTTCACTGCTACCGGGCTGAGGCTTGAGCGGAAATACGCACTGACATAGCCGCCGTTGGCGGCATTGCCATCGAGGTCGAGCACGACGCCGGCACTGAATTCGATCATGTAGTTGCTGGCATAGGCCAGGCGCTGCGGTGGCGTGTAGGTCAGGGTGTCGCCCGCGACCGTGACACTGGCGCCGGCGCCGATCGTTTCGGTGTAGGTGCCCGCCGGAGACCGGATCGTCACGGTGCCGCGACCGAGCTGGATCGTTTCGCTGAACTTGAATACCAGCGGCGCGTTTGCCGCCTGGCCATCGACCGGTCCCTGAACCAGCCACGGGGCGCCCGGGAGGCTGCTGGACAGGGTGATTGGCGGGACGGAGGACGAGATTGGCGAGTCAGGCATCATGAATCCGGTTGGGTAATTGAATGTACTTACTGAAAGGCAGGCGCTACTATCGCTTACCCGGCAGGCGGCGTCCAGTCATCCATAACAGCACGTCTTCAACGGCTGTCGTGACGTTGCCGTCATGCATGGATTGGCTATCGTGGCGCAGTCGACGCATGAATTATTTACAATGATCGATTCCCTCAAGTAAATCTCAACGCTCCGTGCGTTCTTGTCTCCGGAGACTGTATGCAAACAGCACTATCGGCCGGATTCATTCTTGCCATCGTTCTATGGGGCGTCATCTCGCCCGACACCATGGGCCCGGTGTTCGACACCGCCCTTGCCACCGTCACCCGCAACTTCGGCTGGTTCTACCTCTGGGTCGTGCTCGGCATGGTGATCTTCGTTGCCTTCCTGGCGTTCAGCCGCTACGGCAACCTCAAGCTCGGCGACGACGACGACGAGCCCGAATTCACCCTGGGCAGCTGGTTTTCTATGCTGTTTGCCGCCGGCATGGGCATCGGCCTGGTGTTCTTCGGCGTGGCCGAACCGATCTCGCACTACATCGAGGCGCCGCCCGGCACCGTCTCGAACACCCCGGAAGCGGCCGGCGCCGCCATGCGCTACACCTTCTTCCACTGGGGCATCCACCCATGGGCGGTGTACAGCGCCGTGGCCCTGGCGATTGCGTTCTTCCAGTACCGGCGCGGCGGTGTCGCGCTGGTCAGTACCGTCACGAATGCGCTGCCCTGGCCGATCGTCAGGCATATGGGTGGGTTCTTCAACGGCCTGGCCGTGGTGGCCACTGCCTTCGGCGTGGCGGCCTCGCTCGGCGTGGGCGCGCTGCAGATCAACAATGGCATGAACACCGTGTTCGGCCTTGAAGTCAGCGACTTCTCCCAGATCGGCATCATCCTGGTGGCGACCGTGCTGTTCCTCGGCTCGGCCGTCAGCGGCGTGACGCGCGGCGTCAAGCTTTTATCGAACCTGAACATGAGCATGGCGGCCTTGCTGGCGCTGGCCGTGTTCGTGCTGGGCCCGACCGTGGCGATCATCGACACGCTGACCAGCACACTGGGCAACTATGTCACCGAATTCGTGCGCATGAGCTTGCGCGCGACGCCGTTCCGCGACAGCAACTGGGTCGGCAGCTGGACCATCTTCTACTGGGCCTGGTGGATTTCCTGGTCGCCGTTCGTGGGCCTGTTCATCGCGCGCGTATCGAAAGGCCGCACGATCCGGGAGTTCATCCTCGGCACGATGCTCGCACCCACGCTGGCGGCGTTCATCTGGTTCTCGATCTTCGGGGGCACTGCGCTGCACATGCAGATCTGGCAGCAGATCCCGATTGCCGACGCGGTGCGCGCCGACACCGCCACCGCGCTGTTCGCCATGTTCGATGCGCTGCCGTTCGGCATGATCATGTCGGCCGTGGCCACCGTGCTGGTGCTGGTATTCTTCGTCACGTCGGGCGACTCGGCCGTGCTGGTGCTGGGCATGATGAGCAGCGGCGGCAATCCGAATCCGACCACGCGCAGCAAGCTGCTGTGGGGCGGGCTGATCGCCGGCATCGCGATCAGCCTGCTGCTGGCGGGCGGCCTGAAGGCGCTGCAGACGGCCACCATCGTGTTCGCCGTGCCGTTCTCGCTGGTGATCATCCTGATGCTGGTTTCGCTGTGGCGCGGGGTGCGCGAAGACTGGGCTGCGCACGAGAAGCAGGAGCGCGAGCTGCGCCGGCGCGTACGCCAGATCGTCGAGAAGTGAAGACATCAGGCCCGTCATGACCCTCGCATTACTGCTGGCAGTCGCCAAGAGCTTCCTGCTCGTGCTGGCGACGATGTTGCCGATCCTTAACCCGGCCGCGACGGCGCCGATCTTCCTGAGCATGACGGAAGGCGCGTCGCCCACCACCCGCACGCTGCTGGCGCGCCGGATCGCGCGCAATATGTTCTGGCTCATGACCGGCTCGATGCTGGTCGGCTCGTACGTGCTGGATTTTTTTGGTATCTCGTTGCCGATCGTGCGTATCGGTGGGGGCCTGATCCTCGCGTCGGTAGCATGGCGCCTGCTTGGCGCGACCCCGACGACGCCGGACAGCCGGGCTTCCCTGGCCGAGGCGTTCACGTCCGATCATGCGCACCGCCAGGCGTTTTATCCGCTGACGTTCCCGATCAGTTGCGGACCTGCGTCGATCGCCGTCGCCATCACGGTGGGTGTCTCGCTGCATGATGGCGAGCTGGTCGTCTCGCTGGCGCGCATGGGCGGCGCGTTGCTGGCGCTGGCGCTGATCGGCGTGCTTCTGTATCTGGCGTTTCGCTATGGCGAGCACTTTTTGCGGCTGATCGGCGACGCCGGCACCGCCGTGTTTCTGCGCCTGACGGCCTTCATCCTGCTGTGCCTTGGCGTGCAGATCGTGTGGGAGGGCGTGCGCGAACTGCTGCTCGAACTGAACGCCGTGTCGACGCATCTCGCTACCCTTGTGTCGGCGGGCACGTAGCGATTCATGCCGGATGCCGGCGGTTCGTGAGTTAGCGAACAGAGCATCAATCGTGCGCCTCCCAGAGTAGGTGTTTTAGTCACCGAACGCCTCACGAAGGGATACCAATGAAAGCACTTGTCTACAACGGACCATGCGACGTCCAGATCAAGAACATGCCGGACGCCACCATTGAAAAGCCGACCGATGTGCTGGTGCGCATCACCACCACCAATATCTGCGGGTCCGACCTGCACATGTACGAAGGCCGCACCAGCATGGAAACCGGCCGCATCCTCGGTCACGAGAACATGGGTGAAGTCATCGCGGTGGGCAAGGCGGTCGACCGCGTAAAAGTCGGCGATATGGTATGCCTGCCATTCAATATCGGCTGCGGCTTTTGCGAAAGCTGCGAGCGCGGCCTGACGGGTTTTTGCCTGACGTGTAATCCGGGCAACGCAGGCGCGGCCTACGGCTTTGCCGGCATGGGCCCGTACAGCGGCGGCCAGGCCGAACTGCTGCGCGTGCCATATGGCGACTTCAATTGCCTGGTGCTGCCGAAAGATGCGCAAGAGAAGGAAAACGATTACGTCATGCTGTCGGATATTTTCCCGACCGGCTACCACGCGACCGAACTGGCCCAAATGAAGCCGGGCGACTCAGTCGCTATCTACGGCGCCGGGCCGGTCGGCCTGATGGCGGCGATGTCGGCCTTCATCAAGGGCGCCAGCCGCGTGTTCGTGGTCGATCCGAACAAGGACCGCCTGGCGCTGGCCGAGAAGATGGGCGCGATCGGCATCGATGACACCGAAGGCGACGGCGCCGCGCAGATCAAGGAGCTGACGGACGGGCAGGGCGCCGATTGCGGCTGCGAGTGCGTGGGCTACCAGTGCTGCGACAAGCACGGCAAGGAAGTGCCGAACCTGACGATGAACAACCTGGTCGAAGCGGTCAAGCCGACCGGCGGCATCGGCGTGGTGGGCGTGTTCCTGCCGGAAGACCCGGGTGCGAAGGACGAGCTTGCCAAGGAAGGCAAGCTGGCCTTCGACTACGGCAAATTGTGGTTCAAGGGCCAGCGCATCGGCAATGGCCAGGCCAACGTCAAGGCCTACAACCGCAGCCTGGCCAAGCTGATCCACGCAGGGCGCGCCAAGCCGTCGCAGATCATTTCGCACGAGTTGTCGCTGGACGAAGCGCCGCACGCGTACCGGCAGTTCGACAAGCGCGCCGATGGCTGGACCAAGGTGATTCTCAAACCGGGTCAGTAAGTGTTATGTGGACCGGGGGCGGCCCCGGTCCATGGCATTCTTGACAAGGAGTGAATCATGACGACGACCTTCAAGGCCGGCGACAAGGTGCAGTGGGAATCGTCCCAGGGCACGGTCACTGGCAAGATCAAGAAGAAACTGACGGCGCCAACCGACATCAAGAGTCACCATGTCGCGGCGTCGAAAGAGCATCCCGAATATCTGGTGGTGAGCGACAAGACCGGGGCGGAGGCGGCGCACAAGGCGTCGGCGCTGAAGAAGGCGTAGCTGCGCCTTGATTAGCGCGTTACCGACGCGGTGGCGCTGCCTGCCGGTCTGTCGCGGCCTGGATGCTGCAACTGCGTGTGCAATGCTGGTAAGACTTCTCGCACGCACTCGTCCGGTCAAGCCGGCGGTGCGTGTCACCGGCCGCCTGCAAGGCACGTGTGCCCTGGCCGGGAACTTCGCTTTCGGCTGTTCGGGCAAGGGGATTGCGCGTGTTGTCCGGCGGTGGCATAAAGCGTTCGTTGCCGCCTGACCGGGCCTCGGCACGGCATTCCTGCTGCGCCGATTCGCACATCGACGTGCAGAAATTTGCATCGGCAGCCAGAGACTGGCTGGCTGCCAGCACGCCAACACACACCATGAAAGAGGCCGCCGGTGCGGTTAACCATATGAAGTCGAGTCGGGATGTCATGGGTCTGAGTTCAGTAGGGACGGTTGATAGTCTACGACATTGGCGCCGCTGAAAACTCACACAATCTCATCGTCTTCGTTGGCGTCTTTAAGATTCGGTTCACCTTGCATGGCGAGGATGGGCAGACAAGGTCTGATCCCGTTGCTGTTACGCATGTTATGGTTGAACGCGTTGGCGGCGGGCAGATCAGCTCCCACCAACCCCACGTTCATTACCGAATCTGACAGTCCCCATGCGCATCCTGCTAGTCGAAGACGACCTCTCCCTTGGCGACACCATCCAGGCCTGGTTGCGCCTTGACGGCCATGCCGTCGACTGGGTCCAGCGCGGCGACTCGGCGCAGACCGCTCTGATGACCCATCACTATGATTGCGTGCTGCTCGACCGCGGCTTGCCGGGTCTCTCGGGCGACGCCTTGCTGGGCCAGTTGCGCGCGGCCGGCAACGGCGTGCCCGTCATCCTGATCACCGCCTTCAATGCACTGGCCGACCGGGTCGAGGGCCTGGACCTGGGCGCCGACGACTACCTGGTCAAGCCGTTCGAACTCGAGGAAATGTCAGCCCGCATCCGCGCCGCCGTGCGCCGTGGCGCCAACCAGGTGAGCAATGAACTGGCGCATGGCGAGATCGCGCTGAATCTCGACACCAAGGCTGCCAGCCTGCGCGGGGCACCGGTCGCGCTCACGGCGCGCGAGTACAACGTGCTGTATGCGCTGCTGCTGCGCAAGAACAGCATCGTCACGCGCGCCCAGATCGAAGAAACGCTGTATGGCTGGGGCGATGAAGTCGAAAGCAATGCGATCGAGGTCTATGTGCACAACCTGCGCAAGAAACTCGGGAGCGATGCCATCGTCACCGTGCGCGGCCTGGGCTATCGGATGAAGAACGATGGCGAATAAAGCCGGGAACGATGCGCAGCCGTGGTCGTTGCGCCGGCGCCTGTTGACGGCCATCGTTGCCGCCAGCACCGTGCTGTGGCTGGCCAGCCTGGGCATCGTCACCGTCATCGCCTGGCAGGAGACCAATGAGGTCTTCGACGACGCGCTCGAAGAATCGGGCCACATGATCATGGCCGCCACCACCGACTGGAACGAGCGGGGCCTGCTGCTGCGGCCCGGCCTCGAAAGTCGCCATGGCGACAAGATCGACATGCAGTACCAGATCGTGGCCGATGGCCGCGTGATACAGCGCACCGGCGGCGCACCAGCGCAACCGTTCGTGACGAACTTCGACGAGCAGGACGGCTTTGCCGAAGTGCATAACAACGGCGAACCCTGGCGCGTGTTCGTCGTGCGCGACGCCGCCCGAAGCGTCGAGATCCAGGTCGGCCAGCAGCAGCGCAAACGCTTCGATATCCTCGAAGAGCTGGCCGAATCGCTGTGGTTGCCCGTGCTGGGCTTTCTGCTGCTGCTGGCGCTCGTGTGCTGGGTGTTGACCGGGCGCGTATTGAAACCCTTGCGCCAGACGGCGGCCACTATCGCCGCCAAGACGCCGCAAGACCTGACGCAGGTGGCCACCGCCGGCCAGGCGCGCGAAGTGCTGCCGATCGTCCAGGCGCTCAACGGCGTATTGGGCCGCCTGGAAGCGGCGCTGCAGGCCGAGCGCCGTTTTACGGCCGATGCCGCGCACGAGTTGCGCACGCCCCTGGCGGGCCTGCACATGCACGTGCAACTGCTGCAGCGCCAGCATCCCGAACTGGCCGCGCCGTTCCAGAAGCTGCGCCACGATATCGCGCGCACGACCGGGCTGGTCGACAGCCTGCTGACGCTTGCACGTCTGGACCCGCTGGCGCGCGAACAGCTGGTGCGCCAGCCGGTGGCCTTGTCGGCGCTGCTCGAACGGCTGGTGGGCGCGCATGCGCACGAGGCGGCAGGGCGCGGCATCGTCATTGCCGTGCACTGCGAGCTGGAGCATGTGCAGGCCGACCCGCAGATGCTCGACATCGTGCTGCGCAACCTGCTCGACAACGCGCTGCGCTACTGCCCGGACGGCAGCCGCATCGCCATCGAGGCGCGGCGACACGCCGGGGGGGACCGCATCGCCGTGCGCGACAACGGCCCCGGTGTCGACGAGGCCAGCCGCGCGCGCCTGAGCGAGCGCTTCTTCCGCGTGCTGGGGCAGGGACAAGCGGGCAGCGGGCTCGGGCTCTCGATCGTCAAGCGCATCGCCGATTTGCATGGCATCGTGCTGACGTTCGGCGCGGGCCTGGATGGCCGGGGGCTTGGCGTCACGCTCGATCTTTAAGATCGGTTTAATGTCCGCCCGGTGTAATGCGTCCGTGCCTGCCAACGATGTGCAGGCGACGACCCACCAACTACCGAGGACTGATCATGAAACGGATTTCCCGACTCACTTGCATCGCCCTGTTGTGCGCCGGTTCGGCAGCAGCCATTGCCCAGACCGCCACCACCGCCACCCCGACCGCCGTCGCCGGCCCGGCCACCAAGGCTGTCCCGTCTGGCTACGCGGGCCCATCGGGCGCGCCGCTCATGACGGCCAAGGATTTACTGGCCAACGGCAAGGACGACCAGTACGTGCGCCTCAAGGGCAAGCTCACCAGCCACAAGGGCGACGAGAATTACGAGTTCACCGATGCCAGCGGCAAGATCACGGTCGAGATCGATTCTGACCGCTTCCCGGCCGGTGTGACGGTCGACCACAACACGCTGGTGGAGCTCACCGGCGAGTACGACAAGGAGATGTTCGGCGAGTCCACCGTGGACGTCGAGCAGATCAAGATCGTCACGCAGTAAGAATCGGCGCGTTCGGGCGATAATGGTGGCTTCGCCGCCATGATTGCCCGATTCGCCCATGCATTACGATTACGCCGACCTGACGCACAACTTCGACCGCGGCGCCCTGCAGCGTGGTCACGACTATGCCGATGATGGCAATGTGCTGGCCGCGCAATGGTCGGACGACCGGCTGGTCGGCGAAGTCGCCGGCAGCGGCGGGGCAATCTACAGCCAGACGATCCGGGTGTTCACCCGGCACGAACAGGTCAACTTCGACGGCCGTTGCACCTGTCCGGTCGGCTACAACTGCAAGCACGTGGTGTCGGTCCTGGTCAAGGACATCGAGCAGCGCGAACGCGAAACGCGGCTGCCGCCCGCTGTGGCCAACGTCGTGGCGCAACACTGGCTGATGCAGCTCTCGCAACTGCGCCAGGTGTCGCAGCCGGCGCTGTCGGGCACCGGGGCGACCACCGTGCTGGCCTGGGTGCTGGTGCCCGACCAGGCCAGCGGCCGCTCCCGGCTGCACCTGCGCAAAGGCCGCCAGGGCAAACGTGGCGGCATCGGCACCACCTATGACGACATCAACCACCACTCACTGCTGCGCGATCCACCGGCCTGGATGGCGACGGGCGACGTCGAGCTGTTGCGCCAGTTTGCCGGCCTCGCGGCTGCGTCAAGCAGCCTGGGCGTCGCGCGGCCGCAGGGCGCGCTGGGCGCACGCCTGCTCGGCCAGCTTGTCGCGCAGGGCCGGTTGCTGCGTGCCCACACGGCGCAAGACCTGGCGCGCGGCCGCGTGTTTCCCTTGTCGGCCGGTCCGCAGCGCGCCGCTGTCATCGACTGGCATCCGCTGGACAACGATCCCGAAGCGCTTCAGTTGAGCTGGCAATTTGCAGGGGGCGGCGCGCGCGAACGGGACATCCCCGAGGAAGTGCTGCCCACTGAACCTGCCTGCTACATCGATGGCGAAGAGATCGGCGAGCTGGCGTTGCCGGCTTTGCTGGCGCCGCTGCAACTGGAAATGCTGCTCGATGCGGTGGAACAGGCGCCGTTGCTGTGGCCGGAACATCGCGCCAGCGTGGCCGCGCGCATGGCCGAGCTCGGCCTGGATGGCGTATTCCCCCTGCCACAGCTGCTCGAGACACACGAGCGCAGCGACGTGGCGCCGGTGCCATTGCTGCTGCTCGACAGCATGCTGGCCAAGCATCGGGGCGAGCACCGCTGGCACGACCATGCCACGCTGCTGTTCGACTACGACGGTTGGATCGCCGAAGTCGATGACGGGCCCGTGCTGCGCCGCGTCGACAATGCCGAGGTCCAGCTTATCGTGCGCAACGCCCCACTCGAGGCGGCGGCGAGAGCGATGCTGGCCGGCTTCGGGTTTTTCGCGCCGCTGCCAGACTCGCCGCTGGTCAAGCTGCCCGGCGCGGTGCAACTTGCCGACGAGGGCGCGTGGGTCGCCTTTGCGCGCGACGTGGTGCCGCAGATCGAGGCCGCCGGCTGGCTCGTCGAGACCGCGGCCGATTATCGCTACGATCTGCTCGCAGTCGATGACTGGTACGCCGAGCTCGACGAAGAAGGCGAGGGGGGCCAGGCCTGGTTCGCGCTCGAGCTGGGCATTGTCGTGAGTGGCCAGCGCCATGCGCTGCTGCCGCTGCTGGTCACGATGATCCGCGCCGCGCCGCTTGACTTCAATCCGGCGGCGCTGGCCGCGCGCGCCGACGATGGCGCCCTGGTGATCGAGCTCGACGACGAGACGCGCGTGGCCGTGCCCTGGGGCCGCATCAAGCCGATCCTGTCCACGCTGGGCGAGCTGTACTTCACCGAGCGCATGGGCAGCCGGGTGCGCCTGCCGTATATGGATGCGGCGCGGCTGGCCGAGCTCGAGCGCGCCGCGCACCTGCGCTGGATGGGCGGCGAGCGCCTGCGCGCACTGGGCCGCAAGCTCAACGATTTCGACGGCATCCGGCCGGTCGGGCTGCCACTTGGCCTGCAGGCCGAGCTGCGGCCTTACCAACTCAGCGGCCTGGCCTGGCTGCAGTTCTTGCGCGAGTACGAGTTCGGCGGCATCCTGGCCGACGACATGGGACTCGGCAAGACCATCCAGGCACTGGCCCACATCCTGGTCGAGAAAGAAGCAGGGCGGCTCGATCGCCCGGCACTGGTCGTGGCGCCGACGAGCCTGATGCCGAACTGGCAGGCCGAAGCGGCCCGCTTCGCGCCCGGCCTGCGCGTGCTGCTGCTGCACGGCAAGGAGCGCACGGCGCTGTTCGACGGCATCGGCGGTGTCGATCTGGTGCTCACCACTTACGCGCTGCTGGGGCGCGACGAGGTGGCGCTGCGCGCGCATCGCTATCACCTGTTGATCCTCGATGAAGCGCAGTACATCAAGAACAGCCGCAGCAAGGCGGCGCAGACGGCGCGCCTGCTCGAAGCGCGCCATCGCCTGTGCCTGACGGGCACGCCGGTGCAGAACCACCTGGGCGAGCTGTGGTCGCAATTCCACTTCCTGATGCCGGGCTTGCTGGGCGACGAGCGGGGCTTCAACACCGTGTTTCGCAAACCGATCGAGCAGGGCGGCGACACGGGGCGCAAGGATTTGCTGGTGCGGCGCCTCAAACCGTTCATGCTGCGCCGGACCAAAGACAAGGTGGCGACCGAACTGCCGCCCAAGACCGAAATCATCCTGCCGGTCGAGCTGGGCGGCGTGCAGCGCGACCTGTACGAAACGGTGCGCGTGGCGATGGACCGCAAGGTGCGCGACGAGATCGACCGCAAGGGCCTGGCGCGCAGCCATATCGTGATTCTCGAAGCCCTGCTCAAGCTGCGCCAGGTGTGCTGCGATCCGCGCCTGCTCAAGACCGGTGCTGCCGGCGGTTCGGCCAAGCTCGAGGCGCTGATGGAATTGCTCGATACCCTCATCAGCGAAGGCCGCAAGGTGCTGGTGTTCTCGCAGTTTACGAGCATGCTGGCGCTGATCGCCGACGAACTGATCGCGCGTAACATCGCCTACGTCGAGCTCACCGGCAGCACGGTCGACCGCGCCGCACCGGTCAATGCGTTCCAGGCGGGGCAGGTGGGCGTGTTCCTGATCAGCCTGAAGGCCGGCGGCGTAGGCCTTAACCTGACGGCGGCCGACACCGTGATCCACTACGATCCGTGGTGGAACCCGGCCAGCGAAAACCAGGCCACCGACCGCGCCTGGCGCATTGGCCAGACGCAGCCAGTGTTCGTCTACAAGCTGATCGCGCGCGGGACGCTGGAAGAGAAAATCCAGGAAATGCAGCGCCGTAAAGGCGATCTGGCCAATGCCCTGCTGGCAAACGACACCGAACTGGCGCCGACGATCGGGGCCGAGGATCTGCGCGCGATTTTTTCGCCGGTCGAGCAAGCACAGCCTTGAATGCAAAAAAGCCCGCCGGGTGGCGGGCCTGTCGGTGTTCAAGAGACCGGGTGTTATGCCGGACTTATGCTTTTTCCAGCTGGGCCGCGAGTTGGCCACGCAGTTCGTGGCCGCTCGAGTGCGTGTAGTCCTTGTTCAGCTCATGCGTGATCAGCCCCTTGACCTGGGGATCGATCGCCGTGCGCAGCAGGCCGAGGAACTCGGGCGAGGCCGACACGATCAGGTGCTGAAACTGGCTTTTCTGGTGCGCTTGCAACAGATACGCTGCGACGTCCTTGGCAAACTTTTGCGCTTCGTGCTCGGCCGGCGTGACGGCTGGCTGGTAGTCACTGCCTGGCGCGCCGGCCTGTGTCGCGTGCTCGAAGCCGCCGCCCTGGCCACCGCCAATATTGTGGCCGCTGGTGCCGGCCGATCGTGGGCTCAGCTTGTCGGTCACGATATCCAGTACGCGCTGTTGCGCAGCGGGATTGACCAGGTCTTCCACTTCTTGCAACGACTTGGCGGAATCGACATCGGCGAAGATACGTGCACGGCCGGCATTGGCCGCAATAATCCAGGTTGTAGGCATATTGTCCCCTGTTCGATAGTGAATGGGCGCATCGGGGCGCCGCGAAGCCCGTGCTTCGGGCGGTACGATGCGCGTGACAATTCAGTATAGCCCTGCCAAAAAAACCACGTCGCACCGCGTTCCTGCCGTGCGCGCCAGAAGGCATGGCGGCATGAATTATTTTCTTTGCGGGCGTGCAGTAGCGTACTGACCAGAATTGGCGCGTGGCGCAAGATCAACCCATCGACAACGCACATGCGAAAGGGAGTACATCATGGGTAAATATTTCATCGGTTGGCTGCTTGGCATCCCGGTCGTGGTACTGGTGCTCCTGTACCTGATCTTCTGATCCACTATCATGTCGGCAGTAAAAAAAACGCCACCTTTCAAGGTGGCGTTTTCGTATTTCACCAGTTGATTACCAACCGATATCCTTCAGCAGTGGCAGCGTCAGATCGTACGGTGGCGACACGTTCAGCGTCAGGTCGGCGTTGATGCTCGGCTCCATCAGCAGGTTTGGCGACGCCGTCACATCCCAGTGCGAGACCGACGAACCGCCTGCCAGCTGCGTTGGGGTGTACAGCAGCGGACGACCCAGTGAATCGGCGCCGGCCTTGCGGGTTGGATCCGTGGACAGTGAAGCGATCACCACGCCAGGCTGCGAACGCGTGCCGTATGGCTTGGCCGCGGCCACGGCGGCCTTCAATGCATCGCCAGCTGCCTGGGTGATACCGAACGACGGAATGGTGATGGTCGGATCGGCGCCGCCCGGTGCGATGTCGCCATCAACGTTGTTTGCCAGCAGAACGCCCACTGCGCCGGCATTCTGCGCATTCTTGACCTTCACGGCGAAGCCGCAGGTACCGCGGCTGATGATCGGCACCTTGCCGCGCACCGCTGCGATATTGGCCGCATTGAACGGTTCGCAGCCTGGACCGGTTTCACCGGCCTGGGTCGTGAGCGTCGCCAGTGCGCCCAATGACGAGACGGCTGGCAGGACCGGACCGAAGGCCGAGGCTTGATAGTTGATGACCGGCAGGACACCGGTCGGCGGCGTGGCCTTCAGGATTGGCGTCGAGCGCAGGATGCTGGCGCCGGCGACCGAGTTGGGGCCGGTCCAGGCCAGGCCCAGATTGTTGATGGCCGAGACGCGGCGTTCGGCCGACGTCATGTTCAACCAGCTCTTCTGGGCAGTGTTGTCGTACATGAAGTCTTCCCAGACGCTCGGCACGCCGCCGGTGGCGACATAGGCCGAGCCGGACGCGTTGATGCGGTAACCGTTCGACGTATTCACGCTGATCACCGAGAAGCCCAGGCCGTGGCCGAGTTCGTGCAGCAGGGTCGCGGCGAAGTTCACCTGACCGCCTGCATTGCCGTCCAGGCCCAGGTAGAAGGTACGGCCGCTCAGGCAGCCCGGCTGACCGAGGTTGACGTTGAACTGGGTCTTGATATCGACGTTGCCGAAGCCGGAGCCGTCGTCAGGGGTGCCATCGGTCAGATTCACGCCGGCCAGCTTGTTGGCCAGTGCCGCCGGGTACCAGCGGTTCGGCTTGCTGTTCGGGAAATCACGCCAGATATTCCATGCGCCGGCGCTGCCGAGCACGGCCGACGTCTCGGTGCAGGTCAGTGCTTCCCAGCCGGCCGAGACGGTGATCGCCACGTTGCTGTTCAGGTTGCGCTCCCAGATGTCGGCGACGTAACGGTACACGTTATAGCGTTGCTGACCCACGGTCGTGCCCATATTGCCGCCCACCGGCGTGGCAGGGGTTGGGTCGTTGAAGCCTTCGCCAACCGGGTCGCGGCTCTGGATGGTGATGGTGGCCGCCTGTGCGGCGATGCAGGTCAGGATGCTGGCGGTGGCCAGCAGGGTGCGTGCGGTGGTGAGCGAGAAAGATTGGGTGCGCATGATTACTCCGTGACAGGCGTAATGGTGTGAACGTGGCCGGTCGATTCGGCATTCTTGGCGTCGCCGTGCGACACGGTGAGACTGCCATCGGCATTCACGACGGCGACCGAGCTGGTCATGAAGTCATCGGTCAGGCGGGCGCCCCGCGCGCCGCTGCTGTGGGATTTTTGCAGGGTCGGCTTTGGCGCGACACGTGCCATGGCGCTGGCGCGCTTTGCCGTCAGCGCTGCCGCTTCGGCGGCAGTGGCGGAACGCAGCTTGCCGGTTTCGGCATCTTTCACGGCAATCAGCGATTCGGCCGACTGAGGCGCTGCTTCCTGGGCGACGGCGCCGTGGCTGGCAAAGCCCATCAGGGCAAGGGTAATGCCGGCGGCGCGCAGTGCGCGCAGGCCGGTTTGATGTTTCTGGGACATGACTATCTCCTGGAAAAACATATTCGATGCAAATGGTGCGAAGCGCAGCGCGCTTCGGGTGACGACGTTGCGTGCTGCGATCAGGCGCGTTTGCGGCGACGTGCGGCCACCAGGCCCATGGCGCCAGCGGCCAGGATCAGGATGCTCGACGGTTCAGGTACGTTGACGACCAGCGAGTCGATGCCGACATAGCTCGACGTATCAGCGTTGCCGCTGTACTGGAAGGCGAAACGGCCGGTGCCGGCGCTTGGGCCGATGTGGGCAAAGTATTGTGTCCAGCCATTGGTACCGACGGTGAATGTCGGCACCAGGTCGGTCACTACGCCGGTGGCGTCGGTGAAGCCGAAGGCGATCTGGTCGCTGAAGCCGACTTCGTCGATGGCCTGGAGCCAGAACGACACCGTCGCGCCGATCGCGGTCGAGAATTCGGGGGTGTACAGCCAGTTGTTGATCGTGCCGCCTTCGGCCGCATTGCCATAGTTCGCTGCGACGTAGCTGTAATCCGAGCTGCCCTGGGCAGTGAACCCGACGTTGCCCTGGAACCAGCCGGTCTGGCCAGCCGGCGTGCTCTTGTTATCCAGAATCCAGCCTTTGCTCTGGAGGCTGCTTACATCATCGAAACCTTCACTAATTACGACATCGGCGTAGGCCGAAGTCATCATTCCGGAAACCAGCAATGCGACAAGTGCTTTCTTCATTCTGATGCGCTCCAAGTATGTACGATGAACGGCGCTGCAATGGTGTCGCAGCCCCTGTATCGGGTGTCGTAACGATATTTCGACGACTATGCGAGGTAATGCACATACTGTGCCAGCAAAACAAACTACTGATTTCTATAGGAAATATTTGCGCGGGCGCAAAATTGGTAAATAAATGTAAGATTTTTCGACAAATTTCATACGCTTGTCATGTAAATAGCGACACTTTATTTTTCATTTTTGTAGATTGCGCAATTTTGTTGCCATAAAGTAGGTTTGGTTGATGGTTTGCCATTCAGCGGACATGCTACGCTCGCTGCTCCTATTTCCTACTGGACCATGATGAATCTACTGCTTCCTGCGTTCGCCGTTACCTGCCTGCTGACTGCGTGCGCCGCTACCCAACCATTCGTCGATCCCCGCGACAGCTTCATGGCCACGCTCAAGACCATGTGCGGCCAGCGCTTCGAGGGCGGCCAGACTTATGCAATCGATCCGAACAACGAGTTCGCCAACAAGACCATCTCGACCGAGGTTATCTGCAGCGCAGCCGACGTGCGCATGCCGGTGAAAGTTGGCGAAGACCGCTCGCGCACCTGGATCTTCACACGCCCTGCGGCCGGGCTGGAACTGCGCCACGACCACCGCCACGCCGACGGCACGCCGGACAAGGTGACGATGTATGGCGGCATGGCGCAGGCCGGCGGCAGCGCGCGCTCGCAGGCATTCCTGGCAGACGCCTACACTGCCAGACTGGTTCCCGGTGCGGACACCAACCTGTGGACCGTGACCCTGAGCGAGGATGGCTCGACATTGACCTACCGTCTGGAACGGCACGCCAAGCCACGCGCCGAGTTCGTCATGAAGCGCGTGCCGGGTCAAGCTGGAAGGTGAAGAGAGCGCGCGGATGCCGCCGCGCGCTCTTTTCAGTGCCGATCTCGCCCCGTTCGGCACCGTTGCGTGCAATAGCGACAAGATAATTTTTAGATAGCTATAATCAATCGGGTCGGCGACTTCGTCCCATTGAAAGAGCTTCATGCGTTTCAGATCGATTCAGTTGTCCCTGCGGTTCATCGTTCCCCTTGCCCTCGTGCTGGCCCTGTTCGGCTACTTCGCCATTCCCTGGATGGAAAATCTGACCGAACGCTGGTTCGTGCGCGATCTCGACACGCGCTCGCGCCTGGTCTCGAGCACGCTGCAGCAGCCCCTGCTGACGTATCTCGAGGACGGTTCGGGCGAGCGCATCAACGACGCGTTCGAGCGTGCGATCCAGGATGAGCGC
The DNA here is from genome assembly GCF_040790145.1 of Massilia aurea. Taxonomy (GTDB): domain Bacteria; phylum Pseudomonadota; class Gammaproteobacteria; order Burkholderiales; family Burkholderiaceae_D; genus Telluria; species Telluria aurea_C. Next base: position 45,121 of record NZ_JBFMMP010000024.1, read on the forward strand.
CTGTATGCGCTGGCCCTGTGCGCGCCCGATGGGATCCTGCTGTACAAGACCACGACCTATCCGGCCACGCTCGGTTGCCGCCAGGGTGAGAGCACCGAGGGCGAGGCCAATCCCGTGGTGCGCCTGGCGCAAGGTCCTGTCCATGTGTCCACGCGCGAGCTGATCCAGGACGGCGCCTCCGCCGGCCGTCTGGTGCTGGTGCAGGACATGAGCTTCATCGAACGCCGCAGCGCCGACACCAAGAAGTACATCCTCGGCCTGTTCGTGCTGATGGCCGGCGCCATCTCGCTGATCACGGTCATCATCGCCCACCTGAGCTGGCACGGCTGGGTGGCCGGCATGCGCGAAATGCTGCGCGGTGAACTGCTGCCGCGCTCGCCGCGCCGCGGCACGCCCGCAGCGGCGCCGGTCGAAGGCGACATGGCGCCGCTGGCCAGCGAGTTTCGCGCCATGCTCAACGATTACCAGCGCGAGCTGGCCGCCAGCCCGGTCGAGTCGACCGCCTGGAGTCCCGAAACGCTCAAGCTGCTGCTGAACAAGGACCTGGCCGGCGACCAGATCCTGGTGGTGTCGAACCGCGAGCCGTATATCCACGAGGCCACGCCCAATGGCGTGAAAGTCAAGCGCCCGGCCAGCGGCCTGGTCACGGCGGTGGAAGCCGTGATGCGCGCCTGCTCGGGCACCTGGATCGCGCATGGCGCCGGCTCGGCCGACCGCGAGACGGTCGACGCCAACGACCACGTGCCAGTGCCGCCCGACCACCCGAGCTACACGCTGCGCCGGGTCTGGTTGTCGAAGGAAGAAGAGCAGGGCTATTACTACGGCTTTGCCAACGAAGGCCTGTGGCCGCTGTGCCATATCGCCCACGTGCGCCCCGTATTCCGCTCGACCGACTGGGCCGAATACGTGCGCGTCAACCAGCGCTTTGCCGATGCCGTGATCGCCGAAGCGCGCTCGGACAACCCGGTCGTGCTGGTGCAGGATTACCACTTCGCGCTGCTGCCGCGCATGGTGCGCGCGGTGCTGCCAAAGGCCACCATCATCACGTTCTGGCACATCCCGTGGCCGAATCCGGAATCGTTCGGCATCTGCCCATGGCGCGAAGAAATCCTCGACGGCATGCTGGGCAGCACGATCCTCGGCTTCCACACGCCGTTCCACCGCAAGAACTTCCTCGACACGGTCGACCGTTACCTGGAAACCCGCATCGAAGACGAAGCGTCGACCGTCAGCTATGGCAACCAGCTGACACAGGTAAAACCGTACCCGATTTCCATTGCCTGGCCCGACGAGATCCCGGGCGAACCCGACATCGCCGCCTGCCGCGCCGAAATCCGCCAGGCGCTGTCGCTGCCGGCCGACCAGTTGCTTGGCATCGGGGTCGACCGCCTCGACTACACCAAGGGCATCGTCGAGCGTTTTGAAGCGGTCGAGCGCATGTTCGAGCTGTATCCCGAACTGATCGGCAAATTCACCTTCGTGCAGATTGCCGCACCGACCCGCTCGTCGCTCGACGAATACCAGAACCTGGAAACGCGCGTGCGCGCCCTGGCCCAGCGAATCAATGACCGCTACGCCAGCGGCACCTACTTGCCAATCGTGCTGAAAACCGAGCACCACGAACAGCGTCAGCTGCGCACCTACTTCCGCGCATCGGACGTGTGCAGCGTAACCAGCCTGCATGACGGCATGAACCTGGTGGCCAAGGAATTCATCGCCGCCCGGGACGACGAGGGCGGCGCCCTGATCCTGAGCCAGTTCACGGGCGCGGCGCGCGAACTGCATGAAGCGCTGATCGTCAACCCGTACCACATCGAAGAGGGCGCCGAAGCGCTGTGCCAGGCACTGCGCATGCCGCGCGACGAGCAGCGCGAACGGATGCGCAGCATGCGCCGCCGGGTGCGCGACTTCAATGTGTATCGCTGGGCCGGCCGCATGCTGCAGGATGCGGCGCGCCTGCGCCAGCGCGAGCGCGTCAAGTCGCGCATCGTTTCGCTGAGCCAGGACCGCGTGCGCAGGGGGGACGCATGAAAGACAATCTGCAAGCCGCCCTTGATCTGCTGGCCGCACCCGATTGCGCGCTGTTTCTCGACTTCGACGGCACGCTGGTCGACATCGCGCCGCTGCCCGACCAGGTGATCGTCACCGACACGCTGCGCACCGCGCTGCCGCTGCTGCAAGCGCGCCTGAAAGGGCGGCTGGCGCTCGTCTCCGGCCGACCCATCAATGAGCTCGACAAGTTGCTGGCGCCGCTCGTATTTCCTGCTGCCGGCGTGCATGGCATGGAGCGGCGCGGCATCGACGGCGTGGTGCGGCGCCTGCCGGCGCCCGACTTTGCCCTGGTGCGCCAGGCCGCGCAGGGCCTGGCGGCGCGCCATCCCGACCTGTGGGTCGAAGAGAAGCACGGCGCGCTGGCGCTGCACTTCCGTCAGGCGCCCGAGTTGCAGGCGCTGTGCACCGACGTGATGCGCGCTGCCGTCGAGGCCAGCCCGGGCCTGTTGCTGATGGAGGGCAAGATGATCGTCGAGGTCAAATCGAATGCCGTGAGCAAGGGCACGGCGATTCGTGACTTCCTGGTCGAAGCGCCGTTCGTGGGTTCCCGCCCCCTGTTCGTCGGCGACGACACCACCGATGAAGCCGGCTTCGCACACGTACAAAGTATTGGCGGGATCGGCCTGAAGGTCGGACCGGGGCCCACCGTGGCCCAGTGCCGCATCGCGTCGGCGGAACGCTTGCGAGAGTTACTGGCGCAAGCGGCCGCCACGCCAACCATTGAAAAGGACACACCATGAATGATGATTCCCACGAGTCGGCAATGAGCGCAAGCATCCCGAATGTGCTCGCATCGCACGGCCCCATCGAGCCCACCGGCTCGCTCGATTGCGGCGTGATCGGCAACTGCGCCTTCAGCGCCCTGGTCGACCGCATGGGCCGGATGGTCTGGTGCTGCCTGCCGCGCTTTGACGGTGACCCGGTCTTCAATGCCTTGCTCGACCCGAGCGAGAATGGCAGCCTGTGGAGCGTCGAGCTCGAAGATTTCGCCCGCAGCGAGCAAGTGTATGAACCGAATACGGCGGTGCTGCGCACGCGCCTGTTCGACAGCGCCGGCAACGGCATTGAAATCACCGACTTCGCACCGCGCTTCCTGAGCCGCGACCGCATGTTCCGCCCCCTGATGCTGGTGCGCCGCGTGCGCCCGCTGGGCAGCGGCGTGCGCGTGCGCGTGATCATGCGGCCGCGTTTCCAGTACGGCGCCAAGGCGCCCGAAATCACGCAGGGCAGCCACCACATCCGCTACGTCGGGCCTGACCAGACGCTGCGCCTGAACACCGACGCGTCGCTCAATTACGTGCTGTCCGAATCGTTCTTCCTGCTCGACCGGCCGCTGAACTTCATGCTCGGGCCGGATGAAACACTGGCCGACGGCATCAAGGACACCGCACACCGCTTCGAGATCGAGACGATCTCGTACTGGCGCACATGGTCGCGCCGCCTGGCCTTGCCGCTCGAGTGGCAGGACGTGGTGATCCGCGCCGCGATCACGCTGAAACTGTCGCTGTACGAAGACACCGGCGCCATCATCGCCGCCATGACCACCAGCATCCCGGAAGCGCCGGGCAGCGAGCGCAACTGGGATTACCGCTACTGCTGGCTGCGCGACGCGTTCTTCGTGATTCGTGCGCTGAACAGCCTGTCGGAAGTGGGCACGATGGAAGACTATCTGCGCTGGCTGAGCAATGTGGTGGCGCGCGCCAAGGGCGGACATATCCAGCCGCTGTACGGCATCGGGCTCGAAGAAGAGCTGCCCGAGTCGATCGTCGAGCATCTGCCCGGCTACCGCAACAACGGGCCGGTGCGTATTGGCAACCAGGCGCAGGAGCACTTCCAGCACGACGTGTACGGCAATATCGTGCTGGGCGCGGCGCAGGCATTCTTTGACCACCGCCTGTTCCGCCGAGCCGGACACGCCGAGTTCGTGCAACTCGAAGCAGTGGGCGAACAGGCATTCCGCCTGTACGCCGAACCCGACGCCGGCATGTGGGAACTGCGCACCCGCGCCCGCGTGCATACCTCGTCGGTGCTGATGAACTGGGCGGCCTGCGACCGCCTGGCCAAGATCGCCGAAGAGCTGAACCTGCCCGAACGCGCCACGTTCTGGGGCGAGCGTGCAGAAATCATCCGCAATCGCCTGCTGAACGAAGCGTGGAGCGAAGAGCGCCAGGCATTCGCCGAAAGCCTGGGCGGGCGCGACCTCGATGCCAGCGTGCTGTTGATGGCCGAGATCAACTTCATTGACCCAATGGACCCGCGTTTTGTGGCCACTGTCGATGCGCTGGAAAAATCGCTGTGCGACGGGCCGTACATGCGCCGCTACGAAGCGCCGGACGATTTCGGCAAGCCCGAGACCGCCTTCAATATCTGCACGTTCTGGCGCATCGATGCGCTGGCGCGGATCGGCCGCGTGGATGAAGCGCGCGTCGTGTTCGAGGCCATGCTGGCCGCGCGTAATCACCTGGGCTTGCTGTCGGAAGACACGCATCCGGTCACGGGCGAGATGTGGGGCAATTTCCCGCAGACGTATTCGATGGTTGGCCTGATCAATTGCGCGATGCGGCTGTCGAAGCCGTGGAATAGCGTGGTGTAGAAGTGTAACGGCCGTCATGGCCGGGTCATAATCGACCCGCACACTCCGTCGCATAGCATTGCGATGGAGTGTGCATGAAGCAGAAGCATTCGCAAGACCGGACGGTTACGTTGGCGCATGCCGGAAAGCAGTCCTCGTGAAAGAGGGCGAACTCCAGCGCAGCATGGCCGGCAAAACCATTGTCCTGCTCAGCGTGCCGGCCGGCGCCGGTCACACCCGAGTCGCCGAGGCCATCCGCGCCTGCGCTGCGGCCGACTATCCTGATGCCACGGTGATTCACCTGGACGCGATGGCCTTCGCCACGCCGCGCTTGCGCCGCGTGTATACCGACTTCTATATTCGCCTGATTACCCGCGCGCCGGGGTTGTGGCGCCACATCTACCGCTGGACCGATGCGGCCCGGCCTGACGGCCCGATCAACCGACTGCGCCGGTGGATCGAGCTGCGTGACAGCCGGCTGCTGGTCAACGAGATCGCGGCGTTGAAGCCCGACGCCGTCATCTGCACCCACTTCCAGCCGGCCGAGATCCTGGCGCAGCAAATCGCCACTGGGGCGCTGACCTGTCCGGTCTGGGTGCAGGTGACCGACTTCGACCTGCACCGCATGTGGATCCAGCCGCACATCACCGGCTACTTCGCCGCCAACGACGAGGTGGCGTTTCGCCTGTACGCGCAGGGCATCGCCGGGCACGCCATCCATGTGGCCGGCATTCCCACCATGCCCGCGTTTGCAATCGCCCACGACCGCGCCGAATGCGCCCGGGCTCTTGGGTTAAATCCTGACTTGCCCACCTTCCTGCTGATGGGCGGCGGTGCCGGTCTTGGCGGCCTGAGCCTTGTGGCGCAGCAGCTACTCGCCATTCCTGGAAATTTTCAATTGATCGTCCTGGCCGGCAAGAACGCCGTCGAATTGGCCGCGCTGCAGCGCCTGGCCGTGCGCTTCCCGGGCCGGCTCGCGGCGCAGGGTTTTACCGACGGCGTCGAACGCCTGATGGCATGCGCCGACCTGGTGATCACCAAGCCGGGCGGCGCCACCACGGCCGAGTGCCTGGCAATGGGTCTGCCCATGATCGTCAACGCGCCGATTCCGGGGCAGGAAGAACAGAACGCCAATTATCTGCTCGAGCATGGCGCCGCGCTCAAGGCGGTCGACTTGCCGACGCTCGACTACCGCATCCGCTACCTGATGGCGCACCCGGCGAAACTGGCCGAGATGGCCGCGTGCGCCCGCGCGCTGGGCCGGCCGCAGGCTGCGCGCCACGTCATGGAAACCGTTTTGTATCAATCCGCATGCAATAGTGAAGTGGCTTATGTACCTTGAATTTTCCGGGACCGGCAGGCTGGTTGGCACGCTGCTGTCCGTACTGGCATTGGCCTATCTGTTCGCGCGCGTGGAAGTGGAAATCGAGGGTGATGCCGGCTGGGCGGCGAACCTGCCGACCTGGCGCATTGAACAGCATCTGCTGCTTGATATCTTCTGGGGCGGGCGGGCGCTGACCGGTTACCACCTGTGGATGTTCTCGTTCATCGGGCTCGTGTTTCACTTCCCGCTGTTCTTCATGGGCCAATGGTCAATGCAGCTCGAAGCGACAGTGATGGCGTCGATCATGCTGTTCTGGATCGTCGAGGATTACCTGTGGTTCGTTATCAATCCGGCATTCGGCTGGCGCCGCTTCAAGCAGGTGCACGTGTCGTGGCACAAGCGCTGGGCGTGCGGCGCGCCGATCGATTACTGGCTGTTCGGCGCGATCAGCGCAGTGCTGTTCTGGTACGGCGCCTGAGCCAGATCGAGCGCGTGCCGGATGCGGCCGCACAGTTCGCCCGACGTGCGTGAAATCAGCTCGGGCGGAATAGCGAATTTGTTGGTCAGGCGATCGTAATCTTCGAATCCATACGAGACCATGAACGGGTGCATGCCGGTATTGGCCGCCGCCGTGAAATCCTTGTGCTCGTCGCCACAGATATAGCCGCGCGCCGGATTGACGCCGAAGCGGTCGCGCACGGCCCGGAACGACGCCGTCTTCTTGTCCTTCAAGGGAATATGGACCAGGAAGTCCAGTTCGCCGATATCGATATCGTGGCGCAGGAACAGCTGGCGCAGGGTTTCCAGCGGCTCGATCGTGATATTGCGCGTGACGATGCCCACCGTGATATCGGGCGCCGCGATCAGTTCGCGGATCAGGTCGGGGATGCCGTCATACAGCCTGGCTTCCTGCCGATAAATGTCGGTGAGGGTATCGACCAGTTTGGCGCGGCTGTTCTTGCGCAGGTTCTTCTTGATAATCGACGGGAACTCTTTCAGGCCGCCGACGTACTTGAGCAGGTGGTGCCGCTTCTGGAACGCCGTCTCGGCGCCGAGCATGCAGCCGTGCTGGCCGAAGGCCATGGCGATCGCGGAAAAAGCATCGATGGTGGTGCCGTCCGCGTCGAGAATGAGTAGCCGTTTAGCGCTGTTGTACATGGTCTGCACCGCCCCTCGATGCCGTTGGCCGAACCGGCATGACAACCCTGCCGGTGCTCACTTTGGACCATCATCGGGTGCTGTCATGACAGGGGTGTGACAAAGGGCCGGGCTGTTGTACCGGATCGTCAAGCGCGTCGCGTGGTTGCCGGCTGTCTGGGTACACTGCATTGTTGACAACGGCTGTCGAGGCAAGAATGCGTTCTATGGATTTCAGTTCATGGCAAGGGGCAATGACCACGCTCATCGGACTCGCCGTTATCACGTTGCTGGGTGTGGGCATCCGCATCCTGATCATGCAGACAGTCCAGCAGCGGCGCGAGCGCATGAACCGCCAGATCAACGAGCGGCTCAAGACCCTGATCGCGGCCTATCGCACGCTGGGCGGCTCGTTCACCGGGCAGTTGACCGTCGATCCGACACACTTGCGCGACCTGCGCGAGCGTGCCGGGGCAGAGGATGGCGCGCCAGCGCTCATCTCCGAGAGTGCCGGCTCCGAACGCTCGCGCCGCATCCGCGATGCCGTCGAAGCGGCGCTGGCGGACATCCTGCTGCTGGGCACAGAGGAACATTGCCGGCTGGCGGGACAGGCCGCGGCCGACATGGCGGCCGGGCGCCCGATTCATACGGCCGACCTGGTGATCAGCCTGCGTAGCTTCATTCGCAGCGCGCTCGACCTGGGACCGATGCCGGCCGATGTAATGATTCCGTTGCAGGGGCCGACGCGCACGCAGGGGAGTGCGGCGCGGGGCAGGGGGGAGGCTGATCGGGGTGGGAGCAAAGGCGGCGGTGGGGGCGATGCGGGTGGGGCCGGTTTCGGGGTCGGGCTGGGGATGGGGCGCAAGGATGCAGATCATGCGGGGTGATCTGGAAGCTTTAAAAGCTTGAGGCGATCTGAACGGCTTCCCGATGTGCCGCTACAGGCTGCTTTCGACCCAAAGCGGACATTGCGACCAATGCCAGGCTTGTCGAAGTCGTGTTGATTAACCAAACCTGTTCTTTATCCGCTAGGTCGCATTCTCTAAACAAAGCAGTCCCGCTACACGGTAACTTTCGATAAGCGAATCAAATAGTGCAATATCAGCTCGTCCTCGCGCCATTAATTGCGCTCCGGAAACTGCCGCAAAAATCGCTTGCGCACGCGTTTCAGCATGTTCGCGCTTCATCCCGGCACGTTGCAGCACCTTACTGAGCCAAGCGATGTTTTCATCTGCGAACACCCGTACTGCTGTCTGAACCTCTGGGGGCAAGTCGTCGTACTCGACCGCCATGAAGCTGCAAAGGCAAAGACGGTTACCGTTTTCTAGCGACCTTCGAAATGTCTCTGGATAACGCCGCAGACAGGTTTCAGCGTTACTGGCTTCTAACGATAGCGCTTCCAACCTTGCTACTGACTCTTCCGCGTAACGTCGCGCCACCGCAGCAGCCAAGCTGGCCTTGCTTGGAAAATGGTAGTAAAGACTTGCCGCCTTGATACCCACTTGCTCGGCTAGGGTCCGTAAATTTAATCCGCTGTAACCATGTGCTTGCGCGATCCTGGTGGCTTCGAACAGGATCTTGCCCCTCGAACTTGCTTCCGCTTCGATCTTCACGCTTGCTCCTGCTAAAAAAGGCATTGACAAGCACACTATATCGCAATACCGTTAACCTAACAAACGTTAGTCAGGTAAAAACAGCTTGCGGTTGTCCATTTCCCACAATTCAGGAGCATCCCATGTCGAAACTCGCTGCAAGCACTGAGACCAGCAACCTCCAAAGTATGACCGTCTACGATTTCCCGGTCGGGCCTTACCCAACGCGCGTCCGGATCGTCATCGCAGAAAAGAATCTACAAGACAAAGTTCGTTTCGAGATGGTTGATCTCTATAAAGGCGAACACAAGAAACCAGATTTCATCGAGCAGAAAAACTACTCGGGAACGTTACCCGTTCTCGAGTTGGCAGACGGCACACTCATCGCTGAATGCACTGCCATCACACAATACCTCGATACACTCGATGGCTCGCCCAGCCTTACTGGCACTACCCCCTTAGAACAGGGGACCATTCATATGATGAGCAAACGGGCGGAAATTGAGATGCTCGACGCCATCAGCACCTACTTTCATCACGGCACACCAGGCTTAGGGCCCTCGGTAGAGCTTTACCAGAATCCGGAGTGGGGATTTCGCCAGCGCGACAAGGCAGTACGCGGCATGCGCTATTTTGACAAGTTGCTCCAGCAGCAACCTTACATCGCTGGCGAAAAATTCTCGATGGCCGACATTACTGTCATCGGTGGACTCGTCTTCGCAGCGATCGTCAAACTGGACGTGCCCCAAGAGTGTGAGGCCTTGCTCGCTTGGTTCGACCGAATGAAGACTCGAGAGAGTGTCAAACGTCAACCAGCATTTTCTGGCTGAAAATATTTGTGAACGATACAGACCGATGAAAGGGAGCAACGTTCGCTTATTTGCGGACGTCTGCTTTTGGCCGAAAGCGGAAGTTCCATCATCCTCAGTCTACCGGGCAGAATTGCTCACTTGAAAATTCTTGTGTGCGCCCTAGGTGGCTGACTGTCCTGGCTCTGGCTAGTAGCCGCCAACCGGTCCAAGCACATCATTTCCCAGGCACCCGTTAGCGCCCGTCGCCCCGAGGCAGCGTATCAAGCGGGAAATTATTGGCTCAAGAAAAACCGCCTCGGGATTCTAACGCCGTGTCACCCACAATCGCGCATGGAAATCTTGAAATAATTTCTGCGCCTTGATCGCTTCACATCGCATTACTAGTGCAACGTCTAGTCATATTCAGGCCCCGATTTCAGATGCTCCATGGCGATATTTATAGAATGGCCGCTGAAGCCCCGGTAAGCCAGGAAGCGATATACCTTCTGCCGCAGTTCTTGTGTCATCCCCGTCTGTGCAATGTCCTTGCGAAACTTCTCGACCACAACGACAACGCGCTCATCTTCCGGCTCCAGTTGCTCGATGGTTGCCTTCGTAAGTTGCTCGTCGATACCCTTCTGTCGGAGAGTCAGGGCGACTCGCGCGTCGCCGACCCGTGGTTCGATCTGCCGGGTTTTCATCTCCGCATACCGTTCATCTGACTGGTAATTCAACCCCTGCAGGAGTATCAGTGCGTCATCTGCCTCCTGTTCGCTGTAGCCTCGCAGGACTAGCTTGCGCCGCAGTACGGCTGCCGAATACTCCCGTTTGGATAGGAGCCATCCGGCATACTGGTGCGCCGGTTGCTTCGGTTTTTGCTGTGGCTGAGCCGGGTCGCGCGCCTTGTACTTTGGCTTTTTGTCGGACGTCCTTGCATATTCTCCAGGAGCAGGCTTTTTCGTCCCGAAACTGGTCTTGGGAGCCTTCTTCTTGTAGTCGGAGCTGCGTGTGATTTTGGGCACACCATCCTGCGCCGGGGCCTCCTCCGTCTCAAAAGTCCGTTGCGGAAGCTTGCTGGGCCGGTCGGTCTGGTCGTCCTTGCTTTTCGGTCTCGCTCCGAAGCTTGATCGCTTCGGCTTTTCGCCACTCCCATACCCTTTAAGGCCCTCATCGGTGACCTCCACAGGTTTTCCGGTCTTCGAGTTGATCAGGTACATGGATAGGTCAGGCTCGCGGCATGATTAACGATGTCGGCGTCGGGCGAAGCGCCTCGCCGGACAATTGTATTCCCTGCACAGGTGCACAGGTGCACTGGCGGCTTGTGGCCGAATCCGGCCGGTCGAGCCAGCATAGCAGGTTGGCGAGTTGAAAATCCAGTGGTAGCCGCCACAGGCCGGTACCGACCCAAAGCAGACATACACAAGCGATCAGCTATCAGTCTTTTCCCTACGCTTTAACTGTGGCTAAATGAGCTCGACGTCTTCGCCAG
>NZ_JBFMMP010000025.1:0-53925 GCF_040790145.1 Massilia aurea
CAAAAATCAGGGATGTCTATTCTGATGCGACAGTCAACAAGATTATTCCGGACAGCAGTGCGCGGAGGCGGGAACCCCAGTACGCACAACTCCACCTACCTCTCCAGCACCTCGCCCAGCCTGTGGGCCAGAAACTCCACCAGCGCCGCCACCCGCGGCGCCAATGCACCCTGCTTGTAGAACACGGCCCACACGGGCTGTGTCCACGGCAGGGTGTGTTCTTCCAGCACCGGTACCAGCCGTCCCGCCGCGACGTCCGCGCGCGTCAGAAAATCCGACAGCGATGCAATGCCCGCGCCATGCAGCGCCAGGTGTCGCACCGTCTCGCCGCTCGACGCCACCACCTGCGGCGTGATCGTCCACCCTTCGCCGCCGTCGTGCCTGAGCGGCCATGTATTCAACAGCGCGGGCGCCGTGAAGCCCAGCGTGCGATGCTGCGCCAACCCGGCCGGCGTGCGCGGCATCCCATGCAGGTCGAGATACGCCGGTGACGCCAGCACCCGCAGCTGTGCCACGCCCAGGCGGCGTGCATTGAGCGTCGAATCGGGCAGTGCGCCGATGCGGATCGCCAGGTCGGCCCGCTCTTCGATCAGGTCCACATACGTCTCGCCGCTGACCAGCTCGAGCTGGATCAGCGGATACGCCTGCAGAAAATCGGCCACCAGCGGCGCCAGCAGATGGTCGAGTGCCGGCGTGGCGGCATTGACGCGCACCAGGCCCGCCGGCTGCGAGCGGCGCGCGGCGGCTTCGGCCTCGGTATTGGCCAGGTCGGCCAGGATCGCCCGCGCCCGCCCCAGCAGCCAGGTGCCTTCTTCGGTCAGGTGCAGGCGCCGGGTGGTGCGCTGCATCAGCGTCATCCCGAGGCTGTCTTCGAGGCGCGAGATCGTGCGCGAGACACCGGACGGCGTCTGGCCCAGGCGCTCGGCGGCGCCCGAGAACGAGCCCGCATCGATGACTGCAGAAAATACAATCAGGCCATCCACATCGATCATTAGTGACTCCGAATCAAAAGTCCATTGTAGCGCGGGCTATTTCTCCCGGCCAGCGAACGCGGCACACTGCATGCCTGTCACTGTCATTACAAGGAACACCACCATGCCACTCGCACTCTGGGCGCTCGCATTGAGCGCCTTTGCCATCGGGACGACCGAATTCGTCATCGTCGGCCTGATCCCCACCATCGCCGCCAGCCTGCAGGTGTCGGTGCCCTCGGCGGGCCTCCTGGTCAGCCTGTACGCACTGGGCGTGGCCATCGGCGCGCCGCTGCTCACCGCCATGACCGGTCGCGTGCCGCGCAAGCAGCTCCTGCTTGGCCTGATGGTGCTGTTCACGGTCGGGAACCTGGTGGCCTGGATGGCGCCGAACTACACCGCGCTGATGGCCGCGCGCGTGCTCACGGGCCTGGCGCACGGCGTGTTTTTCTCGATCGGTTCGACCATCGCCACGAGCCTGGTGCCGAAAGAAAAAGCGGCCAGCGCGATCGCCTTGATGTTCACCGGCCTGACTGTGGCGCTGGTCACCGGCGTGCCGCTCGGGACCTTCATCGGCCAGCACTTCGGCTGGCAGGCGACCTTTTTGGCGGTGTCGCTGCTGGGCGTGATCGCCATCATTGGCAGCGCGATCCTGGTGCCATCCGATATCGCCGGCAGCAAGCCGGCGCCGCTGCTGACGCAACTGGCCGTGTTGAAGAAGCCGCGCCTGCTGCTGGTGTACGCCATCACGACGCTTGGCTACGGCGGCAGCTTCATAGCGTTCACCTACCTGGCGCCGATCCTGCAGGAAGTCTCGGGCTTCGCGGCGTCGACCGTCAGCCTGGTGATGCTGGTGTATGGCGTGTCGGTCGCGGGCGGGAATATCTGGGGCGGCAAGCTGGCCGATCGCCTGGGGCCGGTGCGCGCGCTGCAGATCGTGTTCGCGCTGCTGGCCGTGGTGCTGTTCGTGCTGGCGTTCACGGCGCCGAGCAAGTCGCTCGTGCTGCTTACCGTGCTGGCCTGGGGCGCGGTCGCCTTCGGCAACGTGCCGGGCCTGCAAGTGTATGTGGTGCGGCGCGCCGAGCGCGATGCGCCGCAGGCGGTCGATGTGGCGTCGGGCCTGAACATCGCTGCCTTCAATGTCGGCATCGCGCTGGGCGCCTGGGGCGGCGGCTTGATCGTCGCGCATGTCGGCTTGATGGCCACGCCGTGGATCGGCGCCCTGGTGGTAATCGGCGCCCTGCTGCTCACGACGCTGGCCGGCTGGCTGGACCGGCGTGACGGCATGCCGGCCAGGAGTGCGACCGCCGGCGCCGTGGCGATGCATTAGTCAGGCATCGAGTTCCGGGTAATGCCGGAAGATGCCCTCCTGGTTGAACGGGATGCGCCGCTTGGACGCCAGATAGGCTGCGATGTTGGGCCGCGCCGCGACCCGGTCGCGCAGGCCGGTGAGCTCGGGATGCTCCTGCTCGATCTTCTTCATCGCGTTGGGGAACGCGTAGCGCAAGCCGTCGATGACCTGGAACAGCGAGAGGTCGGCATAGCTCACGCGCTCGCCCAGCAGATAATCGCGGGGCTCGGGATTGGCCAGCAGGCGCGCAAAATACGCCAAGAACTTGGGGATGCGCGTCTCGACGAAATCGGCCGCGCGGCGCTGCGCCTCGGGCTTCTGGTCTTCGTAATACAGCATCGAGGCGATCGGGTGATGTGTGTCGTGCGCCTCGGTCACCAAGTCGGCAATCGTCAGTTGCAGCTGATGGACCCAGAGGCGGCCAGGCTCCGTGCGCGGCGCCAGGCCATGCTGCTCGCCCAGGTACAGCAGGATGTTGGCGACCTGGCCAATGGTCTGTTCACCGGTTTTCAGGAATGGCGGCGCAAACGCGGGATGGTCGTCGACCTCGAGCGCCGCCATCAACAGGTCGACGCCACCTTTGCTGCGCGCCACGTCGACATAATCGACGCCCGCTTCTTCCAGCGCCAGGCGGACAAATTCGCCGCGACCCTGGATCGTTGGCCAGTAAAACAGTTCGTAGGGATGCACCATGATGACGTTTCCTTTTTTGGAAGAAAAGTCATGGTAGACCGATCAGGCAGGCCGGGAAGCACGGTACGCCGGCCATGCGGCCGGCGTCAGCCTTCATGCCACTGCGCACCACCGTTTGGCAATGGTTGGCGGCAGGTCGAAATGTTTCGCCGTTTCTGCAATGGTCGCCTTGTTCGCTTTCTTCCATGCCGAGACCTCGCTGGCGGTCGCCCTTTGTGGACGGCCCGCACCGTCCTTGCCCTTGAGCGTCTTGCTCGTGGCGGCGGGCGACGCCTTGGCGACGGCGCGAGTTGCCGCCGTTCGGTGCATGCTGCGGACACGCTCCGGGTTCTCGGCGATGTCGGCCCCTGACACGCTGTCGTCGCCAGATGCCTTCTCGATCGGATGGGTCATGAATGTTCTTTCTTGCTTGTAGATTAGTGCCGCCATTATGACGCGATCAGCGGGCATGGCCCAGTTGTGGCTAGTAAGCAACGTTCCTCAGCGCCTCCGCGGTGCCAGAAGGAAGAAACAGCCCAATCCTGTTGGTTACCAAACAATCGTTACACTTTCGCCGAGCACGCGTTGGCAAACGAGCACATAATTGCCGTACGGAACTAAGTTAATATAGTTCGCACCTGCCGATTCCTGCCCAATGGAGCGCCCATGATCTTCGCGCGATTGACCCAACGCTGGCACGCCCTGCGCCATTGGCGCGGGCGCCAGTCATTACAATCCCACGGTCTCTTCGAGGAATCGACCTTCAACCGCGCGTACCGCGACGCAATTCACAGCGGCGCAGGCCTGATCCTGTGGCAGCAGGATGGCGAACATGGCCGCTTCGCGCTGCAACTGCGCATGGCGCAGCGCGACGACGCCAACGACGGGCTGACACTGTCGCTGCTTGCCAATGGCGCGATCCTGCATCGCCTGTCGTGGACCTGGGTCGATGGCGCCACGCCTGGCGCCACGCAGCCGGTCGTGCCGCTGGTGGCGCACAACGCCGGCCTGTGGCGCGATGCCGGCCCGGCCTTCGATGCCTTCGAGCGCGCCTTCCCGAACAATTCGCCGAGCTTCTTCGCCTTCGCCGCGTTACAGGGCGCGGCGCAGGCCCTGGGCATCGACCGCGTGCTCGCGCTGCGCGCCACCGCGCACCCGTCTTACCGGATCGACCAGCACGCGGCATTCGAGAGCGCCTACGACGGCTTCTGGCGCATCCTGGGCGGCGCCGAATTCGATGCGCGGCACTACCAGATCACGCTGCCGTTCTACCTCAAGCCGCTGGCGGACATGCCGTCGAAGCACCGCAAGCGCGCCGCCCAGCGCCGCGCGCAATGGCACGCGATCGGCGAGGCGGCCCGCGCCACGCTGCTGCGTCATATGGCGCCCGTCGCCGCGCCGGTTGCGGTGGCCAGCGCACGGTCCATCGCGCAAGCCTGAGGACAAGACGCCGCTTGCCAGAATCACCACGGCCGTCAAACGTCGTGCTACACTCGCGCCTTCGCTAGGGGTCCTGGAACGTTGTTCCGGGTGAGACATACCCTTCGTACCTGATCTGGATAATGCCAGCGAAGGAAAGCGCAAAGCAGCACCCCCCGTTCGTTTGCCCTTCCCCCACGTTGGCTCCGGCTTTAATTCAAAGCGGCGCGCCTTCTGTGGCGCGCAACAACGAGCACACCATGACCTTCAACCTGAAGTACCCAGTCCTTGCCTGCGCCATCGTGCAGGCCTTCGCCGTCACGCCTGTCGCACTCGCCCAGGACGCCATTCCCTCGGTCGTCGTCACCAGCAGCAAATGGATCGCGCTCGACCGCGCCAGCGTCGGCGGCTTCGCCGAGACGCAGCTGCTCGAGGCCCCCGCGTCCATCACCTCGATGGGCCAGGGCCAGATGCAGGACCTGTCGATCCGCAGCGTGACCGACGCGAGCCGCTACGACGCCTCGATCGGCGACGCCTACAACGCCATCGGCTACGCCGAACAGTTCTCGGTGCGGGGCTTCACGCTCGACAACGCAACCAGCTACCGCAAGGACATGATCGCCATCTCGGGCGACACGCAGATCCCGCTCGAGAACAAGGAGCGCATCGAGATCCTGCGCGGCCTGGCGGGCCTGCAGGCGGGCGTCGCGGCGCCGGGCGGCATGCTCAACTTCGCCACCAAGCGCCCGACCAATGCGCCGCTGCGCTCGATTACGGCCGAGGTGCGCGAGCGCGGCACCGTGTACGGCGCGGTCGACCTGGGCGGACGCTTTTCCGATCGCCGCTTCGGCTACCGCATCAACGCTGCTGCCGAAGACCTGAAATCGTATGTGCGCGGCGCCGACGGCAAGCGCCAGTTCATCTCGGCCGCATTCGACTGGCAGATGTCGCCGGACGCGCTGTTCCAGATCGACGTCGATCACCAGCACAAATCGCAGATCACCGCGCCCGGCTACCAGCTGCTGCGCAACGAAGCCCTGCCCACCGGGATCTCGGCCAAGACCCTCCTCAACGATCAGCCGTGGACGCGCCCCGTCGACACCGACAGCAGCAATCTGGGCCTGCGCTTCGAGTACCGCATCAGCGACGCGTGGACGGCGACCGTCAACGCCAACAAGCACTGGTTCAAGCGCGACGACTTCACCGCCTTCCCTTACGGCTGCAGCAACGAGGGCGATGGCTACTATCCGGGCTACTGCTCCAACGGCGACTACGACGTGTACGACTTCCAGAGCACGGGCGAGCGCAAGACGCCTTGGGGCGCGCAAGCCATGCTGCAGGGCCGCTTCGACACCGGCGCCGTGCGCCATGCGCTGACGGTTGGCAGCGCCTACGCCGAACGCCATGACAGCTTCGGCGAGTACGTCTATGACTACGTCGGCTCGAGCAATATCTGGCAGAACGCCATTGTGCCGCCAGTCGATAGCAGCCGCGTGACCGGCCCCGTGATGGAACGCCGCGCCACCGAAGAGCGCTCGCTGTTCGTGCAGGACGTCTTGAGCCTCTCGCCCGCGTGGACGCTGCATGCGGGTGTCCGCTACGTGCAGCTCAAGCTCGACGCGCTGGAAGAAATCGACCAGGCGCGCGTGAAGTCGACAGACTCGTTTGCCCTGCCGAACGTGGCGCTCGTGTACGCGCCGGCGCCGGACTGGCGCGTGTATGGCTCGATCAGCCATGGCCTGCAATACGGCGGCATCGCGCCGATGGAGACGGTCAACCAGAACACGGTGCTCTCGCCGAGCCGCTCGAAGCAGTTCGAATTTGGCGTCAAGCGCAATGTGAACGAGCAGCTGGCCTTGTCGGGCGCCGTGTTCGAGATCACCCAGGGCCTCGAGTACACCAACGCCGCCAACGTCTTCGTGCGCGCGGGCGAACAGACGCACCGCGGCGTGGAATTGTCGGCGCAGGGCCGCGCGCTGCCCGGGTTGAGCTACAACCTGTCGCTGATGGCGCTCGATACGGATCAGAAGAACACGGGCGACGCCAGCACCGAAGGCAAGCGCGTGACCAATGTGCCTGAGCTGCGCACGGCAGCATGGATCGAGTATGCGGTGCCGCAGGTGGCGGGGCTGAAGCTTGACGCGCAGTGGCAGTACTCGGGCAACAAGGTGTTCGATCCGGCCAATCGCGTCAAGGTGCCGGGGTATCACGTGGCGGGGTTCGGCGCGGCGTACGTGCTGCGCGCCGGTGGGCTGAACACGATCATCCGGGCGCGGGTGGACAATGCGTTCGACAAGTTCTACTGGCGGGATGTGACGCAGTCGCTCGGTGGGTATTTGCTGCCGGGGGCGCCGCGGACGTTCAGGTTGTCGGCGCAGATTGATTTTTGATTGGGGAGATTGGTTGATCACGGTGGGTGGCGCTGCCGTGGTTGGAGCTGTGGTGGACGCTTGGTTGTAACGGCGGGGTGGGCGCAGGCAACGGCGTGCCGGGACACTCCGCAAGGATCATCCTCGAATCGATCTCGGCTTGCTCAAAAATATTATGGACGTGGAATAAAGTTTGCGAGCTTCTCCTTCGAGGTAGGCCGATTGTAGCGTGCTGTTCTTGCGAATGATGTTCGCCACGAGATTGCGGCGAACCGTTTCTATACGTCTCGTTTGAACAATGAGGTTTGCCACGGACTCGCTGCAAGCAGGCGCGGGAATGGCCGTTTTCGACCCAGGTCGAACTCAAGCGATTTCAAAACTGCTTTTCTAGTGGACTTGCCAAGTCCAACGCGGCAACGTCCGCGAGAAGATTATTAATGCCATTCCACCGTCGTAGGAATCGTACGTTCAGTGACTACGTCGCGCTAATGCGGTGAACCAACGCGGCGTTCGGTACCGCCACTTCTGAGAAGAACAGCCAGTCATAGTTGCCTAGGCTGATACTGATTCCGTGCACCTGGAAGTGGCCGCCGAGGTCGGGGGTGAAGAAAATCTGCGGAGTGTCGTCGAACGTCGCATCGTCCAGCACGACGAACAGCGACGAAGAGAGCGCATCGATTGTCAGGGCCGTCGCGCTCAAGTTCGCGACGCGGCCGCGGCCGCTCAGAACTAAGCCGCCCAATGTGCGGGTATAGCTGAAGCACAGCATTTTGCCGGCGGCTTGCCACCCATGCAGTCGCTGTCGAGCAGCGTCATCCCTTGGCGCCGTAATGCAAGCAGGTTTCATGCTGGCGACCCTTACGCTCATGGTCATGCTCCTGTTTTCCAAACCACGTTACGTCTGTTTCTGGCCGATCTCGGCCCTTGAGCTCAGCATTGCAGGTCGCCGCGGCCGAAGAACCGCAGAGAGTGACGAAGGACTGGAGTCGACTCAAAGCGGACGGTCATGGATTCCCAGACGGGGCGACGCTGCCCGGCCATCGGCCTGAAAGTTAATAGTTACTGCTTTCAGTTGCTGGGCGGCTTTTCCCCCTTTACGTCGGAGGAAGTTGGTCTGATGGGCTGAGGCATGCAATTCAACTGACCACCAACGTAAGAACAAGACGTATTCGATGTCGCCACCGGCGCCGACTGGACGAGCTGAGCACGCTCAGTCGACTGACCATGGGTCGATATGCAACCAGACAGGGACAAGATCGCCGCTACAACTATCATTGTTCTCATATTTTCTCCATGATATTTGTGAATTTCGTCTTTTGTAACCACTCTACCGATAACAGTGCTAATCGTGCCTTTACGCAATTTTTTTTCAGGACCACTTCTGGCACGATCTCAGATAATCGAACCAGCGTAGCAGGATGTTGAAGCAGAAAAGTCACCAATGGTCACGACCGGCCGGAACCGACTCAAAGCAGACGTCGCCGGGTTCCGGAATTATGAGAGCTGAGCTGTGATCTTTGATGAAATACGCACATTGGCGGGGTCAGGTCTGACATCCATTGGCGGGGTCACATTGAAGGGGTCAGGTCTGACATCTGGACACAGCCTCTACTATTAGCTAGAGGAAATTCAAAGAAACCATCGACTTTTCAAGATGCTCTCAAAAAATCAACGAGCCGGATCAGCGCAGAGTCCGTGTCTGAATGTCAGACCTGACACCGCAACTGACACCGCAACTGTGTCGACACCGCAACTGTGTCTGAATGTCAGACCTGACACCGCAACTGTGTCTGAATGTCAGACCTGACACCGCAACTATCAAGCTTGGGCTGATTTCAATCGACTGATCCAGGCTGTCAGCAACCGTGCTCGGAAAGAGAAACGCATTGTTTGAAAGCTTCGCGTGATCAATGCCAGTACGGCCTGCGTTGTTACGTCAGCGACTTGGAACTGTACTGGGCGATGCGTTTTACGTTGCATCACGATCGCACGGTGCATGATGCTACGTCCTTGTGCGATGTCGCTAACTTGTCAACTCAGCAGGTCGCAGCCGCAGAGCTTAGTATCGATTGCCAGGTTGAAGAGAGCAAGATCCCTGGGTTTCTCAGTCAGCTGGCGGCGGATCCGTATCCCCATATCTCCTTCAACGTCAACGGTGTCTTCTGGCCGACCTGTTTGGCCTTGTTCGAGGTCAAGGCCGATGGACGCTGGGACGCGGCTTATCCTTCGCCCAGCACGATCTCGATACCGTGTGAAATCTTGGCAGCATTCGAGAATCAGCCCATTGCGGCCGCCCGCTTTCATGCGTTGCCGAAAGCACAGCGTTACTTGCTGCATCCAGCAATCGTTACCAAGAAAAAGACAGAGACGCGGGTTCGCAAGGCCAAGGAGCTGGCCGACCGTTTGTCGGCCGAAGCCGCAGTCAACGATTGACAGGCATCCGTGAGTTTTCTGCGGCTCAATGCGGGAACAATTCCAGAAGCAATCGGCGCGTCTGATTGCGAGGACCAAGCGCCACTTCTAAATATTGATCCGCCCGACTCACTTCGCTTACCATCCTGAGGCGGGCCGCTTCGATGCCTAATGCAGCAGGCAGCGTGGCTTTGCCGGCGTCCTGTCCGATGTCTTTGCCGATCATCTCGCCTTTTGCGAGCACTGGGCCCATGCCGGCGTCGAGCAAATCGTCCCTTATCTGAAACGCCTGTCCCGCAGTGGACGCGAACTGACGCAGCCATTGCGTCGTTTCCGGGTTTGTCTGCGCGATGATCGAGGCCATCTCGACCGCCACGCTGAGCAGCGAACCTGTCTTCAAGGCGTAGGTCATGGCAATGTCGTCAGCAGGCCTTTGTTGCACCTCACGCAAGTCCTGATACTGGCCCTTGGCCAAACCTTGCGCGCCAACCGCGTGTGCGAGAGCGCCCGTCAAACGCATCCGCGCGCCTGGTGAGATGCCATCGACGCTTGCGACAATCTGGAAGGCATGGCTGAGCAAGGCGACCGCAGCAAGCAAAGCAACGTCTTCGCCAAACTGGACATGGACGGCGGGCTGGCCACGTCGCAGCGTTGCATCGTCCATACAAGGGAGGTCGTCCAGAATCAACGACGACGCGTGCACAACCTCAATGGCGCATGCGAGATCGAATAAAGCGGGCGCATCGTGGCCGAGGTCACGGCAAATGGACATGAACAACATGGGACGCACCCGCTTGCCGACGCCGAGTACTGCGTGACGCATCGCTGCAGCAAGCACGTTGTCCGGATCGCCGTGGTTTGGCAAGAGCGCCATCAAACGTTGTTCGAGCGCGCGTCTGGTTTGATCGAATGGTGTGGCGTGGGGTGCGGCGCCGCAATCTTGTGGCGCCGCTGCGTAGGTCGCTGACATGCTGTTTCCTTTTCTGCGACAGTGTTCGATCAGATTGGCGTCACGCCGGATAACGCTGCATTCATTCAGGCGTGCCTTGTGCTTTCTTTTTCAGCGTGATGCGGGTCAGCTCGGATGGCTTGCCGAGTCGTAGCGCCAATCCTGGCCACAACGCTGTCCCGTTGTTGACGTACAGCGTCATGCCCTGCACGTCGTAGCGTCCCGATACATAGCCACCGTTGGCCAGCGCAAAGAGGCGTTCCAACCCCAATACCAGGCCGCCATGCGTATGTCCTGACAGCTGCAACGCCACTCCCTGTGCGGCCGCAGCACGGGCGTTTTTCGGCTGATGGTCCAGCAGGATGATCGGCACATTTGCTGGCGCCCCGGCGAGTGCCATGCCGAGGTCCGGCATTGGAAAGCCGGTTTCAATTGCTGACAGATCGGTCACGCCGGCCAGTACCAGCTGCGCACCGTGCCGCGTGACGACGGCATGGCTGTTTTCCAGAGGCGTCATGCCGAGCATCGCGAATCGCTGCATCCAGGCGGTCGGATCGAAAAAATACTCATGGTTGCCCGGGATAACAAAGACGCCATCCCGGGCATGCAGCCCGCGCAGCGGCGCGACATCGCTGGACCGGTCCGCAACTGTGCCATCGATCAGGTCACCGGTGACGACAACCAGGTCCACGTTCAAAGCATTCGCGTTGGTGACGACTGCCTGTGTCCACTCCTCGGGAAACAGGCGGCTGATATGCAGGTCGGTCAGCTGCAGCAGTTGGTAGCCGTCGAATTCATCCGGCAGGTTCGCGATGTCGACCACGACGTCGTTGAGCGGCGGCACGCGAATTGCGGCATGCACACCGATTGCTGCCAGCAACATCGCACCCGCCACCATCGTGTGGCGCAACCAGGCCGTGAAAGCCGGGCTACTGCCGCGTGCGAGCAGGAGCGCCAGCCCTGCCAGGTCGAACAGAATCTGGAACACGGCCAGCAGCAGGATCGCGCTGAAGGCCCAGTTGAAGACGATGATCGCGAAACGCGGCATCTCAGCCGAGAATACGCTGCCAGATGACCAGCGGCTGTACAGATGGTACTGGGAAGCGAGCAGCACCAGAAGAGCCACCGCCAGTTTGATTCCGAGTGCCCACGTCATCGGCCAGACGGTGCGGCCGATGACGTAGAGCGCCGGGATAGCGAACGCTATATGGAACATCAGGCCGGCCCTGCCTGCTTCGAGAGCTTGCCCGAGTCGCGCAGGGACAAGCGCGCGGCACTGCTGTTGGCCAGCATCCAGCCCGGATATTCAGGTGCCGGCGCACAGACTTCTCCCAACTCGCGCAAGTCGTTTTCATGCAGCGTCACGTTGACCGCGGCCACGTTAGCCTCGAGCTGGGCCAGTGTTTTGACGCCCAGCGTGATGCTGGTGACCACGCTCTGGTGACGCAGCCATGCCAGCGCCACTGCTTCCATCGACACGCCTTGCGCCGTCGCAATCGCGTCGATCACCGGCAAGAGGCGGGCGCCGCGTTGTTCATCGACGGGCGGGAACTGCACCGTGGCACGTCGGCCTGCGGTCTTGCCATCGCGGTATTTGCCGGTCAGGTAACCACCCGCAAGCGGGCTGTACACCAGCATGCCCAGGCCCTCTGCCCGGAGCATGGGAACGATGTCGCGCTCGGCATCGCGCCCGACCAGCGAGTAATAAGACTGGTAAGACTGGAAGCGGGCCAGCTGCAGCCTGTCCGCCACACCCAGCGCCTGGCTCACCTGCCACGCCGCCCAGTTCGACACACCGATGTAACGCACATGTCCTTGCCGCACCAGGTCGTCCAGAGCGCGCAGGGTTTCCTCGACCGGCGTGGCCGGGTCGAAACCGTGCATCTGGTACAAGTCGATGTGGTCAGTGCCGATGCGCTTCAAGCTGGCCTTGACCGCTTCCATGATATGGACGCGGGAAGCACCGCTGTCGTTCGGGCCGACACCTGTCGCGTGCTCGAATTTGGTGGCCAGGACCACGTCCTTGCGTACGATTCCCAGTGTTTTCAATGCGCGTCCGACCATCTCTTCCGACTGGCCGTTGGCATACACATTGGCCATGTCGATGAAATTGATGCCGGCATCGAATGCGCCACGCACGATTGCGTCGACTTCATCCTGGCCGACGCCGCTCGCCGCCGCATACTGCCCACCGGCCTGGCCGAAGGTCATCGTGCCAAGGCAGAGCTCCGAAACGAACAAGCCAGTCCGGCCCAACAGGTTGTAGCGCATAATTATGTCCTTTGTTGTTGCAGAATAAAAAATTAAACGTCATCATGTGGAACTCTACAGTTCCGGAACTGAATAGTATCGAAATTATGAAGTCTAAACAAGAGGCACATGAGCATGTGCAAGCCGAAATAGCGACAGCGACAGCGCCACAGCGCGAAAGCGGCGGCAGACCACGCGATGCCACACGCGACGAGGCAATCCTTGATGCGGCAATCGCGATTCTTGCGGAAATCGGCTATGAGCGGATGACGATGGACATGGTGGCCGTGCGCGCCAGGGCGGGCAAGGCAACCGTTTACCGCAGGTGGGCGTCGAAGGGCGAGATGGTGGTCGAGGCAGTAGGACGGATGAAACGCAGCCTGGTCGATCTCGACCAGCTGGCTGATACAGGCACGCTGCGCGGCGACCTGCTTGCCTTGTTCCGGCCGCAGTCAGTCGAGCAGGCGGAACAGAAAATGCGGGCGATGGCTGGCGTCGCTGCCATGCTGGCGCAACATCCCGCGCTTGCCGAGGCGGGCCACGAAGCGATCGTGGCGCCTTGGGTGACGGCGAACCGCACCTTGATCGAGCGCGCGCGCGCGCGCGGTGAAACGAACGCGAACGCGCATGTGGACACCGTCGCCCAAATCATTCCTTCGTTGGCAGCCTATCGGGCGTTGATACAACGTCGACCGTTCGATCATGCTTTCCTGGTTGAGATCATCGATGGGGTGCTGTTACCGGCCCTGGGAATTACAGCGCGATAAGAAGGATAAAATCGCGATAACGCGTTGGTGCGAAACGCTCTGGTTCGATCGCGCTGCAAGGACTGGTGGCGGCAGTGGCTACTGCGGCGTGCGATTCAACCACCTGTGCTCGCGTCTCAGGCCGTTTCGACTGTCGAGCTGACCTGAAGACGACCTCGCTGGACTACCCCATGGCAATGGTGAGTGACGCAATTCAGCTTGCCGGCACAAGGCGGCAGGTGCACGGACGAGCACCAATTGGGCTATTTCGACACCGCCAGCTTCTCGATGTCGTTGATCCAATTGGCAATGCGTTCCTGGGCATGTGCTTTCTGGGCTGGGGTGGCGATTCTGATTGCCGTGCTCGCCACGCTCAGACTGCCTTGTAGATTGGCATCGTAAAGCGCCTTGTTTCCGGCAGCCTCGTCGTGATGAAAAAAATCGTTGATTACTTCACGCAGTACAACCATGGTAGCTTCCTCGCTCAATTTTTCATGGTGAATCCTGCGGAGCGTCGAGAGGATTTTTTTCTGACGCAAGATGCGTTCCTCCAGCAAAAACCGGTTATTCAGAGGCCGGGCATCAGAAACCTTTTTCAGGATCGCTTCCTGTTCGTTGCTCGACCTTCCAAACCATTCTTCGAACTCTTCCATCGACTTCCTGAAGCGCAGCTCCTGCTTTTTTTCGGTAGCGACGTTAACGAACTTCCTGCGAAACGTTTCATTACTTGAAGAGAATTTCTTTTCCATACGGACGAATTGCTCTGGCCTCATGGACATGGTGAGTTCTGCCAAATCTGGCAACGATTTTTCGGCCAATAACTTCGCGCGGGCTTTGACTGCTCTGTAAGTTTTGTTCAGATCGTCTGGCTCAATCTGGCCAGAAGCAAGCTGACGCTGGGCCGTCCCGAGCAACTGGGCGTAGTCCATCAGTTGGGTTGTACGATGCCAAACCAACAGCTTGCCGACGTCTTGTCTCAACGCTGCGGACTGTTGCGAGTCGAGGCTGACATAGTCATTTACCCAAAAGTATGCAAGCGTAGCGCCCTGGTTATAGGCGAAGCCAATACTGCTGCAGGCAGTTAATGCCACCATGACGATCACCACGCATACGACGTGGGCTCGCTCGAACAAATTGTTTGGCTTTTTTATCGTTTCCATTTTGTTTTGTATTTTCACGTACATACGCAATAGCATCGTGGTTTCAACAGCAATCAGTTCGCGCACTGCCTTGACTACCACTTCGCGCGAAACGTCGCGCCTTCCCCCGCAGCCATCGCGCTGGGTACGAACGATCCATTGGGCTCGGATTAAAGTTGTTTGAATTTCACCTTCTCGACTTGATAGTTTCGAACCGATCAGTTACGGAACTACAAAGTTCCGCATGATGACTTAAAATTTTGTCTTTGGCAACAACTTAGGCAGAGCTGCCGCCGCGTTTCGTCAACGATGCAATCCCTGTCCAGCGCCACATCCTCGCCTGCCAGATTTACTCAACCCTGCCAAGTCTTGTCACAACTTGACATACTTTTTCAAACGCAAATGAGTATGATTCTCGTTTAGAAAAACAACGACGACGGCCACCCTGCCATGCACACCACCCCGAGCCGCCCCGCCCCAGCGCAAGCGGCAACCACCGCCCTCACCCGCTATCGCCTGGCAGTCGCCGTGCGCAGCCTGGTCGCCATCTTCGGCGGCTACGCCCTGTCCGCCGCCTGCGCCATCTGGCTCGGCCACCTGCTGCCAGCGCTGGGCATGACGCGTCTCGATGCCGTGCTCACTGCCAGCATGCTTGCCTTTGTCGTGCATGCCTGCGCCGCCATCTGGGTCTTCGCCATCGCCGGCACCTGGCGCGCCGCGATCGGCATCCTGGTCCCGGCCGCCGTACTCGCAGTCGGCGCCTGGGCCTATGGAGGTGCGGCGTGAGAATCGATCACAAACCCGAAGGCATCCGGCAATCGATGTCGTGGCTGCACACCTGGACCGGGATCGTCCTCGGCTGGCTGCTGTACGTGGTCTTCTTCACCGGCACCCTGAGTTATTTCCAGGACGAGATCAGCCTGTGGATGAAGCCTGAACTTCACCGCTCGGTGCCGACCGGTGACGTCGACCAGACAGTGCAGGCGGCACTGGCCGGCATGCAGACGCTGGCGCCAAACGCCACGGTCTGGACGCTGAACTTGCCTACCGAGCGCCGCACGACGGTGGCGGCAAGCTGGCGCGAACCGGGTTCGGAGAACGCGGGCCGGGCCGGCACCAAACGCGCCGAGCTCGATGCCGCCACCGGCGAGCAAATCACGCCGCGAGAGACGCGCGGCGGCGGGTTCCTGTACCGCTTCCACTTCGAGCTGCATTCGATGCCACGGGCCGTCAGCCGCTGGATCGTCGGCATCGCCACGATGTTCATGCTGGTCGCGATCATCAGCGGCGTCATCACGCACAAGAAAATCTTCACCGACTTCTTCACGTTCCGGCCACGCAAGGGCCAGCGTTCATGGCTCGACGCGCACAACGTCACCGCCGTGCTGGCCCTGCCCTTCCACGTCATGATCACCTTCAGCGGCCTGCTGCTGTTGATGGGCACCTTGATGGCATGGCCGGTTGACGCCGTGTACCAGGGTGATCGCCAGGCCTACAACGCCGAGCGGCGCGGCGGTGGTGGTGGCGGTGGCGGTGGCGACGGCGCCCCACGGCGCGGCGCGCGCCAGATGGCCGAGGCCCAGCCGGTCGACCTGGCGGCGGCAATCGTGCCGATGCTGGCCCAGGCCAGAACCCAGTGGCCCGGCCGCACGGTCGGCACGGTCACCATCAACAAACCGGGCAAACCCGGCGCCACGGTCGAACTGCGCGAGCATGGCAGCGAAAGCCTGCTGTCGCGCGGCGCTGCCCGCCGCCTGCGCTTCGATGCCGCCACCGGCACGCTGCGCGAGCAGCCGGCGCCAGCAGCGCAGTCGGCGGCCAACGCCATCTACAACGTCGTCGTGGTCGCCCACCTTGGCGACTTCGCCGGCCCGACCGTGCGCTGGCTGTTGTTCCTGTCGGGCGTGGCCGGCACGGCCATGGTCGGCACGGGCCTTGTGCTGTGGGTGGTCAAGCGCCTGCCCGAACGGCGCAAGCTCGGTCGCACACCGTGGGGCCACCACCTGGTCGAAAAGAGCAATATCGCCGTCATCACGGGCCTGGCCCTGGCCACCGCCGGCTACTTCTGGCTGAACCGGCTGCTGTCGGCCAACATGGCCGGGCGCACCGACTGGGAAATCAACGGTTTCTTCATTGTCTGGCTCGCGAGCCTCGTGCACGCCGTGCTGCGGCCCGCGCGTGCGGCCTGGATCGAACAGAGTATCGCAGCAGCCGTGCTGTTCGCCCTGCTGCCGCTGCTCAACCCACTGACCGGCGGGCACGGCCTGGTGAGCAGCCTGGTCCTGGGCCAGTTGAGTATTGCCGGCTTCGACCTGGCCATGCTGGCCCTGGCGTCGATCTTCGCCACGATCGCCGCGCACCTGATCGCCAAGGCACGCAAGACCGCAGCACCGGCGCGTCCGGCACACGCCGCCCCTTCTGTACCGGTGACGCCATGATGACCTTTCTCATATTCGGCCTGTGCTACCTGGCCATGACCATGATCAGCGCCACGATGTCGCGGCACCAGGACCAGCTCCTTGCCAGTGTTCCGGCGCCCCGGCTGGTGCATGGCCTGCGCTACGGAGGCTGGCTTGTGCTGGCCATGGCGCTGGCGCCGGCAGTGGGCACGTGGGGCGTCTCGGTGGGCATCGCAGCCTGGCTCGGGCTGCTCACCTTCGCCTGCCTCGCGCTGGCCGTGCAACTGACGTATCGCCCGCGCAGCATCTGGCGTTGCAGCCTGGCGCTCATTGCGCTGATTGCCCTCATGCCGCTGGCCTGGCTGCTCCCCGCCACGCTGTCATAACAATATCCAAGTCCTAACCAGAGAGAAACTGATCCATGCACCGTCACGTCCGTACTGCCCCGCAATTTACCCGCACGCCGATCGCCGCCATCATTCCCCTGCTGTTCATGAGCGCGCATGCGCTGGCCCAGCAAACGCCCGATCCGGAACTGGCCACCGTCGTGGTCACTGCCGCGGGCTACGAACAGAATATCCGCGATGCGCCAGCCTCGATCACCGTCATCAGCGCCAAGGAAATCGCCAAGCGCTCGTACACCGACCTGGCCGACGTGCTCAAGTTCGTGCCGGGCGTGACCGTGCAAGGCAGCGGCACCGAGCAATCGATCTCGATTCGCGGCATGGGCAGCGCCTACACGCTGTACCTGATCGACGGCCGGCCGGCGCAGGGCGGCGACACGTTCGAGTACAACGGCCAGGGCACCGGCCAGCAGCTCTCGTTCATGCCGCCACTGGACATGATCGAGCGCGTCGAAGTCATCCGCGGCCCGGCATCGGGCCTGTACGGCTCGGACGCCATGGGCGGCGTGATCAACATCATCACCAAGAAGGTCTCCAACAAGTGGCGCGGCGCCGTGACGGCCGAATACGTGCTGCCCGACAGCGGCAACGACGTCAATGGCGATGCGTACAACACGAGCTTCCTGCTCAATGGTCCGCTGGTGAACGACGTGCTGGGTATCCAGTTGTCGGGTGGCTTTCGCGGCACCGACGAAGGCAGCGCGGTGCAGTTCGGCGACACGTCCACGGGCGACGCCGACTACAAGAATCGCAATCTGGGCGCGAAGATTACCTGGAAGGCCGACGGCAACAATACCGCCACGGTCGGCGCGAGCCGCACCGACACCGACCGTTATCGCAATCCGGGCCGCTCGCTGGCCGCCACGGCAGTCGCCACCTACCAGCCGTCGGTCAAGGACAACGTCTATCTGCAGCACGATGGCCGCTATGGCGACATCACGACCAGCACCTACCTGAACTACGATGCAGCCGAAAACCGCACCAACCGCACCAGCGCGCCAAGCGGCGCCCTGCGCGGGATCGACTTCGAGACGCTCACGCTCAACAGCCAGGGAACATGGCGCCTTGGCGAAGCCCACACGCTCACCGGCGGCTTCACCTACAAGGATGAAACGCTGAAGGACGGCGCGACCAGTGCCCTGAACGTGTTCAACACGCCCAACGACGGCTATGTCACCATCGAACGCTCGCAGTATTCCGTGTTCGTCGAGGATGAATGGCGCCTGATCGATGGCCTGGCCCTGAGCGGCAGCGCGCGCTATGACCGTAACGACCAGTATGGCGGCCACTGGAGTCCGAAGCTGTACCTGGTCTACCGCGCCAGCGAGGCCCTGACCCTCAAGGGCGGCGCCATCACCGGCTACAAGGCGCCATCGCTGCGCAACTCGGCCCCGGATTTCTCGTCGTCGTCGATGGGCGGCGTGAGCATCGGGAATCCGAACCTGAAGCCGGAAACCAGCGTGAGCTACGAGTTCGGCGTGGACTACGACCGCGCCGACCTGGGCCTGAAGACCAGCGCGGTCGCCTACCAGACCGACTTCGACGACAAGATCGTGCGCTCGCCCGACTTTTTGTGCCGCCCGAACATCGAATGCACCTACAACGGCAATCTGTATCCGGCGCACCAGTACGGGTACAAAGAGACGATCAACGTCAACAAGGCGCGCGTGCGCGGTGTGGAACTGGCGCTGGACTACAGCTTCACCAAAGACCTGACGCTGCGCTCGAACTACACGCTGACCGATTCCGAACAGCTGACCGGCGCCAACAAGGGCAGTCCGCTCAACGACCAGGCCAAGCATGGCGCCAACCTGGGCCTGAACTACGATCTGTCCAGACGCACGAACTTCTGGGGCCAGGCGGCCTACGTGGGCCAGTTCATCAGCACCGACCTGGTAACCGCCACGTCCACCTCGCAAAGTTATACATTGGTGGACATGGGTGTCGTGCACCGGCCAAGCCGCAACGTGACGCTCAAGCTCGGCGTCTACAACCTGGCCGACAAGCAGGTCGGCAACAGCTCGAACGGCTACATCGACGGGCGCCGCTATTCGGCCGCCGTCGCCTACACGTTCTAAGCACCGGCAACCAACCCAGCCAGAGCGCCCCTATCCATGCACAAACAGAATGGCTACGTCATGGATAGCGTGTATCCATCGTATTTTTACCCGGATACACAGCCGCTCTGGCTGTCGACCATCGCCCGCCTGCACGGCCTTCACGGCCCCGATCTCGACGCGCCGTACCGCTACTGCGAACTTGGCTGTGGCACGGGCTTCAACATCATCGTCGCGGCGGCCCTGAATCCGGCCGGGCATTTCACCGGGGTCGATTTCAATCCGCGCCACATCGCGCTTGCCAGTGCGCTGGCGCGCGATATGGGCGTGACGAATATCGAATTCATCTGCTGTGATTTCCAGCAGTTCGTGCAACACAGGACGCCGCAGTTCGACTTCATGAACTGTCACGGCGTCTGGTCCTGGGTCGCGCCCGCCAGCCAGCGCAACATCCTCGAAATCGTCGCCCGGCACCTCATACCCAAAGGCCTGTTCTGCCTGCACTATATGTGCCATCCTGGGTCGACGCCGATGCTGCCGGTGCAGCACCTGTTGCGCGGCCTGATCGGGCCAGCCAGTACAGATTCAGGCGTTGCAGTCGCGCGCGCGCTCGATGCCGTCGACCATCTGCTGGCGATCGGGTATGCCGATGACCAGCCGCGCCTGCAAGAACGCTTGCGCGGCCTGCGCGGCGCTGGCACAGACAACCTCGCCCACGATCTGCTGAGCGACTTCTGGAGCGTGCAGCATGCCGGCGACGTCCACCGGCTGGCGGCGCAGGCGAGCCTGTCGTTCGTCGGTTCGGCCGACATGTTCTACAACCTGGACCCGGCCTTCTGCATTCCGCCTGAAATGCAGCCGCTGCTGAAACAGAATCCCTCGCCAGCCTTTGCCGAGACCCTGAAGGACATGGCCAGCGGGCGCCCGCACCGGGCCGACGTGTTCCAGAAAAATGCCGCCCGCCCGAGCGGGCAAGCATATTGGGACGCATTGAACGCGCTCACCTTCAGGCGCGATCCACGGCGCCCGGATCCCGACCTGCACGACATCGCCACGCCGTTCGGACCGATCGACGTGGCGGATGACGGGTTCCTGCGCATCCTCGCGCTGGCCAACCGACAATCCACGTTCACCTTCAGGGAACTGGGCTTGCGCCCGGCGGCGCCTGCCGCCGTCAACCAGGCGGTCCAGGCCATCACGATCATGCTGCATGCCGGCCTGATTCATCCCGCGCAGAACGACCGGTCGAAGGCCGACGCGGCATCGATCGCCGCCATCAACCGCTTGCTCACCGCGCGCAAGGTCGGCCTGCAACTCGAGCCGGATACGGCCACTGGCCGGTTTTCGGGATAGGTCAGCCCGACAAATCCTGCAGCTTGCCCAGACAGCGCCGCTGGAACCCGTTCAGGCCCTGCGTGATCAGCGGGTCGTCCGCACCGATCACGTTCGCATCGAGCAGCAGGCGCAGTTTGGCGATGCGATCGCCCTGCGCCAGCGCCTGGGCCAGATTCGGGCCATCGCTCTCGCCCGCCTGCGCGATCGCCTCGACGACGTCGGGCGGAAAGTCCCAGTGGCTGGCAATCACCGACGACAGCGCGCGGCTGGCGGCAAAGAAAGCAAGGCCGAATTCGCTGGAACCGGGCACCTTGCCGCCACAGATGCGATCGGCCACCTGAAACGCCACCTGCAATCCCAGGTTCTGCATCAGGCCAGCCAGATAGGCTTCGAACACGCCGGCCGACAGCCCCGGCGCCATCACGCTGGCAGCAAAAGCGCTGCGCTCGGCATGCTTCCAGACGACCGGCGCGACCTGACGCGCCACGCCCTGCACCGTCACGCGCAGCAGCGGCCGGAAAGCGATCCGCGCGAGCAGCATGCGCAGGCCGTTCAGGCCCAGCATGGTCACGGCGCCTTCGAGGGTTTCAATGGGCGTCAGCGGGCGGTAATAGGCGCTGTTCGCTTCGCGGATCACTTCGGCGACCAGCACCAGGTCGCGCCCTACCTGGGCCGACAATGCGCCGGTCGAGATGTTCTCGTCCGACAGTGCGGTCAATAGCTGCGAGATCAGTTCGGGGATGCGCGGCACGAGACCGGATGCGCAGACGGGATCGGCAGCGAGGGAATTCACTTCGCGCAGGATCTGCGCTTCTTGCTCGGGCGAGGCCGTGGCGCCGCTGCTGGCCGTGAGCCAGCGGTAGTAGGTGGCGTGCACTTCGGCCGCCATGGCCTGGTCGTCCTCGAACGCCAGCGCCACGCCGCCAGGCGCTTCTGCCGCGGTCTGTTTCTCGGTACCGCCCAGCAAGCGGCCAATCCAGTTTTTCATCGCGCCCTGCCCCGTATTCACAAAGTGCCATATTGTAATGCCACAAGGAAACAAAAATGCACGTTGCCGCAACTAAATGCTGTCAATCCGTGTCATCTCACCGATATCGGCTTGGTTCCAGACTAACGCATGATTTTGCTCAACTGTTTGAATTAACCATTGCGAACAAGAATCATTATCATTTAGTATACGCACTAAATGAGAATCATTCTCATTTATAACACTGATCGAGCAGGCCGGCATTGCCGCGCATGCCCGTCAGTGCGTGTGCAACCCATTCAGACTGGATACCATGGCAGCATCCCTTCCCGCCCTGCGACTTCTCCCAGCGCTATTCACCTGCGCCTTCACCGCCCAGGCGTTTGCCGACGACGCCCCCTACGCGCCGCCGGCCGCGCTTGAACCGATCGTCATCACCGGCCAGCGCGACGCCAGGAGCGGCACCGTCACCGTGCTCGGCACGAGCGCCCTGGCGCGTCAGGGCGTCACCGACATGCAGAACATGGCGCGTTATGCGCCGCTGGTCAGCGTGCCGGGCGCCGCCAGCGGCAGCGGCAATGTGTGGGATGGCGCCGGCAACACCGGCTTCAATATCCGCGGCGTCGAAGGCAACCGCGTCGGCCTGGACCTGGACGGCATCGAATTGCCCGAAGCGGCGCCGAAACCGGACGCCTCCACCGTCAACGGCTTCGGTGTCGGCCGCGACTACTTCGATCCCGAGACGTTCCGCTCGGTGACGATCCAGTCGGGCACCGCGCCCGCCGGCGCCGGCGCGCAGGGCCTGGGGGGCAACGTCTCGTTCGTGACGAAGGCGCCCGAAGACTACGTCAGCGATGCCCGCCCCACCTACGCCGACTACAAGTTCGGCTTCAACGGCGCCAACGACATGCGCATGCATGCGCTCACCGGCGCGGCGCAGTCGGGCATGTTCAAGGCGCTGGCGGTGCTGGTGCACCGCGACGGCAAAGAACCCGATTCGCGCGGCAGCACGCCGCTGAACCCGGACGACTGGGATTCGGATGCCCTGCTGGCCAAGCTGTCCTGGACGCCCTGGCTCGGCCACCGCTTCACGGCGACGGTCGACAGCTACCGCGCGCAGCACGAGCGTGAATACCTGAACAAGCAGGGCGCGCTGTATCCCGAAGGCGCGCGCCAGGACGGCAAGACCAAACGCGATCGCGTCAGCATCGACCACCTGTACACCGGCAGCGCGCCGTGGTTCGACACGTTGGAAAGCCGCGTCTTCGTGCAGGACAGCGAAGTGCGGGACGTCACCGATGCGCGCTATATCTCGGGCGGCGTGCAAAGCCTGCGCACCATCGCCACCGCCTTTGTCAACCGTAGCGTGGGCTTGACCAGCAATGCAAGCAAGCGCCTGGGCAGCCACACGCTGGCCTATGGCGTGAGCGCCGAACAGGTCGACACGCAGCGTCCCTGGCGCGAAGACCGCATCATCGTCGCCACCGGCGCCCAGCAAGTCACCAACAAGAACCGCATGGCCGACATGGCCTCGCTGAAATTAGCCGCCCACGCACGCGCCGAGATCGCGTTGTCGGATTGGGCCACCATCACGCCGGGCCTGCGCTACAACTGGCGCGAACTCAAGCCGAACGACCTGACCAACTACGCGATCGGCATTCCGGCGGCCAGCCGCGAACTGACGAAAGAGACCGATAGCTACGTCACGCCGAGCCTCGGGTTCACGGCCAACCTGGCGCCAAACCTCGCCGCCTACCTGCAATACAGCCGCGGCACGCGCCTGCCCACGGCCGCCGAGCGCACCGGCACCTACGATTCACTCAGCTACACGGCGGTCGGCAACGCCTACGCCGTGGTCGGCAACCCGAACCTGGCGAAGGAAACCAGCAATGCGTTTGAACTTGGCCTCAAGGGCCAGGTGGCGCGCGGCCTGCGCCTGCACGCGGCGCTGTTCAGCACGCGCTACAAGAACCTGATCGAATACGCGTCGCAGCCGCGCGATCCGGTCAACTACCCGAACATCACGTTCGGCCTGTTCCGCCCCGAGAACGTCGGCGCGGCGCGCACCTGGGGCGGCGAACTCACGGTCGATGCCGATCTGGGCCAGTGGCACCAGGATCTCAGGGGCGCGAAGCTGACGCTGGCCGGCGGTATTGGGCGCAGCAAGGCGCGCAATCTGCGCACCGGCCTTGAGAGCGAGCTGGCCTCGACCCTGCCGAAAAAAGCCAGCATGATTGCGGCCTGGGACGATCCGTTTCAGCGCGGCGGCGCGGCCTTTGCCGTCGTCCACACCCGCGCCAAACAGGCGCAGAATGACGTGATCGGCGGCGTGAACACGCCGTTCTTCGCCATCCCGTCGAACACCGTGATGGACCTGACCGGCTACTGGAACATCAACGAACACGCCTCGATCACGGCCGGCATCTACAACCTGGGCGACAAGAAGTACTGGGACTACGCCTCATCGCGCAGCCTGGTCGCCGCCACCAACGCCGTCACGGCGGCCGACATCGAGCGCCAGGCCCGCCCGGGCCGCTACGCCGCCATCACCTTCAAGCTTGCCTACTGACCGCACAAGGAGCACACCATGTCATTCATTCGCCCCATCCTGGCCGTCGCCATCGCCCTGGCCATCGGTTCGGCGCACGCCGCCGACCCGCTGCTGGAACAATTCAACACGCTCAAGGCGCAGCAACCGCGCCTGCAGGCACGCGACGCCGCGCGCCAACTCAAGGTGTCCGAGGCCGAGCTTCTGGCCACCGGCATCGGCAGCACCGTGGTGCGCCTGAGCGATGCCAGCGACGCACCGCGCGAGATCATGCGCCGCGCCCTCGACCTGGGCCGGGTCATGGCGTTGACGCGCAACGAAAACGGCGTGATCGAAACGACGGGCGTCGCCACCCGCCTCCCGAAAGAGGCCGAAACCGCCAGCCGCGACGAATCCGAACGCGAAGCGCGCAACCTGAACATCGCGGGCGGCTATCTTGGCGGGCCGATCGACCTGCGCTTCCAGTTCGCCCAATGGAAGCACGCGTTCGCCGTGACGGCGCCTGGCCGCGACGGCGCCGTCACCCGCAGCCTGCAGTTCTTCGACGCCAATGGCAACGCGGTGCACAAGCTGTATCTGCGCAATGAGGCCGGCGTTGCCGTGTTCGACAAGCTGGCAGCGGACTTTCGCCATCCGCGCCAGGACGCGCCGCTTGGCGTGACGCCGGCCGCGCCCAAGGCGCCGTCAAAAGCCGACAGCGCCGTCGACCTGGCCGAATTCCAGCTGGCCTGGAAAGAGATGACCGACGTGCACCAGTTCAACCGCATCGTGGCCGAATTCGGATTGACGCGTGAACAGGCGCTGCGCCTGGCGCCGGCGGGCATGGTGCAGAAAGTCACGCCGCAGGCGGTGCGCAAGCTGCTCGAAGATGCGGCCAGACAGCAGGTCGGGATCATGGCGTTTCTCGGCAATGGCGCGCTGATCCAGATCTACAGCGGCAAGGTGAACAAGGTCATGGCGGCCGAGGGCTGGTTCAATGTGCTCGACCCGGATGTCAACCTGCACCTGCGCGAGACTGCGTTCAGGAGCGGCTACGTGGTGCGCCGCGCCAACGTGACGTCGATCGAGTTCTTCGACGACCAGGGCGACCTGGTGGTGACGTTCTTCGGGGTGCGCGAACGGGGCAAGCCGCAGCCGCAGTCGTGGCTCGACCTGGCGGCGGGTCTGCCGAAGGCGTAAGCGCCTGTAGTTACGGCGTTCCCAGTAGTTGTTCCACCTGCCGCAAGCGCTGCGGCAGGTCGCCCGCCAACAAGGTATAGGCGATGCCGCGGTCGGCCAGCGTCTCGAGCAGCATCCGGTGCACCATCTGGCGCACTTCTTCGGATTCGCGCTGCAGGCCGTCCGGCTCCCACGGGCCGTCGGGCGCCGTCACCAGCGTGACGGCGTACGCGTGGCGGGCCGCGAGCTGCGCCAGTTGCTCATCCACCCTGCCCCAGTACACGCGGCTGTACAGCGCCGTCATCAGCGCCGTCGTGTCGCAAAACAGATAGCGCGCCGCGCACGTGGCCGCCGCATCCTCGCGCACCAGTTGCGTACGCGCGATCCCGAACTGGTCTTCCTCGCGCGGCACGCGCGCATTGACGTCCACGAATTCGCGCAGGTATTCCGGCACCCACACGGTGCCATAGCGCCGCGCCAGCGCTTCGGACAAGGTGGACTTGCCCGACGACTCGGCGCCCAGGATGGCGACGCGTGCCACAGGCACCGTCACGCCCGCTTCTCCACGTGCGCCGACCAGGTGCGCAGCCCGGCAACGGCCAGCAGCACGAACACGCCATACAGCACGGCCGTGAGCATCAGGCCCTTGTAGACGTACAGGCCGACGTACAGGATGTCGACGGCGATCCAGATATGCCAGTTCTCGAGCTTCTTGCGCGCCAGGAGCAGCTGGCCCAGCAGGCTGCCGGCGGTAAGGAAGCCGTCGGCGTGCGGCACGTCGGTGTCGGTGAAATGATCGAGGAAGGTCGAGAGCAGCACGAAGCCGGCGAACCAGGCCACGAGCACCCAGGCGCGCATGCCGGGCTTGATGCGCGTGACGACCAGCGGCGCATTGCCGGCGCCGCGCAGCCAGGTGTACCAACCCCAGATCGACGCCACGATGAACACGAACTGCAGCCCCATGTCGCCATACAGGCGCGCGTCGAAGAACACCACGGCGTAGGTGGCCGACGAGGCGATCGAGAACAGCCAGGCCCAGTGCTTCTGGCGGATATTGAGCACCACGGTGGCGACGGCCAGCAGGAACGAGATCAGTTCGAGTGGCGTTGTCGCGAGACCGGCGAGGATGAGGGGTTCGTTCATTCGGTCAAGCAGAAGATTACAGCGAACGCACAAAGAAGTCGTTGGCCTAAAAACCGTCGTTCCCGCGCAGGCGGGAACCTAAGTACTGCGTGCGTTATCGAGACGCTGGCCAACTTGGGTTCCCACCTTCGTGGGAACGACGTGCGTGGTGCAACGACTTACTTCTTCGGATACTTGACCGTCATTTCCCTGAGCAGGTTGTCGGCATGATCGACCTCCTTCATCACCCACAGCATGTAGCGGATATCGACGTGGATGGCGCGCGTGATGGCGGTGTCGAAGTACCAGTCCTTGGTGATCGATTCATAGGTCGAATCGAAGTTCAGGCCCACCAGCTCCCCGCGCCCGTTCATCACGGCCGAGCCCGAATTGCCGCCCGTGGTGTCGGCGCTCGACAGGAAGTTGACTGGCACCGTGCCCAGCGCCTTGTCCTTGAACACGCCGTAGCGCTTGCCCTGGATCGCTTCTTTGAGTGCGGCCGGGACGATGAACGGATCCTTGTCGGTTTCCTTCTCGAGGATGCCTTCCACTGTCGTGAACGGGCCTTTGATCAAGCCGTCGCGCGGCGCGTACGGCGCCACGGTGCCATACGTCACGCGCAGCGTCGAGTTGGCGTCCGGGTAGACCGGCTTGCCCTGCGACGTCTTGAACGCAATCACGGCCGCCATGTACTGCGGGATCACGCGTTCCAGGTTGCCGTCGATGTCGTTGCGGCGGTTTTCCAGCGCCATGCCGGCGTCGTGCAGGCGCACGGCCAGCGCGATGAACGGGTCGTTCGAGGCGCGAAACGCCTGCGGGTCCTTGCCGATCCAGGCCAGGCGCCTGGCGGTATCGGCCAGCTCGCTGCCG
The DNA here is from genome assembly GCF_040790145.1 of Massilia aurea. Taxonomy (GTDB): domain Bacteria; phylum Pseudomonadota; class Gammaproteobacteria; order Burkholderiales; family Burkholderiaceae_D; genus Telluria; species Telluria aurea_C. The sequence goes on from NZ_JBFMMP010000025.1 coordinate 27,139, forward strand.
CGGTACAGCGCCGGCAATGCCGCCTCGGTCGGCAGCAGCGCATCCAGGCCTTGCGGGCGCACGGCGGCGTCGATGCGCGCGTAGCGGCCCAGCGCCGCCTTGAAGCGCGCCTCGTCCACGCTTGCGACGAACGATTGCTCGAGACGAGTCAGACGGGCCTTGATGAACGACAGGTCGCGCTCCTGGTAGCCGCCTTCGCGCTGCGCGTCGGGCTTCTGGCGCTCGAGCGCCAGGCGATACAGCGTGCGCGCGCTCTTGAGCAGGTCGCTGTGGGTCGCCTCATTCCACGCCGCTTCCTGGCGCTGCAAGGCCATGTCGCGGGCGATCACGGCGTCCAGGTCCGTCAACAGGTTCTGGTTGGCGCCGGCGTGGGCCTGCTGCCAGGTGCGGAACTCGGCGTCCTGCACGTCCTTGATGGCGGCGATGTCCTTGCGCGCGAAGCCGTCCATCAGGCCCTGCGTCTTTTTCAGCACGTTGTTCAGGCTCTTGGCCACGCTCGCATAGCGCACGTCCCAGGCTGGATTGCCCTGGGTCGCGGCGGCGATGGTCGCCAGATCGGCCGTGATGGCGGCTGCCTTGGCCGGGAAATCGACATCGCGCGCGAAGCGGATCTCGCTTGGCAGCTTGTAGCGGCTGGTGCGGCCCGGATAGCCTGCGAGCAGGATCGGATCGCCGTTCTTCAGGCCCTCGGCCGACACCACCAGGAAGTCCTTCGACTTGTACGGGACGTTGTCGGGCGATGGGTCGGCCGGGCGGCCGTCCTTGCCGACATAGGCGCGCAAGAAGGCGTAATCGCCCGTCTGCCGGGGCCACTCGTAGTTGTCGATGTCGCCGCCGAAGTTGCCGATGCGGTCGGACGGCGCGTGCACCAGGCGCACGTCGCGGATCATCAGCTGCTTGATGCGGTAGTACTCCAGGCCGCGGTGGAAAGCCGGCACCGAGCAGCGCGTCGACTTGTCGGTCTCGCACTCGGCGATCAAGGCTTTTACGCGCGCGGCGACCAGCGCATGGCGTTCGCTACCCGACAAGGTGGGGTTCAAGCCGTCCAGCACGCGCCGGGTGACGTTCTCGACTTTCTCGGTCACGTATATCAGCGTGTTCGGGCCGCCCGGCAGTTCTTCGGCGCGGGTCTTGGCCAGGAAGCCGTTCACGATATAGTTCTGTTCCGGGGTCGAATTGCGCTGGATCGCTCCATAGGCACAGTGGTGGTTGGTGACCACCAGGCCATCGGGCGAGACGAACGAGGCCGAGCAGCCGCCGAGCGACACGATGGCGCTCATCGGATGCTTGCCCAGGTCGGCCAGCTTGGCGGCCGGGATGGTGATGCCGATGCGTTTGAGTTCGGATGCGAGCTGCGGCAGCTGGTGCGGTTGCCACTGGCCTTCGTCGGCGAAGGCGGCGGTCGCGGCGCCCAGGAGGGCAACCGGCAAGAAGATCGATTTCAACAAGACAACACCCTGGATGAAAAAAAGCAATGCGGGAGTATATCGCCGTTGTGTAACACGCGTGGCGGATTTGTCGCGACGCAAAGGCTGGTTCGGCCGCGTCAGCATTGCGTCATCTTCGGCTGGCAAGATGTAATATTGTCGTTTTGCAAGATAAGCATTCATAGAGACCAGCAGACATGACGACCGAGACGCCGCTGTACCGACAGAATGTCCTGTATCTGTCTCAGAATTTCTTCATCAAGGACAACCGGGCGGAACTGTTGCTGCATGCGCACAAATACGATTTCGACATCCGCTTCTTCAGCGAGCTGGCGCAGTATGTCGCCGCCGTCGAAGCCGACCATGGCAACAGCCTGTTCGTGATCGACCTGGACGCGCTGCACAATATGCAGGCCGACTTGCAGGATGCGCGCAAGACGCTGATGCTGGGCGAATTACTGGCGCGCCTGCCGGCCGGTCACAGCTACGTGTACCTGCAATCGAGCCGCCAGGGCAGCCGCTTCCTGCTGCAACAGCGGCTGGTCGACAGCAACTGCCTCGCGTACGCCGAAAAGCCGATTGCGAACGATGTGCTGGTCGACAAGCTGTTCAACCTGTTCGTGCAGAACAAGCGCGGCGACGCCGTCACGCTGGTGACGCTCGGGCAGCCTGGCAGCCTGGACGAGGCGGCGCTGCAGGCCCAGCGCATCGACGTCATTCATCATGCCGATCCATCGACGCTGCACCTGCGCGTCAAGGAAGTGCAGCCCGACCTGGTGGTGATTCCCGATAGCGACTACCTGCGGGTGGACGCCCTGGCGCGCGTGCTGCAAAAGAATATCGAGGCCGATCCGGTGCGCGAGGTCGTACTGCTGCAGCGCCGCCCTGACGACGCCCTGGCCCGGCGCGCGCTGGGCGACGGCTTCGACGCGATCCTGCCCGACACCGGATCGGGCATGCTCGAGGCGCAACTGATCAACCGCGCGGCCAAGATCCGGGTCAACAAGGACTTGATCGGCAAGGACCGCGCCACGGGCCTGCTCAACAAGATCGGCCTGCAGCGCAAGACGCAAGCCCTGATCCGCCAGGCCACGCTCGAGAACAAGCCGCTGGCGTTCGGCGTGATCGACATCGACAAGTTCAAGACAATCAACGACACCTGGGGCCACCACTTCGGCGATATCGTCATCAAGCGCCTGTGCCTGTGCCTGGCGCCGCAGATGGGCGAGCGCGATCTGCTCAGCCGCTTCGGCGGCGAAGAGTTCGTGGTGGTGTTCTGGGACTGCACGCTGGCGCAGGCCTGGCCGCGCCTGGACGCGCTGCGCGCCGCCTTTGGCGCCATCGCGTTCCAGGTGGCGCCCGGCGACGAGCGGCGCTTCTCGTTCAGCGGCGGGCTGGCCGCGTTTCCGGCCCAGCGCAGCGAGAACGACTTGTTCCTGAAGGCCGATGCGATGCTGTATACGGCCAAGGAAGGTGGGCGCAACCGGATTTGCCCGGCGCCCTGATGTTGAGGCGGGAGACTCAGGCGGGCGAATCGGCCAGCTTGCCAAGACAGCGCCGCTCGAAGCTGTCCAGGGCATCGGCGACGAGCGTGTCGTCGTCGGCAATCACGCGGGCATCGATCAGCACCCGCAGCTTGGCGATCTGGTCGCCACGCTCGAGCGCCCCTGTCAGTGCCGTGGCGGCAGGCGTGCCGACGCTGCCGATGGCATGCACGACGTCCGGCGGGAATTCCCAGTGCGCGGCGATCGACGCCGACAGGCTGCGGCTGACGGCGAACAGGCGCGCGCCAAACTCGCTGGAACCGGGGATCTTGCCCCCTTCGGTCGCCCGTTCGGCCAGGCGAAACGCCACCAGGAGGCCCAGGTTCTGCATCAGGCCAGCGAGGTAGGCTTCGAACACGCCAGCGCCAAGGCCCGGCGCCATCAGGCTCGAGGCGAGCGCGCACTTCTCGGCCTGGTTCCAGACCTGGGGCGCGGCGCGGCGTGCGAAGCCCCCGTCGGCCATGCGCACCAGTGGCCGGAAGGCGATCCGCGCCAGCAGCATGCGCAAGCCGTTCTGGCCCAGCATCAGGAGCGCGCCATCGAGCGACTTGACCGCCTGCAGCGGGCGGTAGTAAGCGCTGTTGGCTTCGCGGATGACTTCGGCCACCAGCACCATGTCGCGCTCGACCGAACGCGCCAGGTCGCCCTGCGAGACATCGTCGTCGGCCAGGTCGCGCAGCAGTTGCGGGATCAGTTCGGGGATGCGCGGCACCAGCCCGCTGGCGGCGGCCGGGTCGAGCGCCAGCGTGCGCACCAGGTCCAGCAGGTGCTCTTCGACGTCCGCCGTGGCCTGGTAGCCGGCCGATGCGGTCAGCCAGCGGTAATAGGCGGCATCGACCAGGATAGCCAGGTCGCGCGTCGCCGCCTCGTCCTGCGCGGTGTCCACGGGGGCGGCAGGCGCCTTGTCGGCGCCCAGCATACGGTCAATCCATTTTTTCATAGGGTAGGTCAGGCGTCAGGTGCGCCATTGTAATCCCTGGCGCACCTGCAGCATGGCTTGGAAAATTAGTTGACACCCACCGGCGCACCCTCGACCCAGCCGCCGCCAAGCGCCTGGATCAGCGCCACCGCGGCCGTCTGGCGGTCGGCCTGCACCTGCACCAGCTGGCGCCGCGCATTCAGCGCCGTGACCTGCGCCTGCACCACCTCGGTGTAACTCACCTGCCCCGACTTGTAGCGGTTCAGGATCTGCTCTTCGACCAGCCCCGCCGCTTCGGCCGCCTCGACCCGCAGTTGCTGCTGCTGATCGAGCACGCGCGTGGCGGCCAGGCCGTTTTCGACATCGGCGAACGCGGTCAGCACCACCTGGCGGTAGTTCGCCACGGTGGCACGGTGGCGCGCCTCGGCGCCTTCGACGCTGGCGCGCGTGGCGCCGGCATTGAACAGCGTCTGCGCCGCCGACAGGCCGAACGACCAGGCGGCATTCGACAGCGAGAACAGGTCGCCCACGCGGCTCGTGTTGTTGCCGTATGCCGCCGACAGGCCGAAGGTCGGGAAGTACGCCGAGCGCGCGATGCCGATGTCGGCGTTGGCCACGGCCACGTCACGCTCGGCGGCCGCGATGTCGGGCCGGCGCTGCAGCAGCGTCGACGGCACGCCGATCGGCACGTCGGGCACCGACACATGCCACGGCGCCGGCGCCAGCGCAAAGCTCGACGGACTCTGGCCAACCAGCACCGCGATGGCGTGTTCGAGTTCGGCGCGCGAGCGCTCGAGGCTCAGCGCGTCGCTGCGCGCGGTGGCCAGTTGCGTCTGCGCCTGCAGCACGTCGGAACGCGCCGAGACGCCGGCCTCGAAGCGGTTCGACGTGATCTGCAGCACGCGCTCGTAGCCGTCGATGGTGGCGGCGAGCATCTCGGCCTGGGCATCGGTCTGGCGCAGCGAGAAGTAGTTGATCGCCAGCTCGCCCAGGGCCGCCAGGCGCACGCTGGCCAGGTCGGCGGCGCTGGCCTGGGCGCTGGCTTCGGCGGCGTTCACCGCCGTGCGCAGGCGCCCGAACACGTCCGGCTCCCAGCTCGCGCCGATCTGCAGGCGGTAGGCGCTGGTGGCGCTGCGATTGGTGGTACTGGCGCCGCTGCTGTTGCCGCCACCGGCGCGGTCACCCGCCGCGCTCAGGGAGACCACCGGGAACAGCGAGGCGCGCTGCTGCGCCACGATCGCGCGCGCCTGGGCATAGTTGGCCACGGCAACGGCGATGTTCTGGTTGGCCGCTTCCACCTGGCGGCTGAGGCGATCGAGCTCCGGGTCTTCGAACAACATCCACCAGGGGCCGCGATCGAGCGCGTCGGCAGGTGTTGCGGGCGCCCAGCCGGGCAGCAGCGCGTTGGCGCCCTTGTACGATTCAGGGAGCGGCCCGGCGGGCAGCGCCGCAGGCCGTTCGTAGACGGGGCCGATGGCGCAGCCGCCCAGGCCGAGGGCCATGGCGAGAATGGTCAAACGCAGAGGTGTTGAAATTTGCATGGGCATCAATGTTTGGCGAGCGATGGACCGGCCCCCGGCGTCGGATCGACGTCGTGCGGATGGCGGGTCAGCGCGTGTTCATCGGGTTTGCGGGTGCGCAGCTTGTCGAGCAAGACATACACGACCGGCGTGGTAAGCAGCGTCAGGAGCTGGCTCGCGACCAGGCCGCCGATGATGGCGATGCCCAGCGGGCGGCGCAATTCGGAGCCTTCGCCGAAGCCGATGGCCAGCGGCAGCGCGCCCAGCGCGGCGGCCAGTGTCGTCATCAGGATCGGGCGGAAGCGCAGCATGCACGCTTCGCGCACCGCTTCCATCGCGCTGAGTCCCCGGGCGCGCTCGGCTTCGAGGGCGAAGTCGATGATCAGGATCGCGTTCTTCTTCACGATACCGATCAGGAGGAACACGCCGATCAGCGCGATGATCGAGAACTCCATCTTGAACATCAAGAGCGCCAGCACGGCGCCCACGCCGGCCGACGGCAGCGTCGAGAGCACGGTGATCGGGTGGATCAGGCTTTCGTACAAAATGCCCAGCACGATGTAGATGACGACGATGGCGGCCAGGATCAGCAGCGGCTGCTCCTTGCTCGACTCTTGCGCCGCAGCGGCGGTGCCCTGGAAGCTGCCGCGCACATTGGTCGGCATGCCGATGTCGGCCTCGGCCTGGCGCACGGCCGCTTCGCCGTCGGTCAGCGTGAAGTCCTGGTTCAGGTTATACGACACGGTGGTGGCCAGTTCGCCATCCTGATGGCTCACCGAGGTGGGCGTTGCGCTCTCGGCGAAGGTGGCTATCGCCGACAGCGGCACCATGGTGGCGGCGCTGTCGGCCAGCGCCTGCCCGCCCGATGGATCGCGCGCCGCCGTCAGGCTCGAGCTCGACGACGTCGAAGCGCCCGCCGCGCCGGCGGCGGCGGCCGTGCCGGTGCTGGACGAGACCACGTTGCCGGTTCCGGTCGGCCGCGCCGGCACGTACACGTCCTTCAGTGCTTCGGGCGACTGCGCATACTTTTGCGCGACGCCCATCACCACGTGGTACTGGTTCAGCTCATCGTAGATGTTGGCGACCTGGCGCTGGCCGAAGGCGTTGTACAGCGCATTGGTCACGTCGCGCGTGGTGATGCCCATCCGCGCCGCGCTCTCCTTGTCGATCGTGACATAGGTTTCCACGCCGTTTTCGGCCTGGTCGGTATCGACGTCGACCAGCGCCGGCTGCGCCTTCATCGCCTCGGCCAGCTTGCCGGCCCACAGCTTGAGGTCCTCGTCATTGTCGCTCTTGAGCGTGTACTGGTACGTCGAGTTGCTCGAGCGCCCGCCCATGCGCAGGTCTTGCACCGGATTGAGGAAGATCGAGATGCCGGTGACCTTCGCCATTTGCGGACGCAGGCGCGCGATCACGGCCTGCGCCGCCACATCGCGTTCGCTCACGGGTTTCAGGTTGATGAACATGAAGCCGCCGCCCGCGCGCCCGCCGCCGGTGAAGGCCACGACCGTCTCGACCGCCGGATCCCTGCGGATGATCTCGACCAGCTGGTAGATCTTCTTTTGCATCGCTTGCGACGAAATGCTCTGGTCGGCGCGGATGCCGCCGTTCATCTGGCCTGAATCCTGCTGCGGGAAGAAGCCTTTCGGCGCATTGGCGAACAGGTAGATGTTCAGGCCCACCGTAAACAGCAGGATGATCATCACCAGCACCTTGCTGGCCAGCGCCCAGTCGAGCGCGTGTTCATAGACGCGCAGCACGCGCGAGAAACCGCCTTCGGACCAGCGCGCGAGGCGCCCCGGTTTCTTGTCCTTGTCTTCGGGGCGCAGCAGCCAGGCGCACATCATCGGCGTCGTGGTCAGCGAGATCACCAGCGAAATCATCACCGCCGCCGACAGCGTCACGGCGAATTCGCGGAACAGCCGGCCCACCTGCCCGCCCATGAACAGCAGCGGGATGAACACCGCCACCAGCGACAGCGAAATCGACAGCACGGTAAAGCCCACTTCGCGCGCACCGAGCAGGGCGGCCGACATGCGGTCCATGCCGTTCTCGATATGGCGCGCCGTGTTTTCCAGCACCACGATGGCATCGTCGACGACAAAGCCGGCGGCCACCGTCAGCGCCATCAGCGACAGGTTGTTGAGCGAGAAGCCCAGCGCGTACATGACGCCGAAGGTGCCCAGCAGCGACACGACCGTGGCCACCGCCGGGATCACCGTCGCGCGCAGGCTGCGCAGGAACACGCTGACGACCGCTACCACCAGCACGATCGACAGCACGAGGGTGAATTCGATCTCGTGCAGCGACGCGCGGATCGAGTTGGTGCGGTCCGACGCGATCGCCAGCTTGATATCGCCCGGCAGCTGCGCCTGCAGCGACGGCAGCAGGTCGCGGATGCCGTCCACGGTCTCGATGACGTTCGCCTCGGGCTGGCGCGTGACGAGCACGATCACGGCCGGCTGGCCATTGAACAGGCCCAGCGTGTAGATGTTCTCGGGGCCATCGAATACGGTCGCCACGTCCGACAGGCGCACGGCGGCGCCATTGCGCCAGGCGACCACGAGATCCTTGTAATCGGCGGCGCTGCGGCCATCGCCGCCGGCCGGCTGCGAGTAGATTTGCAGCCGGTTGCCGCTGCTTTCGATCTCGCCTTTCGGGCGATTGGGGTTGGTGGCCTGGATCGCAGCGCGCACGTCTTCGGCCGAGACGCCATAGCGATTCAGCGAATACGGCACCAGCTCCACGCGCACGGCCGGCAGCGAGCCGCCGCCGATCTCCACTTCGCCGACGCCCTTGACCTGGGCCAGGCGCTGCTGCACCAGGTTAGAGACCGATTCGAAGATCTCGGCCGGCGCCTTGGTGTCGGACGTCAGTGCCAGGATCAGTACCGGCGCATCTGACGGGTTGGCCTTGCGATAGGTAGGATTGCTGCGCAGCGTGGCCGGCAGGTCGGCGCGCGAGGCGCTGATCGCCGCCTGCACTTCGCGCGCGGCGGAATCGATCTGGCGATTCAGTTCGAACTGCAGGTTGATGCGCGCCGACCCGGTGCTGCTGCTCGACGTCATTTCATTGACGCCGGCAATGGCCCCGAGACGCCGCTCCAGCGGCGTGGCCACGCTCGATGCCATCGTATCGGGACTGGCGCCGGGGAGCGACGCCGACACCGAGATGGTCGGATAGTCGACCTGCGGCAGCGGCGCCACCGGCAGAACGAAGTACGCGGCGATGCCGGCCAGCGCGATACCGATGGTCAGCAGCACCGTGGCGATCGGCCGCTCGACGAAGGGGCGCGACAGGTTCATGCGCCGGCTCCCTCGGTTTTATGGGGCGCCTTACCCATCAGGCGACGCGCGGTGCGGTCGAATGCAAGATAGATCACCGGCGTGGTAAACAGCGTCAGGAGCTGGCTCAGGACCAGGCCGCCGAACATTGCCAGGCCCAGTGGGCGGCGCAGCTCGGCGCCCTCGCCCGTGCCCAGCATCAGCGGCACCGCCGCGAACAGCGCCGCCAGCGTCGTCATCAGGATCGGACGGAAGCGCAGCAAGGCTGCCTGGCGGATCGCGTCCAGTGGCGACTTGCCCTCTTCGCGCTCGGCCTCGATGGCGAAGTCGATCATCATGATGGCGTTCTTCTTGACGATGCCGATCAGGAGGATCATGCCGATGATGCCGATCACGCCCAGCCCCTGGCCGCTGACCCACAGCGCCAGCAGCGCGCCCACGCCGGCCGACGGCAGCGTCGACAGGATGGTCAGCGGGTGGATATAACTTTCGTACAGCACGCCCAGCACGATGTACACGCACACGACAGCCGCCATGATCAGCCACAGCTGGTTCGACAGCGAGGATTCGTAGGCGCCGGACGCGCCCAGGAATGTCAGGCTGACCGAGGCGGGCATGCCGATGTCCACTGAGGCGGCGCGGATCGCGCTGACCGCATCGCCCAGCGAGGCGCCGGTCGCGGTGTCGAAACCCACCGTGGCCGCCGGATACTGCGCCACGTGGATCACTTGCAGCGGCGCCTGGCGTTCGCTGATGGTGGCCACCGCCGACAGGGGCGTCGAGTCGCCCGAGCCGGTGCGCAGTTGCAGCCGCCCCAGCGCGGCAATGGACATCGCCTTGTCCTGCTGCGCTTCGAGGATCACGCGGTATTGGTTGGTCTCGGTGAAGATGGTCGAGACGATGCGCTGGCCGAAGGCGCTGTAGAGCGCATCGTCAATCGACGCAGCCGTGATCGACAGGCGCGATGCAGTGTCGCGGTCGATGTCGATAAAGGCGGCGGCGCCGGTCGCGCCGGCATCGGTGACGGCGGTGCGCAGCTCGGGCAAGGTGCCGATCTTTTGCGTGAGCTTGCGCGCCCACTCGTTCACGAGATCGGTGTCGGCGCCTTCGACCGACAGGCGGTACTGGGTCGGGCCGCTTTCGGCGTCGATCGTCAAATCCTGGGTCGGCTGCAGGAACAACTGCAGGCCGGCGACGTTGGCCACGCGCTCGCGCAGCCGCTGCATGGTGTCAGCCTGGTTGCCGCGATCGGCCTTCAGGTTGATCAGCATGGTGCCGGTATGGAGCATCGTGTTGTTGGCGGCATCGACGCCGACGTACGAGGCCACCGAGGCGACCGATTCGTCGGCCATGATTGCCCGCGCTGCTTCTTGCTGCAGCTTGGCCATATCAGTGTAAGAGATCGACTGGCGTGCCTGCACGCGGGCCTGGAGCTGGCCCGTGTCCTGGGTCGGGAACAGGCCTTTCGGGATGATGATCCACATCACGGCAGTGAGCACCACCGTGGCCAGCGCCACCAGCAAGGTGAGACCCTGGCGCTTCAGCACCCAGCCCAGCATCACGTCGTAGCGTGCAATCACGCGATCGAAGAAGGCCTGGAACTTGACGGCGAAGCGGCTCGGTTTTTCTTGCTCGTGGCTGCGCAGCCAGCGCCCGGCCATCATCGGCACGAGCGTGAGCGAGACCACGCCCGAGATCAGGATCGTGATGGCCAGCGTAACGGCGAATTCACGGAACAGGCGCCCCACCACGTCGCCCATGAACAGCAGCGGAATCAAGACCGCGATCAGCGAAACGGTCAGCGAGATGATGGTAAAACCAATCTGCGTGGCGCCCTTGATCGCGGCGGCCATCGGGGCTTCGCCCTTTTCGATATAGCGCGCGATGTTCTCGATCATGACGATCGCATCGTCGACGACAAAGCCGGTGGCAATCGTCAGCGCCATCAGCGACAGGTTGTTCAGGCTGTACCCAAGCAGGTACATCACGCCGAAGCTGCCGATCAGCGAGATTGGCACGGCCAGGCTGGCGATCACCGTGGCGCGCAGGTCGTGCAGGAAGGCGAAGATCACCAGCACCACCATGATCACGGCCAGCACCAGTTCGATCTGCACGTGCTTGACCGAGGCGCGGATGCCCGTGGTGCGGTCGCTCAGCACGTCCATGCGCAGTGCGGCCGGCAGGCCGGCCTGCAGCTCGGGCAGGCGCGCCTTGATCGCGTCGACCGTGGCGATGACATTCGCGCCCGGCTGGCGCTGCACGTTCAGGATGATGGCCGGCTTCATATTGGCCCAGGCGCCCAGGCGCACGTTCTCGGCGCTGTCGACAACCTTGGCCACTTCGAGCAACTTGACCGGCGCGCCGTTGCGGTAGGCGACGATCAGGTTTTGATAGTCTGGCACCGTGACCAGCTGGTCGTTGGCGTTGATCGCGTACGAGCGCGTCGGGCCGTCGAAGCTACCCTTGGCGCTGTTGGCGTTGGCGGCGGTGATCGCCGTGCGCAGCGTGTCCAGGCCAAGGCCATACGATGCAAGAGCGTCGGTATCGGCCTGGATGCGCACGGCCGGGCGCTGGCCGCCCGACAGCGAGACCTGGCCCACGCCCGAGACCTGGCTGATTTTCAACGCCAGGCGCGTGTTGACGAGGTTCTGGACTTCGGTCAGCGGCAGCGTGTCGGACGTGATCGCGAGGGTCAGCACCGGCGCGTCGGCCGGGTTGACCTTGGCGTAGACCGGCGGCGCCGGCAGGTCGGTCGGCAGCAGCGAGCCGCCAGCATTGATCGCGGCCTGCACTTCCTGCTCGGCCACGTCGAGCGTCTCGCCCAGCGCAAACTGCAGCGTGACCATCGACACGCCGGCGGCGCTGGTGGAACTCATGCGGGTCAGGCCGGCCATCTGGCCGAACTGGCGTTCGAGGGGTGCCGTGACGGTGCGCGCCATGACTTCCGGGCTGGCGCCGGGATACAGCGTTTGCACCTGGATGGTCGGGAAGTCAACCTGCGGCAGCGCGGCGAGCGGCAGGAAGCGGTAGCCGACCAGGCCCGAGAGCACGATCGCCAGCATCAACAGGGCGGTGGCGACCGGACGCTGGATGAAGGGGGTGGAGGGGCTCACGCGGCTCCCCCATGACCGTCGTTCCCGCGCAGGCGGGAACCCAAGTCCGTAAAGCCGCCGATGCTGTGCGCGCTGGTGGCAGCGCATGCACACTTGGGTTCCCGCCTCCGCGGGAACGACGTGCCAGCGGCGCGGGCCGAATCCCATACCATCATTGCTGCGCTCCCCGCGCCGGACGGCCTGCGCCACGCGCGGCCGGCTTGTCGGTCGGCAGCACCACGCTGGCGCCATCGCGCAAGCGGTCGGCACCTTCGGTGATCACCTGCTCGCCCGCCTTCAAACCGCTGACGATCTGCACCTTGTCGACCGTGGCCTGCCCGCGCTTGACGGTGCGCAGCGCCACGGTACGCTTTTCGGCATTGAGCACATACACGAAATCGCCGTCGGTGCCATGGCGCAGCGCCGTCACCGGCACCTGCACCGCATCCTGGATCGTGTTGACCGTCAGGCGCAGGTTGACGAACTGGCTCGGGAACAGCCTGGCGTCCGTATTGGCAAAGCGCGCCTTGGCGCGCACGGTGCCGGTCGACGTGTCGACCTGGTTATCGAGCGCGATGAAGCTGCCGGTGGCCAGCGCCTCGGTGCGCGTGCGGTCCAGCGCCGTCGCCGGCAGCTTCGCGCCTTGCGTGATGCGTTGCTGCAGCACCGGCAGGCCATCCTGCGGCACCGCGAATTCGACGTCGATCGGCGCCAGTTGCGTGATCACGGCAATGCCTGCGGTGTCGCCGCTGCTGACCAGGTTACCCACGTCGACCGTGCGCAGGCCGACGCGCCCGCCGATGGGTGCGCGCACCGTGGCATAGTCGAGATTGAGCTGGGCCGTGCCCTCGGCGGCGCGGTCGATGGTCGCCGTGCCTTCGAGCTGCTTGACCAGTGCCGCCTGCGTATCGACTTCCTGGCGCGCGATCGAATCCTGTTCGAGCAGGGTCTGGAAGCGCTTGAGCGTGACGCGCGCGCTTTCCAGCTGCGCTTCGTCGCGCTGGCGCTGGCCCCGTGCCTGCAGCAGCGCCATCTGGAACGGGCGCTGGTCGATCGTGGCCAGGACCTGGCCCGGCTTGACCAATTGGCCTTCGGTGAAGTGGATCTTCTGGACCACGCCCGACACCTGCGGGCGCACCGTCACGATCGCGGCCGGCACCACCGTGCCCAGCGCTTCGAGCGTGACCGGGATATCGGCCTGGGTCGCGGTGGCGGTACCAACTGTCGTCGCCGGGCCGCCCCGGCCACCGCCCGGACCACCAGGCCCACCAGGACCACGTGCGCCGCCACCGCCGCCAGGACCACCGGCAGACATTCCCGCGCCGCCTGGTCCACCTGGCCCGGCAGGCGCAGGGTTGATGAGCGTCCAGGCCAGGTAGCCCAGCGCCGCCATCGACAGCACGGCGATCGTGCCGCCGATCAGGCGGGTGCGCCGGGTGCGCGCTGGCCGGGTGGTGGCGGGAGGGGTCGGGGAATGCTGGTCCATGCTTGTCCTTGTCGTTTTTTGTGAATGCGTGCTACGCACTACGGCTCACAATGACTTTAGCATGCGAGTTTCATACGGAATGTTTCGTAACGTACATTGAATACGGAACGCGCCGGGCTTCAAACGGCAGCGTGTCGCTTCACTTAACGCCGATTTACACGGTTAGCCCCGCAATGGCGGCAGTAGACGTACAACGGGCGCGAAACCGCGGCTCCGCGCCCGTCTGGGCCCTGTATTAATCAGTTACAAAGTCATTACATTGGTAGCATCGCCGTAGCCTACCAGTTGCCGCAGAAGCAGTGCGTGACCGCCGCGAACGGTTTGCGCTCGTCGGTCAGTTCGGACAAAAAGGCCATGTCGGCCGCCACCTGGTTGACCGGACCGGCCGGGATCGCGTTCTCGATCAGGCCAAGTTTGACCTGGATGTTCATGGCCTGCACCGCCGAGGCGCCCGCCATCTGCAGGAAGCGCTCGACGCGCGTGACCGGCCGCTCGACATACACGACGCGGTAATCCTTGCCCAGCTTGGCGCGGCCGGCGGCCGACGCCAGCGCATCGTTATAGCCGCCCAGGCGGTCGACCAGGCCGCGTTCCTTTGCCTGGACGCCGGTCCAGACGCGGCCCTGCCCCACTTCGTCGATCTTCGCCTGCGTGGTTTTGCGCGCGGCGGCGGCCTTGGTGGTGAAGTCGCTGTAGACGTTGTTGATGCTCGACTGGACCAGTTGCTGGAAGCGCGGATCGAGCGGGCGCAGCGGGTTGTAGGCATCGGCCAGCCAGGTCGTGGTCACGCCGTCGGTGTGGATGCCCAGCTTCGCGGCGACCTTGTCGGCCGTCGGCAGCAGCGCGAACACGCCAATCGAACCGGTGACGGTGGCCGGGTCGGCGATGACTTCATCGGATGCCATCGAGATCCAGTAGCCGCCGGACGCCGCCACGCTGCCCATCGACACCACCACCGGCTTGCCGGCGGCGCGCGTCAGCTCGAGCTCGCGCCGGATCAGCTCGGAGCCATAGGCGCTACCACCGGGCGAATCGACGCGCAGCACGAGCGCCTTGATATTGTCGTCCTCGCGCGCCTGGCGAATCAGGTTGGCCATACCGCGCCCGCCGATCACGCCTGGACCGCCGTCGCCATCGGTGATGGTGCCGGCAGCAACCACCACGCCGACCGCGTCGCCGAACTGCTTCTGCGGATTGCGCGCCAGGTAGTCATAGAAACCGATCTGGCGGAACGACTTGATGTCGTCGTCACGCACGCCGCGCTTGATCATCAGGTCGCGCAGTTCGTCGCGGGTTTTCAGGCCGTCGACCAGCTTTGCCTGCAGCGCCACCTTGGCGGCGCTGCCGCCGGCCGCTTCCATCCGCTCCGGCAGCGACTCGATCATGCTCCCCAATGCGCCATCGGGCAGCTTGCGGTTTTTCTCGACCAGGCCCGTGTAGCCCGACCACATGGCGTTGTACAGATAGGCGTCGGCTTCGCGCGCGGCATCGGACGGGCCGTTGGCGATATACGGCTCGGCGGCGCTCTTGTAGGTGCCAACCTTGATCAGGTTGACCGTGACGCCGACCTTGTCGAGCGCGTCGCGGTAGTAGTTGCGGCGTCCGCCGAAGCCTTCGATCATGACCATGCCCATCGGGTGGACATAGACTTCGCTGGCGTGCGAGGCGACCAGGTAGCGCTTCTGGTCGTACTGGCCGCTCCAGGCCACGACCGTCTTGCCGCTCTTCTTTACCCGGTCGACGGCAGCGCCGATCTCGCGCAGCATGGCCATGCCCCCGCCCTGCATCTCGTCGAGCAGCAGCACGACGCTCGAGATGTTCGGGTCGCGCGCTGCGGCGTCGAGCACGACGATCACGTCGCGCAGGCGCACGGTGCGCTTGGAATCGCCGCCGACGTTGTCGAGCACCGTGTCGCGCAGCGTGGTTTCGTACTGTTCGACCAGGTCGCCCCGGATCTCGAGCACCAGCGCCGTCTTGCTTGACAGCGGCTTGGCGCCGCCGCTGAAGAACAGCGAGACCACGATGATCACGAGCAGGAGGAACAGCAGGTTGACGAAGGTGCGGCGGGTCACGTCGAGCGCGGTCCACACCATGACGATCCCGCGCCGCAAGGCACTCAGGGGCTTGAAGGCCATCGAAACTCCATAAAAGATGAATGCAAAAATTAAGCGGACTGCATGGGATGACGGGCCTGGGCGCGCAGCGAAATCGCGTACAGCCCCGCGAACACCAGGATGCCGTTGATCATCAGCAGTTCCAGCCCGAGCCGGTATGAACCGAGCAGATACGCCTGATTGTACTCAAGGATCGCGCACAGGACCGGCGCGCCGATCGTGACCAGCGGGACAAGGCGGTTGCGTGGCACGCGCGCCGTGAACATGCCAAAGGCGAACAGGCCAAGCAGCGGGCCGTAGGTATACGCCGCGAGCTTGAGGATCACGCCGATCATGCTCGGGTTGTCGGCCACCTTGAAGCCCATCACGAGCAGCAAAAACAGCCCGGCGAAGCCCAGGTGCACGCGGCGGCGCAGCCCTTCGGCCTGGGCCTGGGTCAGGTCGGTGCGGCGCTTGATGCCAAGCAGGTCGATGCAGGTCGACGACGTCAGCGCCGTGATCGCGCCATCCGCGCTCGGGAACAGCGCCGAAATCAGCGCGATCAAGAAGATGATCTGCAGCGCCGGCGGCAGGTGGCCCATCACGACGGCCGGGAAGATCTTGTCGCCAGTGGCGGTTACGCCCACTGTCGGCGCGTACAGGTACAGCAAGCCGCCGAGGAACAAGAACGAGAGCAGTACCACGACCAGCACGGCGGTCAGCGCCAGCAGGTTCTTTTGCGAGTCGGCCAGCGTCTTGACCGAGATGGTCTTTTGCATCATCTCCTGGTCCATGCCCGTCATGGTGATGGTGATCAGGGCGCCGGCCACGATCTGCTTGAGCCAGAAGTTTGGGCTGTTGACGTCATGCGTGAAGATGTTCGCCAGGCCGCTCGAGCGCATCTGGTCCAGGCTTTGCGGCACAGACAGGTTCAATTCGTCCAGCAGGAACCAGGCGCACGCGAACAGGCCGAACAGCATGCCGGTCGTTTGCAGCGTGTCGGTCCAGACGATGGTTTTCACGCCGCCCTGGTAGGTGTACAGCAAAATCATCCCGAGCACGACCAGGGTGCTGAGCCAGAACGGCACACCCAGGCTGTCGAGGATGATCGCCTGCAGGATGTTCACCACCAGGTACAGGCGCGCGGTGGCGCCGAGCAGGCGCGAGATGATGAAGAACCCCGCCCCGCTCTGGTAGGCGCGCCGGCCCAGGCGCACGTCGAGGTAGTGATAGATGGAGGTGAGCTGCAGGCGATAGTACAGCGGCAGCAGCAGCCAGGTCACGGCGAGGTAGCCGATCACATAGCCGATCAGGATCTGGGCATAGCCGAAGCCGTCGACGCCGACGGCGCCCGGCACACTGACGAACGTCACGCCCGACAGCGTGGTGCCCACCATGCCGAACGCGACCAGCATCCAGTTGCTGCTCTTGTTACCGATGAAGAAGCTGTCGTTGTTGGCGCCGCGCGAAGTGGCCCAGGCCACGGCGAGAAGCAGGGCGAAGTAGCCGATGAGGATGCAGAACAGGAGAAGCGGGGACATGACAAGCCGGGGAAGGTCGTTTTGCCCAGCAATATACACTGCCGGGCACGCGGGCAGCCAGGCAACGCACGATCAGACCTCTTCGCCGCGCACGCGCCGGAACGGCCCGATACAGGTTTGCATGGTCTGGTCGGCGCACATCAGAAACAGCGTGCGCGACGGGTGGAACTGGATGAAATTGATGACCTGGGCGCCGGGCTTCATGACGTTGCCCCCGCAATCGGGCTTGCCGTTGTCTTTGGTGATGCGATCAGTCAGGCGATAGAAACCCTGCTGGTCGGGCTGTGGCGGGATGGTGTACACGCTCTCGGAGACTTCGGCCGCGCTGGTGACGAACGTGGTGCCGTCGGCGCGGAAGCGGTAGGTTTCGGCGCAGCCAGCGTCCGGCACGTCGAGGCGCCAGATGCCGACGATCGGGTGATCGGCGGCGACGCCCGCCGGCGCGGCGAACGCGGGTCCGCCCAGGCAGGACAGCAGGAACACAGCGGCAAGTGCGCGCATGCAAGGCTCCACAGCCAGGCTCCATCAAACGACAACGCCTGCCAGAGGACCGGGCAGGCGCTGTGATTATTGCATCGTCGATCCGCGCGCGGCGCACTGCTGCCGCGCGTGGCTTCTACCTGGCGATCAACCGTTGTCGGACCCGGCTTTCGGCTTGGCCGGACGACGGCTGCGCGGCGCCGCCTTGCGCGCCGGTCGGGCGCCCTTGGTGCGCGATGGTTTGGCGGCTTCGGCTTCGGGCTCTGGCTCCGGTGCGGCTTCTTCCTCGACCTCGGCGGCGGCTGCGGCAACGGCCTGCGCTTCGGCTTCGGCTGCCGCCGCGGCTTCGGCTTCGGCGGCGGCCTGCTCCGCCAGCTTCTTGGCCGACGGCTTGCGCGGCGCGCGGCGACGTTCTTTCTCCACCGGCGCCGGTGCTTCTTCAGCCTCGACCGGCTCGGCGTCGCTCACGACCAGGGTCGGCTGCGATGCAGGCTCTTCGAACAGCTCGGGCTCGGCCTGCGGCTCGTATGCCACCGGCTCGAGCAGCGCTGGCACATTGGACGCTTCGTTGCGGTTGCCGCCCTTGCGGCCACCGCGGCCACGGCCACGACGGCCGTCGGCCTTGACCGGCTCGTCGCCGCCCTCGACCGGCGCTGCGGCGTCGAGCATGTCCTGGACCACGGCGTCCGGCGCTTGCGTGCCGTCCTGCGAGGCTTCCTGGCTGGCGGCGACGCCGGCCGCATTCGCGCTGCGGAACACATAGGTGCCCGATTTTTCGTCGCGGCCGAATTCGAACAGGCCACGCGTCTGCGCTTCTTCAAGCAGGTTGCCGAAGGTGCGGAAGCCGTAATAGGTTTCCGAGAAGTCGGGACGGCGGCGCTTGAGCGTGTCCTTCAGCAGTGACGCCCAGATCTTGCCGGTGTCGCCGCGTTCGGACGTGAGGGCGTCGAACGTCTCGACCACCATGTCGAGCGCCTGCACCTTGCGCGCTTCGAGTTCTTCCTTGCGCTTGTCGTCGCCGACATTGCTGTTGTTAGCGGTGTTGGCGTTCGAGCGGCGCGATTGCGGCGCGGCCTTGCGCTCGTCGCGCTTGGCGGCGGTGCGGCGCTGCTCGCGCACCAGGTCATCATAGAAGATGAATTCGTCGCAGTTCGCCACCAGCAGGTCGGAGGTCGATTGCTTGACCCCGACGCCGATCACCTGCTTGTTATTTTCGCGCAGCTTCGAGACCAGCGGCGAGAAGTCGGAGTCGCCGCTGATGATGACGAAGGTGTTGACGTGCGACTTGGTGTAGCACAGGTCAAGGGCATCGACGACGAGGCGGATGTCGGCCGAATTCTTGCCCGACTGGCGCACGTGCGGGATTTCGATCAGCTCGAAGTTCGCTTCGTGCATCGGCGCCTTGAAGCCCTTGTAGCGGTCCCAGTCGCAGTACGACTTCTTGACCACGATGCTGCCCTTGAGCAGCAGGCGTTCCAGCACCGGCTTGATGTCGAATTTTTCGTAGTTGGCGTCGCGAACGCCCAGTGCGACGTTTTCAAAGTCGCAGAACACCGCCATGCTGATGTTGTCGGAAGAAGAGGCCATGAGTTTTTTTTCGGTAGTGATAAGGCAAACGTACGGCGATTATACGCACGCCCATCCGTTTCACGCCTTCTGGCGAATCCGAGCGGTCAATCCCGGGTGTCCGCCCTGGCGCGTGGGCACGATCCGCAAACACTCTCTATGCTGTCGCATCCGACCGCTTCCATGGAGACCCCGATATGTCCGCAACGTCAAACCGCCGCATCGTGCTTGCCTCGCACCCGAAGGGCAAGCCAACGACCGACAACTTCCACATCGAAGACGCGCCGATCCCCACGCCGGGTGACGGCGAGCTGCTGCTCGAGACCTTGTACCTGTCGCTCGACCCGTACATGCGCACCCGCATGAACGGCACCGCCACCTACGCGGCCGCGCTGCAGCTTGGCGACGTGATGATCGGCGGCGCCGTCGCCCGCGTCAAGCAGTCGAACCACCCTGACTGGACGCAAGGCGAGATCGTCGTAGCGTATTCGGGCTGGCAAGCGTTCGCCATCTCGGACGGCAGCAACCTGCGCCGCGTCGATCCGGCCGCCGCACCGGTGTCCACTGCCGTCGGCGTGCTGGGCATGCCGGGCTTTACGGCCTATGCCGGCCTGCTGGAAATCGGCAAGCCGAAACAAGGTGAAACGGTCGTGGTGGCGGCAGCCAGCGGCGCCGTCGGCTCGGTCGTCGGCCAGATCGCCAGTATCAAGGGCGCCCGGGCGGTGGGCATCGCCGGCGGGCCCGAGAAATGCGCGTTCGTGAAGAACGAACTGAAATTCGACGCGGTGGTCGACCATCGCGCGCCGGACTTCGCCGAGCAACTGGCAAGGGCCTGCCCGGACGGCATCGACGTGTATTTCGAGAACGTCGGCGGCCAGGTGCTGGAGGCGGTCAAACCCCTTCTGAACAACTTTGCGCGCATTCCCGTGTGCGGGCTGGTTTCGCACTACAACGACGCCGGCGCGGGCGCCTCGATCGACCTCAGTCTGACGCTGTTCAAGAGCCTGACCGTGCGCGGCTTCCTGCAGAACGAATTCGCCGAGCGGCTCGAGCCGACCTTTTTGAAAGAGGCCGCCGACTGGATCAGGGATGGTTCGTTGCGCTACCGCGAAGATATCGTCGAGGGGCTGGACCGGGCGCCGGAAGCATTCATCGGTCTGCTCGAAGGGAAAAACTTCGGCAAGCTGGTCGTGCGCGTCGCAGAATAATCACAGGCCACAATCCTGACTTGTCACGCTGCACGTCAAATGTGGCCTATAATTATTTAACCTTTTGCTACCGTTTATCGAACAACGATGCTGACCACGACCCTGTTCGAGTCTGTTTTCAACCGATCGCCGTTCGGGCACTACTTGTTGTCGCCGACGCCCGACGCGACGATCCTGGCTGTCAACGACGCCTTTCTGAAAGCGTCGGCGCGCACCCGCGATGAACTGGTGGGTGTCAGTCTGTTCAAGGCCTTTCCAGGCGACCCCGCTGATCCGGCAGACGTTGGCGAAGCGAGCCTGCGCGACTCGCTGGCCAAGGTCCGCACCAGCAGCCAGCCCGATACCCTGCCCGCGATCCGCTATCCGATCCCGATCGTGCTGCCCAACGGCGAGACCATCTTCGAAGAACGCTTCTGGACCGCGACCAGCACGCCGGTGTTCGGCGCCGACGGTGAACTGTTGTGCATCTCGCACAGCAATATCGATGTTACTGACCAGCTCAAGTCGGAAGCGGCGCTGCGCGAGAGCGAACAACGCTTGCGCGAAGCCGACCGCCGCAAGGACGAATTCCTGGCGATGCTGTCGCACGAGCTGCGCAACCCGCTGGCGCCAATCGGCGCGGCCGCCGAACTGCTGCAGCGCACGACACTCGATGAAGACGTGCTCGCGCGCACCAGCCAGATCATCGGGCGCCAGGTGCGGCACATGACAGCGCTGATCGACGACCTGCTCGACGTCTCACGCGTCACGCGCGGCCTGGTGGAACTCGACCAGGCCCTGCTCGACGTCGGCGCCGTGCTGCACGAAGCGGTCGAACAGGTCACGCCGCTGATCGAATCGCGCGGCCATTCTCTGGCGCTGAATCTGCCGCCGCACGGCACGCAGATACAGGCAGACCGCAAGCGCCTCGTGCAGGTGATTGCGAACCTGCTGGGCAACGCTGCCAAGTACACACCCGATGGTGGTCGCCTTGGCGTCAATGCTTTCGGGCGCGACGGCTGGCTGTGCATCGATGTGCTGGACAACGGGATCGGCATGGCGCCCGAGCTGGCGGCACGCGCCTTTGAACTGTTCACCCAGGCCGAGCGCGCCTCGGACCGCTCATCGGGCGGCCTGGGACTGGGCCTGGCGCTCGTAAAAAGCCTGGTCGAACTGCACGGCGGCGTGGTCGCCTGCGACAGCGCCGGGCCGGGCCAGGGCAGCCGCTTCTCGGTCTGCCTGCCGGGGCTGCATGCGCCCCCGGTGGCGGCGCCGGCGCCCAATGAGCAGCCGGCATCCACGGCGGCGCCACTGCGCGTACTGGTCGTCGATGACAATGTCGACGCGGCCGTCATCCTGTCGATGCTGCTGGAAGCGAACGGCCACCAGGTCCAGGTCGAACACGATCCGCTCGAGGCGCTCGAGGCACTCGACGCCACGCTTGACCACCCACCGCAGGCCTGCCTGCTCGATATCGGCCTGCCCGGCATCGACGGCCTGGAACTGGCGCGACGCCTGCGCGCACGGCCCGGTACGGCCCGCGCGCTGCTGGTCGCCATCACCGGCTACGGCCAGGACAGCGACCGCCAGCAGATCCTGCAGGCCGGATTCGACCATCACCTGGTCAAGCCGATCGATATCGCGCAGCTGTACGCGCTGCTCGACGGCGCCGGCTAACCCTCTGTCACCGTTGTGCGCCGCGCGCTGCGGCAGCATCGACAAACCGCGCCAGGTCACGTGAAAAGCGCTCGGGCTCCTCGGCGAACGGCGCATGGCCCGACCCGGCATAGACAATGCGGGTCGCGCGCGGATTGAGCTGGCGCACGCGCGCCATGGCAGGTTCGGCGTTGACCAGCGCATCGCGCGCGCCATACAGCAGCAATACCGGCGCCTGCGTCCTGGCCAGGCCGCCGAGCGGCACATCGAGCGCAAACACGGCCGCCTGCATGTCCCACGACGCCATCGCGGCGGCGCCCAGCAGGCGCTCGAACGTGGCCTTGCCGGGCCGCGTGGCGAAGCACAGTGCCAGGAAGGCACGCTGCGCATCCAGCCGCGTGGCCAGGTCGTCCGCGTTCAGATCGCGATAGATCGCCGGGTGCGGCGCAATCTGCTCGGGGTGGCCCATCTCGATCACGCCATCGACATAGACCGCCCCGCCGATCCGGCCGTCGCCGTGCGCGGCCAGGTAATTGGAGATCACCACGCCGCCCAGCGACCAGCCGACCAGCACCGGTTTGTGCGCGCCGGTGGCGGCGATGACGGCCGCCAGGTCGTCGGCCCAGCGCCGGCCTTCGCTGTAGGCCCTGGCATCGCGCGGCTGGCCGGAGCGGCCGTGCCCGCGCAGGTCATAGCTGATCAGGCGATAACCCTGCAGGGCCGGGCTGGCGCGCTGCGCCTCCCAGTTCATGTGACTGCCCAGCAGGCCGTGAATGAGCACGATGGCCGGCCCGGCCGGATTACCGGATTCCTGGACCGCGAGCACCACGCCGTCGGGCGCAGTGACGGTAAAGTGCCGGGGCGCCGCGTGCAATAACGACGATGCGGCAAGCAGCGCGGCCAACAGGAAGGACGCCAGGGCGTGGGCCCGGATGCGTGAAGAAAACAGATACATGATGTACTCCGGAGTCGATGAAATGCTATCCTCGAGCCTGACATTAGTGTGAGGGTCAAGCGAAATGCGTGCAATGCCATCCGAAGAACCTGGCCCGCTGTCGATCGGCGAACTGGCGCGCCGCAGCGGCGCCAGCGTGCGCTCGATTCGTCATTACGATGCGCAGGGTTTGCTGACATCGCGCCGGGCCGACAATGGCTATCGGGTATTCCCGGTGATCGCCGTCACGCAGGTGCGCCAGATCGGCCGCCTGATCGCGGCCGGGTTCAGCCTGGCCAACATTGCGGCATTCCCGAATTGCATGCTGGCCGTCGACGGCGCCGCGATGTGCCCGGAAACCGCGCCGGCGCGCCGCAAGCTGCTGGCCGCGATCGAGGCCGAGATGAGCGAGCTCGAACACCGGCGCGCGCGCCTGCGCGCCATGCTGGTCGACGGCAGCGGCGTGCCGGCCGACTGAACGCCTGCGCCTGGCGCGGCGGCCGCTGCTTGCTGCGATAATGACGGCTTTACCGACACCGCGATAACACCATGCAAGCCAAAGCCCATTACCTGCAACTGCGGCCCCACGACGCCCTGCCCGACCTGAGTCACCTGGCGCCGTTCATGGCCATTGTCGTGATCGACGACGACAGCGACGAGATGTGGCGCTGGGAGGTGGCGCGCTGGCTGGTAACAAGCGGCTGCCGCAGCATGCTGGCCTGGGGCAAAGAATGCGAGAGCTGGCACGACGCCGTCGACGACGCCGCACTCGAAGCGTTCGACTACGACGACATCCCGCCCGAACAGATCGTGACGGTGTCGCAGCACGCCGACGAAGATCTCGACGAAGTGTTCTGGTTCGCGCGCCACCGCGCCAGCCACCCGGCGCTGCGTCTTTCCACGGCCGTCATCCTGCACGTGGCCATGCGCGGGCGGCCAGACGAACTGCTGGCGCAGCTGGCCGAGGCCTGAGCCTGCGCGTGCTACAGCCGGGCCAGCGTTTCGGGATCGGGCTGGCCTTCGAAGTATTTGTCGATGCAGGCCTGAAACACCGCCTCATCTGGCGCCACATCGGCGAACAGCGTCATCGACGAATGAAATTTCAGCTCGTCCGGATGGCTGAAAATGGCGCCGGCATCGTCGCTGTCGAGCGCGGCGACGATGCCGGCGCATTCGCGCAGGCGGCGCCCCAGCACCGGGTGCGCCAGATACGCCGCCGCCTCGTCGGTCGATGCGATCGCGTAGCGCTGCGCCATCGCACTGGTGCCCAGGCCGGCGATTTGCGGAAACACGAACCACATCCAGTGCGTGCGCTTGTGGCCGGCGCGCAGCTCGGCGAGCACGGCGGGGTAGACCGGATCCTGCGCCTGCACGAAACGGTCGAGATCGAAATGATTGTCCATGATGCCCTCCCTTTGTCATCGAAATGCTACAACGTCGCCGTTGTTTGCTAAAGTGCCGCACGATGAATGCCGACCATTTAGCCCTCCTGCTCGTTCGAGAAATGCCTTACGGTAAATACAAAGGCCGCAAGATCGCCGACATGCCCGGCCACTACCTTGGCTGGCTTGCGCGCGAAGGGTTTCCGCGCGGCGAGTTGGGCCAATTGCTGGCCTTGATGTACGAACTCGATCACAACGATCTGCGTGGCCTGCTCGATCCATTGCGACACCCGGCCAACCGGCGCAGTTAGTTGATTCTTTATAGCAATTCATGTGGCAAATCAGGCAGGCGCATCGGTATAATCGGACATTCCTTCACGAGTTCATCATGCCGAACGAACACGCATCATCGCCACTGGTCCTGGTTGTCGAGGACGATGACCACATCGCCCAGGTTTTGCGCTTCATGCTCGAGCGCCAGGGCTACCGCGTGATCCACCTGGCCGATGGCCGCGCCGCGAGCGAGCACATCGCCGCCGCCACCGAAGCGCCGGCCCTGATCCTGCTCGACGTGATGCTGCCCTACCTCGACGGGTTCGAGCTCGTCGCACTGGCGCGTGCGCGGGCCGACTGGGTCGCGGTGCCTATCCTGATGCTCACCGCGAAAAACACCGAACGCGATACCGTGCGCGCGCTGGACGCCGGCGCCAACGATTTCGTCAGCAAGCCATTCCAGCCCAATGAATTGATGGCGCGCGTGCGGCGCCTGCTCAAGATCCACGACGCCTGACGGGACGGCCGGCGCTGAACCGTACGCGCCAGATCGGACTATTGACTTAAAATCAAGTCATGTCCCGTTCGCTCCCCCTCCTGTTGTTACTCTCGCTATCGACCACGCCCGCATTGGCTGCCAGCCTGCAGCTGTGTCCCGGCACGCCCGTCGTCTCGCCTGGCGCCATCACCGCGCAAACCACGGCGCCAGACGGTTCCGTCCTGCATGCCATCGTCACCGAAGAACCCGGCAAGCCGCAGGCAAACTGCCGCATGCTGCCGTTGCCGGCGTCAGTCACGGGCGTGCAGGCGCTGCACTTCCTGCCGCCTGACGCCCGTCCCGGCAAGACCATCCTGCTGCGCGGGATCGAGGCCGACAAGGGCAAGTCGTTCAGCGTCAGCGAACACACGCTGGTGAGCGACCAGCCGGCGCCGCGGCCACAAACCCCGATGCCGTTCGGCGCCAGCCTGTTAGGGGCCATGCAGACGCGCACCCATGGCGACACTGAGCGCATCAACGCCAATCTCAAGGATGGCCGCCTGTACCTGACCTGCCGCGCCGGCGCCAGACCCGCGGGAGTCGCGCTGCTCGGTCCCTGGTTCATGCCGCGCGCACACGCCGTGCTGCAGGGGGCATTTTCGGGCACGGGCCGCTTCGCCATGCGCATCCAGGATGGCGCGTCGGCCAAGCCACAAGCGGCGCTCGACCTGGGCTACCTGGACGCCGGGCAGCGCGTGCAGACAGCGCGCTTCGCCCTGCCCGAACAACTCGATCGCGCCAACTGGCGCCAGGTCACGCTGGCCTGTCCGCAAGGCGCGGCGACGCTGACGCTCGACGCGCTGACGCTGGAAGCGGCCGGCGATGCCGATCCGGCTGCCGCGCCGCGCGCGACCTGGACCTGGAGCCCGAACGAATGGCGCGAGCGCGCTGCGCCGCTGCTGGACTGGGCGGCCGAACAAAAGATCGGCGCGGTCTTCATCACGGTGCCACTGAAAGACGGCGCGGTGGCAGACGCCGCGCAATTGGGCGCGTTTGTGCGCCAGGCCGGCAGCCGCGGCATCGCCGTCAGCGCCATGGAAGGCGCGCCCGAGATGGTGCTGCCCGCTGGCCAGGCTGGCGCCGTCGCGCGCATGCGCGCCTACGCCGCCTACAATGCCGCCGCTGCCGATGGTGCCCGGCTAAAAGGTGTCCAGTACCACATCGAGCCGTATGCGCTGCCGGCCCACGTGCTGCCGCAGGCGCAGCGCGACCGGCGCTACCTGGAGCTGGCGGCCGCGCTGCACCAGGCGGGCGGCAAGCTGACGCTCGACTTCGTGGTGCCGCACTGGTGGGCCGGCAAGACCGGTCTGCTGGATGGGCTGGCGAAGTACGCCGATATGTTGACCGTCAAGAGCCCGCGCACCGATCCCGAGCAGATCTACCGCCTGGCCGTGCCGTTCCTGGACTGGGGCGCCTTGCATGGCAAGACGGTGCGCGTGGCACTGGACGCAGGCCCGATCGGCGCCGGCGTGCAGCGCCGCTACGAGCGCCGCCCGCCAGGCGCACGCGGGGACTTGCTGGTGTTCGAACTGGGCGGCCAGAAGATCCTGCTGCTCTTGCAGGTGCCGGCCGCGCACGACAAGGCGCAGGCGTATGCGCTGGCCGCGAGCCAGGACATCGACGCGGCCGACGCCAGCTTCCACGCCGACAAGGGCGCGCTGATGCGCCTGCTGCCGCAGCTTGAAAGCGTGTTCGGGACGTGGACGAGTTTCGGCGGGATGGCGCTGCACGATTTGCGGTGAGGGGGTGAGTCCCTTGGCCACAAATTCCAGCACGTCGTTCCCGCAGAGGCGCACTGCTGTCCGGAATAATCTTGTTGACTGTCGCATCAGAATAGACATCCCTGATTTTTGATCTCGGCCTGT
>NZ_JBFMMP010000026.1:0-42015 GCF_040790145.1 Massilia aurea
TGGAGCGGGAGAAGAGGCTCGAACTCTCGACCTCAACCTTGGCAAGGTTGCGCTCTACCAACTGAGCTACTCCCGCTTCGTCTTTCAATCTGTCGCGTTGTTGTCGCAACAGGCAGGCATTATAGAGATTCTATGCCGTACGTCAAGGATGCCTCAAAACTAATTAAATTGGGCCCGCTTTTTCCTTGATCAGGGGCCAGGCGCGGCGCAGGTAATAGAACATCGACCACACGGTCAGAACACCTGCCACCCACAGCAGGTACTCGCCCCAGAAGTGGACGTCGATGCCGAACAGCGTGTCATGGAACAGCAGCATCGGGATCGCCGTCATCTGGGCAGCGGTCTTGATCTTGCCGAGCGAACTGACCGCGACCGAGCGCGTGGCGCCGATCTGGGCCATCCATTCGCGCAGTGCCGAGATCGTGATCTCGCGGCCAATGATGATGCCGGCGATGATCGCGTCCACGCGGTCGAGCTGCACCAGCACCAGCAGCGCGCCGGCCACCATCAGCTTGTCGGCGACGGGGTCGAGGAAGGCGCCGAAGGCGGACGTTTCGTTCCAGCGGCGGGCCAGGAAACCGTCGAACCAGTCGGTCACGGCGGCGACGATGAAGACGCAGGTGGCGGCCAGGTTGCGGTCGGGCAGGCTCATCCAGTCAGAGGGAAGATAGAACAATCCGACCACCAGGGGAATCAGGGCGACGCGTAACCAGGTCAGGAGAATCGGGATATTTAAAGGCATGGGGGAGCTGATTACCGTGGAAAAATGCTTGGCCGTAAGTCTACATGGCCAAGAGGGGTTTGGGCCAGTTGACTCGTCGGTATATCGAACGGATGTGTGCCCCCGGGGTCAACGGCTGGCGAGGGTTGCTGGTTGACATGGTGTACTAAGGAAGGGTTGGCGGCTCTCCCGCCGACGCGGGGATTGTTATCGGTACCGGCGTCGTACCGGATGATCTCGCCGGCAAACATCGCCGCGTCGGCGACGTAGCCGCCTCGCCGGCCGCGCCAACCCTACGTGACACCGACCGTGCCGCCGATCCGCATCAATGCAATTGCCGGTAAATTTCTTCGGCCAGCGTGCTCGAAATGCCCTCGACCGTCATCAGGTCTTCGACACTGGCGTCGATCACCCCGCGCAGGCCACCAAAGCGCGCCAGCAGCCTCTGCCGGCGTTTGGTGCCGATCCCCTCGATCTCTTCCAGGCGCGACGCCTGGCGGGCCTTGGCGCGCTTGGCGCGCATGCCGGTGATGGCGAAGCGGTGCGCCTCGTCGCGGATCAGGGCGACGAGCATCAGCGCCGCCGATTCCTTGCCCAGTTCCTGCGCCGGGCGGCCATCGGCGAAGATCAATGTTTCCAGACCCACGCGCCGCCCCTCCCCCTTGGCCACACCGACGATCATCGACAGGTCCAGCCCCAGCTCGGTAAACACCTGGCGCGCCATCTCGACCTGGCCCTTGCCGCCGTCGACCAGAACGATGTCGGGCATCACGCCGGCGCCGGCCAGCACCTCGGCCGCCACTTTCTCGTAGCGCCGCATCAGAACTTGCCGCATCGCCGCGTAATCGTCGCCCGGCGTGATGCCGTTGATGTTGAAGCGGCGATATTCCCCGTTCTGCATCGCGTGGTGATGGAACACCACGCACGACGCCTGCGTCGCCTCGCCCGCCGTGTGGCTGATGTCAAAGCATTCGATGCGCAGCGCGTCGAGGTCCTCGAGGTCCAGGCTGAGCGTATCGGCCAGCGCGCGCGTGCGCAGTTGCTGCGAGCCTTGCTCGGACAGCAGGCGCGCGAGCGCGATCTCGCCGCCCTTCTGCGCCATCTCGAGCCACTGGCGGCGCTGGCCGCCCGGCTGCAGCACGAGGTTGATGCGGTGACCGCATTGCTCCGCCAGCGCCAAGATGAGCTCGGGCTGGTCGAACTCCACATTCAGGATCAGCGTGCCCGGGATGAACTGGCCCGCGTAATGCTGCGCCAAAAACGCGCACAGCACCTCGACGTCCAGCGGACATTCGCCCAACGATTCGCCCACGTGGCTCGGGAAATAGGCGCGGTCGCCCAGGTGCCGGCCCCCGCGCACCATCGCGAGGTTCACGCACGCGCGCCCGCCCTGCAGCACGACCGCGATGACATCGACGTCGGCGTCGCCCACCGTTTCCATGCTCTGCGCGTGCAGCACTTTCGACAGCGCCTGGATCTGGTTGCGCACGCCGGCGGCCTGCTCGAACTTGAGGTCCATCGCGTACGCCTGCATCTTGTTCTGCAGGTCATCCATGACTTCGCTCTGGCGCCCCCGCAGGAAGCGCGCGGCGTTTTCCACGTCGAGCTTGTACTGCTCCGGCTCGATCAGTTTCACGCACGGCGCGCTGCAGCGGCCGATCTGGTGCAACAGGCACGGCCGCGTGCGGTTCGCGTACACGCTGTCTTCGCAGGTGCGCAGCATGAACACGCGCTGCAGCAGCTGGATCGATTCCTTCGCCGCCCACGCGCTCGGGAACGGGCCGAAGTACTGGTTGCGCTTGTCGAGCGCGCCCCGGTAATACGCCATGCGCGGCGCTTCGCCGCCCGTGATCTTGATGTACGGGTACGATTTATCGTCGCGAAACAGGATGTTGTAGCGCGGCTTGAGCGACTTGATCAGGTTGTTCTCGAGGATCAGCGCTTCGGCTTCGCTGCTCACGACCGTCGTTTCCAGCCGTGCGATCTGCGACACCATCATCGCGATACGCGGGCTCGACAGGTTCTTCTGGAAGTAGCTCGAGACGCGGTTCTTCAGGTTGCGCGCCTTGCCGACGTACAGCACGTTCTCGGCCGCGTCGAAATAACGGTACACGCCGGGCAGGCCCGGCAAACGATTCACGGTAGCGAGCACCTGGGCGCGCACGTCCGGATCGACCTTGGGGCTCAGGTCCTTGCCGGCCTCGGCGCGCGATTGCTCACGCGCCTCGGCCAGGCGTTCGCGCCCCAGGCGCGCCGTCAATTCGGGCGTGAGTTCGACACCGCTGTCGGTGAGCGTGGTGGGTACGACGGGTTTTGCTTCGGACATGAATCTCTTGGAGTGGGTCAGGCTATCGGCGCGGGCGCCTGGGTGACGATGACGAACGCGACGCCGTAATCGGCCTCGTCGCTGATCGACACCTGGGCGCTGAGCCGGTTCTGTTGCATGAATTCTTCGAGCGCGCCGCTGCAGACGATCATCGGCTTGCCGCTCGGGTGGTTCAGCATCTGCATCGACCGCCAGGTCATCGGCATGCGGATGCCGGTGCCGATGGCCTTCGAGAACGCTTCCTTGGCCGAAAACCGCGTGGCCAAAAAGCGCAGGCCGCGCACCGCGTTCTTGGCGCTGCGTGCATGGTATTTGGCCAATTCTTGTGGGCCCAGGACTTTTTCGGCGAAGCGCGGGCCGCTGCGCGCGAGCGCTGCTTCCACGCGCGAAATCTGGACGATGTCGGTGCCGATGCCGTAGATCATGTCAGCGCGCCGCTCCCAGACGCGACGCCACCATGATCGCCTTCATTTCGCGCACGGCATGTTCCCAGCCGACGAACAAGGCGTGGCCCACAATGGCGTGGCCGATATTCAGCTCGTGCAAGTCTTCGATGGCAGCGATCGGCTGGACGTTCGTGTAATGCAGACCATGGCCGGCGTTCACGCGCAAGCCGCGCTGGGCGCCTTCGCGCGCGCCGAGCTTGATGCGCTCCAGTTCGTGCGGAATCTCGCCCGGCGTCGCCTCTGCGTAACGCCCCGTGTGCAGCTCGATCACGGTGGCGCCCACGGCGGCTGCCGCTTCGATCTGGCGCGCATCGGCATCGATGAACAGCGACACGCGAATGCCCTCGGCCTTGAGCTGCTGCACGGCCGCCTCGACCTCGTTGTAGTAGCGCACCACGTCCAGGCCGCCTTCGGTCGTGACTTCTTCGCGCCGCTCCGGCACCAGGCACACGTCCTGCGGTTTGACGCGGCAGGCGAAATCGATCATCTCGCGCGTGACGGCCGCTTCCAGGTTCATGCGGGTGGCCAGCAGCGGGCGCAGCGCCATCACGTCGGCGTCGCGGATATGGCGGCGGTCTTCGCGCAGGTGCAGCGTGATCAGGTCGGCGCCGGCCTGCTCGGCCAGCAGCGCGGCGCGCAGCGGGTCTGGATAGGTCGTGCCGCGCGCGTTGCGCACGGTGGCGATGTGATCGATGTTCACGCCCAGGTCGATCACCTGGCCGGCGGGTTGCAGGAAGCTCATGTTGTTGTCGTTTTACAGTTGCATCAAGTCGATCAGAATCTGGCGCGTATTGAGCGGCTGGCCGCCCAGGTGATGCGCCAGCAGGAAGCGCATCAATTGCTTGCTCTGCGCCTGCGTGGCTGGGTCAGTATAGTCTTCGCGTTCCATGTCCAGCAGGGTCTTGCCGAGCACCACGGGCCAGACTTCACCGGCGCCCGCTTCACGCGCGCCGCGCTCGGGATCGACGACATACAGACGCTCAAGCTCAAGACGGCTGCGTGTCACGGTACTGCGGCTCAGGTCAGCGGCAACCCCTGTCTCCTTAAGTAAGGCCCGTTCGAATTTTCGCAAGACAATTTGCGCAGGTTCGCCGTGGGCCAGCTGGTTCAGGGTCGAGACGTAATGGTCGAACAGGGCCGGATGGCGGTCATCGCGCGCCAGCAGTTTCACTAGCAGTTCGTTCAGGTAAAAGCCGCACAAGAGTGCTGTACGTTCCAACGGCAGCATGCCGCCGACCCACTCGGCATCGATCAGCGTGCGCAGCTCGGACTTGCCGCTCCACGACACCGATAGCGGCTGGAAGGTTTGCAGCACGCCGCGCAGCTTCGAGAACGGGCGCTTGGCGCCCTTGGCCACCAGCCCCACGCGACCGTGGTCGCGCGTGAACATGTCGATGATCAGGCTGGTTTCTTTGTAGGGATAGCTGTGCAGCACGAAGCCGGGCTGGCCCAGCACGCGCCCGTCGCGCGCAGAGGTCTTGGCCGCCGGAGCACGGGCCCGCTTGGCGGCGGGCGGCGCCGCCTGCTCGGGCGCGTCGTCGATCAGGTCGTCGTGGCTCGGCATGCTGTGGCGGCGCGCTCCCGTTATTTACCCGCAGTTATTCGTAACCGTAGGCGCGCAGGCCCATTTCATTATCGGCCCAACCCGATTTGACCTTGACCCAGATCTCCAGGTACACGGGACCATCGAACAGTTTTTCCATGTCCAGGCGCGACTGCGTCGAGATCTCTTTCAGGCGCGCACCCTTGTTACCGATGATCATCGATTTATGGGTATCGCGCTCGACCAGGATCGCGGCGAACACGCGGCGCAGATTCCCTTCTTGCAAGAATTGCTCAATCAGCACGGTGCTGGTGTACGGCAACTCATCACCGAGCAGGCGGAATACTTTTTCACGCACAATCTCGGCCGCGAGAAACTTTTCGCTGCGGTCGGTGATGTCGTCCGGCCCGAACACCGGCGCGTTCTCGGGCAGGTGGCGCTTGATCTCGTTTTCCAGCGCGTCGGTCTGGAAGCGCAGCTTGGCCGACACCGGCACGATGGCGGCAAAGTCACGCATCGCAGCGATCTTTTGCGCGAACGGCATCAGCTTGGCCTTGTCCTTGATGTGGTCCGACTTGTTGATCACCAGGATCACCGGCACGTTTTTCGGCAGCATGTCGAGCACCTGCTCGTCGGCCGGGCCGAAGGTGCCGGCCTCGAGCAGGTACAGGACGACGTCGGCCGAGATCAGCGTGTTCGAGACGGTCTTGTTGAGCGTCTTGTTCAGCGCATTCGCGTGGCGGGTCTGGAAGCCGGGCGTGTCGACGTAGATGAACTGGGCGTCGTCGCGGGTCTGGATGCCGGTGATGCGGTGGCGCGTGGTCTGGGCCTTGCGCGACGTGATCGACACCTTGGCGCCGATCAGGACGTTCATCAGCGTCGACTTGCCGACGTTCGGGCGGCCAACGATGGCGATATAGCCGCAACGGAAATTGTCGGGGGTGGCATTCATGCTTTTTTGATTCCTGTTTGGTCTGGGGCGCCACCCTGGATGGTGGCGATGCCGGCCAGCTTGAGCTGGGCCGTGCGCGGCTTGGCCTTGCGGCTTGCGGGCGACTTGGCAAGTGCCTTCTGGGCTGTGCCCAGGGCCTGGCTGGCGGCGGCCTGCTCGGCGGCGCGGCGGCTGCCACCGCGCCCGAACACTTGCACGCTCAGTTTCGGCACCAGGCATTCGACTTCGAATTCCTGGCTATGCGCGGCGCCATGCGTGGCCACCACATTATACGTCGGCAGCGCAATGCGCTTGGCTTGCAAGAACTCTTGCAGCAGCGTCTTGGCGTCCTTGCCCAGCGTGGCCGGATCGACCGTGTCGAGCAGCGGAATATAAAAGGCGCGGATCACGTCGCGCGCGCTGTCGAAACCGGCGTCCAGGAAGATCGCGCCCAGCAGGGCTTCGAGCGTATCGGCCAGGATCGACGGGCGGCGGAAACCGCCAGATTTGAGCTCGCCCTCGCCCAGTCGCAAGAATTGCGACAGGTCGAGTTTCTGGGCGATCTCGAACAACGCCTGCTGCTTGACGAGGTTGGCGCGCAGGCGCGACAGATCGCCTTCGTCCAGGCCACGGTAGCGCTCGTACAGGATCGAAGCCACGACGCAGTTCAGGATCGAGTCGCCGAGGAATTCCAGGCGCTCGTTATGCAGCGCGCTGTGGCTACGGTGGGTCAGGGCTTGCACAAGCAGCCCGGGATCCCGGAACGTATAGCCCAAGCGCGTCTGCAATAACTGGTGATTCATTGTCGGTGTCGTGTGCGTGGCCGGCGCGGGGCGCCAGCCACGAAGTCAATGTAGCGTAAAAAAGCGGTTACGGTGCGGCGGTGTTGTCTTCGGCCACGATGCCGCTCGGGTCGGTGGTGCCGGAGAACTCGATGAGGATGCTGACGTTGCCGGCCAGCGGCAGGCGCTTTTCGTAGTCGAAGCTGATCTCGAGGTCGCCGTCACCGTCGCTGCGGGTGAAGATCAGGTCGCGGCCGCGCACGGCTTCGACGTCGTTGATGCTGGTATTGCGGTCGAACGCCGCCTGCATTGCCCGCACCGTCCCGCCCTCGGCCTTGGTCTTGACGATGGCGGTCTTGATCGCGTTGTACTCGATGTAAGCCGGGATCATGCGCAGCGCAAAGACCAGCACGAGGCCGATCACGGCCATGGCCACGATCAGGCCGGTAACAGTGACGCCTTGCTGTTTGCTCTGAACCATGCCCATCCTTTAATGAATGCCACCAATGCGCTTCAGACTGCCAAAGTTCATCCAGACGACGAACGCCTTGCCCACGATATTGCGATCTGGCACGAAGCCCCAGTAGCGGCTGTCGGCACTGTTGTCGCGGTTGTCGCCCATCATGAAATACTGGCCGGCAGGCACGACGCAGGTGAACTTGTCGGCCGAGTAATCGCAGGCTTCGCGCAGCGGGAACGGCTCGACGCTGCCGAAGTCGAAATTCGGGCGGTCGGCGGTGTTCAGGATGCGGTGCTGCGTGAACCCGCCCGGGCTCGGCAGCTTTTCTTCGAACTGCTTGTGGTAGACCGGATGCTGGTCGTCCAGGTAATCGTCCAGCGGCGTGTACTCGACCGCCTTGCCGTTGACCGTCAGGCGCTTGTCTTCGTAGCTGATGGTATCACCAGGCACGCCAACGACGCGCTTGATGTAATCCTGGTTCATGTCCTTCGGGTACTTGAACACCATCACGTCGCCCCGCTGGGGGTCATTGATCTGGATAATCTTCTTGTTGATGATCGGCAAACGGATGCCGTAGGTGTACTTGTTCACCAGGATAAAATCGCCCACCAGCAGCGTCGGCACCATCGACGACGATGGAATCTTGAACGGTTCCCACAGGAACGAGCGCAGGATGAAGACCATCGCGATGACCGGGAAGAAGCTGCCCGAATACTCGACCCAGGTCGGCTGGCGCACGTGCGCGGCCTCGATCGCGGCGCGGTTGCCGTTGTGGTCAACCTTGATGCCATCGGCCACCAATTTGGCATTGCGCGCATCGTACTCGCGCAGCGCGGCGTCGGCGGCGCGCCGGCGTTGCGGTGCCAGCACGAAGCGATCCAGGCACCAGATGATGCCCGTGATGACCATCAGCACGAACAGGATCAGGGCGAAATTGCTGAGCACGGGTTGCAGGTTCATTATTTGTCTTCCACCTGGAGGATCGCCAGGAACGCCTCTTGTGGAATCTCCACCGAACCGACCTGCTTCATGCGCTTCTTGCCTGCTTTTTGTTTCTCAAGCAGTTTCTTTTTACGGGAAATGTCGCCGCCGTAGCACTTGGCCAGCACGTTCTTGCGCAGCGCCTTCACGTTTTCACGCGAAATGATCGTCGCGCCAATCGCGGCCTGGATCGCCACGTCGAACATCTGGCGCGGGATCAGTTCGCGCATCTTCGCGGCGACCTGGCGGCCACGGTACGGGGCGTTGGCGCGGTGCACGATGATGGCCAGCGCATCGACTTTCTCGCTGTTGATCAGCATGTCGACTTTCACGACGTCGGCAGCGCGATTCTCTTTGAACTCGTAATCCATCGAGGCGTAGCCGCGCGAGGTCGACTTCAGGCGATCGAAGAAGTCCAGCACGATCTCGGCCATCGGGATTTCGTAGTGCAGTTTCACCTGGCGGCCGTGATACGCCATGTCCATCTGCACGCCGCGCTTGCCGTTACACAGCGTCATCACGGCGCCAACGTATTCTTGCGGCATGTACAGGTTGACGTCGACGATCGGCTCGCGCACTTCGTTGATTTTCGACGGCTCGGGCATCTTCGATGGATTGTCGACGCGGATGATGGTGCCGTCGCGCATTTCGACTTCGTACACCACGGTCGGGGCCGTCGTGATCAGGTCCATGTCGAATTCGCGCTCGAGGCGCTCTTGCACGATTTCCATGTGCAGCAGGCCCAGGAAGCCGCAGCGGAAGCCGAAGCCCAGCGCCTGCGAGACTTCCGGCTCGTACATCAGTGCGGCGTCATTCAACTTGAGCTTTTCAAGCGAGTCGCGCAGCGCGTCGTACTGGTTCGCCTCGACCGGGAACAGGCCGGCGAACACTTGCGGCTGCACTTCCTTGAAGCCCGGCAGCGGCTCGGTGGCCGGCTTGTTGGCGATGGTGACGGTGTCGCCCACTTTCGCGGCGGTCAGTTCCTTGATACCGGCAATGATGAAGCCCACCTGGCCGGCCGACAGCGTCGGCAGCGAGACCGAGCGCGGCGTGAATACGCCGATGCTTTCGACCAGGTTCACCGAACCGGTCGCCATCAGCAAAATCTTGTCTTTCGGACGCAGCGTGCCATTGACTACGCGCACCAGCATCACGACGCCGACGTACGGGTCGTACCACGAGTCGACGATCAGCGCCTGCAGCGGCGCATCGGCGTCGCCTTTCGGCGGCGGCACGCGGGTGATCAATGTTTCCAGCACATCTTCGATGCCCAGGCCGGTCTTGGCCGAACACACGGTGGCGTCGCTGGCGTCGATGCCGATGACGTCTTCGATCTCCTTGCGCGCATTGTCCGGATCGGCATGCGGCAAGTCGATCTTGTTCAGGATTGGCACCACTTCCACGCCCAGGTCGAGCGCGGTGTAGCAGTTGGCAACCGTCTGGGCCTCGACGCCTTGCGAGGCGTCGACGACCAGCAGCGCGCCTTCGCAGGCCGACAGCGAGCGGCTCACTTCGTACGAAAAGTCGACGTGGCCCGGCGTGTCGATCAGGTTCAGGTTATAGACCTGGCCATCGCGCGCCTTGTAGTGCAGGGCCGCGGTCTGGGCCTTGATGGTGATGCCGCGCTCGCGTTCCAGGTCCATCGAATCGAGCACCTGGGCATCCATTTCACGATCCGACAAGCCGCCGCACAGCTGAATGATGCGGTCAGCCAGGGTCGATTTACCGTGGTCGATGTGGGCGATGATGGAGAAGTTACGTATGTTGTTCATTAACAGAGCTCAAAACCAAATAGACCGCGGATGCGGCGGATACGACTGAATCAGGGTGCACGTGCCTTGCGCGGCCAACAGAAAAAGCGCCGCGCCGGGGCCGTGCCGGTCCCCAGGCGTGCGCCATGGCAAAGCAAACAATTCTGGGGAGGGCCGTCTTGAAACACGCCAACCCGGCATTTTACCGGATTTCGGGGCGCCCAGCCGGATTTCCGGCCCGGGCGGCAAGGTAGGCATGCACTGCGGCGTGGTCGAGGAAGTAATGGCACAGCTCGGGCTGGTCGGGTGCGCCATACAGCACCGGCACCAGTTCGTCGAAGCGCGCCACCAGCGCGGGATCGGCATCGACGTCGAGCACGGTGATGGCGAACGGCTGCGCCGGGGTTTCGAGCGACCGCAGCGCCGCCAGCATGTCGTCGCACAGGTGGCAATACCCGCGCGCATACAAGGTGAATGGCGCCGCCGGCATGACTGACAACGCGCGCCTCAAGGACGCGGCTTGACGGTCAGGAACTGCGTGGTGCCATCGCGCTGCACCAGCAGGGCCACCGACTTCGACTTGTCGTGCCTGGCCAGCAAGCCCGTGAACTGCTCGACGCCCGTGAGCGGCGTATTGTTCCATTGCAGGAGCAGGTCGCCCGGCTGGATGCCGGCGCTGGCGGCGGCGCCCGTGGCGGCCTCGACCAGTAAACCGCCCTCCACGCCCAGCTCGCGGCGGTCGGCCTGCGGAATGACCGACAAGGTGAGGCCCAGTGCATTGGCAGCAGCGCCCGGTGCCGGCTTCTTCGGTGTGGGCTTGCCAGGCGTCGATTTCTCGTCTTGCAACTCGACGATGGTGACAGGCACCTCGAGCTGCGTGCCGCGGCGCCAGACGGTGACGCTCGCGCGGCTGCCGACCTTGGCGGCGCCAACCAGGCGCGGCAGGTCGCGCGTGGTTTCAATGGGCTGCTTGTTAAATTGCAGGATGATGTCGCCGACCTTGATGCCGCCCTTCTCGGCCGGCCCGCCTGCCTCGACCATCGAGACTTCGGCGCCGCGCGCCTTGCCCAGGCCGAGCGACTCGGCCACGTCGCGCGTGACTTCACTGATCTGCACACCCATGCGGCCGCGCGTGACCTTGCCGGTGGTTTTGAGCTGCTCGGACACGCGCGTGACTTCGTCGATCGGCACCGCGAACGAGATGCCGTTGTACGCGCCGGACAAGGTCGCGATCTGCGA
Organism: Massilia aurea; assembly: GCF_040790145.1. Classification (GTDB taxonomy): domain Bacteria; phylum Pseudomonadota; class Gammaproteobacteria; order Burkholderiales; family Burkholderiaceae_D; genus Telluria; species Telluria aurea_C. The sequence goes on from NZ_JBFMMP010000026.1 coordinate 11,181, forward strand.
ATTGATGCCGATGACTTCGCCGCGCATATTGATCAAGGGCCCGCCAGAGTTGCCGGGATTGACAGCCACGTCGCTCTGGATCAGCGGCAGGTATTCGCCCGTATCGCGCGACTTCGCCGAGATGATGCCGGCGGTGACGGTGTTTTCGAGGCCGAACGGCGAGCCGATCGCCAGCACCCACTCGCCAACGCGGATCTTGCTCGAATCACCGGTGCGCAGGTAGGGCAAGTTGGTGGCCGCGAGCTTGAGCAGGGCGACATCAGAACGGCGGTCGGCGCCCAGCACCTTGGCCTTGAATTCGCGCCGGTCGCTCAGCGTGACCGTGACTTCGTCGGCGCCCTCGACCACGTGGGCATTGGTCAGCACGAAGCCGTCGCCCGAGATGATGAAACCGGAGCCGACGCCGCGCTGGACTTCGCGCTCTTCTTCGGCTTGCGGCGGGCCGCGCCGGCCGCCGCGCGGCGGCATCTGGCCGCCAAAGAAGCGGCGCAGAAATTCCTGCATCTCTTCTTCGCCGGGCGCCCCGCCGCGCGTGCTGACGCGCTCGGTGGTGCGGATATTCACGACCGCCGGGCCGACCTTGTCGATGACGTCGGTGAAGTCGGGCAAGCCGGTAACGGTGGGCGTGGGTGTGGCTACGGGGGCCGCGCCGGCGGCGTGCGCCGGCGACAGATACAGTGCGGACGTGCCGGACACGAGCAGTGCCGACAAGAGCAGGCTTGCAGTTTTACTGGTCATGGATTCGCTGTTGAATGGCTAAGATTGACCAAATGGTAAGCCAAAAACGGCGCTTTGTCGCGTCGTGGAGCGTCGCGTGCAGGCGGGACATGCCGGACTGTCTGACAGCCCGGCACGTTGGTGAAAAGAGATTTACGAGGAACTGGGGTTGGCGAGAATCGCCGCCAGGCCGACCGGCTCGGCGGCGCCGTTGCTGCCGCTGGCACTACTGTTACTGCTGCTGTCGCTGCTGTCAGGCGGCTGCGGCGCCGGCTCTAGTGCCAGTCGCGCGGCCAGTCGCTTGGCAAAGCCAGGCGACAAGCCTGGCGCCGGCGTGTCGCGCAGCGTGTCCTTGGTCAGGTGATACAGATCCCACGCCTGTTTGCCATCCCTCTCTTGAAGTGCGGCAAGCGCAAGCTCGGCATCGGCCTCTGGCAATTCGCCATCGACCAGTGCGGAAATATGCTCGCGTAGTGTCTTGTTGGTGTCCATCGGAGTATCCGTCGGCGTCGGTGTGTTCACGGTGTGTTCAATATTAAGCTGTCTTCGTACGATCCCGCTACCTACCGTCGTTTGTCAACCGGAAAATCGAGCAAAGGCCGCAATTTTTCGGCAATGACTTCGCGCGCCCGGAAAATCCGGCTGCGCACCGTCCCTATGGGACAGGCCATCACTTCGGATATTTCTTCGTAGCTGAGTCCTTCTATTTCGCGCAAGACGATGGCCGTGCGTAGTTCCAGGGGCAGCGCTTCCATGGCCGCATTCACCGTGTGGGCGATCTGCTTACTGGCAAGCACCGATTCCGGTGTATCAATGTCACGCAAACTGTCTGCGTCGTTAAAACCTTCGGCGCCTTCGGCATCCGTTTCGGTGGACGTTGGCGCGCGCCTGCCTTGTGTCACTAAATAATTCTTGGCCGTGTTAATTCCTATCCGATAAAGCCATGTATAAAAAGCGGAGTCACCGCGAAAATGGCGCAATGCCCGATACGCCTTGATGAACGTTTCTTGCACCACGTCTTCGGCTTCTGCCGGATTGTGAACAAGCCGCGACACCAGGCGCATCAAACGGCGCTGGTACTTGGAGACCAGCAAATCGAATGCCTTCTGGTCTCCGGCCTGCACGCGCTCCACTAACAACTGATCACACTCGCGTTCTGTCGTCACTGACCATGCCCCAATGGCGACCCTCTCCTAAGAGTTGGCCTCCTGCAATAAGTTCAAAGTATTTTGCGTCGAGGTTTTCTCTGGCGCACCGTTCGCCAACGCACGTACAGCCACAGCCAGTGCGCGAAAGTCGTCCGCGGACATGCTGTCAGGCAAGATGGCGAGCGTCCCGGCCGTGCCGTCCGGCGCGCGCAGACGCAGCAGGATGCAGCATGGCCAGACCGTGGCGCCGGGCAGCAGCGTCACCGCAATACCCTCGGACGCGTGCCCGGTTGAGCCCGTAACGAGCGGCCTTGCGACTGCGCGCATCTCTTGTTGTACCGTCAGGCGTAGCTGACCAAGTCCAGAAATATCAAGGCGGCGCGCCGTTCCAAATCCGTGCAAAAGCGCCTGAGAAACAAGCTGTGGATCCACTTTTGCGTGGCCCCATGACCGGGTCAGCGGCCACGCCAATGCCAGCGCGCCGGCCAGGGGTGTAAAAGCGACCAGCCCATCGAACGCGAAGCGCTCAGGCGTGCCGATGCCCACGACCAGTGAGGTCGCGAGGAGCGTTGCGCAGAACGCCGCCAGTAGACAGCGCAGGCGACGCGACGGCCGGACGATGGCAGACACCGCGAATGACATACAAAAGGGAAACTGGATAAGCCAGCCCGGCGGGCAAGCTGCGGACATTTGCCGCCAGCACCGGAACGTTATCGCTGTAGAACAACAAGCGGGTAACGAACCGGGCTGCAGGAAGCGCCCATCCCATTAGACAGGGATGGGGCTGGTCAAGTTCAGATCTTCGCGAAAACGAGCGTACCGTTGGTGCCGCCGAAACCGAACGAGTTCTTCACCGCATAATCGATCTGCATCTCGCGCGCCGTGTTGGCGCAGAAGTCCAGGTCGCACTCGGGATCCTGGTTGAAGATGTTGATCGTCGGCGGCGAGATCTGGTTATGGATCGCCAGCACCGTAAACACCGACTCCAGGCCGCCGGCGCCACCGAGCAGGTGACCGGTCATCGACTTGGTCGAGTTCACGACAATCTTGTTGGCATGATCGCCAAACACGCGCTTGATGCCCTTGACTTCGGCCTTGTCGCCTTGCGGCGTCGAGGTGCCGTGCGCATTCACGTACTGCACCTGGTCGGGATTGATGCCGGCGTTGTTGAGGGCATTGACCATGCAACGCGCCGCACCACTGCCATCCTCGACCGGCGAGGTGATGTGGTTGGCGTCCGCGCTCATGCCAAAGCCGATGACTTCGGCATAGATGCGGGCGCCGCGGGCGACGGCGTGTTCATACTCTTCGACCACCATGACACCGGCGCCCTCGCCCAGCACGAAGCCGTCGCGGTCGCGGTCCCACGGACGCGAGGCCGTGGCCGGGTCATCGTTGCGGGTCGACAGTGCGCGTGCGGAGGCGAAACCGCCGAGGCCCAGTGGCGACACGGTCGATTCGGCGCCGCCCGCGATCATCACGTCGGCGTCGCCGTATTCGATCAGGCGCGCTGCCGCGCCGATGCTGTGCAGGCCGGTGGTGCAAGCGGTAACGATGGCCAGGTTCGGGCCACGCAGGCCGAACTTGATCGAGAGATCGCCCGAAATCATGTTGATGATCGAGGCTGGCACGAAGAACGGTGAAATACGACGTGCGCCGCGGTTCATGTATTCCTCTTTGGTCGCTTCGATCAGCGGCAGACCGCCGATGCCCGAACCGATCACCACGCCAATGCGATCCGCATTTTCCTCGGTGACGACCAGGCCCGAATCCTGCAGGGCCTGGATGCCGGCTGCCATGCCGTAATGGATAAAGCTATCCATATGGCGGCCTTCTTTGCCCGGCAGATAATCCTCGACGACGAAGTTCTTTACTTCACCAGCGAAGTGGGTCGTGAACTGCGACGCATCAAACTTGGTGATGGCGGCAATACCCGACTTGCCAGCCAACGCTGCATCCCACGCTTCGGTAACGGTGTTACCGATTGGTGAAATGCAGCCCAGGCCGGTGACGACGACACGGCGGTTGCGTGAACGACTCAAGCGATTCTCCCAAAAACTGTAAAGCGACTACTCAGGCCCAGACTTAAGCTTTGACGTGCGCGGTTGCGTAGTCGATGGCTTGCTTGACGGTGGTGATTTTCTCAGCCTGTTCGTCAGGGATTTCCATTTCGAACTCATCTTCCAGAGCCATCACCAGCTCGACGGTGTCCAGCGAATCTGCACCGAGGTCGTCAACGAACGAGGATTCGATTTTGATGTCTGCTTCAGCAACACCCAGTTGCTCAGCGACGATTTTTTTAACGCGTTGTTCGATATCCGACATGTTGTAGCTCCATTAAGGTATGTGTTGCGGAAAGTGCGCGCATTTTATCAGGTTTGCGACCTGAAAAACTATTTTCGGCGACTGCGGCTAAGTCGCCGGAAAGTCCTGCTAAAAGTCGGGATTGCGCCGATATCGGCCTGTTCAAAATAGGCCAGTCACGGTGCAATCCACGCCTTTATTGCTTCTAAATTCTTACTTGATGCCTAATATACTTAATTCATGTACATGCCGCCGTTCACGTGCAGCTCGGTGCCCGTGATATACGCGGCCTGCGGACCGGCCAGGAACGCCACCGCATGCGCGATGTCTTCCGGCTGGCCCAGGCGGCCCAGCGGAATCTGGGTCAGCAGCGCGGCGTGCTGGTCGTCGCCCAGCGATTTGGTCATGTCGGTGTCGATGAAGCCCGGCGCCACGCAATTGACGGTGATGTTGCGGCTGCCGATCTCGCGCGCGAGCGCGCGGGTCATGCCGGCCACGCCGGCCTTGGCCGCCGCGTAGTTCATCTGGCCCGGATTGCCCGAGGCGCCCACCACCGAGGTGATGTTGATGATGCGGCCAGCCTTGGCCTTCATCATCCCGCGCAGCACCAGGCGCGACAGGCGGCCGACGGCGGTGAGGTTGGTGGCGATCACGCCATCCCATTCGTCGTCTTTCATGCGCATGGCCAGGTTGTCCTGGGTGATGCCGGCATTGTTCACGAGGATCGACAGGCTGCCGAATTCCGTCTGCACATCCGCCACGACGGCCGCGCAGCGTTCGCTGTCGAGCACGTTCAGGACGACGCCCTTGCCGCCGAATGGCGCCAGGTAGTCCGAGATTGCCTGCGCGCCGGCGTCGCTGGTGGCGGTGCCGACGACTTTTGCGCCCTGGCGGGCCAGTTCGAGAGCGATGGCCTTGCCGATGCCGCGCGATGCGCCGCTGATCAGGGCGACTTGGTTTTCCAGATTCATTGTTGTCCTCTTATGGGGTTGTCGTTGTCGGCATCACGACTTGAACGTCGCCAGCACGCGCTCGAGCGCGGCCTGGTCGAGCAGCGCTTCGCCGACCAGCGCCGGGTCGATGCGCTTGGCCATGCCCACCAGCGTCTTGCTCGGTGCGCATTCGATCACCTGCGTGACGCCGTCCTGCGCCATCTTCTGCATCGTCTCGACCCAGCGCACCGGACCGGCGGCCTGGCGCACCAGTGCATCCTTGATCTGTTCCGGATCGTTCAACACGGCGACATCGACGTTGTTGATGACGGCGATCTGCGGCGCGGCAAAGGTCAATGTGTTCATGTACTCGCGCAGGCGGTCCGATGCCGGCTTGAGCAGCGACGAGTGGAACGGCGCCGAGACCGACAATTTCATGGCGCGTTTGGCGCCCTTCGCCTTGGCGATCTCGCAGGCGCGCTCGACCGCAGCCGTGTGGCCGGCGATCACGATCTGGGTCGGCTCGTTGAAGTTGACCGCTTCGACGACCTCGCCCTGCGCAGCTTCGGCACAGACGGCGCGCACGTCATCGGCCTGCAGGCCGAGGATGACGGCCATGCCGCCCTGCCCGACCGGCACCGCGTCCTGCATCGATTGCGCGCGAAAACGCACCAGCGGTACGGCGTCGGCAAACGGGATCACGCCGGCGGCGACCAGCGCCGAGTATTCGCCCAGGCTGTGCCCGGCAACGACGGACGGCACCGGGCCGCCGGCCGCGATCCAGGCGCGGTACACGGCCACGGCGGCGGTCAGCATGACTGGCTGGGTATTGGTGGTGAGGTCGAGGTCTTCTTTCGGCCCTTCGGCGATCAGGCGCTGCAGATCGAAGCCGAGCGCGTCGGATGCTTCTTGCACGGTCTGGTCGACAACCGGGTTGCCGGCGAAACCGTTCAGCATGCCCACTGCCTGGGCGCCTTGTCCGGTGAACAGGAATGCGAAGTTGCTCATCGTTTTCTTTTCGTAATGTGTTGTTCTTGTGGCGACAGCGCTGGCTTACATGCGCGCCAGCACCGCGCCCCAGGTAAAGCCGCCGCCGACGCCTTCCATCAGCACGTTCTGGCCCGGCTTGATGCGGCCATCGCGCACTGCCTGGTCGAGCGCCAGCGGGATCGAGGCGGCCGAGGTATTGCCGTGCTCATTGACGGTGACAACCATTTTTTCGGGCGGCAGGCCGAGCTTTTTGGCGGTGCCGTTCATGATGCGGATATTGGCCTGGTGCGGCACCAGCCAGTCGATCTGGTCGGCTGTCATGCCTGCCGTATCGAGCACTTCGTGCGCGACCTTCTCCAGCACCGACACGGCCAGCTTGAACACGGCCGGGCCGTCCATCTGCAGGTAGCCGCTGCCGGCGATCGCGCCGCCGGCCAGATTGCCCGGAATCGACAGGATGTCGGCATGGCTGCCGTCGGCGTGGAGTTTGGTCGCCAGGATGCCCGGCTCGTTCGATACTTCGAGCAGGATTGCGCCGGCGCCGTCGCCAAACAGCACGCAGGTGCCGCGGTCATTGAAGTCGACGATGCGCGAAAAGATCTCGGAACCGATCACGAGCACGCGCTTGTGGTTGCCGGCGCGGATGAATGCGTCGGCCGTCGACAGCGCATACACGAAGCCGCTGCACACCGCCTGCACGTCGAAGGCGGCGCTGCCATTGGCCATGCCCAGCTTTTGCTGGACGATGCAGGCGGTGCTGGGGAAACTGCCGTGGAAATCGGGAGTGGAACTGGCAACGATGACGAGGTCGACGTCGCCCGGATCGCGCCCGGCCATGGCCAGCGCCTGGCGCGCGGCGTGCACGGCCAGGTCGGACGAGAGTTCGTCGGCGGCGGCGAAGTGGCGCGCCTCGATGCCGCTGCGGGTGACGATCCACTCGTGCGACGTCTCGACGCCCTGCGCGGCCAACCGGGTGGCCAGCGCTTCATTGGTGACACGGTTGGCCGGCAGATAGCTGCCGGTGCCGGTGATTTTGCTGTACAGGGTCATTGCTTCACCATCCTGCTGGGTTATTGCGCCTGGCGCTCGATCGTTGGCACGGAGTCGAGCACCGGCGTGGGCGCTGCGGCAGCGCCCGTTGAATTCGGCATCAGCTCGGTAATCAAGGCCGACAACTGCTCTTGCACATTATTGTGCGCGGCCTCGTAGGCGCGCTTGATCGCCCATTCGAACGAATAGGCATTCGCGCTGCCGTGGCTCTTGAACACCAGGCCCTTCAGACCCAGCAGACCGGCGCCATTGTAGCGCTCGGGATTGAGTTTTTTCAGGGCCTTGCGTGCGAACACGGCGCCAACCATCGACATGATGTCGGCCTTGAAGGTCGTCTTCATGAAGCGCGACAGGCCTTCGATCGCCTTGAGCATCACGTTGCCGACGAAACCGTCGCACACGACGACGTCGACCGTGCCCTTGAAGATGTCATTGCCTTCGACATTGCCATGGAAATTGAGTTTGCCGCGGGCGGCATCGTCGCGCAGCAGCACGCCGGTGGCCTTGACCACTTCGTTGCCCTTGATGTCTTCGGTGCCGACATTGAGCAGGCCGATGGTCGGGCGCGGGATGCCTTCGATCGCCGAGCACAGGACCGACCCCATGATCGCGAACTGGTGCAGGTGATGCGGTTCGCAATCGACGTTGGCACCCAGGTCGAGGATATAGGTCGGGCCGTTTTTCTGGTTGGGGAAGATCGAGCAGATCGCCGGACGGTCGACGCCTGGCATCGTCTTGAGAACGTAGCGCGAGACGGCCATCAGGGCGCCCGTATTGCCGGCCGAGACGCAGGCGTTGGCACTGCCGTCTTTCACCAGCTCGATCGCCACGCGCATCGACGAATCCTTCTTGCGGCGCAGGGCCACTTCGATCGGATCGTCCATCGCGACGATTTCGGACGCGTGCTTGATCGTAAGACGCGGCAATTTGTCCGCGTGGTGCTTCTTGAGTTCCGCGCGCAGCACATCCTCGACGCCCACGAGCACGAGCTCGGCGTCATCCTGCTTTTTCAGGAACGAGATTGCTGCCGGAATAGTTACTGATGGGCCGTGATCGCCACCCATGCAGTCAATGGAAATTTTTATGGTCATGTATTGGGGATGCCGCGGCTCACACAGGACTGGCGGCCAGATGGGATCGGTTTGTTGCCGGGAGGCGCACAGGATCCGCGCTGCTCAACATGACGGGGCGAAACGCTTGCCCTTGATGCCAACAATGCCTGAGCAGATGCCAAAGAAAAAGCGGCGCCACGCAGATAACATACGTTGCGCCGCTTTCATGGTGCTAAAAGCCAGGACGTCGATTACTCGTCGTTTTTGGTCTTCAGGACCTTGCGACCACGGTAGAAACCGTTAGGGCTGATGTGGTGACGCAGGTGCGTTTCGCCGGTGGTTGGCTCGACTGCCAGGTTTGGTGCAACCAGGAAGTCGTGCGAACGGTGCATACCGCGCTTCGATGGGGATTTCTTATTCTGCTGAACAGCCATGATAACTCCTAATACTAAGTTCTAAAATTTTAACACATTCGACGTGCAACGATTGCGCATCGAGTATCCCAGCAGCAATCTTCAAGGATGACCCCCGGGATTGCCGACACGTTTCCGTCTACTTCTACTACCAATGCCAACCTCGAGCGCTGCACGCGTTTGACACATTCTTTGCAAATTTTGGGCGACATTCTTTCTACGCTGCCGCCACCGTACTGCGAAACCGATCCTGCTATGTTTGGTGCTAAATCATTCTGTCTTGAGATTCTTGAGGCCGGCAAATGGCGACGGCTTCTCATTCTTCAGGCTGTCCAGCAGCTTCGTATCCGGGCAGACATCGTGCTTCGGCGACTGCGGCAGGGCCAGCAGCGCTTCGTCTTCGAGCAACTGGCGAATATCGCAGGTGCGGCTGCCGACGATCACGTCGATGCTGTCGTCGTCGAGAACGATCTCGATGGCATCGGCATCTTCGTCATCCTTGCCCAGCACCAGCATGGTCGACGAATCGATGTCGTAGTCCATGGGCTGCAGGCAACGTTGGCATTCCAGTTTCACGTGACCGGCGACCTCGAGGGTCAGCGACGGATAACCATGACGGGTTTGCCCACCCTGCATCGTCCAGCGGATCTCGCCGCCTTTTTCGGAACTCTCTGCTGCCAGTCGGGTCATCTCAACCAGTGGCGTGCTGCCTTCACGAAAACCGTCGCTCTTGCAAAACTCGAAGGCATCAATGATGAAAGCGCTCATGTAGAAAGTCGTCCCGGAAAACCTGCGATAATAGCAGGCTTTTCAGCGCAGCGCCATGAAACTGTGGCGTCGCCGTCGATTTATCTGGAGCGCAGCATGATACCAAGTTCTCCCCTTCCGCGTCTGATTCTTGCATCGAGCTCGGCGTATCGGCGCGAATTGCTGGGCCGCCTGGGCCTGCCGTTCGAGGCGATCGCACCCGATCTGGACGAAACCCCGTTGCCCGGCGAGACGCCGCCAGCAACCGCGCTGCGCCTGGCGCGTGCCAAGGCCGAGGCCGTGGCGCGCCTGCATCCGGGCGCGCTCGTGATCGGCTCGGACCAGGTCGCCACGCTCGACGATCTGCAGATCGGCAAGCCGGGCGACCACGCCCGCGCACTGGCCCAGTTGCAACTGATGCGCGGACGCGAAGTCGTGTTTCACACGGCGCTGTGCCTGTGGGACGGCCGCATCGACGCGCCCGCAGCCGCCGCCCAGGTCGAGAACGTGCAGGTGCGCGTGCGCTTTCGCGACTTGCCGGACGCCGAACTCGACGCCTACTTGCGCATCGAACAACCGTACGATTGCGCCGGCAGCGCCAAGAACGAAGGCCTGGGGATTGCCTTGATCGAACACATCCACTCGAACGACCCGACCGCCCTCACCGGCTTGCCGCTCATCGCCCTGACCGGCATGCTGCGGCGCGCCGGCGTGCGCTTCTTCGGCACCTGAACATTTACCAGAAACCACCCATGCCCGGCACCCTGTACCTGATCCCCAATACCCTCGGCCCACTCGACGCCGCGCCCGGCTGCCTGAACGGCCTGCTGCCGACGCAGGTGCAAGCACTGACCAGCACGCTCGACTATTTTGTGGCCGAAAACGCCAAGACCGCGCGCGCCTTTCTGAAGCTGATCGCCATCGACCATCCGCTGGCCAAGCCGCTGCAAGAGATCGAGATCGCCGAACTGAACGTGAACACGCCGGCCGCCGCGCTGACGCAACTACTGGCGCCGCTGCTGGCCGGGCGCGATGCAGGCCTGGTGTCCGAAGCGGGCGTGCCGGCCGTGGCCGATCCCGGCGCCGACCTCGTGCGCCTGGCGCACCAGCATGGCATTGCCGTGCGCCCGCTGGTCGGACCGTCGTCGCTGCTGCTGGCCGTGATGGCCAGCGGCCTGAACGGCCAGAGCTTCGCCTTCAACGGCTATCTGCCGACCGACGCGGCGCTGCGCACGAAACGCATCCGCGAACTGGAAACGCGCTCGCGCAACGAACGCCAGACGCAACTGTTCATCGAGACGCCGTACCGCAATAGCGCGATGCTCGACGCACTGGTGGCGGCTTGCCAGCCAGGCACGCTGGTGTGCGTGGCGACCGACCTGTCGTTGCCGAGCGAGTCGGTGCGCACGTTGACGGCGGCCAAGTGGAAGGCCGCGCTGGCGGCGAACCAGGGGCCGGACTTCCACAAGAAGCCGACCGTGTTCCTGCTGCTGGGGCAATAAAGGGGAAGTAAAAACTCAGTGCACGTCGTGGGTCAGCTCGCGCACCCAGTCAAAGGCGGCCAACTCGATCTCGCGCACCTCGGCCACCGTCAGGCCAATCTTCTTGAGCTCTGCATTGAGCTTGCGGCCACCTTCGGCCGCTTCGAGCAGCTCGGCGATGCGCAACATCGTGCCGAAGTCGCCGTCGCGGTCGATCAGCGCGTCGCGTACGTCATGCGCGATGTCGACGTGCGCCAGGATGTCGGCCATCCGCACCGAAAACAACGCCTCGGCCAGCGACATGATGCCGACCGTGAAGGCGCGGTCGGCGCTGGCCGTATCGCCGGGGCGCACGCGCAAGGTCATCAGTTCGAGCAGCTTGCCACGCGTGGTCGCCAGCTGCAGCAGCGGCGAATCGAGCGAGACTTGCGCGCCCGCTGCCGTGTAGAGCAGGATCTGCAGCCAGCGGCCAAGCTGGCGCCGGCCGAGCACGGTAAGCGCTTGCGACAGCGTGTCGATGCGCTCGCCCGGCACCGCGCGGCTATTCACCAGGCGCAGCAGGTTAAGGCTGATCAGGGCGTCGCGCTTGACGGCCGTTTCGATGGCCTGATTGTCGGCGTTCGAGTTGACCAGTTCCAGCAGGCGCAGCAGTGCAACTTCGGTCGGCGCGATCTTGCGGCCGCTGAGGATCACGGGGCGCGCAAAATAATAGCCCTGGAAGTATTCGAAGCCGAGTTCCATGCACAGCTTGAACTCGTCGATCGTCTCGACTTTTTCGGCCAGCAGGCGCTTGCCCGTCTTGCTCAGCGACGTTACCAGTTGCGCCAGCGCGTCCGGCGCCACACCCTTGATGTCGACCTTGATGATGTCGATCAGCGAGACCAGTTGATCGAGGTCGCTCGAATGTTCGATGACGTCATCGACTGCAAACTTGAAGCCAAGATCTTTCAGCTCGGCCACGCGCACCAGCAATTCCGGCGTCGGCTTCACAGTTTCCAGGATTTCAAGGATGACTTTGTGCGGCGGCAGGAAGCGCACGAAGTCGCTCATCAACACGACGGCGTCGACGTTGACAAAGGCGAGTTGCTCGCCAACCACCTGCTCCATGCCAAGCTGGGACGCATGCGAAATGACGGCGGCCGTGGCTGCGGCGCCGTCCGTCAGCTTGGCGTCTTCATCCTCGCCGGCGGCGCGAAACAGCAGCTCGAACGCCAGCAATTGCTGGTCGCGCCCGAGAATCGGTTGCCGTGCGAGGAAGAAATCGTCAGACGGCACGGAGACCGCTGCCGTTGCATCAGCATGCATTGAAATGTTACTCCTGGAAACTGTCGCGACGGTAGCGCGGCGCTGGCGACACACACACACGCGTGCCACCTGCGCCGACTATACTACAAAAATGCCAATCTTAGCATTTCGACATCGAATCGAACACTAGCCGCGGCCACCGCCCTGGCGGGTGCGACCAGTGCGCGGTGCACCTGGCGTGGTCGGGCGATCGCCGCCTGTGCGCGGTGCGCGCGGGGCTGGCTTGGCGCCATCGCGTGGTGCAGTGCGTGGCGTTGCGCTCGAGGCGGCGCCTTGGGCTGCGCTGCGTGGCGCGCTCGTGCGCGGCGCCCCGCCCGGCCGGCCGGTTTCCTGCGTCGGACGGCCCGTGCCGGTACGGGATGGCTTGGCCAGCGCTGCCGGCTCGTCGCCTTCGCGCGGCATCACCTGGCCCGGCAGGCGCAGACTGCCCTTGCCCGACAGCGGGCTGGCGCGGCGCGCGTTGCCGATCGGTTGACGCGGCATGCCGGCCATGCTGCCGTCGGTGCGGCTGGCGCTGCGGCCCAGTGCCGTACCCGTTACTTGAGTACCCTTGTCGATGGTAAAACGCGCGCCGGCGTCCTTGCCCAGTACCCGCACCAGGTACGGCAGCACTTCGCGCAGGATTGGTTCGAGCGTGTACGGCGGATTCAGGATGAACATGCCGCTGCTGTGCATGCCGGTACCGTCCGGGGTCGGGGTCTGGATCGTCAGCGTGACGTTCAGCCATTCCTTGGCCGGCACGCGCTTGAGGCGGTCGGCAAACTGGCGCGACTCCATGCGCTGCAGCACTGGATACCAGACCGCAAAGATGCCGCTCGGGAAGCGCACCAGCGCATCGTCGAGCGCTTCCTTCACACGCTTGTAGTCGTCCTTGACTTCGTACGGCGGGTCGATCAGCACCAGCGCGCGGCGCGACGGTGGCGGCAGCAGCGCCTTCATGCTGTCGAAACCATCGCCCCGGTCGATCATCACGCGGCGCCCGCGTGAACGCTCGCCCTGCTCGGCCTTGTGGGCGTCGAGCTTACGGAAATTATCGGCCAGGATCTTGCAATCGGCCGGGTGCAGCTCGAACAGGCGCAGGCGATCCTGCTCGCGCGCCATTTGCTCGGCGACATAGGGCGAACCCGGGTAGTAGCGCATCTTGCCGCTCGGGTTCATGCCCTTGATCAGGTCAAGGTATTCCTTCAGCGGCGCCGGGACGTCGGTAAGCGACCACAGCGGGCCGATACCAGTGTCGAACTCGGCGGTCTTGGTCGACTGGAAACTGTCGAGCGCATACACGCCGGCGCCCGAGTGGGTGTCGATATAGGTATACGCCGCATCCTTCTGATTCATGTACCCGTGCAGTTGCACCTGGATGAAGTGTTTGAGGACATCGGCGTGGTTACCCGCGTGGAAGGCGTGGCGGTAGCTCAACATAAGCTGGAATTCCTAAAAGTGACGTTGCCGCGCGAAACTGGCGGCGGTATTAGACGCCATTATCCACTACAACCGCCCGGGGCTGGGAATCGGCGCTGTTTGCGCGAGACGAAAAAAAGGCCGCAACCCTTGTGAGGTTGCGGCCCGTGCACCAGCAATTCGCGTGTTTTATGCGACTTTTTTCTCTTCGAAGAACTGCTCGTCCTCGGTCGAGCCATGCAGCGCGGTGGTCGAGCTCTGGCCTTGCTGGATGGCTTGCGTTACCGCGTCAAAGTAGCCGGTGCCCACTTCGCGCTGGTGCTTGACGGCCGTAAAGCCCTGTTCGGCGGCAGCGAATTCGGCTTCTTGCAGCTCGACAAAGGCCGACATGCCGCGGCGTGCATAGCCATGGGCCAGGTTGAACATGCCGTAATTGAGCGAGTGGAAACCGGCCAGCGTGATGAACTGGAATTTGTAGCCCATCGCGCCCAGCTCGCGCTGGAACTTGGCGATGGTGGCGTCGTCGAGGTTCTTTTTCCAGTTGAACGAGGGCGAGCAGTTATAGGCCAGCATCTTGCCAGGGAACTTGGCATGGATCGCGTCGGCGAAGCGGCGTGCAAATTCGAGGTCGGGCTTGCCGGTTTCGCACCAGACCAGATCGGCATATGGCGCATAGGCCAGGCCGCGCGAAATGGCTTGGTCAACGCCCGGGTGGACGCGGAAGAAACCCTCGACCGTGCGCTCGCCAGTGCAGAACTCTTGATCGTTGGGGTCGACGTCGGACGTGAGCAGGTCGGCCGCTTCGGCGTCGGTGCGGGCGATCACGAGCGTGCCCGTGCCCATCACGTCGGCCGCCAGGCGCGCCGCGTTGAGCTTTTCGACGGCTTCGCGGGTGGGCACCAGCACCTTGCCGCCCATGTGGCCGCATTTCTTGACCGATGCCAGTTGATCTTCGAAGTGCACGCCGGCCGCGCCCGCTTCGATCATCGACTTCATCAGCTCGTAGGCATTGAGCACGCCGCCGAAACCGGCTTCGGCATCGGCGACGATCGGGGCGAAGTAATCGATGTCGTCCTTGCCTTCCGACCATTGGATCTGGTCGGCGCGCTGGAAGGTGTTGTTAATGCGGCGCACGACCAACGGCACCGAGTTGGCCGGATACAGCGACTGGTCCGGGTACATTTCGCCGGCCGCATTGGCGTCGCCGGCCACTTGCCAACCCGACAGGTAGATCGCTTTCAGGCCGGCTTTCACCTGCTGCATGGCCTGGTTGCCGGTCAGCGCGCCGAGGGCGTTTACATAAGGTTCATCATTGACCAGGTTCCACAACTTTTCGGCGCCGCGCTTGGCCAGCGTGTGTTCGATGCGCACCGAGCCGCGCAGACGGACGACGTCGGCAGCAGTGTAATTGCGTACGACGCCCGTCCAGCGTGGATTGGTGTCCCAGTCTTGTTGCAGTTCGGCGATTTGCTGTTCACGGGTGGTGGTCATGGTGAGTTCTCCTGAGAGTGATAAACGATTGATGAAGAATGCGAATCCGTTGAGACCATCATAAGGTCTTTGTGCGCGGCACCATCAGTCTTCTATAAGACATACGACTGAAATTTTCGTGATAAATATCAAAGACTTGCTTCGACGTTATCGTGATGTGAAATCAAATTTCTTACACTGGAAGCCAATCACTCTGCTTCAATGCTGCAGATTCCACATCGCACGAAGATCATTTCGCATCCTGAAATACCGCATCTTATTTATCGTCAAGAAACGACAAAGGGCGCGGCAAACGCCGCGCCCTTGTCACCACACTTCCACGTCGTTTAGTTGGCCAGTTCGACCGTCAGCTCGCCAAACGTCAGCTCGCCGCCGCGCACCCGCACCGGAATGACATCCTTCGGCCCGAAGCGGCCCGACAGGATCGCCTTCGACAGCGGATTCTCGATCTGCTGCTGGATCGCGCGCTTCAAAGGACGCGCGCCATACACCGGGTCATAACCTGCTTCGGCAATCTTTTGCAGCGCCTCTTCGTCGATGTCGAGCGTCATGTCCATCTTCGCCAAGCGCGCTTCCAGGATCTGCAACTGGATGCGGGCGATGGCGCCGATGTTCTTCTCGTCGAGCGCGTGGAACACGACAATCTCGTCGATGCGGTTGATGAACTCGGGGCGGAAGTGCCCGCGCACCTCGGCCATCACGGCCATCTTCACCACCGCCGGCTCGTCGCTGTCCATCGCCTGGATGCGGTGCGAACCGAGGTTCGACGTCATCACGATCACCGTGTTCTTGAAGTCGACGGTGCGACCCTGGCCATCGGTCATGCGACCGTCGTCGAGCACCTGCAGCAGCACGTTGAACACGTCCGGGTGCGCCTTCTCGATCTCGTCGAGCAGGATCACGCTGTACGGTTTGCGCCGCACGGCTTCGGTCAGGTACCCGCCCTCTTCATAGCCGACATACCCCGGCGGCGCCCCGATCAGGCGGGCCACCGAATGCTTTTCCATGAATTCGCTCATGTCGATGCGGATCATCGCGTCCTGCGTGTCGAACAGGAAGCCGGCCAGCGCCTTGCACAACTCGGTCTTGCCAACACCCGTCGGGCCCAGGAACATGAACGAGCCATAGGGCCGATCCGGATCCGACAGGCCGGCGCGCGACCTGCGAATTGCATCGGACACCGCCTCGATCGCTTCATCCTGGCCCACCACGCGCTTGTGCAGCTCGTCCTCGATGTGCAGCAGCTTGTCGCGCTCGCCCTGCAGCATGCGCGTGACGGGGATGCCCGTTGCGCGCGAGACCACTTCGGCGATTTCCTCGGCGCCCACCTGCGTGCGCAGCAGCTTCGGTTTCTGGCCATCCGCTTCGGCGCGCGCGGTGCTCGCTTCGGCATCGCGCAATTGCGCTTCGAGTTCCGGCAAACGGCCGTATTGCAGTTCGGACGCCTGCTGCCAGTTGCTCTGGCGGCGCGCTTCTTCCATCTGGTAGCGAATGCGCTCGATCTCTTCCTTGATATGCGTGGTGCCCTGCACCGCTGCTTTCTCGGCTTTCAGGATTTCTTCGAAGTCGTTGTACTCGCGCTCCAGGCGTGTGATTTCGTCACCCAGCAATTCCAGGCGCCGCTGCGAAGCTTCATCGGTTTCGCGCCGCACCGCTTCGCGCTCGATCTTCAGCTGGATCATGCGCCGCTCGAGGCGGTCCATGACTTCGGGCTTGGAATCGATCTCGATCTTGATCTTGGCCGCCGCCTCGTCGATCAGGTCGATCGCCTTGTCGGGCAGGAAGCGGTCGGTGATGTAGCGGTGCGACAATTCGGCCGCGGCGATGATCGCCGCGTCGGTGATGTCGACCTGGTGGTGCAGCTCGTATTTCTCTTGCAGCCCGCGCAGGATGGCGATTGTCGCCTCCACACTTGGCTCGTCGACGATGATCTTCTGGAAGCGGCGCTCGAGGGCGGCGTCCTTCTCGACGTACTTGCGGTACTCGTCGAGCGTGGTCGCGCCGACGCAGTGCAGCTCGCCGCGCGCCAGTGCCGGTTTCAGCATATTGCCGGCGTCCATCGCGCCTTCGGCCTTGCCGGCGCCGACCATCGTGTGCAGCTCGTCGATGAAGACAATGGTCTGGCCTTCGTCCTGCGCCAGTTCCTTGAGCACGCTTTTCAGGCGCTCTTCGAATTCGCCGCGAAACTTCGCGCCCGCGAGCAGCGACGCCATGTCGAGCGACAGCACGCGCTTGCCCTTGAGCGAATCGGGCACTTCGCCATTGACGATGCGCTGGGCCAGGCCTTCGACAATGGCCGTCTTGCCCACGCCCGGCTCGCCGATCAGCACCGGATTGTTCTTGCTGCGGCGCTGCAACACCTGGATCGCGCGGCGGATTTCATCGTCGCGGCCGATCACCGGATCGAGCTTGCCGGCGCGGGCGCGCTCGGTCAGATCGAGCGTGTATTTCTTGAGCGACTCGCGCTGGCCTTCGGCTTCAGCCGAATTGACGCCCTCGCCACCACGCACGGCTTGGATCGCCGACTCGAGCGACTTCTTCGCCAGGCCGTTTTCACGGGCCAGGCGGCCTGCGTCCGATTTATCGTCGAGCAGCGCCAGCAGGATCATCTCGGACGACAGGAACCCGTCGCCGCGCTTTTGCGCTTCGCGGTCGGCCATGTTGAGCAGTCCCATCAGGTCGCGTCCAACCTGGACGTTGCCACCCGTGCCGGTGACCTTCGGCTGGCGCTCGAGCGCAGCCTTCAGCGCATTGGTCAGGGCGCCGACATTCACGCCGGCGCGCTGCAGCAGCGAGCGCGCGCTGCCATCGTCCTGGTTCAACAGCGCCACCAGCAGGTGCACCGTCTCGATATATTGGTTATCGTTGCCGACCGCCAGGCTCTGGGCATCCGCCAGCGCTTCCTGGAGCTTGGTCGTCAGTTTATCTTGCCGCATGCTGATACTCCTGAGAGTTGTTCTTGTATGCAGTGCAAGATTGGGATGAGCGGATGCTTTTCAAGCGCAGCGCATCCGCCAGTTCGCGCAGCGAACTCAGTGATCGGACAGCTTCGATTCCGGCGCCGGCCCGGCCGCCTGCAAATCGCGCACGTTCTTTTGCACGGCCACGACGGCGAACAGCGCCAGCGCGAACGACATCGCATAAAAGCCTTTTTCGCTCAGCGCCAGCGTGGCGTTCACCAGGCCGATCCCGAGCAGCCCGATCGACGCCATCAGCGAAAACCAGCACAGCGTGGCGTACAGGCCGGTGACCGGCAAGCCTTCGGACCGGTCGCGCACGGTCTTTTGCAGCGAGATCGCGGCGAACAGACCGTACAGCAGCAGCACGAGGTAATAGCCCTTTTCGTTCAGCAGCATCTGGGCATTCCAGAGGCCGATCAGATAGGCGGCCATGCCGATGACGAGCGCGCCCCAGGAGGCGCCGACGAAGGCGGCGGTGGGCCGGTAATTGGTATTCATGTCCGAGCTCCCGTAAAATTACTCGACGGGAACTCTAGCATGCTTCACGGCGGCCATTCGTGCGATATCAGCGGAAACCGCCGTGCCGGCGTCGATTTATCCAGGCAGGGTACGCACGAGGGCAAAGCCGGCCATGCAGCACAGCAGCGCACCGATCAGGTGCAGCGCCGTGTGCGCCAGCGCCCAGCCGAGTTCGCCACGCTGGAGCAGCGCCATCGATTCGCCAGAAAAACTGGAAAAGGTCGTCAGGCCGCCCAGGAAGCCGGTGACGATGAACAGGCGCCAGTGCGGCGCCAGGGCCGGGTGACCGGCGAAGAACGCCAGCGCGCAGCCAACCAGGAAACCGCCGAGCAGATTGGCCGCCAGCGTGCCGATCTGGACCATTCCATGCAGGCTGCCCAGCCACAGGCCGAGCCCCCACCTCAGCCAGGCACCGATGGCCGCGCCCAGGCCGACGGCAAGAAAGTTCAAGGCACTTGCCACCGGGCCCGCGCCGAATCGTCGGTCACGCGCGCATCGACCCAGCGCGCGCCGTCCGGGGTGTCTTCCTTTTTCCAGAATGGCGCTTCCGTCTTGAGGTAATCCATGATGAATTCGCAGGCCGCGAACGCATCGCCCCGGTGCGCGGCGGTCACGGCCACCAGCACGATCTGATCGAGCGGCAACAGCGGGCCCACGCGGTGGATCACCAGCGTGGCGAACAGCGGCCAGCGCGCCGCGGCCTGGGCGGCGATGTCGTCGAGCGCCTTTTCGGTCATGCCGGGATAGTGCTCGAGCTCCATCGCGGCGACCTGCGCGCCATCGTTCAGGTCGCGCACGGTGCCGACGAACGCGACCACGGCGCCGACACGGGCGTCGCCCTCACGCAGGCGCGCCACCTCAATACCGAGATCAAAGTCGCCGGTCTGCACACGTACATGGTTCATGACGCTTCCTTCGGCTGACGCAGCATGAGGCATTCAATGCGCGTTTCGGTGCGCACGTCGGCCAGTGCCGGCAGCGCCAGCAATGCGCGCAACTCGGCCGTGTTCCCGCCTGGTTTCTGGCCCGATTTGAGCGAGCTCTGCAGCACCTCGACCTGCAGACGCAGGCGCTCGCGCGCGAATTCGGCGCCGCTGTCGATACCAGCGGCGATTTCCAGGCGCAGCAAATCATTGAGCAGGCGTGGCCGGTTTTCTTGCAGCTGGCGCGCATACGCGGCGCGGTCGCCCTCTAGCGCGGCCAGCGCGGCGTCGAAGCGCTTTTGCAGGATGGGCTCATAGCCGCCGTCGACCGGGGCCAGCGCAGCCCAGCGCGCACGCCAGTCGTCGCCCTGGGTGTGGGTGCCGGCGTTGCTGCCGGGATCGGCCAGCGCGGTCTCGAGCGCCTGGATCAGGCGCAGCTTGGCGCGCACGGCGCCTGCCAGCACGGTGTCGGCGGCGCGTCGCACCTGCGCCACGTGCTGCTGCACCTGGGCCACGGCCGCGTGGTAGCGCTTCTCGATGCGCGCTTCGTGGGCGCGCGGCACCGGGCCGATCGCCTGCCATTCGGCGGCCGTCTCGCGCAGCAACCGGGCCACGTTCGACGGCGTGGCATCGAGCGCCGCAGACTCAAGGCGTGCGCACAACGCTTCCTTGGCCGCTTCGTGGGTGCGCCGCTCGCTGTCGGCGGCGTGCGCGTGTTCCTTGCGCGCCGCGAACAGCGCGTCGCAGGCGCCGCGGAAGCGCTGCCACAGCGCCTGTTCGGCCTTGCGCTCGAGCGGCAGCGCGCGCGCATGCTCTTGCCAGCGGCTCTGCAACTCGCGCAGCATGTCGACCGCGTGCCGTTCGTTCGGGTCGAGCTTGTGGACTTCTTCGATCAGCTGCTCGCGCACGGCGACCTCGACCTTGCGCTGGTCCTCCAGCGGCCGTTGCAGCGTGGTCAGCGCCTCGGCGAACAAGCCATCGAGACGCTTCTTTTCTTTACGGTCGACCGCGCCCAGATGACTCCAGGCGGTGCGCAGGCGCTGCACGGTGCTTGACACATGTTTCCAGTCGGCTTCGGTTTGTTGCAGGCGCGCGATCTCGGCCTGGGCTTCGTCGACCAGCGCCTGGCCGCGCGCGGCATTCGCGTGGCGCTCGTCGGCCAGCTGCCGGAAGTGCGCGGCGGCCGGCGCGTACGCGGTGCTGCAGGCGGCGTCGAAACGCTCCCACAGGCTGCGCGGCGCCGGGCCGGACAAGGTATCGAGCGCCTTCCAGCGCTCGCGCATGCTGCCGACCTTCTTGGCCAGTTCGCCCATCGGCAGGTTTTGCGTGGCCAGCGTGTCGACCGTCTTGATCAATTCTTCGCGCGACACATTGCCGCCCCAGCGCGCCCAATCCGACAGGCGTTTCAGGTCGGCGCGCAGATGGGTCAGGTGCTCGAGCTGGGCGCTGGTGAGGCGCACGCCCTTGTCCTTGGCTTCCTTCAGCGACTTATCGATTTCGGCGGCGGTGCCAAGCGAACCTTGCTGCAGGGCGGCTTCGAGCGCCTCCATCTGATCCAGGAACGGTTGATCGGCGCCCTTGTCCCGGGCGGGCACGGCGCTGCTTGCAGCCGGGGCCGCTTTTGGCTTGCGAATTTCCTGCGGGAGCGACGTGAGCAATGCGTCGAACTGCGCTTGCAGCGCATTGCCGGCAACGTTGGCGGGCAGCGCCGGCAAACGTTGCCATTCCTTGCGCAGCGTGTCGGCTTTGAGCTCGCTCTGCGGCTGCGCCTGCCATGCTGTCAGCGCCGCCTCGCGGGC
This sequence comes from Massilia aurea, assembly GCF_040790145.1. Taxonomy (GTDB): domain Bacteria; phylum Pseudomonadota; class Gammaproteobacteria; order Burkholderiales; family Burkholderiaceae_D; genus Telluria; species Telluria aurea_C. The sequence continues at coordinate 32,410 of NZ_JBFMMP010000026.1, forward strand.
AGTCACGGCCACGCCGTCTTGCTCGACGGTGGCCAGACTGGCCGTCAGGCGCGCCAGTTCGGCGGTCACGTCGGCCACCAGCGTGCGCGGCAGCGATGCGTGGCCGGGGTCGACCAGCGCCGCCGCCTGCTCTTGCTGCAGGCGGGCCAGGGTCTCGCCGTAGGCGGCGGCGTCAAGGCCCTGAAGATCGAGCTGGCGCAGCGCGGCCAGGCGATCGATCATGGCGCGCTGCAACTGCACCTGCGATTCGAGACGCGCGCCGAGCTGGGCCCGCACGGCCTCGAACTCGGCGGCCAGCTCGGGCGCACGGATGACCGACCATTTGCGGTCGAGTTCGCCAACGTGGTTGGGCGTGAGCAGCAGATCGGCCAGCAAGGCACGCGCCTGCGCCAACGTGTCTTCGCCACGGCGCAGTTCGGCTTCATGGTGGCGGATCGCGTCGAGCCGGCCATGCACGAGCTTGGCAACGCGGCGGTCGACATTGCGCATCGCGCCATACACGCGCTCGAGATGCTCGCGGCCGTGGACCAGCTCGGCGGCCGCCAGGCGCAATTCGGAAAACGGCGATTGCAGAATGAAATCAGCGGCGGCGGCTTCATCGCTGCCGAGCGCCTTGAGCTGCCCGGCCTGGCGCTCGCGGGCACTGGCCAATGCGGCGCGCGCATCGGCCGCCTGTGTAGCGGCCTGCGCTGCAGCCTGCGATGCAGCGGTGGCTGCCACACCCTTTGACTTGTTATTACCTTGCTGGGCCACGCCGGATTTCGCCGCGGCTGGCTTGGCGGCGCCCGGCTGCTCGCCGGACGCGGCCTGTTTGCCCTGCCGCTTGAATAGGAATTCGAACATAAGAAATTCGCACCGCTAAAACTGCCATCATAACAAAGAACATGGCGTCAACCGGTGCGTCCCGCCCGCTGAACAGCTTAATTCGCGATGGGCGATACGGGCGGCAATATTACAGATTTCCTCGCTGAAACTTCTGGAGCAGATAGCGAACGCACCCTGCCGCCGCACGCGCTCCGGATCTTGTTCAGGTTCTCATTGTGGTACGTGTCATGGGCCAGCATCTGGTTGGCAATCGTGAACCAGTGGTCGCCCGGAATGATCGTGCGCGCCAGCGGCAACAGTTCGAGTTCTTCACGCTCGAGGCGCTCGAGCAATAGCTCGCAGCATTGTTCGAGCGCCGCGAGGCAGCCAGGATCGCCTTCGGCAGCGGCGCACTGGGCTGCCATGCGCGCCGCCGTGGCACGCCCGCTCAGCGCATCGAGTTGGGCCACCAGTGCGGCAGCGTCTTCGCCGCGCCGCCGCAGCGCCGGCAACACGAATTTGTCGAGCTTGCGCCACTGGCACGCTTCGCTGACCTGGCGCAGCGCCTCGCACGCCGCTTCGTACTGGCGCGCCGACGGCGGCTCGCCCCACCAGGCGGCGGGCCGCCAGCGCTCGAGCAAGGCCTGCAGATCGACGCGCGCCCGGGACTGTTCGACGGACAGCGCGACCAGCGTATAGGTGGAAGTGAGCATGTTTTTTCCTCTCAATGCTCCGCCAGCACGCTCGGCGCGACGATGCCGGGTCGACTGGGGGATGCTTGCTTCGGGGTGGCCGGCTAGTGGTTTGTCGTAGTTGCCGGCGACAGGAACTTCGTAGTCTAGAGACAAGCACCCCGCCAGGTTTGACGTTGATCAAATGCGATTTCACAATAAGAGCAAGGTCAGGACGGGCCAATTTCTTCCACAAAATCGCTTGCAACATGGTAGCGAACGCCGCCGGGTCGCCCGCCGTCACGCTGACGCGTGGGCAGCCATGCCAGCTGGCGCAGCGCGCCACGGCCCCGGCGATGTCGCTTGCCAGCCGCGCGCTCGGGCGCACGCCCGGCTCGAGCGCGATGCTGCGCAGCTCGAAGACGCCGTCCTTGCGGTGGGCCTTGGCGTCGATGCGCCCCACCAGCGCCCCGCGCCGCAGGATCGGCAGCGTGAAATAGCCGTAGCGCCGCTTGGGCGCCGGCGTGTAGCACTCGAGCCGGTAGTCGAAGCCGAACAGGTCGCGCGCGCGGCGGCGGTCCCACACCACGGGATCGAATGGCGAGAGCAAGGTCGTCACGCGCGCGCTCAAGGTGCCCGCCGCAGCCTGCTGCGCCAGCGCCAGCTGGTCGGGATGAATGTAGACGGGATCGCGCCAGCCATCGACCCGCGCCGCGATCAGCGCGCCTTCTGCGGCCAGCCGCGCCGGATCGACGTGCGGGCCGCGCGTGCGGTGGTAATCGGGAATCCATGCGGCCCGCGCCAGGCCCAGCGCGCCCACGGTGCGCAGCACGAATTCGCGCCCGACGGCCTCGCGCGTCGGCAGCCGGCTGTCGTGCCATGCCGGATGCACGCGCTCGGCCAGGTCATACACGCGCTGGAAGTTGTGGCGGCGCGCAATCATGAGGGCGCCGGCCGTAAACAGCACCTCGAGGGAACGCTTTTCGGGCTTCCACGCCCACCAGCCCCCGGCCTTGCCATCGGTGCGCTCGAAATCGGCTGCCCGCACCGGTCCGTTGGCGCGGATATGCGCCAGCAGTTGCGCCACCTCGTCGGCGTGCTCGTGCATCCAGTGCGCCGAATACTTCCAGCCCATCGCTTCCGGATCGAGCATGCGATGGCGAAACAGGCCGTAATCCTCGATCGGCACGAAGCACGCTTCATGGGCCCAGTATTCGAACAGGTGGCCGTCGGCCAGCAATGCATCGAGCCAGGCCGGGTCATAATCGCCAAGCCGGCTCCACAGCACGAAATAGGGGCTGCGGGCGACGACGCTGATGGTGTCGATCTGCAACATGCGCATGCGGCGGATTGCGGCGAGCACGTCCATTTGCGTGGCGTGGCGCCGGCGCGGGCTGGCCAGGTCCTGCGCAGCCAGGTGCAAGGCGCGGGCAGCGCCGATCGACAGAATCAGTTCGCTCATTCGTCCATTCTGACCGTTTGCGCAACAGGGCGTCAATCTACGCACGCGCTTGGGCATGCTGGTTGACTGCTGCGCTATAGTAGGCGCCGATTTCATCTTTCTCCATAGAGAACTCCCCCATGCGGCTGCTGCACACTTCCGACTGGCACCTCGGCCAGACCCTGCACAATTTCGACCGGATCTACGAACACCAGTGCTTTCTCGACTGGCTGGTCGATACGCTGGACGAAGAGCGCATCGACGTGCTGCTGATCGCGGGCGATATCTTCGACAATGCCAATCCCTCCTCGCTCGCCCACCGCCAGCTGTACCGCTTCCTGCAGCGCGCCCGCAGCCGCGTGCCGCAGTTGCAGGTAGTCGTCATCGCGGGCAATCACGATTCGCCAGGCCGGCTGGAAGCGCCGACGCCATTGCTCGAAGCCTACGGCACGATTGTCGTCGGCAACGTGCTGCGCGGCACCGATGGAGAGGTCGATCTCGAGCGCCTGCTCGTGCCGCTGCATGACCATGACGGCAAGGTGGCGGCCTGGTGCCTGGCCGTGCCGTTCCTGCGCCCGGGCGACGTGCCGCGCCTGCGCGCCGCCGAAGGCGATGAAGTGACCGAAGCCGCCGCCCTCGATCCCTATCTGCAGGGCACCACCCTGCTGTATCGCCAGGCGTATGCGCTGGCGCGTGCGCGCGCGACCGACGGCCAGGCCATCATCGCCATGGGCCATTGCCATATGGTCGATGGCCAGTCGTCGAACGACTCCGAGCGCCGCATCGTCATCGGCGGCACCGAAGCGCTGCCCAGCAGCATGTTCGACCCGAGCATCGCGTATGCCGCGCTGGGCCACCTGCACCTGGCCCAGAAAGTCGGCGGGCGCGAGAACGTGCGCTACAGCGGCAGTCCGCTGCCGCTGTCGTTTTCCGAGGTGAACTACCAGCACCAGGTGCTGCGCATCGACCTCGACGGCAGCCAGGCGACAGAGATCGCGCCGCTGTTCGTGCCGCGCGCGGTGGCGCTGCTGCGCGTGCCGGCCCTGCCCGCACCGCTCGATGACGCCCTGGCAGCGCTCGACGCGCTAGAACTCGATCCCGACCTGCCGCAGCAAGCCTGGCCGTATCTGGAAGTGCGGGTGCTGCTCGACGGCCCGGAACCGGGGCTGCGTGCACGCATCGAAGCGGCGCTGGAAGGCAAGCCCGTGCGGCTGGCCAAGATCGAGCCGACCCGCAAGCATGTGGCTGCCGACGATACGGCCCTGGCGCTGAGCCTGGATCAATTGGCGCAACTGCAGCCGGACGAGGTCTTCCGCCGGCTGTGGCTGCAGAAATACGGTGACGAAGCGCCACCCGAGCAGATCGCGTCGTTTGCCGAGCTGTTCCATGCGGTGGAGGGCGAGCCGCGATGAAGATCCTGCGTATCAGCGGCAAGAACCTCGCTTCGCTGGCGGGCGAGTTCAGCATCGATTTCGAATCCGAACCGCTGGCGTCCGCCGGCCTGTTCGCCATCAGCGGCCCGACCGGCGCCGGCAAGAGCACCCTGCTCGACGCGCTGTGCCTGGCGCTGTACGGCGACACGCCGCGCCTCTTGAAGCGCTCGAGCACGCGCCTGCCGGACGTCGGCGAAGAAACCGTGACGGCCCAGGATGCCCGTACCCTGCTGCGCCGTGGCGCGGCCGAGGGTTGGGCCGAAGTCGACTTCGTTGGCAGCGACGACCGCCGCTACCGGGCGCGCTGGGCCGTGCGGCGCGCGCGCAACAAGCCGAACGGCGCGCTGCAGCCGGTAAAGATCTCGCTCAATCGCCTGCCCGAACTGATTCCGGTGGGCGGCACCAACACCGAGGCCGCGGCGGAGATCGTGCAGCGCATCGGCCTGTCGTTCGAGCAGTTCACGCGCGCCGTGCTGCTGGCCCAGAACGAATTCTCGGCGTTCCTCAAAACCGACGAGAACGAGCGCGGAGAATTGCTCGAAACGCTCACCGGCACCACGATCTACAGCGACATCTCGCGCCGCGCGTTCGAGCGCTACAAGGCCGAGCAGCTGCGCACGCAGCTCCTGCAATCAAAACTGGCCAATGCCGCCCCGCTCGCGCCAGACGACCGGACACTGCTCGACATCGAGCGCGCGAACGCCGACCTGGCCCGGCAAGCGCTGGACGACCGCCACGCCCTGCTCGAAGGGCAACTGCGCTGGCACCACGAACTGGACAAGCTCATGCAAGGCGAAGCACAGGCCGAGCAGATCCTGACGGCGGCGACCGCGCAGCGCGCCGAAGCCGGCGAACGGCGCCAGCGCCTGGCCACGCTGGAAGCGGTGCAAGCAGCGCGGCCGCTGGCGCTCGAGGTGCAGCGCCTGGAAGCGGAGCGGCGCCAGGCCCATTCGTCCATCGCCAAGACGGAGGCCGAGCTGGCCGCGGCGCTCGAGACGCGGCGCAGCAGCGTGGGCGAGGTCGATGCGGTGGTCGGCAAGCTGGACGCGGCCGAACAAGCGCTGCGCGCGGCGACGCCGCAACTCGATGACGCCAAGGCGCTCGATGCGGCGTTGCTGGCCTTGACGCCCAACCACGCGCAGGTGCGGTCCGCGCTCGAGTCGGCGCGCATGGGGGCGCGCGCGGCGCGTGGCCAGCATCAGGCCAAGGCCGATGACCTGGCGCGCGCGCGCTCGATGCGCGATGGCGCCGCCGCCTGCCTGGCCGCGCAGTCGCGGCTGGCCGCCGTGGCTGGCGATTGGCAACAATGGGAACGACTGCTGCGCCAGGGCGAAGGCGCGCTCGATACGCTAAGCGCCGGCAAGGTCGCGCTGGACGCAATCAATGCCCAGGCACTGGGCGCGGCGGGCCGCGAAACCCAGGCCATGAGTGCGCTGACGGCGAGCCTCGAACGGCTCGATGCGCTGGAAGCGACGCGCCGCGCGGCGATGACGGCGCTGGCCGGCTTCGATCCCGAGGCGATCGGCGCCGAGCGTCAAACGCTGGATGCACGCCGAGAACGGTTGGCGGCGGCCGAGCGCACCTGGACTGATTTATCGGGCGCGCGCACCACGCTCGCGGGGCTGGCGCGCGACATCGACCGCGTCGAGACGGCGCGGATCGCCGCCGATCGTGGGCTGGCTGACGCGCGCAGCGCCGCGCCGCTGCTGGACGCGGCCATGACGCAGGCTGAACGCTCGCTGGCGGCGGCCGAACTTGCATGCGCGGCAGATGTCGAACACCTGCGCGCCAACTTGCATGAGGACGCGCCATGCCCCGTCTGCGGCGCCCACGAGCACCCGTACGCCCACCAGGACGCGACGCTGAAGACCATGCTGGCCGGCTTGCGCGCCGAAGTCGAGGGCTGCCGCTTGCGTGTGCGCGACAACGGCGCGCTGCAGGCGCAGCGCAATGCGGCATTCGGCGCGGCGCAAGAGCGTCTTGTGGCATTGGCGCAAGAGCGCAACACGCTGGGCGAGCGCGTCACCAGCCTCGAGCAAGCCTGGCAAGTCGACGAACTCGCCTCCGGCGCACCGCTGGAAGAAGAACGCATCGACTGGTTCGGCGCCCAGCGCCAGGCGCTGCGCGAAGCGGTGGACGCCTTGAGCCGGCAAGAGCAGACCTGGCGCGCCGCTGCCACCGCCCGCGACGCGGCGCAGCGCGATGTCGACGCCGCCCAGGCCGACCTGGCGCGCCGGCGCCAGGAGGCCGACGCCGAACGCGCCGCTGCTGCGCAGTTGCAGGCCGAACTCAAGACGCACACGCTGCGCCAGGAGACAGCTGCCACGCAACTCGATGCGTTGCTGGCCGAACTCGACGCCCCGCTGACGGGCGCGCACGGCGATGGCTGGCAAGCGGCATGGCGGCGCGACGCAAGCGGCTGGCGCCAGGCGCGCGCTGGCGAGGCGGCGCAGTGGCGCGAGCAGACCGAGCTCCTGGCCCGCGCCGCCGCGTCGATGGCGACGCTGGATGTGGAAACGACCGCGCTCGCGGCGCGCATCGCCGAGATCGACGCGGCCGGCGCGCGTACTGCCCTCGACTTCGAGCGCATCGACGCCGAACTCACGCAAAAACGCACGGCGCGGGGCGCACTATGGGCAGGCCGCGCCGCACGCGAGGTCGAGCACGAATTGAACGCCGCCGTGACAGGCGCGCGCGAGCTGCTCGCGGCCCGTCAACTGGTGGCCAACAATGCCGCCCAGGGCGAAACGACGGCACGCGCCGCACTGGCCGGCCTGGTCGAACGCGTGGCGCAACTCGACAGCGCCGGCGCGGCAGCCGCTGCGGCCCTGGCCGACTGGCTGGAAGACTACCGCAGGGATCTCGACGGCCTGGATGCCATCGCCAACACCGATGAGCTGGCCCGCCTGCTGCAGGTGGGCGCGGCCTGGCTGGCGCAGGAGCGCACCGCCTTGAGCGCGATCGAGACCGAGGTGGGCCAAGCCAGCGCGATCCTGAACGAGCGGCGCGCCCAGCGCACGGCGCACCTGGCGTCCGCGCCACCGCACAGCCAACCGTTCGAGGCCGTCGGCGCGGCCTTCGAGGCCATCAAGGCCGAGCGCCATGCCGCGATCGAAGCGTCGACCTCGGCGCGCATGCGCGTGATGCAGGACGACGAACGGCGCGTGGCGGCCGAGTCGAGCCTGCGCGAGATCGAGGCGCAGCAGGTGCAGGAACAGCGCTGGGGCAAGCTGTCCGAGCTGATCGGTTCTAGCGACGGCAAGAAATTCCGCAACTACGCCCAGCAATTCACGCTCGACGTGCTGCTCGGCTACGCCAACGCGCATCTGGGGCAACTGGCAAAACGCTATCGCCTCGAGCGCGTCAGCTACCAGGGCATGCCGTCGCTGGCGCTGATGGTGCGCGACCAGGACATGGGCGGCGAAGTGCGCTCGGTCAATTCGCTGTCGGGCGGCGAGTCGTTCCTGGTATCGCTGGCGCTGGCGCTGGGCCTGGCGTCGCTGTCGTCGAACCGGGTGCGGGTCGAGTCACTGTTCATCGACGAAGGGTTCGGCAGTCTCGACAGCGAAACGCTGGGCGTGGCGATGGACGCGCTGGATGCGCTGCAATCGCTGGGCCGCAAGGTGGGCGTGATTTCGCACGTGCAAGAGATGACCGAGCGTATCGCGACCAAGGTGCTGGTGCGGCCGACGGGGGGCGGCAGCAGCGCCGTGGTGGTCGAATGAAACCGGGCCCGGCGGTGTAAAATGCCGCCCTCTTTCCCTTACTCTGCTTCACGATCATGAAACCTTCCCGTACCCTGACGTTCAAGTGCGCAAAATGCACCAAGCCGGTCACCGTCTACCTGCAAAAAGTTTCCGCCTGCTCGCACATCCAGCCGTACCAGGGCATCTGCGGCTGCGGTGAAGTCAAGCGCCACGCCACTGGCAATCCGGACGCCGTGGCGTCCTACCTCGCCTCGAGCGACGGCAACTGGAATCACCACCATTAATAGGGAACAAGCGATGGCACGCATCGAATGGGTCGAAGGCGGCGCCAACCGCTCAGCCGTATGGCGTTCGGAAAGCGGCTGGCCCGCGCCGAAGAAGGTGGTGCTGGCCGACGACACCATGAGCGCCGATGCCGCGTACCGGCTGGCGCTGGACGGCACCGCCCTGCTGTGGCGCGGCGACTTCCAGAATGCACGCCAGCTGGTACAGGCGCTCGCGCGCCGCATCGACCACAAGGGCGAGCGGCCCCGTCGTGCCAAGGCGGGCAAGGCTGCGCCCACCCCGACGGAAGCCTTCCACCGCCATCGCCTGAGCCAGTTGCAGCGCGCCCGCACGCTGGCGATGCTGGTGATCCCGTTCGAGGCCGACCACAGTATCCTGCTGCGCCGCGCGCCGGCCGCGCAACAGGCTTGCCTGGAAGCGTACGGCCCGGTCGACGAACCATACGTCGCCTCGCTGCGCGAATTGCTGGGCGTGATCGGCGCGCACGAATGGCGCAGCAAGGGCGTGATGATCCCGGCGCTCGGCGAGCGCATCCACCCGTGGTACGGCGTGTTCTCGCCGGTGCGCGGCGAATACGTCGAACTGGTGGCGCAGGCGCCGATCCCGGCCGGTGCCCAGCGCGCGTTCGACATTGGCGCCGGCACCGGCGTGCTGTCGGCCGTGCTGGCGCGGCGCGGGCTGCAGGTGCTCGCCAGTGAAGTCGATGCGCGGGCGCTGGGCTGTGCGCGCGAGAACATCGCCCGGTTGACGTTGAACACGCTGGTCGAGATCGTGCAAACCGACCTGTTCCCGGAAGGCCGCGCGCCGCTGGTCGTGTGCAATCCACCGTGGCTGCCGGGCAAGCCAAGCTCGGCGATCGAGTATGCGATCTACGACCCCGACAGCCGCATGCTGCGCGCGTTCCTGGCAGGCTTGGCGGCGCACCTCGAAGCCGGTGGCGAAGGCTGGCTCATCATGTCCGACTTCGCCGAGCACCTGGGCTTGCGCAGCCGCGCGCAGTTACTCGAGTGGATCGCGGCCGGCAACCTGGAAGTGATCGAGCGCCACGACACGCGCCCGGTACACCCGCGCGCGACCGATGCCGACGATCCGCTGCACGCGGCGCGCTCGCAAGAGGTCACGTCGCTGTGGCGCTTGCGGGTTGCAGCTCAAGCGAACTGATAGCCAGATCAGTACCCGTCACTGAAGACCGTCATTCCCGCGCAGGCGCACTGCTGTCCGGAATAATCTTGTTGACTGTCGCATCAGAATAGACATCCCTGATT
>NZ_JBFMMP010000027.1:0-35475 GCF_040790145.1 Massilia aurea
GTAAACCAATGCCTGCAACCCCTACTTCCTAAGTCAAGCAAATTATTCCGGACAGCAGTGCGCGCAGGCGGGAATCCAAGTAAGTAGCGCAGCCACAGAGAAGAAATCAAGTGGCTACGCATGCAAACTTGGATTCCCGCCTCCGCGGGAATGACGTTTTTAGGGCGCGTGGCGTTGGTTCTCCACCCACCCGCCCGCATCACAACCGCTGCAACTGCTCCTTCGCATACGCCGCACCAGCCCCGGTCGGCGCCAACTCCAGATACGTCGTGAACGCCGCTTTTGCTTTCGCAGGCTGCTTTGACCGCACATACGCATCGCCCAGATTGCGATACGCGATCGCCCGCGACGGATCGATCTTCACCGTATTCTCAAACCAGCGCGCTGCCTCTACATAGCGTTCCTGCTTGTAAAACACAAACCCCAGATTATTCGCCGCCAGCGCAAAGTCCGGCCGCAGCTTGAGCGCCTCGGTGAACTGCGCCTCGGCCTGCGCATACTGCTTCTCTTTATACAGCTGCAAACCCAGGTCGTTAGCCCGCTGCGCCTGCTGCCGGTTCGACACCGGCACCGCTGCCGGCGCCTTGAGCCGCGTCTCGCCCCCTTGCAGATCCTTGACCACCACCGTGCCCGACGCTTTCGAGGTCTGCGCATCCAGGCGCGTGTTCAGCGCAATCGCGTCGTTCGACAACTGCGCCGTGCCGGCCGTGAGGAACTCGGTTTCTTCCGGCAGTTCGAACACGAAGTCGCCGCCTTCCGATCCCGGCAAGCTGCCAAAGGCCGGCGTCTGCTGCGACACGCTCGACACGGCCGGCGCCACGTACGCCGCCAGCTCGGTGGCCGTGATCAGGCCATCGCCATTCAGATCGCCCTTGCCGCCCAGGCCCTGCATCAGCGTCCAGGTGAACACCGAATGGCCATTGGGCCCGCCGTCGGCCACCAGCTGATCGGTGCCGCCGGCCGTGAGCATCTGCCGGCCCAGGCGGCGCGCGTTATCGCGCAAGAACGACGCATTGGCCGCGCCGCGCGTCAGGCCAAGGCCGCTATAGCAGGCGTCCATCACGAACAGCGCGTGCTTGGCCGGCAGGCTCTCGGCGATGTTCTGGATTTCGGTCATCGGGATCGCATCGGTGGCGAGATTGTTCGGGTCGGCGTCGAACGGCACGATGTAGCCGAGGTCGCGCCCCGAACTGAGCTTGCGCGTGGCGCCATGCCCGGCGAAAAACACGAACACGCGGTCGTTCGGCTGCAAGCCGCCGTGCGCCAGGCGGTCGTGGAACGCGGCCAGGATGCCCTGGCGCGTAGCCTGTTCATTCTTCAGCGTGATCACGCGCTCCTGCGCGAAGCCGAATTTCTGCACCAGCAGGCGCTCGACGCCCTCGGCATCGCGCACGGCGTATTCCAGGCGCGGCCATTTCGGATAATTGTCGATGCCGACCAGGATCGCCCACGAATTGGCGTAACCGGTGGCGGCCGCGCGTGGCGCCGGCGCGGGCGCCGCCTTGCTGTCGACCTGGAACTTGGCGCCATCCCAGCCGGCAAATTGATAACCCTCGGCCACCAGGCGCTCGAGGATCATCGGCAGCGCCTTGACGGTGCGCTCGTGGATATCGTGGAACAGGATGATGCCGCGGCCTTCCTTCTCGACGGAGCGCAGCACGCGGTCGGCGATCGACGACGGCACCGGGTCGGCCCAGTCGAGCGAATCGATATTCCACATCATCGACGTCAGCTTCGCATCCGCCAGCAGTTGCATGCCCTCGCGATTGCGCGCGCCGTACGGAAAGCGAAACAGCGACGAGCGCTGTGGGTCGACGGCCTTGAGCAGCGTGTCGGTATCGAGGATTTCGGACTTGAGCTTCGCGCCGGTCTGCTTCGATAACTGCGCATGCGTGAGGCTGTGATTGGCCAGCACGTAGCCGGCGTCCTTGAGCTTGCGACTGACCTGGGCATTGGCGCCCAGTTTGGCGGCGCCCTGCGCATCGAGCGCGCCAAGGTTGCGCCCGACGTTGAAAAAGATCGCGGGCGCGTTGTACTGCTTGAGGATCGCGGCGATTTCTTCGCTGTAGCGGCGGTGCGGGCCGTCGTCGAAGGTGAGCAGCACGGTCTTCTTCGGCAGCGACTTGCCGAAGATCTCGGCGCCTTCGCGCCCGGCCGGCGCCGGCGCGCTGGAGTCAGGCGCAGGCTGCGGTGCGGGTTCCGGCGCAGGTTGCGGCGCAGGCTCCGGCGCGGCAGGATAGGGCAGCACGACGCCGTATTCCTTCAGGATGCGCTCGCGTGTGTAGAGCGTTTTCAGGTAGGCGATGTAGCTGTCCCACTTCTCGCGTTTCAGCTCGATGGATCGGGTATCGAAGCGCCCGAAGATCGCGCGGATCTCCTTCTCGTAATTGCGCTCGATCTCGGCCAGCGCGTCGAGGTCTTCCGAAATGCGCTTGTGCAGCTTGATCGCGGCGAGCGACGAGTCGCTGGCAATCTGGCCCTGCAGGCTGCGCAGGGTTTCGCGAAACGCCAGCCGGTCGGCGTCATACAGGCCGTCGCCCGACTCGATGTAGTCGAGCAGCGTGCCGATGGCGTCGAAGCGGCGCGCGTTGCTCGATGCGATCAGGGTGGCGAGGGCGGTATCGACGCGACCGATGCGTTCCTGGTTTTCATGGAATAGCTGCTGGCCGATGCGATTGGCCTGGGCGCGCTCGGCGGCGGGCAGGGTGGACTCATCGTGGGTCAGGACGATGATCTTGCGGTAGGCATCCAGCATGGCGCGCAGCTCGGTGGCGATGGCGCTGGCGTCCTGGGTGCTGGTCGGTGCGGTGGCAGGCTTTGCGGCCGGCGCCTCGGTTGGCGTGCGGCCCACGAGCCAGGAGCCGGTGCCGGCGCCTGCGGCCGCCACGGCGAAGATGATGAGATAAAGTGATTTTCGTTTCACGACGTATCCGTTGCGGGTAGCGTGCCGGATGGGCCAGCCAGCCGGGAACGATACCATTCAAGGGTGCTGGGCGGAAAGGGGGGCAATGGGTCGTTGCAGGATCGGTCTTGTACTGGCAGGAATTGTTGTTATAATGAGCGGCTTCGTGGAAAGCGCACGTCGACCATCAGGAGAGATGGATGAGTGGTTTAAGTCGCACGCCTGGAAAGCGTGTGTAGGTTCATAGCCTACCGGGGGTTCGAATCCCCCTCTCTCCGCCAGGAATATAAATGAAAGAGCCACCTTCGGGTGGCTTTCTCATTTGTTTCATGGAGGAGAGAAGAAGTGCCCCTGCGGGCACTTCGCGGGGGATTCGAAGCCTTGCGCGTACTCGCGCAAGGGCGGCCTGCAGGATGTAGGCGAATCCCCCTCTCTCCGCCAGGAATACAAATGAAAGAGCCACCTTCGGGTGGCTTTTTCATTTGTTTCATGGAGGAGAGAAGAAGTGCCCCTGCGGTATGTGGGCAAATCCTCCTTTCCGGCCACAATCACACCGATACCATTCCTGTCCAGTTTGTTGTTTTTTTCGACTATGCGTCGCGTCCACGGTTCTGTGCATTCCGTCCAGCAGTCATGTCCGCAGCAGACCGCATGAATCTAATATGTAACGTTTTCTCCTGGAAATTACAATGATGGTCAGGAGAAATTGCTGCATATCATTGGAGCCGCTGCCAGCGCAGCGATAAAACGCAAAACAATGCTCACAGGAAATTGTAAAAAGGTTTCCCCAATGTAACTTAATTGCTGTGACTGTATTCTTTGGCCCGGATAGGTTTCTGATAGAATATTTTCATTGCAACATAAATTAATGTAATTCAACTAATTACGCGAACAGTTTGGGTCCGGACAGTACCGTGCCGACAACCGCTGCTCGTCACTCCTGGAGCCCCGTGTCATGCGTATCAAGTCAGTCCTGTTAGTCCTGTCAGCGTTCATCACATTCAGCACGGGCCTCGCCCATGCCGGCCCGATCCTGGTCCAGAACGGCAACTTCGAGCTGTCCTCGAACGGTGGCAACAAGAAAATCAACGGCACGACCGCTGAAACCAACGGCACCACGCTGACCGGCTGGACCAGCACCCAAGGCACCAACGGCTCGGGCGGCTACAACTTCCTGCTGAATGGCGCCACCGCCACCACCGACCAATCGGCGCTGCGACTGGAAGGCACCAAGAACGGCTTCACCGGCTCGCCAACCGGCGGCAATTTCTTCGCCTCCGACTCGCAGTGGTACCCAGGCACCTTGTCCCAGCTGATCGGCGGCCTGACGGTCGGCACCTCGTACCTGCTGACCTTTGATTTCGCACTGGCCCAGCAAGCCGGCTTCAGCGGCGCTAATTACGACAATTACTGGCAAGTCGGCTTCGGCACGACCACCCAGAACAGCACCAAGCTGAGCATCCCGGATGACGGCTTCAGCGGCTGGAAGTCGGCCACGATGGCCTTCACGGCCACCAGCGCCAGCGAAATGCTGTCGTTCCTGGCCCGCGGCACGGCACCTGGCGCGCCACCATTCATGCTGCTCGATAATGTGTCGCTGAACGCCGCGCAAGTACCTGAGCCGGCAACCTGGACCATGCTGCTCGGCGGCCTGGCCCTGATCGGCTTCATGGCGCGTCGTCGCCGCAACGTTCAGCGCTAAGCACGTTATTGCATGCACCGATCCGGTAGTGACAGGCCAGCCTGGCGCTGCCGGATTTTTTGTACATCACGATGAACTTTTCCCCCGCCGAATTCGCCGACACCGCACTACGACTGTGCGTCTGGCTGATCCTGCTCACTGCCCTGTTCGTACCACTCGAGCGCTGGTTCGGTGTGCGTCACGACGGTCCGAGCGGCGAGTTGCGGCACAATCTCGCGTATTACTTCCTCAGCAGCCTGGTGCCCATCGTGCTGCTCAGCGCACCGATGGCGCTGCTGGCCGCGCTGGCCGTGCACCTGGTGCCGGCCGCGCTGACGGCTGCCATCGCCGGCTTGCCGCTGGCGGTGCGCATGGTGCTCGCCTTCGTCATCGCCGAAACCGGCTTCTATTGGGGCCACCGGCTCAGTCATGAGCTGCCGTGGCTGTGGCGCTTCCACGCGCTGCACCACAGCACCGAGCGCATGCATTTTCTGGCCAATACCCGCAGCCACCCGGTCGACATGGTCATCACGCGCATGTTCGGCATCGTGCCGCTGTATCTGCTCGGCCTGGCCGGGCCGACCGCCGCCGGCAGCGCCGCGCCGGCCGCGCTGGTTGTGCTGGGCACGCTGTGGGGCTTCTTCATCCACGCCAACCTGCGCTGGCGCTTCGGCCCGCTCGAATGGCTGGTGACGACGCCGGCCTTCCATCACTGGCATCACAGCCGGCACGACCACATCAACCGCAACTACGCGTCCACGCTGCCGTTTCTCGACCGCCTGTTCGGCAGCCACTACCTGCCGCGCCACTGGCCGGCCGAAGTGGGCACTGACACGCCGCTCGCGCCCACGCTGGCCGCGCAACTGGTCGAACCGCTGCTGCCGGCGCGCAAGGACAAGCCTGCGAGCGAGCAGGCGTTGTGAAGGACGGCGCCGATGCAACGGCGCCTCCACGATCTGGTTGATTGCGTACCTGATCGCGTACAATGACCTGCCAATCACTACCAAACACACCTAATGGAATGGCTACTTGACCCGAATATCTGGGTCGGCTTGTTCACTCTTGTCGTGCTCGAGATCGTCCTCGGCATCGACAACCTGATTTTCATCGCCATCCTGGCGGACAAACTCCCCCCGCACCAGCGCGACAAGGCCCGCCTCGTCGGCCTGTCGCTCGCCATGATCATGCGTCTTGGCCTGCTCACCGTCATCGCCTGGCTGGTCAAGCTCACCGCACCCCTGATTGCCCTTGGCCCGCTGACGTTCTCCGGGCGCGACCTGATCTTGCTATTGGGTGGCTTCTTCCTGCTGGCCAAGGCCACGATGGAGCTGCACGAGCGCGTCGAAGGCAAGTCGCACGTCGCCACCGGCAAGCGTGCCTACGCCAGCTTTGCCGCCGTGGTCGCACAGATCATCGTGCTCGACGCCGTGTTCTCGCTCGATGCCGTCATCACCGCCGTCGGCATGGTCGAAGAGCTGGGCGTGATGATGGCCGCCGTCGTGATCTCGATGGGCGTCATGCTGTTTGCATCGAAGCCGCTCACACGCTTCGTCAATGCGCATCCGACC
This sequence comes from Massilia aurea, assembly GCF_040790145.1. Classification (GTDB taxonomy): domain Bacteria; phylum Pseudomonadota; class Gammaproteobacteria; order Burkholderiales; family Burkholderiaceae_D; genus Telluria; species Telluria aurea_C. The sequence goes on from NZ_JBFMMP010000027.1 coordinate 6,152, forward strand.
GTCGTCGTGTTGTGCCTGAGTTTCCTGTTGATGATCGGCCTGTCGCTGATCGCCGAAGGCCTTGGCTTCCATATTCCGAAAGGTTACCTGTACGCCGCGATCGGCTTCTCGGTCGTGATCGAGCTGCTCAACCAACTCGCGCGCCGCAACTTCGTCAAGCAGGAAGCGCACATCCCGCTGCGCGACCGCACGGCCGACGCGGTGCTGCGCCTGTTGGGCAGCACGCGCGGCATCGAGCCGAGCGACGAGCCGGTAGCGGTGACGCAAAAGCAGGACGAGCCGACCTTCGAGCTCGAAGAGCGCAATATGGTCAGCGGCGTATTGAGCCTGTCGCAGCGCTCGGTGCGCTCGATCATGACCAACCGCTCGGACATCTCGTGGATCAATATCGAGGACGATGCCGACACGATCCGCGCCCAGCTCCTGGCCACGCCGCACGGCTTCTTCCCGGTCTGCCGGGGCGAACTCGATGAAGTGATCGGCGTCGCGCGCGCCAAAGACCTGATCGCCGACCTGACGCTGTCGGGCGCGATCGACGCGAACCATATCCGCGTGCCGATCATCCTGCCCGATGCCAGCGGCGTGCTCAAGGTGATGGACCGCCTGAAGCGCTCGCACGGCCAGCTGGTCATCATCGCCGACGAATACGGCACCTTGCAGGGCCTGGTCACGCCGATCGACATCCTGGAAGCCATCGCCGGCGAATTCCCCGACGAAGACGAGCAGCCGGTGGTGCAAGACCTGGGCAATGGCCGCTGGCGCGTCGACGGCACGGCCGACCTGCACTACCTGGAGCAGGTGCTCGAGGTGGATGCGCTGGTGGGCGACACCGACGACTACACCTCGCTGGCCGGCCTGATGCTCGAGCGCTTCGGCACCTTGCCGCTGGTGGGCGACGGCATCGAGATCGAAGGCTTGCGCATGGAAGTCGAGCAGGTGCTGGAACGGCGTATCGCCACGGTCCTGGTCACGCGCATCGATGACGAGTTTGCGGCGTATCCGGAGAAGCATTAAACGAAGGTCTCGAGAAGGACACGATCATGCAGCAGCTCTCGCGGGGCGAACGCCTGCCCCTGGCCACGGTGCCGCCGGACGGCGTGCTTCAGGTGGGCCTGTCGGCCCAGGGCCTGCAACTTGACTTCGCCTGCTTTGCGCTGGACGCCGGCGGCACGCTGGCCGACGAACGCTATATGACCTTCTTCAACCAGCCGACAACTCCGTGCAGCGGCGTGGCGCTGGGCGCCGTTGACCAGGATGCTGCGGGCTTTCACTTCCAGCTCGCGCGGCTGCCGGCCTGGGTCGAGCGCGTGAGTATCGTCGCCAGCACCGATGGCGCGGCGATCATGTCGCAACTGCAGTCGGGGTATGTGCGCCTGGTCGGGCCGCACGGCGAGTTCGCGCGCTTTACCTTCAGCGGCGGCGACTTCGCTGGTGAGCGCGCCGTCATGCTGGGCGACATCTATCGCAAGGACGGCAGCTGGCGCTTCATGGCGGTGGGGCAGGGGTTCAATGGTGGGCTCGACGCGGTGGTGCGCCACTTCGGCGGCGCCGTCGCCGACGACGTGCCTGCGCCTGCGCCGGCACCGGTCGCACGTCCAGTATCGATCGACCTCGAAAAGCGCGTGGCCCAGGCCGCGCCGCAACTGGTCAACCTGGTCAAGTCGGCCGCCGTGTCGCTGGAAAAAGCGGGACTGTCGCAGCACCGGGCCAAGGTATGCCTGGTGCTCGACATCTCGGGTTCGATGAGCGCCCTGTATGGCAAGGGCCTGGTGCAGCAGTTCGCCGAGCGCATCCTGGCGCTGGGCTGCCGCTTCGACGACGACGGCGAGATCGACGTGTTCCTGTTCGGCCGTAACGTGCACCAGGGCGAGGCGATGGGGCTGTCGAACTGGTCGAACTACATCAAGGGCATCATTAAGCGCCATCCGCTCGAGGGCGACACCCGCTATGGCGCCGCGATCGAAGCAGTGCGGCGCCACTACTTCCCGGACGCGCGCGGCGGTGAACGCAAGGCCGCCGCGAGGGCCGACGTGCCGGTGTACGTCATGTTCGTCACCGATGGCTCGACGTCCGACAAGCCGCTGACCGAGCGCCAGCTGCGCTGGGCCAGCCGCGAGCCGATCTTCTGGCAGTTCATGGGCATCGGCAAAGGCCGCAAGTCGAAAGCGAAGGCGCTGGCCAACTTCGCCGAGTCGGATTTCCCGTTCCTGGAAAAGCTCGACGAACTCGATGGCCGCCTGGTCGACAACGCCGACTTCTTCTCGGTGGCCTCGCCTGACGAGCACTCGGACGCCGCGCTGTACGACCTGTTGATGAACGAGTATCCGCAGTGGGTAAAGCAGGTCAGGCAGCTCGGAATGATCGGATGACACGGGGCAGGGTGGTACGTATTTGTTATGTAAATAAGGCATAAATACCGCTCTGCTCAGCCATTAGAAACCGGAAGTCGCACGTTACTCTTGTCGTATCGTCAGGACGTCGTCACGTCCACGGACCGTCTACAACAGGGAGAAACAACGTGTTCGAAGGATTCATCCAGCTCACCCCAACGGGCGTGATGCTCACCATGGCAGCGTCGTACATCATGACCGTGTTCGCCAGCGAACTGTATTTGCACCGTTCGCGCAGCCACCGCGCGATCACGTTCCACCCGATGCTGTGCCAGCTGTTTCGCATGTGGATCTGGCTGACGACCTACGGCGTGACCGCCAAGGCCTGGGTGGCCGTGCACCGCAAACACCACGCCAAGTGCGACACCGTCGACGATCCGCACAGCCCGCGCATCCACGGCCTGTGGACGATCCTCACCAAAGGCACGCTGCTGTACCGCAAGGCCGCGCGCAACGCGGACCTGATCAAGGCCTACGGCGTGGGCATCAAGGAAGACTGGATGGACCAGCACCTGTACACGAAGCACCGCTTCCGTGGCCTGTTCCTGTTCCTGGCGCTCGAGATGGCGGTATTCGGCGTGACGCATGGCTTCGTGATCTGGCTGTTCCAGTTGTCGATCCTGCCGTTCTGGGCGTCGGGCTTCATCAACGGGATCTTCCACGTGGTGGGCTACCGTAATTTCCAGACGAAAGAAGAATCACGCAACTTCTTCCCGATCGGGATCCTCTTCGGCGGCGCCGAACTGCATAACAACCACCACGCCAATCCGGCGTCGGCCAAGCTGTCGATGAAGTGGTGGGAGTTCGACTCGGGCTGGCTCGTGATTCGCCTGCTTTCGTTCGTGCGCCTGGTGAAGATCAACCATGTCGACCGGCTGCCGGCACCGGACGCCCCGCCGGCGCGGCGTCACGCGGCGGGTTGATTCGGGTCGTTCGCAGCTGCTTGCCGAGCCGGCGCCATCCGATCACAACGCCCGTCACGCTGAGCAGCAGGCCGCCGACGCTGAGCACGATCAGCACGATGTCCCACAGCGGCCGGCGCCCGAGCAGCGGCAGCCAGTCCCACGAATGCAGCATCGCGAACAGCCAGCGGCTGGCGCGCTTGCCGCTGTCGATGTGGCCGAGCACCGCACCCGTGCGCGGGTCGAGATGGACCCAGGTCGCGTGCGGGTCGTCGAACACGACACGCAGAATCGGTAGCGGCTTGTCGGCGCCGCCCGTCATCGTGTGCGCGTCGCGCGCGTAGTAATACAGGTCGTAGGCGGTCAGCGTGTCGATCCGCGCGACGGGCGCAGCGACCAGGCGCGTGGCTGCATCCTGCAGCGCCGCCGCATCGAGTACCACCGGTTGCGCACTGCGGCTGTCCAGTACCTGCGGCGCGCCGCCTGCGCCTTGCGCCAGCACGCGATTCCGGCCCAGCACCCGCACCCAGCGCAGCTCGCGCACGGTGCCTGCACTTGCCGCCAGCAGGGCGTGCGGCGCGGCGTCGTCGCTCGTGATCGTCAACGGCCCGCCATGCAGCGCCTCCATGCGCAGCTTCGGCGCGCCGCTATCAAATATGCGCCACGGGTTCATCGACATCAACCCGCTGAAGATCCAGGCGATCGTCACCAGCGCGAACAGCAAGCCCGTCACGTGGTGCCAGCGCATCATCGCGCCCGGATACGGCGTGCGCGCACCGCTGCGATAGGGTGCGCGAAAGCGCCAGCGCAGGATGCCGGCCGCGGTGCCAGAGAGGGCGGCGACGATCCCGGCGATGGCCAGGTAGTTAACGATACTGGTCCAGTAAGGCTGGAACACATTGCCGCGAAACGGATACAACCAGTGGATCCAGGCGCCGGCGTAATTCCACAACTGTTCGCTGTGCGTCGCGTCGCGCACGACCTCACCGCTGCGGCCCGAGATGTAGAGCAGCGTGCGCTCGGCGTCATTCATCTCGACCCGGTGCAGCGGGCGGTGCGCGTCGAGCCCGCGCGAGTGTGTGAACGCGTCTTCGTCGATCGCGTCCTGGTAGTGCACAGCCACGCCCGGCCCGGCATACGCGGCGGCGCTGGCCAGCGCGTGGGCTGCGGTCACCGATTGCAGGCGCGCGCCGCTCATGGCGTCGATGACGACCGCGCCGCCGTTTGCGTTGGCAACATATACGGCGCGACCACCGCTGGACGCGGCCAGCCGCAACGCGTCAAGCGGCCCATCGACGCCGGCCCTGCCCAGCGCCATGGCCGGCGCCAGCAGCGGCGCCTCGTGCGACAGCGCCGGCAAGTGCGTCAGGCGCTCGGCGTCGGTCAGCTTCGGGTAGCCGACATACATCATGACGATGCCCGACGCGAACCACATCGCGAACAGCAGGCAGCCGCCGATGCCAAGCCAGCGGTGGGTCAGGAACAGCCAGCGTTTGACGTGGGCTTTCATGCTGACCCTCCGTCAGAACGCCACGCGCAGCGACACGTCCGCCGTGCGGCCCGCGCCCAGGTACGCCATCGTGCTGTTCACGTTGGCGGCGTACACACGATCGGTGGCATTGCGCACGCGCCCGACCAGCGCCACATCGCGCTTGACCTGGTAACTCAGGCCCAGATCGACGAACGTGTACGCCGGCCAGTACAGCGTGTTGGCTGCATCCGCGTACACCCTGCCAACACGGCGCACGCCGACGTGCGTCTGCAGCGCCGGGGTGACGGCATACGACAGCCACAGGTTGGCCACGTTTGCCGGCGTGTTGACCGGCGTCTTCCCTGCCAGCGACACGTTGCCCTGGCGGTAGTTCTGGTATTCGGCATCGACGTAGGTAACGTTGCCCTGCAGGCCCAGGCGGCGCGTGGGCTGCAGGCCGACGGCCAGCTCGACGCCTCGCGAGGTCTGCTCGCCCACGAGCAGGGTCAGGAGGCTGTTGTCCGGGTCTTGCGTCGCGATGTTCTTGCGCGCGATGTGGTACGCGGCCAGCGTCGCCGTGCCCTTTCCGCGCCAGAAGCCAAGCTTGCTGCCCACCTCGAACTGGCGGCCGGTGGTCAGCTCGCTGTTGTTGCGCACGTCCGCGAACGAGGCGGTGGACAGCACGCCGGATGGCGGATCGGCCGCCGTCGCGTACTGGGCATACAGGTTCATGTCGGACGTGATATCCCACACCAGGCCGAGACGGCCCGTGGTCGGTGTGTAGCTGCGCGCGAAGCTGGCCGGACTGGCGCTGGTAACTTCGCGCCGGTTGGTCAGATCGAGTTCGATGCGCTCATGTCGCAATGCCGTGACCAGGTTCAGATTCGCGACCAGCGCGGTGCGGTTCTCGAGATACAGGGCGGTGGTCGTGACCTTGTTGTCGCGGTCCAGCCGAAAGCCCGGCGTCATGCCCGGCAAGTCGAAGAAGCGCTCGGTGACAAAGTCGTACGGGTCGACCGTGCTGACCGTGGCGGCCAGGCTGTTCGGATAGCGCGTCTGCTTGTTGACGCTCAGGTCCAGGCCAAAGGCCCAGTCGCTGCGGCGCGCGCCGATGTGGCTGCGAACCACGCCGTCGAGGCGATTGCCCACCATGCGCTGGTCGTGGCGCTGGAGCAGGGCGCCCGAACGGATCACGGCCGTATTGGACGGGTTGAAGCGGTAGGTCTCGACATTGCGGTAGTCGCGCAGCGCGTCATAGAGGTACAGGGTGTTCGTGAACTGCAGCGCGTCGTTCGCCTGCCATTTGGCGATCGAGCGCAGCCAGTGCACGCGCTGGTCGTACACGCCGTCCGCGCTGTTGTAGTTTTTAAAACGCGTGGCGTCAAGAACGCGTACCTCGCCGCCGATGGGGTTCGCGAGCGGCGTGCCCCAGTACGGCCGGTCGACGTCTTCCTGCTGGAATTCGTAGGCCAGCGTGTGCGTCGCGCCGCGCCCGAACTGCGACAGCAGCGATGCAGCCAGCTGGGTCGAGCGGCTCTGGACGCCGTCGATCGGGCTGCCGCTGTCGCGGTGATTGACATCGATGCGCACGTAGTGGCCATCGTTCAAGCGGCGATTCAGGCCGGCTGATGCTTCTTTCAATCGATGCGCGCCCAGCCGTACCTGGGCCTCTGAAAACTCACGCGCCTCGGCCAGTTTGGTGATGTAGTTGATCGAGCCGCCGACGGCGCCCGAGCCAAACAGGAAACTCGACGGCCCGCCAATGGCTTCCACCCGGTCGATGATCCAGCTGTCGACAGGGCGCGCGGCGATTGCATACTGCACGTTGATGCCGTTGAACAGCTGGCTGATCGAGCCGCTGCCGAAGCCCCGGTAGCTCACGCCGATATTGCCCGGTGCATTGTGGGCGGTTACGCCGGGGATGGCGCGCAGGATTTCCTGCGTGTCCTGCGCGCCGCGCACGTCGATCAGTGCGCGGTCGATGACGGTGACGGTGGCGGGCGTCTCGCGCGCGCTCAAGCCCAGCCGGCTGGCGGTATCGAGCGGCGTGTCGAGGTTCAGCAGGCTGCCGGCGCGCGGCGCGTCGGCCGTGATTTCAACGGTGGGGATGGTCTGGGCTTGCGCCTGCCAGACGAAGGTACAACCCAGGGCGAGCGCGATCGTGCGCGGCCTGGCATGAAGACATGAGTTCATTGCGTTTCCTGTGCGCGCGATGGACGGCAAAGTCGCATCGCGCATGGTCCGCCGGCAGTGCACGCGAATGCGCCACCGGAATCAAGGGTGAGTGCGGATCAGGAAAGCGAAGCAGGCGGCCCGCGCGATTGCGCAGGCGTCCAGGAAAATTGCGGCCGTGGCGCGTGGTAGAACAGGGGCGGGTAGGGATCGCGCTCGGTGCTTGCCACCAGGAGCGAGCCGGCGTACGGCGGCGGGGCCATGGCCGTCTGCAGGTGCGAACAGCACAGGTCACAGTGCGACATGTCGGGCACGGGGGGCGCCGTGGTCTGGTCCGCTGCGTCAACGACCATCACGTGGCGGGTACCGCTGGCGCTGCAAATCTCGGCCAGCCAGGCATTGGCCGGCTGCTCGGTGGCCAGGGCCATGGCATGCGACAGCACGGGCGTGAACAGGCCAAACAGGAACGCCATGAGGACGGTCCAGCCATACAGCGCGCGGGTTGTACGAAGCCTGTGCATATGAAAATTATAGTCCTGGCAGCGCGCCATGGCGCACGGGTGGTCAATTTGTCCACCCGGCCGGGCCGCGCGCCACATCGCGCACGATTGTTATAATCGCGGCCTGTGCACTCGCCAACCCCGTTGCCAACCCCCTTGTCCAACCTTGATGAACCCCATGCAGCGCACCCTTGTCATTTCCCCCAACTGGATCGGCGACGCCGTCATGGCCCAGCCCTTGCTACGCCGGCTCAGGGAGCTTCATCCGGATCGGCCGATCGACGTGGTGGCGCCTACCTGGGTGGCCCCGGTCTGGCGTGCGATGCGCGAAGTCGACACGGTGCTCGAGTCGCCCTTCAAGCATGGGGCGCTGCAGTGGAAAGAGCGCCGCGCGTTCGCGAAAATCCTCAAGGCGCGCGGCTACGCCGACTCGTACGTGCTGCCCAACACGCTCAAGTTCGCGCTGATCCCGTGGCTGGCCGGCATTCCACGGCGCGTTGGCTACAAGGGCGAGATGCGCTATGGGCTCGTGAATGTCATGCACCACGACGACAAGACCGCGCCGCGCCCGATGGCCCAGTTCTACCAGGCGCTGGCCGATGCGCCGGTACGCACCCTGGCGCGGCCCGAGCGCCTGCCGGAACCCGTGATGACCGTGGCGCCCGCAGATGCACAGGCCGCGCTCGCGCGCCTGCAGCTGCCGGGCGGTGCGCACGTGGTGTTTGCGCCGGGCGCCGAGTTCGGCCCGGCCAAGCGCTGGCCGTCGGCGTACTTCGCCGAGCTGGCGCAGACGATCCTGGCGCATCGGCCCGATGTGCAGGTCCTGCTGCTCGGCTCACCGAAAGACCGCGCCGTGTGCGACGAGATCACCGCCATCGCGCCGCAGGCGCACAACCTGGCCGGCTCGACCTCGCTGGCCGAGGCCATCGCGCTGATCTCGCGCGCCGCCGCCGTGGTGACCAACGACTCGGGCCTGATGCACATCGGCGCAGCGCTGGGGCGGCCCGTGGTGGCGATCTACGGCCCCACCGACCCGCGCCACACGCCGCCGCTGTCGCAACTGGCGCAGATCCTGTGGCTGCACATCGAATGCTCGCCGTGCCAGCAGCGCGAATGCCCGCTGGGCCACCAGAACTGCATGAAGCAGATCCTGCCGCAGGCCGTCTGGCAGCCCTTGCAATCCATGCTTGCCGCCGCGTGACGCGGGGAAGCCCAACGCTTTAGAAGAGGACCCCATCATGATTCTGGTTACCGGCGCCGCAGGCTTCATCGGCGCGAACCTCGTCCACGCCTTGTCCGCGCGCCAGCCGTTCAGTGTGTTCGCCGTCGACAATATGTCGCGGCCCGAAAAATTCCACAACATCGTCGACGCCGAGATCGCCGACTACGCCGACAAGGAAGACTTCCTGGTGCGCCTGAAGGCCGGGGAGTTCGACAACAAGTTCACCGCCGTGCTGCACCAGGGCGCGTGCTCCAACACGATGGAGACCGACGGCCGCTACATGATGAAGAATAACTACGACTACACGGTCGCGTTGTTCGAATTCTGCCAGCGCCAGGACATCCCGTTCATCTACGCTTCGTCGGCCGCCGTGTATGGCGCCGGCACCGTGTTTCGCGAAGAGCGCCCGCTCGAGCGGCCGCTGAACGTCTACGGCTACTCCAAGTTCCTGTTTGACCAGTACCTGCGCCGTTACTGGGCCACCAAGGGCAAGGATGCCGGCAGCCAGGTCGTCGGCCTGCGCTACTTCAATGTCTACGGGCCGCTCGAAGGACACAAGGGCACAATGGCCTCGGTGCCGTTCCACCAGTACCACCAGTTCCAGAAGGACGGCAAGGTGCGGCTGTTCGGCGCCAACGACGGCTACGAGGCCGGCGCGCAGATGCGCGACTTCGTCTACATCGAGGATGTCGTCAAGGTCAACCTGTTCTTCCTGGACCATCCGGAGCAGCGCGGCATCTTCAACCTGGGCACCGGCCGCGCGCAGCCGTTCAACGACCTGGCGGTGGCCACGGCCAACGCGCTGGCCAACGAAGGCAAGCCGGCCCTGTCGCTCGAGCAGATCGTCGAACAGGGGCTGCTTGAATACCTGCCGTTCCCGGACAAACTGAAGGGCAAGTACCAGAGCTTCACGCAGGCCGACATCTCGGCGCTGCGCGCGGCCGGCTATGACGAACCGTTCACCGACGCGGCCACCGGCGTGGCGAAGTACATGGACTGGCTGCGCGTGCAGCCGGCGCGCTAAGCGCACGTTTACATCGCGTATACACCGGGCCTGGATCTTTATACCCGGTTTTTACGCCTGAATCGCTAACCTGCTCGTGTTCCATGCGGCGCTATCGTGCGCCGCATGGGTTCAATCACAACCACGAGCAGACAACATGAACGCATCGATTCAAGCGCGCCGTACCGCCCTGGCGGCGGCCGCCTTCCTGGCGCTCAGCGCTACCGCCCACGCCCAGACCACCGACGCCGTCGTAATGGCCGAACCGGCAGCTGCGCCAGCGTCACCCGTCACGTTCAACGCCGCCATTACGTCCGATTACCGCTACCGCGGCGTTTCGCAGACACGTCTTCAACCAGCGCTGCAGGGCGGCGTCGATTATGTCCACGCGGCCGGCTGGTACGTGGGCGCCTGGGCCTCGACCATCAAGTTCGCCAAGGATGCCGGTGGCGATGGCGACGTCGAGATCGACCTGTATGCCGGCAAGCGCGGCGAACTCGGGGTCGGCCTGTCCTCAGGCCTGTCGTACGATATCGGCGCACTGCGCTACCTGTATCCGGACAATGGCCTGGGCCAGGTCGCCGGCTTCGCCAACGCCCACACCACCGAAGTCTATGCGCAACTGGGCTACGGCCCGGCCTACGTCAAATATTCGCATTCGACGACGAACCTGTTCGGCTTTGTCGACAGTGAAGGCAGCGGCTACCTCGATATCGGCGCCAATCTCGATGCCGGCAATGGCTTCACCGTGCAGCTGCATGCCGGCCACCAGCGCGTCGAGAACAATTCGGCCGCCGACTACACCGACTGGAAAGTCGGCGTCTCGCGCACTTTCGAGTTGGCCACGGTCGCCGTCGCGTATGTGGGAACGAACGCCAGCAAGAGCGCCTACGCCTCGCCAAAAAACGGCAAGTTCACCGGGCGCGACGCGCTGCAGCTGACGCTCAGCCGCACCTTCTGAACCGACTGCCATAACAACAACGCTGAAAGCGAACGTCCATGGATCTCATCTATCTCGGCGCGCTCCTGATCTTCGTCCGCCTGACTTGCCTGCTGGTGAGCGGCTGCGGACTCCTCGGAGGCAAACAATGAACCTCTCCTACGCGATCGGCGGCCTGGCCGCCTGCGCGCTCCTGGTCTACCTTTTGATCGCCCTGTTCAAACCGGAGGACATGTGATGGCCATGCATGAACTCATGACGCAGTTTCTGCCCCTGCTCGCGGCGTTCCTCGTGGTGCTGCTGGCATTGGCCTGGCCATTGGGCAAACTGCTGGCGCATATCGGCGCCGGCAACCATCAACCTGGCGGTATCGAGCGCGCCATCTACCGCGCCGCAGGCCCTGCGGCGAGCGCCGCGCAGGGCTGGAAAGCCTACGCGCTGGCGCTGATCGCCTTCAATGCGGTCGGTGTGTTGTTCGTCTATGGCTTGCAGCGCATGCAGGGCTGGCTCCCGCTCAATCCCGAAGGCATGGCGAACGTCAGCCCCGATTCGAGCTTCAACACCGCCGTCAGCTTCGTCGCCAACACCAACTGGCAAGGCTACAGCGGCGAGCAGACCATGAGCATCCTGACCCAGATGGTCGGCCTGGCCGGCCAGAACTTCTTCTCGGCTGCCACCGGCATCGCCGTCGTGTTCGCGCTGATCCGCGGCTTCGCCGCCCGCTCGGCTGGCGCGATCGGGAACTTCTGGGTCGATATCACCCGGTCCACCCTGTACGTGCTGCTGCCGCTGTCGGTCGTCCTGGCCGTGTTCCTGGTGGGGCAGGGCGTGGTGCAGAACCTGTCGCCGCACGTACAAGCGCATCTGGTGGAGCCGATCGCCTATACGCAGCCGGCCAGCGAAGGCCAGCCAGCGGTCGAAGCACGTGCCGACACGCAGGTTATCCCGATGGGGCCCGTGGCATCGCAGGAAGCCATCAAGATGCTGGGCACGAACGGTGGCGGCTACTTCAACGCCAATTCGGCGCACCCGTTCGAGAATCCGACGGCGCTGTCGAACTTCGTGCAGATGGTCGCCATCTTCCTGATCCCGGCGGCGCTGTGCTTCGCGTTCGGCCGCATGGTCGGCGACATCCGCCAGGGGTGGGCGGTGCTGGGCACGATGACACTGCTGTTCGTGATCGCGGCGGTCGCCGCCTTCGCCGCCGAGCAGCAAGCCAATCCGCTGCTCACGCCCTTGGGCATCGACCAGGCGGCAAGCGCCCTGCAGTCGGGCGGCAATATGGAAGGCAAGGAGACCCGCTTCGGTATTTCGGCCTCGGCACTGTTTGCGGTCGTGACCACGGCCGCATCGTGCGGCGCGGTCAACGCCATGCATGATTCGTTCATGCCGCTGGGCGGCCTGGTGCCGATGGTGATGATGCAGTTCGGTGAAGTGGTCTATGGCGGCGTGGGCTCGGGCCTGTACGGCATGCTGGTGTTCGCGATCCTGACGGTGTTCATCGCCGGCCTGATGATCGGCCGCACGCCGGAATACCTGGGCAAGAAGATCGGCGCCTTCGAGATGAAGATGGTCGCCGTCGTGATCCTGGTCACGCCATGCCTGGTCTTGCTGGGCACCGCGCTGGCCGTCACCACGGGCCTCGGCAGCGTCGGCGTGGCCAATCCGGGCGCGCACGGCTTCTCCGAGATCCTGTATGCGCTGACGTCCGCCGCCAACAACAACGGCAGCGCGTTCGCCGGCCTGTCGGCCAACACCCCGTTCTATAACACCCTGCTGGCCGTGGCGATGTGGTTCGGCCGCTTTGCCGTGATCGTGCCAGTGCTGGCGATTGCCGGTTCGCTGGCCAGCCGCCAGCGCCTGCCCGCCACACCCGGCACCTTGCCCACCCATGGCCCGATGTTCGTCGCCATGCTGGCCGCCATCGTCGTGCTGGTCGGTGTGCTCAACTACGTCCCGGCGCTGGCGCTCGGTCCCGTGGTCGAACACCTTCAGTTGTTCGGAGAATGAAAATGGATCAATCGATTACCAACGCAACCCCGGTGCCGGCGCCGCGCAAGTCCCTGAACCTGTTCGACGGGGCGCTGGTCTGGCCGGCGATGCTGGACGCGCTCAAGAAGCTCCATCCGCGCACGCAGTTGCGCAGCCCTGTGATGTTCGTCGTCTATATCGGCAGCATCATCACCACGCTGCTATGGTTCCAGGCGCTGGCCGGGCATGGCGAAACGAGCGCAGGCTTCATTCTGGCCACCGCCGTCTGGCTGTGGTTCACGGTGCTGTTCGCGAACTTCGCCGAGGCATTGGCCGAAGGGCGCAGCAAGGCGCAGGCGGCATCGCTGCGCAACCTGCGCCAGACCGTCACGGCGAAAAAGCTCGATGCGCCGAAGCATGGCGAGGCGTGGCAAGCCTGCCCGTCGGGCGATCTGCGCAAGGGCATGTTCTTCCTGGTCGAAGCGGGCGACGTGATTCCCGTCGATGGCGAAGTAGTCGATGGCGTGGCCTCGGTCGACGAAAGCGCCATCACTGGCGAATCTGCGCCCGTGATCCGCGAGTCGGGCGGGGACTTCGGCTCGGTCACCGGCGGCACCCGCGTGCTGTCGGACTGGCTGGTAGTGCGCGTGAGCGCCAATCCCGGCGAGACGTTCCTGGACCGCATGATCGGCATGGTCGAAGGCGCCTCGCGCAAGAAAACACCGAACGAGATCGCGCTGACCATCCTGCTTGTCGCGCTGACGATCGTGTTCCTGGTGGTGACGGTGACGCTGCTGCCGTTCTCGCTGTTTGCCGTGCAGGCGTCGGGCAGCGGCTTGCCGGTGACGATCACCGCGCTGGTGGCGCTGCTGGTGTGCCTGATTCCCACCACGATCGGCGGCCTGCTGTCGGCTATCGGCGTGGCCGGCATGAGCCGCATGTTGCAGGCCAACGTGATCGCCACGTCGGGCCGCGCGGTGGAAGCGGCCGGCGACGTCGATGTTCTCCTGCTCGACAAGACCGGCACCATCACCTTCGGTAACCGCCAGGCCGCCGCCTTCCTGCCGGCGCTCGGCGTGACCGAAGAAGAACTGGCCGACGTGGCGCAACTGGCGTCGCTGGCCGATGAAACCCCGGAAGGGCGCAGCATCGTGGTGCTGGCCAAGAACCGCTTCAATATCCGCGAGCGGGCGATGGAGTCGCTTGGCGCCGTGTTCGTGCCGTTCACGGCCCAGACCCGCATGAGTGGTGTCGATCTGGAAGGTGTGGCCAACCCGCGGCAGTTACGCAAGGGCGCCGCCTCGGCGCTGCGCCGTCACATGGAATCGCTCGGCGCGGTCTGGCCTGGCGACGTGGAACGCAGCGTCGATGAAGCCTCGCGCCGTGGCAGCACGCCGCTGGTGGTGGCCGATGGCAATCGCGTGATGGGTGTGGTCGAACTCAAGGACGTCGTCAAGGGCGGCATCCGCGAGCGCTTCGCCGAACTGCGCCGCATGGGCGTCAAGACCGTGATGGTCACGGGCGACAACAAGCTCACGGCGGCCGCGATTGCGGCCGAAGCGGGCGTTGACGACTTTATCGCCGAAGCCACGCCGGAAGAAAAGCTGGCGCTGATCCGCACATACCAGGGCGAGGGCAAGCTGGTGGCGATGACGGGCGACGGCACCAATGACGCGCCGGCGCTGGCCCAGGCCGACGTCGCGGTGGCGATGAACTCGGGCACGCAGGCGGCGAAGGAGGCCGGCAATATGGTCGACCTGGATTCGAACCCGACCAAGCTGCTCGAGATCGTCGAAATCGGCAAGCAGATGCTCATGACGCGCGGCGCGCTGACGACGTTCTCGATCTCGAACGACATCGCCAAGTACTTTGCGATCGTGCCAGCCATGTTCGTCGCCACCTATCCCGACTTGAAGGCGCTCGACATCATGGGGCTGACCAGTCCTGCGTCGGCCATCATGTCGGCCGTGATCTTCAACGCCCTGATCATCGTGGTGCTGATCCCGCTGGCGCTGCGCGGCGTGCGCTATCGCGCCATCGGTGCGGCGGCCCTGCTGCGCCGGAACATGCTGATCTACGGCCTTGGCGGCCTGCTGCTGCCGTTCGCCGGCATCAAGCTGATCGACATGGCGCTCACTGCGCTCAACCTGACCTAGGAGTTATCATGCAATCGATTCTTCGCCCCGCACTCGTGCTGTTCGCGGTGCTCACCTTGATTTGCGGCGTGTTGTATCCGCTGGCCGTGACCGGCATCGCCCAGGCGGCGTTCCCGGCGCAGGCCAACGGCAGCCTGATTGAACGGGACGGCAAGACCGTCGGCTCGGCACTGATTGGCCAGTCGTTCACCACGCCCGGTTACTTCTGGGGCCGGCCATCGGCCACCGCGCCGATGGCCAATAACGGCGGCGGCTCGGGCGGTTCAAACCAGGGGCCGCTCAATCCGGCCCTGCAGCAAGCGGTCAAGGATCGCGTCGCCGCACTGCGCGCGCTGGACCCTGCCAACACGGCGCCCGTGCCGGTCGACCTGGTGACGACGTCGGCCAGCGGTCTCGATCCCGAGATCAGCCTGGCGGCAGCGCAGTACCAGGCGGCGCGCGTGGCGCGTGCACGCGGCATCCCGGTCGAGCGGGTCGGTGCGCTGATCGAACGGCACACCGAGCTGCGCGTACTGGGCCTGTTCGGCGAGCCGCGCGTGAACGTGCTGGCGTTGAACCTGTCACTGGACGTGGTAACCGGCGCTGAAATCGCGCATACTCGCTAGACCATGCCGCACGATCACCAGCGACCCGACCCCGACGCACTGCTTGCGCAACTGCGCGAGCAAGACCGGCGCGCCGCGCGCGGGCGCCTGCGCATTTATTTTGGCGCCTCGGCCGGCGTGGGCAAGACCTACGCCATGCTGCAAGAGGCGCGCAAGCTGCAGCTTGACGGCGCCGCGCCGCTGGTGGGCGTGATCGAAACGCATGGGCGCGCCGAGACGGCGCGCCTGCTCGATGGCCTCGAGCTGCTGCCGCGCCGGCGCATCGACTATCGCGGCAAGACGCTCGATGAATTCGACCTCGACGCCGCGCTGGCGCGTGCGCCCGCTGTCATCCTGGTCGATGAACTGGCGCATTCGAATGCGCCCGGTTCGCGCCATCCCAAGCGCTGGCAAGACGTCGAAGAACTGCTGGCGGCCGGCATCGACGTGCTCACCACCGTCAACGTGCAGCACCTTGAAAGCCTGAACGACGTGGTCGGCGGCATCGCCGGCATCCGCGTGGCCGAGACGGTGCCCGACCGCGTGTTCGACAGCGCCGACGAAATCGTGATGGTCGACCTGACGGCCGACGCGCTGCTGGCGCGCCTGAAAGAGGGTAAGGTGTATCAGCCGCAGCAGGCCGAGCGCGCTGCCGGTAACTTCTTCAAGAAGGGCAACCTGATCGCGCTGCGCGAACTGGCGCTGCGCCGCACGGCCGACCGCGTCGAAGGCGACGTGCGCGCCTGGCGCGAAGAGCAATCCATCGACGCGATCTGGAAGACCGGCGCGGGCCTGCTGGTGTGCATCGGGCCGGGAATCCACGCCGAACACGTCGTGCGCAGCAGTGCGCGCATGGCGTCGCAACTGGGTGCCGGCTGGCATGCGGTGTATGTCGAGACGGCGCGCCTGGGCAAGCTGCCCGAGGCCGCGCGGGCGCGCACCATGGCCACGCTAAAGCTCGCGCACAGCCTGGGCGCGACCACCGCGGTGCTGTCGGGCGAGGATGTCGCGGCCAGCACGCTCGATTACGCGCGGGACCATAATCTGTCGCGCATCGCGCTGGGCCGCGATGGCTCGCGCTGGCCGTGGCGCCGCCGCACGGCGCGGCGACTCGCGCGCGCGGCGCCGGGCGTCGATCTGATCGAGATCGGGCAGCCGGCCGTGCCGCCCGCTGCGGCGAGCGGCGTCGTACCAGATGCCCCAGCGCAGCCGCGTCAATCGCTGCTGCCGCACGCGTGGGCCGCCGGTGCTAGCCTGCTCACGGCGCTGGTGGCCACGCCGCTGCGGCCGTGGCTCGATCCGGTCAATATCGTCATGCTGTTTCTGCTGGTGGTGCTGCTCGTGGCGATGCGCTTCGGCCGCGCGCCATCGGTCACCGCCACCTGCGTCGGCGTGGCCAGCTTCGACTTTTTCTTCGTGCCGCCGCGTTTCAATTTCGCCGTGAGCGACGTGCAGTACCTGGTCACGTTCGGCGTGATGCTGGCCGTTGGCCTGATCACCGGGCACCTGACGGCCGGCCTGCGCTTCCAGGCGCGCGTGGCGGCGCAGCGCGAGCGGCGCGTGCGCGCGCTGTACGAATTCGCGCGCGAGTTGTCCGGCGCACTGGCGGCGTCGCAGGTGTTCGAATCGAGCCGCGCCGTGATCCAGAATGCGTTCGGCGCGCGCGCCACGCTGCTGGTGCCCGATGCCGGTGAGCGGCTCGGCATGCCGCCGGCGGACGATGGCGGGGCGGCCGGCGCGGCGCCCGGCAACGTCGACCTGGGCATCGCCCAATGGGCTTACGACCATGCGCAACCGGCGGGCCTGGGCACGGACACGCTGCCGGCGTGCCCGTTGTTCTACCTGCCGCTGGTAGCCCCGATGCGCACGCGCGGCGTGCTGGCGATCGAGCCGGAAGGCGGGCGCTGGGTCCTGATCCCCGAGCAACGCCGCCAGCTCGACGCGCTGGCGGCGCTGGCCGCGATCGCGCTCGAGCGCGTGCACTACGTCGAAGTGGCGCAAGCGGCGCTGGTGAACATGGAATCGGAGCGCCTACGCAATTCGCTGCTGGCGGCGCTCTCGCATGATCTGCGCACGCCGTTGACGGCGCTGGTGGGCTTGTCAGAGTCGCTGCTGCGTGGCGAGGCGCTGCCCGATACGTCGCTGGCGCTGGCCAAGACGCTGCATGACGAAGCGGTGCGCATGGGGACACTGGTGGCGAACCTGCTCGACATGGCGCGCATCGAAAGCGGCGAAGTGCGCTTCAACCTGGAATGGCAGGCGCTCGAAGAAGTCATCGGCAGTGCGCTGCGCGCCTGCGGTGCGGCGCTGCGCCAGCACACGGTCACGGTGCGCCTGCCGCCCGGCATGCCGCTGGTGCGGTTCGATGCGGTGCTGATCGAGCGCGTGCTGTGCAACCTCGTCGAGAATGCCGCAAAATACACGCCGGCCGGCTCGCATATCGAGATTGCCGCGCTGGCGCGCGGCGCCTGGATCGACGTCACCGTGAGCGATAATGGCCCGGGCCTGCGCGCCGGCAGCGAAGAAGCGATCTTCGAGAAATTCACGCGCGGCGAGCGCGAATCGGCATTGCCCGGCGTGGGCCTGGGCCTGGCGATCTGCCGCGCGATCGTGATCGCACATGGCGGCACGATCCGCGCTTGCGCATCAACCCTGGGGGGCGCGGCCTTCGTGTTCTCGCTACCGGCAGGCACGCCTCCCGAACTGGACTTGCTGTCGATGGAAATGAACGATGACTGATGCCCCTTGCGCGTTGCTGGTCGAAGACGAGCCGCAGATCCGCCGCTTCGTGCGCGCCGCCCTTGAACAGGAAGGCTGGCAAGTACACGAATCGGTGAGCATGGGCCGTGGCCTGATCGACGCCGGCACGCGCCGTCCCGACCTGATCGTGCTTGACCTCGGCCTGCCGGATGGCGACGGCATCGACTTCATCCACGATGTGCGCAAATGGTCGGCGGTGCCGATCATCGTTCTGTCGGCGCGCGTGGCTGAAGGCGAAAAGATCCGCGCCCTCGACGCCGGCGCCGACGATTACCTGACCAAACCGTTCGGCACGGGCGAACTGCTCGCCCGCGTGCGCGCCACGCTGCGCCGCCAGCGCCAACCGACGGCCGGCGGTGACGACAAGACCCACTTCAGCGACGTCTCGGTCGACCTGCAGAATCGCTCAGTCACCAGAAACGGCGAGCACGTCCACCTGACGCCCACCGAATACCGCCTGCTGGCCGTGTTGGTCAGCAACGCCGGCCGCGTCATGACGACCCCGCAGTTGTTGCGCGCCGTGTGGGGCCCAGGCCACGCCGAAAGCGGCCACTACCTGCGCATCTACATGGGCCACCTGCGCCACAAACTCGAACCCGACCCCGCCCAACCGCGCCACCTGCTAACCGAAACCGGCGTCGGCTACCGCCTGTGGCTCAGCTAACATAACCCGAATCAATGTTAAATAAATTAGGGTCAGAGTAGATTTAATTAGCAATTATTGCAGTTGCCATTTAAATCGACTCCGACCCCAATTAATTTGCAAGACTTTCCGAAAGCATAAATTAGGGTCAGAGTCGAATTGTTTGACAACATTCGGGAATTTCCCAATATATCGACTCCGACCCTAATTAAAATTGCCACTTTCTGGCCATATTTCGTATGCGATTGAAATTAATTCCTGAGCAGAAAATCCATGAATCAATCTAATAGTCATTCCGGCGGATTTAAATGAAGCTAGGAATCAAACTATCAAAAATACGCAAGAAATTGCTCAATAATTCGACTCTGACCCTAATTGATTTGCAAGAGTTTCTGCAAAAATAAATTAGGGTCGGAGCCGATTTGTTTGACAACTTTGGGTAATTGCCCAATAAATCTACACTGACCCTAATTGTTGGGGTATTGGGTGGGGGGAAGGCCGTGGCCGCCGATCGGTTCGGTCTCGAAGCGTTCGCCGAAGCCGGCGATCAGGGGGCGGCCTTGTTTGATGGCAGCTTGGACTGCGGGCAGGGTGAGCGATGCTGTGTGGCTTTCTTGCGTGGTCCACGTTTCGGTGATCCAGATCGCGTCGGCATCTTGTGCGTCTTTTGCGATGATGTAGCTCAGGCAACCGGGCATGGCCGCTGTGCCTTCCAGCAGGATGGCGATGAGGGCGTCGCGTTGTCCCGGGGTGGCGCGCATTTTTCCGATCAGACCGTACATGCGGGGTGTCTCTTTCTTGGTGGTGGTGGGTGTGGGTGCGGCGCGGGATTGGCTCAGCGGCAGGGCCGCCAGCGTTGCCAGCAGGGTGCGTCGGGATACCGTCATGCCTGTTCCTCGCGTGGAATTGTTCTCAGATAAGTATAGGGGCGGCCCCGTGCGCCGCCAAGCACCATCGGCATCTTGGCGCATTCGATGCCGGTCGGGTTAAGATGGCTTTTTCATCATCCTGTCACGAAAGCCTCGATGCGACTTCATCCTCTTGCCCTGGCCGTCAACGCCTGCATTTTCTCGTTCTCCCAAGCCGCGCATGCCCAGCAACCGGCTGCCGTGTCCGAGACCGCGCTGCGCGCCCACCTGTCGTTCCTCGCCGATGACCTGCTCGAAGGCCGCGGCACCGGCCAGCGTGGCGGCGACCTCACGGTGCGTTATCTGGAAACCCAGGCGGCCCTGATCGGCCTGAAGCCCATCCCAGGCGGCGGCTATCGCCAGAAGGTCGAGATCGAAGGCAGTAAACTCATCAGCGGCAGCGCCACCTTCACCGCCGGCGGCAAGACCTTCAAGCCCGAGCTAGGCAAGGGCATCGTGATGGGCACCAGAAGCGGCAACGAGAACCTGTCGTTCGACGCGCCCCTCGTCTTCGTCGGCTACGGCGCGGCGGCCCCGGAAGAAAACTGGGACGACTACAAGGGCCTCGACGCCAAGGGCAAGATCCTGGTCATGATGGTCGACGATCCGCAACCCACCGCCGACGAGCCAAACCGCTTCGCCGGCAAGGCCTATACCTGGTATGGCCGCTGGGTCTATAAATTCGAGGAGGCCGCGCGCCGCGGCGCCGCCGGCGTGCTGTTGATCCACACGACGCCTTCGAGCTCGTATCCGTGGAGCGTGCCGGCCAATGGCTTCGGCAACGAGCGCTTCGGCCTCAAAGGCCCCGGCAATCCGATGGAAGGCTGGCTGCACGAAGACACCGCGCGCGAGCTGTTCGCGGCCGGTGGCCATGATCTCGACAAGCTGCGCGCGCAGGCCGAGCGCCGCGACTTCCGCCCGGTCGACCTGAAGGTCGCGGGCCACGTCGAGCTGCGCTCGGCGATCCGGCCGGTCGAGCAGTTCAACGTAATCGGCATCGTGCCGGGCATTGACCCCAAGCTCAAGGAGCAGGCGGTCGTGTATTCGTCGCACTGGGATCACATGGGCATGGCCGAACTGAAAGCCGGCGCCGATCCGAAGGCCGACCGCATCTACAACGGCGCGATCGACAACGCGTCGGGCACCGCAGCGCTCTTGGTGATGGCGGCCGAAGCGGTGAAGAAGCCGGCCAAGCGCACCCAGATCTTCCTGTGGCCGGCCGCCGAAGAGCAGGGCCTCTTGGGCGCGGCCGCGTATGTGGCCAACCCGATCGTACCGCTGGCGCAGACCGCCGCCGATCTCAATCTCGACAGCCTCAATTTCGTCGGTCGCACGCGCGATATCGGCGTGGCCGGCGCGGAGCGCAGCAGCCTGTATGAGACATCGAGCCAGGTGGCCAAGTCGATGGGCCTGAAGATCGCACCAGGCACGCCGGACATGTCGGGCGCTTACTTCCGCGCCGACCACTTTGCGTTCGCCAAGGCCGGCGTGCCGGCGTTTAACGTCGGTTCGGCCGTGTTCTCGGGCGACGGCCACTTCGAGTTCGAGCATCACCAGCACGAATCGAGCACCAACATCAAGGGCTTCAAGGACCACTACCACCAGGTCAGCGATGCGTATCAGCCGTCGTGGGATTTGTCGGGCATGGTGCAGCAAGCCCAGTTCACGCTCAACCTGGGCTATGCAGTGGCGAACGCACCTGGCATGCCGACCTGGAAAAAGGGCGAAGCCTTCGGCAGCGTCAAGCGCAAGTAACCGCGCCGCAAAGGAGCAGAAAATCCGCCGCCGGTGCTCACACGGCGGCGGAAGCGGCAGCGCCACTGGCCGCCGCCGTCAGGATGCGATCCAGGTCGGCCATGTCGACCGGCTTGACCAGATGATGGTTGAACCCGGCCTGGCTGCTGGCGTCGCGGTCCTGGGCCTGGCCGTAGCCGGTGACGGCCACCAGCAGGGCCTGCGCCGTCGCCGGCGCGGCGCGCAGGCGACGCGCCAGTTCGTGGCCATCCATGCCGGGCAGGCCGATGTCGAGCAGGCAGACGTCGGGCGCGAACTGCGCGGCGCGCGTCAACGCATCGAACGGGTCGTGTTCGACCGCCACCTGATGCCCCGCCGCGCCGACATACATCGCCAGCACCTGCGCCGCGTCGACGTTGTCGTCCACCACCAGCACCTTGAGCTGCTGCGCCGCACTGGCAGTTGCCTTGCCAGCGCTGCTGCTGTCGGCAGCGCGTTCGGCGCTGCGCGGCAGCATCACCGTGAACGTGCTGCCCAGGCCCTGACCGGGACTGTCCACGCGCACGCTGCCGCCATGCAGCTGCACCAGGCTGCGCACCAGCGCCAGCCCGATACCCAGGCCGCCCTGGGTGCGGTCCGGCGTGCGCTCGCCCTGCACGAACATCTCGAACGCACGGTCGAGTTCTTCCGGCAGCATGCCGATGCCGTTATCCGCCACCACGATGCGCACCCGCGATGCGTCCAGTTCGAGCGCAACCCGCAGCTTGCCGCCGGCGGGCGTGAACTTGACGGCATTATGCAGCAGGTTGCCAACCACCTGCACCAGGCGCTTGCGGTCGCCCATGACCCAGGCCGGCGCAGGCAGCAGCGATGACTCGAGGGTGTGGCCCTTCTGGCGCAGCGGCTCCTGGACTTGTTCCAGCGCTTCGGCCAGCACCTCGTTGATGTCGAGGCGCTCTTTCGACAGCGCCACCAGGCCGCGCGTAACGCGCGAGACGTCCAGCAGATCGTCCACCAGGCCGGCCATGTGGCGCGCCTGGCGCGCGATGATGGCGCTGATCTGGCGTGTGCGCGCGCCGTCGAGATTGTCGTGCCCCAGCAGCTGCGCGCCGGAGGCGATTGGCGCCAGCGGATTGCGCAGTTCGTGCGCGAGCATCGCCAAAAATTCGTTCTTGCGCTGGTCGGCCTGGCGCAGCGCTTCTTCGGCGTTTACGCGGTCGGTCACGTCCTGGATGGTGCCGCGCAGCGCCGTCACCTTGCCGTCGGCGTCCTGCACCGCCTCGCAATGCAGGTCGATCCAGATGCGGTGGCCGTCGGCGTGCAGCACCTGCAGTTGCAGCCTGCCGCTGCCGCCGGTGCGTTGCAGTTCGCGCAGCAGGGCGCTGGCACGCTGCCACGATTCTTCGGGCAGCAGCGTGCCGCGCTGCTGGTCGAACGGCGGCAGCGCACGCCCGTAGATGTGCGGCACCGATTCGGACGTGACCAGCACGCCGCCCGGCAGTTGCATGTGCCAGGTGCCGAAGCGCGCCATGCGATGCGCGTCGCGCAATTCGGATTCCTTGATTGCCAGTGCCTGCGCGCGTTCGCCGAGCAGGTTCGATGCGGCGCCGATGGCCTCGGCCACTTCGGCTGCTTCCTTGACGTGCACTTGCGTGAAGCGTGGCGGCGTCTCGCCCCGGCCAAGCGCCACCGCCGGCGCGGTCAGGGCCTGGACCGAGCGCGCGAGGCGTCCGCCGATCTGCCAGGCCAGCCACAGGCCGATCGCAAACAGCAGCAGCACGCCGGTCAGGAGCGCGGCCAGCGGCTCGAACAGCGCCTGGTTCAGGTTCGCGCGCGGCATGCCGATCGCCACGTGCCAGCCAGTGGTTTCGGAGCGCGAGTAAAAGGTGAGCAGGTCGGTGCCTTCCTGCGACACCGACGGCACGATGCCTTCGCGCTTGCGCTCGATGGCGTGGTACAGGGGATCGGTGACGCGGTTGCCGACGAAGCGTTCGGGGCTCAGGTTGCGCGCGAAGATGGTGCCGCCGGCGTCGACGACCGACGCACGGGCGCCGTCGGATACCGATTTGGGCGTGAGCATGTCGTCGAAGTAGTCGGGCCGCACGCCGATGCTCAGCACATAGGCAACCTGCCCGTCGATCATCACGGGCACGTCGACGCTGACGAGCGGCTGGCCCACGACCTTGCCGATGAAGACGCGCGAGATCGCCGGGCGGCCGGTAGTGAATACCTTTTCCAGGCAGTCGGACAGTTCGATCGGTAGCCGTTCACCGTAGACCACGGTGGTATTGAGGATCTGCTGGCCGTCGCGCTGGCGCAGCACGGCGGTCATGCCGTCGCCGGCCAGCAGCAACGCCTCGCGCGCCTGGCGGTGCACGCGCGCGAAGTCGCGTACCTGCAAGGCGTCGAGCGTCGAGAGGGTCTGGGCGATCACCTGCGCCTGCAGCAATTTGCTGTCGACCGTGTGCACCAGCGCGCGCACGGTCTGCATCGTGTTGCGCTCGAACTGGGCGCGGCTTTTCTGGTATTGATGGACGAACAGGAGCGACGCGCCAACCACGCCCGGCAGTAGCGTCGCCAGGACGAGCCAGAGCAGGTATGCCCGCAGCGGCCTGCGGGGTGCGGTGGGCGAAGTACCAGTCACAATTGCTTTCCAGAACGTTCAATTGCGCGAATTTTACGCGACAAACGGTCGGCGCACACGTTCGATCAACGGTGCCAAAGGCAAGCTTAACCGGATATCGCGGTCAACGTCGGGTGCGCGTAAACAAGGTCTTGTAATAGATGGCCGTCGCATGCCAGCGGCCATTGGGTGTGCATGCGTACTCGGGCAGTTCGCCAACGCGATCGTAGCCGCTTTTTTGCACCAGCTGCTCGGCGCTGGAACCGACGGCGGCGTCCAGAAACAGCAGGCCGCGGCGCAGCGCCAGCGCCTCGATCTCCAGGGCTTGCATGAGCGCCATGCCGATGCCGCGGCGTCGCACGGTGCAATGCACCAGCAACTGTTGCACTTCGGCGCGGTTGTGGCCATTCGGCTTGGAACATAGTTCAAGCTGGACACTGCCAACCAGCATGCCCTCGCGTTCAGCCGCCAATAGTACGCGCCGCCCCAGGCCAACGTCCTCGGCGACGACTCGCCAGTAAGCATCGAGTTGATCCTGATCAAGCCCGTTGACGAATCCCAGCGAGTGGCCATCGGCCACCGCGTCGAGCAGCAGTGTGCCCAGCTGGGGCATGAAGTCGGCGATGGTGCGTGGATCGAGTCTGCGGATGATCATAAAGTCCCTGAACAAATGGTGGAATGGCAATCGGCGCACACGCCGCACCTCTAACTATTCCAAGCACAATGTATGCCAAGATATCTTTTCTGCCATGCTGTTTGTGTCATCACCTGTTGCGCCCACGCCATACATTTTGCCTAAACCTAGTTTTATTTTCTCGTATTGACATGCATCTATCGACATCACCATAAGTCACTTGTAATGTTCTCTCACGGTAATAATCTCGGCGTGCCGCGCCGATCGGGGAAGAACCATGAATGCAACCATCAAGAAACGACGCGCCATGACATTGGCAAACTTGAATATCGGCAAGCGCCTGGCAGTGGGCTTCGGCTTGATCTGCGTCATGCTGGTCGTGATGATCGTGCTGAGCAATGCGATGCTGGCGCGAACCAATGCCGGCACCGACGCCATCGTCAACGAGCGCATGCCGCGCATCGCGCTCACCAACCAGATGCAGGACAAGATCAACGATATCGCGATCTCGCTGCGCAATATGATTCTTAGCGATAGCGGCTCGGACCACCGGCGCCAGGTGAAGGACATCATGACTGCCCGCAAGGCGATGGACGATATCCTGGTCAAGCTGCGCGCCACGCTGCAGAACCCGAAGGCGCTGGTGCTGCTCGGTCAGATGGAAAAAGAAACGGCGCTGTACAAGGCTGGCCAGGACGCCATGATCAAGCACCTCGAGGCCGAGGAAGTCGAAGAGGCGCGCGCCCTGCTCGGCGAAGATCTGGGCCCGCTCCTGATGCGCCTGAAGCGGGCGACGGCCGAGCAGACCGCGCTGCAAGTGGCGATCGCGAACGATGTCGCGCGCGATGCCGCGACCACCTACCGCAACACGAGCCTCATGATGTGGGGCTTGGGCGGCGTCGCGTTGCTGTTGTCGGTGCTGGCGGCGTGGGCGATCACGCGCTCGATCACGCGTCCTCTGGCACGGGCGCTCTACGTGGCCAATACGGTCGCCGCCGGCGACCTGACCAGCCGCATCGACGTCACCACACGTGACGAAACCGGGCAGCTGCTGCAAGCCCTCAAGACGATGAATGAAAACCTGGCGCGCACCGTCGGCACCGTGCGCCTGGGTACGGACACGATTGCCGTGGCGGCGGCCGAAGTGGCGGCGGGCAGCCAGGACCTGTCGATCCGCACCGAACAACAGGCGGCGGCCCTGGAAGAAGCGGCATCTTCGATGGAAGAGCTGACGGCGACCGTGCGCCAGAACGCGGACAATGCGCGCCAGGCCAATGTGATGGCCGGGGTCGCGTCGAACGTCGCAGCGCGCGGCGGCGACGTGATCCAGCAAGTGGTTGGCACGATGGACGGGATCAACGCGTCATCGAACAAGATCAACGACATCATCGGGGTCATCGACGGCATCGCGTTCCAGACCAATATCCTGGCCCTGAACGCGGCGGTCGAGGCGGCGCGCGCGGGCGAGCAGGGCAGGGGTTTTGCGGTGGTGGCGGGCGAGGTGCGCAATCTGGCGCAACGCTCGGCCGCAGCGGCGCGTGAAATCAAGGGCTTGATCAAGGATTCGAGCGGCAAGGTCGCCGAGGGCGGCAAGCTGGTGGCGCAGGCCGGCGACACCATGCGCGAGATCGTCGAGAGCGTGCGTCGCGTGACCGACATCATGAGCGAGATCAGCGCTGCCAGCGTCGAGCAAACTGCAGGCATCGAGCAGATCAACCAGGCCGTCACGCAAATGGACGAGGGCACGCAGCAGAATGCAGCGCTGGTCGAAGAAGCGGCGGCCGCAGCGACATCGATGCGCGAGCAGTCGGCCCTGCTGGCGCAGGCGGTGGCGGTATTCCAGATCGATGCGTCGACAGCAACGCCTGCGCCTGCCCCTGACCCTGCCCCGGCACCTGTATCTGCACCAGCCCCGGCGCGCCAAGCTCCGGCGCCGGTTGCGCGCAAGGCGCTCGCGCCGGTGACGGCGGGCGATTGGGAAGAGTTCTGAACTCATTAAATTGAAGGAAATTACTACGGCAAGCTGCGGCTTGCCGTTTTTTTTTCGTCTCGACAAATCATAGGCCCATGCTCAAACCATGCAAATCGTCCAGTTTTCATCACTGTTGAACCATGATTGGCGGTTTGTTAGCGTGCATGCATCGTTATCGTACGTATTAGAACTTACCCTGCTTGCCGATAAGAAATATTACTGAACTTTACGGCAATACAGGGAAAACATGGAACAAGCAATCAACGACAGCGAGGTGCTCTCCTTCCGTCTCGGCAAGGAAGAATATGGCATCAGTATTCTCAAGGTGCAGGAGATTCGCGGCTACGAGGCGCCGACCCGCCTGGCCAATGCACCGGCATTTCTCAAGGGCGTGATCAACCTGCGCGGACGTATCGTGCCCGTGGTCGACATGCGCATCAAGTTCGGCTTCGCCGATCCAACCTACGACGGCCTGACCGTCGTGATCATCCTGAATATCGCACAGCACGTGATTGGCATGGTGGTCGACAGCGTGTCCGAGGTTGTGACGCTCGAAGCCGACCAGATCCGTCCCGCGCCTGCCATGGGCTCGCTCGACGCCGGCCATCTGCGCGGACTGGGCACGGTCGGCGAACGCATGCTGATCCTGCTCGACATCGACGCCCTGATGCAATCCGAAGAACTCGGCCTCGTGCCGTCGCTGGCGCTGGCTGCCTGAGCCAACCAGCAGAAAGACGAACAACACCATGAAACTCGGTAACCTGAATATCGCAACGCGCCTGTCCCTGGGCTTTGGCATCGTCGGCATCATGCTCATTGCAATGATCGTGATGAGTAATGCCTCGCTCCTGCGCGTCAACAACGGCACCAGGGATCTCGTCGAGCACCGGATCCCGGCGATCGAGATGAGCAACCGGCTTGAAGCGCAGATCAATATCATCGCCATTGCGCTGCGCAATATGATGCTCAACCCCGACGCGGCGGACCGCCAGAAGCAGGTCGACGCCATCAGTGGTGCGCGCGCCACGATGACGGCGACGTTGACCGAGATGGAGCCGACCATGGCAAATCACCCGGACGAACTGGCGATCCTGCGCCGCATGGAAAGCGCCAGCATGGCGTACCTGGAAGGCGCGGGCCAGTTGCTCGCCCTGATCAATGCGGGCCAGGATGAAGAGGCCAAGGCGTACCTGTTGAATAATCTGCGGCCGCGCCTGGGCGTATTGAAGGAAGCCACTGGCGCCGAACTGGCACTGCAAAAGGAGATGAGTGCCAAGGCTGCGACCGACGCCGCTACCACCTATGACAGCACCATCTGGCAGACCTGGGGCCTGGGCGCGCTGGCGCTGGCACTGGCGGCGCTGGTCGCCACCCTGATCACGCGCTCGATCACGCGCCCGCTGCGGCGCGCGCTGGAAGTGGCCAACACCGTCGCCGCCGGCGACCTGACCAGCCGCATCGATGTGACCGCGCGCGATGAAACCGGCCAGATGCTGCAGGCGCTCAAGACGATGAACGAAAGCCTGGCGCGCACCGTGGGCGCCGTGCGGGTCGGCACCGATACCATCGCGGTCGCCGCCAGCCAGGTGGCGGCGGGCAGCCAGGATCTGTCGAGCCGCACCGAGCAGCAGGCCGGCGCGCTGGAAGAAACGGCGTCGTCGATGGAAGAGTTGACGTCGACTGTCAAACAGAACGCCGACAATGCACGCCAGGCCAACAAGCTGGCCGAGACGGCGTCTGGCGTGGCCGCGCGCGGTGGCGAGGTGATCGACCAGGTGGTCGGCACGATGGATCAGATCAACGCATCGTCGAACAAGATCAGCGACATCATCGGCGTGATCGACAGCATCGCCTTCCAGACGAATATCCTGGCGCTGAATGCGGCGGTGGAAGCGGCCCGTGCGGGCGAGCAGGGGCGCGGCTTTGCGGTCGTGGCCAGCGAAGTGCGCAACCTGGCCCAGCGTTCGGCGGCTGCGGCCAAGGAAATCAAGGGTTTGATCAGCGACTCGAGCAGCAAGGTCGCCAACGGCAGCAAGCTGGTGGCGCAGGCCGGTTCCACGATGCAGGAAATCGTCGAGAGCGTGCGGCGCGTGACCGATATCATGGCCGAGATCAGCGCCGCCAGCGTCGAGCAGACTGCGGGCATCGAGCAGATCAATCAGGCAGTGACGCAGATGGACGAGGGCACGCAGCAGAACGCGGCGCTGGTCGAGGAGGCGGCAGCAGCGTCGAGTTCAATGCAGGAGCAGGCGGCGCTGCTGGCGGCGGCGGTGGCGGTGTTCAAGATCGATGGCGCACAGGCGACGACATCCGCGCCTGCCGGGGGCGTAGTGCGGGCGACGCCGGTGGTAAAAAAGGTGGCGATTGCACACGCCGCGCCGGCGTCGGCGCCAGTGCCGGCCCGGACCAAGGCGCCGGTTGCTGCAGGCGAGTGGGAAGCGTTCTGAGCCGGACGTGATGAAGCTGCCCGGATGACGGGCAATAAAAAAAGGCGCTGTTATCGTTAAATAGACGAGAGCTGAACCGCTGAGCTGTTGCGCAGTCCAACCCCTGTTGCCATCGACAGGAGCGGTCCATGAAAGCGCCTCGTTTCACGGGCTGGTTCAGCAAGCTGCGCTTGTTGAACCAGCCACAGCGCCTGCGGGTGCTCGATGCATTGCATCCGGCAGCCGGCCTCGAGCAGGTCATCGCGTTGATCGGCCAGATCCGGGAGGCTGGGCGCTGTTGTCCACGTTGCAG
>NZ_JBFMMP010000028.1:0-30861 GCF_040790145.1 Massilia aurea
GCTGTACATGTTGCAGGTTTGGTTTTTAAGTCGGCAAACCGAGGTTAACCCTCGTAAACCAATGCCTGCAACCCCTAGTTCCTAAGTCAAGCAAATTATTCCGGACAGCAGTGCGCCTGCGCGGGAATGACGTGCATACTTTTGCGTATGAATATCCCGGACAGCAGTGCGCGCAGGCCGGGAACGACGGTCTGAGGGCGAACAAAGATTGTGAATGTGCCGCAGTGCCGGCTTACTTCCGCTTCGCCAGCGCCCGATCCAGCGCGTTGGCGAAATTGCGGCTGTCGGCCTGGCTGAATGCCGCCGGCCCGCCCGTGTCCACCCCGCTGCCACGCAGCTCTTCCATGAACGCGCGCATCGTCAGTTGCTGCGCGATCGTGTCCTTGGTGTACCAGTCGCCGCGCGGATTGAGCGGCAGGCCACCCTTGTCGAGCACCAGCGCTGCCAGCGGGATGTCGCCGGTCACGACGATGTCGCCAGGCTGGACGCGCTCGACGATCTCGGCATCGGCCACATCGGCCCCGGCCGGCACCTGCAGCGCGCGGATGAAGCGCGAACCCGGTACACGCATCAACTGGTTCGCCACCAGCGTGACGTTCAGTTGCGTGCGTTCGGCCACCCGGAACAGGATGTCCTTGATGACCGCCGGACAGGCATCGGCATCGACCCAGATCTGCATGCTTATTTCAACCGGCAGGTCAGCACCCAATAAAACTCCCAGCGCGCCACCCGGATCTCGCGGCCGGCCACGCCCACGCGTTTGCGCAAAGCACTGTCGGTCGGGTAGTTCTTGACCAGTTCATGCTGCTTGCCGTCAGCGTCGAGCTGGAATTCGTGGGTGTTGCCCAGCAAGTCGGTGCGCACGGTGACGGCGCTCTCGCCTTCCACGTAGTTGTCGTCGAACAGCACCAGCAGCACATCCTTGCCCAGGCGCTTTTTCAGCGTTTGCAGCAGGTCATCCTGCTGCTTGCGGGTCAGGTGCGCCCACAGGCCGCCCAGGAACACGGCCGTGAATTTGTCGTCGCCCGTGCCCAGGTCGTCCGGCAGCGCCAGCGCATCCATCAGGCGGTATTCGACATTGTCCAGGTCTTCGCCGTGCATCTGCGCCAGCTCGAGCATCGCGGCGCTGGCGTCGGTGGCAACGATCGATTCGGCAGTCTCGGCCAGCACTTCGGTCCAGGCGCCGCTGCCGCAACCCAGTTCCAGGATGCGGTGGCCGGTCAGGAGCGTGGAAATCTGCTCGCGCGCCTCGTCCAGGTCTTCCAGCTGCTCGTCGGCCACTTCGGCGGCGGCGTTGTCATAGTGGGCGGCAATGCTGTCGTAGTAGGCGATAACCGGATTCTTGTCCATCGGTGTTTCCATTGAAATGTCGTTGTGCATCAAAGTTCGTAGTTTTCTCCACCGCGCATCGCAGACTCGACCATCTTGCGGTTGAGGGTCGGCGCCAGCAGTTCGATGAAGGTATACACATAGCTGCGCAGGTAGGCGCCCTGCTTGATCGCCACGCGCGAGGTGTTCATGCCGAACAGGTGGCCCACGGGAAGCGCGCGCAGTCCGCGGTCGCGCTCGGCATCGTAGGCCATGCCGGCAATGATGCCGATGCCCATGCCCAGCTCGACATAGGTCTTGATCACGTCGGCGTCGATCGCTTCCAGCAATACGTCTGGTTTCAGGCTGCGCAGGCCGAAGGCGTGGTCGATCTTGCTGCGCCCGGCGAAGGCGGCATCATACGTGATGATCGGGTAGCTGGCGATTTCTTCGAGCGAAATGGCGCGCGACTTGAACAGCGGGTGATCCGGCGGGGCCACCACCACGTGCTCCCACTGGTAGGCCGGCAGCGTGACCAGGCCGTCGATGGTCGTGATGGCCTCGGTGGCGATGGCCAGGTCGGCCTGGTCGCTCTTGACCATGTCGGCGATCTGCTTCGGATTACCCTGCAACAGCGACAGGCGCACCTTGGGGTACTTCAGCATGAAGGCCTGCACCACCTTCGGCAGCATGTAGCGGGCCTGGGTGTGCGTGGTGGCAATCGTGAAGCTGCCGCTGTCGTGGGCTGCGTATTCCTTGCCGATGCGCTTGAGGCTCTCGATCTCTTGCATGATCAGCTCGACCGACTCCAGCACCAGGCGGCCCGGCTCGGTCAGACCCCGGATGCGCTTGCCGTGGCGGGTGAAAATATCCACGCCAAGCTCTTCTTCCAGCTCGATGATCGCCTTCGAGACCCCCGGCTGCGACGTAAACAGCGATTTGGCCGCGTCGGTCAGGTTGTAGTTCTGGCGCACGGCCTCGCGCACGAAGCGCAGCTGATGGAGGTTCATTCTGGAAATATTCTTGTTGGATCTGCGAACAGCATTTTAAGATGCTTATTCGGGTTACGTATATAAGCAAATAAATTATCCGTAGTTTGGAATATAAGCCGACCTACGTATCATCGGAACATTATTTAATGGGCGCGCCGTATCTGCCCTTACTGGAACAAGCCCATGTATCGTTACGACCAGTATGACCATCTCATCGTGCGCGAGCGCATCGCCCAGTACCGCGATCAGGTTGCGCGCCGCCTGAGCGGTGAGTTGCTCGAAGAAGAATTCGTGCCGCTGCGCCTGCAGAACGGCCTGTACATGCAGCGTCACGCCTATATGCTGCGCGTGGCCGTGCCGTACGGCCTGCTCTCGAGCGCCCAGGTACGCATGTTCGGCCACATTGCCCGCACCTACGACCGCGGCTACGGCCACTTCACCACGCGCCAGAACATCCAATATAACTGGATCGAACTCGAACAGACGCCAGACATCCTGGCCGACCTGGCCTCGGTCGAGATGCACGCCATCCAGACCTCAGGCAATTGCATCCGCAATATCACTACCGACGAGTTCGCTGGTGTCGCTGCCGACGAGATCATCGATCCACGTCCATTTGCCGAAATTCTGCGTCAGTGGAGCACGTTCCACCCAGAGTTTGCCGCCCTGCCCCGCAAGTTCAAGGTGGCGATCAATGGCGCCGTGGAAGACCGCGCCGCCATTGCCGTGCACGATATCGGCTTGACCGTGGTCTACAACGAGGCCGGCGAAGTGGGCTTCAAATTCATGGCCGGCGGCGGCATGGGCCGCACGCCGATCCTGGGCAGCGTGATCCGCGAATTCCTGCCGTGGCGGCACCTGCTGACGTACACCGAAGCCGTGATGCGCGTGTACAACCAGAACGGTCGCCGCGACAACAAGTACAAGGCCCGCATCAAGATCCTGCTCAAGGCCATGGGTGTCGAGGAATTCACGCGCCAGGTCGAAGCCGAATGGGCCGATCTGAAGGATGGCCCCGAGACGCTGACGCAGGAAGAGTTCGACCGCGTTGCCAAGTGGTTCCAGCCGCACGGCTATCGCACCCTTGAAAATATGGACGTGGTCGCTTCGCAACCAGACAGTAAACCTTTCGCCAACTGGCTCGATCGCAACGTGAAGCCGCACAAGGTGCCGGGTTACGCCGCCGTGCTGCTGTCGCTGAAGAAAACCGGCGTGCCGCCGGGCGACGCCACCGACGGCCAACTCGATTTCGTCGCCGACCTGGCCGACCGGTTCAGCTTCGGCGAGGTGCGCGTGACCCACGAGCAGAACCTCGTGCTGGCCGACGTCGAACAAAGCCAGTTGTTCGAGCTGTGGCAGTTGCTCAAGTCGCAGGGCCTGGCGACGCCGAATATCGGCTTGCTCACCGACATTATCGCCTGCCCTGGCGGCGACTTTTGCTCGCTGGCGAATGCGAAGTCGCTGCCGATCGCGGCCGCCATTGCCGAACGCTTCGACGACCTCGACTTCCAGCACGATATCGGCGACATCGAACTGAACATCTCGGGCTGCATCAATGCCTGCGGTCACCACCACGTTGGCAATATCGGCATCCTCGGCGTCGATAAAGACGGCAGCGAGTGGTACCAGGTGTCGATTGGCGGCGCGCAGGGCAATACGTCGGCGATCGGCAAGATCATCGGCCCGTCGTTCTCGGCCCCGCAGATGCCCGAAGTCATCGGCCGCCTGCTCGAAACCTATGTCCAATGTCGTATCGAGGGTGAGCGCTTCGTCGACACCGTGGGCCGCCTGGGCATTGCCCCGTTCAAGGAATATGTGTATGCCACGCCGATTCCGGCGGGCGAACCAGCCAAGGAAGATCAGTATGCTTAATGCTCACCCACACATCATCAAGGGTCGCGCAGTCGTCGAGGACGACTGGAGCGTGCTGCGCCTGGACGAAGGACAAGAAGCCGAGACCGTCGAGATCCCGGCCGGCAAGATCATCGTGCCGCTCACCGTCTGGCTGGCCCAGCGCGAGGCTCTGAGCCAGCGCGCCGCGCTCGGCGTGTGGCTCGCGCCGGACGAACGTGCCGAGGCCCTCAAGGCCGATCTGGACCGTTTCGCCGTGATCGCCGTGGACTTCCCGAAGTTCACCGATGGCCGTGGCTACTCGACCGCGTTCAACCTGCGCCGCCGGCTGGGCTGGACGGGCGAACTGCGCGCCATTGGCGACGTGCTGCGCGACCAGCTGTTCCAGATGTACCGCTGCGGCTTCGATGCCTACGCCACGCGCCAGGACCGCAGCATCCACGATGCGCTCAAGGGCTTATCGGTGTTTTCGGAAACCTACCAGGCGTCGGTCGACAACCCGGTGCCGCTGTTCCGCCGCGCTGCTCGCGAAACGTCTGCCGACACGCAAGCCAGCTAGGAGCCAGCCATGAGCGACCTGCACCAACGCGTGGCTGATACCCACGCGATCCTGGAGCGTATTGCCCGCGATTTCACGCCGGCCGTATTCGCATCGAGCCTGGCAGCCGAAGACATGGTGCTGACCGACCTGATCCTGAAGGCGAACTTGCCCATCGCGATCTTCTCGCTCGAGACTGGCCGCCTGCATGCCGAGACGCTGGCCATGATCGACCGTGTGAAAGAAACGTACGACGTCGACATCGCCCTGTACCGCCCCGATCCGCTGGCGGTCGAGCGCTATGTCGCGCAAAACGGCCTGAACGCGTTCTACGAGAGCGTGGACATGCGCAAGGAGTGCTGCCGCATCCGCAAGGTCGAGCCGCTCGGCCGTGCGCTGGCCGGCAAGCGCGCCTGGATCACGGGCCAGCGCCGCGCGCAGTCGGCCACGCGCGCCGAACTGGCGGTGCAAGAGGACGACCTGGGCCACGCCATGCAGAAGTTCAATCCGCTGACCGACTGGAGCGAAGAGAACGTCTGGGAATATTTACATGCGCATCAAGTACCATACAACGCGCTGCACGACCGGGGCTTCCCGTCGATCGGCTGCGAACCGTGCACCCGCGCCGTGCAACCAGGCGAAGATGTCCGCGCCGGCCGCTGGTGGTGGGAAAACCCGGAATCGAAAGAATGCGGGTTGCACGTGGTTGACGGCAAACTTATTCGCATCAAATCCGTGGCCGCTTAAGCGGCGGCCCACACAAGAACAGGCACAGCCATGACATCTGTTACCGAGAATATTTTTAGCGAAGTAAACGCCGCCCACCTGGACGCGCTGGAATCCGAAGCGATCCACATCCTGCGCGAAGTGGCGGCCGAATGCAGCAACCCCGCCCTGCTGTTCTCGGGCGGCAAGGATTCCGTGGTTCTGCTGCGCCTGGCCGAAAAAGCCTTCCGTCCGGGCAGCTTCCCATTCCCGCTCGTGCACATCGACACCGGTCACAATTTCGATGAAGTGATCGCCTTCCGCGACGCCCGCGCCGCCGAACTGGGCGAGCGCCTGATCGTGGGCAGCGTCGAGGAATCGATCCGGCGCGGCACGGTGCGCCTGCGCAACCCCGCCACCGACTCGCGCAACGCGGCCCAGGCCGTCACGCTGCTGGAAACCATTGCCGAGCACGGCTTCGACGCCTGCATCGGCGGCGCGCGCCGCGACGAAGAAAAAGCCCGCGCCAAGGAACGCATCTTTTCGTTCCGCGACGAATTCGGCCAATGGGACCCGAAAGCCCAGCGCCCCGAGCTGTGGGACCTGTATAACACCCGCGTCCATCCGGGCGAGAACATGCGCGTGTTCCCGATCTCCAACTGGACCGAGCTCGACGTGTGGCAATACATCGCCCGCGAAAAGCTGGCGCTGCCGTCGATCTATTTCGCGCACCAGCGCGACGTCATCGAACGCAACGGCCTGCTGGTGCCGCTCACGCCACTGACCCCGGCCCGTGACGGCGAAACGGTCGAGAACCGCACCGTGCGCTTCCGGACCGTGGGCGATATCTCGTGCACCTGCCCGGTGGCTTCCAGCGCCGATTCGCTGGCCGACATCATCGCCGAAACCGCCATCACCGACGTCACCGAACGGGGCGCGACGCGGATGGATGACCAGACTTCCGAAGCCTCGATGGAAAAACGCAAGAAAGCAGGATACTTCTGATGAACGCCATGAATGACCTCAACGCCGACACCAAGGCCAACCGCAGTCTGCTGCGCTTCATCACGGCTGGCTCGGTCGACGATGGCAAGAGCACGCTGATCGGCCGCCTGCTGTTCGACAGCAAGGGCATCTTCGCCGACCAGCTGGCAGCCGTCTCGCGCGCCAAGCACAAGCGCACCGTGGGCGACACGATCGACCTGTCGCTGCTGACCGACGGCCTCGAAGCCGAGCGCGAACAGGGCATCACCATCGACGTGGCCTACCGCTACTTCGCCACGCCCAAGCGCAAGTTCATCATCGCCGACACGCCGGGCCATGAACAGTACACGCGCAATATGGTCACGGGCGCGTCGACCGCCGACGCCGTCATCATCCTGATCGACGTGTCGAAGGTCACGCTGCGCGAAGACGGTGGCGTCGATTTGCTCACGCAGACGAAACGCCATTCGACGATTGCCAAGCTGCTGCAGATCGAGCACGTCGTGGTGGCCGTGAACAAGATGGACCTGATCGATTACGACCAGTCGATCTACGACCGCATCGTCAAGGAATACCTGGCGTTCGCCAGGTCGCTGGGCCTGAAGGACATCACCGCGATCCCGCTGTCGGCCCTCACCGGCGACAACGTGGTCACCGCATCGAGCAACACGCCGTGGTACGCCGGCCCGACGCTGATCGACCTGCTCGAATCGCTGTCGGTCTACGACGAAGCGCACAGCGCCCCATTCCGCTTCCCTGTACAACTGGTGGCGCGCCACAACGGCCATGCGGCCAAGGACTTCCGTGGCTATATGGGCCGCATCGAATCGGGCGCGGTCAAGGTGGGCGACACGCTGGTCGTGCAGCCTTCCGGCCAGAGCGCGACGGTCAAAGAGATCGTCACGTTCGACGGCTCGCTGGATTTTGCGACGGCCGGCCAGTCGGTCACGCTGGTGCTGAACGAATACGTGGACGTCTCGCGCGGCGACATGCTGGCCGGTAGCACGCAGCCGGCCACCCTGCTCAAGCAGGTGACGGCCGACGTGTGCTGGATGGCCGACGAGCCGCTCGACCTGCGCCGCAAGTACTGGCTCAAGCACGGCACGCGCCAGACGGCGGCCAAGTTCGCACGCATCGATACGCTGCTTGACGTGAACACGCAAGAGCGTCACCCGGCCGAGGGCCTCAAGCTCAACGACATCGCCCGCGTGCAGTTGAACGTGCAGCAGCCGCTGGCTGCCGATGCCTACGATGCGATCCGCGCGACCGGCGCCTTCATCCTGATCGACGAAGTCACCCACCAGACTGTCGCCGCAGGTATGATTCGCATCGACGCGTAACAAAACAGGGAACGTATGGCGGCGCTGGGCAAAGTCTATCTGGTGGGAGCGGGCCCCGGCGCGGCCGACCTGATCACGGTGCGCGGCGCACGCCTGCTGGCCGCCGCCGACGTGGTGCTGTACGACGCGCTGGTCACGCCCGAGATGCTGGCGCTGTGCGAGCGGGCCGATAAAATCTCGGTCGGCAAACGGTCGGGCCAGCGCTCGATGGCGCAGACCGTCATCAATGGCCAGTTAGTCGAATGCGCGCACAAGTACGCACTGGTCGTGCGCCTGAAAGGCGGCGATCCGATGCTGTTCGGGCGCGCCGATGAAGAACTGCGAGCACTCGAAGCCGAAGGCATCGAGGTCGAAGTGGTGCCAGGGATTACCACCGCCGTCGCTGCCGCAGCGGCCACCAAGCAGCCGCTCACCAAACGCGGCGTCGCGCGCAGCGTGGCGTTCTTCACGTCGAGCACCGCGCCCGACGAGCCGGACCACCCAGCCTTGCCTGAAACCGACACGCTGGTCCAGTATATGGGCGGGCGCGAAGCGGCTGCTACCGCAGAACGCCTGTTGGCCGAAGGCCGCCGTGCCGATCTACCCGTCGTGGTGGTGGAAAATTGCAGCCGTCTTGACGAACGCATCCTGCGCTTGACGCTGACCGACCTGGCGCGCGGGCTGGAGCCCGGTCATGGCCCGGTGCTGGTCATGATGGGTGAAGCCCTGGCGCTGCGCGAGCACCAGCCGCGCTAAGTCAGCCGAGCGTCACCCCAGCGAATTGACGCAGTAATCCGTCATCGCCTTCTGCACGCCGGGATCTTCCCCGATTGCGCCGGCCACGTTCAGCCGCAAACCCGGATGCGCCGCGCGCACCGTATCGCACAGCGCCGGCAAATCGCGCAGCAAGTGACCACCCTTCCCCAAAAACACCGGCACCACCGTAATGTCGTCGATGCCGCGCGCGCGCATGGTGTCGATGGTGTCGGGCAGGCTCGGCGTCATCAACTCCAGAAACGCCAGTTCCACCGCCGCCGCCGGCACACGCTCGCGCGTTTGATCGCGCAGGCGCTCGAACGGCACGGCCCACGACGCGGCGCGCGCGCCGTGGGCAAACAGGATCAGGCCACGTGTCATCAGTGTCGCTCCACCCACCACAGCGCCCCAAGCGCCATCAGCAGGAATAACAGGCTGGGCGCCAGCGCCGTGAAGAACGCCGGCAGGATGGTCAGCACCCCGAGGTGCGAGAACAACGAGTTGATCAGCAGGAAGCTCACGCCGATCATGATGCCGATGAAGATCTTCAGGCTCACGCCGCCGCTGCGCGTGTGCAGGTAGGCGAACGGCAGCGCCAGCGCCATCAGGACAAAAATCGAAAAAGGATCGATGACTTTTTTCCAGAACGCGACCTTGAAGCGCTCGGTCTCTTGCCGGTTCTCGGCCAGGTGGCGCGTGTAGACGGCCAGTTCGGCGGCCGACATGCGCTCGGGGTCGGAGCGCGACACCGACAGGATCTTCGGCGTGATCTCGGATGCCAGCGTGTAGCTGGCCAGCTTGCGTGTGGCGATCGACGCGGTCTCTTGCCCGTATGTGCTCTGGATGGTCTGCCCGGCCGGCACGGCCGAACCGGGCACCGGCAGCTCGCGGCTGTTGGTGAACATCGTTTCGGTAACATCGGTCAGGCGCCACGTGTTGTTGCCGCCGTAGGTGCCGCGCGCCGCCGTCACGAGCGAACGCATGCGCATATTGTTGTCGAACTCGTAGAGACGCACATCTTCGAGCTGGCCGTCGGCCGCGATGCGGCGCACATTGAAGAAACGCGAGCCGGTAATCGTGCCGCGCACGCCGTTCTCGTGCACGCTGTCCTTGGTCCACATCCCCGAGCGGAACTCGGCCGAAATCGAGCCGCCCTTTGCCGTCAGGCGCATGCGCTCGGCGATGGGCGCGGTGCGCGGCGTGATCAGTTCACCAAACACGAAGGCCACCACCACGAAGACCGCGCCGATTTTAAACAGCATCCAGGCGGCCTGCCGGGTCGACATCGACGAGGCGCGCATGATGGTGAACTCGGAGCTCGAGGCAAACTGCGCCATCGTGTAGATGGTGCCGATCAGCGCGGCCACCGGCATTACCTGGTACACATTGCCCGGCACGAGCAGCAGCACGTACAGGAACGCGTGCTGCATGCCGAAGTCGTTCTTGCCGACCGATGGCAGGATGCTGGTCAGGTCCATGAAGGCGACCAGCGCCAGGAACGCGGCCAGCACGAATGCCACCGCCTGGAAGATGTTGATTGCGAAGTAACGCTGGAGGATTTTCATTCGACGGCTGCCTCTTCACGCTTGTGCAATGGCTGCGGTTTGCGCAGGCGGCGCTTCAAGGCCCCGATCAGCACCAGCGGGTGATACGGGTGGTTCACGTTCAGGCGCCAGGCGAACAGGCCCGCCACGCACAGCAGCGCGAACAGGTGCAGCGGCCACCAGCCCATGGCAAAGGCGAGCTTGCCCTGCTTGACGCTCGCTTCGGACAGCCGCACCAGGTTGTTGTAGGTGAAGAAGATCAACAGCGCCAGAATCATGTTGGCCGACGAACCGGCGCGCGGATTGACGAAGCCGAGCGGAATGGCCAGCAGCATCAGGATCAGGCAGGTAATCGGTGCGGCGATGCGCGCCAGCAGTTCGGCCTGGGTAAAGCGATTCGGCGCGAGCAGCAGCGCCGGCGTGGACAACGCCGCCACCGGGATGTCGGCCCCCAGCATCGGGGCCTGCGTGGCCACGCGCATGCTGTAACGCTCGAACTCCATCGTCTGGAAATTCGCCTGGCCCGGAATACCTTCGTAGCGGCGCCCGTTGCTCAGCACGAGGAACTGGCCGCCCTTGCCGTCTGTTTCGATCACGCCCTGCTTGGCCACTACCACCGAGTGCTCGTTGCCATCGACGCTGTTGACGAACACGTTCTGCACCACGGTCGTGCCTTCGGCGCTGCGCTCGACAAAGAATACGCGGTCATTCGAGCTCGATTCGCGGAACTGGCCCGGCGCGACGCGCTGCAGGTCTTCGCGTTTCTGGAAGCGCTCGACGAATTCGGCGCTCTTCATCTTGGCCCATGGCGTGACGACGAGCGAGAGCGCGGCCACCACGAACACCATCGGCAGGCCGAGCGTGAGCACCGGCCGGATCCACGCCAGCAGCGATTGGCCGGACGCGAACCAGACGACCATTTCGGAATCGCGATAGCTGCGCGTGACGGCGGCGACGACGGCGATGAAGCAGGTGAGGATGAGGATGATCGGCAGCAGCTCGGCGCTACGGAACACGATCAGCGCCAGCACGTCGCTCGACGCGACCTTGCCGCCCGCCGCCCGGCCGAGGATGGCGATCAGGGTCCAGGTAACAAGAATGGAGAACAGCACCGTGAAGGTCGCGCCAGCGGCGCTTGCCAACTCACGTTGCAGGGAACGTCGGAAGATCATTCAATAGAGTCGTTATAATTGCAGATTAGGCAGTCCGCCGCGAACAACACATCGGAGAACCAAATGGACTTTAGCATAAAAGCATTCGACACAAAAAACACCCTGGCAGCGGCGAAAACCGGCTGTGTGGCAGTGGCGGTGTTCGAAAATAAAAAATTGTCGGCTGCAGCGAAAGCACTCGACGTGAATGGCGACATCAGCGCGGCGGTCAAGTCCGGCGACATCAGCGGCAAGCCTGGTTCAACCCTGCTGCTGCGCGGCGTGGCCGGCGTTGCTGCTGCGCGCGTGCTGCTCGTCGGCCTGGGCGCCGACGAAGTCATCTCCCAGAAAAGCTTCACCACGGGGGCAACCGCCGCCCTGAAAATGTTCGCCACGCTGGGTTCCACGGACGCCATTATCGCATTCCCGCTCGAGAGCGTGAAAGAACGCAACGCGAACTGGGCGCTGCAGGCACTGGTGCTGGCCTCGAGCGACACCGAATACCGTACCGATGCCCAGAAAAGCAAAAAAGAACCGGCGCTTGCCGGCGTGCGCAAGGTCGTCATCGCCGCCCCGGACGCCAATGGCGCCAAGGCCGCCCTGGCGCAGGCGGCAGCGATTGCCAACGGCATGAACCTGACGCGCGACCTGGGCAACCTGTCGCCGAACATCTGCACCCCGACCTACCTGGCCCAGACTGCACGCAAGCTGGCCGACGACTTCGGCTTCGACATCGAGGTTTTGGAGCGCAAGCAGCTCGAAGCACTCAAGATGGGCAGCTTCCTGGCAGTGGCGCGCGGCAGCGAAGAGGCGCCGAAGTTCATCGTCCTGCGCCACAACGGCGGCAAGTCGAAGGACGCGCCGGTGGTCCTGGTCGGCAAGGGCATCACGTTCGACTCGGGCGGTATCTCCATCAAGCCGGGTCCGAGCATGGACGAGATGAAATACGATATGTGCGGCGCCGGCTCGGTGCTGGGCACCTTCCGCGCCATTGGCGAGATGGACCTGAAACTCAACGTGATCGGCATCGTCGTCGCCTGCGAGAACATGCCGTCGGGTCGCGCCGCCAAGCCGGGTGACATCGTCACCGCGATGAACGGCACCACCATTGAAATCCTCAACACCGACGCCGAAGGCCGCCTGGTGCTGTGCGATGCGCTGAGCTATGCCGAGCGCTTCAAGCCGGCAGTCGTGGTCGACATCGCCACGCTGACGGGCGCGTGCATCGTGGCTCTGGGCCACCACACGAGCGGCCTGTTCACCCGCGACGACGCCGCGCACGACGCGCTGGCCGACGAGCTGCTGAACGCCGGCAAGCAAGCCGGCGACGTGGCCTGGCGCTTCCCGCTCGGCGAGATCTACAACGACCAGCTCAAGTCGAACTTCGCCGACCTGGCCAATATCGGCACCCCTGGCGCCGCGTCGATCACGGCCGCGTGCTTCCTGGAGAACTTCACCCGCAAGTACACCTGGGCCCACCTGGATATCGCCGGCACCGCCTGGAAGTCGGGCGCCGCCAAGGGCGCGACCGGTCGTCCGGTGCCGCTGCTGACGACGTTCCTGATGAATCGCGTGCAATGAACATTCGGGCAGTCCACGACTGCCCGCCAGTAATTCAGCTTTAAAACCGTCGTTCCCGCTTGCGCGGGAACGACGTTTTTGGGCTATCGGAAAGGGCCGATTCGGTGGCTTGCCAGCCTCAGAACATCCGCGTCGCCACCGGATCGGCCGCCGCCGCCGCCGCGGTTTTTTCAGCCGGCTGCATCAGCACGGTGAGTATGGCCGGATAACCATAACCCGCGCCCGAATACCGGTCGACGTAGTGCCCGATCCCGGCAGTCGTGACCACGTTGCCAACCAGGTTGCCCGTATCGAGCTGCGCCCGCACCGTCTCGGCAGCAGTGGCCACGTCGCGTTTTTTGCAACTGATCGACAGCGGCCCCTTGTTGCGGGTGACCGTCACGCGGCCCGGGGCGACCACGTACCAGCGCCCCGCGTCATTGCTCAGGATGCAACCGACGCCACCGATCTCGCGATAATCGAGCACGGCGCGTACTTCGAGCTGCTGCGTCGGGGAATCGGACATGGTCGCACAGCCGCCCAGGAGGGCAAGCGCGGATAAAACAAGGGGGCGGAAAAAAGGCAACATGGCAACCATCGAGAAGCGAATGCTTCTTTAACGGCAGCGACGCGCAATTACTGAAGGAGGAATTCAGTCCAGCGGCGCAAAGCGAGGCTGGACCGCATCACCAACGGTGACACTGTCGAAGAATGCAGCACGTGGACGCACCCAGATGGCGCCGCCCTCATCCCGGTACACGATGACCGGGGTGTGGTCGGCTTCCAGCAACGCCTCACACACCAGTTCGTAGATGCCGCCCTTGTAGTGGCGGTAACGCATCTGGCGTGGGCCTCAGACCTTTTCGGCCTCGGCCTTCTGCTTTTTCTTCAGACCCTGGATGACCTTGAGCACGCCTTCCATCCCGGCGGTCTCGTCCAGTTCGCTGAAGGCGTCCAGCACTTCGTTCAGCACGCTGTTGCGCACTGCCGCCTCGTCCGGCGCGATGGCTGGCGCAGGGCTGCCGTCCTTGCCGAACTTCGACGGCGACTCGGCCGCGGTCTTGGCGCCATGCGCCAGGGCTGCTTGCCAGATCACCCAACGACGCTGGGTTTCAAAAACGAGGTATTC
Source organism: Massilia aurea (assembly GCF_040790145.1). Taxonomy (GTDB): domain Bacteria; phylum Pseudomonadota; class Gammaproteobacteria; order Burkholderiales; family Burkholderiaceae_D; genus Telluria; species Telluria aurea_C. Next base: position 13,838 of record NZ_JBFMMP010000028.1, read on the forward strand.
CTCGGGCTTGTCTTCACGGCGGCGAACGATATGGCCTTCACGCTGAGCCCATGCTTCAAATGCACTGCGCATTTCTGTCCTTTTCAAATCTGCGTTCGGATGATGAACTCCTGAAACGCAATATTTCACAATAATACCACTAGCGCACGTCGATGGACGCCGACAACGGTGTGAGCGCTCGACCAATCCTGCTCCGCGACCCGCCAATGGTACAATGAAAGTTGCACGTACGCAATTTTATTATTACCAAAAAGTAATTCTTGTATGCTGCCGCGCGTCAGTGACGATTACCAGACTCAACTAGTTATAGTCTTGATGCAGCATTCGGGCAATACTATTTGGAAAGCTATTAATCAATAATGTTATCGGTTGTTGCAATTATACCAACCAAGCTTCCATAACTCTACCGTTGTTTCATGCAAGATGCGTAATCAATCCGGTAATTTCGTTAATAATAGCTCGTTGGCAAGCAAATGCCCTGCACAACCGTGAGTTACAAGCAACACAGCCTACTTAACCGTATAAAGATCGATGAAAATTGTTACCTGGAATGTGAATTCCCTGAAAGTGCGCCTTGCACATTTGCTGCAATGGCTTGAGACCAATCCCGTTGATGTGCTCTGCATTCAAGAGACCAAGCTGACCGACGATAAGTTCCCCGTCGCCGAGCTGAACGCTGCCGGCTACCAGGTCGCGTTCTCTGGCCAAAAGACCTATAACGGCGTGGCGATCCTGTCCAGGTTGCCGCTCGAGGATGTGGTGCGCAACAATCCGCACTTCGACGATCCGCAGCAGCGCCTGCTGGCCGCGACGATCGGCGGCGTGCGTTTTATCTGCGCGTATGTGCCGAACGGGCAGGAAGTCGGTTCCGACAAATACGCCTACAAGCTGGCCTGGCTGGAAGCCTTGCAGACATGGGTGGCCGCCGAGATGGCCGCGCATCCGCAGTTCGCGATCCTCGGCGACTACAATATCGCGCCCGAGGCGCGCGACGTGCACGACGTGGCCGAATGGGAAGGCCGGATCCATTTCTCTCTGCCCGAACGCGGCGCGCTGCAGGCATTGATGGCGCTGGGCCTTTCGGACGCGTTCCGCCTGTTCGAGCAGCCCGACAAACAATACAGCTGGTGGGACTATCGCCAGATGGCGTTTCGCCGCAACCGCGGGCTGCGCATCGATCACATCCTGCTGTCCAAGGCCCTGGCCGAGCGCTGCACTGCGTGCCACATCGACCGCGAGACGCGCAAATGGGAGCAGCCGTCGGACCATGCGCCCGTGGTCGCCACATTGGCCGCGCTGACCGGCTAACCCGCCAGCAGCCTGCCCACCTGCGCAGCCGGCAACGGCCGCGCAAACAGATAGCCCTGCGCGAACTGGCACCCGAACGAACGCAGCAGGGCGTACTGCCCTTCCGTCTCGACGCCTTCGGCCACCACCGACAGTTGCAGGCTGTTCGCCAGCGCCATCACCGCCGCCACGATGGCGCGATCCTCGGCGCTCACTTCCAGCTCGCGCACGAAGGCGCGGTCGATCTTGATCTTGCGGACCGGGAAGCGCTTCAGGTAGGCCAGGCTGGAGTAACCGGTGCCGAAGTCGTCGATCGACAAGCACATCCCCATCGCGTTCATCTGGCGCAGCGTCTCGAGCGTCTGGCCGCCATGCTGCATCAGGGCCGTCTCGGTGATCTCGAATTCGACCAGGCCCGCGTCGATCCCGGTCTCGTGCACGATGCCGCGGATCGAGTCGACCAGACCGTGATGCGTGAACTGGCGCGCCGACAGGTTGATCGCAAGCGGCACCACGTCCAGCCCTTCGCTCTTCCACAACTGGTTCTGCACGCACGCGGTGCGAATCACCCACTCGCCCACCGCCATGATCATGCCGCTCTCTTCGAGAATCGGAATGAATTCGTCCGGCCCCACCGGTTCGCCGCCGGCGCGGCGCCAGCGCAGCAGCACCTCGAGCGCGCGCACGCGGCGCGTGACGGTGCACATGATCGGCTGGTAGTGCAACTCGAATTCACCGCGCGCCAGCGCGCCGCGCAGACTTGATTCAAGGTCGAAGTGGCGCGCCGCGGCCTGGTTCATGCGCTCGGTGAAAAACTGGTAATTATTGCGCCCGGCCGCCTTGGCCTGGTACATCGCAGCATCGGCGTGGCGCATCAGGGTGTCGACGTCGCCGCCGTCCTGCGGATACAGGCAGATGCCGATCGATGGCGAGATGTGCAGGCTGCGGCCCTCGATCGCGCAGGGCGAAGCCAGCGCTTCGATGATCCCGTCGCCGATGATCGCGGCAGCGCCGGCGTCGTCGACCCCGGGCAGCAGCACGACGAATTCGTCACCACCGAGGCGCGCCACCAGGTCGCCCGGACGCACCGCCCGCACCAGCCGGCGCGCGACTTCGCGCAGCAGCTGGTCGCCGACCAGATGGCCCAGCGAATCGTTGATCGTCTTGAAGCGGTCGAGGTCGAGGAACATCAGCGCCAGGCCGGCGCCCTTGTGCGCCTCGTCGCCGCTGGCCACGCTGCGCATGGCGGCGTCAAGCCGGTCGGACAGCATGGCGCGGTTGGGCAGGCCGGTGAGGCTGTCGTGATAGGCCATGTGGTGCACGCGCGCCTCGGCCTGGCGCCGCTCGTTGATTTCTTCTTGCAGCAGCGCGTTGGCGCCGGCCAGTTCGGCGGTGCGCTCGGCCACGCGCACCTCGAGTTCGTCGCGCGCGCGGCGCACCGTGTCGGCCGCTTCGCGCTGGGCCGTGACGTCGTCCACCAGCCAGACGCTGCGACCGCGCGTATGGGCCGCGTCGAACAGCCGGCCCGACAGGCGCGCCCAGAACCGCGTGCCGTCGCGCCGCACCAGTTCGTGCTCGGCCATGTGGGCCAGGCCTTGCGCGAACTGGGTCTCGGACAGTTCGCGCGCCACCATCCAGCCGGCCTGGTCGGGGTACAGCGCGCGCACCGGATTGCCATCCATGCCGCCCGGCGGCGCGCCGAACAGCTCTTCCATCTTGCGGTTGCAGTGCAGCGTACGGCCCTTCTCGACGACGGCGATGCCCAGCACCGCGTTGTTGAGGATCGCCCGGTTTTCCAGCAGCGCTTCGCGCAGCGACTGCTCGTCGCCCTTTTCGCGGGTGCGGTCCTCGAGCATCCAGATCGTGCCTTTGTCGGGGTCGAGCGGATTGACCTGGTAGCCGATCATCTGGACCCAGGCCGGCGCCCCGTCCTTGCGCACCAGGATCCGCTCGGTGCGGAACGGCTGGCCATTGCCCAACTGGGGGTAGGCGTCGGCGCCCAGCGCGCGGTAGGCATCTTCGTCCGGGTACAGCACGCGCGTGGAGACGCCGATCGGCTCTTCTTCGGTGTAGCCGAACATCGTGCAAAAAGCGGGATTGGCGCGCCGGATCACGCGGTTGCGGGTGAACATGACGCCGATCGACGCGTTGGTCATGATCGCCTGCATTTCGCTGGCCGCCTGGCGCGCCTGGGTCACGTCCTCGACGATCCAGATCGTGCCGGCGCCGCGGTTGCCGGGTTCGACGGCGCAGCCGCGCAGGCGCGCCCAGAAGGTCGAGCCGTCGCGGCGGCGAAACTGCTGCTCGCTCTTTTCAAACATCTCGCCGCGCGCCAGCACGGTGAAGGCCTCGCCGATCAGCGCCTGGTAGGCCTCGGGAGAGATGCATACGGCCTGCGGCGAGAGTGCATCGACTTCATCCTGCGCATAGCCGAACATCTCGCCCAGGCGCGGGTTGAACGAACGGATCTGGTCGGGCTGCGTTACCGCGATGCCGACCGGCGCGTGTTCGAAAATGGCGCGCTGCTCGCGCACCGTACGGCGCAAGCCGGCCAGGCTCGGCTTGAGCATACCGGCATCCGGGACATCGGGAACTTGCGGGGTCGTGAATCCGTCCATCGTTGAGGCAAGCAGGCTGTAAGTTGTGATTGTCCGCCGAGTTGCAATCTAGCAACCACCGAAGGGCAATCATAACCCGAAAAAGGCGGGTAACTCCAGCACGCGCGAGCAGAATGCAACACTAGGCCGGCACCCGCACCCAGCCTTCCATCAGCACGCGTGCGCTGCGGCTCATGCCGGCCTTGGCAACGCGCCACTGGCCATCGCCCAGGACCGCCTCGGCGCTCACCCGCAGCGTGCCGGACGGATGGCCGAACCGCACCGCCGAGCGCTCGCCCCCACCGGCGGCCAGATTCACCAGTGTGCCGGGGATGGCCGCCGCCGTACCGATGGCCACGGCCGCCGTGCCCATCATCGCGTGGTGCAGCTTGCCCATCGAAAGCGCCCGCACGAGCAGGTCGATCTCGCCCGCCGCTACCTGGCGCCCGCTCGATGCCATATACCCGGCCGCTTTGGCCACGAATGCTACTTTCGGCGTGTGCTGGCGCTTGCCTGCCTCGTCGATGCTGGCGATGAGGCCCATGCGTAGCGCGCCATGGGCACGGATGGTCTCGAACACGGCCAGCGAGCGCGGATCGCCATTGATCGCGTCTTGCAGCTCGGTGCCGTCGTAGCCGAGCGCGCCGGCGTCGATGAAGATGGTCGGGATGCCGGCGTTGATCAGGGTTGCGCGCAGCACGCCTACGCCCGGCACATCGAGTTCATCGACCAGGTTCCCGGTCGGGAACATGGCGCCGCCACCGCCCTCTTCCTCGGCTGCCGGATCGATAAACTCGAGCTGCACCTCGGCCGCCGGGAATGTGACGCCATCGAGCTCGAAACCGCCCGTTTCCTGCACTTGGCCACCGGCAATCGGCACATGGGCGATGATCGTCTTGCCGATATTGGCTTGCCAGATGCGCACCACGGCCACGCCATCGTGCGGCACGCGCACCGGGTCGACCAGGCCGCCGGCAATTGCGAACGGGCCGACCGCCGCCGACAGGTTGCCGCAGTTGCCGCTCCAGTCGACGAACGGCTTGTCGATCGCCACCTGGCCGAACAGGTAGTCGACGTCGTGCCCGGCGCGCGCGGATGGGGCGACGATGACGGCCTTGCTGGTGCTGGACGTGGCGCCGCCCATGCCGTCGATCTGCTTGCCGTAGGGGTCGGGGCTGCCGATCACGCGCAGCAGCAGCGCGTCGCGTGCCTCGCCGGCCACGCGGGCTTCTTCGGGCAGGTCATCGAGCTTGAAGAACACGCCCTTGCTGGTGCCGCCGCGCATATAGGTCGCGGCGATTTTTCGTTGCGGCAGACAGGTGACTGGTTCCATCATGCTGCCTTCACGGTCGATTCGAGGAAGTCCTGCGCGAAGCGCTGCAGCACGCCGCCGGCTTCGTAGATCGCCACTTCTTCGGCCGTATCGAGCCGGCACGTCACCGCCACGTCAACCCGTTCGCCGCTCGCGCGGTTGATGGTCAAGGTGAGCTCGGCGCGCGGCGTGCGCGCGCCGGTCACGTCGAACGTTTCGGTGCCGTCGATGCCGAGCGTCAGGCGCGTGTCGCCCGGCTTGAATTCAAGGGGCAGCACGCCCATGCCCACCAGGTTGGTGCGGTGGATGCGCTCGAAGCCTTCGGCGGCAATCGCTTCCACGCCCGCCAGGCGCACGCCCTTGGCCGCCCAGTCGCGCGACGAGCCTTGCCCGTAGTCGGCGCCGGCGATGATGATCAACGGCTGCTTGCGCGCCATATAGTGCTCGATCGCCTCCCACATGCGGGTCACCTCGCCCGACGGCTCGATGCGTGCGAGCGAGCCTGCCAGCACCTTGCCCGCGCTGTCCTTCACCATCTCGTTCCTGAGCGTGGGATTGGCGAACGTGGCGCGCTGCGCCGTCAAATGGTCGCCCCGGTGCGTGGCGTACGAATTGAAGTCTTCTTCGGGCAGGCCCATTTTGGCCAGGTATTCGCCGGCGGCCGAATCGGGCAGGATCGCGTTCGATGGCGACAGGTGGTCGGTGGTGATGTTGTCGCCCAGGACCGCGAGTGGCCGCATCCCGGCCAGCGGCCGGCTGCCGGCCAGCGCGCCTTCCCAGTACGGCGGCCGGCGAATATAGGTGCTTTGCGCGCGCCAGTCGTATAGCGGGCTGACCGCGCCGCCAGCGTCGGCCACGCGCGCGAACATCGGCGTGTAGACCTTGCGAAACTGCTCCGGCTTGACGCTGGCCTCGACCACCGCGTCGATCTCTTCGTCCGATGGCCACAGGTCGGCCAGGCGGATGGGGCGGCCGGCGGCGTCGAGTCCCAGCACGTCCTTCTCGATATCGAAGCGGATGGTGCCGGCAATCGCGTACGCCACCACCAGCGGGGGCGACGCCAGAAACGCCTGTTTCGCATACGGGTGGATGCGCCCGTCGAAATTGCGGTTGCCCGACAGGACCGCCGTGGCATACAGGTCGCGTTCGATGATCTCTTGCTGGATCGCCGGATCGAGCGCGCCGCTCATGCCGTTGCAGGTAGTGCAGGCAAAGGCGACGACACCGAAGCCGAGCGCATCCAGTTCAACGCTCAGGCCCGCTTCGTCGAGGTACAGCGCGACCGCCTTCGAGCCCGGCGCCAGCGAGCTTTTCACCCACGGCTTGCGCGTCAGGCCCGCGCGGTTGGCGTTGCGCGCCAGCAGACCGGCCGCGATCATATTGCGCGGGTTGTTGGTGTTGGTGCAGCTGGTGATCGCGGCGATGATGACGGCGCCATCGGGCATGCGACCCGGCTCGTTTTCTACCACGCCCGAGATGCCGCGCGCGGCCAGTTCGGATGTCGGTACGCGCTTGTGCGGGTTCGACGGCCCGGCGATATTGCGCACGACGCTGGCCAGGTCGAACGACAGCGTGCGCTCGTAGACAGCCGACTGCAATGTGTCGGCCCACAGGCCGGCGTGCTTCGCATACGTCTCGACCAGGTGCACGGTCGCGTCTTCGCGGCCGGTCAGGCGCAGGTACTTGATGGTTTGCTCGTCGATGCAGAACATCGCGGCGGTGGCGCCGAATTCGGGGGCCATGTTCGCGATCGTGGCGCGGTCACCGAGCGTGAGCGCGGCCGCGCCGGCGCCGAAGAATTCGAGGTACGTCGAGACCACCTTCGCATTGCGCAGGAACTCGGTCAGCGCCAGCACCACGTCGGTGGCGGTGATGCCTGGCTGCGGCTTGCCGGTGAGTTCGACGCCGACGATGTCGGGCAGGCGCATCCACGAGGCGCGGCCCAGCATCACGCTTTCGGCTTCGAGTCCGCCCACACCGATGGCGAGCACGCCGAGCGCATCGACCATTGGCGTGTGCGAATCGGTGCCCACCAGCGTGTCGGGGTAGGCCACGCCGCGCTCGACCTGGATCACCGGCGACATGCGCTCGAGATTGATCTGGTGCAGGATGCCGTTCCCGGGCGGGATCACGTCGACATTTTTAAAGGCCTTTTTCGTCCAGTCGATGAAGTGGAAGCGGTCTTCGTTGCGGCGGTCCTCGATGGCGCGGTTCTTGGTGAACGCATCCGGGTCGAACCCGCCGCATTCGACGGCCAGCGAATGGTCGACCACGAGCTGCGTGGGCACGACGGGGTTGACGAGCGCCGGGTCGCCGCCTTGCAGGGCGATGGCGTCGCGCAGGCCGGCCAGGTCGACCAGCGCGGTCTGGCCGAGGATGTCGTGGCAGACCACGCGCGCCGGGAACCAGGGGAAGTCGAGGTCGCGCTTGCGCTCGATGAGCTGCTTGAGCGATTCATGCAAGGACGCGGGCGAGCAGCGGCGCACGAGGTTTTCGGCCAGGATGCGCGAGGTGTAGGGCAGCGTGGCGTAGGCGCCGGGGGCGATGGCGTCGACGGCGGCGCGGGTGTCGAAGTAATCGAGGTCGGTGCCGGGGAGCGGTGTGCGGTAGTCAGTATTCATGGCGGCATGCGATCAATGAGTTAACCGTGAAACCGTCGTTCCCGCGAAGGCGGGAACCCAAGTTTGCGTGCACAGCCATAATCATCGCTCGTGGCCTGCTGAATAACTTGGGTTCCCGCCTTCGCGGGAACGACGTGCTTGGGGTAGTGGTGCAAGGGGGGCTGAACGGGATGCGCTTACTTGCGGTCTGCCAGCGGCACGAACTGCAGATCTTCCGGCCCCACGTAATTGGCGCTCGGGCGGATGATCTTGTTGTCGATGCGCTGCTCGATCACGTGCGCCGACCAGCCGGACGTGCGCGCGATCACGAACAGCGGCGTGAACATCGCGGTGGGTACGCCCATCATGTGATACGACACGGCCGAGAACCAGTCCAGGTTCGGGAACATCTTTTTCACGTCCCACATCACCGTCTCGAGCCGCTCGGCGATGTCGAACATCTTCATCGACCCGCCCTCTTCCGACAGCGTGCGCGCCACTTCCTTGATGACCTTGTTGCGCGGGTCCGAGATCGTGTATACCGGATGGCCGAAGCCGATCACGACTTCCTTGTTGGCCACGCGGTTGCGGATATCGGCTTCGGCTTCGTCCGGGTTTTCGTAGCGCTTCTGGATGTCGTGCGCCACTTCGTTGGCGCCGCCATGCTTCGGCCCGCGCAGCGCGCCGATCGCGCCGGTAATCGCCGAGTGCATGTCCGAGCCGGTGCCGGCGATCACACGGGCGGTGAACGTCGAGGCATTGAATTCGTGTTCGGCGTACAGGATCAGCGACGTGTGCATCGCGCGCACCCACGATTCCTTCGGCGCGAAGCCGTGCAGCAGGTGCAGGAAGTGCCCGCCGATGGAATCGTCGTCGGTCTCGACGGCGATCCGCTTGCCGTTGTGGCTGAAGTGGTACCAGTACAGCAGCATCGAGCCGAACGACGCCATCAGGCGGTCGGCGATGTCGCGCGCGCCGCTGATGTGGTGCTCGTCTTTCTCGGGCAGCGTGCAGCCCAGCACCGACACGCCAGTGCGCATCACGTCCATCGGATGGGCGCCGGCCGGCAAGGCCTCCAGTGCACTCTTCACCGCCTGCGGCAAGCCGCGCAGCGAGCGCAGCTTGGCTTTGTAGCCACGCAGCTCGCCGTCGTTGGGCAGCTTGCCGTGCACCAGCAGGTAGGCGATTTCCTCGAATTCGCTGCTGGTGGCGATGTCGAGGATGTCGTAGCCGCGGTAGTGCAAGTCATTACCCGATTTGCCCACCGAGCACAGCGCCGTATTGCCGGCGGCGACGCCGGACAGGGCGACCGATTTCTTGGGCTTGAAGGTCGGGGTTTCCAGGTGTTGTACGCTCATGATCGGGTCTCCTTACTTGACTTTGTTCTGGGCAAACAGCGCATCGAGCTTCTGCTCGTAGCTGTGATAATCGATGCGGTCATACAGTTCGGCGCGCGTCTGCATCGTGTCCAGCACGTTCTGCTGCGTGCCGTCGCGGCGGATCGCGTTGTACACATTCTCGGCCGCCTTGTTCATCGCGCGAAATGCCGACAGCGGATACAGCACCAGGCCCACGCCGGCGCCGGCCAGTTCATCGACGGTAAACAGCGGCGTGGCGCCGAACTCGGTGATATTGGCCAGCACCGGCACCTTGACCGCGGCGGCGAATTGCCTGTACATGTCGAGCGTGGTCATTGCCTCGGGGAAGATCATGTCGGCGCCTGCTTCGACGCACGCCACGGCGCGCTCGATTGCCGCGTCCAGGCCTTCGACGGCCAGCGCATCGGTACGCGCCATGATCGCGAAATCATCATCCAGGCGCGCGTCGGCGGCGGCCTTGATGCGGTCGACCATTTCGTCCTTGCTGACGATTTCCTTGCCGGGCCGGTGGCCACAGCGCTTGGCGCCGACCTGGTCCTCGATGTGGCAGGCGGCCGCGCCGGCCTTGGACAGCGAGCGCACGGTGCGCGCGACATTGAAGGCCGACGCGCCGAAGCCGGTATCGACGTCGACCAGCAGTGGCAGGTCGCACACGTCGGTGATGCGGCGCACGTCGACCAGCACGTCGTCAAGGTTCGAGATGCCCAAATCCGGCAAGCCGAGCGAGCCGGCCGCAACCCCGCCGCCGGACAGGTAGATGGCCTTGAAGCCGGCGCGCTTGGCCAGCAGTGCGTGGTTGGCGTTGATCGCACCCACCACTTGCAGGGGGGATTCGTCCAGGATCGCCTGGCGGAAGGCGGTGCCTGCGGAGAAATTGCTCATGCTGGTCCTTTGTCATTGCGGTGAAGAGGTTACAGACCCTTTTGCAAGCAGCGTGCCAGCCCGATTGCCGCATACCGCTACCGCAATTTCAAGGACTTACGTCGTTCCAGTACCGTTTTACGCGAAAATATGCACATGCCGCGTTTCAGATGAAACACACAATTGCAACTTGAAATAATAGATGCCCGTTGCTGAGTCTGTGTCCGAATGTCAGACCTGACACCGGCTTTGCCGGCTTTGCGAAAAAAAAGCCGGGAGCGATTCTTGCGAACCCCTCCCGGCTTGGCGTGCGCGGACTGTCTGCGCTAATTGCTTAGTGCCCCGACGCCCCCGACGCGCCGATCCCGGTCTCGGCGCGCACTTGCTGCGCCTCGAAGCCGGCCCGGTCGATCCGGGCGCGTGGACCCTTGTCGGTGATCGAGAACAGCCAGATACCGATGAAGCCGACCGCCATCGAGAAGATCGCTGGCGAGGCGTACGGGAAGATGGCCGCAGGATGATGCAGCACGTCGACCCACACCGATTTCGATACGATCGTCAGGCCCACTGCCGTGGCCAGGCCCAGGAAGCCGCCCACCGTTGCGCCGCGGGTGGTGCAATCCTTCCACAGCACCGACATGAACAGCACCGGGAAGTTGGCCGAGGCCGCGATCGCAAAGGCGAGCGAAACCATGAAGGCGACGTTCTGCTTTTCAAAGGCAATGCCCAGCACCACGGCCACGATACCGAGACAGATGGTGGTGATCTTCGAGACGCGCAGTTCGTTTTCGCTGGTGGCGTTGCCCTTCTTGAATACCGTCGCATACAGGTCGTGCGAGACCGCCGAGGCGCCCGACAGCGTCAGCCCTGCCACCACCGCCAGGATGGTCGCGAACGCCACCGCCGAGATGAAGCCCAGGAACACGTCGCCGCCCACGGCCTTGGCCAGGTGGACCGCCGCCATATTGTTACCACCGAGCAGTGCGCCGGCAGCATCCTTGAACGCCGGATTGGTGCCAACCAGCACGATCGCGCCGAAGCCGATGATGAAGGTCAGGATGTAGAAGTAGCCGATCCAGGTGGTTGCCCACAGCACCGATTTACGGGCTTCCTTCGCGCTTGGCACGGTGAAGAAGCGCATCAGGATGTGCGGCAGGCCGGCGGTACCGAACATCAGTGCCATGCCGAACGAGATTGCCGAGATCGGATCCTTGATGAAGCTGCCCGGGCCCATGATGGCGGTGCCCTTGGCGTGCACTTCGGTGGCGGTCTGGAACAGCAGCGCCGGGCTGAAGTTGTACTGCGCCAGCACCGAGAACGCCATGAACGACGCGCCCGACAGCAGCAGCACGGCCTTGATGATCTGCACCCAGGTGGTGGCCGTCATGCCGCCGAACAGCACGTAGACCATCATCAGGATACCGACCAGCACGACCGCGATCCAGTATTCCAGGCCGAACAGCAGCTTGATCAGCTGGCCGGCGCCGACCATCTGCGCGATCAGGTAGAACGCGACCACGACCAGCGTGCCGGACGCGGCGAACACGCGGATCGGCTTTTGCGCGAAGCGGTACGAGGCCACGTCGGCAAACGTGAAGCGGCCCAGGTTGCGCAGGCGCTCGGCCATCAGGAACGTGATGACCGGCCAGCCGACCAGGAAGCCGATGGCGTAGATCAGGCCATCGTAGCCGTCGAGGAACACGGCCGCCGAAATGCCGAGGAACGAGGCGGCCGACATGAAGTCGCCCGCGATCGCCAGGCCGTTCTGGAAGCCGGTGATGCCGCCGCCGGCGGTATAGAAGTCGGACGCCGAGCGGGTCTTGGCGGCGGCCCACTTGGTAATGAACAGGGTGCCGACGACGAACAGCGCGAACATGCTGATCGCGGTCCAGTTGGTCGCCTGCTGCGTGGCCTGGCCAAGATCCGGCGCGGCCTGGGCGATACCGCTGGCGACCAGCAATGCCAACGCGAGAGTGGAAGTGCGAGCGCCGGCCATCATGCGCCCACCTTGGCACGGATGGCGTCGCTCAACTCGTCGTATTCGCGGTTGGCGCGGCGCACGTAGATGCCAGTGATCAGTACGGTGAACAGGATGACGAACAGGCCGAGGGGAATGCCCCAGGTGATGACGCCGTCGCCAATGGGGGTGCCCATGAATTCCTTGTTGAACGCGACCAGCAGCGTGAAGCCGTAGTACACGATCATCATGGCCCAGGTCAGGGTCCAGCCGAAGCGGGAACGGATGCGTTTGAGTTTCTGGTAATTGGGGTCGTTCTTGACCCGGTCTACGATGTCTTGATCCAAAATTGTCTCCTGATTCTTTTGATAGTGCCGTGGTTCGGCTGCCTTGTGGCTGCGGCCCATGCTACGGGGATGCCCTTACCGGATTCTTACGCGGCGGGCCTAAATTCGACCGATCGTTCGCCGATTGCCGTTTCAAGCTGAAACAAGCGCCTGCGTTTGCACTACACTTGAAACATGGATTCCACACGCTCCCTCGCTGCCGGCAACAAACCCATCATCTGGACGGTGTCGGTCTCGCGCCTGTCGGCGCTGTTTCGCGACATCACCGTCGAGTACGACCACCTGGCCGCCATCGAACCGCTGCACATCGGTTTCGACGAGGCCGCGAAACACATCCGCGAACGGCTGGCGACCGAGCATTGCGATGTCGTGATCGCGGCCGGCTCGAACGCCGCCTGGCTCAAGAGCCGCGTGTCGGTGCCTGTGGTGGCCGCCAAGGCCAGTGGCTTCGACGTGCTGCAGGCGCTCACGCGCGCGCGCAAGCTGGCCGGCAACGCTGCCGGCGCCATCGGCGTCGTCAGTTATGGCGCGCTGCTGCCGGAACTGGCCGACTTCGCGGCCGGCTTTGGCCTGGACCTGGTCCAGCGCAGTTACGTCACGCAAGAAGACGCGCGCGCCGCCGTCGAGGAGCTCAAGGCGATGGGCGTGGCGGTCGTCGTCGGCGCCGGCTCGGTCACCGACCTGGCCGAGGAAGCCGGCCTGCGCGCCGTGTTCCTGTATTCGGCGGCGTCGATCCGGCAAGCGTTCGACGATGCGTTGGAACTGGCGCGCCTGACCCGGCTCGAGGTCAACCGTGGCCGTGGCGGGCGCCCTTCGCCCGACGGGCAACGGCTGCGGCGCGGCCTGAACGACCTGCGCGGCGACTCGCCCGCAATGGAGCGGTTGCGCCAGACCGTGGTGCTGTATGCGCGCTCGCCCAGCACCGTGCTGATCGAGGGCGAAACCGGCAGCGGCAAGGAACTCGTGGCGCAGGCGATCCACCGCGAAAGTCCGCGCCGCGACGCGCTGCGCCCGTTCGTGGCGGTCAACTGCGGCGCCATTGCCGAATCGCTGCTCGAATCCGAACTGTTCGGCCACGAAGATGGCGCCTTCACCGGCGCGCGCCGTGGCGGACACGCCGGCCTGTTCGAAGCGGCCAATGGCGGCACGCTGTTTCTCGACGAGATCGGCGAAATGCCCCTGGGCCTGCAAACGCGACTGCTGCGCGTGCTCGAGGAGCGCGAAGTGATGCGCGTGGGCGGCACGCGGCCGGTGCCGATCGACGTGCGCGTGATCAGCGCCACCCACTGCCATCTCGAAGCGCGCGTGCGCGACGGGCGCTTCCGGGCCGACCTGTTCTATCGCCTGGCCGTGCTGCGCCTGGCGCTGCCGCCGCTGCGCGCGCGCCCGCAAGACATCGCACCGCTGCTCGAATGGTCGCTCAAGGGCGCGCTGGCTGCACTGGGTGCACGCCCGCATCCGAACCTGGCGGCCGAACTGACGGCGTGTGCGCCGCTGCTCACGGCCTACGCCTGGCCCGGCAATGTGCGCGAACTGCGCAACCTGGCCGAGCGCCTGGCGCTATTTTTGGCGGCCGAGCCGCTGCAGGCGCTGACGCCCGGCTTCATGCTGTCGGCGGCGCCGGAGCTGGCCCGTGGCGCCGCCATCGACAGTGCGTCAAGCTCGCCGGCGCGTGAGTCGGCGGCGGCGGTGCTGGCGCGCTTCGGCGGGCAGCGCGACCTGGCGGCCGATCACCTGGGGATCAGTCGCACGACCCTGTGGCGAAGGCTGAAGGCGGAAAGCTGACGTGATTCTGTGGAGCCATTGATCGCTGACAATCCGGCCACGCGCAAAGCTTGACGGAACTCTTGGCAAATCTTTAAGGCACTCCAAAGCAACGCGTGGCGAAAACTCGTATCATGTTTCTTTGATACGGCCTGGCGGCCCACTCCGGAGGCATATATGCAACATGCGTCGCAAGCTGCTCTGTTTTCCCTGATTGGCGATACCCCGCTGGTGGAAGTGACCCGCATCGATACCGGGCCCTGCCAGCTATTTCTCAAGCTCGAATCGCAAAATCCCGGCGGCTCCATCAAGGACCGCATCGGCAAGACCATGATCGAACAGGCCGAGCACGATGGCCTGCTCAATCCCGGCGGCACCGTCGTCGAAGCCACCGCCGGCAACACGGGCCTGGGCCTGGCGCTGGTCGCGCGCATCAAGGGCTATCGCGTCGTGCTGGTCGTGCCGGACAAAATGGCGGCCGAAAAAATCCTGCACCTCAAGGCGCTGGGCGCCGAGATCCACCTGACCCGCTCCGACGTGGGCAAGGGCCATCCCGAGTATTACCAGGATGTTGCGGCGCGCCTGGCAAAAGAAATTCCCGGCGCCTGGTTCGCCGACCAGTTCAACAACCCGGCCAATCCGCGCGCCCACGAAACCACCACCGGCCCCGAGATCTGGGACCAGGCCAAGCACAAGCTCGACGCCATCGTGGTCGGCGTCGGTTCGTCCGGCACGCTGACCGGCCTGTCGCGTTATTTCAAGAAGGTCGCGCCCCAGCTCGAATTCATCCTGGCCGACCCCAAAGGCTCGATCCTGGCCGAATACATCGACACCGGCCACGTGTCGCAGCATGCCGGCTCGTGGGCCGTCGAAGGTATCGGCGAAGATTTCATTCCCGGCATCGCCGACCTCACGCGTGTCAAGCAGGCCTACACCATCACCGACGAAGAAAGCTTCTCGACGGCGCGCCTGCTGCTGCAGCAAGAAGGCATCCTGGCCGGCTCTTCCACCGGCACGCTGCTGGCCGCGGCGCTCAAATACTGCCGCGCGCAGACGCGCCCCAAGCGCGTCGTCACCTTCGTGTGCGATACCGGCACGCGCTACCTGAGCAAGGTGTACAGCGATGGCTGGATGGTCGACCAGGGCCTGATCACGCGCCCGAAAACGGGCGACCTGCGCGACCTGATCGGGCGCCGCCACGATGCCGGTGAAGTCATCACCCTGGCGCCATCGGACACGCTGCTCACGGCGTTCAACCGCATGCGCTCGAGCGACCTGCAGCAACTGCCCGTGATGGACGCCGAAGGGCGCCTGGCGGGCCTGATCGATGAATCCGACCTGCTGCTGCAGGTGACGCAATCGAACGACCATTTCGGCGCGCCGGTGTCGTCCACGATGACGGCCGACCTCAAGACCCTGCCCCCTGGCGCGAGCATGGCGCAACTGCGCGACATCCTCGACCGGGGCCTCACCGCCGTGATCGCCGACGGGCCGCAATTCTATGGCCTGATCACGCGCTACGACCTGCTCAATCACTTGCGAAGGACGCTCTCGTGACCCATCCGGAAACCAAACAAATTATCGAATTCAAACGCCACCTGGCCACCCGCGTCATCCACGGCGGCCAGTCGCCCGAACCGGCGACCGGCGCCGTGATGCCGCCGATCTTCGCCACCTCGACCTACCGGCAAGAGAGCCCCGGCGTGCACCAGGGCTACGACTACGGCCGCTCGCACAACCCGACGCGCTTCGCGCTCGAGCGCTCGCTGGCCGACATCGAGGGCGGCCGCGCCGCCTTCGCCTTTGCCTCGGGCCTGGCGGCCATTGCCGCCGTGCTGGAGCTGCTGCCAAGCGGCTCGCACATCGTGGCCGGCGACGATATGTACGGCGGCACCTACCGCCTGTTCGAGCGCGTGCGCCGCGACAGCGCCGGGCACATGTTCAGCTACGTCGACCTGTCCGATCCCGACGCGCTGGCCGCCGCCATCACGCCCGCCACGCGCATGGTGTGGGTCGAGACGCCCACCAACCCGATGCTCAAGCTGGCCGACCTGACCGCGATTGCGGCCTTGTGCCATGCGCGCGGCATCCTCTCCGTTTGCGACAACACATTTGCCAGCCCGATCATCCAGCGCCCGCTCGAACATGGCTTCGACATCGTGGTGCACTCGACCACCAAGTACATCAACGGCCACTCGGATGTGATCGGCGGCGTGGCGGTGGTTGGCGCCAGCGACCACCAGACGGGCCTGGCCGAAAAGCTCGGTTTCATCCAGAACGCGGTAGGCGCCATCCAGGGGCCGTTCGACAGCTTCCTGGTGCTACGCGGAATCAAGACCCTGGCCCTGCGCGTGGAGCGCAGCAGCGCCAATGCCCTGCTGCTGGCGAGCTGGCTCGAGCAGCAGCCGCAGGTCCGCAAGGTGCACTATCCAGGGCTTGAATCGCATCCGCAGCACGCGCTCGCGCGCAACCAGATGCATGGCGGGTATGGCGGCATTGTCTCGATCGACCTCGATACCGATATCGACGGCGCGCGCCGCTTCCTGGAAGCGTGCGAGGTGTTCACGCTGGCCGAAAGCCTGGGTGGGGTCGAGAGCCTGATCGAACATCCGGCGCTGATGACGCATGCGACCATTCCGCCTGCGCGGCGCGCCGAACTGGGGATCGGCGACGGGTTGATCCGGCTGTCGGTCGGGATCGAGCATGTCGACGACCAGCGCGAAGACCTGCGCCGCGCGCTGGCGGCGATCTGACCTGATTGAAGGCGGCATGACAGTAGATACCGCCTCCCCTGTCAAGCCCTAAGGCGCAAATTTTGGGTCATAGGGCTTGCCAGAATGGACCACGCCGAAGCATAGGTGTGCCAGTTTGCGCATGGCAGCACCAATCACAGCCATCTTGGATTTGCCTTTAGCAAGCA
>NZ_JBFMMP010000029.1:0-27050 GCF_040790145.1 Massilia aurea
TGCCTGCAACCCCTACTTCCTAAGTCAAGCAAATTATTCCGGACAGCAGTGCGCCTCCGCGGGAACGACGTGCATAGTCACGTGACCCTCGCACGTCGTCCCCGCGGAGGCGGGGACCCAAGTCACTCAGCACACCCCCATCATCAAAACGCGTACGTCGCGCGGCCGTAGATATAACGACCCGAACGACCGAACGGTGCATACGTCGAGAACGGCGTGTTACCGGTGGTGTTGAGCGTCGGCGGCAGCGTTTCCGGGTACTGGTCGAACACGTTATCCGCGCCCAGCGCCAGGGTCAGCTTCGGCGTGACCGCGAAGCGGCCTTCCAGGTCGACCGTGGTCTTGGCGCCCATCTCGAAGTCGAAGGCGGCCGTGGTGCCCGGCGACAGCACTTCGCCGTAGCGTGTGGCGCGCAGCGTCGCGCCCCACTGGCCCAGCTTCCAGTTCACGTTCGCGCTGATCTTGTTCTTCGGCTGGCCTTTTTCCAGCGACAGCACGTTCAGGCGGTCGAACAGCACCGGCGCCGGGCTCAGGCCCGAGAGCTGGGCCGTGGTCGGCGTCTTGGTCACTTCGGTGTCGGTGAAGTTGGCCGCCAGCGTCAGGTCGAACTTGCCGGCGTCGCCCGCGTTGTACGGCATGCTCATGACGATATCGACACCCTTGGTGGTGGTGTCCACGCCGTTGATGAAGAAGCGGCCGCCGCCGACGCCCATGAAGCCCTGGCTGGCGATGTAGTTGCGCACATTCGTCTGCGTCAGGTTCTCGGACAGGATGATGCGGTCTTCGATGTCGATGCGGTAGGCGTCGACCGTCACGCTCACGGCGCCGAAGCGCATCACCGCGCCGAGCGAGGCGTTGATCGATTTCTCGGCGTCGAGCGGCTTGGCGCCCAGGGCGACGGCGACCGGATCGTCCGGGCGGAAGGTGGTGATCTCGAACGGCACGCCGTTGATGAAGTTGGTCGAGGTCGCGGTGAAGTTCTGCTGCTGCGGCGATGGCGCGCGGAAGCCGTTCTGGATCGCGCCGCGCAGGGCGAAGTTCTGGTTGAAGTCGTAGCGCAGCGCCAGTTTGCCGGCCAGGCTGTTGCCGAAGTCCGAATAGCGCTCGCCACGCACGGCCACCGATGCCAGCAGCTCGGGCGTCACGTTCGCTTCCAGATCGACAAAGGCGCCGATGGCGTTGCGGTGCGAATCAACTTCGTTCGACGGGCGGAAGCCCGGGAATACCTGGGCGCCCGGCGCCGTCGGCGTGCCGTTCGGCAGCAGCGCGCCGCCGAAGCTGTACGACTGCTCTTCGCCGGCGAACAGCTCATAGCCTTCGCGACGCGCTTCGATACCGACCGCCACGTTCAGCGGCGACGAGAACGACGCCATCTCGACGCTGCGCACACCGGTCAGGTTGGCCACGGCCTGGTCGTACGAGTAGCCGCCGGCGTAGAACGACGTCTTGCTGGTCGGTCCGAGGGAGCGGTTCAGCGTGTTCTCGATGGTGTATTCCATCTTGTTCTTGCCGTAGCCGAGCGAGGCGTCCATGTCCCACTCGCCGGCCAGCCAGGTCACGCCGCCGGTGGCCGAGAAGTCTTTCACGGTCGGCGAGATCAACGGCAAAAAGCCGTCCGGGTAGATCGACTGGATGTTGCGCGCGTCTTGCGGGATGCGGGCGTAGCCGGCCGACGTGGCGTCGCGGTCCTGGTAGCTCGCCCAGCCGTACACCTTGACGCCGCCGCCCATGTCGTTGCCGGCGTTGGCGAACAGCGTGGACTGCTTCATGTCAGGCTCGCCGGTCCAGGCGTTGAAGCGGTTGATCGTGTTTTCGCGCGGGTCGAACGCGCCATTGACCAGCGCGTACTGCTGGCGCATGTCGTAGCCGGCGCGCTCGTTGCGGTTCTGGTCGCGGAATTCGCCGGCGATCGTCAGGTAGCCGGTCTCGCCCAGCGCCAGGCCTTTCCAGATACTGACCGTGGCGGTCTGGCCATCGGTGCGCTTGCGTGAGGCCGGGGCGGCCCAGGTGCCGCCGGCCGGTGGCGCGGCGTTGTACAGATCGTATTCGGTCTTGTTGGCGCCGTAGTTGACGGTCGCTTCGCCGCCGGTGCGGTCGGTGCGCAGGCGCATATTGACCACGCCCGAAATCGCGTCCGAGCCGTATTGGGCGGCGGCGCCGTCACGCAGGACCTCGACCGATTTGACGATCGCGGTCGGGATGGTGTTCAGGTCGACCGCTGCCGAACCGCGGCCGATCGAGCCGTTCACGTTCACCAGCGACGATGCATGGCGGCGCTTGGAGTTCACCAGCACCAGGGTCTGGTCGGGCGACATGCCGCGCAGCGTGGCCGGGCGGATGGTGTCGGTGCCGTCGGTCAGCGACGGACGCGGGAAGTTCAGCGAAGGCAGGGCCATCGACAGCGCCTGGGTCATTTCGGTGCTGCCCGAATTCTTCAGGGTCTCGGCCGAGATGACGTCGACGGGCGCGGTGGTGTCGAGCACGGTGCGGTTGGCAACCCGGGTACCGGTGACGACGACTGTCGCGGACGTGGCGGTGGTGTCGACTTGCGGTACTTCCTGGGCCTGGGCAACGCCTGCGCACAGCGCGGCGATGGCGAGGGCAACTGCTGTCTTTTGCGTCTTGGCTCTCTGCATGGTGCTGATCCTTTTTTGTTCAAACACGGGTGTTCCACTGGGAAGGGCGAGGCCGGGGACCTCGACCTCATACTGCTCAGCGCTTGCTTGAGTGTCAATTCGTGGTAATCGCGAATGACGTAATTACAACAGTGGCCGATTGTCAGGTTCGCGTAAGGACAAAAGTGCACGCGCGGACCGGTCTTTTTTTTTCCAAATCGGGTGCGTGTATAGTCGATGCCGCAGCATGATCCGGCCCACCAGGAGACTCACAACGATGACAGCACTGTTCCCCAATTTTCGCGCCCTGCAGGTCGAGGTCGACCCCACCGTCACCATCAACGCCATCGTCGGCGGATCCGGTCCGCCGCTCCTGCTGCTGCACGGCCACCCGCAAACCCACGCCATCTGGCACCGCATCGCGCCGCGCCTGGCGCAGCACTTCACGGTGGTGGCGTGCGACCTGCGCGGCTATGGCGATTCGTCGAGGCCGCAGGGCGCCCTTGATCACGCCAACTACAGCAAGCGCGCGATGGCGGCCGACATGGTGGCGGTGATGCTGTCACTGGATTTCAAGACCTTCCGCGTGCTCGCCCACGACCGCGGCGCGCGCGTGGCGCACCGGCTGGCGCTGGACCATCCGCAGGCGGTGCAACGCATGGCGCTGCTCGATATTGCGCCGACGCTGGCGATGTACGAGCAAACCTCGGAGGCGTTTGCACGCGCCTACTGGCACTGGTTCTTCCTGATCCAGCCGGCGCCGCTGCCCGAGCGCCTGATCGGGGCCGATCCGGCCGCGTACGTGCGCGATGTGATGGGCAAGCGCAGCGCCGGCCTGGCGCCGTTCGATCCACGCGCGCTGGCCGAATACCAGCGCTGCCTGGCGTTGCCGGGCGCCGCGCACGGCATCTGCGAAGACTACCGGGCCAGCGCGACAATCGATCTTGATCACGACCGGCTCGATCGGGATAAGGGCGGCAAGTTAAGCCTGCCGCTCATGGTGCTGTGGGGCGAGCAGGGCGTGGTGGGGCGCTGCTTTGATCCGCTCAAGGAGTGGCAGCTGGTGGCGGCTGACGTGCAGGGCGGGGCGCTGCCGTGCGGGCACTACATCGCCGAGGAAGCGCCGGACGCGCTGCTCGAACGCGTGCTGCCGTTTTTGCTGCAGGGATGAGAGCAGCCGTCATGAAGTTGCCGGCGTTGCGCTCGACGCGCCGCCAGCTGCTCGTCGTTCCAGCGGAGGCTGGAACCCAAGTCCGTAGCGGGCCATTAAAAATTTCGCGGCCGAGTTGATGAACCTGGGTTCCAGCCTTCGCTGGAACGACGGTTATCAGGTCAGCGGACTATCTTGGAAAGCCGCAGGCCTTTCTACGATCCAGGCAAACTACGCCACGGCCCCCGAAAACACAATGACCGCGCACACGCCGCGACCCTGGTCGCCTTCCTGCAGCGAGATGGTCCCGCCATTCCTGGCTGCGCCCCGTTCGGCGATCGCCAGCCCCAGGCCGGAGCCCAGTTGCTCCTGGCCCGGCACCCGGTAAAAGCGCTCGAACACCTTGTCTTGCAGCTCGGGTGCGATGCCCGGCCCGCCGTCGCAGATCGCCAGCCGGTAGCCAGCCGCCCCGCGCGTCAGGCGCACCGCGATGCGGCCATCCGGCGGCGAATACTTGATCGCGTTGCTGATCAGGTTATCGACCGCCGACGCCATGCTTTCCAGGTGCAGCGGCAGCGTGCCGCCGGCGTCCGGGTCGGCATCGAACTCGATGTCGATATTGCGCTGCACGGCCAGGTGCGCGGCCGCCGCGACGCGCTCGCGCACGAAGTCGGCCACACCGGTCAGCGGGCAGGCCTGCGCCACCTGCGGTTCCGCGCGTGCCCGCTCAAGGGCCAGCAACTGGTGCACCGTGTGGGTGGCGCGCGCCACGCCGCCGCGCAGGCCGGCCGCCGGTTCGGCGCAGCGTTCGGCCATCTCGGCGCCCGCGCGGCTGAGCAGCACGTGGGCGTTGATCTGGATCGCGGCCAGCGGCGTCTTGAGCTCGTGCGCGGCGTCGGTGAGGAACTCGTGCTCGTGCTCGATGCGTTGGGACAGGCGATGCATCAAGCCGTTGATGGCGACCACCAGCGGCGAGAGCTCCTTGTACTTGGAGTCGGGCAGCGGCGTCAGGTCGGCGTCGGTGCGCTGGGCGATGCTCGAGGCGATCGAGCGCAGCGGGCGCAGGCCGATGCCCACGATCAGCCACGCCGGGATCAATAGCAGCGGCAAGCTGAAAAACGTCGACGACAGCAAAAAGCTCACACCCCAGATCGTGAGCATCCACTCGTCGTCGACTTCGTGGCGGCGCTCGACGACGATGCGCTTGTCCGGGTCGTGCGCGGTCCAGCGCACCCACGCATAGGCATCCGGCGTGGCCACTTCGGGCAAGGCATCCGGCAGGTCCGGCATCGAGTTGTACAGCAGGCGGCCGTCGAGCCAGACGCGCACGCGCACGTGGGAGTGGTAATCGAGTTCCCTGAACATGCGCTGGCGGTTCACTTCGATCGCGGCCAGCGCCGGCAGCATGCGCTCGGGGCGGGCGCCCACATCGCGCATGTGGGCCAGGATGTTGAGCGTGTGCGCCTTGTTCTCGCTGAAGGTGCGCGTGCGCTGCGTGATCTTGGCTTCGTAGAACATCCACAACAGGCCGATGATCGCGACGCTGACGATCACGCCGGCAAAGCTGAACATCAGGCGCCGGAACAGCGACGACTGCTGATCGAGATACGCGCTACGCATCGCGCTGGACCATGTAGCCGACGCCGCGCACGGTGCGGACCACGCCTTCGCCTACCTTCTTGCGCAGATTGAAGATATGGACATCGAGCGTCTGGCTCTGGCCTTCGCCCGAGGGCAGGGCGCGCCGTTCGAGTTCGACGCGCGTGAGCACGCGGTTGGCCTGCTTCATCAGCGTGAGCAGCAGCGCGAATTCGGTTTTCGACAGCGTGACCGGCTGGCCGTCGCGCGTGACGAGCATGCGGTTCTCGTCGAGCACGATGTCGCCTGCCACCCACAGGTTTTCTTCCATCGCGCCGTGGCTGCGGCGCACGATCGCGCGCAGGCGCACCAATAGTTCCGGGATCTCGAACGGCTTGATCAGGTAGTCGTCGGCGCCCAGGTCGAACCCCTTCAGGCGGTCTTGCAGGCTGTCGCGCGCGCTGATGATCAACACCGGCAAGCGCACGCCCTCATCACGCAGCGCGCGCAGCACGTCGGTGCCGTCGCCGTCGGGCAGCCCGAGGTCGAGCACCACGGCGTCGAACGATTCGCTGCGCATGCGCGCGACCGCATCCACGGCCAGGCGCAGCCAGAGCGCCGTGTGGCCTTCGTCCCGGAATACCGACAACAGCGCCTGGCCGATCGCCAGGTCGTCTTCGATCATGAGAATTTTCATGGCGGGAGTTTACCAGTGCGCTGGCGCCCGGGCGTTTGAATGAATCTTCAGATTCGCTTTAGCAGGGCGTTGACCGCGCATGCCCGATGCCGGACTATCCAAGGCGACCGATTTCAGGTTGAAATTATTACAAGACAGGAGACGAAGGATGCGTACCAGTTTATTGAAGGTGAGTCTCGTGGCGCTGGGCATGGTGATCAGCACCGGCGTGGTGTCGGCCGAAGACTTGATGGCCAGCGTCGAGTCGCCCGGCAAGGTATTGAAGGTGTCGTTGCAGGTCGCACCGGACGGGCGCCTGTCGTACCAGGTCGAGCGCAATGGCCAGCCGGTGATCGCGCCGTCGCGCCTGGGCTTCGTGCTGGCCAGCGACAAGCCGCTCGACGCCGGCTTCGCGATGGAACGCCACCTCGTTACCGCGCACGACAGCACCTGGGAGCAGCCTTGGGGCGAGCGCCGCACCGTGCGCAATCACTACAAGCAGCTGCGCGTGGACGTGCACCAGAAGAAGGATGGCCGGCGCCTGGCGATTGTGTTTCGCGTGTTCGACGATGGCGTGGGCTTTCGCTACGAATTCCCGAAGCAGGCGAATAACCGCGCTGTGCACATCGCCGACGAGCTGACCGAATTCGTCGTTGCCCAACCGGCCACCGCCTGGTGGCAGCAGGCCGGCGAAGTCTGGGCGCTCGAATATCCGATCCAGAAGTCGCCCTTGCGCGAAGTGGGCATGGCCAACACGCCGATGACGGTGAAGATGGACAATGGCACCCACATCGCCTTCCACGAAGCGGCGCTGGTCGACTACGCGTCGATGTGGCTGCGCCGGGTCGAGGGCCAGCGCCTGCGCGCGCACCTGACGCCGTCGGCCAGCGGCGCGCCGGTCGTGCGCACCGGCAGCTTCACGACGCCATGGCGCACGCTGCAGATCGCCGGTGACGCGGCGGGCCTGTATATGTCCGACCTCGTGCTGAACCTGAACGAACCGAACAAGCTGGGCGACGTCTCGTGGGTCAAGCCGTCGAAGTATGTCGGCGTCTGGTGGGACATGCACCTGGAAACCAAGAGCTGGGCTGCCGGCGACAAACTGGGCGCCACCACCGAGTACACCAAACGCTATATCGACTTCGCGGCCAAGAATGGCTTCCGGGGCGTGCTGGTGGAAGGCTGGAACCCGGGCTGGGACAGCGACTGGGCCGGCAATGGCGCGGACATGGACTTCACGAAGTCCAATCCACGCTTCGACCTGCCGGCGCTGGCGGCATACGGCAAGGCGCGCGGCGTGCACATCATCGGCCACCACGAGACCGGCGGGAATATAGCGCATTACGAGAAGCAGATGGATGCGGCGTTCCGCCTGTATGCCAAGAACGGCGTGGACAGCATCAAGACCGGCTACGTGACCGATGGCGGCGCGGCGCAGTTCATGGGCAGGAACGGCAAGATCCACTTCGGCTACACCGACTCGCAAGAGGGCGTGCGCCACTACCAGAAAGTGGTCGAGGACGCGGCGCGCTACAAGATCGCCATCAACACGCACGAACCGGTGAAAGACACGGGCCTGCGCCGCACCTATCCAAACTGGATCTCGCGTGAAGGCGCGCGCGGCGTGGAGTACAACGCCTGGGGCAATCCGGTCAACAGCGTCGAGCACGAGGCGAACCTGGTGTTTACCCGCATGCTCAGCGGCCCGCTCGATTACACGCCGGGCATCCTGAGCCTGGAAGGCAAGGACAAGAAGCCGTTCAACTCGACCCAGGCCAAGCAGCTGGCGAACTTCGTGCTGATCTATTCGCCGGTGGTGATGGCGGCCGACCTGATCGAGCACTACGACCGGTATCCGGGCGCGTTCAAGTTCATCCGCGACGTGCCGACCGACTGGGACGATACGCGCGTGCTGCACGGCGCGGTGGGTGAATACGCGACCATTGCGCGCAAGGACCGCAATTCGAGCGCCTGGTATGTCGGCTCGGTCACCGACCGCAATGCGCGCACGCTCGATCTGCCATTGTCGTTCCTCGACCAGGGCAAGTCGTACGTGGCCGAGATCTATCGCGACGGCGACCAGGCCGACTACCGCAGCGAGCGGCGCTTCGACCTGGTGATCGAACAGCGCACGGTGACCAGCGGCGACACCATCAAGATGGTGCTGGCGCCAGGTGGCGGGCAGGCGATCCGACTGGTGCCGGCGGGCTGATTGGCGCGCTTTAATCGTTAGCCTCAAAACCGTCGTACCCGCGAAGGCGGGTACGACGTGCGTCTGCAATTAGTGCAATCGCGCGCCGTAGTCGTTGGCCCAAAAACCGTCGTACCCGCGGAGGCGGGTACCCAAGTTTGCTTGCGCTGCCACTAACGTTGAACGAGGTGGTTGCGCGAAGTACTTGGGTACCCGCCAAGGCGCCCGGCGAGGGCGGGTACGACGTGCATCTGCCAATGGTGTAAGCAACCGGCGCCGCACGCAGGCGCTGGTTTTCGCTTATGCTGTCGGACTGTCCATACCACGCTGGCCAAGTCCAATCACGTCGTCCATGTCCATACCTTCATCGCCGTCCACCACCACCACCGCAACCCCGGCCGCCTCCGGCGCCGTCATGCAAATCCTCCTCTCGGTCGCCTTTGTTCACCTGCTCAACGACTGCGTGCAGGCGGTGCTGCCCTCGATCTATCCACTCCTCAAGCACGAGTTCAATCTGACGTTTACCCAGGTCGGCCTGATCACCTTGATGTTCCAGTGCACCGCCTCGCTACTGCAGCCGTGGATTGGCCTGTACACCGACAAGCGCCCGATCCCGTTCCTGCTGCCGGCCGGGATGTGCGTGACGTTGCTGGGCGTTGCCCTGCTCGCTTGGGCGAACAGTTATTCCATGCTGCTGGTCGCCGCCGGCATGATCGGCGTCGGTTCGTCGACCTTCCACCCAGAAGCCTCGCGCGTGGCGCGGCTGGCTTCGGGCGGGCGCTTCGGCTTTGCGCAGTCGGTGTTCCAGGTCGGCGGCAATGCCGGCTCGGCGCTCGGGCCGCTGCTCGCCGCCGCCATCGTCGTCGGGCGCGGCCAGGCCGAGATCGCCTGGTTCATGCTGCTGGTGCTCGTCGCCGTGGCGGTGTTGATCGGCGTGAGCCGCTGGTACAGCAACCACCTGATGAATATGGTGAAAAAGGCGGCGCTGCATGCCGGCCCGGCGCTGCCGCGCAAGAAGGTGATCCAGGCGCTGGCCGTGCTGGCGCTGCTGGTGTTCTCCAAGTACATCTACATGGCCAGCCTGCAGACCTACTACACGTTTTTCCTGATCGAGAAATTCCACCTGCCGGTGGGCACGGCGCAGATGTACCTGTTCCTGTTCCTGGCGTCGGTGGCACTGGGCACCTTCGCGGGCGGGCCGATCGGCGACAAGATCGGGCGCAAGCGCGTGATCTGGTTCTCGATCCTGGGCGCGGCGCCGTTCACCATCGCGCTGCCGTACGCCGACCTGTTCTGGACCGGCGTGCTGTCGGTGATCATCGGGCTGGTGATGTCGTCGGCGTTCTCGGCCATCGTCGTGTTCGCGCAAGAATTGGTGCCGGGCAAGGTCGGCCTGATCTCGGGGATTTTCTTCGGCCTGATGTTCGGCATCAGCGGCGTGGGCGCGGCCGCCATGGGCAGCATCGCCGACGCCCACGGCATTGCGCAGGTGTACCAGATTGCGTCGTTCCTGCCGCTGCTGGGCATCCTGGCGGTGCTGCTGCCCCGCATCGAGGCGCGGCGCGACTGACGCTGCCATATTTTTTTCCAACCTCTGAGAACGCCCATGGAACAGGACATCGAACGCATCGCTGCTTTTGACGATCACGGGCAGGGCGGCAATCCGGCCGGCGTCTGGATAGGCGCAGCCCTGCCGCCGGCGGCCGAGATGGCGCGCATCGCGCACGGGGTCGGCTTTTCCGAAACCGCCTTCGCCGCGCCCGAAGGCGCGCGCTGGCGCGTGCGGTATTTTTCGCCAGCCTCCGAAGTGCCGTTTTGCGGCCATGCGACCATCGCCCTCGGCGCCGCCCTGGCGCGCAGGCATGGCGACGGCCGCTTTGCACTCACCTTGAATGACGCCGCCATCACGGTCGATGGCTGGCGCGATGGCGCACGCATGCAGGCGGCGCTGCAATCGCCGCCAACGCGCAGCGGTATCGCCCCGGATGCCTTGATCGATGCGGCGCTCGATTTGTTCGGCTATCACCGGGCCGACCTCGACTCTCGCATGCCGCCGGCCCGCATCCATGCCGGCGCCGACCATCTGCTGCTGGCGCTGACCGCGCGCGCGGCGCTCGGCGCGATGGATTACGAGCTCGAGGCCGGCCGCACCCTGATGCAAGAGCATGGCCTGGTGACGATCGTGCTGGCCTGGGCCGAGCACGATCAGCTGTTTCATACACGCAACGCCTTCGCCTCGGGCGGGGTGAAGGAAGACCCGGCGACCGGCGCCGCCAGCGCCGCACTGGGTGGTTACCTGCGCGACATCGGCTGGCCGCATGGCGGGCGGATCGACGTGGTGCAGGGCGAGGACATGGGCATGCGCTCGCTGATCACGGCCGAGATTGGCGCTGCGGCAGGCGGGTCGATCCGGGTTTCGGGCACGGCGCGGATGCTGTAGAACGGGCGTCGGTCATGCCGCTTGCATAGCCTTTAACGCACACGCTGTGAGGCCCGTTTTACGTTAAATTAAATTGAGGGTAAAAAGCACGCCTGCTCAGCAGTTCGATTGTTCGTGAGCGGATTGATAATGAGATCCAGACAATTTCTGTTTCATTTAATCAACCCAGGAGTGCCGTCATGGAGCAGTTCCCCGCATCTGTCATCAACCCGTCCACGCTGTCCCGGCCACGCCCTGTATGCCCCCCGGTTACCGGCAGCAAGACCGAGCGTTTGCCGTTCACGATCCGCCGGGTGGAGACCGAGGCCGACCTGCTCAAGGCCGTGCGGATTCGCCACGCCGCCTACGCCCGCCACGTGCCGGATTTCGCACGCAGCCTGGCCCAGCCCGAGGCGGCTGACTACGACACCGACACCATCGTGTTGCTGGCCGAGTCCAAGCTCGATGGCACGCCGATCGGCAGTACCCGCATCCGCACCAACCTGCAGCGCCCGCTCGGCGTGGAAGAATCGGTGGTGCTGCCGGACTGGTTGCAGGACAAGCGCCTGGTGGAAGCGACCCGACTGGCGATCGACGAAGGGCGGGTAGGCCGCATGGTCAAGATCGCACTGGTCAAGGCCTGCTTCATGTATTGCCAGGACAACGCGATCGACTATTCGGTGGCCACGGGCCGCCCGCCGGTCGACCGGCAGTATGAACAGATGCTGTTTGTCGATGTGTTCCCGGAAGATGGCCTGGTGCCGCTACGGCATGTTGGGAATATCCCACACCGGGTGATGGCGTTTGAAATCGCCACCTTCGAGCAACGCTGGGCCGAGGCGCGTCATCCGATGTTCGATTTCTTCTTCAATACACGCCATCCTGACATCGACATCGCCCCGCGCGCGCTGCCAGCAACCAGGACTTGGCCGGCGCCTGCAGAGCTCGCCGTCGCATGACGCCCCGGCGCGTGGCGCCGATGGGCGTTTCTGCGACTACTGTTTCTGCGACTACTAATTGCATGACGGCACTACGGTAAAGCTGTATCCTTGCGCTTTATGGCCGCCGTAGTCTGCACGGTGGACACGTGCATTACCAAGGCCGCTCATGCCCAAGCTTTCCCATCAGTTCCGTGCGTCGCTGCCGGCCGCCTTGCAAGCGGTTGTCGAGCTGGTTCTGAAGATGTTTTCGTATTACCTCATCCCGATCGGGATTGTGGTCGTGTCGCTGATTGCGCTTGTCTTCTGGCATGACGAGTACCGCACGAGCGGCGATGTGCCGCTGACGATGCACGTGATGGTCGACGAGGCCGGCACGCTCGATCCGGCGGGTGCGCTGGTGCCGACGCGCGAGCGCCCGCTGACCAATACCCATGACACCCACCTGTCCGAGGCGCCTGTCTGGTTCGTGGTCGAGCCGATGCCGCGCCCGGGCGAGCAGGTGCTCGAATTTCCGTCACGCCATGCGCTGGATATCGCTTGCTGGAACGCTGCCACGCTGGCGCCGGTCGGCCGCGCCAGCCGCAGCGAAGGCAGCCCCCTGCTGCGCGCCGACAAGGCGGGCTTTGCGCTGCGCATCGAGCCATTGCCGCGCCAGTTGCTGTGCCGCGGCACGTTCTCGGGTCCGGCGCGCCTGTCGGTGGTGCAGTGGCCGGTCGAGGGGTACGCATTGTCGGTCAAGCAATACCACCGCAAGTCTGGTCTGCTCGACGGCGGCATGATCGTGCTGGCGCTGTTCATCATCATCACCGCCCTGATCAACCGGCAGCCGGTGTACGTGATGTTTGCCGGTTGGTTGATCCTGAACCTGCGCGTGGGTGCGCTGTCGGCCGGTTGGGACATCCAGTGGCTCGGCCAGGCCGTGCCGTCCGAGTGGCTGCTGCGCAGCCGCGCGGTCACGCTTACCATGTATGGCATCGCGACATTGACGCTGTACCAGGCCCTGCTCAGGGAACACCTGGCCGAGATGCGCTACGTGGTGCCGATGCGTGTCATGCAGTGGCTGTGCATGCCGATGCTGGCCGCCGCCATCCTGGTTCCGTATGGCATGTACCTGCCACTGATGTGGGGCATCCTGGTGTGCTGCTTCTCGTTGATGACCATTGGCCTTTTCAAGATCATCATCGAATCGCGCACCCGGGTCGCGGGCTGGTTCGCAGCCTCGTTCGCCGTCACCTTCATTGCCTCGCTGGCCGAAGTGGCGTCCGCCGCGTTCGGCATGCGCGAGTTGCTGGGCGTGATCAACAGCGTCACCGCCGCGCTTGCGTCGAGCCTGCTGGCTGCGCTGGCCGTGGCCGAACAGATGCGCATGGAAACGGAGAAGCGCCAGGAAGCCCAGGAAGAGCTCGAGCACGCCTACCAGGCGATGCCGGTCGGCCTGTTCACGCTAGATACCTACGGGCACTTCCTGAGTGTCAATCCGGCCTTGCAAAAGATGCTGGGCATCACAAGCTTCACGGCGGGGCGCACGGCCTGGCGCCAGTTCTTCACCGAAGCAAGCTGGGCCAATCTGCATGAGCAGGTGCATGCCAAGGTCGAGGCCGAGATGGAGCTGACCAGCCGCGACGGCAGTCAGCGCTTCCAGGTCAGCGCCACGCTGGCGCGCGCCCGCATCGAAGGCGTGCTCCAGGACACCACCGAAAAACACAAGGCCACCGAGCAGCTGCGCTTCATGGCCAACAACGATCCGCTGACCAAGGTCTTCAACCGGCGCGGCATCGAGCGCGAGTTCAGCAATGCCTGTGCAAGCCTCGCGGCCGGCCGGCCGATGGCGCTGGCGTATGTCGACCTCGACCGCTTCAAGCTGATCAACGACCTGTTCGGCCATGCGGCCGGCGATGAAGTGCTCAAGCAAGTGTGCGAGCGCATGAGCGCGATGCTGGCCGGCGGCCAGCAACTGGGCCGCGTGGGCGGCGACGAATTCGTGATCGTGATGCCGGAAACGGCGATCCCGCTGGCCTCGATCATCAGCCGCGGCGTGGTCGACCGGCTCGGCAGCACGCCATACAGGGTCGGCGACAAGGCCTTCCACGTGCGCGCGTCGGTCGGCCTGATCGAGGTAGTGCCGGGCATGCCGATGAAGGACGCCGTCTCCACCGCCGACCGCGCCTGCCGCGAAGCCAAGACCGGCACGGGCGACGGCCTGGTCGTATATGAGCGGGGCGCCGAAGCATTCCGCCAGCGCGCCGCCGAACTCGACCTGGTCGAACGGCTCTCCAGCCCTGGCGCCACCGACAACCTGCTGCTCGAAATGCAGCCGATCATGTCGCTGCGCACACCGCACGAATCGCTCAATTTCGAAGTGCTGCTGCGCATGCGCGAATCCGATGGCCGCATTGTGCCGGCCGGGCCCGTGATCGCCGCCGCCGAAAAGAGCGGGCGCGCGAGCATGATCGACCGCTGGGTACTCACCAGCACGCTGGACTGGATCGCCGCGCACAATGATGAGCTGGTCAACACACGCTTCGTGTGCATGAACCTGTCGGGCGCGTCGCTCAATGACGAGCGCTTCGTCCAGGACACGTTCGAGATCCTGGGCCGATACGTGCACGTGGCCAGCCGCCTGTGCCTGGAAATCACCGAGAGCGTGGCCCTGCACGACCTGGACAACACCCGCCGCTTCATCGACCAGGTGCGCGGCTTCGGCGTGAAAGTGGCGCTGGACGACTTCGGCGCCGGTTATACGTCATTCTCGTACCTGAAGGAATTGCCGGCCGACGTGCTCAAGATCGACGGCAATTTCATCGTCAATATCAACGCCCATCCGGCCAATGTGGCGATCGTCGAGGCGATCGTCAGCCTGGCGGTGAACCTGGGCATGAAGACGATTGCGGAGTGGGCCGAGGATGCGGCCACCGTGCAGACGCTGCAAGAGATCGGCGTCGATTACGTGCAGGGCTATGTAGTGGCCCGCTCGATGCCGCCCGAACGCTTGCTCACGGGGCGCTCCAGCGCGGCGTTTATCCAGGACCCGGCGCTGCTGGCAATGCTGGACGAGTGGGACAAGCCGCCGGCGTCACATCTTGCGAGCGTCACGCGGCTGCATTGAACCGGGTGCGGGGCCTTAGTCGAGTCCGGCCAGCGCTGGCGTCGCACGCACGTCGCTCAGCACGAACTGGGCGCGGGCTGCCTTGAGCGTGGCGACGTCGCTTGCCAGAGGCCTGGCTGCCACGCGCTCGATCGGCATGGCCATGCGCTGCAGGGCGCGCGGTGGCGGCAACACGCTGGCGTCGGCAATCAGCGGGTAGGCGCTGACACGGGTCATGCCGTCGTTGGCTGGCTCTCGGGCCAGGCGCACGGTCGTGGCGCCGGCATCGCACGGACGATCGGTCAGGGTCACGCGGCCTTCATCGTCGACACATTTGACGATGCTGGTTTCGGAAAAGGCAGCTGGTGCAGCCATCGTGGCGGCAGCCAGCAGGCACAGTTGGCACAAGTGACGCTTCATGATCGACTCCTCGACATTGCTTCGAATTGAGAAGTTTCATTGTCTTATTTGCATCGCCGACCCTCTGTTCGCGAACTCACATACCGCTGTAGGCCTGCGCGCCGTCCGCCTGACAGCTTGTGATGCAGCGCTGTGCATTTTGCATGCACGCGCGTATAACGGTGTGACCGTGACTTGCCAGGGGAACCGAGATTGAAAACCGCCGTATTCAGTGCGCGCCGCTACGACAAAACCATGCTGGCCCAGGCCAATGACGTTGCCGGCCATGCGCTGCAGTTCATCGAAGAACGCCTGAGCGTGCAGACGGCCAGCCTGGCGGCGGGTTGCGTCGCCGTCTGCGTATTCGTCAACGACACGGTCGATGCGGCCGTGCTGGAGATCCTGGCGCGGCAGGGCACGCGCCTGGTGGCCACG
This sequence comes from Massilia aurea, assembly GCF_040790145.1. GTDB lineage: Bacteria > Pseudomonadota > Gammaproteobacteria > Burkholderiales > Burkholderiaceae_D > Telluria > Telluria aurea_C. The sequence goes on from NZ_JBFMMP010000029.1 coordinate 15,490, forward strand.
CGTTCGACCGGCTACAACCACATCGATGCCGCGGCCGCACGCCGGCTCGGCATCGACGTGGTGCGCGTCACCGACTACTCGCCCAACTCGGTCGCCGAATTCGCGGTGGGTCTGTTGCTGGCCGTGAATCGCAAGATCGCACGGGCCAGTGTGCGTACGCGCGAAGGCAACTTCGATCTCGACGGCTTGATGGGCTTTGATTTGCACGGCAAAACGGTGGGCGTGATCGGCACCGGCAAGATCGGGCTGATCTTCGCCCGCATCATGGCCGGTTTCGGCTGCACGCTCGTGGGCCACGATGTGGTTCCGACGCCGGCATTCGAGGCGCTCGGGGGCCGCTACCTGAGCGTCGATGCGCTGCTCGCCTGCAGCGACGTCGTCTCGCTCCATTGTCCGCTGCTGGAAGCGACGCATCACATCGTCGACGCCGCTGCACTGGCGCGCGTCAAGCGCGGCTGCGTGCTGGTCAACACGAGTCGCGGTGGCCTGGTCGATACCGACGCCGTGGTCGGCGCGCTCAAGACGGGCCAGCTGGGCGGGCTGGCGATCGATGTCTACGAACAGGAAGCAAGCCTGTTCTTTCAAGACCTGTCGTCGGCGATCATCCTCGACGACGTGATCCAGCGCCTGGTATCCTTTCCGAACGTGATCGTCACCGGCCACCAGGCTTTCTTCACGGTCGAGGCGATCGGCCAGATCATGCGCACGACCATCGACAGCATCAGCGCCTTCGAGCGCGGCGAGCCGCTGGTCAACCGCATTCCTGCCTGAGGCAAAAGGAGCATATGCACATCGAGACAGTCAGGTTCGACCGGGTGTTCGACGTCCAGTCGGGGACGTTCAGTTTTGAAGCGGGCGGCAAACGCCAATTCGCCGTCATATTCGATCACGAGCTCGTGCCCACCGCAGGCTCGACCTTTGCCGTGGCGCTGGACGAACCGGGCAACTGGCAACAGGTGATCGGCTGGCGCGACTTGTCGGGCGCCACGGTGGGACTCAAGCGCAGCGCCTGGTATGTCGCCCTGAACCTGCTGCTGGATATCTGGATTGTCGGCATCGCGATCCCGTTCGCGGCCCTGGCGTTCGGCGGCCCCTGGGCCGGCCTGGTGGCCTTCGTGGCGATGCTGGTGGGCGCCGTCGCCATCGTGGTCGGCTGCGCGCTGCACAACCGCCAGATCGAGCGGGCGTTGCTTGCCGTCCCGCCGGGGGCGGGCGGCGCGGTCACAACGCCCGGCAAGCCGGCGCTACGCGACGATCCCACGGCGCCTGCACGCTGAGCAGGGCGCCTTTCGGTCCGCCAAGCGGCGGGTCGAGCACGAAGCGCGGTACTGCAAACGTCAGGCTTGAGTGCGGCAGCGGCACGTCATACGTGCCGCCGGACTGGCTGCGCCTGACCGCACCGCCGTCGCCCACCAGGGTGGCAAAGCCGAAGTCCTGCATCACATTTGCAAACAGCACGCTCGACGAGTAGGTCAGCGGACCGATCGCCACCTCGACCTTGCCGTTGAACCTGACGGGATTGTCGCGCTGCGGCTCGCGCCACGTCTCAATCTGCGTGTGGACGATCTGGCCGACCTGCTCGCCGCGTTCGGGATTGGCGCGCAGCACGCGCTTGACGGCGCTCGAACCGGTGCGGTAACGCGTCGTGGCCAGGTACGGCATCAAGCCATCGAGCCACAGTACGTCGTCGCCGCCGCCGTTGGCGCGGATGTCGATGACGAGGGTCTTGATGTCTTCGCGGCGCAGGCGTGTGAAGGCGGTTTTCGTGAAGGCGACGAAGTGCGCCAGGTGGCTCGAATCGAACGAGCTCACGGTCATCACCGCCGAGCATCCGGGGACGGTGTCGAGACGGTACAGACGCGCGACATCGGCTTCGTCCTGCAGCATGCGCGGCTTCTGCGTGCTGCCGGGGACATCGAGTTCGCTGCGTCGTCCGTCGCGTTCAAGCACGAGCCGGTAGCGCGGCGCAGGGCCGATCGTTTTCCAGTGATACAGCCACCAGCGCTGCGCCAGCAGCGCCGTGCGCATGGCAGGGGTGTCGCCATGCACGCGCGCCGCCAGATTCGCGACCACCGCCTCGCCCGGCACGCCGTCGATGGCGACGATGCGCGCGCCAGCCAGCGGGGAGTCGGCGCCGCCCAGCGCTGCGTCGATCACGGGCCGGCCCTGCCGGTCGAACGCGACTTCGAACGGGAACAGGACGCCGCCGGCGGCCAGGTGCGCAGCCGTGGCGGCGCGCCACCCGGTCAGCGTGACCGCCAGGTGGCCATCGGCCAGTACCGGATTGATGCGGGCCAGGCGGCGCCATGCCTCGTCCGGTGTCATCGATGGCGGCAGGTCGCGCCGGATATCCTCCAGGGCCACAGTCAAGGCATGGTCGTTCGTCGAAAAGCCCGGGTCGGGATGCTTGTTGCGCACGGTCTCGAGCACAAGGTCGATGTCTTGTTGCAGCGCCTGCGCGCTGATGGCAGGGACCGCGCAGGCAGGGTTCGTGACGATGAAAAAAACGAGCAGGGCGGGAGTGGCCAAACGCAAGCGATGCATATGTTTCCTCGGTGTGTGCGACGTGGAGTGTCTTTGGGCGATCGGTAAATATACCAACGATCAACCCAAAAAACTATCTATTTGGAAACATCTGCATACGGTTGCCAGGATGCCGTTCCACCGGGTTTGACGACCGGTCGGGCGGCCGATAGACTGCGCCATCGTCTCCACCTGCCCGCACTCCTGAAAGGACCGCCCCCATGACCATGCCCCAGCTTCCCACGTATGACGACGTCGTCCAGGCCGCCGAACGCATCGCCGGCGCCGCGCACCGCACGCCGGTACTGACCTCGCGCACCGTCAACGAGGAGTTCGGCGCCGAGGTGTTCTTCAAGTGCGAAAACATGCAGCGCATGGGCGCCTTCAAGTTCCGGGGCGGCTACAACGCGCTGGCCAGATTCAGTCCCGAGCAGCGGCGCGCCGGCGTGGTCGCCTTCTCGTCCGGGAACCATGCGCAGGCGATCGCGCTGTCGGCGCGGCTGCTGGACATGCCGGCCACGATCATCATGCCCGAGGATGCGCCGGCCGCGAAGGTCGCCGCCACGCGCGGCTATGGCGCTACCGTCGTCACGTATGACCGGTACACCGAAGACCGCGAGCAGATCGGCCGCGCGTTGGCCGAGCGCGATGGCCTGACCCTGATCCCGCCGTACGACCACCCGGACGTGATTGCCGGGCAGGGCACGGCGGCCAGGGAATTGTTCGACGAAGTCGGCCCGCTCGACGCGTTCTTCGTGTGCCTGGGCGGCGGCGGCCTGCTGTCAGGCTCGGCCCTGGCCACGCGCGCGCTGTCGCCAGACTGCAAGCTGTATGGCGTCGAGCCCGAAGCCGGCAACGATGGCCAGCAATCCTTCCGTAGCGGGCAGATCGTCCACATCGACACGCCGCGCACGATCGCCGATGGCGCGCAGACGCAGCACCTGGGCCAGCTGACGTTCCCGATCATCCGGCGCGACGTGGACGACATCCTGACCGTCAGCGACGACGAACTGGTGGCGTGCATGCGCTTCTTTGCCGAGCGCATGAAGATCGTGGTGGAGCCGACCGGGTGCCTGGGCTTCGCGGCGGCGCGCAAGATGAAGGACCAGTTGTGCGGCAAGCGCATCGGGGTGCTGGTCAGTGGCGGGAATATCGATCTGGCGCGGTTTGCGAGTTTGATCGGTGAGTGAGTGCCTGGCGTTTGGCCTGCACACTTGGCACGTCGTTCCAGCGGAGCTGGAACCCAAGTTCTGCGCCGCGAGCCATAAATGTGTTTGTGTCACGCGACTTACTTGGGTACCCGCCAAGGCGCCCGGCGAGGGCGGGTACGACGTGCGAGGGCTGACGGTAAAGCGCCAGCCTGCGGTGGCTCTGAGTTTCACGCCGCCAGCGGCAACGCCACCTGCAGCAAGAACCCGCCACCTTCGCGGTTGCTCACCTCGAGCCCCGCATTGTGGCGCGTAAGCACCCGCTCGACGATGGCCAGCCCCAGTCCGGCGCCATTGGCCTGGCCCCGTGCGCTGTCCAGCCGCGTGAAAGGCTTCATCAGTTGCGCGATCTGGTCTGGCGGCACGCCCACGCCATGGTCGCCGATCTCGATCACCGCGCGCCGGCCGTGGCCCGTCGCCTTCACGCGCAGCACGATGTCGATCTCGGTATAGTCCTGCCCCGGCGTGATGCCGTAGCGGCGTGCGTTCTCGATGATGTTGTTGATCACGCGCCGCAGATCGGTCGCGTTGCCCTGCACGTGCACGCCCGGCATCAGGTCGGTCCTGATGCGCAGGTTCTGGATGCGGCCGGCGTCGCGGCCCACGTCCGACAGCAGTTCGGACAGATTCACCGGCACGAAGGTGGCGGCCTCGGTCGGCTTGGCGTAGTCGAGGAACTGGCCGATGATGGCGTCCATCTGCGCGATGTCCGACTGCATGCCGTCGCGCGCTTCCTGCGACAGATTGGCCATCTCGACCTCGAGGCCCATGCGCGCCAGCGGCGTGCGCAAGTCGTGCGAGATGCCGGCCAGGATCACGGCGCGGTCTTTCTCGACCTGGGCCAGGTCTTCGACCATCTGGTTGAAGCTGCGATTGGCCTCGATGATCTCTTGCGAGCCTTTCTCGGGCAGCGGCGCCGGGCGTTCGCCCTTGGCGATGGCGCGCGCGGCCGACGTCAGGCGCGCCAGCGGGCGATTGACGAGGCTCGAGATCAGCGCCGCGCCGAGCACCGACAGCAGGCCGACGACCACCGCCCAGCCGAGCCACTGCACGCGCGTCAGGCCGGCCAGCCGTTCGCGCTCGAGCATCAGCCAGTATTTGTCGTCCTCGATATTGAAGCTGATGTAAAAGCCGGGCACGCCATTGACGCCGCTGGAAAAGCGGGTGTCGGCGCCGAGCCGCTGGCGCACGATGGCGGCGATCTCTGGCATCAGCGGATTGTGCGGCGGCGGGTCGATGACGTCGGTGTCTTCGAGCGTGAAGATGCGGATGCCTTCGTTCGATGCCAGTTCGAGCAGCAGCTCGAGCCGCATGTCGGGCGCCGAGTGGGTCAGGGCGGCCTTGGTGATGGTCACGACCGAGACCACGGTTTCAGCCGTCTGCTGCACTTGCGGGCCGCGCTGGTAGACGTTGATCATGCCGATCCAGGCGCCCATCGAGACCGCGGTGAGCACCGACATCAGGAAGAACGTGCGCCAGAACAGGCCGCTCTTGAACCAGGCAAAGCGCACGGCGCGGTGCGCGGCGGCGAACGAAGACAAAGCGGGAGGGATCACTAGCGCGGCTGACCCTCGGGGATGAACACATAGCCCAGCCCCCAGACGGTCTGGATGTACAGCGGGCTGGAAGGATCGGGTTCGATCAGCTTGCGCAGGCGCGAGATCTGGACGTCGAGCGAGCGGTCGAAGACTTCGTATTCGCGGCCGCGGGCGAGCTCCATCAGCTTTTCGCGCGACAGCGGCTGGCGTGCATGACGCGCAAACACCTTGAGCACCGAGAATTCGCCGGTGGTCAAAGGCACGGTCTCGCCGTTCTTTTTCAGCGTGCGCGTGCCCAGGTCGAGGATGAAGTCGCCGAACTCGAAGGTTTGCGGGGTCTCGGATGGCGCGCCCGGGATCTCGTCCGGGCCTTTGCGGCGCAGCACCGCGCCAATGCGGGCCACCAGCTCGCGCGGATTGAACGGCTTTGGCAGGTAGTCGTCGGCGCCCATCTCGAGGCCGACGATGCGGTCGACGTCTTCGCCTTTGGCGGTGAGCATGATGATCGGGGTCTGGTCGCCGGCGCCGCGTAGGCGGCGGCAGATCGACAGGCCGTCTTCGCCCGGCAGCATCAGGTCGAGCACCAGGAGGTCATAGCGTTCGCGCAGCCACAGCTTGTTCATGGCCGGTGCGCTCTCGGCGGTGACGACCTGGAACCCCTGCTCGGTGAGGTAGCGGCGCAGCAGGTCGCGCAATCGCACGTCGTCATCCACGACCATGATCTTGGCGGAGTGGCCGCCTTGCGTGCCGGTACCCACGTTAATGTTCGAAGTCGATGAAGTCATGGAACTGTCCAGAATTGTCAGATGAATGTCGCTATGGTAACTTCTTATGGCTGCGCCACGGGCACGACTCAGCTCAGCCATTACAATGTGTTACAAACTTTACCCAATTAGCCTTACCCCGATTTCGGTATCAACCTACACTGGCGTCAAGTGATCAACACAGCTTATCCGTTTATCAGGCATCACGGAAGAGGAACACCATGAACCACGCGCTCAATGACAAACCAGCAGCACCCGGTACCGCTCGCGGCCGGCTGGCCCGGCTTGCGCGCCTTGGTGTACTCGCCTGCGCGCTGGCCGCCGCCGGTAGCGGCGCACTGGCCCAGGACCAGGACCGCAATCGTCGCAGCGACGATGCCCAGGCGCGCGAGCGCTACGAGATGCAGGCGCAGCGCGACGCGCGGGCGTTTGAAATGCGCGAGCAGGGCCGTCGCAATCCCGAAGCCCAGCAAGACGCTGCACGTGAGGAGCGGCCTCGCGGGCGCCTGTCGGCCGACGAGCGGCGCGACCTGCGTCGCCAGATCAAGGAAGGCGCCGACTTGTATCCCAATTCCCGCCGCCGCTAAAACGCGGCAAGCTCGGCAAACGACGGCGCCCGTGGCGCCGTTGTCGCATCTGGCGTTTGAGCGAATGCCATCTTGCCTGATGCCTGCGCTGCTGCCGGCATCGCCGCACTACACCGTAAATTTTCTTTTTTGCAAACCTTATTGCTATATGTTTATTTAATTGGCGCAACATGATATCGTGACGCGCACCTTGCTGTTGGTAGGGTGTCAGCCGACCATATCAGTGTACTGGAGCGTCAACGTGTCCGATCTCGCCATACCTGCCGTAGCGCGCTTTGCCTCTGACGGACCCGAGCATTGCATCGCCCGTCGCGACGATGGCGTCTTTGCCGACCCGGAGGTGCTCGGCACGACGCTCGTGGCAGCGGTCGACAGCATCCTGCGCTCCGGCCACTATCTGGCGGGCCTCGATTACCCGGTCTTGATCAAGGCCCTGTACGGGCACGGTCCCGAACTGCCACGCGACGCCGACGGCCGCGTACGGGTACGTATCGCCGACGACATCCTGCCATTCCCCCCGAGCCGCAAGGCGCTGTATCGTTCGGTGAAGATCGCGGATGGCCATGCCGAATACTATTTCGAGCCGGTCTTCGAGCCCGATCCCGAAGGCGGCGAACGCCCGACCACGTTGAATGCCGACGAATTCGTCGCCGACATGTGGGTCAAGGGTATCCGCTTTGGCGCCGACGTTGGCGTTATCCACGAGGCCATCGGCACTGGCGCGGCCGGCCGCCACATCGTGGCGCGGCGGTTGGCGCCGGTCGATGGCGACGCCGCGCGCGTCGAAGAAGTCACGAGCGAATTGCACCGCAGCGATGCGCCGCTCCAGCTGGCCAACGGCAAGCTCGATCTCATGAGCTTCCAGAACCGCTACCCGCAAGTGCACATTGGCACGCGCCTGCTGCGCAAGGTGCCGCGTACGGCGGGCAGCCCGGGCTTCGAGCTGACCGGTATTCCGGTTCCCGCCGAGATCGGCAAGGATCTCGATCTGGCGGCCTACGCCGGCGAAGGCACGGGCATCGACATGGTGGCTGCCGGCGAGTTCCTGATCGCGCGCCGCGACGGTTTTCTGAACGTCGATCCCAAGAGCAGCCGCATCGCGATTTCCGACAAGATCGTCAGCCACGACGGCGTCAGCGCCAGGACCACTGGCAATCTGCACCTGAGTGGCGATTACGAAGAGTTCGGCGAGATCCAGGAGCAGCGCATCCTCGAAGGCGACAGCATCACGGTGCATGCCGACGTGTACGGCCATGTGCTCTCGCGCGGCGGGGCCATTCGCCTCGAGCGCAACCTGGTCGGCGGCAGCGCGCGCAACATGAACGGCGGCGTGCACGTGCTGGGCGTGGCTTCAAGCGCCACGATCCAGGCGGCCAGGGGCGACGTGGTCTTGAACCGCGCCGAGAACTGCGTGATTTCCGGCGCGCGCATCCGGGTCGATACTGCGATCAACTGCGAGATCATGGGCGACGACGTCGAGGTCACACATGCCGAAGGCAGCGCCATCGCCGGCCGGCGCGTGAAGATCGGCAGCGCCGCGCCGTGGAAGCAGGGTGAGATGCTGGTGTATGTGCTTCGGCCCGACTGCGCGCGCATCGACGGTGCGATGGCCCAGGTGCGCGAGCGGCTAGGGCAGTTCGACCAGCTCGCGGCGCGCCATCGCACGTCGATCGAGACGCTGGCAGGCCAGCCGCACCTGAGCAAGTACCTGAAGATCGCGCCGCGCATCCGCAAGGGCGAACTGGTGCTCACGCCGGAGCAGGTGCCACAGTTCCAGCGCATGACCGAGACCGTGGCGCCGGCGCTCAAGGAGCTCGGCCGCCTGTCGGAAGAAGCGAAAAAGCTCGACGCCGAGAAGCAGTCGGGCCTGACGGTGCTGGGCCGCCTGGAAGCGCAACGCTACGAACGCGTTGGCGCGGCGCGCGTCGCGGTCGACGCCATGGCGGGCGAGGTGCAGGTGCGCGCCTTGCCGTACGAGCCGGATCTGGGCTGTATCTGGGACCAGGGCCCGCGCGACATCCGGCTGCGCCTGCGCGACGCCAGCGGCACCGAACTGCTGCATGCGGGCCGCGACGGCGCCTGGGCCTGGGACTCGGCACCGCCCACGTCCCAGGGGTGAACCGGCGAGCCTGTGGGGCGGATGGTACGGGTTGATTGTAGTCAACATCACCCGGAAAGGCAGGCATACGATGGTGGTCGGACTCACAGGGGATCCACCATGCACACCACATCGCGCGCGCCACGGTCTGCCGCACCGAGGGAGTACCTCAGCTTCATGCTGGGCGGCCAGGAGTACGGTCTCGATTGCGCGCGGGTGCAGGAACTCAAGCTGCTCAAGTCCCTCGAACGCTTCGCCGAAGACGGCGAGATCATCGGCGGCGTGGCGCTCTCGCATGGCGTGATCCTGCCGGTGGTCGACATGCGCACCACCATCCCGCACGGCGCGAGTGCACAAAATGGCATGGCATCGTCCGACACCGACGTGATCATCCTGCGCCTGTCGAGCGGCCTGGTAGGCATGGTGGTGGAAGGGGTGACCGGCATCGTGCACGTGCGGCCCGAGGCCGTGCAGACCGTCGCGGGCGGGGCCGGCGCCCACTACCTGATCGGCATTGCCCGTGTCGAGGGCCGGTGCGTGGTGCTGATCGACATCGACAGCCTGATGTCGTTGTCGCCGCGGCGGCCACTCAGGGCCGCCTGACGGCTTCTTGCCGGCACCGTGCCGGCATCTTGTTATGCCAGCGCTTCCAGCTGTTCCTGCAACTCCAGCCACTCCATCTCGAACTTCTCCAGATCGCGCGCCACGAACGCCTGGTCGGCCACCAGCGCCTTGAGACGATCCTTGTTCTGCGCATCGTAGATCGCCGGGTCGAGCAAGGCCGCGTCGATCGTGGCTTTCTTCGCCTGCAGCTTGGCCATTTGCTCGTCCAGGCGCTTGACCTTGCTCTCGATCGGCTTGCGCTGCGTGGCGTTGCGCTGGCGCTCTTCGGCGCCCAGGCGCTTCTGCTCCTTGCGCTCGGCCGGGGTGGCGGTCGGCACCGGCGCGACCGGCGCCGCGGCCTTGGTCAGCGGCAGCACGTCGGTGCCCTTGCCCAGCTTGGTCTTGAACAACCAGTCCTTGTAGTCGTCCAGGTCGCCGTCGAACGGTTGCAGGCGGCCGTCGGCCACGATGATGAATTCGTCGGTCGTCGCGCGCAGCAGGTGGCGATCGTGGGACACCACGATCAGCGTGCCTTCAAACTGCGCCAGCGCCATCGTCAGCGCCTCGCGTGTTTCCAGGTCCAGGTGGTTGGTCGGCTCATCGAGCAGCAGCAGGTTAGGGCGCTGCCACACGATCAGGGCCAGCGCCAGGCGCGCCTTTTCACCACCCGAGAACGGCTTGATCGAGCTGGTGACCATATCGCCCGGGAAGTTGAAGCTGCCCAGGAAGTTGCGCAGTTCCTGCTCGCGCACGGTCGGTGCGATCTTGGCCAGGTGCCACAGCGGCGATTCGTCGTGGCGCAGCATCTCGACCTGGTGCTGTGCGAAGTAGCCAATGGACAGGCCCTTGCCGATGGTCGCTTCGCCCGTCAGCGGCATCAGTTCACCGGCGATGGTCTTGATCAGCGTGGATTTACCGGCGCCATTCACACCCAGCAGGCCAATGCGCTGGCCGATGGTCAGCGAAAAGTCGATGTGGTTGACGATGGTCTTCTTGCCGACCTTGTCGCCATGCTCGTCGAGCAGGAAGTAACCGGCATCGACCTTGTCGAGCACCAGCAGCGGATTCGGGGCCGACAGCGGCTCGCGGAATTCGAACGAGAATTCGGCGGCGGCGCGCAGTGGCGCCAGTTCTTCCATCTTGGCCAGCGCCTTCATGCGGCTCTGGGCCTGGCGCGCCTTGGACGCCTGGGCCTTGAAGCGGTTCACGAACGACTCGAGGTGGGCGCGCTGGCGCTGCTGCTTCTCGAGGGCGCCGGCCGCCAGGATCATCTGGGCGGCGCGCTGGCGCTCGAAGCCCGAGTAGTTGGCCGTGTAGCGTTTGAGCTTGCGCTCGTCGATGTGCACGATGACGTTCACGACTTCGTCGAGGAAGTCGCGATCGTGGGAAATGATGATCAGGGTGCCGGTATAGCGCTTGAGCCAGTCCTCGAGCCAGATGATCGCGTCCAGATCCAGGTGGTTGGTCGGTTCATCGAGCAGCAGCAGGTCGGATGGGCACATCAGCGCCTGCGCCAGGTTCAGGCGCATGCGCCAGCCGCCCGAGAAGCTCGCCACCGGCTGGTTCATCTGCGCCAGCGAAAAGCCCAGGCCCAGCAGCAGCTGTTCGCCGCGCGACTGCACCGTGTAGCCGTCGGCGTCGGCCAGCATGCCGTGCAGCTCGCCCAGGCGCATGCCGTGGGCGTCGACGTCCGGGTGCGACTCCAGCTCTTCCAGCTCGGCCTGCAGCTTGCGCAGGCCGACGTCGCCGTCGATGGCGTAATCGAGCGCCGCCCGGTCGAGCGCCGGGGTCTCTTGCGCCACGTACGCCATGCGCCATTTGGCCGGAAAGTCGATCTGGCCCTGGTCCGGATGCAACTCGTTGCGCAGCATGCCGAACAGGCTGGATTTACCGGCGCCGTTGGCGCCGATCAGGCCGATCTTGTCGCCCGGGTTGAGGGTCAGGTCGGCATCGACGAGCAGCGGCTTGGTGCCGCGCATCAGGCTGACGTTCTGGATACGGATCATGGTGAATTACCTGGAAATATGAAATGGGTGTTGCGTTACTGCTGGTAGGCCAGCGGCGATGTTTTTAGTGTCTGCCTATGCACGTCGTCCCCGCGCAGGCGGGGACCCAGGTATCGTGCGCTGCCACTAAAATTGAACTAAGTGGCTGCGCTAAAACCTTGGGTCCCCGCCTTCGCGCACTGCTGTCCGGAATAATTTGCTTGACTTAGGAAGTAGGGGTTGCAGGCATTGGTT
>NZ_JBFMMP010000030.1:0-21553 GCF_040790145.1 Massilia aurea
GGTGGTGATAGGTGGACTTGAACCACCGACCCCAGCATTATGAGTGCTGTGCTCTAACCAACTGAGCTATATCACCGCAACGGCAAGTATTATCCGGCGTGAGTGGATGGCTGTCAAGATCGCCGGGGCGTGCGGGTCACAAATAGTCGCCGCGCATGTCATTTATCCAACAGTGCCAGACGGGCCAGCATCGCGCCCGCCGGGTCCGGGCCCAGGCAATCGATGACCACCCGGTCAGGCATCGCGCGCAGCCATGTGATCTGGCGCTTGGCCAGTTGGCGCGTGGCGATGATGCCCGTCTCGCGCAGCGTCGCGCGGTCGATGCGCCCATCGAGGTAATCCCAGGTCTGGCGGTAGCCCACGCAGCGGATCGACGGCAGCGTGGGGGACAGGTCGCCCCGCGCGCGCAGCCGTGCCACTTCCGCCACCAGGCCCGTGGCGTCGTCCTTGCCAAGCATCGCGTCGAAGCGCTGCGCGATGCGCTTGTGCAGCACCGCGCGGTCGTCGGTTTCGAGGCCAAACGAGACCAGCTCGAAGGGCAGCACCGGCTTGGTGCGCAGCGCCAGCAGCGCCGACATCGGCTTGCCCGTCAGCTCGATGATTTCGAGCGCGCGGTTGATGCGCTGGGCGTCGTTCGGGGCGAGGCGGTCGGCGGTGACCGGATCGAGCGCGCGCAGCTTGTCGTGCATGCCGGGCCAGCCGATGCGCGCCGCTTCGGCGTCGAGCGCGGCCCGCAATCCCATGTCGGCGGTCGGCAAATCATCCAGTCCCTCGACCAGCCCCTTGAAATACATCATCGTGCCGCCCACCAGCAGCGGCAGTGCGCCGCGCGCCGTGATCTCGGCCACCAGCCGGATGGTGTCATTCCGGAACTGCATGACCGAGTACGCGTCGAGCGGGTCGAGGATGTCGATCAGGTGATGCGGCGCGGCCGCCAGTTCGCCCGGCGTGGGCTTGGCGGTGCCGATGTCCATGCCGCGATAGACCAGGGCCGAGTCGACCGAGATGATTTCGACGGGGCGCGTGTGCGCGATGCGCAGGGCGGCGGCGGTCTTGCCGGACGCGGTCGGGCCCATGATCGCCACGGCCAGCGGTTTGCGTGCTGCAGATATCAATACATCACTCATCACTGACCGCGCAAGAACAGTTTGTCGAGCGCCGAGATCTCGAGCTGGACCCAGGTCGGGCGGCCGTGGTTGCACTGGTCGGCGCGTTCGGTGCTTTCCATCTGGCGCAGCAGCGCGTTCATCTCGGGCGTGCTCAGGATGCGGTTGGCGCGCACTGCGGTGTGGCAGGCCAGGGTGCCCAGCAGCTCGTTGCGCCGCTCGATCAGCACGCGCGAGCCGCCGAATTCGCGCACGTCGCGCAGCACGTCGCGCGCCAGCGTTTGCGCGTCAGCGTTCTTGAGCAGCGTCGGCACGCTGCGCACCGCCAGCGTCGTCGGCGACAGCGCCGCGATGTCGAAGCCCAGCGTTTTCAACGTGTCCGCATGTTCGTGTACGGTGGCGACTTCCATCGCGTCGGCGTAGAACGTCACCGGGATCAACAGCGCCTGCACCTGCATTTCCTGGCCCTGCGCCTGGGCGTCCAGCGCATTCTTGATCTGCTCGTACAGGATGCGCTCGTGCGCCGCGTGCATGTCGACCAGCACCAGGCCGCGCGTGTTCTGCGCCAGGATGTAGATGCCGTGCAGCTGGGCCAGCGCAAAGCCGAGCGGGAAGTCGTCGTTCGACAGCGGCTTGTCGGCCGCTGACATGGGCACGGGCACCGCGGCCGTACTGGTCGCATCGCTGGCGAACAGCGCGCCATAGGATTCGAGGCGCTGCGCCACGCCGCCGCCGGTGGCCGCATCGTCCCAGCGGCTGCCCGGTGCATACGGCGACGGCGAGAAGGTTGGCGTCAGTTGCGCGCCGAACGACGTCTGTTCGTGCGGGCGTTGCTGGGGCATTGAGGGCGATTGCGACAGCTGCCATAGCGGCGTGCCGCTCGGGCGCACCTCGGCCGCCGTCATCGGGCCCGGCACGCTGCCGTGCGCGGTGGCCGACGTCTGCGCCAGCGTGCGCTGCACCGCGTGGAACACGAACTGGTGCACCGCGCGGCTGTCGCGAAAGCGCACCTCGGTCTTCGCCGGGTGCACGTTGACGTCCACCAGCGCCGGGTCGAGGTCGAGCGAGAGCACGTAGGCCGGGAAGCGGTCGCCGTGCAGCACGTCCTGGTAGGCCGCCTTCACCGCATGCACCAGCACCTTGTCGCGCACGAAGCGCCCGTTCACGTAGAAGAACTGGCCATCGGCGCGCGCTTTGGAGGCCGTCGGCAGGCCGACGTAGCCGTGCAGGTGCAGCGGGCCGGCCGACTCGTCCAGCGCCAGGCGCGCTTCGGCGAAATCGCTCCCGAGGATGTGGGCGCTGCGCTTGGCGGCCTCGCTCACGTTCCAGTGGTCGATCGTGCGGCCATTGTGCGAGAGACTGAACGCCACGTCGGGACGCGACAGCGCAATGCGGCGCACGACTTCGGCGCAGTGGGCATATTCGGTCTGCTCGGACTTGAGGAACTTGCGCCGCGCGGGCGTATTGAAATACAGGTCTTGCACGTCGATCGTGGTGCCGCAGGCCCCCGACGAGGGCGCCACCACGCCCTCGTGCGAGCCGACGATCTCGAACGCGTGCGCGGCATCAGGCGTGCGCGACGTCACGCGCACCGAGGCCACCGACGCGATGGAAGCCAGCGCCTCGCCGCGAAAGCCCAGCGTGCCCACGTGTTCCAGGTCGCTCAGCGACGCGATCTTCGACGTGGCGTGGCGCGACAGGGCGAGGGGCAGCTGCTCGGGCGCGATGCCGCGCCCGTTGTCGGTGATGGCGATGCGTTTGACGCCGCCTTCTTCCAGGCGGATGGTGATCGTGGTCGAGCCGGCGTCGAGCGCGTTCTCGAGCAGCTCCTTGACGACGGCCGAGGGCCGCTCGACCACTTCGCCGGCGGCGATCTGCGAAATGAGCTGGTCGGGAAGCTGCAGGATGGGACGATTGGTCGGGGCAGGGGCGTTCATCCGCAGATTATAGCCCGCCCTAAAAGACCCCGATCAACCTCGGCTGGAATCGGTCCTTACTGTCCCTGCTCGCGCACGGGAATCGGCACATTGCACAGATCGATCGCGCCGGCGGCGACCTTGCTCCACGGCCCGCCGCGATTGCGCTGGGCTTCGATCACGCCCTGGAACGCGGCGCTGTCCGAGCGCAGCACTTCGAGCTTGCTGCGCTCGGCCGGCGGCACGTCCGCGGCCATGCGCACAGTGGCGATCGGCGTGCGCTGTTCTGCTTTCTCGTAAAAGCCCGCGGCGCCCGTCCCGCGCGGCATGACGGTCAGCAGCGGCATGCCCGCCACGATGCGGCCCACGACCGTGATGTTGCGGTCCAGGTGGCGCGGCGCGTGGCCGATCACGGTGTACAACTGCGAGCCGCTGCCGGTGTCGGCGCCATCATCGCGCGCCACGCCGACCATCGCGTAGCAGTGCGGCAACCAGGTCTGTCTGGTGGCCGGGTTGCGCGCGACCGGAAAGCCATCGACGTGGCCGACCTGCGGCGCGTAGACGTCGCGCTCTTTCAGGCGCGTGAACGGATCGCTGCTGGCATATGGCACGGTGAATTCGGCGGCCACGGTCTTGGCGGCCTTGAAGGGGCGCGGGGTGTCTTCATCCGGGTCGCCCCACTGCACGACGAAGCCATCCTGCGCGCGCATCACCGACAAACCGTCGAAGTAGCGCTCGCGTACCAGCGCGCGGATGTTGGCGACCGTGTTCGGCGCAAAGCGCGGCGCCAGTTCGATCACGACCCGGCCGGTGGGCAGTTCGATGTACATCGTGTTCTCGGGATCGAGCGCGCGCCACTCGGCCGGCCTGGACGCCTTGACGACGTCGGCCACCGTCAGCCTGGGCAGCAGTTCCTTGCCGGCCTTCGCTGGCGCGGCGTGGGCACTGGACAGCGTGAGCAGCGCGCACAGCGCTGCGCCGACGGTTGCATGGATCGTGCTGGTGTTCGATGACGCTGCGTGCATCTGCTCCCCTTGTCGCGGCGCTGCCGCTGATGTTTGTGTAACGACAATTGTAATCGAGGGAAGAGCAGCTGATGCAAGGATGGTAAGAGGTGTTGTTGCCCAGGCTAGCAAACCGGTTAATCCGAACATTTAATGGCTTGATGTTGCTGCAGCGCACTCAAGTTACCGACGCCGAGTCCGATAAGACTACAGAGAATCAAACTATCCGAAAATCACATGCGCAACCTGATCGCAGTATGTACCCTGAGCCTGGTCACCGCTCTGGCACATGCGAACGAACCGACACCGAAGACCACCAAGCCTGCGGCCGAGACCGCAAAGCCTGCGATCGCGTCCATCCGCCCGAACCTCAAGCCGGCCACTGCCGCGCCCGTCGTTCCTGCTGCCGCTGCGGCTGCCCCGGCGAAATCGGAAGAAGACGCCGAAGTCGACCTGTCGGTACGCATCGCCGAGAAGCTTGCCGAGCTGCGTGCCAAGCAGGCCCTGCGCGCCGAACAGGCGGCGCGCGCGCGCAAGGTCGCCGACGCACGGCGCAAGAAGGAAGCCGCACTGGCCGCGGCCGTGGTCGTCGAAGCGGCCAAGCCGAAGAACGGCACGCACTGGAGTTATGAAGGCGAATTCGGCCCCGAGAATTGGTCCAGGATCAACACCGCCTGGGCGGCCTGCAACACGGGCAATCGCCAGTCCCCGATCGACCTGCGCGACGGCATCAAGGTCAACCTCGAGCAGATCACCGTCGACTATCAGCCGAGCTCGTTCAACGAGATCGACAATGGCCACACGGTGCAAGTCAATGTCGCGGGCGGGAACTTTTTGACAGTGGGCGGCATGACCTACGAGCTGCAGCAGTTCCACTTCCACCGTCCGGGCGAAGAGCGCATCAACGGCAGGGGCACCGAGATGGTGGTGCACATGGTGCACAAGAGCTATGACAACAAGATCGCCGTGCTGGCGGTGCTGCTCGAGCGTGGCGACGCCAATCCGATGATCCAGACCGTGTGGAACAACCTGCCGCTGGAAAAGCTCACGACCGTCACGCCCTCGATCGTGCTGGACGTGAACGAGATCCTGCCGGCGCGGCGCGACTACTTCACGTATATGGGTTCGCTGAGCGAGCCGCCCTGTACCGAGAACGTGCTGTGGATCGTGATGAAACAGCCGATGACGGCCTCGCCGCAGCAGATGGCGCTGTTCTCGCGGCTGTACCCCTACAATGCGCGGCCGGTGCAGCCGAGCAATGGGCGGATGATCAAGGAATCGATGTAGTGGAAGATCGTGGGATTGTTCGCTTCAAAACCGTCGTTCCCGCGCAGGCGGGAACCTAAGTTCGACGCAAGTCACTTCGGCCGAGCATACCGGTAACTCAAGCTGACTTGGGTTCCCGCCTCCGCGGGAACGACGTGCTGTAGCAGCAGTTCAGCTAACCCATGCTGAAGCAGCAGGTCAGCTGACCCGATACCGGCCTTCCCAGACCGCGCCGGGCGCCAAGCTTACCGGCGCCAGCTGCGCCGGCTCGATGCACACGAAGCGCTGGTATTCGTCGTCTTCCATATCCGCCAGCGCCGCCGTATCGACGGCGCCCGGATTCCACACCACCGCATCGGAAAAACCTTCCTGCTCGAGCGTCAGCACGCGCGCCCAGGTGCCGAGAAAGATCGTGTTGTCCACCTGTTCGTACACCACGTCGAGCTTGTCCGCGATCGACAGCGTGCCGGCGTCTAACCCTTCGATGCGCACGTCGGCCAGGTGCGGCACGAGGTGGTAGGTGTGCAGCGCCGCCGCGAACGGAAACGCCGCGTCACCTGAATTACTTACATTCAGCGCCATGATCAGTTCATTGGCCCGCACCGCCACGCGCAGCTGCAGCGCGAACCGGTGCGGCCACACGCTCGCCAGCGCCGGCGGCAGGTCGGCCTCGTTCAGGCCGAACACCGCCCACGCCGCGCCATCCTCGACGCCGCTGTCTTCCAGGCGCCACGTGCTGACGCGCGCAAAGCCATGCCGCATTCCGGCGCCCCGTTCGGCAAATTGCGGAAAGATTACCGGTACGCCGCCACGAATCGCGCGGCTGCCGTCGAGCGCCGAGCGGCTGCTTAAAAACAAGCGCTCGCCACCGTCGGCGCCATGCCACGACACCAGGTGCGCGCCGTACAGCGTGACGACGGCGGTAGCGCCGTCGGGCGCCGTGATGCGGATCGCGGGCAGCTGCCCGAAGGTGATGTGTTCCATGTCAGGTCTGGCGGCTCTTGGCCATAGGCGGGTTGTCGGCGAAATAGCGGCGAATACCGTTGGTGATCGCGCTGGCCAGTTGATCCTGGTAGTCGTTGTCGTTCAGGCGCGCTTCTTCTTGCGGGTTCGAGATGAACGCCGTTTCGACCAGGATCGATGGAATGTCCGGCGCCTTGAGCACGGCGAAGCCGGCCTGCTCGACCGACGCCTTGTGGAGCCGGTTGATGCCGCCGATTTCCTTGAGCACGGCCTTGCCGAGCTTGAGGCTGTCGGTGATCTGGGCGGTGGTCGACAGGTCGAACAGCACGCTGGCGAGCTGCTTGTCGGCGCTGCCGCCGGCCAGGTTGACGCCGCCGACCAGGTCGGCCCGGTTCTGGTCATTGGCCAGCCAGCGCGCCGCGCTGGAACTGGCGCCTTTTTCGGACAGCACGAACACGGACGAGCCGCGTGCGGTCGGCGAGACCCAGGCATCGGCGTGGATCGACACGAACAGGTCGGCCTGCACCTTGCGCGCCTTTTGCACCCGGGTGTTCAGCGGCACGAAGAAGTCGCCGTCGCGGGTGAGCATCACGCGCGTGTTGGGCAGTTGTTCGAGCTTGGCCTTGAGACGCTTGGCCACTTCGAGCACGATGTCTTTCTCGCGGCTGCCGCGCGCACCGATCGCGCCCGGGTCTTCGCCGCCATGGCCCGGGTCGAGCGCGATGGTGACCATGCGCGCCACTTTCTGGGCTGGCCGTGCGCCGGCCTTGCCGGGCGTCGGTTGCACCGGCTGGGGCGGCGGCGTGCCTTGCAGGCCCGACATCTCGGCTTCGAGCTTGGCAATCGCGTCCGGCGCGGCGTTCGGCTGGGTGCGCGGCGCGGCCGGCGCCGGCATCGGGATCTGCACCGGCGGCGTGGCGGCGACGATGGCGCCTGCTGCAGCCCCGATGGCGCCGGACGGCGGCAGCACCGTGGCCGGCATGGTCGCGCCCGGCGGGCCGGAGACCGGATCGCCCAGCGCCGGCGTGCCTTCGGCCACGGTCCTGGTCGGGCCGGTGCTCCATTCGCCGCTTTCGATCATCGCCGCGATCGGGTCGACCGGCGTGACCGGATACAGGTCGAAGATCAGGCGGTGCTGGTAGCCGGCCACGGGGGCGAGCGTAAACACCTGCGGCTTGACCTCGGCCTTCAGGTCGAACACCAGGCGCACCACGTTCGGCCGGTTCTGGCCCACGCGCACCTGCTTGATATACGGGTCGTTAGGCTCGATCTTGGCCACCAGGCTTTTCAGCGTGGCGTTCAGGCCCAGGCCGTCGATGTCGACGACGAGGCGCGGCGGATCGGGAATCAGGAAGTGCTCGGTCTTGAGATCGGTGTCGTTTTCCAGCGTGACACGGGTGTATTCGGGCGCGGGCCAGACCCGTACCGCCAGGATCTGTTTGGCGCTGGCGGGCAGCGCGACGACGGACAGCAGCAGCGTGCCGCCGGCCTTGAGCATGACGCGGCGGCGAACGGAGGTGGCGCTCAAGGGGGCGGGGGAAACGCGAGACGATCGAGGCATAGCAGGCCTAATTCAGACAACGCTTGCAATTCTACAGCACGACCGTTTCCGCTGACGCTCAGCAGTAAACGGATATCCGGCGGTGGCAATACCGGCTCGCCTTTTTCGGGCCACTCGACGATGCAGACATTGTGGCCGTCGAAATCTTCGCGAAATCCGGCGTCCAGGAATTCTTCCGGACTCGACATGCGATACAGGTCATAGTGGATCACGCTCAGCGGATTGGCGTCAAGCATCACGTTGTAGGGCTCCGACAGCGTATAGGTCGGGCTTTTCACCGTGCCCGTATGGCCCAGCGCGCGCAGCAGGGCGCGGGTGAGCGCGGTCTTGCCGGCGCCGAGATCGCCGTGCAGATAGATGACGAGGCCGGGCGCAAGTGCGCGCGCAAGGGCGGCGCCCAGTGCGTCAGTGGCCGACTCGTCCGGCAAATAGTGTTGCAAGTGCGCTTTGAAGGGCTGCATGGAATAAAATAGCGTGTTGTGCTGCGTTGTGATCTTGTCGCGTTCCCACCTGGTATGTCCATTTCCCCAACACCATCCGTCGACTTGCCCGAGCTTGCGCGCGCCATCAAGGGGTGGGGCGCGGGGCTGGGCTTTGCCGACGTGCGCATCGCCGATGTCGACCTGGGGCACCTGGAGGCGGGCCTGCAAGCCTGGCTGGACGCGGGGTACCACGGTGAGATGGATTATATGGCAACCCACGGCATGAAGCGTGCGCGGCCAGCCGAACTCGTCCCCGGCACCGTGCGCGCGATCGTGGTGCGGATGGACTACCTGCCGGCTTCGCGTGAAGGCGACTGGCGCGCCCAGGAACGGCTGCGCCAGGCCGATCCGAACGCGGCTGTCGTGTCGGTGTACGCCCGGGGCCGCGACTATCACAAGGTGCTGCGCAACCGCCTGCAGGCATTGGCCGCAAAGATCCAGGGCGAGATCGGTCCGTTCGGCTTTCGCGTGTTCACCGATTCGGCGCCCGTGATGGAATTGCCGCTGGCCGAAAAAGCCGGCCTGGGCTGGCGCGGCAAGCACACATTGCTGCTGTCGCGCGCGGCCGGCTCGACCTTTTTCATCGGCGAGATCCTGATCGACCTGCCGCTGCCGGTCGACCCACCCACCGGCAAGCACTGCGGCGCCTGCACCGCCTGCATCGACCTGTGCCCGACCGGCGCCATCCTCGGGCCGGGCAAGCTCGATGCGAGGCGCTGCATCTCGTACCTGACCATTGAGCTGAAAAGCAGTATTCCGGAGGAGCTGCGCCCGCTGATCGGCAACCGCATCTATGGCTGCGACGATTGCCAGGTGGCGTGCCCGTGGAACAAGTTCGCGCAGCGGGCGCAGGTGCCGGATTTCGATGAGCGCAATGGCCTGGGGGACGGCGACCTGGTGGGGCTGTTCGGGTGGGAAGAAGAAGAATTCAACCGGCGCATGGAAGGCAGTCCGATCCGGCGCATCGGGCACGAGCGCTGGTTGCGTAATCTGGCGGTGGGGCTGGGCAATGCGGCCGAGACATTGCGCGGCGATGCCGCCATCGTCGCCGCATTGCAGGCGCGGGCAGGGCATCCGTCCGGGCTGGTGCGCGAGCATGTGGCGTGGGCCCTGGCGCGCCACGGCGCCTAGACCCATTCAACTACTTATACTTCGATGCGTTTCAAGCGTAGGCCCGACCAATCCCCATCGATCGAAATCATCGCCACGCCAGTGATGCCGTTTTCCTTGGCATAGGCATTGATCGAATCGCGATTGATATCGGTCGCCTTCGACGCCGTCTGCTTGAGGTAAGCAATCCAGAGCGAGCCTTTGTCGCCCAGCTTTTGCCTGGCGATCGGCAGGTAGTGTTCGAGGTCCTTGCGACCCATGCAGAACATCAGGACGACGTCGAATGGCCCGTCACCATCATTGACGATCTCGGCAGGCATCTGCGCCGTGACGTTCGGATTGACCTGGCCGTTGAGCACCAGCATCGATTTGGCCGTGCGTAAAAACATCTTGTCTGCAACTGTCTTTTCGTTCATGAGCGTTTCCTGAAAGAGAGTGTGCATCGCGGCGCCCAGGCCGCGGCGCGTTCAAAGATTATTTTACAAGGCTTGCCGCAGATAGCAGAGACCCTTGACGCGCGGAAAATCAGGGGACGTGCGGCAGCGACGCGAGCGCGCCGCCAGTATTACTTGAGCAAGCCGGCCAGTTCCACCGCCGTCTTGACCTGCATCTTGTCGAAGATATGGGCCCGGTGCACCTCGACCGTGCGCATGCTGATGCCGAGTTTGTCGGCCACGACCTTGTTCATCATGCCGGCCAGGATCAGATCGAGCACT
The DNA here is from genome assembly GCF_040790145.1 of Massilia aurea. Taxonomy (GTDB): domain Bacteria; phylum Pseudomonadota; class Gammaproteobacteria; order Burkholderiales; family Burkholderiaceae_D; genus Telluria; species Telluria aurea_C. The sequence continues at coordinate 10,125 of NZ_JBFMMP010000030.1, forward strand.
TCGCGCTCGCGCGCCGACAAGGTCGCCAGCCGCGCCTGCACCGCAGCCGACGTGGCCGCCTTGCGCGAAGCGGCCAGCGCTTCTTCCACGCGGTCCATCAAGACATTGTCGTTGAACGGTTTCTCGAAAAAATCGAAGGCGCCGCGCTTGAGCGAATCGACCGCCATCGGCACCTCGCCGTGGCCGGTCAGGAAAATCACCGGCAGGCGTGGCAGCAGCCCGCGGCCGATCAACTGGTCGAATACGGCGATGCCGTTCATGCCAGGCATGCGCACGTCGAGCAGTACACAGTCGCCGTTGCCGTCGAGGTCCTTGAGGACATCGAGGAATTCCTGGCCGCCGGGATAGCTGCGCGCGTTGAGGCCGCGCGATTGCGCCAGCCAGGCGAGCGAATCGCGTATGACTTCTTCGTCGTCGACGATGTGCAGCATGTGGGTCTCCGTGATGTTGGCAGTGACGGCGAGTGCGCCGTAGCGCGATTTTAGCCGACCGCCCGGCTGGCCGCCTGCGCCGGCAGCGAAAACGTGAACACGGTGCCGCCGGGTGGATGCGGCGCGTGGCTCAAGGTGCCGCCGTGAAACTCAATCGCGGTGCGGCAAATCGACAACCCCATGCCCATGCCTTCGGCCTTGGTCGAATAGAACGGCGAGAACAGCCGCTCGGCCACTTCGGGCGAAATGCCGTGGCCGCGGTCGATCACCGACACCGCCACCTGGCCATCGACGTGCGCCGCCTCGATGCGCAGCACGCGCTGGTCTTGCACAGTGTCTTGCATGGCCTGGATGCCATTGCGCGTGAGATTGAGCAGCACTTGCTCGAGCAGCACGCGGTCGGCCAGCACTGGCGGCAAGCCCGGCGGCAAGTGCACGCGCAGCGCCACGCCGGCCTGACGCGCCTGCAGTTCGATCAGCGCATGCACGCTGGCGATCACGCTGCGGATCGTCAGTTCCTGGCGCAGGGGTTCGCGCTTTTTGACGAACTCGTGCACGCTGCGGATGATGTGGCCGGCGCGCTGGGCTTGCTGGCGCGCCTGTTCCAGCGCGTGGCGCAGCATGCCCGGCTTGACTTCCTGGCCGGCGCCGGCGGCGCGGTCGAGCATATTGAGCGCGCCAACGGTGTAGCTCGAGATGGCGGCCAGTGGCTGGTTCAGCTCATGCGCCAGCATCGACGACAGTTCGCCCATCGTGGCCAGACGTGCGCTCGCCTGCAGCTTTTCTTCTTGCTGGCGGTTGAGTTCTTCGACGCGCTTGCGATCGGTGATATCGAGCACCGAACTCATCCAGCCGGTATGGCGCCCGTCGACGTCGACCAGCGGCGACTCGAACACCAGCACCGGCACCCGCACCTCGTCCGGGCGCTGGAACACGGTCTCGAATTGCGGCGTGACCTTGCCCGACAGGATGCCCTGGAAGCGGTCTTCGTATTCGGCCATCGCTTCCGGCGCCCAGTACGCCATCGGCGGTTTTTTGCCGATCAATTCTTCTTGCGGCAGGCCGACGATCTGGCAAAAGGCCCGGTTCACATACGTTACACGTCCTTCGAGGTCGCGCGCGCGCAGGCCCGTGATCAGCGAGTTTTCCATGGCCGTGCGAAACGCCATCTGCTGGCGCAATGCGGCCTCGGCCGCCAGCGTGCGCGAGATGTGGCGCCACAGCGCGGCCAGGCTCATCAACAGACCCAGCGCCAGCACGATCACCGAGCCGACCAGCAGATTCGGCAGCAGTTGCGGCGCGCGCTTGACGCTGTTGGTCGACAGCACCAGTTGCGCACCGGGCAGGTCGAGTTCGCGCTGGTGCGTGTACACGTTGCGGCCCGGGCCGCCCGACGCGCGCCGCGCTACCGGCAGCTCGTTGCGGTCGAGCAGGGCCAGTGCGTTGTCTTGCGCGAACCACCACGGCACCGTTTCGTCGAGCAGCACTTGCAGGCTATAGGTTGCCACCAGGCTGCCGGCGAACTGGCCGCCGCGAAACAGTGGCAGGTAGTAGTCGATCACGCCGTGCGTCGTCGCCGTCGCACCGTACGGCTCGCTGTAGCGTCCGCGCCGGATCGAGCGCGCCATCTCGCCGGCCAGCACCGTGGTGGGCGGCAGGCCGGCGGCGGGCAGGTCGCTGCCGTGGATGGCTTGCATGGCGCCATCGGCATCGCTCCAGACCACGCGCACCAGTTCCGGCCCATTGGTAAACATTTGCCGGAAGCGCGCCGTCAGCTTGGCTGGGGGCAATGGCGCGACGACGAGGTCGGCGCCAAGGGCGGCCAGTGCTTCTTCGCTGCGCGCCAGCTCGAAGCGCAGCGTTTGCTCGACCCACAGCGTATCGGCGATCAATTGCTCTTGCCGCTCATTGCTTTCCATCTGGCGCGCCTGCCATGGCAGCCAGATCAGCACGGCAAGAAACAGCAAGACCAGCAGGATCGGCACCATCCAGCGCAGGAAGCGCCAGCCACGCGAGCGGGCGCGCGGCTCGGGCTCGGCATCCAGGTCTGGCGCCAAGCTGGGCTGGATGAACGGAAATTTCATGCAAGGTCCTGTTTTGGTTAAACTGTCGAGCGCATTGTGGAATCCCACGATAGCGGGCGTGCACGCCGCAGGCCAGACTCACGCAGTCGGGCAACGCGGCATTCGCCAGTGTAACGTTTCATCAGGAAGAGTCGAACCGTCATGCAGATCAAACCCCTGGCCGTGCGCGCGCTGTGCGCTGCGCTGGCCGCAGCCGCCAGTATCAGTGCCCGGGCAGAAGGGCCGATCGTGATCAAGTTCAGTCACGTGGTGGCGCCGGATACGCCCAAGGGCCGCGCCGCCGAGCGTTTCAAGGCGCTGGCCGAGCAGATGACGCGCGGCCAGGTCAGGGTGGAAGTGTATCCGAACAGCCAGTTGTACAAGGACCGCGAGGAACTCGAGGCGTTGCAACTGGGCGCCGTACAGATGCTGGCGCCGTCGCTGGCCAAGTTCTCGCCGCTGGGCGTGCGTGAATTCGAAGCGTTCGACTTGCCGTATATCTTTCCGGACAAGGCGGCGCTGTACAAGGTGACGGAAGGGCGTATTGGGCGTGAACTATTGCGCAAGCTCGAGCCGAAAGGCATTACCGGCCTGGCCTTCTGGGACAACGGTTTCAAGATCATGTCGGCCAACCAGCCCCTGATTGCACCAAAGGATTTCGAGGGCGTGCGCATGCGCATCCAGGCCTCGAAAGTGCTTGATGCGCAGATGCGCGCGCTGGGTGCCCAGCCGATGGTGCTGGCATTTTCCGAAGCCGCGCCAGCGCTGCGCGATGGCGTGGTGGAAGGCACCGAGAACACGCCCTCGAATATGTACACCCAGCGCATGCACGAGACGCAAAAGCACCTGACCATGTCGAACCACGGTTACCTCGGTTACGCCGTCATCGTCAACAAGAAATTCTGGGACGGTTTGCCAGCCGCGACCCGCACTATCCTGACGCGGGCGATGCGCGACGCCACCGCGTATGAAAAACAGATCGCGCAGCGCGCCAACGACGAGTCGATCGAAAAAATCCGGCAGGCCGGCACGACCGTGATTCACACGCTCAATCCGGCGCAGCAGGCCGAATGGCGCCGTGCCATGCAGCCGGTGTACGGACAGATGGAAAGTCGCATTGGCAAGGAAACGGTGCGTGCTATCCTGCGCGAGGTCGAACGTTGAGCACACGCACCCAGGCAGCAAGCGCATTTTGTTTATAAGTAAAACAATTTTGTGATTTTGTGACTGAAAAGATACGACTTTTATAAGCACATGCGTTATCATGGCGCTCATACGCACTGAAGTGGTGCGGGCAAGTCCAGGAACATGCAGTACAAGTTTTTGGGGGGAGCATTGATAAAAGAACGGTACTCGTACCGGAGAACATTCGAGGAGACACCACGTTTTACAGAAGTCGTTGGCACAGCCAAACGACCGGAGACGTGACCCGAATTGGAGCGCACCTGATGGTGCGCTTTTTTTTCGCCTGTTTTTCATTTCCAAAGGCTAAACGACTGGCCGCGCACTCCCTGCGACGAGTAAGATGCCGGGGTGCCTGCCAGCGGGATGTTCCCCTTGCCGCGCCCCCTCGACCGCCGCCATGAAGCCAGACCGTGCCACCCAGTTGTTCAACGCCATCGTCGCGGCGCCCTTCGGCGCGCTGGGCATCCGCACGGATGCGGACACGGTGCGCGAGCTGGTCTACCTGCCGCCATCGTTCGCCGCAAAAAGCGCCGACAGCGCGCTCGCCGAGCAGGCTGCGCAGCAAGTCACGCAGTATCTGCAGGATGCCGACTTCGTGTTCGACCTGCCGCTGGCCGAGGCCGGCACTGACTTCCAGCGCAAGGTCTGGCAAGAAATCCGCGCCATCCCGCGCGGCGCCGTGCGCACCTACGGGCACGTGGCGCGCGTGATCGGCTCGGCCCCGCGCGCCGTCGGCCAGGCCTGCGGCGCCAACTGGTTCCCGCTCGTGATTCCCTGTCACCGCGTCACGGCCACCGGCGGCCTGGGGGGCTTTGCGAACCAGGACGACGAAAACGGTTTTCACCTGTCGGTCAAACGCTGGTTGCTGCGCCACGAAGGCGCCACTGCAAGTCCATGGCAGCAGCAGTCGATCTGGCCCTGATCGACGAGTTCTGCGACACGCTCTGGCTCGAACAGGGCCTGGCGAAGAACTCGCTCGACGCCTACCGGCGCGACATGCGCCTGTTCGCCACCTGGCTGCACGAGCGGCGCCCGGAACGTGACCTGCTGGCCGTCGGCGCGGACGACCTGGCGGCCTACTTTGCCGAACGCCACCCCGAGTCGCGCCCGAGCACGGCCAACCGCCGCCTGTCGGTGCTCAAGCGCTTCTATGGATTGGCGCTGCGCCGCAACCGGATCGCGGTCGACCCATGCCTGAAGATGGCGTCGGCGCGCCAACCGACGCGCTTCGTGCACACCGTGAACGAAAGCCAGGTCGAGGCGCTGCTCGCGGCGCCGGACGTATCCACGCCGCTGGGCCTGCGCGAACGCACGATGCTCGAGCTGATGTATGCCAGCGGCTTGCGGGTGTCGGAACTGGTGGCCCTGAAACTGGTCGAAGTGAGTCTGAACGATGGCGTGCTGCGGGTGACGGGCAAGGGCAGCAAGACGCGCCTGGTGCCGTTCGGCGAAGAAGCGCGGCGCTGGATCGAGCGTTACCTGAAGGATGCGCGCGGCATCATCCTCAATGGCCAGATCGACGACGCGCTGTTCGTGACGGGGCGCGGTGGGCCGATGACGCGCCAGATGTTCTGGATCCTGATCAAGAAGCACGCGAAGAAGGCCGGGATCACGGGGCCGCTCTCGCCGCACACGCTGCGCCACGCGTTTGCCACCCACCTGCTCAACCATGGCGCCGACCTGCGCGTGGTGCAACTGCTGCTGGGCCACGCCGATATCTCGACCACCCAGATTTATACCCATGTGGCGCGCGAGCGACTCAAGCGCCTGCATGCCCAGCATCATCCCCGCGGTTAGCTTTAAGCCAAGCCGGGATCGGCGCCGTAGTCCATAATGGCCGGTCAGGACGGTATCCCTATCGCTCCATCATATCGAGGTGACTATGGCACGGAATAATTTTCAATACGAAAAACGGCAACGGGAACTCGACAAGAAGCGCAAGGCCGACGACAAGGCCAAGCGCAAGCTCGAACCAAAGAATGACGTCGATGCCGATGGCAACGTCATCGCGCAAGACAGCGACAGCGATCGTACCAGCGAAGAGCCGGCGCCAGCGGCCCTGCCTGCCAGCCCTGCCTGAGGGCGTCGGTGAACTAACGGCAGCATTTACGGTCTGAGCCATCTGAATGCGACAAGCTGTCAGCTGGCTGCCCGACCTGGCGGCAGGGTGCGATTGCCGTCCTGCCATCCCGCCGTTTCGCTGCCCCGCAAACGAAGCGCGTCCCGCAGCATGGCCATGTCAGGCTTGTCTTCCTGATGACTGTCAGTGCCAAAGCGAAAGGCGCCGCTGTGAGCGATCCATTGTCAGAGTCGTCCGGCCAGTCCTTTGCCAGGCCTGCGGAGCCGGAAGGGATGCCAGCCGGTGCTGACATGCCGAGCCCGGCCCAGCCACCGGGCGATGGCTCCGGGAGCGGTGCGCAAGCCTTTGGCTGGCTCTACCATTTCGTGACGGCCCTCGAGCTGGCGCCGGCGGTCGCCGTGCACTCGATGGATCGCGCCGGCACCATCCGCTTCTGGAACCACGCCAGCGAAGAGCTGTACGGCATCCCCTCCACCGAGGCGGTTGGCCGGGCGTTTCGCGACATGGTGTGCCACCTCGACCGCCAGCCCGAATTCGAAGACGCCATCGCCGCCATCTGGCGCACCGGCCAGGCGCCCCCGGCACGCGACTGGCAGGTGCAATCGACGGCGGGCCGCCGCCACTGGGTGTACTCCTGCCACTATCCCGTCAAGCACGACAATGTGATGCAAGAAGTGTTCTGCATGGAAGTCGACATCACGGCGCGCAAAGAGGCCGAAACCAATCTCGAACAAGCCGCGCAAGTGTTCCAGAACGCGCGCGACGCCATCATCATGATGGATGCCGAGTACCGCGTGCGCGCCGTCAATGTCGCCTTCACCAGCATCACCGGCCACGCCCCCGAGCACATCCTCGGCCATTCCCTGGCCAGCCTGGGCTGGGATGCCGACGACGGCTTCTATGAGCGCATCTGGGCCGAGCTCGAGGGCTCCGACCACTGGGAAGGCGAACTGGCCAGCGCGCGCAGCAACGGCCAGCGCTACCCGGTGCGCGTCACGCTCACGGCCATCCGCGATGCGCACGGCGATGTGTCGAGCTATATGGCGATGCTGTCCGATATCAGCGAGCGCAAGCGCGTCGAAGAGCGGGTGCGCCACCAGGCCGAACACGATGCGCTCACTGGTCTGCCCAACCGTATCCTGTTCCTGGACCGCCTGCACCAGGCGCTGGCCACCTGGCGCCGGCAGCACGACCGCTGCGCCGTCATGTTCCTCGACCTCGACAAATTCAAGGCCATCAACGACACCCACGGCCACCAGGCCGGCGACATCGTGCTGCGCGAAGTGGCAGTGCGCCTGCGCGCCTGCGTGCGCCAGGTCGACAGCATCAGCCGGCTGGGCGGCGACGAGTTCGTCGTCCTGCTGTCCGACATCAAGGGCGCCGACCAGGCTGCGCACGTCGCCTCCGCCGTCACGCAAGCCGTGGCGCGGCCGATCGACGTCGGCGGACAAGAAGTGACGCTGTCGACCTCGATCGGCATCGCGCTGTGTCCCGACGACGGCTGTGAAGTCGAAACCCTGCTGCACCACGCCGACGTGGCGATGTACCACGCCAAGCAGAACGGGCGCGATACCTTCCGCTTCTTCAGCCCCGCCATGAACGCCCACGTGATCGAGCGCGTCGATCTTGAAAACCGCCTGCGCCAGGCGATCGATGGCCGTGAATTCATGCTGCAATACCAGCCCGCCATCGAAGTGGCGACCGGGCGCGTGACGTCGGTCGAGGCGCTGCTGCGCTGGCGCCACCCCGAACGCGGACTGTTGCTGCCGCACGAATTCCTGCCGGTCGCCGAAGCGTCCGGGCTGATCGTCCCGATCGGCGAATGGGTGCTGCGCGCAGCGTGCCGGCGGGCACGCGCGTGGCGCAATGCCGGGTTTCCCGTCACGGTGGCGGTGAACCTGTCCGACGTCCAGCTGGGGCACGACGGCTTGTTGCCGGCGATTGACGCCGCGCTGAAAAGCGCTGGCCTGCCGCCGGATGCGCTCGAACTCGAGATCGCCGAAGACGCGCTGATCCGGGGCGAGCCGGCGTTCGGCGACACGGCGCAGGCGCTGCGTGCGCGCGGCGTGCAGCTGAGCGTCGACCGCTTCGGTACGGGGCTGTCGAGCCTGGAAGCGCTGCGGCGTTTTCCACTCACCAAACTGAAAATCGACCGCAGCTATGTGGGCGATGTCGGGCACGATCCGGTGGATGCGGCGATGGTGACGGCGATCATTGCGGTGGCGCGCAGCCTGCAGCTACGGGTGGTGGGGGAGGGCGTGGAAACAGCGGAGCAGCTTGAATTCTTGCGCCAGCATGGGTGCGACGATTACCAGGGGTTTTATGCCAGCGCGGCCAGTACGCGGCCGGACCTGACGACGCATATGGCGTGAAGAGCGGGCGGGCGGGGTGTACACCGCCGACCCAAGCCCGTCGTTCCCGCGCAGGCGGGAACCCAGGTTTGCCGGCATCTTGATTAGTTTGAAGCAGTCGGCGACGCTACCAACTTGGCTTCCAGCCTCCGCTGGAACGACGTTTTTAAGCTAACGAAGAACGTGAACTGACGTAACGGGTAGGCGAAATTCTGCTCCATCACCCCATCTCTTCCACCACCGCCACCTGCTGCCCGAACAAGCGAATCCTGGCCAGTACCTGCCCATGATCCGACGCCTCCGGCAACGCCAGGTTCAGGTGATCGTTCAGATACACGACATCGATCACTTCCCCGATCGCCTCCGGCAGCGCCGGATTGAATTCGGGCGACACCAGGATATGGTCGATCGTCGAATGGCGCGTGTCGTGCAGGATTGAAAACCCCACATGGCGCTGGTGATCGAGCCGGCGCTGCACCTGGCTGGCGTCGTACAGGCGCTCGTCGACCGGCGTGCCCGCACCCAGCACGATCTCGGTGGTCACCGAGTCGGCCACGTCGTTGAAGTCTCCGAGCACGATGCGCGGGCGGCGGTTGGCGTGCGCCATGTCGGTCAGCAGCACGCGCAGCGCCGTGGCCTCGGTGCCGCGCCGGATCAGCGAGCGCAGGCAGGCCAGCGCGTACAAGTGCGGGTCGGCTCCGCTGTCGCTCGAGCGGTAATCGGGCCGGCGCGATTTCAGGTGCACCACGACCACATCGATTACCACGCCCGACGGCGCGATCACGCCCGCATGCAGCGGGGCACGCGTGAAGCGGTCGGGGTCGCGGCTGCCGGGCGGCATCGTGACATTGTCCGGAAACTTGCCCAGCGCCGAGCCAGGCTCGGCCAGCGGCAGGCGCGAGACCAGGGCCACGCTGGGCGTCAGGCGCACCGCGCTGGGGTCAGGATCGAAGCCGATATGGTGCGCCTCGCGATAGCGCCGCGTGCGCCGCAAGACTTCCGCGAGCACGCTCTGCGAGAAAATTTCTTGGAAGCCGATCACGTCGGCATTGATCAGGTCGAGCTGGTGCGCCGTCCAGTTGAGTTTGGCTTCGTATTCGTCGGCCGTGGTGGGCGCGAGATTGTCGTACAAGCGTGCACCAGGCGGTGCCAGATTGAAAGTGTTGAAGGTGGCAAACCGAAGTTCTTCCTGCATAATAGAAATCCCTATTGTTCGTCTTTAGCGTAACACGCATGGCCAAGAAAGAGCACGTCTCCGAGACGCCCGCCACCCAATTCCTGCGCAAGCATGGCGTCGCATTTTCCGAGCATCCTTATGCGTACCAGGAGCATGGCGGTACTGCGGTCTCGTCCAGCGCGCTTGGCGTGGCGGAGCATGACGTGGTCAAGACCCTGGTCATGCAGGACGAAGCAGCCAAGCCATTGATCGTGCTGATGCACGGCGATTGCAAGGTGTCGACCAAAAACCTGGCCCGCGCCATCCCCTGCAAGTCGGTCGAACCATGCAAGCCGGATGTCGCCCAGCGTCATTCAGGGTATCTGGTTGGTGGAACTTCGCCGTTCGGGATCCGCAAGGCGATGCCGGTGTATGTCGAAGAAGGCATCCTGCAGCTTGAAAAAATCTATATCAACGGCGGGCGGCGCGGTTACCTGGTCGGCATCGATCCGCGCGTGCTGGTCGATGTGCTGGGAGCGCGGCCGGTGGCATGCGCCCTTGCCGAGTAGCTTCGCCGCATGCTTCCGATGGTGTATATTCACGCACCAATTTCCGGTAGAGAAATGAACCTGATACCGGCGCCCACGAAAGAGACACGATGAACACCCTGATTGCCACCATTGCCGCTTACCTGCTCGGTTCGATTTCCTTTGCGGTCGTGATGAGCCGCGCATTCGGCCTGTCCGATCCGCGCACGTATGGCTCGAAGAACCCCGGCGCCACCAATGTGCTGCGCAGCGGCAGCAAGAAGGCCGCCATTGCCACCCTGGTCGGCGATGCCGCCAAAGGCTGGCTGGCCGTGTGGCTGGCGGTGCGCTACGGCTACGGCTACGGGCTGGACGAGACCGGCATTGCGCTGGTGGCCATTGCCGTATTCCTCGGTCACCTGTGGCCGGTGTTCTTCCGCTTTGTCGGTGGCAAGGGCGTGGCCACCGCGCTCGGCGTGCTGCTCGGCATCAATCCATGGCTGGGTCTGGCGACGCTGGCGACCTGGATGATCGTCGCGTATGCCTTCCGCTACTCGTCACTGGCGGCATTGGTGGCGTCGGTGTTCGCGCCGTTCTATTACGGCCTGCTGTTCGGCGTCGACCCGATCCTGTTCGCCGTGTTCGCGATGAGCGCACTGCTGGTGTGGCGTCACAGCGGCAATATCGGCAACCTGATCGCAGGCAAGGAATCCAAGATCGGCAGCAAGTCGGCGGCGGCCAAGAAAGCAAAATAGGGCGCCGTGCGCGGGATTTTTACCCAGGCGTTACCATAGTCGGCAATAGCGGCGCACTCGCGCCGCGCCGGACAGAAAGGTGGTACGCCGTGACCAAGCAACTCAGGATTGATTTCGTGTCGGACGTCTCGTGCCCATGGTGCGCAGTCGGTCTCAAATCGCTCGAACAGGCATTGTTGAAGGTCGGTGACGAGGTGCGGGTCGACCTGCATTTCCAGCCGTTTGAACTCAATCCGAACATGCCGCCGGAAGGCCAGGACATCGTCGAGCACGTCACTGAAAAATACGGTGCGTCCCTCGAGCAGCAGGCCGCCAGCCGCGAGATGATCCGCGAGCGCGGCGCTGCGGTGGGCTTCACGTTCGACATGGAGCGGCGCGGCCGCATCTACAACACGTTCGACGCGCACCGCTTGCTGTCGTGGGCCGAACAAGAGGGCCGGCAACGCCAACTGAAGGTCGCGCTGCTCGAAGCCTATTTCACGCGCTGCGAAGACCCGAGCAACCACGAGGTGCTGCTGCGCGCTGTCGAGAGCGTGGGCCTGGAACGTGAAACGGCAGCGCATATCCTGGCGTCGAACGAGTATGCCGACGAGGTGCGCGAGCGCGAACAATTCTTCCTGCAAGCCGGCATCAAGTCGGTACCGGCCGTCATCATCAATCAGAAGCACCTGATTTCAGGCGGCCAGTTGCCGGAAGTATTCGAGCGCGCGCTGCGCGAGATTCCGGGCCTGGAAGCGTAGATACCGTCTCCCCTGTCAAGCCCTAAGGCGCAAATTTTGGGTCATAGGGCTTGCCAGAATGGATCACGCCGAAGCATAGGTGTGCCAGTTTGCGCATGGCAGCACCAATCACAGCCATCTTGGATTTGCCTTTAGCAAGCA
>NZ_JBFMMP010000031.1:0-20222 GCF_040790145.1 Massilia aurea
GAAGTCTTTGGCACCTTCATCAAACGCCCACACTTATCGACTGTTAATTTTTAAAGAACTTTATTCGGTGCTGCTTCTGCTGTTTGCTACGAAGCGTTGTGTTCGTTAGCAGCAGAGAGGCGAGAGTATGAGGTGTTTCTCATTTTTCGTCAACCCCATCTTTCCTTCGCTGTCGCTGATTTTAAGCAGCGTCTGCGTCGGGCAGAACGAAACTATAACAAACTTGTGACATGTTCCGCAAGGGGCCGACGAAAATTGACGAGGCTATCACAGCCAAACATCCGATAGAGTATAACTATTAAAGGAGTAGATTTATATTGCTTTGTGCGGCAATCGAGAATCACTATCATTTAGCTCTACCGTATCAACACGCAGTTTCCAGGAGCCACCATGGTCGTCGCCGCCAAGAAAACCAGCCAGGTCATCACCCATATGGCCATCGCTTTCATCATCGCCTACGCACTCACCGGTTCGGTCATGTTCAGCGGCCTGGCGATCATCATCGAGCCGGTAATCAATGTGCTGCTCCTGCCCTTCCATGAGAAAGCCTGGGCGGCAATCCGCGCCCGGGCGCGGTCGGAGCGCGAACGCTATGCACGACTCGCGGCTGAAAAGATCAGCCAGACCGCCATGCACATGGCGGTGGCGTTCGCCGTAATCTACTGCGCCACCGGCTCGCTCGCCTTCGGCGGCATCGCGGCGATCCTGGAACCGGTGTGCAATGTGCTGCTGCTGCCGATCCACGACCGCTTCTGGGACCGGCTCGAAGTACGTGTCGCCGGCCAGCACGGCGCCGCCTGACTTACTTGCGGCGCAAGTTACGCAATCCCGACGGCATCAGGTTGAACAGCCGGACCAGCCAGTGCAGCTGCCACGGGAACACGCAGCGCACCGCGCGCCGCTCGATGGCGTCCACGATGCGCCGGATGGCGTCATCCTCGGCAAGCAAGAACGGCTTGCCGCCAGCATCGCCGTCATTGAGTTCTCGCAGTCGGGCCGTATCCACATACCCCGGCACGATCGTCGTCAGCGCGATGCCCAGTGGCGCCAGCGCCTTGCGGTAGGTATCGCAGATGCCGATCGCCGCCCGCTTGCTGGCACTGTAGAGAGAACCATCCGGATACGCTTTCAGCAAACCCGCGATCGAAGCCACTGCCACGATCTGCCCGCGCCCCTGCTCGCGCATCACTGCCGCAGCAGCGTCGAAGGCCGCGACCAACCCACCAATATTCGTGTGCGCTAGCCGCAGCCCCAACGCCGGCTGCGCCGCAAGACCCGCCGCGTCGACATACTGGCCGGCCGTGACGATCACCATGTCCAGCCCTGCCGCGCCGAAGTCCTGCATGGCGCCAGCCACGGCGGCGCGGTCGGCGATATCGAATGCGTAGGTGCGCACACCTGGCGCGCTTGCCAGCGGATGCCCATCGAGCCGCGTGACGTCGCGCCCGCACAGCGCCAGCTCTGCCCCGTGCGCAGCGTAATGCGCGGCCAATCCGAGGCCGATCCCGCTCGTGCCGCCGATGATCATGATCCTCATTGCCGCGCTCTCGTCAAAGCGGCCATCCCCTTGCGATAGCCGTAGTCCCATTGCATGCGCACCTGCGCCACATACGCGTCGTGCGAGGCCGGCACAGCCAGGCCGATGCGGTTGGCGCGCCAGTCGATCCGCTTGCCGACGCCGTGGCTGCGCAGGTTGCGGCCCACGTCGCGCGTGTCGACCCAGGCTGCGGCCTGCTGCGCGTGCACATGCCGCAGCCGCGCCGCGCCATCGAGCCCCAGTACCGCGCGCAGCGCCGGCAGTGCGAGCCACGGATTGAAGGGTGATTTGCGCTCCATGATCACCTCGTGCGCGAGCGTCTGCGCCAGCTCGATCGGGAACAGGTCGATCACGCCGCCCGTGTAATGCCGGCCGGCGCTGGCGTGGCTGGGAAAGTAGAACATGTCGGCCACCGAGATCCGCACCGCATCGTCGATCGGCATCGTGGTCTCGGTCTGCAGTAGCGAAGCGATGGCGCCGCCGCTCCAGCGCGGATCGGCCGCCGGCGCAGAGCATCCGGCCAGCAGTGTTGCCACGCGCTGCGGCCCGAACACCACTTGCTCGAACAGCGCCCGCCCAGCGCGCGGGGCGCCGACATCGGCTGGTCCGAACAGCAGGCGGCCACCGACAACCGCCAGCGCCGGCGCATCCGGTAGCGGGGCCTGCGGCAGCGGCAGCACCTCGGGCAGCTCGAACAGGTAGTCGTGGAACAGGTCCGGCACGCGTGGCGCGGCAGTGCGCATGACCCAGCGCCGCGCGGCGCCGCCCAGCACCCGTGGCAGTGTCGCGTTGTCGCCTGGCCGGATCGCGCGCAGAAAACGATGCATCGCCGTGGAGGCGACCCAGTCCAGCCGCGCCGGCGCATCGGGCAAGCCGGCGATCACCGCAGCAGCGATGGCGCCGCCGCAGGTGCCCAGCAGCAGATCGGGCGGGCGCCCGCAATCTTCGGCTGCCGCGTGCACGCCAAGATAGTAGGCAAAGCGAAAGCCGCCTCCCGCCAGCACCAGGCAGCGTGCGTACTGTTCTCGAGTCTCCATCCGATGCATAATGCACAAATGCAACAGCAACCACAAGTCCAACGCATCCCGCGCCAACCTGGCGGCGTGTCGATGGGTCAGCGCTGGCTGCACCTGGCGCTCAATGGCCTTGTCTTTGGCATTTTCTACCCGCTGGCCAACCTGCTGGCGCACCAGCAGCAAACGCGGCGCAGTCTCGCGCTCGCGTGGGATGGGTCGATTGCCTTCGCCGCCTGGATGGTGGTCCCGTACCTCACGTCAGGCCTGATCTTCACGCTGGTGTTCTTCGTCGTGCGCACGCCCGAGCAGCTGCGTGTGGTCAGCCGGCGCCTGCTGCTGGCCACGATCGCCGGCTGCCTCGTGTTCGTGATGGCACCGGCCCGCTTTGCACTCGAACGCCCGACCGTGACCGATGCCCTGCCCGCCGCCCTGTTCGGGTGGCTGCACCTGGTCGACCAGCCCTACAACCAGTTCCCGTCGCTGCACGTGGCGTATTGCGTGATCTTCTGGTGCGCCTTGCGCCCATTGTGTGGCGGCTGGGCCAGAGCTGCGCTGGCAGCCTGGCTGTTGCTGGTCGGCGCCAGCACCGTCTTCACCTGGCAGCACCACTTGCTCGATGTCGCGGGCGGCATCGTGCTGGGCGTTGCCGCGGTCGCGACGATCCGGTCCGGCGCCACGCGTACGAACACCGTCGCGTTCTATTACCTGATCATGGCCGGCCTCATGCTGTTTGGCGCGCTGGCACTGGGCAGCCCGCTGGCGGCATATGCGGCGGCCAGCCTGCTGCTGGTGGCGGCAGCGTATCGCGCGCGGCGCGCCGACTTCCTCGTCAAGCGGGCCGGCACGCATCCGGCGCGTACCTGGCTGCTGTTCTGGCCCTACCTGGCCGGCTACCGCCTGACCTGGATGCTGGTGCGGCTGCGCGAGCGGCGCCGCCCGGCGTGCATGCCAATGGCGCCCGGCCTGTGGATCGGCCGCCGCCTGACCAATACCGAAGCGCGCCGGCTGCCGCCCGATTGCCACGTCATCGACCTGTGCGCCGAGCTGCCCGCAACGGCGCGCCTGCGCGCTAACTACCTGCATATTCCACTGATGGACCTGCACGCGCCCCGCCCCGGCCAGCTGCGCGCGGTGCTGGCCGCGATCGCGCAGCAGCACGCGGCGGGCCGGCCGGTCTACGTCCATTGCGCCATGGGCTACAGCCGCAGCAGGCTGATTGCCCGCCTCTATCTCCGAAAGCACCCGCCATGTCCTTCTCGCTCTACCAGCTGAAACCCCGCTTCCAGCAATTGCTGCGGCCCGCACTGGCCGCACTGGCGCGCGCCGGCGTCACACCCAACCAGATCACGCTGGGCGCCATGGCGCTGTCGGTGGCGTACGGCGGCACGCTTGCGCTCGATCCCGGCAACGCCGCGCTCTGGTTTGGTGTGCCGCTGTTCCTGCTGCTGCGCATGGCCTTGAATGCCATCGACGGCATGCTCGCCACGGCCACCGGCAACAAGACGCCTCTCGGCGCGCTGCTCAATGAACTGTGCGACCAATTGTCGGACGCGGCGTTGTACCTGCCGTTCGCGCTGGCCGCAGGTATCGCGCCAGGCCTGGTGGTGCTCGCCGTCGTGGCCGCGCTGCTGACCGAATTCGCCGGTGTGCTGGTGCAGGCGATCGGCGCGCCGCGCGGCTTCGAGGGCCCGATGGGCAAGAGCGACCGCGCCTTCGCCTTTGGCGTGGTGGCGCTGTTGATTGGTGCCGGTGTGGCGCCAGTCTGGGCCAACGGCGTGCTGGTACTGGTGCTGCTGCTGTCGGCGCTGACGGTGTTCAACCGCCTGCGCCGGGGCCTGCGGCCTTGCGCGCCAGCGACACGCTGAAGATCCCCTCGACGCCGATTGCCGTCTCGAGCTTGCGCGCGCCGGCCAGCGCCACCAGCGCATCCATCTCGGCCTGCGGGCGCGGGCGCATCTTCCAGGGCCTGCCCTGGTGATTCACCAAGGTGTAGGCAATCATGTCCAGCTGCGGATGCCAGGGCTGCGCGGTATAGATCAGGTAACCGCCCGGCCGCAGGCTGCGCACTACGCCCTCGAGTGAGGCCCTCACCTGCGCGTTGTCGCTGAACAGCTCATACAGGCCAGAGACGATGGCGATATCGTAGCGGCCCTCGTGGCCGGCATAGCTGGCGGCGCTGAACGCATCGCAGCGCTGCACGTCGACCGGGACCTGCAGCTGCAACGTCTGCGCCAGCTGCCGCGCGTTGTCCACGTTGTACTGCATGTAATCGCGCAGCGAGACTTCGATGCGGCGGTCCTGGAACCGCTTGACCGTCTCGAGCACGTAGCGCGCCGAGCCGGCCGCGATATCGAGGATACGCAGCGGCTCGTGCGCCGGATGGGCGGCGATGCGGTCGGCCAGCATCCGCTGCAACTGCACTTTGCGTACCCGCACGCCGCGCCAGCCCACCGCGTCGAGGTAACCGCGGTCGATGATCTTGCCCACGCCAAGCCGGCCGCCGGCCTGGTTGCGGTACACGTAATCGAGCGACTCGCCCGAATCGAAGCCGTTCTTCAGGCCGATGCGCATGCCGTCGCTCAGCGGCCCGAGCACGCCCAGCATCCTGCGCTGCAGGCCGAACCAGGCGCGCGCGCCGGCGCTGCCGCTTTCGTCGCGCTCGAGCGCCGCATACGCCTGCGCCGTATGGCCACTACGGTCGGCGCCGATGTACTGCGCCGGTGCGCGCGGCGCGGCGGCAAAACAGGCGGCGATGAAATCGACGCTGGCCTGCACCGCCACCGTGGTGTCGCGCTCATAGAACACGGCGTGGAAGCAGTCTTCCAGCCGCACGTAGCGCTTGATCGAGGCGCTCAGGCCATCGAAGAAACGCCGCTGCGGCGCTTCGGCGACCACGTAATCCTTGTCCGCCGCCAGCATCAGCACCGGCACGTCGATCGCCGCGGCGTCGCCCACGATCCGTTCGGCGGTGTCGTTCAGTTCGAGCAGGATGCGGGCCGAAATGCTTTTCGCGATCAGCGGATCGTTGGCGTAGGCGTCGGCTTCTTCCTTCGAATGCGTGAGCATGCCGGGGCGGATGTAGCTGGTGACGAACAGGTCGGGCTTGAAGCGCCGCGCAAAGCGCAGCGCCGGCTTGGCGAGCGGGACATACAGCTTGATGCTGAAGGCGGCAGCGGCCATGATCAGGCCACGGATCGCCGGCGCGTAATCGTGCACCCAGGTCGCGGCGACGACCGCGCCGACACTGTTGGCAACGACGATCGTGTCTTGCGGCGCAATGCCATAGGTGGCGGCGATGTGCTGCGCGAAGCGATCGAGGTCGTCGACCAGCGTCGCAAAATCGGGGGCGTCGCCCCGCTCACCGGGCGAGTGGCCATGACCGCGCGCGTCATAGGCGAAGGCCCAATCCTCGTGCATGCCGAAACGCTGGACCAGTGGCGCGATGCGCCCCGAATGCTCATGCCCGCGGTGCAGGAAAATCAGCGCGCGCGGGGGCCGCGTGGCGGGAAGCACCACCGGTTTCCAGGCGCGGTAGAACAGGCGGACGCCATCGCTGCCGGTGAAACCGGATTCGATCGTGGTCCATGCGATTGGATGCTCGAGTTTCATGTTGGTCCCTGTTCGAAGATGTGCAGCAGGCAGTACAAGAGGGGGGCGGTCAGGACCAGGCTGTCGACGCGGTCGAGAATGCCGCCGTGGCCCGGAATCAGGGTCGAAAAATCCTTGATGCCGAGGCGGCGTTTTGCGGCTGAAAACATGAGGTCGCCCGCAAAGCCGGCCAGCGACAGCACGAACGCAAACCAGGCCAGCGTGAGCGGACCGGCCAAGCGCAGGTATGTGCCAAGCGCCAGACTGACGACGAGCGAGATGACGATCCCGCCTGCCAGCCCCTGCCAGGTCTTGTTGGGGCTCACGCCGGGGGCGATCTTGTGGCGGCCGAAGAGTTTGCCCGAGACGAATTGGGCGATGTCGTTCAGCGCGGTCAGGATGAACAGGTACAGCGCCCACGCGAGGTTGGTCTCTTCGCCGAACGGTAAGGTGGTGAACGTGGCCAGGACCAGCATCGCGCCGGTGGTGACCAGGAGGATCAGCCAGATCAGCGCCCCGCGCCCGGGCCGGCGCCAGTAACACAGCGCCCCGATCGCGAGCACGATGGCGACCAGGGGCGGCGCCAGCGTCGGCGCGACAACCCCGATGCCGATGGTGGCCAGGAGGATGCCGGCCGCGCCGGGATGAAAATACCGGCCTTCATAGTGGGTATGGAGCTCGACGACGGCCAGCACGCACACCAGCAGGCACAGGGCGGGCAAGCCGAAGGGATAGGCAAGCAGCGCCAGCGTGACAATCGGGAAAATGCGCCACCAGGCAGCAACCTGATGGTGCAGCATCGACGGCGCGGCGCCGCGCGCGGCGAGCCGGATCGACAGCGACACCGCTGCCAGCAGGGCGTACAGGACGGTCAGGGCGATGCTGAGCTGCGGTCCGGCGTCGAAGAACGGAAACATCGTTGCTGCCGAAAGTTGCTGTTAGTGAATTATAACAACTCACCGACTCTTCGTCGTCGATCCAATGGACCTGACATTGCGCTGGGAGTTCCCACGCGTGCGCGCATCGCTGACCGTCGTCTGGAACCTAGCAAATCGAATGGGTACACCACCTCGCCGCGTTCAAAATGCTTGAAATATTCTGGGGTGAACGTAAGATCAGGCTGGCGATGTCAATACGCCCTTGACACCGGTAATTATTTCGCTCACACGCTGGTCAAAAATAGTCCACAGATGACGGTGCTCCAACAGCACCAGTCAGGACGCAGGAGACACCATGCTGGAAGCCGCTGCGGAGCACGTCAAGCGCGTCCATTCGGTCGTGCGTGGGCGAACCTCGTCCCATCGCTTGCCCGGCCCGGTAGCGGCCCATGATGCGGCGCTCTTACCCGCCTCGCATACGGGCAACGAGCCGGGCCTTCCTGGCGCCATGAGCCGCATCACCCGCTCGTGGATCCGCTGCCTCGATGAATACAAGCTCGACCCTGGCGCCTGCCTCGAGCCCGAAGTCGTCGCGCCGGCCGACCTGCAAGAGCGCCAGGACCGCCATGCCGACCTGCAAGCCGTGGCCAAGGTCGAGATGGCCAACCTGTATCAACAACTGGCCGGCTCCGGCTACGCCATCATCCTGACCGACCGCGATGGCGTGCTGCTCAATTATTTTGGCGACCCGGCGTTCACCCACGCGGCATCCAGGACCGGCCTGATGCAGGGCGCGGTATGGAGCGAACGCGTGCAGGGCACGAATGGCATGGGCACATGCCTGTTCGAACAGCGTCCCGTGACGGTGCATCAGGACGAACACTATTTGTCGCGCAACATCGGCCTATCCTGTGCGGCGGCGCCCATCTTCGACCCGGGCGGCGACCTGGTCGGGGTTCTGGACGCGTCCGGCGAATCCCATCTGGCGCAACAGCACACGCTGGCGCTGGTAAACATGTCGGTGCAGATGATCGAGAACCGGGTGTTCCTGCAGCAGTATCGCCACGAATTCATCATGCGCTTCCATAACCGCCCGGAATTCATCGGCACCCTGAGCGAAGGGGCGATTGCCCTGAGCATCACGGGCAAGGTGCTGGCGGCAACGCGCTGCGCGCTGTTCCAGCTTGGCCTTGGCGGGCGCGGCGAGATCGTCGGCCGCGATGTCACTGAGTTGTTCAACATCACCTTCGGCGGCCTGGTCGATGCCAGCGCAAAGAAGGCGTTCCATCCGGTGCCGGTCTTCGAAGCCCGCAACGGGGCGCGGTTTTTTGCCACGCTGACGTCGCCCGAATCGGGCGCCAACGTTGCCAGCTTTATCCGCGCGGGCAATCAGGCGCGCCCGGTGCTGTGCAACCATGCCACGGCAGCGCGCAGCGCCGCACTCGACGCGCTGGCCTGGGGCGATCCGCTGATGGCTGCGCATATCGACACGGCCAGGCGCGTGAGCGACCGCAACGTCGCGATCCTGTTGCAGGGCGAAACGGGCAGCGGGAAAGAGCGGTTTGCGCGTGCAATCCACCTGTCCAGCAACCATGCGGCGCGCCCTTTCGTGGCGATCAATTGCGCCTCGATACCCGAAAGCCTGATCGAAAGCGAACTGTTCGGATACCGCTCCGGCGCGTTCACCGGCGCCAGCAAGGATGGCCAGCGCGGCAAGCTGCTGCAGGCCAATGGCGGCACCCTGTTTCTCGACGAGATCGGCGACATGCCGGTGGCCCTTCAGGCGCGGCTGCTGCGCGTGCTCGAAGAACGCGAAGTCACGGCGCTCGGCAGCGAGACGCCGGTCAGGCTCGACATCCACCTGATCAGCGCCACGCATTGCGACCTGCACGCCAGGATGCATCGGGGCGAATTTCGCAGCGATTTGTATTACCGCCTGCAAGGCGTGACGATCACCCTGCCACCGCTGCGCGACCGTACCGATCGCCGCGCCCTGATCCTCCAGTTGGCGGCCGAAGAGAGCGATGCCGGCGCCCCGGTCGAAGTCGACGCGGCCTTGCTGGCCATGCTCGAGCAGCAGCACTGGCCCGGCAACCTGCGCCAGCTGCGCCACGTGCTGCGCACCATGATCGCACTGCGCCAGTCCGATTGCCTGACGCTGCGCGACGTGCCGCCCGACTATCATGCCGACGCGGCCGCCGCGGCCAGGTACGCGCCGCCTGCGGCTGGTGCAGCGGCCGGGCCGGCAGCCGACGCGACACCGCACCACATGCCGCAAGCCGTTGCGGCGCCCGAGCCGGCAGGCAATTCCCTGGCCAGCGCCGAACGCCGCGTCTTGCTGCACGAACTAGCGTGCCACGACTGGAACCTGAGCGGCGTTGCGCGCACACTGGGTATCAGCCGCAATACGCTGTACCGAAAATTGCAACGGCTTGAGATTGCCTGGCGTGAAAAATCCCTGATTCATTGATTTGCCGATCTTCTTTCCGGAGACCCGATGACCTTGTCACGCCCCCCATGTCTGGATGTCCTCGCCTTTGCGTTGCTGGCATTCCTGGCGCCGTTCCTGGCCGCGCCCGCAACCGGTGCGCCCCAGTCGGCCGTCGCTGCGCGTGTGCCTGGCGCGGGTCCGCAACTGGCATACGTGCCAAACGAAGGCGCCGGCACGATTTCCATCATCGACACAGTCAGCGACAAGGTACTCGCCGAACTCCCCGGCGGCAGCAAGCCACGCGGGCTGGCAGTCGACCCGCAGCGGCGCTGGCTGTATGTCAGCGACCAGCCACGCAACCGGCTGCAATTGGTCGACCTGGCCGGCCGCAAGCTGGGGGGCGAGATTGCACTGGGCGAGTCGCCCGAAGGCGTGTCGATCTCGCCCGACGGCCGCTGGGTGGTGGCCGCCCTCGAGGGCCACAACCAGATCGCCGTGGTCGATACGCGCAGCCATGCGCTGGCCCACGCCATTGCGGTGCACGGCAAGAACCCCGAACATGCGGTATTCAGCCCGGACGGGCGGCTGCTGTTCGTCAGCGCCGAAGAAGGTGACGCTGTCGACGTCATCGATTTTGCCAGTCGCAAGCAGGTGGCACAGGTGGTCGTTGGCGCGCGGCCGCGCGGCATCGGCTTCTTGCCCGACAGCCGGCGCGCTTATGTCGCCACCGAAAATGCGAACGAGGTATTCGTGATCGACACCGTCAGTTTTGCCGTCGTTGCCCGCATCAAGGCCGGGCTGCGCGCAAATGGCATTGCCGTGCATCCGGATGGGCGCGAGGTGTACGTGTCAAATGGCGGCGACGCCAATGTCTCGGTGATCGATACCGTCAGCAACCAGGTGGTGGCCACGATCCCGGTCGGCGGGCGACCGTGGAATATGGCGCTGACACGAGACGGCAAAAAACTGTACGTTGCCAATGGCCGCTCGAACAGTGTGTCAGTGATCGACACCGTCAATCGCGTCAAATTGCGCGACATCCCGGTCGGCAAACTGCCTTGGGGCGTGGTGATCCGGTAGGTTGGTTCAGCTGCCGACATCGACGCTGATTGGGCGATGCCCGCGTGGCGGCGCCGGTAGCGGCAGTGCACCCCGCCCGCTCAACAGATCGAGCACCAGCGCGGCCGGATTGCGGCCGATCGACGCATGCAGGCCGGCGTACGCGGCTGTCAGGCGCGGGTTCACATCGAGCACCACGGCGCCGCGCGCGGTCAGGATGAAGCTGACGCCGACATAGCCCCACAGGCCGGGCAGTGCCGCCGTCACTTGCTGGGCCAGGTGCGCCAGCGCGCCGTCATCGTCGACCAGTCCGTTGACGATGCAGCCAAGGACATGAAACCGGTTGTCGCGCATCGCTACCCGCTCGTGATTACAGGCCAGTACCTGCGCCACGCCGTCGCAGCAGAGCAGCGACAGGCTGCCCGGCTTGCCCGCAACGAAAGGTTGCAGCACATAGCCCGGCGCGGCGCTGGCGCGGATCCAGGCCAATGCCGCGGCGCGGTCGCGGAACAGGCGCGTCTGCAGGCAGCCGGCGCCATCGTCCGGCTTGACCACCCACGGACCGCAGTCGTTCGGAAGCACCCCATTCGTGACGGTGGTGCTGGTGACATGCGCCCGCGTGACGGGCGCATGCGGACTGCAGGTGGCGACGGTGGCCACGCCGCCAGCGGCCAGCGCGCGCGTCAGCGCCAGTTTGCTGGCGGTCACGCCCACCGTGGCTGGCGCACTGCCCAGCAGGATGCGCCGGCCACGCAGAATGTCGCGCGACAGGCATTCGAGCGAGCCGCCCGATTCCAGCACCAGCGGCCACACCGCATCGAACGCGCCGCTGCTCGGGACAGCGGCCAGGCTGGCCGCCGTCGCGACGTCGATGCCGGGCAGCGCGCCCAGATCGCTCAGCAGCGCACGCCACAACAGATCCCCCTGGCGCCGCAACGACCGTGGCAGCGGCCTGGCCGGCGACAGCGCGGCGGCATGATCGACGACCAGGACGCTCAGCGGTCCTGTCGGTTGCGCCGTGGCGTGGCCAATTGCGTGGCCCATTGCGTGCGCCACTGCTTGCGCCATTGACTGGGCCATCGACTGGGCCATCGCGCTCCTCCGGCATATGCCACGGTCATGCCACCGTCCCCACGCCAGGCTCCGGGCCGTATCAGGGTGGCGCCGGGTGCGGTGATGTGTGCAGCGCCTGCTTTTCATCGTCCAGCAGCGGAACCCCGTATTGTTCGAGAATGCCGTTGATCTCGGCCTGCTTGATGGTGATCAGGGTATCGATCCGCTCCCGCATCGCCTTGTCGCCATGCCGCACCGCCATCGCGATCGCGAAGTCCATCTTCATGTCGGGCCGCGACTTCAGCGGCACGGCCACGATCGGCGCCGTGCGGGCCGTGCGCGCGAAGTAGCCGGCGATCGGCCCCCACACAAAGGCGAGATCGATCTTGCCGCTGGCCAGATCGCTTTCGATGGTTTCGCCCGGCGTCTGCGCGGCATCGCCCGACTGGATCTGGTACCACTCGACTTGCTCCATCAACGCGTTCTTGAGCAACCAGTCGGTGATGGGCGAGGCGGTGAACACACCGAAGCGCAAGTGGCTGCGCTGCGCGGGCGGCAGCGCCAGCAGCGCGTCCAGATCCTGCACGCCATCGAGGCCCTTGCCCCTGCCCTTGACGTACACCATGGCGTAACTGGAGTGGTAGTACGGATGTGTGGTGGCGGCCAGGTCGAAGCCGGTGGGAACGCCCGTAACCAGGTCGCATTTGAAGGTGTCGCTATGCTCTTTCCTGGCGCGCAGGGTGTTGCGAATGAAGCCGATGCGTTGCGGGAACCAGGTAGTCTCGAGTGTCCAGCCCAGCTCACGGGCGAACAGCGCCGCGATCCGGTTCTCGAAGCCGGTCTGGTCGCGGTGCGAGAACGGCAGGTTGTTCGGGTCCTGGCATACGCGCAGCACCTTGTCGTTCTCTGGCGACACCGCCCCTCCGGCTGGCTGCGCCGCGCATGGCAGCGCCAGCGCGGCGAGCAAGCACAGTCCGCCAGACCAGGCGTGCACAGACCAGGTGGCGAGCCGGGCCCGCGCAGCGTTGCACATGGCGCCCGTCATTTGCCGATCTCCTGCAGGCGGCCGGGCTGGATCGCGCCGTCCGAGCGCCCCTTGAGGTAGGCGTACAGGCTGTCGATGTTATCGGCCACCATCTTGCTGCCATCAAAATTGGGCATGCCTTTTTCGATCCGCCCTTTCAGGACGACTTCCTTGAATTGCTCTTTGCTGAGCACCTTCAGGCTGCCGACCAGCGACGGACCAACCATGCCTTCCTGCGCTGCACCATGGCAGCGCTCGCACGCCATTGCGCGCCAGGTGCGCCAGCCGGCCAGGGTGTGGCCGTCGACCTTGCTGCCGTCGCTGACCTGGTACAGCGCCGTGTCCGCGGCCTGGGCCGTCGCAGGGGCAACATGACAGATCAATCCGGCAGCCACGGCGAGCCTGCCTGCGAATCGCGTGTACATGCTCAACGCTCCGGCAAGGCGAACACGGTCAGCACGCCGCCCAGCTCGGTGTACTTGGCCAGATCCTTGTAGCCACCCACCGCGCCCAGGCCTTCGGTGCCCTTGGTCAGGCCGGCCGCGAGGCCGATGCCGGCCCAGCCGCCAATGCCCGACAACACGCCGATATACTGCTTGCCCTTGTATTCCCAAGTGGTGACGTTGCCGATGATGCCAGACGCGGTCTTGAACTTCCACAGCTCCTTGCCGTTGAGGTCGACCGCTTTCAGATAGCCTTCCAGTGTGCCGTAGAACACCACGTCGCCTGCCGTGCTCAGCGCGCCGCTCCAAACCGAGAACCGCTCGGGCCTGGACCAGACGATCTTGCCGGTGCCGGCATCCCAGGCGATGAAGTTGCCCATGCCACCGTGGCTGTTTGGCGCCGCATACATCGACAGCGTCGAGCCGACATATGGCTGGCCTGCCGTGTATTCAATCTGAAACGGCTCGTAATCCATGCAGACGTGGTTGGTCGGCACGTAGAACAGGCCCGTCTTGCGCGAGTAGCTGGCCGGTTGCTGGTCTTTGGTGCCAAGAGCTGATGGGCAAATGCCCTTGGTGTTGACGTCGGGTCCGCCCTGGTCGGTACTGTACTTGGCGACGACCTGTGGCCGGCCGCTCTTCATGTCGACGTGCGTGGCCCAATTGACGACCGGATCGAATTTTTCGGCGACCAGCAGCTCGCCGCTGACCCGGTCCATCGTGTAGGCAAAGCCGTTGCGGTCGAAGTGCACCAGGGCCTTGCGCGGCTGGCCCTTGACCTTGATGTCGGCCAGGATCATTTCGTTGACGCCGTCATAGTCCCACTCATCATGCGGCGTCATCTGGTAGACCCACTTCGCCATGCCGGTGTCGAGGTCGCGGGCGAAGATCGCCATCGACCAGCGGTTGTCGCCCGGGCGCTGGCGCGGATTCCAGGTGCTCGGATTGCCGGTGCCGTAATACACGAGGTTGGTGGCCGGGTCGTAGCTGTACCAGCCCCAGGTCGTGCCGCCGCCGAGCTTCCACTGGTCGCCCTGCCAGGTCTTGAGCGACGAGTCGGGGCCGATCGGCGCCATCTTGCCGTCGGTCCAGGTCATGGTCTTGGCGGAATCGACCAGCATATCCTGGTCGGGGCCGGTGCTGTACGCGGTCCAGAGTGTCTTGCCGGTGTTGATGTCGTGCGCCGTGATGCGGCCACGCACGCCGAATTCGCCCCCGCTGATACCGGTCAGAATCTTGTCCTTGAACACGTGCGGCGTGTTGGTGGTGGTCTCGCCTTTCTTGGGGTCGCCCACCTTGTTCTTCCACAGCTCTTCGCCCGTCTTTGCGTCCAGCGCCACCAGCGTGGTATCGGCTTGCTGCAGGAAGATCTTGCCATTGGCGTAAGCAACGCCGCGGTTGACGGTGTCGCAGCACATCACCGGGATCACGGCCGGGTCTTGCTTGGGCTCGTACTTCCAGCGAATGCTCTGGTCTTCGAGTGCAATCGCGAACACCTTGTTGGGGAACGGGCTGTGGATGTACATTGTGTCGCCGATCACCAGCGGTCCGCCTTCATGGCCGCGCAGCACGCCGGTGGAGAAGGTCCAGGCGACGGTCAGATTGCGCGCGTTCTTGCTCGTGATTTGCTTGAGTTCGCTATACCTGTGATTGTTCAGGTCGCCGGCCTGCATGGCCCACACCTTCGGGTCCTTCGTCAGCTGTGCGACATCCGAGTCGGCAGCCCATGCCGCGCCGGCAGCCAGCAACAGACATGCGCCCCACCCGATACCTTTCTTCTGCCATGACATGGTTGTCTCCTTGTGATTGTTATATTGGTACTGCGTGCGTCACTTCTGCGGCACGGCGCAGGCCTTGTTGGCGCCGGCTTCGATGTCGCGAAATTTTCCGGCCATGCTCTTGCTCGATGGTGCGTCGCGAAACACGCCGCCGCGTTCGCCGCTCAGCGACTGATTGCGCAAGGCCATCGACATCGCCACGAAATCGTCATACGGCAACGCACCGGCGATGCGGTCGACCACACACGAGCATTTGTAGAGGTACTCCTGCTTGCCGTCATGCTTTTGCATGCACTCAAGCACATACTCGACCCGCCCACTGGTCGGAAAATCATCGGCCGGCGCCGGTAGTGGCGCGGCCAATGGCAGCAGCAACAAGAGCTGCGATCGCTTCATCCTGGTCCCCCTTCATCCTGAACGCGTCAGCGCTGATCTTTGTGGCGCTAATCCTTGAGCACACCACTTTTCTTGGCGACCTGGGCCGCGAGCGCATCCATCAGCGGCGGTGACAGCGCGTCATATGGCGTCAAGCCGAGTTCGGTCAGGCGGGTGCGCACCGCCCCCATCCGCTCGGGCCGCGTGCCGGCTTCGATGATCGACGAGACAAAGGCCGCGAACGTGGGCGCCGCCCAACCCTGTTCGCGCGATAGCTCGGTATGCACGAAATCGAGGCCGAAGAATGCGTGATCGCGGTTTTCGATACGCCCGAACATGTGCACACCGCACACTTCGCAAGCATGGCGTTGAATGGTGGCGCCTGGATCGACCACCTTGAGCTTGCCTTCATTGGCGCTCACGTCGACCTGCTCGCGCCCCACCACGGCGATCTGGGAAAACAGGGCGCCAGCGGGCTTCCAACACTTGGTACAGCCGCACACGTGGTTGTGTGCCACCTGCGCACCGATCTCGACCGTGACGGCATCGGTGGCGCAATGGCAGGACAGCGTGCCGCCCCCAAAGTCTGGCAGCGTCGGCGCGATGCCGTTGTCGACCGCCGGGTGAATATTGACTGCGTCGCTCATGACCGTTCTCCCTGGATGGATAGTTCGCCGATGCGTGAAGTGCTTCAGAAAAAGCCCAGCGGCTTGGGGCTGTAGCTGACCAGGAGATTCTTGGTCTGCTGGTAGTGGTCGAGCATCATGCGGTGGTTCTCGCGGCCGATGCCCGATTGCTTGTAGCCGCCGAAAGCCGCATGCGCCGGATACAGGTGGTAGCAGTTGGTCCAGACGCGCCCGGCCCGGATCGCGCGGCCGACGCGGAACGCGCGCGAGCCGTCGCGGGTCCAGAGGCCGGCGCCCAGGCCATACAGTGTGTCGTTGGCGATCGCCAGCGCCTCGGCTTCGTCCTTGAAGGTGGTGACCGCGGCCACCGGCCCGAAGATTTCCTCTTGAAAGATGCGCATCTTGTTGTCGCCCTTGAAGACGGTCGGCTGCACGTAATAGCCGCCGCCCAGGTCGCCGGCGAGTTGCTCGCGCGCACCGCCAAACAGCAGCTTGGCGCCTTCGCCCTTGCCGATCTCGAGATACGACAGGATCTTGTCGAGCTGCTCTTGCGATGCCTGGGCGCCCAGCATCGTCGCCGGATCGAGCGGATTGCCCTGCTTGACCGCAGCCACACGCGCGATGGCGCGCTCGATGAAGCGGTCGTAGATCGACTCTTGAATCAGTACGCGCGACGGGCAGGTACAGACTTCACCCTGGTTCAGGGCAAACATGGCGAAACCTTCCAGGCATTTGTCGAAGTACTCGTCGTCGAACGCCATCACGTCCTCGAAAAAGATGTTGGGCGACTTGCCGCCCAATTCGAGCGTGACGGGAATCAGGTTTTGCGCGGCGTATTGCATGATCAGGCGGCCGGTGCTGGTCTCGCCCGTGAACGCGATCTTGGCGATGCGCGGACTGGAGGCCAGGGGCTTACCGGCTTCGAGGCCGAAGCCGTTGACGATATTGAGCACGCCCGGCGGCAACAGGTCGCCGATGAGTTCAATCAGCACCATGATGGAGGCCGGCGTTTGCTCGGCCGGCTTGAGCACCACGCAATTGCCGGCCGCGAGTGCCGGCGCCAGCTTCCAGACGGCCATCAGGATCGGAAAGTTCCAGGGAATGATCTGGCCGACGACGCCGAGCGGCTCTTGCAGGTGGTAGGCGAAGGTGTCCTGGTCGATCTGCGAGATCGAGCCCTCCTGGGCCCGGATACAGCCGGCAAAGTAGCGGAAATGGTCGATCGCCAGGGGAATGTCGGCGGCCGTGGTTTCGCGGATCGGCTTGCCGTTGTCGATGGTCTCGGCCGTGGCCAGCAGCTCGATGTTCTGCGCCATGCGCTCGGCGATGCGGTTCAGGATATTGGCCCGGTCGGCCGGCGAGGTGCGGCCCCAGGCGTCGGCGGCGGCATGGGCGGCATCGAGCGCCAGTTCGATATCCTCGGGGCCGGAGCGTGCGACTTCGCAGAAGGGTTCGCCGGTGATCGGCGTGATGTTGGCGAAGTAGGCGCCCTTGACCGGCGGGACGAAGCGGCCGCCGATGTAGTTGTCGTAGCTCTGACGAAACGGGTTCTTGACACCCAGTTTGTCGATGTCGGCAAGATTCATGCTGGTCTCCCTGGTCTTTTTATCGAGGCGCCGTGAACAGCGTGGCGTCGTGTAGTCATCCATCGCAAGGGCCGTGCCAGCAACGCTGCGGGGCAAGCGGCCGGGGATGGCGCGTCATGAACGACGCACCTGTTCCACGATTGCGCCGGGCTGATACAGGTGTGCCAGCGACGTCAGCAGTTCAAAACCGGTAGCGCAACCCGGCAACCAGGGTCCGCGGCGCGCCCGGCGCCACGAAACGCGCGTTCTCGGCGTCGCCCGGCGTTTCGTGCGGCTTGATCAGCTGGCCATGCGGGAACAGGTCGGGCGCCACCGCGCCGAAGGTCTCGTAGCGGCGATCGAACACATTGCTGACGCGTGCGAACAGTTCCCACCGGGGCGCCGGCCGGTAGCTCGCGCGCAGCGTGAGCACGCCATGCCCGGGAATGCGCCAGTTGGCGCGCGCGGGTTCGTCATCGTCGTCCGGGTCTTCGGTCAGCCCGTCCTCATTGCCCTGCGTGATCAGGGACGAGACCAGGTGCAGGTAGGCGCCAAGGTCCAGTTGCGGATTCACCGTCCATGCCAGTGCCAGCTTGGCGGTGTGACGCGGCAACCCGGCGATCGGGGTGCCCCGGCGCACGGCGACATGGCGCGCACCGGTGAACAGTTCGCCGTCGGCGTCGTACTCGGCTTGCAGGTAGCTATAGGACAGCTGCAGCGTGAGCGGTCCGAATTGCCGGTCGACCATGGCATCGACGCCCTGACGGCGTGTGCGGTCGAAATTGGCAAAATAACCCTGGCGCGAGGGCGAACTGAAGAACAGGATATCGTCGTCGCTGACCGTGCGATGGAGCGATACCGTGTAGCTGGTGGCGTCGGCGGCGCCGCGAATACCAGCCTCGAGCGTGCGCGCCACGATCTGCTTCAGGTAGGGATCGGCTTGCAGGCCGACCGGCAGGCGGCACGGATGCTCGGGATCGGCGCAGCCCAGTTCGATCACGGTCGGCACCCGGTTGCTCTGGCCAATATTGGCGAACAGCGTTGCCTGCGGATGGAGACGGTGCGTCAGGCCGAGCGCGGGATTCAGGCGCGAATAGGTAAAGCTCTCGGTCGGCTGGGGACCATTCTCGTCCGTCAGCGTGTTGGTCACGCGCGCACGGTTAAAGCGCAGGCTGGCGCTCAGCTGCGTGCCGGCAGCCAGCGGCACATTGACTGCGGCATACACGCCGGCCGTGCGCGACTTGCCGGTCACGCCGGAGGACAGTTCGGACGCCTCATTAGCGTCGCCAAGCACTTCGCGCCCGGGCGTCACGAACGCGGCCTGCTCGTACTGGGCATAGTCGACGTCGCTATGGTCGAGACTGGCGCCGGCGTCGAATCGCACCACGCCGCGCCGGGCGGTGATGGCGATGCTGGCGCCCTGGCTGTCCTGGCGCGTGCTGGTCGTGTTCAGCACGCCACTGTGCAGGGCGGCGCCTTGCGCGCGCGTGAAGCCGCACTCGTCCGGCTCGAGTGGGGCGCCGGCGGCGTCGAAGCCATCTTCGCAATCGTCCACGTAATCGTCGTAGTCTTCGCTGGCATCGCCGTTGACGGTGTCGCGCCGGCTGTTGCGCGCGTAGGCCACGGCGCTCAGCTCGGTCAGGCTGCTGAAGCGATGGGCAAGATTGACGGTGCCCTGGACCAGGCGGTTGCGGGTAGTATCCGGGTGCGTGTAGACGGCGCGGCGGTCGTCGCGGTACAGCAGCTCGGGCAGCAAGCCGTTGCCGAGCAGGCGGCTGCGGCCGCCCAGCAAGGATGCGCTCCAGTCGGTGGCGCCCTGCGAGCGGCCAAGCTTGATGAACACGTTCGCCAGGTGACCGGCCGAATGGTCGCGCCAGCCCTCGTCGTCGAATAGCGTCGAGCCGAGAAAGCCGTGCCAGCCGTCGCCCTGGCGCCAGCCGTAGGCCAGGTCGGCGCGGCGCCGCCCTTCGTCGGTCAAGGACAACTCGGCCTCGCCGCCGGGGTGCGTCAGGCCGGATTTGGTGGTGAAGGCCAGTGCGCCGCCCAGGGTGTTCAGGCCGAACAGGGGATTGGCGCCAGGAACCAGCACCACGCTGCCAATGGCAGCCTCGGGCACCATGTCCCAGTTGATGACGTCGCCGAACGGTTCATTGACGCGCACGCCGTCGAGATAGACCGAGATGCCTTGCGAACTGCCCAGCACCGGCGAGGCGCGAAATCCGCGAAAGGTGATGTCGTTCTGGAATGGGCTGCCGGAAACCTCGTTGACGTTCACGCCAGTGAGCTTGCGGGCCATGAATTCGCTGAGGTTTTCGCCCACCGACTGCCGGATGGCGTTGTCGGCAGCGACCTGGACCGGATAGGGCAACAGATCACGCTCGATGCCCAGGCCGTACAAGGGCGCGATGCCGACGATGTCGACCTTGGCCAGGGTGACCGGAGCGTCGTCCGACGCGGCGGCGGCGCACGGCGAGAGGATGGTGGCCAACGCGGAAAAGGCTGCGCCGGACGAGCGGTATGTCAGCTGCATTGCTTGTCCCCTGTTTTATGTTTTGTCAGGAGAGATCAGCAAGGGACGTGCCATGGGGTTTGGTGCGCGGTTTACTGTCGAGTTGTTCAATTACGGAACAGGTGTGCAGGTGACCGCTCTGACATGCGACGCAAACGTGGCATGGCGCTGAGGCGCTGAAGCGCTTGTTTGCCCAGCATCAGGGTCCGGCGTCGCGAGCAGGGCTGCCAAGCTATGTTGACGCAGAGTTGTTCAGACGCCCCAAAGCGAAAAGCCCCGCTCAGAATCTCTGAGCGGGGCTTTTCTAATAACTAGCCTGACGATAACCTACTTTCACACT
>NZ_JBFMMP010000032.1:0-14415 GCF_040790145.1 Massilia aurea
ACCGAAGTTCTTGGCACCTTCATCAAACGCCCACACTTATCGACTGTTAATTTTTAAAGAACTTTATTCGGTGCTGCTTCTCTGCTGTTTGCTACGAAGCGTTGTGTTCGTTAGCAGCAGAGAGGCGGGAGTATGAAGTGTTTCTCATTTTTCGTCAACCCCTGATTTACTTCTTTTTCTTCGCTGTCGCTGCGTTTGAAGCGGCGTCTGCGTCGAGGAGCGAGACTATAACAAAGCCGCAGCCGTCTTGCAATGCTTTCTCCTGTGATATCGTAGCCGCCGCCCATAGCGACCTTTTCCACTACTCATGCATATTCCTGTTTCCGTCCCGACTATTTCCCCGATCGCCGACGCGGCGCTGTCCCATTCGTTGGCCGATGCCATCAATAACAAAACCAAGCCGCTCGGCAGCCTGGGGCGACTGGAATCGCTCGCCGCCCAACTCGGCCTGATTCAGCGGACGACGCGGGTAACGATCGACCAGCCCGCGATCCTTGTCTTCGCCGCCGACCATGGCGTGGTCGCAGAAGGCATCTCTGCCTACCCGCAAGACGTCACCTGGCAGATGGTCGAGAACTTCCTGGCCAATGGCGCGGCCATCAATGTGTTTGCGCGCCAGAATAACTGCGCGCTGCAGGTGATCGACGCCGGTGTCAATCACGACTTCGGCGTGCGCGATGGCCTGATCGACCGCAAAGTCGCCAGCGGCACCAACAACTTCGCCGTCGAACCGGCGATGTCCGCACAAGAATGCGCTACCGCCCTCGAGCACGGCATGGCCCTGGCGCGCGACCTGCCCGGCAACGTGGTGGGCTTCGGCGAAATGGGCATCGGGAACACCACCGCCGCCGCCGCCCTGATGCGCAAGCTGACCGGTGAGCCGGTCGCCGCCTGCGTCGGTGCGGGTACGGGTCTCGACGCGAACGGCGTCCGCCATAAAGAGCAGGTGGTCGCCGCCGCCGTGGCCCATCACGCAAACACCGGCGAGCCGCTCGAGATCCTGGCCACCTTTGGCGGCTTTGAAATTGCGATGATGGCCGGCGCCATGCTACAGGCGGCCGCCCTGCGCAAAGTGCTGCTGATCGACGGCTTCATCGTCACCAGCGCGCTGCTCGTCGCAGCGCGCCTGCAACCGACCATCCTCGACTACTGCGTGTTCGCGCACTGCTCGGGCGAGCATGGCCATGCACTGCTGCTCGAGCAGCTCGGCGCCCGCCCGCTGCTCGACCTGGGCCTGCGCCTGGGCGAAGGCACCGGCAGCGCGCTCGCCCTGCCCCTGCTGCATGCGGCAGCCAACTTCCTGAACGAGATGGCGACGTTCGCGTCGGCCCAGGTCTCGGAACAACTTGTCGAGCGCCCGGCATGATTCACCAGCTGCGCCTGTTCTTCATCGCGCTGCAGTTCTTCACGCGCCTGCCGATCCCGCGCTGGGTGGGGTTCGAGCCGGCCTGGCTCAATCACGCGTCGCGCTACTTCCCGCTGGTCGGTGTGGTCGTCGGCACGATCGGCGCGGCCGTCTACTTCATCGCCGCGCACTGGCTGCCAGCGCCAGTGGCCGCCGTGCTCTCCACCGCCGCGACCATCTACATCACCGGCGCATTCCATGAAGACGGCTTCGCCGATACCTGCGATGGCTTGGGCGGCGGCATGACGAAAGAGCGCGCGCTCGAAATCATGAAGGACTCGCGCGTCGGCGCCTATGGCGCGATCGGCATCGTCTGCATGCTCGGCGCGAAGCTGGCCGCACTCGCCACGCTGCCGCCACTGACGGCCATTGGCGCCCTGCTGCTGGCCCACCCGCTCTCGCGCCTGGCCGCCACGTCCCTGATCTGGCAGATGGAGTACGCACGCGCCGAAGGCAAGGCCAAGCCGCTGGCCGTGCGCATGAGCGCCGACGAATTCGGGATCGCGACGATCACCGTGCTCGTGCCGGCGCTCGCGCTGCTGGCCTGTGGCCTGCTCGACCTGGCCGCCATCGGTGCGGCGGTGTTCGCGGCCATGCTGGCCACGCGCTGGCTGGCGCGCAAGTTCACGCGCCGCCTGCAGGGCTATACAGGCGACTGCCTCGGCGCCGTGCAGCAGCTGGCCGAAGTGGCGATCTATATCGCGGTGCTGGGCACGCTCGGCCGCGGCGCGCTGGCCTGATGCGCCTCTACCTGGTGCGCCACCCGAAACCGGACGTGCCGGCCGGGTACTGCTATGGCCGCACCGACCTGCCGGCGATCGGGGCCGACATCGAGCGCGTGCTGGCCGCACTACGACACAGGAACCTCCCCGGCGCCATGCCGGTCTACGCCAGCCCCCTGCAGCGCAGCGCCGTGCTGGCGCGGCGGGTGTCCACGGCGCCGACATTCGACGCGCGCCTGGCCGAGATGGACTTCGGCGCCTGGGAGCTGCGCCACTGGGACGACATCGATCGAAGCGAAATCGATGCCTGGAGCGCCGACCTGCTCGACTATCGTCCAGGCGGCGGCGAAAATGTGATGCAAGTGGCCATGCGCGTGGCAGCCTTCCTCGCCGACGCAAGGTGCGCAGACCACGCCGAAGCACTCGTTATCTGCCATGCCGGCACCATGCGCCTGCTGCATGCACTGGCCCTTGGCGGCACTCTGCGCGCCGCCGCATTGCGCGCGGCGGCCGAACCACATCACATCGGCTACGGCGACGTGATGACACTGGAAATCTGACAACGCCCCGGTCAACGGCTTTATAATGAGCGCGTTTTGGTGCTCGCGCCTGCGTTCGCAGGTGCAGTTAAACGGGAAACACGAAGCTCTTCACAGGGCCAACGCGTGCTGCCCCCGCAACGGTAAGCAAGTGCCGCAGCCTCTCTTCGAGTCATGCGGCGAACCGCCCCCTCATACCACTGTGCCCTATTAGCATGGGAAGGTCGGACGGCCATACTTGTCAGCCCGGATACCGGCCAAAAGGTGGATGCGCGCGCAGCGCGATCCTTTCAATCCAGCCCACGGGGACGTCGGCTGGATGCCTTTGATAAGAAACACTCATGAATTTTCCAGTAAGCCGGCAAGCGGCCGCCGTGTCGCTCGCACTCGCCATCATTTCGTCCACCGCCATCGCACAAGTGGCTGACACCGTCGTCGTCACCGCCACCCGCACGCCACAGCGCGCCGCCGACGTCATTGCCGACACCACCGTCATCAACGCCGAAGAAATCGCGCGCTCTGGCGCCGGCTCGGTCGCCGACATCCTGCAGCGCCAGCGCGGCATCGAGATCGCCCGCAACGGCCCGGCCGGTACCGCCACCAGCGTGTTCGTGCGCGGCGCGAACGCCAACCAGGTCGTGGTCCTGCTCGACGGCGTGCGCGTCGGTTCGGCGACCACCGGCACCGCCAGCTGGAACGCCGTGCCGCTGGGCGCCATCGACCGCATCGAGATCGTCTACGGCCCGCTCAGCACCCTGTACGGCGCCGACGCCATCGGCGGCGTGATCCAGATCTTCACCCGCAAGGGCGAAGGCGCACCGGTCGTCACCGGTTCGGTGGGCGCGGGCAGCAACGCCACGCTGCAGGGCGATGCAGGCATCTTCGGCAGCAGCGGCGGCCCGAATGCGATCAGCTACGCCTTCGGCGCCGGCTACGAAGAATCGGACGGCTTTTCGTCCACGCGGCCGGGCGCGTCCGGCTACAACGCCGACGAAGACGGCTACCGCCGCCGCAACGCCAATGGCCGCGTGGCGATGGCCATCGCGCCGGGTCACGAAATCGGCGCCCAGTTCCTGGCCAGCCGCACCTATAGCCAGTATGACGCCAGCAATTCGGGCAGCTACGACGTGCACACCGACTCGGATCTGAACACCGCCGCCGTCTTCATGACCAACCAGATCCTGCCGAACTGGCGCAGCACCGTGCAGTACGCGCGTTCCGAAGACAAGTCGGGCAGCTTCAGCAACGCCACACCAAGCGGCGCCAGCCAGATCGACACCGAGCAGAACGAATTCTCGTGGCAGAACAACGTCGCCATCGGCCAGGACACGCTGCAGCTGCTGTTCAACCACCGCAAGGAAGAAGTCTCGTCGATGCGCCAGACGCGCATTACCAACTCGTATGCGGCGGCCTACTCGGCCAAGCGCGGCGCCCACCTGGTCGACGTCAGCGCGCGCCAGGACCGTTCGGTCTACGGCAGCCAGAACACCGGCGCGGCTGGCTATGGCTATGACTTCGGCAACGGCCTGCGCGCCACCGCCAGCATCGGCTCGAGCTTCCGCGCGCCGACCTTCAATGAGCTGTACTTCCCGGGTTACGGCCTGCCGACGAACAAGCCCGAAAAAGGCCGCAATCGCGAAGTGGGCCTGCGCTACGACGGCAACGGCTACAACCTCGATGCGACGTACTTCAATAACCGCCTGACCGACATGATCGTCTCGAGCACCCCATGCCCGAACGGCACCCGCAGCTGCGCCTACAACGTCAACGAAGCGACGCTCGAAGGCTTCTCGCTGGCCGGCAGCACGCGCGTGATGGACGTCAACCTGCGCGCCAGCCTCGATTGGCAGGATCCCCGCGACGACACCACCGGCCGTCAGCTGGCGCGCCGCGCAAAGCAGCACGCCAACTTCGCTGCCGACTACACGCTGGGCCAGTTCAAGAGCGGCGCCGAGCTGACCGTCTCGGGCGATCGCTTCGATAATGCGACCAACACCACGCGCCTGGCCGGCTATGGTTTGCTGAACCTGTACACCACGTACCAGTTCACGCCCGACTGGTCCTTGCTCCTGCGCCTGAACAACGTCGCGGACAAGAACTACGAAGTCGCGCGCAACTACGGCACGAGCGGCCGGACCTGGTTCGCGTCGCTGCGTTACGGCATCCGTTAAGCTGGAGCCTTCCGCCCGCGGCGCACATGCCGCGGGCCTCGATCAACTACCAGGACCAGCATGCAAGCTTCCGTCCCTCCGCTGCGTCAGCGCGCCACGCTCATCATCGGCGCCATGCTGGTCCTGGCCATCGCCACCCTGCTGTTCGCAGGCATGACCGGTTCGATCCGCGTGCCGCTCAGCGACATCCCTGACGCCCTGCGCCAACTGGCGAGCGGTCAACCCGATTCCCTGTCTGCCTCCCTGCTCGACCTGCGTGCCAGCCGCGCGCTGGTGGCCTTTGCCACCGGCGGCGCACTGGCCCTGGCCGGCCTGATGATGCAGGCGCTATTGCGCAATCCCCTGGCCGACCCGTATGTGCTGGGCGTCTCGTCCGGCGCCTCGGTCGGCGCCCTGCTTGCCCTGCTGTTCATGGCGTCCGCGCTGGTGGTCGATGCGGCCGCGCTGGTCGGCGCCGTCGGCGTCGCTTTGCTGCTGTACCTGCTGGCGCGGCGCGACCTGCGCGGCGGGCAGGCTGCCGAAGGCGGCGCCTCGATGCTGCTGCTGACCGGCGTGATCGTCTCGGCCCTGTGCGGTTCACTGGTCACCCTCATGCTGTCGATTGCGCCCGAGGGGCGCCTGCGCAGCATGATCTTCTGGCTGATCGGCGACCTGGCCGGCGCCCCGCTGCGCCTGGCGCCGTGGGTCGTCCTGGTCGGCGCGCTGCTGTTCGCGATGCGCAGCGCGCGCGCCATGAATATGGTCGCGCTGCACGCCGAGAATGCCGTCACCCTGGGCGTGCGCGTGAGCGCGCTGCGCAAAGGCCTGTTTTTTGTTTCGGCCCTGCTCACCGCCAGCGCCGTCACCAGCGCCGGCTCGGTTGGCTTCGTCGGCCTGATCGTGCCGCATGCCTGCCGCTTCGCCTTCGGGCCCGATCACCGCGTGCTGATTCCCGCCGTCGTCCTGAGCGGCGGCGCGTTCCTCGTGCTGTGCGATACGCTGGCGCGCACGATCGTCGCGCCGCAGCAACTGCCGGTCGGCGCCATCACGGCGATGATCGGCGCGCCGGTCTTCTTGTACCAACTGCACCGGCTGCGCAAATGACCACCATCGCCACCCACGACCTGTCGCTGTCCATTGCCGGCCGCACCCTGGTGCAGGGCCTGGACTGGGCCGCGCAACCGGGCCAGTGCTGGAGCATCATCGGCCGTAACGGCGCCGGCAAGAGCACCTTGCTGCGCACACTGGCGGGATTGCAGCAGCCCGACGGCGGCGCGGTCCACATCGGCGGGCGCGCCCTGCCCGCCTGGCCACTGACCGACCTGGCGCGCGAACGCGCCTTTCTCGCCCAGTCGCGCCACGACGCCTTTGCCTACTCGGTGCTCGAGAGCGTGCTGTCGGCGCGCCACCCGTACCACGCCAACCGCTATTGGGAAGGCAGCGACGACCACCAGGTCGCGCTGGAAGCCCTGGCGTCGATGGACGTGAGCGAGCTGGCCGCGCGCGACGTGCGCACGCTGTCCGGCGGCGAGCGCCAGCGCGTGGCGATTGCCGCCCTGCTGGCCCAGCAAACCCCGCTGCTGCTGCTCGACGAGCCGGCCAACGCGCTCGATCTGGCGCACCAGGTAAGCGTGATGGGCCTGCTCGCGCGCCTGTGCCGCGAGCAGAACAAAACCGTGGTCATGATCGGCCACGACCTGAACCTGGCCTCGCGCATCTCGACGCACGTGCTGCTGCTGATGGGCGACGGCCGCTGGCACGCCGGCACCAACGAACAGACCATGCAACCCGCGCTGCTGGGCGACTACCTCGGCCACCCGATCGAGATGATCGAACATCACGGCCGCCGCATCTTCATCCCCAAGGAGGATCAAGCATGAACGACATGACTCCCGAACAAACCGCTGCACTGAACGAACGCCATCGCGTGCGCATGGAGCGCAAGAAAGCCGTCATCGACGCCAAGATCGCATCGGCCGACAAAGAGATCGGCATCATCATCGTCAATACCGGCAACGGCAAAGGCAAGAGCTCGAGCGCGTTCGGCATGGTGGCGCGCGCGCTGGGCCACGGCATGAAGGTTGGCGTGGTCCAGTTCATCAAGGGTGCGTTGTCGACCGGCGAAGAGACTTTCCTGCGCCGCTTCCCCGATGAAGTGCGTTTCCATGCGATGGGCGAAGGCTATACATGGGAAACGCAGAACCGCGAGCGCGACATCGAAAAAGCCACCGAGGCGTGGGCGCTGGCCAAGAAATTTTTGTCGGATCCCGCCATCGGCATGGTGGTGCTGGATGAACTGAATATCGCGCTGAAGTACGGGTACGTCGATGTGCACACCGTGATCGCCGACCTGCTCGACCGCCCGGCGATGCAGCACGTGGTGATCACTGGCCGCGGCGCGCCGCCCGAGCTGGTGGCGATCGCCGATACCGTCACCGAGATGAACGTCGTCAAGCATGCCTTCAAGGCGGGCATCGGCGCCCAGGCCGGGACGGAGTGGTGATGAGCCCACATCCCGGCGCGCGCGTGGTGCTGGTGGCGGCGATGTCGTCCGGCCAGGGCAAGACCACGGTCACCGCCGCGCTGGCGCGGCGTCTGATCCGTATGGGCAAGCGCGTGCGCGTGTTCAAGTGCGGCCCCGACTTCGTCGATCCGGTGATGCTGGAAAGCGCCTGCGGCACGCCGGTGCACAACCTGGACCTGTGGATGGTCGGGCCCGATGCATGCCGCCGGCGCCTGCAGGCCGCGGCCAATGACGCCGACGCGATCCTCGTCGAAGGCGTGATGGGACTGTATGACGGCACGCCATCGAGCGCCGACCTGGCGCGCGAATTCGGCATTCCCGTGCTGGCGGTGCTGGACGCATCGGCAATGGCCCAGACTGCCGGCGCGGTGGCGCAAGGTTTGCGCGACTACGGCCCGGTGCAAATGGCGGGCGTGATCGCCAACCGCGTCGCCAGCAAGAGCCACGCGGCGATGGTCAAGGAATCGCTGCGCGATATTCCCCTGATCGGCATCCTGGCGCGCCAGGAACACCACCTGCCAGAGCGCGACCTGGGCCTGGTGCTGCCCGGTGAAGTCGAAGAGCTGCAGCGCATCCTCGATGCGCTGGCCGACAGCATCGATTTCGATGAGGCGGCGTGGGATGCGCTGCCGTTGCTGGCGCCGGCGAACGTCGCCCCTGCGGTAATCGACACACCCCTCATGGGCCGCACGATCGCCATCGCGCATGATCCGTCGTTCATGTTCGTGTATCCGGCCAACGTCGAGCTGCTCAAGGCGATGGGTGCGCAGATCACGTATTTCGCGCCGCTGTCGAACGACGCGGTTCCCGACGAAGCGGATGCGGTCTACCTGCCGGGCGGATATCCCGAACTGCACGGCGCTGCATTGCAAGGCGCCACGCGCTGGCGCGACTCGATCCGCGCGGCGCACGCGCGTGGCGTGCCGATTGTGGCCGAATGCGGCGGCATGATGGCCCTGGCCGATGGCTTGACCGACAGCGAAGGCCGGCGCTGGGAGATGGCCGGCGTGCTGCCGGGCGAAGTGGCGATGCAGAAGCGACTCGCTGGTCTGGGCATGCACGCGCTGGCGACGGCGGACGGCGAACTACGTGGCCACACGTTCCACTATTCGCTGCTGGCCACCGACGTGCCGCCGCGGACGCACACCGTCAAGCAGCGCACGCAGACGCAGGGTGAAGCCGTGTACCGCGTCGGCTCGCTGTTCGCGTCGTACTTCCATGGGTACTTTCCGTCCAATCCGCGCGCCGTTGCCGCGTTGTTTGGCGGTGCGCCATGAGCGCGACGCTCATCTTCGGCGGCGCACGCTCGGGCAAGAGCGCGTTTGCCGAGCGCCTGGCGCGTGACGCCGACAAGGAAGTGGTCTACATCGCCACTTCGCGCGCGGGTGATGGCGAGATGGCGGCGCGCATTGCACTGCACCGCGAGCAGCGCCCGGCGGCCTGGCGCACGGTCGAGGAAGAACTGGCGCTGGCACGGGTGCTGCGCGCCGAGTGCGCACCGGGCCGTGTGGTATTGGTCGATTGCCTGACACTGTGGCTCAGTAACCTGATGTTCTGCGACGGTCGCGAGTACCCCGACGTCGGTGCGCTCGAGCTGCCGCCGCGCTTTCACGACGAACGCGCGGCGCTGCTCGATCTGCTGGATGCGGGCCTGCCGGGTGACATACTCTTCGTGTCGAATGAAGTGGGCATGGGCATCGTGCCGTGGGGTGCAATCTCGCGCAGCTTCGCCGATGAAGCCGGGCGCCTGAACCAGGCCGTGGCCGCGCGCGTGGACTGCGCCGTGCTGGTGGCGGCGGGCCTGCCGCTGGTCTTGAAAGGTTCACTGTGCTGACTGGCCTGTCGTTATCGACGATTGCGCTGCTGCTGGTGGCTGGCGTCTTGCTCGACCTGCTGCTGGGCGAGACGCGGCGCTGGCATCCGCTGGTCGGCTTCGGCAATCTGGCGAATCTCATTGAACGACGCCTGAACCGCGGCGCCCTGCGCCTGCCGCGCGGGAGCCTCGCGTGGGCGCTGGCGGTGCTGCCTTTGAGCTTGTCGTTCATGGTTGTCACCGACGTTGCCGGCCTGTGGGTCCACGCGGTGCTGCTGTATCTGTGCATCGGCCTGCGCAGCCTGCACGACCACACGATCCCTATTTATGAAGCGCTGCGCACCGGCGACCTGGCCAAGGCGCGCACGCTGACCGCCCGCATCGTCAGCCGCGATACCGCCAACGCCAGCGAATCCGACCTGGCCAAGGCCAGCGCCGAATCGCTCCTCGAAAACGGCAACGACGCCGTGTTCGGCACGCTGTTCTGGTTCATCCTGCTGGGTGGACCGGGAGCGGTGCTGTTCCGGCTGGCGAACACGCTCGACGCGATGTGGGGTTATCGCAGCGAGCGTTTCAACCTGTTCGGTCGCCCTGCGGCGCGCATCGACGATGTGATGAACTACGTGCCGGCGCGCCTGACCGCGCTGTCGTATGTGCTGCTGGCCGGCGCCGGTCGCGCACGCGCCTGGCACTGCTGGCGCACGCAGGCGCCGACATGGACCAGTCCCAATGCCGGGCCGGTGATGGCCAGCGGCGCCGGCGCACTGGGCGTGTCGCTCGGCGGCGCGGCCGTCTACGATGGCGAAGTCGAACAGCGCCCGCCGCTGGGCGCCGGCCCGGCGGCATGTGCCGGCGACATCCAGCGCGCCTGGCAGCTGGTGCTGCGCACAACGCTGCTCTGGCTCGGCGTGGTGTGCCTGCTGGCGGTGTTGACCACGATCGGAGCGCCGCATGCTTGAACACGGAGGCAACCTGCGCGAGGCCGCGCGGCATTACGGGCGCGATGACTGGATCGACCTGTCGACCGGGATCAACCCGCATGGCTATCCGGCGCCGGCGCCGGCGCCAGCGGCCTGGCTGCGCCTGCCCGAGCCGGATCCGGCACTGCTGGTCGCGGCCAGTGCATATTATCGCGCGCCATCGCTGCTGCCGGTGGCCGGCACGCAGGCCGCGATCCAGGCGCTGCCCCGACTGCGCGCGCCGTCGCGCGTGGCGGTATCGGCACCATCGTACGCGGAGCACGCGCATCACTGGGGCCAGCATGGCCACATGCTACGACAGGTCGCTTACACCGAACTGGAAGCGGCGATCGACGACAGCGATGTCGTGGTTGTCGTCAATCCAAATAACCCGACTGGCGAGACGATCGTGCCCGAGCGCCTGCTCGGCTGGGCCACGCGCCTGCATGCGCGCGGCGGATGGCTGATCGTCGACGAAGCGTTCGGCGATACCGCGACGGCATTGAGCATAGCGACGCACGCATCGCGGCCCGGCCTCATCGTGCTGCGCTCGATCGGTAAATTCTTCGGGCTGGCGGGCCTGCGCCTGGGCTTCGTCGCCGCGCACGAGGACTTGCTGCGCGAGCTGGCCGACCTGCTCGGGCCGTGGACCATCAGCGGTCCGGCGCAAGAAATCGCGTTGGCCGCATTGACCGACACGGTCTGGCAACACGAGACGCGTTCCAGTCTGCGCCAGTCGGGTTACCGGATGTCGCGCCTGTTGCTGCGCCACGGCATCGCCAGCGGCGGCACCGCACTGTTTCGCTGGTGGCCGCAAGTGGAGCCCGAAGCCTTCCACGCCCACATGGCCGCGCGCGGCATCTGGTGCCGGCTGTTTCGCGATGCCGCGCGGGGTATTCGCGTGGGCCTGCCGGCGACCGACCTTGAGTGGCACCGCTTTGAACAAGCACTTCACGAATGGAGCAAGAGATGAAAACAACGATGCTGGTCGCCGGCCTGATGGCAGGCTTCTCGATCACCTGCACACAGGCAGCGATCACGGTCAAGGACGACGCCGGCCAATCCGTCACGATCGCAAAACCGGCGCTGCGGATCATTTCGCTTGCCCCGAGCGTGACAGAACTGCTGTTCGCAGCCGGTGGCGGCAGCCGCATCGTCGGCGCGGTGAACTACAGCGATTATCCCGAAGCAGCCAAGCGTATTCCGCGCATCGGCTCGAACCGCGAAATCGACATGGAACTGCTGATTTCATTGAAGCCCGACCTGATCGTGGCCTGGCGCCATAACAGTTCGGACAGGCAGATCGAGATGGTGCGCCAGCTCGGCATTCCCGTGTTCCAGAGCGATGCGCAGACGCTCGACGCGATTCCCGACAGCGTCGAACGGCTCGGCCAGTTGATGGGCACCGATACAGCGGCCAAGGCGGCTGCCGGCACGCTGCGCACGCAGCTCGCCGGCCTGCGCAAGCAGTATGCGGGCCGCGCGCCGGTGCGTACCTTTTATCAGGTGTGGGACAAGCCGTTGTACACCCTCAGCGGAAAGCACATCCTCACCGATGCGATGCGCCTGTGCGGCGGCGTGAACGTGTTCGACAAGCTGACGGTGACGGCGCCGGTCGTCACGCTCGAGAGCGTGCTGCAGGAAAATCCCGAGGTGATCATCGCCACCGCCGAGAAAAACTACGGCGGCGTGCAGCTGTGGAAACCCTACGGCACCATGACCGCCGTGAGTCGCAATAATCTGTTCACGCTCGACGGTCATCTGCTCAATCGCGCCGGCCCGCGCATGGTCCAGGGCACTGCCGCGATGTGCGAGGTGCTCGAGCAGGCGCGCCAGCGTCGCCCGAAATGAGCACAAGAATGCGCCCGCAGGCAAACGCGTTCCCGTATCGGACCCTGATGGTGCAAGGGACGACGTCGGATGCCGGCAAGACGACAGTGGTGGCGGCGCTGTGCCGGCTGCTGATGCAGCGCGGCGTGAAGGTCGCGCCGTTCAAGCCGCAGAACATGGCCCTGAACAGCGCCGTCACGCGCGATGGCGGCGAGATCGGCCGCGCCCAGGCGCTGCAAGCCATCGCCGCCGGCATCGAGCCGCACACCGACATGAATCCCGTGCTGCTCAAGCCATCGAGCGACACCGGCGCGCAAGTGATCATCCATGGCCGGGTGCGCGCCGACATGCACGCGCGCGACTACCATCAGTACAAGCCGGTCGCGATGCGCGCGGTACTTGAATCGCATGCGCGCCTGCTGGCGCAGTACGAGACCGTGATCGTCGAAGGCGCGGGTAGCCCCGCCGAGATCAATCTGCGCGACCGCGACATCGCCAATATGGGCTTTGCCGAGGCGGTGGATTGTCCGGTGATCCTGGTCGCCGACATCGATCGCGGCGGCGTGTTCGCGCACCTGGTTGGCACCTTGTCGTGCCTGTCTCAGTCAGAGCGCGACCACGTGATCGGTTTTGTCATCAACCGCTTCCGGGGTGACATCAAGCTGCTCGAGCCGGGCCTGGACTGGCTCGAGGCG
Organism: Massilia aurea; assembly: GCF_040790145.1. Lineage (GTDB taxonomy): Bacteria > Pseudomonadota > Gammaproteobacteria > Burkholderiales > Burkholderiaceae_D > Telluria > Telluria aurea_C. The sequence continues at coordinate 12,638 of NZ_JBFMMP010000032.1, forward strand.
CAGACTGGCAAGCCGGTGCTGGCGGTGCTGCCCTATCTGCACGGGTTGTTTCTCGATGCCGAAGATGCGGTGCAGGCGGCGCAGTCGAGCAAAGGCGCGTTTCGCGTGGTGGTGCCGAGTTTTCCGCGCATGAGCAACCACACCGATTTCGATGCGCTGCGCGCGCACCCGGACGTCGACCTGCGCTTCGTGCGCCAGGGTGAGGCGATTCCCGGCGCCGACCTGATCATCCTACCGGGCAGCAAGAACACGCGTGGCGACCTGGCCTGGCTGGAGGCGCATGGCTGGCGCGAGCAGATCGCGCGCCATCTGCGGTATGGCGGCAAAGTAATCGGCGTGTGTGGCGGCTTCCAGATGCTGGGGCGAACGGTGGACGATCCGCATGGTGTCGAAGGTGCCCCGGGTACGTCGGATGGACTTGGCGTGCTTGATATCGAGACCGCGTTGACGCGCGAGAAGCGGCTGACACGCGTCGAAGGCCTGTGCGCATTCGCTTCGGGCGATGTGCCGCTTCAGGTCACCGGATACGAGATCCATATGGGTGTGTCGAGCGGTGCGGGAATGTCGCGGCCCGTGTTTTCCATCGGTGGGCGCGGCGAAGGCGCCATATCGGCCGATGGACAGGTCATGGGCACGTATCTGCATGGGTTGTTCGATCATCCGGATGCATGCAGCGCGCTTTTACGTTGGGCGGGCTCGCGCACCGATCACGTTGTCGATACGGCGCAGTTGCGTGAGGCGAGTCTGGACCGGATTGCTGGCGCAACGCAGGGCCTGTTCGAACGCCTGCTGGCGTTGCCCCGCTAAGGCCTTCCATCGAGCTCGATCGGCAACGCGCGGCTTAGTTACCGGAAAGCGGTCGAGTATTGGCCGCGTAGGGAAACGGAAGCTGCGACAACTCATAGTCACGCTGCAGAAAACGCCCCAACGTTCGCCAATCCTCGCTTTCGGCCAGGCGCAGGGAACGACTGCGCACGTCGCGGGCACCCAGGTTACGTCGCGTTTGCAGTGGAATGACACGGGCCACGCCTTGGTCGAACAGCAGCGCTTGCGACGCGGCGCCGTCACTATTGACGTTCACCGCAACAACGCGACCGCCATACAGATGCGTAATACGCTCGACCTGTGTATGGCCAACCACCACGGCGCGCGCGCCAAAGCGCGTGAGGACTGCGGCGACGTCCTTGTCCGCGGCTTGATCATAGAGGCCATCGTGTGATTGAAAGTAGCCACGGTACTGGCTCACGCCTGCGCGCCCGATCACCGCTTCGAGTTCGGCCGTACTCGCGGACTCACCACGCCAATAGCGGCGCATCGCCGCGTTTAATTGCGTCACAGACAGACCAACGGCGGCGACGTCCGGGCTGATACCGGCATGGGTCACGAGGACGTCGCCGGCCTGGATGACGACAGGTTGCTGACGCAACCAATGGCCGAGAACGGTATCCGGCGCGAACGCTGCGACCTGTCCACCGAGTTGCTCAAGCGCATAAATATGTTCGCGGTGCGCACGTGACAGGTTCCCTTGCAACATGTACTGCTCATGATTGCCGAGCACCAGATGTACGGCGCCGCCGGCACGTTGTAAGTTTGATAGTGGACTTTGTATGACGCCGTATTAGACAGGCTCACTAGCAGAAATCGATCACCCAAAGCGAAAAGCCCCGCTCAGAATCTCTGAGCGGGGCTTTTCTATATAAAAGCCTGACGATAACCTACTTTCACACTGGTTGCAGCACTATCATCGGCGCAAAGTCGTTTCACGGTCCTGTTCGGGA
>NZ_JBFMMP010000033.1:0-13275 GCF_040790145.1 Massilia aurea
ACCAATGCCTGCAACCCCTACTTCCTAAGTCAAGCAAATTATTCCGGACAGCAGTGCGCGCAGGCGGGAATCCAAGTTCAGCGGCGCTAGCCACAACAGCGATATCAACCAGCAACGTACTTGGATTCCCGCCTTCGCGGGAATGACGGTTTTTAAGCGTCAGGTACTGAACACGCGCACTGAATGCCGCCCCAAAACACCAACCACCACACCGCTTTGCAAAATAGTGTGGAGCGCGCTATAATTGCGCTGCGGGGTGGAGCAGTCTGGCAGCTCGTCGGGCTCATAACCCGAAGGTCACAGGTTCAAATCCTGTCCCCGCAACCAACACAATGCAAAAGCCCGACTCAACGAGCCGGGCTTTTGTTTTCTGAGGCAGCAAAAAGCAACCTCGAAGGCAGAGGATGAGAGACAAGAAAGACCACGCAACGTTCGATCTGCCTGGTTTCGAGCCGGCCGCGCCGCTCGATGTGGCAACCGAACCAAAACGCACCGGCCCTCGTCCCCGCCGCGGCTCACTCAAGCAAGAACAACTCTGCCTGATCGATGAAACCGACAACTCCGGCCTGCCTGTCTGGCGCCGCGACGACAAGCTCGACCTGACCGGCCTGCCGGTCTGGGCGCCCGATCCCCAATAGCGTCGGCCCAGCCGGCTGGAGGCTTCCATGCAATCCGATTTCACCTCGCTGGCCCTCACGCCGCAATTCCTCGCCAATCTGGCAACACTCGGTTACGACCACATGACGCAGGTGCAGGCGGAAACGCTGCCGTCCGTCCTGGCTGGCAGCGACCTGATCGCGCAGGCCAAGACCGGCAGCGGCAAGACCGCCGCGTTCGGTATTGGCATCCTGCACAAGCTCAATCCGGCCTGGTTCGCCATTCAGGGCCTGGTGCTGTGCCCGACGCGCGAACTGGCGGACCAGGTCGCCGGCGAACTGCGGCGCCTCGCACGCGGCGTGGGCAACGTCAAGATCCTGACGCTCACGGGCGGCGTGTCGATGCGCCCGCAGATCGCCTCGCTCGAGCATGGCGCGCACATCGTCGTCGGCACGCCGGGCCGCATCCGCGACCATTTGGGCCGCGCCACGCTCGACCTGGCCAATGTGCAGACGCTGGTGCTGGACGAAGCCGACCGCATGACCGATATGGGTTTCTATGACGAGATCGCCGGCATCGTGTCGGCCACGCCGAAGCATCGCCAGACCCTGCTGTTTTCTGCCACCTATCCGGACGATATCCGCTTTGCCACGCAAGGCTTCCTGCGCGATCCGCTGGAAGTGAAGGTCGAGGGCAAGCACAGCTTCGAGCAGATCGACCAGCGCTTCTACGAGATCGGTTTCGAGGGCCGCGAAGATGCCGTTGGCCGCCTGCTGCGCCATCATCGGCCGGTGTCGGCGCTGGCGTTCTGCAATACCAAGGCGCGCTGCCGCGAACTGGCCGACGCCCTGCAGGCGCAAGGCTTTTCGGCGCGCGCGCTGTACGGCGAACTCGAGCAGAGCGAGCGCGATGAAATCCTGGTGCTGTTCGCCAACCGCTCCTGCTCGGTGCTGGTGGCCACCGACGTCGCCGCGCGTGGGCTCGACATCGCCGATCTTGGCACCGTGATCAACGTCGACGTGTCGAAAGACCCCGAGGTGCACGTGCACCGGATCGGCCGCACCGGTCGCGCCGGCGGCAGCGGCATGGCGCACACCTTGTGCGCGCCGAACGAAAAGAAATGGGTCTCCCTGATCGAGAAGTACCAGGATCAGCCGGCCGTGTGGGAAAGCCTGGCTGCACTCGGCGACGATGCCGAACCGGCATCGCCGGCGCCGATGGTTACCCTGGTCATCGCCGGTGGCAAGAAAGCCAAGCTGCGCCCCGGTGACCTGCTGGGCGCGCTCACGGGCGACGCCGGCTTGAGCAAGGAACAGGTCGGCAAGATCAATATTGGCGAATTCAGCAGCTATGTCGCGCTCGAGCGCAGCGTGGCGCAGGCGGCGGTCAAGCGCCTCGGCGAAGGCGATTCGCCTGGCGCGGGCTTTGGCGTCATCAAGGGCCGCTGGTTCAAGATGCGTTTTCTCGACGCTTGACCGCTCTGCATAATGCGCGGCGGGCATACCTGCCGCGCACAGTTGAGACGGTAGTACCCTCTTCCCTGCAAATCTGGCATTATTTGCAATAAATAAACATTCGTCCGGCCCGTTCATGCGGCGACCGGCAAGATGCCATGAACCCCAGCACGCCCCCGCAGCAACTCGACGGCCGCACGGTCCGCGAGATCGTCGAGTACAACCACGAGATGGTCAGCGAGCCCTGGTGCCGCCGCATCATCCGCCAGGTGCTGCAATCGCTCGAAGTGCAGTACGGCATGAACGTGCCGCACCGGCGCATCACGCCCGACAGCCTGCACATCCTCGATTCGGGCGACCCGATGCTGGTGCCGGGCTACAGCGAGCTGCCCGACACCGCCGTGCCGGCCGAATACGAAGCGCGCGACCTGTACGACCTGGCCGCCGTGATGCATTACGCGATCTCGCAAGAGCTGGCGCCGGTCACCCAACTGCGCACGCTGGGATTGAATGAGTACAGCGACAGCTTCCTGGCGGCGCTCGACCGCTGCCTGTCGCCCGACCCGGCCGTGCGTCCGCAAACCATCGAGCAGATGCGCGGCCTGATGGGCATTGCCGTGCTGGCGCCGAAGCCTGCCATGTCCCTGCCGCCGATCGATGACGATCTGGTGGCGCCGACCGTGTCGCCGCTGGCCGGCGTTGCCGGGCATATCGTGGCCGAGCCGGGGCCGACGCCGGGGCCAATGCCGATTACGACGCCGACACCTGCGCCAGTGCCAGTTCCTGAACCCGTGGCGCCACCGAAGGCGCCGACCGCATCCGGCCCGATCCCCATGCGCGCCGCCGCCAATGCCTCGACGCCGGTGGCGCCCGCGCCAGTTGCCGCCACCGCCCAGCCTCACAAGAAACGCTGGCCGCTGCTCATCGGCGCGATCGCGTTGATCGTCGCCGCGCTGCTGGCCCTGTTCGCACTGATGCGCCAGGCCGACACCAGCGACACGCTGGCGCTACCGCCGCCTTCGGAGGCGCCGCTTGCCACTGACGCCCCGGCGCCACTGGTCACGCTCACCGAAGGCCCGGCCCAGCTCGATGCCCCAGTGATCGACGAGGTCGCGCCGCGCACGGCCACGACGGCCACCACCCCGCCGCCGGCCAAGCCCGACGCCGTCGTGCCGCCAACAGCGGTGCGCCTGGCGCCGCAAGGCACGCCGCCCGAAGCCGCCGTCGCCGGCACCACCTATAAACTCCTGATCCAGCCGTGGGGCACGATCGTCGTCGACGGCGTCGAGCGCGGCACGACGCCGCCCCTGAAGCACATCACGCTGCCGCCGGGCGAGCACACGATCCGCATCGTCAACCCGGGCTTCCCCGAGCACACCGTCACCGTACAGTCGGTGCAGGGCCAGAGCGGCACGATCGAACTTGATTTCACCGAGGAGACAACGCCTTGAGCACGCGATTTGTAACTTACCTGCCGGCGGTTGCACTGATCGCCGTGATGGTGTCGGGCTGCGCCGAATTCGGTCCGGCTTTGGGCGGCAAGGAAAAAGCGCGCGCCCATCCCAAGGCTGACGACGTGCGCCCGCGCGCCGAACGCGCCCAGCGCACCGACCGCACCAGCCGCCCTGCCGCCGGCACGGTCGACAAGAGCGACGTCGCGCTGCGCGAAGGCATCGCGCTGTACAACGATGGCGACTACAACGGTGCGATCCGGCGCCTGAACGGCGCCGACATGAAAGGCGCCACGCCGCGCGAGCGCCTGTCTGCCGCCAAGTACACGGCGTTCAGCTATTGCGTGAGCGGGCGCCAGGCGCTGTGCCGCGAAACGTTCGATGGCGCTTTCCGGCTCGATCCGGGGTTCGATTTGGCCGCCGGTGAGCACGGGCACCCGCTGTGGGGCCCGGTGTTCACGCAGGCCAAGCAGGCCGCGCGCCGCTGAAACGCTAGGCGCCGATGCGCGCCCGGTAAGTCGGTGCGCGGCGGCGCCGGCTGGCCTGCTCGTAGGCATACGCCATCCCGATCAGCGCCGGCTCGCTCCACGCCGTGCCGACAAACGACAGGCCGATCGGCAAACCACGCAGGAAGCCCGCCGGCACCGTGATGTGCGGGTAGCCCGCCACCGCTGCCGGCGACGAAAAACTCCCGCCATAATGATCGCCGTTGACGGTATCCGTCAGCCAGGCCGGCCCGCCGGTGGGCGCCACCAGCGCGTCGAGCTTGTAGGCGCGCAGCACCTGGTCGATTCCCTTGTCGCGCGCGTAGCGGTGGTTGTTGGCCAGTGCTTTCACATACTCGCGCGCTTGCAGGCCGCCCGCCGCCTGGGCCGCGATCAGGTGTTCCTGCCCGAAGAACGGCATTTCCTTGCCTGCATTGCGTACGTTGAAGGCGATGATGTCGGCCATCGTTTTCACGGGCGCGTGCGGCGCGTACGCCGCCAGCCAGGCCTCGAGGTCGGGCCGGAATTCGTGCAGCAACACGGTCAGCTCGGACTCGCCGTACTTGTCGGTATTAGGCACCGCCACGTCCACCAGGACCGCGCCCTGCGCCCTGAGCACGCCCAGTTCCTTCTCGATCAGCGCATTCACGCCGTCATTGCCACCGAAAAAGTCGCGCGCCACGCCGATGCGCTTGCCGCGCAGACCATCCTTGCGCAGCGCGTTCGCATATTCGATCGTCGGCGCGCGGGCGGTGGCGCCATCCTGCGGATCGATGCCGGCCAGCGCCGCCAGCAGCAGCGCCGCATCGGCGACGCTGCGCGTCATCGGCCCGGCGGTATCCTGCGAATGCGCGATCGGGATGATGCCGCTGCGGCTGACAAGACCCAGTGTCGGCTTGATGCCGACGATGCCGCAGGTCGACGCCGGCGAGACGATGGACCCGTCGGTTTCAGTGCCCACGGCCAGCGTGGCCAGGCTGGCCGCCATCGCCGACGCCGAGCCCGAACTCGAGCCGCTCGTGTTGCGGTCAAGTGCGTACGGATTGCGGGTCAGGCCGCCGCGTCCGCTCCAGCCGCTGGTCGAGCGGGTCGAACGCATATTCGCCCATTCCGACAGATTGGTCTTTCCCAGGATGACCGCGCCGGCAGCACGCAGGCGCGCCACGATGTGGGCGTCGCGCCGCGCCTTGACGCCATCGAGCGCCAGCGAACCGGCCGTCGTGCTCATCTTGTCGGCGGTGGCGATATTATCCTTGAGCAGGATCGGGATGCCGTGCAGCGGGCCGCGCAGCTTGCCGGCCTTGCGCTCGCGGTCGCGCTCGCGGGCGATGGCGAGTGCGTCGGGATTGGTTTCGATGACCGACCGCAGACGGGGCCCGGCGCGGTCGATCGCCGCGATGCGGGCCAGGTAGCGCGACGCCAGCTCGTGCGCCGTCAGGGTGCCAGCGCGCATGGCCTGCTGCTGGGCGTGGACACCGGCGTCAAGGATGGCGGCGGGCGCCGTCTTCGATGGCGCGGCATGCGCCAGCACACTCGTACTGGCCACCGTGCCGGCCAATCCCATCCGTACAAAATCCCTGCGCTCCATGCCTGTGTGCTCCGTCAAATGGCCAAGCAATAGCATAGCAGCAACTAGAACGTGCTTGTGACGCGCTGCGACGGGCTGTGATACGCGAGACGACCTACAGATGCGTCCATCATATATTGGACAAATCCAGCCCCAACCGTCACCCTGATCCGATCATTGTTTTTTGCATTATCTTGGGAGAATTCCATGCCGACTTACCGTTCACACACCACCACCCAGGGCCGCAACATGGCCGGAGCACGCGCGCTGTGGCGCGCCACCGGCATGAAAGATGGCGATTTCGACAAGCCAATCATCGCCGTCGTCAATTCGTTCACGCAATTCGTGCCGGGCCACGTCCACTTGAAAGACCTGGGGCAAATGGTCGCGCGCGAGATCGAAGCCGCTGGCGGCGTGGCCAAGGAATTCAACACCATCGCCGTCGACGACGGCATCGCGATGGGCCACGGGGGCATGCTCTACTCGCTGCCGTCGCGCGACCTGATCGCCGACTCGGTCGAATACATGGTCAATGCGCACTGCGCCGATGCGATGGTCTGCATCTCGAACTGCGACAAGATCACGCCCGGCATGCTGATGGCCGCGATGCGCCTGAACATCCCGACGGTGTTCGTCTCGGGCGGGCCGATGGAGGCTGGCAAAGTCATCAAGGTGGTCAACAACGAGCGCAAGGTCATCAAGCTCGACCTGATCGACGCGATGATCAAGGCGGGCGACGCCACCGTGTCGGACGCCGACGTGGCCGAGATCGAACGCTCGGCCTGTCCGACCTGCGGTTCGTGCTCGGGCATGTTCACGGCCAACTCGATGAACTGCCTGACCGAGGCGCTGGGCCTGGCGCTGCCGGGCAATGGCACCATCGTCGCCACGCACGCCGACCGCAAGGAACTGTTCCTGCGCGCTGGCCGCCTGATCGTCGAGACCGCCAAGCGCCACTATGAAGGCGACGATTATTCCGTGCTGCCGCGCTCGATCGCCACCAAGGCCGCGTTCGAGAACGCGATGGCGCTGGACGTGTCGATGGGCGGCTCGACCAATACCGTGCTGCACCTGCTGGCGGCCGCGCACGAAGCCGAGGTCGATTTCACGATGGCCGACATCGACCGCATCTCGCGCCTGGTGCCCTGCCTGTGCAAGGTGGCGCCAATGACCGACAAGTACCATATCGAAGACGTGCACCGCGCCGGCGGCATCTTCTCGATCCTGGGCGAACTGGCGCGCGCCGGGCTGTTCGACACGTCGTTGCCGACGATCCACAGCCCGACGATGGCGGCGGCGATCGCGCAATACGACATCGCGGTGAGCAGCGACGCCGCCGTGCACCAGTGGTTCCGCGCGGCGCCGGGCGGCGTGCCGACGCAGGTGGCGTTCTCGCAATCGGAACGCTATGAAAAGAATGACCTCGACCGCGCCATGGGCTGCATCCGCGACCGCGAGCATGCGTATTCGAAAGATGGCGGCCTAGCGGTCTTGTACGGCAATATCGCCGAAAAAGGCTGCATCGTAAAGACGGCCGGCGTGGACGAAAGCATCCTCAAGTTCTCGGGCCGGGCGCGCGTGTTCGAGAGCCAGGACGCGGCAGTGGAGGCGATCCTGGGCGACAACGTGGTGGCCGGCGACGTCGTCATCATCCGCTACGAAGGCCCAAAAGGTGGCCCGGGCATGCAAGAGATGCTGTATCCGACCTCGTACATCAAATCGAAGGGCCTGGGCAAGGCGTGCGCGCTGTTTACGGACGGGCGCTTCTCGGGCGGCTCGTCGGGGCTGGTGATCGGGCACGCGTCGCCAGAAGCAGCCGAAGGCGGCGCGATCGGGCTGGTGCAAGAAGGCGACATGGTCGACATCGACATCCCGGAGCGCACCATCAACCTGCGCGTGACGACCGAGGAGCTGGCGCACCGCCGCGCGGCGATGGACGCGCTGGGGCCTGACGCCTGGTTGCCGCTGGGTCGCGAGCGTTATGTGTCGCAGGCGCTGCAGGCGTATGCGGCGCTGACCACGTCGGCCGACCGCGGCGCCGTGCGCGATCTGGCGCAGTTGCGCCGCAAATAAAGAATACAGACGAAAAAAAACGCTGCCGAGGCAGCGTTTTTTTATGGAGAAAACCGTGCTTAGTTACGCACGACTTTCTTGTACTCGTTGGTACGGGTGTCGATTTCGATCATGTCGTCGCCGCTGACGAACAACGGCACCATCACGGTGTGCTGCTTGCCTTCGATGGCGTTTTCGATCTTGGCTTCTTTCAGGACGTTGCCCGACGTGTTGCCCTTGACTGCCGGCTCCGAGTACACGATCTGGCGTGCAATGGTGGTTGGCAGTTCGACCGAGATGGCCTTGCCGTCATAGAACACGGCTTCGCATTCCATGCCGTCTTTCAGGTAGAACAGGGCGTCGCCCAGGTTCTCTTCTTCGATTTCGAACTGTTCGTAATCGGCGTCCATGAAGACGTACAGCGGATCGGCGAAGTACGAGTAGGTCACTGGCTTCTTGTCCAGCACGACGACGTCGAACTTGTCATCGCCACGGAACACGTTTTCCAGTGGTGCATTGGTCAGAAGATTCTTCATCTTCCACTTGTAGGTGAAGCCCGTGCGGCTCGAGCCATTGACGTCGGAACGCAGCACGATGAACGGCTTTTCATCAACCATGATGATGTTGCCAACACGAATTTCTTTTGCGGGTTTCATAGATATTTTACGTAAAAAGATAGTTGCATTAAATCATCGCCGGCTGGTGGGCCCAAGGCCCCGGACCTGCGTTTGATCGTCGGAATCCGTTAGAAACTAACCGGGCATTATACGCTGTTTTCCTGGGCATACCTCAGATCGCGCACGAAATCGAGGAGTTGTGTGGCCAGATCGCCCTGCGCCAGCACTGCCCCGCGCCACGCCCCGGCCCGCGCTTCGATGTCGGGTAACTCGGCCTGGAGTGCGCGCCAGTTGCCGGCCCAGTCCTCGACCGCTTGTGCATCGTTCCAGCCGAGCATGGTCGCCGACAGGGCCGGCAAGCCTTGCGCATACACTGCCAAGAACGCGCGCAGCTTTTTATGGTGCAGATTTTCGTCCTGCGGATAAATATGCCAGATGAAGGGGCGGTCGGCCCATTGCGCCCGCACCCATGAATCTTCGCCACGCACAAAGTTCACGTCGCAGGCCCAGAGTAGCAGGTCGTAGTCGGCCTGGGGGACGAACGGCAGCACGCGCAGCGTCAGGCTGCCCCGCGTGGCATGCGTGCCAGCCACTGGCGCGGCGTCCAGGAACACCGCGACCTGCTCGGGCGCGACGCCTTCCGGCACCAGGCACAGCGTGGGCGCCGAATCGTCGCGCCAGGCGCCAAACAGCGCGGCGACCGGGGCGTTCGGGTAGCAGAACAGCGACACCTTGCGCGCCGCCATCTCGGTGGCAGTGACGCCAAAGCGCGCGAGAAAGGCGGCTGCCGCGGCCGGATCCTGCTGGAATGCTCGGCGGCGCGCATCCAGTCCGGCTTCGTGCAGCAACCCGCCGGTGCGTTCGTTAAAGCCGGGGAAATAGAAATGCTTGGTCAGGCGCAGGCGCGGGTGCATCGACGGCAGACGGTGGCAGCCCTCGACCCAGTCCTCGGCCGTCAAGCCTTCGTAGTTCAGCCAGACCGGCCGCGGCATGCGGGCGGCCATCGCCGCCTGGTAGCCCGGGGGCAGCTCGCAGCCGAAAAACTCGATCACGATGTCGGGAATGTCGTCGGGGCCGAAAGCGCCCTCCTGATCCTGCCAGTGACGCACCGTCACGCCTTCGATCGCCTGCTGCGCCGCCGCCGGCGCGACCTTGGGGCAGATGCGCTGGAAGCTGACCAGGTCGTCGACCCACAGCGTGACCGCCAGCGCATGCTCGTCGCGCAGCTGGCGCGCCAGGCGCCAGCAGATTCCGATGTCGCCAAAGTTATCGACAACCTTGCAGAAGATCGCCAGCGATGGCGCGGAGGAAGACAGGGACATGGGTGCGGACGGCGCGGAAGCAGGGGCCGTCATTCTAACTGAATTTACTAGGTGATTTTTCTCAAGTCCCAGTGCGCCTGGCGAAGAAATACGCGTCTTTCTGGCGCGCGTCTGCGCTAGCGCAACGACCGAATTTAACGTTGCCTGCATCGGCAGAATGCCAAAACTTCATCTCCAGGCACCGGTCGAACGCCTACCTGCAGGAAAAGCAGCCTCGAAAGGCCGCCATCCTGCCCTTCCCTCGCGCCACCGGTCACGCCGCGGCGCGAATCACATGAACACGGTCGTTTGTGGCGGGTCCAGCCTGGTTTTGGCCGGCCGCAGCGCGACCGACCAACCGGAGGCAAGCATCATGAACGACTATCAACAACCATTTGGCCAACCACAATCTGGTCAACCACAATTCGCGCCACAAGGCCTGGGCAACATGTTCGGCGGCACGCTCGGCGGCGCACTCGGTCGCGGCATCGGCGGCTGGTTCGGCAACAGCGGCGCCGGCGGGCGCATCGGTGAGGTGGCCGGCAACTTCCTCGGAAACCTGTCGCCATTCTCGGCCGATCCATCCGGCGGCATGGGCGCGCAGCAGCAGTTCGACCCGCAACAGCTGCAGCAACTCCAGCAGTTGCAACAACTGCAGCAACTGCAACAGCAGCAACAGATGCAGCAACTGCAGCAACAAGGTCAGCTGACCCCGCAGGGCGGCTTCTTCGGCAATCTGATCAGCACGATCGGCAAACCCGCCGGCGCGCTGGTCGGCAACCTGACCGGCAACCGCAACCTGGGCAATATGATCAGCGACTATTCCCAGTTCGCCCGGTTGTCGCCATTCGGCGCCGACCCGCAAGCGCAGCAGCAGACCCAGCAGCAGCAGAACCCGATCGCCCAGCTCCAGCAGCTGCAGGCGCAGCAACAGCAATTGCAGCAACTGTTGCAGCAGGTCCAGCAACAGGCCCTCGTTTTGCAGCAGCAAATTGCGCAGCAAGGCGGTCAACTGGCGCCGCAGGGCTGGATCGGCAATACCATCACCCAGTACGCACGGCCGGTAGGCAGTTTCATTGGCGAACAGCTGGGCAACCACGGACTGGGCGCAGCCATTGGTGGCGTGGCATCGCAGCTCGGCCGGTATGTGCCGGCGTCGGCTGATCCGTATGGGCAACAGTTCGGCGGACAGCAGTTCGGAGGCCAGCAGTTCGGGGGCCAGCAGGCGCAGTATGGCCAGCCGGGCCAGCAGTTTGGCCAGCAAACCGTCCACTAAACCATCACAACCCAGCCAGGTCACTGCCGACATGTGCCGGTGGTGACCTCGCATTGAGGAGTCATTGCCATGCCGGCTTCACGACCTCCCACCCCACTCGGCCGCTACATCGTGCGCGCCGCGAGCGACGACAACGCACTGGTCAAGTTCCTGGCGACCCTGAGCACCGAACCCGGCGTGCAGGTTGTCGACCTGATCGGTCCGTCGTCGGGTCCGCCGCACACGGCGGTTGTCGAAACCGACGTGTCCACTGCCGAACGGCTGCGGCAACAGACTCTTGACCAGTTAACGATCGAGCCCGACCAACCGCTTTCGCTGTTCGATTGAGCGGCCCCGGGTAAAGGACACAGAATGGCAAAGCAAGCAAAAGACGGCGCTGCCGATGCGCAGCAGACGCCCGCCGCATCGCATGACGGCGCAGAAGACATTCGCACCGCCGACGGTGGGATTCCCGTCGCTCCACGCGGGCGCCCGGTCGTCGAGCGCAAGAAAAAATACCTGGTGGCGCCACGCGCGACGCTCGGCGGCTTTGGCACCAGCAGCTGGATGGCGCCTCTGGGCCTGTCCGCCGTGCAGCAGGCGCTCACTGCCCTGCCCGATATCGACGTGGTCGACACCATCACGCCCCGCGCCGGGCTGGCCACCGCCGGCTTCGGCCCGTCTTCGACGGGCGACAGCACCGAAGGCGTCGTGGTAGCACGCATGACCGATCAAAAAGCCAGCGAACTGCTGCAGCGTGGCCAGGGCCAGTTGCTGGTTGAACGCGACCAGCACCTCGAACTGCTCGACCCCATGTTGCGTCGTCCCGACCTGGTGAGCTCACTCACCCCCTATCAGGGACCGCAATCCGAACTCTTGCTGGCCGTAGTTGACAAGGATGGCGCGCCATTGCCCGACGTCGAGGTGTCGCTGTTCGGCGGCGTATTGCCCAGCAGCGCCGTTACCGGTGCCGACGGTGTAGCGCACCTGCATCTGTATGGCGACGATGCAAGCACGATCAGCGGCGTGTACGTCAAACCGCGCGCCGATTACTGGAGCTTCTACCAGCGCGACCCCGACCTGCGCCCTGACGAGCCGAACGTCGTGATGGTGCGCGCGCTGGCCGATTGGCCGGCGCTGCGCGGCCTGCCGCAGCAAAGCGCGATCGGCTGGGGCGCACGCGCGATGCGCCTCGACCAGGTGCCACAGCAATTTCGCGGGCGCGGCATCAAGGTCGCCGTCATCGATTCCGGCGCTGCCACCACGCACGGCAACCTGAACACGATCCACGAAGGCTTCGACATCATTAACAAGCGCACCGACCACAGCACCTGGAATGTCGATGCGCTCGGGCATGGCTCGCACTGCGCCGGTGTGATTGCCGCCAGCGATCCGGCCTGGGGCATTCGCGGCTTTGCACCTGAAGCTGAAATCCACGTCTGCAAACTATTCCCCGGCGGCCAGATCAGCCAACTGATCGACGCCCTTGAATATTGCATCGAGCATGGCATTGACGTCGTGAACATGAGCCTGGGCGGATCGGCCCCCTCCGAGGCGCTCGAGCGCCAGATCGTGCGCGCCAAGCAGGCCGGCGTGGCCTGCATTGCCGCCGCCGGCAACTCGGCCGCTGCCGTGCAATACCCGGCATCGTCACAGCACGTACTGGCCGTTGCGGCGATCGGCAAGATCGGCGAGTTTCCGCCCGACAGCTACCACGCCGAAACCATTGGCGCCGACATCGACATGTATGGCTATTTCACGGCGCGTTTCAGTTGCTTCGGGCCGCAAGTCGATGTGTGCGCTCCGGGCGTCGCCGTCGTGTCGTCGGTGCCGCCGAATAATTTTGCAGCGTGGGATGGCACGTCGATGGCGGCGCCGCATGTGGCCGGTCTGGCCGCACTGGTGCTGGCGCACCGGCCAGAATTCGGGTCCATGGTGCAAGCGCGTTCGCCAGAACGGGTCGAACATCTGTTCCAGATACTGCGAATGAGCGCACGACCGGTCACGCTGAGCGATCCCACACACATCGGCTACGGCATGCCCGATGCCCTGGTGGCGCTGGGCTTGCCTACGGCGCAGCAGGCGATGCCGTGGCAAAGCGCGGCGGCAGGATTCGGGGCGCCGGGTAGCATGTATGCGATGCCGCCGGGTGACGGTGGCCGTCCCGGCGCGGCCGGCGCCAGCATGCAACCTCAAGGGATGCAGAATCAGCAGATGCAAAATCAGGGGATGGCGTTGCAGTATCCATTCGCGCCGATGCGGATCGCGCTCTGGTGAAATGAAGTTGTGCTGCCGTCATGAGGCGACCGTCGGTGTGGCGAAGGCAGAGGTGGCAAAGGCAGAGGTGGCGAAGGCAGAGAGTAGCGGCGCCAAAGAAAAACCGGAGCCCCACTGTCGTGGCCGGCTCCGGCTCTCTGTCTGGCGTCCCCACGGGGATTCGAACCCCGGTACTCACCGTGAAAGGGTGATGTCCTAGGCCTCTAGACGATGGGGACC
>NZ_JBFMMP010000034.1:0-9256 GCF_040790145.1 Massilia aurea
AGGGACTCGAACCCCCACACCTTGCGGCACATGGACCTGAACCATGCGCGTCTACCAATTCCGCCACGTGGGCACTGCTAGCACATCTCTGCTACAATAGCAGGGTTTGTCATTTTCCGCCAGATCAACTATTCGTAAAACATAGCTGACCGTCGCATCAAACATCCTCTGCTACTACTGCTTTTCATCGCCTCGGCGTTGTCGCCGTTGCTGAAGAGAGCGAGATTATAGCGGATCATTTTCAATAGTCAAAGACCCAAGGTGAAGTTCTCGACAAGGATTTCACGCGCATGCATTGCGAAAGACCCGCGCAGGTCGTTGGCGCACATCATGTTAGGCGAATCGGATAGACCTCCGTTACACTACGCCTGTCATGGTGTCAATTAACCACGCTGCCGCCCCTATGTGATGTGCGGCGCTCTACTGGCCAAAAGAAAAAAGAATCGATTTGAAGCAACCTACTCATACCATTCCAAGCCGCGAGGAAATCCTCGCTGTCTTCCGCGACGCCGCTGAATCGCTCGATGCAGCCGCTCTGGCACACGCCCTCAATGTTCAGCCCGCAGCGCAGGAAGTCCTCGGCCGCCGCCTGAACGCCATGGAGCGTGACGGCCAGATCCGTTCCGACCGCAGCGGCACTTATATGCTGGCCGATCACTCCGCCTTCGTCGCTGGCAAAGTCAGCGCGCATCGCGACGGTTTTGGCTTCGTGATTCCCGATGAACCGGGTCCTGACCTGTTCTTGTCCGATCGCGAAATGCAAAAAGTACTGCACGGCGACCGCGTGATGGCGCGCGTGACCGGCATGGACCGCCGCGGTCGGCCTGAAGGCTCGATCGTCGAAGTCGTCCAGCGCGCTAACACGCACATCATCGGGCGCCTGCTCAATGAAGGCGGCGCCTGGATCGTCTCGCCGGAAGACCAGCGTATCGCGCAGGACGTGATCGTCACCGGTCCGACCGGCAACGCGCGCGCAGGGCAGGTCGTCAGTGTCGAACTGCTCGAGCAGCCGGGCCGTTTCCAGAAGCCGACCGGCCGCATCGTCGAAGTGCTCGGCGAACTGGACGACCCGGGCATGGAAATCGAAATCGCCGTGCGCAAGTTCGGTGTGCCGCATATCTTCTCGCCGGCCGCGCTCAAGCAGGCCGCGCGCCTGCCGAACGAAGTCATCGATGCCGACCTGGCCAACCGCGTGGATTTGCGCGACGTGCCGCTGGTGACCATCGACGGCGAAGATGCACGCGACTTCGATGATGCCGTGTACTGCGAACCGGTCACCATCAAGGGCGTGAAAGCGTTCCGCCTGCTGGTCGCCATTGCCGACGTCAGTCACTACGTCAAGCCGAACGACTCGCTCGACGTCGACGCCATCGAGCGCTCGACGTCGGTGTACTTCCCGCGCCGCGTGATCCCGATGCTGCCCGAGAAGCTGTCGAACGGCCTGTGCTCGCTGAACCCGGCGGTCGACCGCTGCACGCTGGTGTGCGACATGGTCGTCACGCAAGACGGCGAAGTCACCGCCTACCAGTTCTACCCGGCCGTGATGCACTCGGCCGCGCGCCTGACCTATAACCAGGTGGCCGAGATCCTCGAGGATGTCAACGGCGAGCAGGCCCAGGAGCGTCCAGGCATCGTGCCGCATCTGCAGAACCTGAACCAGGTGTTCCGCGCGCTGCTCAAGGCCCGTCACGAACGTGGCGCCATCGACTTCGAGACGACGGAGACCTATATCGTTTGCAATGCGCTGGGCAAGATCGAAAAGATCATCCCGCGTACCCGCAACGATGCGCACCGCCTGATCGAAGAGTGCATGCTCTCGGCAAACGTGTGCGCCGCCGACTTTTTGCTGCGCCACAAGCACCCGGGCACGTTCCGCGTGCATGCGACGCCGACCGAAGAAAAGCTGAACCAGCTGCGCACGTTCCTCAAGCAGGTCGGCCTGAACCTGGCCGGCGGCAACAAGCCGAGCGCGCGCGACTACGCCGCCGTGATGCAGCAGATCAAGGAGCGCCCGGACGCGCAACTGCTGCAAACGATGATGCTGCGTTCGATGCAGCAGGCCGTCTACAGCCCGGACAATGTCGGCCACTTCGGCCTGGCGTTCGAGGCGTACGCCCACTTCACGAGCCCGATCCGCCGCTATCCCGATCTGCTGACGCACCGCGCGATCAAGGCGATTTTGCTCGGCAAGAAGTACGAGCCGAAGGGCATCGAACTGGGCAAGCTGAACACGACCCAGTCGAATTCGGCCCGCAAGCAGGCCGCGAAAGACAAGGCCGACGGCAAGGCGCCGAAGAGCGAAAAAGACCTGACCATCTGGGACGCCCTGGGCGTGCACTGCTCGGCGAACGAACGCCGCGCCGACGAAGCCTCGCGCGACGTCGAGAACTGGCTCAAGTGCTTCTTCATGCAGGACAAGATCGGCGAAGAGTACACCGGCACCATCGCCGGCGTGACCACCTTCGGCATTTTCGTGCAGCTCGACGAACTGTTCGTCGAAGGTCTGGTGCACATCACCGAACTGGGCGCCGATTACTTCCAGTACGACGAAGCGCGCCATGTGCTGCGCGGCGAGCGCACCGGCCAGAGCTACGGTCTGACCGACAAGGTGAGCGTCAAGGTCGCGCGTGTGGACCTCGAATCGCGCAAGATCGATCTGACGCTGGCGTCCGCGCCTGGCGCAGAAGCGTCGGGCGACGATGCAGGCCGCAACAAGGGCGATCGCAATAACGGTGCTCGCAAGGAAGTCCGCAATAACGAGCCACGCGCCAACGACGGTCGTCCGAACAATGGCGGCAATGGTGGTAACAACGGTGGCAACGGCAACGGCAACGGCGGTAACAGCAGCGGCGGCAACAACGGCAAGCGTTCGCGCGGTGGTCGTTCACGTGGACCGAAGCCTGGCGCCAATGGCGACAATGGCCGTCCACAGCAGTCGCCGCTCGAGGCTGCACGTCCGCTCGTCCAGAACGCCACCGAGCCGCAACAGGCGAAGCCAAAATCGCGCAAGGCACGCCAGAAGGCCAAGGCGGCCGAGCGCGCAGCGGCAGCAGCAGTGGCGCCAGTGATGACGACCGCGCCGCAAGCGAAAGCAGAGGCGCCGAAGCCGGCACCGGTGGCAGCGCCTAAGCCTGCGCCAGCACCAGCACCAGCACCAGCACCAGTCGCACCGACCAAGCCTGTCGAAGCAGTCGCGGCGCCAGCGCCAGCGCGCAAGGCGCGTGCAACCAAGACCGCCGTCAAGGACGTGGTCGCGGCGGCGCCAGCACCGGCGCCGGCGGCTGAAGCCAAGCCGGTGAAAGCTGCTGCGAAAAAAGCGGCGGTCAAAGCACCGGCAGTCGAAGCACCAGCGGTCAAGGCGCCTGCCAAGAAAGCTGCTGTGAAAGCGCCTGCCAAGGCGGTTGCCGTGAACGCGCCGGTGGAAGTTGCGCCAGTCAAGGCACCGACGAAAAAGGCAGCAGTCAAGGCCCCGGCGAAGGCAGCAGCAGTCAAGGCCCCGGCGAAGGCAGCAGCAGTCAAGGCGCCAGCCAAGGCAGCGGCAGTGAAAGCGCCAGCCAAGGCAGCGGCAGTCAAGGCGCCAGCCAAGAAAGCGGCGGCGCCACGCAAGGCCGCAGCCAAGGCTGTCGCCGTGCCTGCAGCGCCTAAAGCAACCAAGGCAGCGACCAAGGCAGCAGCCAAGGCCAGCAAGAAATAAGTCACTGAAAGTAATTGAAAAGTAGCAGATGAAAAATAAAATGATTTTCGGCTTCCACGCCGTGACCTCGCGACTGCGTCACGAGGCCCAGTCGGTGGAAGAAATCTTCGTCGACGCCGAGCGCAACGACGGCCGCATGAAGGACCTGATCGCCAACGCCAAGGCGGCCGGCGTGCGCGTCATGCCCGTCGATGCCGCGCGCCTCGACAAGATCACCGGCACCCGCCGTCACCAGGGCGTGATCGCCTTCGCCAGCCAGCTGGCGCTGGCGCGCAACCTCGACGAGCTGCTCGACGCCATCGAAGGCCCGCCATTGCTGCTGATCCTGGACGGCATCACCGATCCGCACAACCTGGGCGCCTGCCTGCGCGTGGCCGACGGTGTCGGCGCGCACGCGGTCATCGTGCCGAAGGACCGCGCGGTGGGCCTGAACGCCACCGCAGCCAAGGTTGCCAGCGGCGCCGCCGAGACGGTCCCGTACATCACGGTGACCAACCTGGCGCGCACGATGCGCGAGCTGAAAGAACGCGACATCCTCCTGATCGGCACCACGGACGATGCCGACAAGGGCCTGTACGAAGCCGACTTCACGGGCCCGGCCGCACTGGTCATGGGCTCGGAAGGCGAGGGCATGCGCCGCCTGACGCGCGAGACCTGCGATGTGCTGGTCGGCATTCCGATGTTCGGTTCGGTCGAGAGCCTGAACGTGTCGGTGGCGTCGGGCGTGTGCCTGTATGAAGCGCGGCGTCAGCGGATTGGGCGCGAGAGCTGATTGGTTCGCGGCTGAACTTGGGTCCCCGCCTCTGCGGGGACGACGTGCAGAGGGTAGTGGCTAAAGACGTAACCTGTTTTATCTCCCGCACTAAACCAACGTCGTCCCCGCGGAGGCGGGGACCCAAGTTTCCACGATCCGCCATCAGCACCACCATGTTCTTTTCCCGACTCCGCGAAGACATTCGCAACATAATCGAGCGCGATCCCGCGGCCCGTAACGGCGTCGAAGTGCTCACCTGCTACCCCGGCCTGCACGCCATCGTCGCCCACCGGTGGGCGCACACCTGCTGGCGCGCCGGCTTCAAGTGGCTGGGCCGCTTCATCTCGTACCTTGCGCGCATCGTCACCGGCATCGAGATCCATCCCGGCGCCGTGATCGGCCGCCGCGTCTTCATCGACCATGGCTTTGGCGTGGTGATCGGCGAGACCGCCGTCATCGGCGACGACTGCACGATCTACCAGGGCGTCACGCTCGGGGGCACCACGCTGGTGGCCGGCACCAAGCGCCATCCGACGCTGGAACGCGGCGTGATCGTCGGCGCCGGCGCGCAGGTGCTTGGCGCATTCACGGTCGGCGAATTCGCCAAGATCGGCTCGAACGCGGTCGTGGTCAAGCCCGTGCCGGCCGGCGCCACCGCCGTCGGCAACCCGGCGCACCTGATCCGCAAAGAGGACCAGTCGCGCAGCGCGCGCATGTTCGCCGCCTACGGCGTCACGCCCAATGGCGATGACCCGCTGTCGAAAGCCTTGCGCGGCCTGATCGACCACGCGGCGCGCCAGGACGAGCAGATCGAGCGCCTCAGCGCGGCGATGAAGGCGGCCGGGCTATGCTGTCCGAGTATGCCCGAGGGTGATAAACTCGATTCGGAACAAATGAACCGCTTGGTAGATTAAGGATTTGCATGACGAATGAAATGGATGCCGTGCTCGACCCGGTCGAGCTGCGCGTGCTGGCCGTGCTGGCCGAAAAAGAAGGCCTGACGCCCGATAACTATCCGATGTCGCTCAACGCCATCGTGAATGGCTGCAACCAGCTGTCGAGCCGCGATCCGGTCATGCAGATCAGCGAAGCCGTGGTGCTCGATACCCTGCAGCGCCTGGCCGAGCGCAAGCTCGTGAACGCCATCTCCCAGGCCGGTGCGCGCGTCGTCAAGTACGAGCACCGCATGCGCATCAAGTGGACGCTCGAGCAGGACAAACTGGCCGTGCTTACCATCCTGATGCTGCGCGGCCTGCAGACCGCCGGCGAGATCCGCACCCGCAGCGGGCGCCTGCACGAATTCAAGACCGTGCTTAATGTCGAAACGGCGCTGCAATTCCTGATCGACAAATACCCGCCGCTGGTCGTGAAACTCGAGCGCGCACCGGGCACCAAAGAGTCGCGCTACGGCCAGCTGCTGGGCGGCGAGATCACCATCGTCGCCGGCAGCGAGCAAACCTCCAGCGCCGCCAGCGGCCTGACGCAAGGCGGCCGCATCAGCCAGCTCGAAGAAGAAGTCGCCGAGCTGCGCGCCGGGATGGAAGAGCTCAAGGGCCAGTTCGAGGCGTTTCGCCAGCAGTTTCAGTAGGCGCCTCGAACGTCAGTTCGACCAGCGCCTCGTCGCTCCAGGTCGGGTCGTGCAGTGGTACGCTGAAGCTCCGCCCTGCGTGCTGCAGCGCCCGGCTCAGATTGCCCTCAACCAGGATGGCCTGCGCGACGCGCTCGGTTGTCCTGAACGAAAAGCCGTCATGCTTGCCATCGAAGAAAGCACACCAGTCCCGCGTCATCAGAATGCTGTTGACGGTCAGCGTCCACATCAATCCGATTTCTTCCTTGCCGATCGCCACCCACACCTTGCACTCCAGGCGCAGGTCACCCAGGCGTCGCATGTTTTCCGGTAAGCCCGGCGTGCGCACGCGCGGTGTGATGCGGTAGTCGCGGCGCTTGCGATTGAGTGTCATTTCACTCCTGGCATCGAGCGCTTTTTCACTGCGCGGCACCACGACGTCGAGATTGGCGTCCACTGGAAGCGGCAGTACAAAGCCGTCGTCGCCTTCCAGCCTGACCATCATCGCCGCAGCGTCCGGCGATACCGTCGCCGCCTTGCCGCTGCGCGGCTCGATCCGGAATCGCAGCACGTCGACTGCCGGCGCCATGCCATGGTGACGCGTGAATTCGTCGAGGCCGGCCACGATCGCCGCATACTTGCGCACCTCGGGATCGCGCATCGCATTGACGTGAATGGTATCCGGATTGCCCGGCGCGCTTGAATCGGCTGCGGTGGCAGCGCCGCAGCCAAGCAGCACACTTATCACAAGGCAGGGAAGAGTGCGCATCGCGCTCAACCCTCGTCACGCCAGCGGCGCAGGCGAATCGCGCCGTAGATCATCGCGCAGCCGGCAGCGGCCGCGATCCACACGCCAGGCGTAAGCAGGGTCGCATACGAGGTACCCAGCAGCAGCGGCCCGTCGAGCCCGGCCTGTTGCTGCGCCAGCGCCGCGCCATCGACTTCGCCGAACCAGACGCCGGGGAATACGCCCAACAGCACCCGCGCCACGATCTCTTCGCCGAACCACTTGACGTTCATGGACACCCCGGCAAAGCGGCCGGCCAGGAAGTCGAACCAAGCCAGGATGGCCAGCGCCACCAGCGGCGCGCCGACGGCCCACAGGAATACGCGCGACTTCGCCCAACTCGACACCAGAAGCAGCCAGCCGACCGTCGGCAGCGCCCACAGGATGTACAGCGGCAGGAAACCGAGCAGGTAGATCGGCGACAGGTAGAAGTCGACGTTGGCCAGCACCGGCGCGATCAGGTTGATGCCCTTGATGGCGCCGCCCAATAGGCCGACCACCAGCAGGATCAAGGATGCCGCGAAGCCAATGGCCATCGTCGCCAGCGGCGCGACCAGCAGCGCGGTTGCGACCTTCGACAGCACGGTCTGCGCGTCGGACATCGGCAGCGACTTCCAGAACAGGATGCTACGGTCGCGCCGGTCGTCGTACAGCGCCGCCATGCAGTAGAAGAACACGACCACCGGCAGCACGAAGAACAGCGGCGCCGTGATCACCAGGTAGCTCGACGCGGCGGCGGCAGCCAGTTTTGCGAGCACCGCCGGCGGCAAGCCGTTGACGGCCAATACTTCCTTGCCGCTGACATGCACATTGAACGACGGGTTGGCGATGATGGCGTACAGGTAGCCGCCGCCGAACAGCAGCACCAGCACGGAGGCGACGATCAGCGGCGCCCAGAAGAATGCGCCCTTGTGTTCCCACAGTTCGCGCCGGATCAGCCATTTCATGGTGCTTGTTGGCGTAGTCATGCGTAGGTTCCTTTCATGGTGGCGACGAACAGGTCGGCGACACTGGGGTTTCGTACCTCCCCGAGAGCCGCCAGTTGGGTGCGCGACAGGCCGCCGGCGCGCAGCGCGTCGAACAGCATCACGGATTTGCCGAACACGGTGCGCTCGTCGATCGGTTGCAGCGCGCGGGCGGCGGCCACCTTGTCGCCGGCAACCATGACCTCGACATAGCGTTCGCCGATTTCTTCCATCGAGGCGGCGAGGGCGATCTTGCCGTCGCGGATGAACAGCAGATCAGTGAGGATGTGCTCGACTTCTTCGACCTGGTGGGTCGTGATGACGATGGTCTTGTTTTCGTCAAAATAGTCTTCGAGCAGGTTCTGGTAGAACTGCTTGCGGTAGATGATGTCCAGGCCCAGCGTCGGCTCGTCCAGCACCAGCAGCCTGGCGTCGATCGCCATCACCAGCGCCAGGTGCAGTTGCACGATCATGCCCTTGGACATTTCCTTGACCTTCATTGTCGGCGTCAGCTTGGTGTGCGCGATGTAGCGTTCGGCCTTGCTGCGGTCGAAGCGCGGATGCACACCGGCCACGAAGTCGACCGCATCCTTCACCCGCAACCAGCGCGGCAGGATGGCGACGTCGGCAATAAAGCAGACATCCTTCATCAATTCATCGCGCTGGGTGCGTGGGTCGAGGTCCAGTACCGACATCTCGCCCTCGAAGGTGATGAGGCCCAGCGCGGCCTTGAGCGTGGTCGTCTTGCCGGAGCCATTGGGGCCGATGAGGCCGACGATGCGGCCGGAGGCGATCGTGAAATCGATGCCGTCGACGGCGACCCGCTTGCCGTAGTGCTTGGTCAAGCCGCGTGCGGAAATGACGGCGCTCATGCGGCACCTCCCTTGTTGACGGTTGCCAGCAATTGCTCGACATTCAGGCCGAGGCGACGGATGCGCTCGACCATCGCCGGCCACTCTTCGCTGATGAAGCGCTCGCGCTCGCTTGCCAGCAGTTTCTCGCTTGCCCCTTCGGTAACATACATGCCAATTCCCCTTCGTTTTTCCACCAGGTTCTCATCGACCAGTTCTTGATAGGCCTTCGACACGGTGATTGGATTGAGTTGATACTCGGCTGCGATCTGGCGCACCGAGGGCAGGGCGTCGCCAGCCTTGAGCACGCCGTCGAGCATCATGCCGACGACGCGCTCCTTGAGCTGGCGGTAAATGGGGGTGTTATCGTTCCAGCCGACGGTCATCTGGGGCCTCCGTGGTCATGCGGTGCGGCGTTGTGGTCATGCCTGCCTCCTCGTTGGTGGTGTGTTGGGGTGGTGTTGTAGTTTAGTATAACAGTACTCGCGCAAATGGCAACATGCAGACGCGTAAAAAAACGCGTGATGGACTCTTGCGGACTGGTTACGGACGTTGACCCTGGCGTAGATACCGTCTCCCCTGTCAAGCCCTAAGGCGCAAATTTTGGGTCATAGGGCTTGCCAGAATGGATCACGCCG
>NZ_JBFMMP010000035.1:0-7805 GCF_040790145.1 Massilia aurea
CCGGCTGCCGGGTGCAATGCATCGAGCACCCGCAGGCGCTGTGGCTGGTTCAACAAGCGCAGCTTGCCGAACCAGCCCGTGAAACGAGGCGCTTTCATGGACCGCTCCTGTCGATGGCAACAGGGGTTGGACTGCGTAACAGCTCAGCGGTTCAGCTCTCGTCACTATTTAACGATAACAGCGCCAAGCGCTATGCAAGATGGCTGCGAGTGCTGCGAAATTGCATCATCGTCGCGCAATTGCCTACTGTCAATTGGACTTCATGCGACAATAAAGACATGAGCGATCCGGGCCGACCTACATCCATTTCCTCCGACGATGGGGGCATGCGCGCGCTGGTGCGCAGCCACGATTGGGCGGCAACCGCACTGGGCGAGGCGTCCGGCTGGCCGCCCGAACTGCGGGTGGCGGTCGAGCTGATGCTCGACGCCCGGCATCCGGCGCTGGTCGGCTGGGCCGGGGCGGCATCGAACGCCGCGCCGACGCGTGTGGCGGTGTTGTTCAATGACGCCTACGCGCGGCTGCTGGGCGAGGGCGGCCCGTCCGCGCTGGGCCACGCTCTGCCCGATGTGCTCCCCGACGCTTGGCCGCGCCTCGCGCCACTGGTCGACAGCGCCCTGGCCGGCGCGGCGGCTTACCTGGACGACGTGGTGCTGATCGCCGCCTCCGGCGCGCGCAGTTTCAGCGCCGCCTTCTCGCCGCTGCGCGACGCTGCCGGCAAGGTGCACGGGTACTTCCACACCGCATTCCAGATCGACGCCGGCGAACACCTGCGCGTCGAGGCGGCCCTGCAGCGCCAGGCGCACGAGTCGGCCGAGGCCAGCCGCCACCGCAGCGAATTCCTGGCCGTGCTGGCGCACGAATTGCGCAACCCGATGGCGCCGATCCGCACCGGCCTGGAGATCATGCGCCTGCGCGCCGACAGCCCCGAGACGATCGAGCGCGTGCGCGAAATGCTCGAGCGGCAGACGCGCCAGATGACGCACCTGATCGACGATCTGCTCGACGTCGCGCGCGTCACCAGCGGCAAGATCGACATCCGCAAGCAGCTGGTCGACCTGAATCGCGTGGTAGCCAGCGCGGTCGAGACGAGCATGCCGATGATCCAGGGCGCGCGTCACGTGCTCGACGTCGACATGTGGGGAGAGCCGCTGCTGCTTGACATCGACCCGACCCGCATCGCGCAGGTGATCAACAACCTGCTGACGAATGCGGCCAAGTACACGCCGCCCGGCGGCAATATCCGGCTGACGGTGCGCAAGGAGCGCAGCGGCGGCACTGGCGGCGGGCAGGCGGTGGTCTCGGTGACCGACAGCGGCGTGGGCATCCCGCTCGAGCACCAGGACACGATCTTCGAGATGTTCAACCAGGTCGGCCGTAATATGGGCCTGGCGCAGGGCGGGCTCGGTATCGGCCTGTCGCTGGTGCGCCAGCTGGTGGCGCTGCACGGCGGCAGCGTCAGCGCCGAGAGCCCCGGCACCGGGCTTGGCAGCACGTTCACCGTGCGCCTGCCGCTGGGCGCGCGCATGGCTGTCGCGGGTGACGACACGTCGCGGCAAGACCGCCGCACGGCGCAGCGCCGCACCTTCCGTATCCTGGTGGTCGACGACAATACCGACGCCGCCGAAAGCCTGTCGCTGCTGCTGCAACTGAACTCGCACGACATCCGCACCGCGACCAATGGCCGCGACGCGCTGGTCATGGCGCAGGAGTTCATGCCCGACGTTGCGTTCCTGGATATCGGCATGCCCGGCATGACCGGCTTCGAACTGGCCACGCGCCTGCGCGCCATGCCCGAACTGGCGCAGATGACCATCGTCGCGGTGACCGGCTGGGGCTCGGAAGAAGACCAGGCGCGCTCGCGCGAGGCCGGGTTCGACCAGCATTTCACCAAGCCGATTGCAGCCGAGACGGTGAGCCGGCTGCTGGCGGCGCTCGATTAAGCCTTAGCCTTACCGGGCCGCGCCGCCAGTGCGCTCGGCATCGATCTCGCGCTTCATCGCCCCCACGCTGCCCATGTATTCGGCCACCGGCACGTCGGGGCTGGCGCGCAGCTCGGGCGGCAGCAGCACCGGCATGTACAGCTCGTCGGCGGTGCGGCCATGGCGCTGCATGTTCCCCGCCAGGATCAGGAGCGAGGCCAGCACCGCGATCCCGGCGCAGGACAGGCGCAGCCGGCGCCGGAACTGCGGCGTGATCGTCGCCAGGTGGAAGTAGATCATCGCCGCCACCGTTACCACGATCGCGTGCGAGCCATACCCGGTGAGCCATTCGATCGACCACGCATAGGCCACCACGCTGGCGAGCAGCCGCACGCCGACCAGCGCGCTCAAGCCACAACCGAAAATGAACACGTGGCGGCCGAGGCGCGCGCGGCGGCCGAACAGGCGGTTGGAAAACGCCCACATGCCGCTCCAGGCCAGGCCGGCGCCGACCGCCACCGCCGGATACAGCGCGTAGCGTTCGGGGTCGCCGCCGGTGTCGAGCAGCCAGGCCGCCAGCAGCGCGGTCAGCACGGACAGAACGATGCCGGCGCCGCCCGGCAGCATGCCTTCCCAGCCGTGCATGGTGCGGTCGACCAGCTCGGGCGGCACCGGGTGCGCCGCGCTGCGGATGCGCAGTGACGTGTGCCCCATACGGACGATCGTGTCGCCACCCAGTTGCACTTCCTTGACGCGCCGGCCCTTGTGATTGATGCCGTTGCGTGTATCGAGGTCGCGCAGCAGCAGATGGCCATCGGCGCCCAGGTCGACCCGCGCGTGATGGGCCGCCGCGTACTCGTCGTCGACGATGAAGTCGTTGTCGTAGGCCCGGCCCAGGCGGATCGGCAGCGCGGTCACGCGGTGCCGGTGCAGCACTTCGCCGTTGCGCGCCAGCGTCTCGATGGTCCAGGGGCCGCTTATCTGGCTGCCGGGTTGGCCGCTCATCGGCGCACCGAACGCCCGAACGCGCCGAGATAGGCACGCGTGACGCGCATGCCGTTGTCATACGAGACGCCGGATACATCGAGCCGGCTTTGCAGGCTCGCCTGCGAGGCGTCGGTGCTGGCAGTGAGCAGCGTGAAGTTGTACAGTCCCTCGAACTTGCGGTAAGCGCGCACGCAGGTCACGGCGCGCAGCGGCAGCGTGCGGGTGTGCACGAAGCGCTCGGTGCAGAACGGCTTGGTCAGGCGTGGGTCGCCCGTGCTGCCCAGGTTGTCGACCTGGAAAATATCGCTGGCCAGCGTGGCAAAGCGCATCGGGTCCATCGTTCCCGAGCGGATATAACGGTGCGTCATCGAGACATTACCGGTCTGCTGCACGTCCGAGACGAATACCGCCGACTGCATCACGCAACTCATCGCGTCGACCGCATACGCCGCGCCGCGCGTGTTCGAGCGCCCCCAGCAGCGCACCTGGCCCGACTCCCGCACCGGCACCAGATACGGCCCCATGCCCTTGAGCGTCAGTGGTTCCTCGAGCAACCGGTCGACCATGCCGCCCTGGTGCGCCAGCAGCTGCTTGCCGATCAGGGGATTGAAGTCCGCTGGCGGCGCGGCCTGCTCCGCCACCTTGCGCAGCAGCTCCTGGGCATACATCACCGGCACCAGGAAACTGACCGATTCGCCGTCGCGCCGGCGCGAGACGTTGATGCCGGCCACCGTGCCACTGGCGGTCACGCTCGGGCCGCCGCTCATGCCCGAGTTGATCGGACCACTGAAGATCAGGCGGTCGTAGAAGCTGCGCGTGAGCACGCCGTTATAGGCGCCTTCCGAAATCGCGAAGCCCAGGTCGAGCGGATTGCCGAGCGAGTACAGGGGTTGGCCCTGGCGCAGTTTTACTTTTTGCTCGGGCACCTTGAAAAAGCCGCTACCGTTGCGGTTGATGCGGACCACGGCCAGGTCGTGCAAGACATCGACCGCCAGCAGTTCGACCGGGCCGGTATTGCCGTCGGTGTCGATGTATTCGGCCGTGTAGATGGCCGGGTCGAGCGCCATCTGCGAGACCACGTGGTAATTGGTCAGCGCCAGATTGCTGGTGCCGACCAAAAAGCCCGAGCCGACCGTGGACTGGGTGCGGCCATTCTTGAGCAGCATGCGGATCTGCAGCAGGTCGCCGCGCGCCGATTCGTACAAGTCTTGCGCGGCCGACGAGGGCTGGGGCAGGGCGTCCTGCGTGTCGGCCTCGCCGGGAATCAGCTCGGTCGGCGTGGCGGCCGGCGGCGTGTCGACGGCGATTTGCGGCACGGGCGCTGCGACCGGCGCCGGCGCCGGCAGCGCCGTGCGCACGGCAGCTCTGCTGCCTGTCTGCGCGGCGGCCGGCGGCGCGAACGCGTCCAGTGACGCAGCCAGCGCCAGGCAAGTCAGCAGGAAGGCAGATAAGCGTGCAAGGCAGGCCCGGGTCATGCGGTCACCAGGAAGCAGGAGAAAGACGCTATCTTGCCATCTGCGTGGCAGGCGCTGCGCGCGCTACGCAATCGGGGCTGGCGCTGCCGGGGCCACCGGCTCGCCCTGCTCGAGAGAGGTCAGGGGCGCCATCATGTGGCCGAGCTTGGCCTGCTTGGTATTGAGGTAGCTGTTGTTGTGGGCATTGCGGTTGACCAGCAGCGGCACGCGCTCGGTGACGGTGATGCCCAGTCGGGTGAGGGCGTCGATCTTGCGCGGATTGTTGGTCATCAGGCGCACCGCCCCGATGCCGAACTGCGCCAGCATCGGCCGGCACAATTCATAGTTGCGGGCGTCGGCGTGAAAGCCCAGCTGCAGATTGGCTTCCACCGTGTCGGCGCCGGCTTCCTGCAGGCGGTAGGCGCGGATCTTGTTGACCAGCCCGATGCCGCGGCCTTCCTGGCGCAGGTACAGCACGATGCCGCGGCCTTCCTCGGCGATGCGGCGCAGCGCGCCTTCGAGCTGGGCGCCGCAATCGCAGCGCTGCGAAAACATCACGTCGCCGGTGAGGCATTCGGAATGCACGCGCGCCAGCACCGGCTCGCCGCTACCGAGGTCACCCAGCGCCATCGCCAGGTGTTCCTTGCCGGTGGCCGCCTCGACCCAGGCGTGCAGCGTGAACTCGGCCCACGGTGTCGGCAGCGCGCACGAGGTGGCGTAGTCGAGCAGGGCAGGCGAAACGTTGGCAGGAATGGTGGCGGCGGCTTGCATGACGGTGATTCCAATCGATGACGATATACTTGTAGGGCGCAAGTTTATCGGAAATCCGGCGTGGCCGTGCGGAATCCCCCGGCCTCCGGGCAGGCGTCGATACTCGCCGGAGGCATTTGACAATGCGTGTTCGCAACAGATTTCAAGCAGGCTGGGTAGCCAACGGGATTTTTCGCATAACTATCAGTCGATAACCAAGAGTAGTATTGCCCTGGAGTACTACTCGCATGATACGCTCGTAAAATCGATACGCTCAGGTTATTCATGCTGACTTTCCAATCCTTGTTGCACCGTCTGACGCCACGTGGCCTCGGTGCATGGCTCGCTCTGGCGTTCACCTTGATGAGCGCCGTTCTCACGCTGCTGCTGGTCGAAGTCGTCGAACGCTCGTCGACGGCACAGGTCAAGAGCAGCATCGGCGCAGGGCTGGGCGAGATGGCGATGCAGACCGCCGACAAGCTCGATCGCGGCATGTACGAGCGCTTCCGCGAAGTGCGCCTGATGGCGCGCCGCAATGATCTGATTTCGCCGGCGACGAGCCAGGACGAGCGGCGCCGCATCCTGGCCGACATGCAGTCCACCTACGGTTACTACGAATGGATCGGCCTGGCCGCGCTCGATGGCACCGTGCTGGTCGAAGCACGCGGCCTGCTTGAAGGGAAAAATGTCGCCAAGCGTCCGTGGTTCACCAATGCGCTGACGGGTACCTATGTGGGCGACGTGCACGAGGCGGTGCTGCTGGCCAAGCTGCTGCCGGTGCAGGAAGGCGAACCGCGCCGCTTCGTCGACGTCGCGTTTCCGTTCCTTGGCGCCGACGGCCGGCCGGCCGGCGTCATGGGCACGCACCTGTCGTGGGAGTGGGCGCGCGAGGTCGAGCGCTCGATCATCGCGCCGGTGCAGACCCGCAACAAGGTGCAGGCGCTGATCGTCAGCGCCGAAGGCGTCGTGCTGCTCGGCCCCGAAGATTTGCTGGACACGACCGTCAAACTGGGCAGCCTGAACGCGGCGCGCGAAGGGCGCACCGGGTATGCGGTCGAGCACTGGCCGGATGGGCGCGACTACCTGGTTGGTTACGCGTCGACCAGGGCGGTGGGCGATTACCCCGGCCTGGGCTGGCACGTGCTGGTGCGCCAGGATATCCAGGATGCCTACGCGCCGGTGCGCGAGTTGCGCGAGCGCGCCCTGTGGAGCGGCGGCGTGCTGGCGCTGCTGTTCTCGCTGGGCGGCTGGCTGCTGGCGCGCCGCATCACGCGCCCGCTGGCGGCGCTGGCCAGTTCGGCCGACCGCCTGCGCCGTGGCGATACGCAAGAACTGGTGCCGGCCGGGCGCAGCTACACCGAGGTGCGCCAGTTGTCGGGCGCGCTCAATGCGCTGGTGGCGGCACTGGTGCAGCGCCGCGCCGAACTGCAGACCCTGAACGACACGCTCGAAGAGCGGGTCGACCGTCGCACGCGCGAACTGGAGCGGGCGCTGGTGGCGGTGCGCGCCAGCGAGGGACGCATCATCGCCATCGTCGAGGCGGCGCAGGACGCCTTCATCGCAGTCGACCTGCGTGGCATGATCGTCGACTGGAATCCGGCCGCCGAGCGCATGTTCGGCTGGACCCGGCACGATGCCGTGGGCTGGCCGCTGGCCGAAATGATCCTGCCCGAGCGCTATCGCTCCAGCATCGGCAAGGCGCTGCAGGCGTTCCGCCAGGACGGCCAGTTCATGCTGGCCCGGCGCATGGAGCGCACCGTGATCAACCGCCAGGGCTTCGAGTTCACGGTCGAAAGTACGGTGACGCTGGCAGGCGAAGGCGAGGATGCGTTCTTCTCGATCTTCCTGCACGATATCTCCGAGCGCAAGAAGGTCGAGCGCATGAAGAACGAATTCGTCTCGACCGTCTCGCACGAACTGCGCACGCCGCTCACGTCGATCCATGCCTCGCTGTCGATGCTTGACGGCGGCATGGCCGGC
Organism: Massilia aurea; assembly: GCF_040790145.1. Lineage (GTDB taxonomy): Bacteria > Pseudomonadota > Gammaproteobacteria > Burkholderiales > Burkholderiaceae_D > Telluria > Telluria aurea_C. The sequence continues at coordinate 7,094 of NZ_JBFMMP010000035.1, forward strand.
AACCTGCCGCCCGACGTGGCCAGGCTGATCGCCATTGCCAGCCAGAGCTGCGATCGGCTGATGCGGATGGTGAACGACCTGCTCGACATCCAGAAAATCGAAGCGGGCCATATGGAATACCAGCGCACCGCCCAGTTGCTCGCGCCGCTGATGCAGCATGTGGTCGATGCGATGGACGGACAGGCGCGCCAGGCGGGCGTCACGCTGCGGCTCGACCTGCCACCGGGCGCCGAGCGCGTCCAGGCCGAAATCGACCACGACCGCATGGTGCAGGTGTTGACCAACCTGGTGTCCAACGCGATCAAGTTCACGCCGGGCGGCAAGGCCGTCACGCTCGGCCTGGGGCAGCGTCCGGGCTGGGCGCGTCTGAGCGTGACCGATGAAGGCCCCGGCATTCCACCGGCGTTCCAGAGCCGCGTGTTCGAACGCTTCGCGCAAGCCGACGCCGCCGACTCGCGCCAGCGCAGCGGCTCGGGCCTGGGCCTGAGCATCAGCAAGGCGATCATCGAAGAGCATGGCGGCACGGTCGGGTTTGAAACCCGGGCCGGGGCGGGGACCCGGTTTACAGTGGAGTTGCCGCTGGCATGAGGTGAGGGTTTTCCACCGCTAACCTGAAGACCGTCGTTCCCGCCTCTGCGCACTGCTGTCCGGAATAATTTGCTTGACTTAGGAAGTAGGGGTTGCAGGCATTGGTTTACGAGGGTTAACCTCG
>NZ_JBFMMP010000036.1:0-7699 GCF_040790145.1 Massilia aurea
TTTTAAAGAACTTTATTCGGTGCTGCTTCTGCTGTTTGCTACGAAGCGTTGTGTTCGTTAGCAGCAGAGAGGCGAGATTATGAAGTGCTTCTCATTTTTCGTCAACCCCTGATTTATTTCTTTTTCTTCGCTGTCGCTGCGTTTGAAGCGGCGTCTGCGTCGAGGAGCGAGACTATAACAAACGATCAACCACTATGCAAGGTGACGATTCACATTTCGTTCAATTGCAGAGATAACCCATCCATAAGCAATACGTTCCTGCTCCAGGCGCAGGCGCTCGCCAAGTACGTTTTCGCGCAGTGCGCTGTATAGGGCATATTCCTCGGACGTGAGTCGCGTCAGCTCTCCCATAAACCGTTTGTCGGCATCTTCACTGCCCCACAGATGGCGATGCTCATGGAATGTCGCCCCATCCATCAATAGCGAACGTACCGCAGGCAATGCCGCCCGCAGGCGATCGAGGATCGCAAACCCATGGGTATCGATGTCGCCCCAATACACGACGTCGCGCTCACGCAACCAGTCGATTCCTGCCAGGCGGTCGATGCCATACCCGCCGCCGAACACCACCATGCTCGACGCTACCTGCGGAAACGCCAGCGCATTGATCTCGTTCTCGGTCACGAACACGTGCTTGACGCCGGTGCGCAGCCTGGCAAACTGCGGCACGGGCACCGTCAGGTCCGATAAGCCGCCGATGTAATGCGCCTCGTCGAGCATGCGAAAGCGAATCAGGGGCGGTTTGCCCAGCAGGCCATAGCGGGCTTCGAACTGACGCGGCCCGCTCGCGTCGACAATCGCCTCCAGCGGCAAGACCTGGTCGAGCAGCTCGGCGAACAGGCCCTTGCGCGCCTCGATGAACTTCGTGTCGACGCCGTGCGTATCGAGCTGGCGCAGATAGATCGCCGGCTGCGGGTGCGCGACGAACCAGTGCAAAACCGCCAGGACGCGCTCCCAACTCTCGCCATGTTCGAGCAGCTTGAGCGGATGGCCCCGCACCCAGGCGCGCAGTCGGGGAAATGACGCCAGCGTGCCAGCCGCCAGCGCGTCGAATCGGCGCGCCTCGTTGACGCGGCCGATCATGCGCAGCGCCTCGGCCTCGGACGCGATCACCGCAGCAAACGGGATGCTGTTGCGCCCAAGCTGGCGGTGGTTGATGTCGCGCCACTGGAGGTCATAGCCATGGCCGCGCTCTTGCCGGCTGCCGGCCTTCAGCGCCGCAACCCAGGCGCGCACCTGCTCGAACTGCTCGCCCATCACGGCGACACCCGGTTGCCGCAGCCGCAGTTCGTACGGGAAGAGCATTGCGCCATCCATGCGAGCCGCGAGCAGCGCGCCGCTGTCCCACAGCCGCTGCACCCCGGCGACGATATCGGCAGGCGTCGACCAGGCGGCGCGCGGCGAACTCATTGCGCGCGCGCGCCACGTTCGGCGCGATACTCTTCGATACTCAGGTAACGCAGCATCGACTGGCGCCCTTCTTCGCTGTGCACGAAACCCAGCCCGGCGACATACGGTTCGATGATATGAATCTTCTGCAGCGGCGTGACGATCAGCAGTTGCAGGTTCATGCGGCGAAACAGCTCCAGGCCATAGCGCGCCGATTCATCCGAACCGCGGCCGAACGCTTCGTCGATGACCACGAAGCGGAACGATCGTGAGCGCACCGCGCCCCACTCCAGGCCGAACTGGTAGGCCAGACTGGCCGCCAGCACGGTATAGGCGAGCTTCTCTTTCTGGCCGCCAGACTTACCGCCAGCATCCGTGTAGTGTTCGTGCTCGCGATCGTCTTCGCGCCAGCGCTCGGACGCCGAGAACACGAACCAGTTGCGTACGTCGGTGACCTTGCGGGTCCAGCGTCGGTCCATCTCGGCGCTGCCTTCACGGCCGCGAAAACGTTCGATGATGCGCCGCACCTGCAAGAACTTCGCTTCGGTATATTCCTCGTCGCTCGACCCGGTGAGCGCGCCTTCGGTGCAGCTGCGCAGGTCTTGCTGGAAGTCGCGCAGGTCGGCGTCGAGGCTTGGCTCGGCCTCCAGTGCGATGTACCGGTTCGGGTTGTAGTCGATCGCGTGCAGCGACGCGTTGATGGTGTCGACCCGCTCGCGGATGGTTTCGCGCTCGCGCTTGAGTTGCGACTGAAAGCCGGCGATCTCGCGGATCGTGTTCTCGTTGAGCAGCCCCTTGAATTTGTCGGCGAAGCGCGGCAAGTCGTCCGCTTCGAGCACGTGCAGCATGCGCCGGAATTCAGCGGCCGCGTCGATGCTGACATCGACCTCGCGCGCATCGAGCGGCCAGGTGCGCACGTAATCCTGCATGGCCGAGATGATCGTATCGCGCAAGCGCTCGATCTTCCTGGTTTCGGCATCGACCCGGGCCTGGATGAAGTCGCGCATGTCGCGCTCGCGGTTGTCGCACGACTCCACCGTCAAGGTGTGTTCGCCCAGCGCCTGTTCGCGCAACACGGCCAACGCCGCAAAGCGCGCGCGGATGGTGTTGTCAGCCGCCGCTGCCAAGGTGTCGCTCTCGGCCAGCTGCTCGCGCGCCGTGCGCAATTTCTCGACCAGGGTCGCCAGCAGGGCCGACGCCGTCGCATAATGCCCGTCGAGCACGGCCTGCTCGTCGCCGAGCGCGCGCAGCTGCTCCTGCAGGGTGCGCAGCAGGTCGGACGTCGAGGCCAGTTCTTCCTGCTCACGTTCGAGCCGGTCGATCGACGCCACCAGCGACTTCCAGTCCAGCTCCGTGAAGTGCGCGTACACCGCCAGTTGCTGCCACAGCCCATACACCTTGTTGAAATCGTCGACCTCACGCTTGAGCGCGACGATCTGCGCGGCGTGCGCCGACACGCGCGTGGCCAGATCGCGTTCCTGCTTGGCCAGGGCGGCGATCTTCGCATCGTTCGACCAGCCCAGCACGTAGCTGGTGCGGTCATCGATCGGGCGCCGGTCATCCTTCTCGTGACGCTCGCCGCCGGCCTTGAGCTGGCCATTGCGGGTGATCGCGCGCTGCTCGCGCCGGAACTGGTCCATGTTCTCGCAGCAGGCGTAGTCGAAGCGGCGCGCCAGTTCGTGCGCGATCCAGCCATAGAACGGCGAGGCCGGTTCGATGGCCAGCCGGTGCACGAGCGATTGCGGATGCAGCGCCGGCGGCTGGCTTGCTGCCTGCGGCCGCACCCGGTAATACACGAGTCGCGCGCCAAGGTGCGTGCGCTCTGCCCACGCCGCCACCTGGACGTAGTACGCCTCGGGCACCAGCAGCGACAGGCCGAAGGCATGCAGCAGGCGCTCGGCTGCACCCTCCCATGCACGCTCCTCGTCACGCACCTGGATCAATTCGCCGATGAACGGCAGTGTATCGGGCGCGATCGACAGCGCCTCGCACAGCGCGGCGCGCACGGCCAGCATCTGGCGCGGGATGTTCGAGCGGCGCTGGCGCAGCGACTCGAGTTCGCCCGTCAGTTCGCCGTGCAGCAGCCGCAGTTCGCGCACGGTCACGCCGGCCTCGGTCAGCCGGTTGCTGCGCTCGTCGCGCTGCACGACGCAGTCGGCCTGGCCCAGGGCGATGGCGCGGCCATTGGCGTCGAAGGTGTCGGCGTCGACCGCCGCCGGCAAGCCAAGCGCGCCCGCGATCAGGTCATATTTTTGCGCGCGTTCGCTGCGCTCGGTCTTGCCTGCTTCGATGCGCGCGATCTCGGCGCGGATCTGTTCGATGCGGTTGCCGCCGTTGGCCGCGATGGCGGCGGTGAGTTCATCGCGCGTGCGGGCCTGCACGCGCCGGTCGTGCTCGAGCTGCGTGAGCCTGGCGCCGGCGCGCTCTTCGTCGAGGGCCCAGTTGGTAATACGCTTGTCGAGCAGCTCGCCTTTCAGGTGCGCGAACCAGGGCCGCAGCGCATCGCGGCAGCCACGCAGTTCGTCGACCTGCTCCACCAGCGTGGCGTGACGGTCGCAATCGGCCGTCAATGGCCCGAGGCGGTCGATCTGGGCGCGCGCCTTGAGCACCGCTTCGTGCGCGCGATTGAGGTCGTCGAAGTGCGTGATCAGCGCATCGATGCGCGGTTGCACCGGGAACGGTTCGAGCATGTGCTCGCGCACGAACTCGGTCAGGTTGCCGACCGATTTCATTGATATCGTCTGGTGGAACAGGTCCATCGCCTGTTCCGAGCCGATACCGAACCGACGCCGGAAATCGGCGCCGTACGACGGGAAACTGTCGTGCAAGCTCACGCCAGCCGTGGCACGCAGGCGCTTGCGCAGCTGGGTGACGTCGCTGCCGAAGCCCGAGAAATGCTCGGCGATGGCAAGGGCGCTTTCGGCCACCACATAGAAGCGCTCTGGTTGGCCGCGCGGGTCTTTGAACCAGAAGACCTGCGCGAGCGTGACGGTCTGCTCGTAGCCTTCGTTATGGAATTCGCCAAGCAGCACCGAGTAGCTGCGGTGGTCGCGCAGCGCGACGGCGCGCGCGCTCATGCCGGTGTCGCCGCGCTCGGACTTGAAGTGCCCGAGCACATAGGTGCGCAGCGAGCGCTCGCGCGCGTCGGCGCCGGCCGCCTTGTTGTACGAGACCTTGTTGGCCGGGACCAGCAGCGTCGTCAACGCATCGACAAGGGTCGACTTGCCGGAACCGATATCGCCAGTCAGCAGCATATTGTCGCCATCGGGCTGCAGTCGCCACACGCGCGCGTCGAACGTGCCCCAGTTGTACACCTCGAAGCGGCGCAGCCGGAATCCGGCGCGCTCGACGCTTGCCGGCGCGTCGTGATGGGCTTCATGCGGCGCGTTCATTCGGCCTCCCGCGGATCGAGCGACGCAGCATGGGCCGCATAGCCGTCCAGGCGCTGCGCGAAGTCATCGAGCCACTGCGCATCGACGAACGCCTTGAGTACGCGCCGCACTTCGAACTGGCCTTCTTGCGCGCGCAGGCGGCGCAAGAATCCCAGCTCGACGACCTTGTTCAGGTGCGTGTCCATGCGGTCGAGCAGGCGCGCCTCATTCGCGGTATCGGGCAGGAACAGGCGCATCTGGTCGGCGATGTCGTCGCGGCCGATCACGAGCCGGGTGTCGCCACTGGTGGCGTCGAATTCGGCCAGTTTCTTGCGCAGCAAAACGAGGATCAGGCTGACCGGGAAACTGAGCGGGCGCCGCTGCACCAGGCGCGGCATGTCCGGCGCATCGGGCACAGGCGCGCGTTGGCGCAGATAGGCGTAGCCCTCGGCTTCGTCGAGAATCAGCTCCAGCCCGATCACGCTGCAATAGTCGCGCACGCGCGCCTGGAGGTCGAGCAGGCTTTGCCAAAGTGTCTCGGCACTCTCGCGATACAGCACGCCCTGGAACAGGCTGACCAGCACGGGGCCGAGTCGGTTATCGTCGCTCATTGGTTCTTTATTCTTCGTGGTTCGTGTCGCGCAGCGTGAAGATCACCATCGGCAGCGTGGCCTGGCGTTGGCGGCCGTCGCCGCCGGTCCAGGCGATGGACTCGGTGCCCTCGTCGTCGATCATGGCCGCGACATCTTGTGTCGCCAGTTTCAGGTACGTCGCCAGTTCAGCCAGGCCCTGCTCGATCGGATGCTCGGCGATCACCGCCGCGAGCGATACCTGGCTGCGGGTCTGCAGGGCGCGCCGCACATTGGATGTCAGGCGGCCCTGGTCGACGTAGACCTGCTCGAACAGCGCGTCGGTGACGATCGTGGCGCTGGCTTCTTCGACCACCGCCGCGCGCAGATCGGCCTTGAACGGCGGCGTGTAGAGCAGGCGCTCCATCGGCAGGCCGAGGTCCGCACCGGCCATGTCAATGCTGGCGAAGTCCGCCTCGGGTATCTGCCCGCGCATCGCCAGGGCCTTTTGCTCGACCTGGCGAATCAGCTCCATGATACGGCGATTCTCGAGCCAGGCCTGGTCGTCCAGATAGCGGCGAAGTTGCTCGGACAGGCGAGCAACCGTGCGCTGCGTGACCTCGCCGGCTTCCAGCCAATCGTAGTGGATCCGGCGCAGTCGCGTGTCCGGGTCAAGTTCGCGGATCGGCGCCAGGGCCATCACGTGTGCGAGCAGCTTGCTCAATTCGTCCTGCCGCGCCGGCGACATCAACAGATCCCAGAAAGCCCGGAAGCTGCGGCCTTCGTCGGAATCGGCGATCTGGTCGCGCCAGGCGAAGATCTGCTGCAGCAGTTCGCCCTTGCCGCCGTCCCAGGTGGCGATCTGTTCGCGCACGCTGCGGTCGAGCGTGCGAAAGTTCTGGTCGAGCGCGCGGAAATCGGCCAGCAGTTCGCGCGCGGTGGCCGCCATCTGCAGGAAGCGTTCGCGCACCTGGGTCGGCTCCATCAGCGTCAGGTGGCCTTCCCGGATGTGGGCGATCTGCGCATCGATGTCGGCGCGCCGTGATTGCAGCTCGGCGATGCGCGCCCGTGGGTTGAGCTCGGTGCCGTCGGTGATCTGCTTGAGCAGGTCGAACACGGTCATCAGGCGCGACTCGGTGCCGATGAAGGCGCGCTGCCCAAGACCTTGCAGCCACTCGAGCGCCTGCTCGCTCGATGAGGTCAGGTCGTAATGGGGCTCGTCGTCGCCGGCCGGATAGTATTTGCGCAGCCACCCACGCTCGTCGGACGCCCAGTCATCGAGATAACTGGCGGCGCTTTTCGGGAACAGCGTCTCGCCGCTGACCTGGTGCAGCTGGTACAGATGGTCGTCCAATTGCGACACCAACTGCTGGCGCGCGATGGTGCGCACGTTCGGCACGACAAACACGTGGTGCAGGAAGCTGGCGATCATGGGCGCATGGTCGGCGGCGAGAAGCCGCCAGGCCGGGTGCGAGCGGCGCTGCGCGTGTAACTGCTGATAGTCCATCGTTGTCTGGCTGGTCAGGGAGAATCGGGCGACATCGAGGCAACCAGCGCGTGATACCAGCGTTCCTGCCGCGTCTTGTGCAGACGGTACCAGGCGGTGGCCGTGTCCGGGCGCCATACCTTCAGCATCTTGAGTACTTCGTACGAGAATTCGAGGGGCGCCAGGCCGCTCGCGGTGATCAGGTTGTCACCGCGAACTGCCGGCTTGTGGCGGTACAGGGCCTCGCCGGCGTAGTCGGGGCAAGCGGCTTTCAATGATGCGAGATCGTTGGAGGTGTGGCGACGACCGTCGAGTGCGCCGGTGCTGGCGAGGCCAACCGTGGCGCCGCAAATGGCGGCCACATTGTGACCCTGGTCGAGGACATCGCGCGCCAGGTCCAGTATTGGTTTGACGAGTGGCGTTTCCCAGCCATCACCGCCGGGGAGCAGGATCAGGTCGTTGGCCTGCAATTGAACGGTATCGGCCGTCACATCGGGCTCGTAGCGCACGCCGCCCATGCTGTGCACCGGGTCGAGGGTCACGCCGAGTTTGACCAGGTTGAAGGCCATGTCGGGATCGCGGAAGAAGCGCCGACTGTGCAGCTCGGCGGTCAGGTAGCCGATTTCCCAATCCGCCATTGTGTCGGTTACCGCGAGATAGACGTTCATTGTGGTGTCCTCACTGGATCGGCTTGGTTTGACAGCGATATCGATGCATTGGCACCAATAATACCGCTGAGCGTGCATGATCGATCGCCCAACGGCGAAAAGCCCCGCTCAGAATCTCTGAGCGGGGCTTTTCTATATTACTAGCCTGACGATAACCTACTTTCACACTGGTTGCAGCACTATCATCGGCGCAAAGTCGTTTCACGGTCCTGTTCG
>NZ_JBFMMP010000037.1:0-6359 GCF_040790145.1 Massilia aurea
AAGTTATGCCTGATGACCATAGCAAGTCGGTCCCACCCCTTCCCATCCCGAACAGGACCGTGAAACGACTTTGCGCCAATGATAGTGCTGCAACCAGTGTGAAAGTAGGTTATCGTCAGGCTAGTTATTAGAAAAGCCCCGATCAGAGATTCTGAGCGGGGCTTTTCGCCGTTGGGCGATCGATCATACCAACGCCACAGTGTTGCTCACAAATAGTCAGTCGAATCCTACATCCAACCAAAACCTTCTCCGATACTGACCCTGGCTTCATGCGCGCATCATCAGACTTCTTGTTCAGCAAGCGGAGGATCGCAATGAAGTCGAAAGAGAAAGTCAAAGGCGTCGACACCCACTCGCGTGGCAGTGCCAGACCGAAAACCCTGATGGTTGCCGAAGGCAGCCTGCAAACCAGAGCTCCCGGCTATGTCATGCCCGGTGGCCTCGAGACGCCTTTCCCGCGCGGGAACCCAGGTTCCATGCAATCGGACATGTCCAGCCGCGCCCAGCGCGCCGGCGCCGGTATTCAGTACAGCGGCTGGGCCGCGCGCCAGGAAGCGCAGCGCACGCAGGCACGCGGCGAGCAGGATCGCTTGGACAGCTCGCGCCAATCCGGCAGTGGCAATGCGCAGCAAGGTTATCCGGACCAATCGCTTTCGCTGACCGGCACCACACGCAAACGCTGACCAGGCAAGCGGCACGATTACAAACGACATCGACCCGGGCACTGCCCGGGTTTTGTTGTCCGCGTGCTCAGCACCGTGCGGCACCCCACCGCCGACGCCCGTTAATCTGGTGCACAATGCATCTATCAGCATTGTCATTTCAATCACGGGAGCAGCATGAATGAACAGGTCGCACGCAATGTCGTGCTGGCGCGCGCCATCGAGCACGCCGACGTCGCCCACACGGTACTGAGCGACGACGATCGCAAGTACGCCACGCGCAGCGCGCGCGAACTCGCCGCATGGCAGGCAGCCGACACCCACACGGCCGTCAACCAGGAACACTTTCTGCAGCAGCGCGCCGAACAAATCCTCAAACGCCTCGGCGAACGCACGCCGGCCTTTGGCGCCTTCCAGCGCAAGGCGCCCGGCATGAGCGGCATCTGGCTTGCGCTGCCATTTATCGCCTTCGTGCTTGGTGCGGCACTTGATCGCATCGCCGATCCGCACCGGATCGACCTGCTGTCGGCGCCATTCTTGATGATCATTGCCTGGAACCTGCTGGTGTACCTCGGCTTGTTGGTCTGGGCCGTCGTGCCAGCCAAGCGCAGGAAGAAGAGCGGCACGCCGCTGCTCCGCCGCCTGAGCGTGGGCAAGGCCGTCGCACCGCGCAAGCTGCCGACCGCGCTGGCCGAAGGCGTTGCACACTTCCTGGCCGATTGGGCCGTGCTGAGCGAACCGCTTACCCGCGCGCGCCTGAGCCGCACGGTGCATCTGGCGGCAGCCGGCTTCGCGCTCGGCGCGGTCGGTTCACTGTACGCGCGCGGTCTGCTCACGCAATACGTCACCGGCTGGGAAAGCACCTTCCTCGACGCCCAGCAGGTGCACACGCTGCTGTCATGGCTGTTCGCGCCGGCCCTGACGGTGTTTCCGTTCCTGCAGGGCTTCACGCTGGCCGAGATCGAGCAGCTGCGCTTTGGCGGCAGCGCCGGCCTGCCGGTTGGCGAGCGCTGGGTGCATCTGTATGGCGCGACGTTGCTGCTGCTGGTGATCGTGCCGCGCCTGGTGCTCGCGATCGTCGCCGGCCTGCGCGCGCGTTACCTGGCGCGTCACTTCCCGCTCGATCTCGACCAGCCCTACTACCGCAAGCTGGCCGACAGTATCGGCACGAGCGCGCCGGCCGTGCTGCGCGTGATCCCCTATACCTATACGCTCGACGAGCCGCGCGACCGCGGCCTGTGGGCGATCGCTGCCGCCGCGCTGGGCGGTCAGGCGAGGGTGCAGCTGCTGCCGTCGGTCGCCTATGGCATCGAGCCGAAAGACGCGCTGCGCGAAACGATGCTGAACGAAGCCGGCATCACGGTGACCACGGTGCTGTTCAGCCTTGCGGCAACGCCCGAGAAAGAAAACCACGGCGCACTGCTCGACTACCTGGTCAAGCACGTGCCGCGCGGTGTGGCGGTGCTGCTCGACGAGTCGCCGCTGCTTGAGCGCATCGGTGACCAGATCGGCGCCGAACGCGCCGCCGAGCGGCACGCCCTGTGGCGCCAGTTCTGCAGCTTCCATGGCACGTCGGCGCACGTCGTCAATCTGCTCGAACCCGACAAACACCCGCTCGAACTGGGCGCGGGCCTGACCTTGCCGGAGCTGCGATGACCCAGCCGGCCAAGATCCAGTTCGCCCTGGTCTCGCATACCAATAACGGCAAGACGACGCTGGCCCGCACGCTGGTCGGCATGGACGTCGGCGAAATCCGCGACGCCGCCCACGTGACCCAGATATCGCAAGGCTATCCGCTGCTTTCCACACCGGGCGGTGACTCGCTCGTGCTGTGGGACACGCCCGGTTTTGGCGATTCGGTGCGCCTGCACAAGCGCCTGGCGATGGCGGGCAATCCGATCGGCTGGTTCCTGCGCGAGGTTTTCGACCGGTATCGCGACCGCCCGTTCTTTCTCAGCCAGCAGGCGCTGCGTGCGGCGCGCGAAGAGGCCGACGTCGTGCTGTATCTGGTCAACTCGTCCGAGTCGCCACAGGATGCCGGTTATCTGCCGTCCGAAATGAATATCCTCGAGTGGCTTGGCAAACCGGTGGTCGTGCTGCTCAACCAGATCGGACCACCTCGCCCGGCGAATGAAGAACAGGCCGAGCCGCAGCGCTGGAAACAGCATCTGGCCCAGTACACGGTCGTCAAGGAAGTGCTGCCGCTCGATGCGTTTGCCCGCTGCTGGGTGCATGAACACGTGTTCTACGAATCGGTGACGCACCTGATCGCAGCCGAGAAGCAGCCTGCGTACGCGCGCCTGCTGGCCGCATGGTCGGCACGCAATCAAGAGCGGTATGCCAGCGCCCTGCACATGAGCGCCGAGCAGATTGCGGCCGCAGTGCGCGACGCCGAGGCGCTGGGCGAAGAACGGCCGGGAATGCTGCGGAGCGCCTTGAAAGCGGTTGGCATCGGCAAGGACGAAGCGCGGCGCCAGGAACTGGCGATGGCGGCGCTGGTGCAGCGCCTGAATGACGGCATCAACCACGCGACGGCGCGCATGCTGTCGCTGTACCGCATCGATCCGGGCCAGGCCGTTGCCGTCAATGCGCGCGTGCGCGACAACTTCGCGGTCAATGCGCCAGTCGACAAAACGCAGGCGGGCTTGCTGGGCGCGGTGGCGGCGGGCGCGGCGTCCGGCCTGTCGGCCGACTTGATGGCGGGGGGGCTGACGATGGGCGCCGGCGCGCTGCTCGGCGCGATCGCCGGGGGCATCACGGCCGCTGGCGCCGCGTGGGGGTTCAATCAGGGGACGGACCGCAATCAGGCGAACGTGAAGTTCGCCGATCCGTTTTTGCAGACGATGCTGACCGGCGCGATCCTGCGTTATCTGGCGGTGGCCCACTTCGGGCGCGGGCGCGGCAACTATGTGGAAAGTGAAGCGCCGCCGTTCTGGCAGGCCGAAGCCGAAACTGCACTGGCCACCGGTGGCGTCGATGGCGCGCGGCTGTGGCAATCGGTGCGCGCCGCGCCGGACCTGGGCGCGGCCACCAAACTGGTGCAGGCCGTGCTGGTGCCGGCGGTGACGACGACGCTTGCGCGTCTGTATCCCGATGCCGCGCTGCCGGGGAAGACGCCGCCGGCAGCGGACAAGGTGGACCTGGTTAAAGCTGACTAGAACTGATACTGCGCGCTGACGCCCAGCAGCCAGTTGCTGCCAGGCGCCGCCTCGTAGTAGCGGCGGTTCGCGTCGCCCACGATCACCGAGCCGACGTAATCGCGGTCGAACAGGTTGTTCAAACGCGCGAACTGGCGCAGGCGCCAGCCGCCGAACTGCTGGCTGGCCTGCACGCGGGCGTTGACGACCGCATAGCCAGGCGCGGTCTGCGCGGTGTTGGTGTCTTCCGCATACACCTTGCTGTTGGCGACCGTCTCGAGCGCGAAGCCATAACGACCCGCTGCTTCCTTCCAACCCAACTCGCCGTAAAAGCTCGACTTGGGCACGCCCGGCAGGCGGCTGCCTTTCGGCACGGCGCCGAAGCCTTCGTCGTAGATCGCATGCAGCAGGCTCATGGCGATGCGCGCATTCCAGCCGGCGCCAAGTTCCGCGTCGACCGACAGCTCGCCACCCTGGCGCAGCGTGGCGCTCGCGTTGCGATAGCTGGTGCGGCCGCCCGACGAGGCGTCGACCACCAGTTCATCCTTGGTCTTCACCTGGAACACGGCGGCGTTCACGCGCACGCCGCTGGCCACCATCGCCTTGGCGCCGACTTCGAGGTGCGTGCCGATCGCCGGTTCGAGTGCGAAGTTGAATCCCCCGCCGGTGCCTGAATAGAACGACTCGTTCATCGTTGGCGTCTCGAAGCCGCGCGCGGCGCTGGCGTACACGTTCAGCGTCGGCGAGATCTTGTAGAGCACACCGACCAGCGGCGTGGTGTGACGGAAGTCGGTGCCGCCGCTGTCATTGCCGTTGGAGAGATACTTGTCTTTGACGTCGAAGTCCACGCGGCTATGACGCACGCCGCCAGTGAGCACCCACTGATCGCGTTCCCATTCCATCTGCACGTACGGGTCAACGCTGGTGACGTCGTTCTGCTCGTCGCGGCGCAAATTGCCTTTCACGCCGAACGTAGTGCCGATGAAGTTCTCGAAGCCCTGGCGCGAATCCTTCGAACTGGCCATCTCGAGGCCGGCCGTGGCGCGCAGCGTGCCGCCGGCGACGTTACGCACCGCGCGCCAGTTGGCGTCGATGCCATAGAAGTCGCGGTCGAAATCGATGACGCCACCCGAATGGGTCGCCGGCGCCTGGAAGCCGCGCGAGAACGACTGGTACTGGATCACGCGACGGTTGCCGCCGTAGGCCGTCACCTGCAGGCGATCCTGGCCGAAGCGCTGCTCGAACGTCGCGCCGAACTGCTGATGATCGATGCTCTTGCGGGTGTCGTAGCGATCGGCCAGCGTGCGCTGGGGCGACTGCGTATCGGTGGTGTCGATCTCGCCGGCCCGCGGATCGCGCTGGAAGGTATCCCAGGTGACGCCGAGTGGATCTTGCGTATCGTCCTGGCGCAGGCCACTGGCCGTGATCACCAGCCGGCTGGTCGACGACGGTTCGATCACCAGCTTGGCATAGGCCTGGTCGCGCGTGGCGGCGCTGTGATCGCGGTAGCCGTCGGTCTCGAAGCGCGAGGCGTCGATCAGGTAGCCGACGCCGCCGCTGCGGCCCGACGCATTCGTATCGAGCTTGCGCTGGCCGTAGCTGCCGCCGGTGAAGCTGGCTTCGACAGTCGGCCTGTCTGTCGGCTCGCGTGTGAACAGCTGGACCACGCCGCCGGAGTGATTGCCATATAAGGCAGAGAAGGGGCCGCGCAGCACTTCGATGCGCTCGGCGACATCGAGGTTGAAGGTTGCGGCCTGGCCCTGGCCGTCCGGCATCGTAGCGGGGATGCCGTCGGCAACGAGGCGCACGCCGCGCACGCCGAACGCCGAGCGGGTGCCGAAGCCGCGCGAGGAGATTTGCAGGTCTTGCGCATAGTTCTCTCGATTGCGCACGACGATGCCCGGCACCGCGACCAGCGCTTCAGAGGCATTCACGCGCAGCTGCGCATCGCCGATCTGCGCGGCGTCGACGACATCGACGGCGGCGGGCAGGTCGAAACTTGTGTGTTCAGCACGGGTACCGCTGACAACGACCACATTCATCGGATTGCGAATGTCATCGGCGATGGCGGCCAGTGGCCAGCAGGCGCAGATGGCGGCGATGGTGGTGCGGCGTAAAACGGGATGCTTCATTATCTCTCCAGGATATTACGTACAAAATGTAAAAGTTAGTTGCATAGTAATTAACCAAGGAATATACCTTGTGAGCTGAAATCCTGCTCGCACTGCCACTGATCCAGGAAAAAGCGTAGCCGAAAAGATTCTTTGTGTGAGGGCTTGCGGAACCCCGGAGAGGTTTGCTATAGTTCGCCTCCGCTTCGGCACTGACCGAAAATGTTAACGTAATCAAGTGGTTACCAGAGCAAGGTCTCCAGAGAAATCTGAGACGAAGCGAAAAGAAAGAGTTGACGAGATTTCGGAAACACAGCATAATCTCTCTTCTCTGCTGCAGCGAACAAAACGATTCGCACTAAAGCAGAAGATGCACCGAATAAAGTTCTTTAAAAATTAACAGTCGATAAGTGTGGGCGTTTGATGAAGGTGCCAAGAACTTCGGTTCT
>NZ_JBFMMP010000038.1:0-2791 GCF_040790145.1 Massilia aurea
GTGAAAGTAGGTTATCGTCAGGCTAGTTATTAGAAAAGCCCCGCTCAGAGATTCTGAGCGGGGCTTTTCGCTTTGGGCTATCGATAAATCCAAGCTCGATCTGAGCAATCTCAACGCTCGTTTCACCACGCCGGCGCGCTGCCCGGCGCCTCCTCATGACCATACGCAAAGTTATAGCGACGTCCGCCACTTACGCTGACCCTCTCTAGTTCACTTAAGCAATATTGGCGAGTGTTGCATTGTTGAGCAAAAACATTGCCGTAAAGAGCATATCGGACAGAAAACTTTGCTTTCCGTCCGGAATCAATCGTGCACTATCAATCGTGTGTATAATTTTCTGTTACCCCTGAAACTTTGTGAGTTGGTAGTTAAATGCCAACTGGGGAGGATCCTTTCTCACCTCTATTGAAGTAGCCATCCAATGAACATATTTTCCGCACTCAGCACCCGTGCAAAACTCGGCGTCGGATTTGGCCTGGTCGGCATTCTGATCATCCTGCTCGCGCTGTTTGCCTGGCGTGAGTTAGGAAGTGTTGGTCAGGAACTGGCTACACAGAATGCTGTCCGTACGACCAAGCTCGAGCGCTTATACGCGCTGCGTGAATCACTCGCGCAAACCGGGCTCGCCGCGCGCAATGCCTACATCCTCCCGGACGCAACCCAGGCCCAGCGCGAGCTGGCTCTGCTCGACGAGCAAAAGGCCGGCTTCCTCAAAGAATTGCAGGCTCTGGCGCCCCTGTTTGAAGGAAATGTAGACTTCGCGACCATGCGTACCGGCCTGCTACGCATGGCCGAAGAGCTGAATCGGCCCAGGCGCTACCGCGATGCGGAGCAGATGATGGAATTTGGTGCGTTCCTGGTCAATGAGTGTAGTCCACTGCGCCGGCAAAACGTGCTGGACATTGATCGTGTGATCACAGCAGTGCAAAAGCAGGTTGAAGCAGGCACTCTATCGGCCGAACAGTCGATCACCTCAGCGCAAATGACGATCATCGCTGTCGCGCTCGCTGCCGTGGTCATCAGTGTTCTCGTTGGCGGCGCCATCACCGCGCACTTGCTGCGCCAGCTGGGCGGCGAACCGCTGGAAGTCAATCGCATCGCATCGGCGATCGCCTCGGGCGACCTTACGGTCAAGGTCCGTGTGCGTCACAACGACCGAGCAAGTGTCATGTATGCCATCCGCGAAATGCAGAGCAGCCTGCAGCGTATTGTTGCGCAAGTACGCGGCGGCACTGACCTGATTGCAAATGCATCGAGCGAAATTAGTGCTGGCAACAGCGATCTGTCCATGCGCACCGAACAGCAAGCTACTTCGCTCGGCCGCACGGCGACGTCGATGAAAGAACTCACGGCAGTGGTTGAGCAAAATACTTCACACGCCCGTCATGCCAATACGCTCGCGGCGTCGGCGAGTCAGGTCGCCAGTAAGGGCGGTACGGTTGTCACGGCGGTGGTGAGCACAATGCAGGAAATCAATGCATCTGCCCGCAAGATCTCGGACATCATCAGCGTCATCGATGGCATCGCATTCCAAACCAATATCTTGGCACTTAATGCCGCAGTGGAAGCTGCGCGCGCAGGTGAGCAAGGGCGCGGCTTTGCCGTGGTTGCCAGCGAGGTACGCAACCTGGCCCAACGTTCAGCCAGCGCGGCCAAAGAGATTGCCGCGCTGATTGGCGAATCGGTGGCCAAGGTAGATGCAGGGTCGAAGCTGGTCGAGCAGGCGGGCATGACGATGAAAGACATCGTGACAAGCGTTCAACATGTCAGTGGCATTATTGAAGAAATCACTGCGGCGAGCGAAGCGCAGAGAGCTGGCATCCAGGAGGTCAACCATGCGGTCGATCAAATGGATGAAGCAACCCAGCAAAACGCTGCGCTCGTCGAGCAAGCTGCGGCGTCGGCGGTAGCGCTCAATGAACAGGCAGGTAGCCTGTTGCGAACGGTTCGCGTGTTCCGCATCAATGCCGAGATCGATCCGCTAAAGATAGCGGCGTGAGCTGAATGGTCGACAACGTCGGCTTAGCCGGCGTTGTCCTTCAAACTAGTGCGCAGATCGATTAACTGACCGCGCAATGTCGCTGCTTCGTCCGCCGAGCACTTAGTCGCACGAAATACGGCGGCCATCACATCGGCGGCGTCTTGCTTGAGGGCCTTGCCTTCGTCGGTCAGGCTAATGATCACTTGCCGCTCATCACTGCGCGCACGGTTACGTTGCACCAGGCCCTGCGCTTCCATGCGCTTGAGTAGCGGGGTTAGCGTCGCTGAATCCAGGAACAGATGTTCTCCAATATCGGAGACCGTCAGCTGGTCCTGCTCCCACAACACCATCATGACAAGATACTGGGGATACGTCAGACCCAGTTTGGGGAGTACGCCGCGATACACCCGCATCATCGCCAGCGACGTCGAGTACAGGGCAAAGCACAGCTGATCGTCCAGGCGGGGCGTGACCGATGAGGGCAGGGAATTCGTCGTCATAAACTCAATATAGGTCGCGCACTAGATAATTGCAAGCGACGCTGCCCTATCAGGTCATGGATCATATGACATGATGAAGGTGACCGTCAGGCGTAGCGCCGTTGCGGTTCGGGTTCAGAATGCGCTTTTCAGATATATTCTTGGAGATCTCTTGCGCAATACGCCTAGCATTTGCTATAGTTCGCCTCCGCTTCGGCACTGACCGAAAATGTTAACGTAATCAAGTGGTTACGAGAGCAAGGTCTCCAGAGAAATCTGAGACGAAGCGAAAAGAAAGAGTTGACGAGATTTCGGAAACACAGCATAATCT
>NZ_JBFMMP010000039.1:0-1935 GCF_040790145.1 Massilia aurea
ATATGGTAGGAGAGCGTTCTGTAAGCCTGCGAAGGTGTCTTGTAAAGGATGCTGGAGGTATCAGAAGTGCGAATGCTGACATGAGTAGCGATAATGGGGGTGAAAAGCCTCCACGCCGTAAGCCCAAGGTTTCCTGTTCAACGTTCATCGGAGCAGGGTGAGTCGGCCCCTAAGGCGAGGCAGAGATGCGTAGCTGATGGGAAGCAGGTTAATATTCCTGCACCGTCGTATGATGCGATGGGGGGACGGATCGCGGAAGGTTGTCTAGCTGTTGGAATAGCTAGTTTTTGACTCATAGAAGGTACTTAGGCAAATCCGGGTACGTAATTCAAGGGGTTGAGACGAGGAGCTTAGGCTCTGAAGCAATCGGAAGTGGTTCCAAGAAAAGCCTCTAAGCTTCAGTCATACGAGACCGTACCGCAAACCGACACAGGTGGGCGAGATGAGTATTCTAAGGCGCTTGAGAGAACTCGGGAGAAGGAACTCGGCAAATTGGTACCGTAACTTCGGGATAAGGTACGCCCTAGTAGTTTGACCACTTTACTGTGGAAGGATGAACGGGTTGCAATAAAATGGTGGCTGCGACTGTTTAATAAAAACACAGCACTCTGCAAACACGAAAGTGGACGTATAGGGTGTGACGCCTGCCCGGTGCTGGAAGATTAAATGATGGGGTGCAAGCTCTTGATTGAAGTCCCAGTAAACGGCGGCCGTAACTATAACGGTCCTAAGGTAGCGAAATTCCTTGTCGGGTAAGTTCCGACCTGCACGAATGGCGTAACGATGGCCACACTGTCTCCTCCCGAGACTCAGCGAAGTTGAAATGTTTGTGATGATGCAATCTACCCGCGGCTAGACGGAAAGACCCCATGAACCTTTACTGTAGCTTTGCATTGGACTTTGAATCAATCTGTGTAGGATAGGTGGGAGGCTTTGAAGCAGTCACGCTAGTGATTGTGGAGCCATCCTTGAAATACCACCCTGGTTCATTTGAGGTTCTAACCTTGGTCCGTTATCCGGATCGGGGACAGTGCATGGTAGGCAGTTTGACTGGGGCGGTCTCCTCCTAAAGTGTAACGGAGGAGTTCGAAGGTACGCTAATTACGGTCGGACATCGTGATGATAGTGCAATGGCATAAGCGTGCTTAACTGCGAGACCGACAAGTCGAGCAGGTACGAAAGTAGGACATAGTGATCCGGTGGTTCTGTATGGAAGGGCCATCGCTCAACGGATAAAAGGTACTCTGGGGATAACAGGCTGATTCCTCCCAAGAGTTCATATCGACGGGGGAGTTTGGCACCTCGATGTCGGCTCATCACATCCTGGGGCTGTAGCCGGTCCCAAGGGTATGGCTGTTCGCCATTTAAAGTGGTACGTGAGCTGGGTTTAAAACGTCGTGAGACAGTTTGGTCCCTATCTGCCGTGGGCGTTGGAAATTTGAAGGGGGCTGCTCCTAGTACGAGAGGACCGGAGTGGACGAACCTCTGGTGTACCGGTTGTCACGCCAGTGGCATTGCCGGGTAGCTAAGTTCGGAAGAGATAACCGCTGAAAGCATCTAAGCGGGAAACTTGCCTTGAGATGAGATTTCCCAGAGCCTTGAGCTCTTTAAAGGGTCGTTCGAGACCAGGACGTTGATAGGCTGGGTGTGGAAGTGCAGTAATGCATTAAGCTAACCAGTACTAATTGCCCGTACGGCTTGTCCCTATAACCTTGGTAGTCCAGGGTTGTAAGAGAGTACAGCTGTTGTCGATACAAATACCTACCCTAAAACAAAACACTACTTCTTCCAGATTCAGAGCCTTGCTTGACGTAGGGTTGGCAGCTTCGCTGCCGACGCGTCCAGGTAAAGCTCGTACAAGTTATGCCTGATGACCATAGCAAGTCGGTCCCACCCCTTCCCATCCCGAACAGGACCGTGAAACGACTTTGCGCC
>NZ_JBFMMP010000040.1:0-1264 GCF_040790145.1 Massilia aurea
CATGCGACAGCATGTGCTTGGGTAGTAGTATTTGTATCATTGCAACACAGTTGTACTCTTGTACCTGTGACGATCTCTGTTGTCAGCAGAGGCCAACGTTATAGGGACAAGCGAATAAGTGCACATGGTGGATGCCTTGGCGATTACAGGCGATGAAGGACGTAGTAGCTTGCGATAAGCTGCGGGGAGCTAGCAAACGAGCTTTGATCCGCAGATTTCCGAATGGGGAAACCCGGCCTTTATAGGTCATTGCATACTGAATACATAGGTATGCAAAGCGAACGCGGCGAACTGAAACATCTAAGTAGCTGCAGGAAAAGAAATCAACCGAGATTCCCAAAGTAGTGGCGAGCGAAATGGGATGAGCCTGTATGTGATAGTCGATTGGATAGTGGAAGCCTCTGGAAATAGGCGCCATAGAGGGTGATAGCCCCTTACACGAAATCTGAACGGTGGTACTAAGCATACGACAAGTAGGGCGGGACACGAGAAATCCTGTCTGAACATGGGGGGACCATCCTCCAAGGCTAAATACTCGTAATCGACCGATAGTGAACCAGTACCGTGAGGGAAAGGCGAAAAGAACCCCGGGAGGGGAGTGAAATAGATCCTGAAACCGTGTGCATACAAACAGTAGGAGCGGACTTGTTCCGTGACTGCGTACCTTTTGTATAATGGGTCAGCGACTTACATTCAGTGGCGAGGTTAACCGTATAGGGGAGCCGTAGAGAAATCGAGTCCGAATAGGGCGACAGTCGCTGGGTGTAGACCCGAAACCAAGTGATCTACCCATGGCCAGGATGAAGGTGCGGTAACACGCCCTGGAGGTCCGAACCCACTAATGTTGAAAAATTAGGGGATGAGCTGTGGGTAGGGGTGAAAGGCTAAACAAACTTGGAAATAGCTGGTTCTCTCCGAAAACTATTTAGGTAGTGCCTCAAGTATCACCATCGGGGGTAGAGCACTGTTATGGCTAGGGGGTCATTGCGACTTACCAAACCATTGCAAACTCCGAATACCGATGAGTGCGAGCTTGGGAGACAGACATCGGGTGCTAACGTCCGGTGTCAAGAGGGAAACAACCCAGACCGCCAGCTAAGGTCCCAAAGATTGGCTAAGTGGAAAACGAAGTGGGAAGGCTAAAACAGTCAGGATGTTGGCTTAGAAGCAGCCATCATTTAAAGAAAGCGTAATAGCTCACTGATCGAGTCGTCCTGCGCGGAAGATGTAACGGGGCTAAGCCAGTCACCGAAGCTGCGGATAT
>NZ_JBFMMP010000041.1:0-1148 GCF_040790145.1 Massilia aurea
CACGCCGAAGCATAGGTGTGCCAGTTTGCGCATGGCAGCACCAATCACAGCCATCTTGGATTTGCCTTTAGCAAGCAGCCGGTCGTTCAAAGCCTTAATGTGTGGATTACAGCGTCTTGCCACGACTGCCGGCATATAAAGGACTTTGCGAAGATAAGCAGGTCCTGCTTTGGACATGCGTGGTCGGCCTCGGACTGAGGAGCCAGAACTCCATTCGACAGGCACCAGGCCAAGATAAGCAGCTAGTTGCTCAGCACGCTCAAATGTTCTTCCTGCAAATAATGCCGTCATATGGCTCGCAACGCGCGGGCCAACGCCTGGAATAGTCTCAAGGAGGTCTTTTTTCTTGCGCAGGTCGGGATCGTCATCGATGTGTGTCGCGATCATCTTTTCGAGTCGTTTGAGCTCAACTTCGATAAACGCTATCGACTGTGCAATCGATTCTCCAACTTCTTCAGGTACTGGGCTGAAGTCATTGGCTTCCTGACGATTTTTCTCACGTTGCAGATCATCGGCGACGGCGTCGCGCCGGGCCAGGAGTGCCTTCAGTCGGCGTGCCGATGTCGATGGTGGCTCCCATGGGGCAGGCTTCTTAGCTTCGCCGTAGTACGCCAGTACAGCGCTATCTTGTTTGTCAGTTTTCGTCTTGATGCCCATGCCCAGGGCGAACGAACGCAGCTGTGCAGGATTGACGAGTGAGACAACCAATCCGGCATCGGCCAATGTTAATGCTGCTGCTTCGTGGTACGTGCCGGTCGGCTCCATCACCACATGTGGATTTACAGCGCCCTGCTTGGCAACCCATTCCAAAAGATCAGTAAATCCTGCTGGCGTATTGGCTAAGCCACCTTTTGATTTCAATTTACTGGTCGACGTATCGAGCAGCATGCAATCGAGTTTCTTCTTTGCGACGTCAATACCGAGGTAAAACATGATGCTCTCCTTTCGTTCTCGATCATCACACCCACTCTCCTTGTGCATACAGGGTCAAGGCCCTTGGCTACCGTCCAGTGTTTGGTATGGTGTGGGGAACGAGGTGAAGGGCTTGATCTACCTTCCAAGGTCGAGCCTTAAGGGTTGGCACAAGCTGGTCTTCACCTCAATTGGTAGTAGCTAACCACCAATGAGAACAAGATACAAGGGTTGGC
>NZ_JBFMMP010000042.1:0-1065 GCF_040790145.1 Massilia aurea
CTTCCGTACATGTCAAGGGTAGGTAAGGTTTTTCGCGTTGCATCGAATTAATCCACATCATCCACCGCTTGTGCGGGTCCCCGTCAATTCCTTTGAGTTTTAATCTTGCGACCGTACTCCCCAGGCGGTCTACTTCACGCGTTAGCTGCGTTACCAAGTTAATTAAAACCCGACAACTAGTAGACATCGTTTAGGGCGTGGACTACCAGGGTATCTAATCCTGTTTGCTCCCCACGCTTTCGTGCATGAGCGTCAATCTTGACCCAGGGGGCTGCCTTCGCCATCGGTGTTCCTCCACATCTCTACGCATTTCACTGCTACACGTGGAATTCTACCCCCCTCTGCCAGATTCTAGCCTTGCAGTCTCCATCGCAATTCCCAGGTTGAGCCCGGGGATTTCACGACAGACTTACAAAACCGCCTGCGCACGCTTTACGCCCAGTAATTCCGATTAACGCTTGCACCCTACGTATTACCGCGGCTGCTGGCACGTAGTTAGCCGGTGCTTATTCTTCAGGTACCGTCATTAGCAAGGGATATTAGCCCTCACCGTTTCTTCCCTGACAAAAGAGCTTTACAACCCGAAGGCCTTCTTCACTCACGCGGCATTGCTGGATCAGGCTTTCGCCCATTGTCCAAAATTCCCCACTGCTGCCTCCCGTAGGAGTCTGGACCGTGTCTCAGTTCCAGTGTGGCTGGTCGTCCTCTCAGACCAGCTACTGATCGTGGCCTTGGTGAGCCTTTACCTCACCAACTAGCTAATCAGATATCGGCCGCTCCAGGAGCACAAGGTCCGAAGATCCCCTGCTTTCATCCTTGGATCGTATGCGGTATTAGCGTAACTTTCGCTACGTTATCCCCCACTCTTGGGTACGTTCCGATATATTACTCACCCGTTCGCCACTCGCCGCCAGGTTGCCCCGCGCTGCCGTTCGACTTGCATGTGTAAAGCATGCCGCCAGCGTTCAATCTGAGCCAGGATCAAACTCTTCAGTTCAATCTCTGTTTGTTGGCATTTCTGCCACCGCTATTGCTAGCGGGTCGCTCACTCAAAATACTGACCGT
>NZ_JBFMMP010000043.1:0-810 GCF_040790145.1 Massilia aurea
TCGCGCAGCCGCTCCGGCTCGAACTGGTTAAACATGAACAGGATGCGCGTGGCCGTGCAGTCTTTGAGCGCCGGGATCAAAACATCCACCTGGTGCACCGGCACGACGACAATCACGAGGTCGTAGGCCGTATTCGCGTCGAGCCCGTCGCGTACGGTCACGGTTGCCCGCTCGCCGCTCTGCTTGACGATGGCGCCGTCGCGCTGCAGTTGGTGCAGCCTGTTGGAGCCCGGCCGGGCGACGACGGTGACATTGTGCTGACCCGCGTTCGCCAGAAAAAAGGCAAACGTGCTGCCGATATTACCAGCGCCGACGACGGCGATATTGGATGCGATGAGCATGAGAAACCTTCCAGTTGGGAGCATGCATCATACGGGCTTGCTCTGGTACGATCCATGCGCTAAAGTCTGTCTTATCTTTGCCATCGTCCGAATGCCTGCGTGGATGCACTCTCTGCTGTTCTCTCTTTACTCAAGCCCGCCACGTACATGTTCCGCGGTCTGGATGCCGGCGGCGATTGGGCCATTCGCTTCGAGGCCCACGACGCCATCAACTGCTACGCAGTGCTGTCGGGCCAGGTGTGGCTGACCGTCGAGGGTGTAACTGACGTCCTTTTGGAAGAAGGCGATTGCGTGCTGCTACGATGCGGGCACGCGTCTCGCCTCGGCAGCGCGCTGGACGCACCTCCGCGCGATGCATGGGAAGTGTTCCCGACGGCGGTTGAAGGCGGTGTGGTGACAATCAACGCTGGTGGCGACGTGTATGGCCTGGGTGGCTTTTTCGAATTCGATAGCCGGCACACGGACTTGT
>NZ_JBFMMP010000044.1:0-604 GCF_040790145.1 Massilia aurea
ACTGGGGTGAAGTCGTAACAAGGTAGCCGTATCGGAAGGTGCGGCTGGATCACCTCCTTTCTAGAGTAGCACCGGAGTCAGCCTTAAAACTGAACTCATCATCAAGCGTCCACGCTTATCGACTGTTGAACATAAAGAACAGTTTTATCGGGGCTGTAGCTCAGCTGGTTAGAGCACCGTGTTGATAACGCGGGGGTCGTTGGTTCGAGTCCAACCAGCCCTACCAACCCTCAAACAAAAGTGGAAACCTACTTTTTTTTGGTACGGCGTTAGTCTAAAAAATGCCCGGCGTAGCCGGATCATTTTTGAGATGGAAACAGCAAGCAACCCTGGGGGATTAGCTCAGCTGGGAGAGCACCTGCTTTGCAAGCAGGGGGTCGTCGGTTCGATCCCGTCATCCTCCACCATTACGGTAAAAGTTCAAACGTAAGTCGTCAGTGATTCACTGATGTGATTTAGGTTTGGTCTTTTCGAGATCACTGTTTTTTCGTTCTTTAACAATCTGGAAGAAGTAAAGTTTTTAAGCACATGCGACAGCATGTGCTTGGGTAGTAGTATTTGTATCATTGCAACACAGTTGTACTCTTGTACCTGTGACGATCTC
>NZ_JBFMMP010000045.1:0-521 GCF_040790145.1 Massilia aurea
CCGTAACACAGGTGCTGCATGGCTGTCGTCAGCTCGTGTCGTGAGATGTTGGGTTAAGTCCCGCAACGAGCGCAACCCTTGTCATTAGTTGCTACATTTAGTTGAGCACTCTAATGAGACTGCCGGTGACAAACCGGAGGAAGGTGGGGATGACGTCAAGTCCTCATGGCCCTTATGGGTAGGGCTTCACACGTCATACAATGGTACATACAGAGGGCCGCCAACCCGCGAGGGGGAGCTAATCCCAGAAAGTGTATCGTAGTCCGGATCGCAGTCTGCAACTCGACTGCGTGAAGTTGGAATCGCTAGTAATCGCGGATCAGCATGTCGCGGTGAATACGTTCCCGGGTCTTGTACACACCGCCCGTCACACCATGGGAGCGGGTTTTACCAGAAGTAGGTAGCTTAACCGCAAGGAGGGCGCTTACCACGGTAGGATTCGTGACTGGGGTGAAGTCGTAACAAGGTAGCCGTATCGGAAGGTGCGGCTGGATCACCTCCTTTCTAGAGTAGCACCGGAG